>NZ_JBHSIT010000005.1:0-663192 GCF_042652125.1 Actinomadura gamaensis | reverse complement strand
GAGCGGGCGCCGCGGAGCCGAACCGGCCGTACAACCGGATAGGCCGGACGGCCGGATAGATGGTGTTGTTCCTCAAAAGGGGGCCCCGGTGCCGCAGCGCGGCGCCGGGGCCCATGTCGGCGTCGGCCCGGCACGCACCCGCATGATCGACACGGAAGGAATGCATGCAACCTGAGACCACCCGCGCCACCGCCACCGGCACCGGTCCGGACCCGCTGGACGACAAGCTCAACGACGAGGACTACCCGGCCTACAGCATGGGCCGCGCCGCCGAACTGCTGAACGTCGCCCCCGCCTTCCTGCGCGCCCTGGACGCCGCCAAACTGTTCGTCCCCCAGCGCTCGGCCGGCGGCCACCGCCGCTACTCCCGCTACCAGCTGCGCCTGGCCCAACGCGTCCGCGACCTGGTCGACCAGGGCACCGCCCTGGACGCCGCCTGCCGCATCATCATCCTGGAAGACCAGCTCGCCGAAGCCCACAAGATCAACCTCCAACTCCAGCAACGCCTCGACCAGAACCTCAGCAAAAGCCCCTGAACGGGTCTGGCCTGCTGGCCATGGCCGTCGGGTTCTTCCCCGGCGGCCTGGCCATCCGGCGGCGGCAGAGGGGCGGCTGGACGCCGCCAGCGCGCCAGCGGTCCTCTGCGAGGTCCAGCGAGCTCCTGGCGAAGGCTTCCGGGCAGCGAATCACCCTAGATCTGTCGCAGGCGTCCTTCGGCGATTCCGCCGGGCTGAACACGTTCGGGCGGCTGGGGAAACAGGCCAGAATCACCGACGGAATTCGGTGCTGGTACTTCGCCGAAAGTTGCTGTTTCCGGGTCCCCCGCAGGGCCCGTCCACCTCGGCGGCTGACGCCCAAAGTTGCCGTGGGGGGCTGAGCCCAGCGGATTCTGCCGATCTGGTGTAGGGTCGGTACCAATGGTTGTAGTCGAGTTTTGCGAACGTGAAAACGCCCGCGGAGTTCTTCCGGCGGGCGTTTTGCCTTTTGGGGGCAACTCCAGACGGGCGTACGGCCAGCAGCCCGGATCGCGCAGCCGCGCGGTCCGTCGCCCGATGAGAGGACACCCCAATGACTCAGGGAACCGTGAAGTGGTTCAACCCCGACAAGGGATTCGGGTTCATCGCCCCCAGTGACGGCACCGGCGACATCTTCGTCCATCAGTCGGTGATCGACACCGACGGGTTCCGCACCCTGGAAGAGAACCAGAAGGTGGAGTTCACCTCCATCCGCGGCCCCAGGGGCATGCAGGCCGACATGGTCCGCGCGCTCTAACGACGCGCACCAGCAGCAGACCACCGACGGGCAGGACCGCGCGAGCGGCCCTGCCCGTCGGCACGAGATCCACCGAACACCCCAAGCGCGCAGGGCCAACGGGACGCCGAAAAACGCCACCGAGCAGGACCGGGGCCGCGGCGCCGGCGTCTGCCTCCCCGAAGTGTTCTTTGCGCCCGCGCCCCTGTCCCCGCGCCGCTCTCCAGGCGGACGGGCGGCCATCGCGATGGGCTTGTACCGAAGTCGACCGGCAGCCACCCTTGCTGGTGCCGGGCCGATCGAAGTAGGCCCGCGCGTCGGCTGCCCGTTTCTTCAACGTGCGGCCGAGTGCGGTGACCTCGACCAGTGAGTTCGGGACACCGGTGCTGATCGGGTGAGCAGCCCGGCACCGGTCTGCAGGGTCCTGCGCGCGGAGTAGAGCGGGTCGTTCTTCATGCCGCGGTGACCTTGGATCGCCAACTGGCCCCGGCGGCGGCACCGGCAGCGGCACCGGTCCAGCGCATCGGTCGGCCAAGTGCACGACGTGGAAGGGATCCATGACCGCTGTCGCGTCGGGGAGCTCTTCGGTGGTGGCGGTCTTGAAGCCGGTGACGGCTGGGCCGAGCTCATCGAGCCGGCACAACTTGGTCAGGTCAGGGCAGGCGAAGGTAGCGGCAGGCGAGTCGAGGTTTGCCGATCTGGAGGATCTCGACTTCCATCCCAGGGCAGCGATGCACGAACGCAGCCGAAGGCCCGGTCTGGTGTCACCGTCGCAGTGGACTTCTTCGCGTGCTCGCTCAGATCGGTCACCGGCGCACCCGGTAGCGCAGGTGGAGCACCCGGTTGCCCTGGATCACCACGTCTGGATCCTCCAAGAGGTGCTGTGCGTCGACGGAGCCGAAGTAGCGCTTGCCGGACCCGAACACGACGGGCGCGATGTCCATGCGCACCTCGTCGACCAGCCCGGACGCGAGCATCTGGCCGCCGACGTCGCCGGCGGCGACCTCGACCGTACGGTCGCCCGCAAGCTTCTGCGCCTCGGCCATGGCGGCCTCGATGCCGTCGACGAAGTGGAACGGCGCCCGGGTGTCCCAGCCCTCGGGCGTCGGCCGATGCGTCACGACGACCACGTGGGCGACGCCGGACGGTGGCGTGCCGTCCCAGCCGTCGGTCATGTCGAAGACGTGGCGGCCGGCGATCGTCACTGCGATCTCGTCCCAGTACGGCCGGGTGTAGTCGTAGGACGCCTGCGACACCTTCAGTACGCCACCGTCGTCCAACGGCACGTCACCGCTGGTCAGCCACTCGAAGATCGGACCGGGATCGTCGTTCTCGGCCGCGATGAATCCATCCACCGAGACCGACGCGCTCATGACCACTTTCCCCATGGTTCCTCCTCGTTTCGGGGGCCCCAGTCTTGTGCGGCATGAGACGTCGCTCTTGTAAGAAATCAATCGGCCGGCAGCGGCCAGCCGTCCAGTGCGTGGCCGGGATGGTCGCGCAGGAATCGCCGCCGGACTTCGATGTACCGGGTCGGCGTGAGCCCGGTGAACTCCCTGAACTCGTGCACGAAATGGGCCTGGTCGAAGTATCCGGCGTCAGCGGCGACGTCTCCCCAGTCGATCGGTGCGGCGACGTCGATCGCCAACACGGCGGAGCTGAAGCGGTAGCTGCGAGCCAGCCGTTTCGGCGTGACGCCGACGATGGCCTTGAACCGCTTCGCCAGGTAGGTGCTGCTGGCGCGGGCTGCGACACCGAGGTCGCTGATCGGCACTGTCCCGCCTGTCTCCGCGATGGCGCCGCTCGTTCGGCGGATCAGGTCCAGACCATCGATCACCCGCAGCCGTCGCTCCAGTTCCTCCTCGAGCACCATCAACATTTCGTCCGGTGCGTCCGCCAGGCTCAGCCGGCGTCGCAACTCGGTGATCGCGGGCCGGCCCCAGATCTGCTCCATCGTCGCCGGTCGGTCACACAACTCGGCCGCGGGCACCGGAAGGAACGGTGCCAGGCCCCACGGCTTGAAGTGGACACCCACGGAGCGGGTCGGGGTCGGGTAGCCGAACTCCCACGCGCGGGTGGGTGTGGTGACCGCGCAGCCGTCGGCGTACTCCAGGGCCTCAACGGCGGTGCCGGCGCGGATGAGGAACGGGTCCCCGAGATTGACGATGAGCAACGGCGCCGGTGCCGCCGGCAGCATCAACCGGGAGTACGGCGGGACGCCCTCCAGGTAATAGATGTCGTCGATCAGCCCGTCCAGCGGCGGACGCGGCACTCTGGACCCGTACTCCACGCCCACATCATCGCCGACGGCCTGCCTGGCGTCGCGCGCCGGGACGGTCCGGCCGCGCCGCCGCCCGGCAGCGATATCCGGCGCCGATCCATGACGGACCCCCGGTGCGGGCCGTCAGCAAGCGATGGAGGCTGACATTTGCCATCGAAGAGGAGCGGACGGAGCACGACCAGCGAAGCGAAGGGTCAGGTCGTGGCCGGGGTGAGGGTGGGGAGGAGGTACTCGCCCACTCGGTAGGCCTCTTCCAGGTGGGGCCAGCCGGACAGGATGAACTCCTCGATGCCCAGGGCGGCGTACTCGCGGATCAGGGTGGTGACCTCGGCGTCGGAGCCGACCAGGGCCGTTCCCGCGCCCTCGCGGACCAGGCCGACGCCCGCCCAGAGGCCGGGCGAGACCTCCAGGCTCCGCGTGTCGCCGCCGTGCAGGGCGGTCATGCGGCTCTGGCCGGTCGAGTCGAAGCGGGCGAAGCGTCGCTGGGCCGCCTGGATCCGGGCGGGGTCCATGCCCGCCAACAGGCGGTCGGCCTCCGCCCAGGCCTGCTCGGTGGTGTCCCGGGCGATGACGTGGAGGCGGATGCCCAGGCGGAGCGCGCGGCCGCGGGCGGCGGCCGCGGCTCGCAGCCTGGTGGCGCGCTCGGCGATCGCGGCCGGGGGTTCGCCCCACATGAGGGCGACGTCGGCGTGCTCGGCCGCGACGCGTTCGGCGGCCGGGGACGCGCCGCCGAAATAGATCTCCGGGGGGTCGGTGAGGGGTGTGGTCAGGCCTCCCTTCTCGATGGTGTAGTGGTCGCCGCGGAAGTCGAAGGGGTCTCCCGTCCAGGTGCGGCGGAGAGCGTGAAGGAACTCGGCGGTGCGGTCGTAGCGGGCGTCGTGATCGAGGAAGTCGCCGTAGGCGCGCTGTTCCACGGGGTCGCCGCCGGTGACGACGTTCAGCAGGAGCCGTCCGCCGGAGATCTCCTGGAAGGTCTGGGCCTGCTGGGCGAGCAGGGTGGGCAGGGTGGAGCCGGGCCGGAAGGCCACCAGCAGCTTCAGCCGGTCGGTGTGCTGGGCCACCGCGGCGCAGACGATCCACGGGTCGGGGCAGCCGGCGCCGACCGGGGTGAGCGCGGCCTCGAAACCGGCGTCCTCGGCGGCGCGGGCCACCTGGGAGAGGTAGCGGACGCTGCCCGGGCGTGACGCGGAACGGGACGCGTCGGTGTTCATGATCGCCGTACGGACGTCGTGCCCGTCGCCGGTGGTGGGGAGGAACCAGTGGAAACGCACGGGGCATCCCTTTCTAGTCAGGCGGTGTGGACGGCCCGGCCGCCGACGATGGTCTGCAGCACCTCGCTGTCCTTGATCGCGTGCGGCCGGACGGTCAGCGGGTTCTCGGCCCGTTGTTCGGGGCCGAGGAAGATGTCGCGGCGCGGGTCGCCCCAGTAGTAGGTGTGCGAGACGAAGAACGACGCCTGGACGCCGAGCCGTCTCACGCGGTCCGGCTGGTCCTCGCGAACGGTCTGGGCGTGCTCGATCCGCATCCTGTGGTCGCGCCGTCCGTGCTCGGCGATGGCGGACTCGTAGGCGTCGAGCAGGTCGTCGATGGCCGCGTCGCCGTTGCCGTGGATACGGACGTCGGCCACGCCCATGTGGACGTCGGCCACGCCCATGTGGACGTTGGCCACGCCCATGTGCGCGTTGGTGTGCGCCGCCCAGATCGGCAGCGTGCCGCCGGCCCGGTCGAGGTCGGCGGCGGTCGAGCGGTGGCCCTCGGCGAGCAGTGCGGTGCCGGCGGCGGCCAGCGAACCGCCGAGGACGGCGCGCCTGCCGACATTGTCGGAGCACAGGATGCACATGGTGGTGGTTCTCCAGTGGTCAGGCGGCGGCCGCGCGCACGGTGGCCGCGAGCTTCTCGCGAAGGGCGAGGAAGCCGGGGTGGGCGTGCGGGGACTCCTCGCGCGGCAGCGTGGAGGTCTCGTCCAGGACGACGCGGCCGGGGCGCCTGCTGAGGGCGATGATCCGGGTGCCGAGCAGGACGGCCTCGTCGACGCTGTGCGTGACGAAGAGGACGGTCGTGCCGGTCCGCCGCCAGATCTGGCGCAGCTCCTCTTGCAGGCGCTCGCGGGTGAGGGCGTCGAGAGCCGCGAACGGCTCGTCCATGAGCAGGATGCGGGGGCCGGGGGCCAGGGCGCGGGCGATCGCGGCGCGTTGCTGCATCCCGCCGGACAGCTCGTGCGGCAGGCGCGTGGCCGCCTCCGACAGCCCGACCAGGTCGAGCAGTTCGGCGGTACGCGTCCGGCGGTCGGCCACGGGGACACCGGTCATCCGCAGGCCGAACTCCACGTTCCGGCGCACGTTGAGCCAGGGGAAGAGCCGGGGCTGCTGGAACACGACGCCGCGGTCGGGGCCGGGACCGGTGACCGGCTCACCGGCGACCTTGACCTCGCCTCGGCTCGGCCGGGCGAAGCCCGCGACCAGGCGCAGCAGCGTGCTCTTCCCGCAGCCCGACGGTCCGACGATCGTGACGAACTCGCCTGCCGGGATGTCGGTGTCGACCTCGCGCAGGGCGTCCACCGTGTCCGTTCGGCCGAGCAGACCGCCCAGCCGCCGGTCACCGCCGTACGTCACCGAGACCGCGTCGAGCGAGACCGCCGCCGCCTGGCCGCCGGAGGGCGTCGGGCCGTCCGAGGTCGTCGGGCCGTCCGAGGTCGAGGTCGGGCCGTCCGAGGTCGGGATCGGGCTATCGGAGGAAGGCATCGCCGAGTTCCTTGCCGGCCAGGCCGCGCTGGAAGACGTCCAGGTCGGGCACGGTGGGGATCTTGTTCTGCGCCTTGAGGAACTGGGCCGCGCTGTACAGGTTCTGCGCCAAGGCTCCCGGCCGGGACGCCGTCCCGAGGTACTGGGGCCCTGCCTGCTGCCTGCCGTCCAGCAGGACGAGCTGGTCGATCTGCTTGGACGCGTCGTCCGGCGACACGTTGAGCTGGCGGCCCACCGCCGCTGCGGCCGTCGTCCTGTCGCTGCGGATCAGCTTGATCGCGCGGTCCTCCTGCTGGAGCCAGACCGACAGCGCCTTGGGGTACCTGTCGGCGAACGCCGTCCGAACGACCGCGAGGTCGGCCGTCACCTTGCCCTTGGCGGCGAGGTCCTTGCTGGTGACGAGGACCTTGCCGGTCTTCTCCAGCTCCGACAGGACGGGCGTCCAGACGTAGGCGGCGTCGATGTCGCCGCGGCTCCAGGCGGCCTGGATGTCCGGCGGCTCGAGGTCGACGATCTTCACGTCGGTCTCCTTGAGCCCGGCGTCCTGGAGCGCGGCCAGCAGGCTGTAGTGCGAGGTCGAGGAGAACGGGGTGGCGATCTTCTTCCCCCTCAGCTCGGCGATCCCCGTGGCCCTGCGGGCGACGAGGGCCTCGTTCTCCCCGATCACATCGAAGATCCACGGCACCTTGTACCCGATGTTCAGCGGCGCCGACAGGCCCTTGGTGACCGGGCTGGACCCGGCCAGGCCGATGTCGATCGAACCGGCGATCATCGCGGTGTTGACGTCGCCGCCCGAGTCGAACCTCGACCACGTGATCCTGGTCTTGGGCAGGGCCTTCTCCAGCCACCGCTGGTCCTTGACGACCAGATCGCCGTTCGGGATGAGCTGGTAGCCGATGCGCAGCGTCTTGGGACTGCCGTCGGAGTTCGCGGCGCCGCCCCCTGCAGCCTTTGCCGCTCCCGTACCCGAGGAGCAGGCGGCGAGTGCGAGGGAGAGCGCGGTGGCGAAGGTGGCGAGCAACGCCGGGCCGTGGGTCTTCTTCATGGATGCCTTCTGTCCGTCAGTGTCGTACGGGGGTCAGGACTTGCCGCGCCAGGGCGCCAGGCGGCGTTCGGCCAGCTGGAGCAGGCCGTCGATGAGCAGGCCGGAGGCGCCGATCGTGAGCAGCCCGAGGACCACCACGTCGGTCTGCGTGTAGCGCTGGGCGTCGCGGATCATGCCGCCGATGCCGGGCACGCCGTTCACGGTCTCCGCCGCGACGACCGTGGTGTAGGCGACGCCGACGGCGACCCGGACGCCCGTGATGACCTCGGGGAGGATCGAGGGCAGGACGATCCGCAGCGGGATCTGCCATCGGCGCGCCCCGAGCGACCGGGCCGCGAAGACGTAGTCCTCGTGCACGCCGCGCACGGCGTCGGCGGTGGCCACCGCGACCGGCGGCAGGGCGGCCACGAACAGCAGCACGATCTTGGGTGACTCGTCGATGCCGAACCAGATGATCAGGAGGCTGAAGTACGCCAGCGGGGGCAGCGTCCGGACGAAGGTCACCAGCGGGCCGAGAAGCGCGCGCACCGTCGGAACCAGCCCGAGCACCAGCCCGAGGACGATGCCGCCGACCACGCCGTAGAGGCTGCCGAGCAGGATGCGGCGCAGGCTGGCCAGCAGGTGTTCATAGAGGAGGTGGCCGCCGTAGCCGCGCTGCCCGTCGTGCGTGGTGGACGTCTGGACGAGCTGGTGCCAGACGGCTCCGGGGGACGGGACGAAGACCTCCGACCAGAGGTGCGTGGCCGCGACGCCCCACCAGATCGCCAGCAGGGCGAGCACTCCCCCGGCCCGCAGCCCGACGGCTCGCAGCACACCGGACCCCTTTCGATATAACCGACCGAAATAGTTGGAAATGGATCGTAGGCGCTGGAGTGGCTCCCTGCAAAGAACCAGTTCGTTCAGTTCGGCAGGTACCAGATGGCTAGCCGAGCAGCTTCTTCGCCTCGTCGGCGATGACGGCCACGCCCTCGTCGATCCGCTCGGGGGCCAGGGCGCCGAAGCCGAGCTTGATCCAATGCCGCGGGATCGGGCCGCGCGCGGGTCCCGGCGAGTCGAAGAAGAACGTGTCGCCCGGCTCGATCAGGACGCCGCGCGGGTCCAGGCGCGCGGCCAGCTCGCGGGTGTCCAGGCCGGGAGGGCCGCCGATCCAGACGCTGACGCCGCCCGCGCGCGGGCGCATGACCCAGTCGGGCAGGTGCAGGCGCACGGCTGCGACCGTCCGTTCCCAGCGCACCCGCATCGCCTCGCGCAGGTGCCGTACGCCGCGCCGGTACTCCCCGGACGCGATGAGCAGGGCCAGCGCCCGCTGCTGGTGGCCCGAGGGGTGCCGGATCGTGTACCGGCGCAGATCCCGCAGGTGCTCGAGCAGGACGGGATGCGCGGACACGAAGCCCAGGCGCAGCCCCGGGGCCAGGAACTTGGAGAAGCTGCCCAGATAGATCACCGCGTCGGGATCCAGCGAGGCCAGCGCCGGTGAGGCCCGGCCGACGTAGCGCAGCTCGCTGTCGTAGTCGTCCTCGACCAGCACGATGTCGCGCTCCCGGGCCAGCGCGACCAGGCGCTGGCGCCGCTGACCGGTCATCGTGACGTTCGACGGGTAGTGGTGGGCCGGGGTCGTGACGCACAGGGCGACGTCCAGAAGCCGCTCGTCCACGATGAGGCCGCCGTCGTCCACCTCGCCCGGCACCAGTTCGGCGCCGGCGCGCGCGAGGATGTGCCGGGCGTCCGGATACCCGGGATTCTCGACCATGACCCGGCTGCCCTCGCCCACCAGCGCACCGGCCACCAGGTGCAGGCCCTGCTGCGATCCCACGGTGATCAGCACGCGCTCGGGGTTCGCGGCGATCCCCCGGCCGGCCAGGATCTCCCGGCAGACGAGCTCGGTCAGCAGCGGATCGTCGACGTCGATGCCGTCCTGCAGGCTGAACCGCCGGTGCTCGCCCCGCAACGCCTCGCGCAGGGAGCGCAGCCAGGCGCGGTCGGGGAACGCCTCGGAAGGCAGATGCCCTGTGACGAACGCGTACCGATAGCGGTCCCAGTGCTCGGGCTTGCGGACGTGCGGCAGGTCGTCCGCGCCCGGCGGTGACTCGAGCCGTGCGAGCCAGCCGGGCGAGGCGTGCTCGGTCGGGTCCGCCCTCCTGCGCGCCGCCAACTCCTCGTTCACCACATGCCCGGACCGCGGCCGGGCGATCACCACCCCGTCGGTGATCAGCTCCTGGTAGGCCAGGTTCACGGTGTTCCGCGACACCCCGAGCTCGGCCGCCACCTCCCGCGACGACGGCAGCCGCCCGTCCTCGAAGCGCCCGGCGAGGATGGCGTCCTCCAGGCCGCGCCGCACCCTCCGGTACAGCGGCCCGTCCTCGTCTTCTCCCAGCGGAAACAGCAGCCCCATCCGCGCCAGCCTAGGCGCCCGCACGTCGGCAAGGTCCTGGCGCCCGCCGTACGTGACGGGCGCGTCACCGCCGCCCCTCCGGAACGGCACGGTTCGCCCCACCGCTTCGACCTGGCCGTCCATACGAACGGAGCCCGTGGGCCGGAGGGTTCTCTCCGGCCCACGGGCTCGTCGGTCCTCCAGCCGGCCGCCGCAGCGGCGCCGGTCGTATCCGGCTCGACGGGTCGGTGCCACCGCCCGTCCTCGCTCGCTGCCGGGCGTCAGGTGGTCAGGCGCTTCTTGAGGAGTTCCTTGGCCTGCTCGGCGCCCTTGCGGCTGTCGGCCTGGGCACGGCGGAAGAAGTCGGACAGTTCCTGGTCGCCGGCCCGCTGCGCGTCCTGGATGTAGGTCTCGAGGCGAAGGACGTTGCTCAGACACGCCTCGGTGAACCAGATGATGTTGTAGTCCTTGTCCTTCGTGCCGGTCACCTGACCGGTCTCCTCATGGGACATCTCGTCCTCCTCGTCTTGTCCTCTGCGCCCGTCTACCCGCGCTCTGGGTGCGAAACCTCCACCCTTCGGGCACTTCCGGACACCTGTTTCGCCGCTGGTGACGGGAGATGGGAGCAGGGAGGCGCGTGGGACTCGCCTTTTGCTGGTATGAGCGGCGCAGCACACCCTCAGTCTGGCGATGCTCCTCTGCGGCGGGACGCCGACGCCTTCGAGGCCCGCTGTTCCCGATTCGATCGTGCCGCGGCATCGGCTGCGCGGGCAGCTGTCCTAGGCGGCGAGCGCCGCCGCCCGCTTCGCCGTCCGCTCTGCTGTTCGGAGTCTCACCTCTTCACTCCCTCAACCCCTGAGCGGCGCGATCAGTCCTGCCCGCTCTCTAGAGCGTGGACGGTTGGGACGGCTGCGCGTCGAGTGGACCGCACTCGTCGAGGAATGCGATCACGGCGTCGGCGAACTCGTGCGGGGCCTCTTCGGCGATGTGGTGGCCGCAGTCGATCGTGCGGTCGCGCACGTCCGTCGCCCAGGTGCGCCATATCTCCAGCGGATCGCCGTACAGGTAATGCATGTCGTCCTGGGCGGCCCACACCAGCAGGGTCGGTGCGGTGACGACGCGTCCGGCGGCGCGGTCGGCGTCGTCGTGGGCTCGGTCGATGCCGAGGCCGGCGCGGTAGTCCTCCAGCATCGCGTGCACGGTGTCCGGGTCGTGGATGGCGGCCTGGTAGTCGGCCCAGGCCTCGGGCTCCATGTGGGCGTCGGTGGCCTTGTACCACGCGTCCGGGTCGGCGTTGATGATCCGTTCGGCGGGCTTGGCGGTCTGGCCGAAGAAGAACCAGTGCCACCAGGCCGCGGCGAACTTCGCATCGCAGCGGGCCAGTGCCTCGCCGATCGGCACGACGTCCATCGCGACCAGCGCCGCCACGGCGTCCGGATGATCCAGCGCGATGCGCGTCGCCACGTAGCCGCCGCGATCATGCCCGGCGACCGCGAACCGCTCGTGGCCGAGTGCCCGCATCAGCGCGACGCAGTCACGGGCCATCGCCCGCTTGGAGTACGGCGCGTGATCGTCGGTGGTCGGGGGCTTGGACGACCGGCCGTACCCGCGTAGGTCCGGGCACACCACCGTGTAGCGCTCCGCGAGGAGCGGCGCCACCTTGTGCCAGGTCGCGTGCGTGCGGGGATGCCCGTGCAGCAGGAGGACGGGCGGACCCTCACCGCCGTACCGCACCCGCAGCTCGGCCTCACCGACGTCCACCCGCTCCAGCGCGAACCCCTCAAAGATCATTACCGCCCGGTTCCCTCGGACATCCGGTGTAAACGGTGCATTGAGGCCCCTCCCTACAGGCGGGTGAAGATGGTGGGGACTCCGGGCGCGGTCCCAGCCGAGCGCGGCGGCCAGTTCGCTCTGCCGAAGGCCGCCGCCGGCCTTGTCGATCAGGAGGTCGGGCTCGGAGAGGCCCGCGGCTTCGGCGACCTCGGCGATGCTGGCGAGGCTCGCGCCCGGACGACCTCGCAGGCGCGCTTGAAGGCGAACCAGAGCTGCACGGCGGCGTCCACGGGCAGAGCGGCACCGCCCTGTGGTGTTGATGTGCAACACCACCCTTCCTACTGTTGATGGGTCAACGCTTGCAGGACGCGCCCACATCCCCCAAAGGCGGTCTTCCATGCGGTTCCGTCGTCTCGGCACCGAAGGCCCCCTGGTGGCGCCCATCGCGCTCGGCTGCGAGGCGCTGTCCGAGGGCACCGATGAGGCCGATCTCGTCGCCACCGTCCGCGCGGCTCTCGACGCGGGGATCACGGTCCTGGACACCGGCGACTTCTACGGCATGGGCTACAGCGAAGAGATCATCCGCAAGGCGCTGGGCGCGCATCGCGACAGGGCGCTGCTCAGTGTGAAGTTCGGCGGGCTGCGCGACCCCGACGGGACGTTCGTCGGCATCGAGGGCCGTCCTGCGCACGTCAAGAACGCGCTCGCCTACTCGCTGCGCCGCCTCGGCACCGATCACGTCGACATCTACCGGCCCAGCCGTCTCGACCCCGCGACCCCGATCGAGGACACCGTCGGCGCGATCGCCGAGATGGTGCAGGCCGGGCACGTCCGGCACATCGGCCTGTCGGAGGTCGGGGCCGGGACGATCCGGCGCGCCCACGCCGTCCACCCCCTCTGCGACGTGCAGATCGAGTTCTCCCTGTTCAGCCGCTCCCCCGAGACCAACGGCATCTTCGACACCTGCCGGGAACTCGGCATCGGCGTCACCGCCTACGGCGTCCTCAGCCGCGGCCTTCTCACCGGCGCGTACGCGCCACCGCCCGGCGGCGACCCGCGCGCCGGCTACCTGCCGCGCTTCCGCCCCGAGAACCTGCCCACCAACCTCGCCCTCGCCGACCGCCTCCGCCCCCTGGCCGACGCCCGCGGCGTCACCATCGCCCAGCTCGCCATCGCCTGGGCCTTGACCCGCTTCCCGTCCCTGGTCGCCGTGGTGGGCACCCGCCGCCCGCACCGAATCCCCGCCACCGTCGCCGCCGCCGGACTCTCCCTCACCCCCGACGACCTGACCGCGATCGACCGCGCAATACCCGCCGAGGCCGTAGCCGGAAGCCGCTACGCCGCCCCCCTCATGCCTCTCCTGGACAGCGAGCGCACCTGACCCAGAACCTGCAGACGATGAGAGGGAGTTTCGTCCTGCCTTTGAGGGTGTCAAGTGCCTCGCCAGGTAACGGCGTTCGCGCCGGTGAGGCGGCGTGTCATCAAGTCACTCACCGCGATGTGGATGATGGCGGCGGAGAGACCAGCGCAAAGTACCTCGGCAAAACGCACTCACTCGTCCTAAGAGGACTGACATGCCCCCCAGAAAGACGGTGACGCCGTCCGTGGTGCGTCCGGCGGAACGCGGTTAGCGTTCCGCCGGACGCACCATCGTCAACACCCCCGGGCCCCGAAATCGCCGGTTGCACTTCCACCCTCTGGGGCGAACAGACCGGTGGGTGCTGGTGCCTGACCACACCGTATCTGGGCGGCGGTGGTGTGCGCGGGATGGCCCGTGATCCGCTGTTCGGTGGCCGGCTCCCACCTCACCGGGTCATCGTTCGAACGCAACTTCTGACCTTGCCGTTCAGCCCGCTTCGATGCTTCCCTCAAAGTCTCTGCGGAACGAGCTACCGATCGACGGTGACCGGGACGCCGCGAAGCCGCAGCCGCGTCATCAAGAACTCCATCTCCGGAAGTGTCCCCGTCAAGCCTCCACGGCTCAGTTCTTCAACCAGCTCACGAGCCCCCGGCAGCGTGGCCCCTGAAACCTCCCGGAAAACCTTCAACGCGGGCACCAAGCGGCGGAGCGGGCCGGCCAGTCGCAGCCTCGCCGGTCCGTGGACAGCGAGCAGCGCTTCTCGAACGTGGTCAGGCGCCGGACCCGGCCCCGAGTGTTCACACAGGCGGGTGCCGCAGGACGTGCAAGAGAACTCCGAATCGCACCACAGCTCATCATCATGGACGAACTGGTTCACCTGTCGTCGCGCCAGACCGCCGCACTCGCAGCGCACTGAGATCGTCGCGGTTTGACCAGACATCCGTGCCTCCCTCGACTGAATGCGGACGGCGCCTTAGGAGGACCTGCTGCGCGTCCGTCCACATCGCCCCCGGTCAGGGCCAGGCGTCCCAAAAAGTTCGCGGCGTGCTCCTGTCCCCTACGGCCAGGCACTCACCATCATGGCCGACGCTGCATCTTCGATGCTTCACCGGAAGTGTCGGGGTGAACCGGCACAATCGCTCCGCTAGGTGATCACCAGATCCGTACCGGAGGCTGCTCATGCCCGCGCTCGACGACTTCGCCACCTGGGAGCCGCTGCTGCGGGTCATGCGGGACGCCCTCGGCGTGCCCGTGGGCCAGGCCACGGGTTCGATCTCCACCAACGGCTGGAGCACCGCGCTGAAGCCACCGCCCACGGACCCCGAACGAGCCGTCCGCTTCACCCCCACTCGGGCCACCGAGGAGGCTGTGAAGCCGGTGCAAGCAGTTCTCGGCGACAACACCGTCATCGACGAGGTCGCGTTCGTCGCCGATTTCGAGGCGTCCGGACGGGTCGTCCTGCGGTGGATGGCCTCCCTGGACGTCCCCCGGACGAGCCTCGGCCCCGAGGGCCCGCAAGAGCTGATCCTCGTGGACGGGGCTGTTGCTGAGCCATGGCGCAGGCTGCCTGAGCCGACCCCGCACGCCACGCCCTCGCCCACCGCCGACCCGGCGCTGCTGGAGCGCACGCTGCGCGAGCGGCTGCCCGAGGCGATTCCCGCCACCGACGCCGAGATCGCCGCCGCCGAGGCGCGGCTCGGGTTCCTGCTGCCCGAGGAACTCAAAGCCGTCTACCGAGTCACGCGCGGGACCCGGTGGAGCGACTTCGACAACGACGTCGCGGCGGTGGGACGGTACACCGACGCCGTCCGCTTGGAACTGTACGAACTGGACGACCTCCGTATCGCCGATCCGGAGTCCCGCCCGGACCAGTGGCGGTTCGCCGCCTTCGAGGCGGTCGTCACGCGCCCGGACTCGCCCGTCCAGGGCCTGGTCGGATCACCGGGCTGGATCGCGTTCGGGGAGGACGGCGGCGGCGACGTCTACGCCATCGACCTCACCCCCGGCCCGGCCGGGCACACCGGCCAGGTGATCCTGCTCAGCCACGAGAAGAGCATCGGCGCGGACCTGATCGCCCACTCGCTCACCGACATGATCGTCGGCGGTCAGGAGCTCTACCTGAGACAACCGCCGGCCGGGACACCGCAGGTCGCCTACATCACCGACCGCAGCGTTCCGAGCATCGAGGCCGCCGCGCACCCCGACCTGGAGGTGCTGAGCCTCGGCACGGGGGAGGGCGACCCGGTCAGCCTCGCCGCGCTCTTCGACTGCCCGAAACTACGGACCCTGACCGCCGCCCCCGGCACGCTCGCCGATCCGCTGGAGATCGTCCGCCTGACCGGCCTGGAATACCTGTCGCTGCCCGCGGCGTACTGGCGCGTCCTGCTCGACGCCGACGCCGTGCCGCGAAGCCTGCTGGCAGCCGGCTTCGCGGGCTTCGAGGGCTACACCGACGACCCACTGGGATGCGTGGAAGTCGCCAACCGGCTACTAGACCTGTTCACCGGGCCGCCACTCACCCAGACAGTCGTTGAAGGCGTCCTGTAGGGCCGGGCCCGGTGCAATCCCAGCCCACCCGCTCGCACCGGCAAAGGCGCTGACAGGCATGCGGCGCCCGGCCCAGGCGGCGCGGCCGAAGGCTACCAGCAATGACCGGACCGAACGATACCCACGACTCCGAAGTTGGCTCGCCATCCGTCTCGCGAAACCCCCCACGACTGCACGCACCGTGATACTGCACGGATGCGGCCGACCAACTGGTGCAGCGCGCTTGCAGCGGCCCACCCGGTGGCACCGGTTCTTCGGCGTCTTTTGAATACCCAGTCCGGGGCGCCGGTGCCGAACGGGTGCAGGATCTGCTCGGCGGGGGTGGGTTGGCCGTCGCTGTGGTGGCCGCGTTGTGCCTGGAGGGGTGGGGGTCAGGCGGCGGTTGTCCATCTGCGGGGTGGTTCGGTGATGTCGGCGAGGGCTTCCTGTCGTTGTGCCCACGCCGCGTCCCATGTCCGCTGCTGCTCGGGGGTGAGGGTCAGCGGGTCGGTGATCTCGGCGGCGAGTGTCGACAGCACCGCCTCGGCTTGACGGAGGCGGTGCCGGGCGTGGAGCCGGGGCGCGGGGCTGTTCACGGGGCGATCGTACGGGACGCCTGTGACTGTTTCGGGGTGTCCTTTGCGTGATGGTTCTCTGCTGGGGTATGTGACCTGCGCCGTCGCAGTCGGGTGGCCTGGGAGGTTCGTTCTGGGGCCGGGTTGAGGTGAGGGAGATCAGTCGAGCTCGGTGACCTGGTCGGCGACGGTGAAGGCGGCGCCGCATTCGGTGCAGGAGGCGGTGCCGAACAGGTGCAGGATCTGCTCGGCGAGGGTGGCCTGGCCGTCGCCGTGGGCGGTGTCGTACAGCCGCTTGCCGATGGTCTGTAGCTCGGCGGGATCGGCCGGGTGCAGGGCGAGCGCGTGAACCTGGTTTTGGAGGGCGTAGTCCTCGGCGGTGGAGAAGTAGCCGCGCGATCCCAGCGCGATGAACAGGCTGGTCTCGCAACCGGGGCATTCCACCTCGTACTCCTCGCCGAGGAGCTGTTCGAGATTGGAGCCCCAGATCGGTACGCCCTCCAACGCCAGGATCGTCTGCAGCAGCATGGTGTAGGTCTCGTGATCGGCTTGTGCGTCCAGCAGGGTCTGGGCGGCTTTGTGAAGTTGGGAGATCTCCGCCGCATACTGTCGCCGGACGTCGCCGGCGTCGTGCATCTGGTGCTCGTCGGACATGATCGCGCCGCCGAGGCCGGCCGCTTGCAGACGGTCGTCGCGGTGCCGTTCATCGTCGGCGGCCAGGGCCGCCAAGGGGGTGAGCGCGGCGAAGCTCGCCGAGTACACCGTGCCCTGGTGCCACAGCGCCGACCACAGCTGCTCCCACGCCTGGTCGTGATCACCGGGCACATCGAGTTGCTCGAACAGGCCGGGAATGTCTTCGGCCGAGCCGTAGGCGTGGGTGAGATCGGACCAGGTCGTCATGTCGGAGATCAAACCACTCCGTACCGACGTTCCTGGTCTGAGGTCGGCGTCCTGGACGGCGTCGGGCTCGTCCCTGGAGAGACCGTCGCGTTCCTGCTCCACAACAGCGGCCGTGCCTCCGCCGCGTCCTCGCGGCCCAGGCCGTCGGCGGGGTCGCCAACCCCGTCAACCCGCTGCTGCCCGAAGAGCACGTCCGCAACGTCCCAGCCCTGATGACCTCGACGGCGCCGTCAGCCTCTCGGGACTGCCCCCGCTGTTTTACGTCAACGCGGTGCACGTCACCGGGCTCGCACCCGTCCGGTAAGCGACACCGGCTCGGCACCCGCAATACAGGTAGGGCCCGGTTGATCAGCTAAAGGTCTCCCGGCGTCAGCCGAGGACTTCGCGGAGCTTGCGGGCGAAGGCCTCGGGCTGTCCGGGGTAGCCGGTCTCGGGGCCGGCGAAGCCGCCGTGGTGGCTGGGGAAGACGACGGCTTCCCGACCGAGCAGGGCGGCCGTCGCCCAGGCGGTGCGTCCGGTGAGGGCGTCGCCGGTCTCCTCACCCACGGCGATCACGACGCGGGTGGAGGCGCTCCTCAGGGCCGGGAAGTCGGGCTCGTAGCCGGTGATCGGCCGGGACGCGTCGGACAGCAGGGGGTCGCCGCGGCTGCCGTCGTCCTCGGACGGCATGCCGAGCGCGGCGGGGTCGGCGGCGGGCTGGGCGAAGTAGGCGTCGGTGAACTCGCCCTGCCAGGACGTCATCGCGATGAAGGCGGCCATCCCGGCGAAGAAGCCCCTGGCCTCGTAGGCCTCGCGGACGGCGTTCCGGGCGCGTTCGGCGGCGTCCGCGTCGGGAAGGACGGTGAGGAGCGGCGGCTCGTGCGCCACCAGGGTCGCCACGTCGCCGGGGTGGGCGGTGACCAGGGCGAGAGCGGTCACGGCGCCGCCGCTGCTGGCGAACATCTCGACCGGACCCGCGCCCAGCGCCTCGATGATCGCGTGGACGTCGCGGGCCTGGGTCTCGGGATCGTTGTCGGTGCGGTCGTCCCGGCGCCTGCTGCGCCCCAGGCCACGCGGGTCGTAGGTGACCACGGTCCGGTCGCCGAAGTGCGGCGCGAGCGCGCGGAAGCCCTCGGCGGTCATGGGCTGGCCGATCATGACGAGCGGCGGCCGTCCGCCCTCCGTCGGGAGCGGCCCCTGGACGTCGTAGACGAGGTCCACCTCGGGCGTTTCGAGCACGTTGAAGGTCATATCGACTCCTGCGGATTCGCGAACTCGTCGGTTCCGTCACCGGGCCCTCGCGGGCCCCTTACATCTCTTGGTCGGAGCCGCCGCCGACTTCTCGACATCCCCGAGAAGAAAGCTGGCACGCCTACGCCGCACTCCCTCCGATCTTAGGCGCGCATGGCCCACGACCTCGTGGAACGCATCCGCCGCGCGGTCGCGCCTCACTCCAGCCTCCCCTGCGGCATCCTGTTCCGGCCTCGCCGATCCGTTCGGGCTTGGCCCCTCGGGAAGTGAGACCATCGGACGGCACCTGATTCATCGGCGAACCCGTCCGTGCCGACCTGCTGGTCGCAGAAGCGGTGCGGGACAACGGGGACCGCGTCTGGGCGCAGAGATCCCGCCTGCGTTTCACCGACGGGTCAGCAGCCGAGTTGACCAGCGAGATCGAGGAAGTCGGCGGCGTTGATGTCGAACTCGTCCTCGAACACCACATCGACCACGCCATGAGGGCCGAACTCATCGGGACGCGCCACGAAGGCGGTTCGAAAGCCCAGCGCTCCGGCCGCGCGGAGGTCGTACTTGTGACACGCCACC
The DNA here is from genome assembly GCF_042652125.1 of Actinomadura gamaensis. Taxonomy (NCBI): domain Bacteria; kingdom Bacillati; phylum Actinomycetota; class Actinomycetes; order Streptosporangiales; family Thermomonosporaceae; genus Actinomadura; species Actinomadura gamaensis. Next base: position 644,569 of record NZ_JBHSIT010000005.1, on the reverse strand, counting down.
ATCATGATCTCTCCGGGCGGCAGCCCCAGATAGGCGGCGGCCATCCGGTAGACCGCTGGATCCGGCTTGAACGCCCCCGCCATCTCGGCGGCGAAGACGGCGTCCCACGGCAGGCCACCGCGCTTGGAGATGTTCACCACCGCGGACACGTCGGCATTCGACAGGGTCGCGAGCACGAAGCGCTTCTTGAGACGAGTCAGTCCCTCGATCACGTCCGGCCACGGCGTCAGTCTCTGCCACGCCGACGCCAGCTCCTCGCGTTCCTCCTCCCCCAGGACGGCGATGCCGTCATGGTCGAGCAGCCTGTCCAGCTCCCGGCGATACACCGAGTGGACGCTCGTCCAAGCCTCCCGGGACACCGTTGCCGACTCCAACGCAGCGAAGTACGCGGCACGCCACCGCGTGACGAAGGCGCCCCAATCCACGCCTTCGCACCGGCCCGCGGAGATCCGTTCGGCCTCACCGCACACCGTGGCGAAAAAATCCGTCGCAGTGCCCTGAACATCGAACAGCAACGCCTTCGGAGCGACCTTCATGACACCCTCCCGAGCTCTCACGAATCGTCCCACTCCCGATCGTCCGGACCGCGGCCCGCACCGACAGGACACCGCAGCGCCCCGGAAGCCATCGGCGGCGGCCACCGGGGGCGAGAAGCCTGCGGACAACCGACGGCGCTGGATTGTCACGTCTGTTTGGGCCCGCTGACCGGCCGTCTAGGGTGAGGGCATGACACGTGGGTTCGAGGTGGTGTGTGAGATCGAGCCGCCGACCCGGCCGGATCTTCGGCGGGTCCGACACCAGATCGGGGTACTGGACGCCGTCGCGGACGCGTTCCTGATCCCCGACAACCACATCGGGCGGGCGACGGTGTCGAGCGTGGCGGTCGCCCACGAGGTGCAGGCGATGGGAGCGACCGGGATCGCCTGCCTGAACGCCCGCGACCGCAACCTGCTCGGCTTCCAGCGGGACCTGCTGACCGCCGCCGCCTACGGCGTCCAGCGGTTCCTGTTCGTCTACGGCGACAAGCCCGCCTCCGGCGACCGCACCGGCGAACTCACGGTGCGGTCCATGCTCGACCAGGCCCGCGCCGCCGCCTCCGACCCCGTCTTCACCGGGCATCCGCGGTTCCGGATCGGCGTCGCCGCCGGCATGCGGCCGCTGCCCGCCTGGAAGCAGCAGGCCGACTTCGTGTTCGCCCAGGTCAGCTACAGCCTGGACGACCTGCTGCGCTGGCGCGAGACCGTCACCGTCGACGCCCCCGTCTACGCCGGAGTGATGGTCCTGGCCAGCGCGACCATGGCCCGCAACCTCGCCGCCACCATCCCCGACATCACCATCCCCGACGCGCTCGTCCGAGCCGTGGAAGCCGACCCCGACGCCGGCATCGCCGCCGCCTGCGACCACGTCCTGGCCATCCGCGACAGCGGCGCCTTCGACGGCGTCCACCTCGTCCCCGTCAGCCGATACCGCCAGACCGCCGCCCGCCTCGAACCCCTCCTCCGCAAGCCGCCCAGAAATCCCCTATGACGTTCGGAGCTCCTTGGCCGAATCGGGCGAGGGCGAGGCAGTAGCCCTGGCCTGCGTAGGGACCGCCGGGGGGAGCCGGTCGGCCTCGGCCCGGGCGGCGTAGGGACCGGCGGGGGAGCCGGTCGGCCTCGGCCTGGGCGGCGTCTCGCTGCACGGTGAGATGTCGGCCGTTTCTCCTGGTCGCGGGCCAGACGCCGGGGCGGCATGCGTAGATCCGGGCTCGTCGCGGTCATGCCAGGGTTCGACAGAGGTCCTCGATTTTCGCGTGCGCGGCATGGACGATCTGGTTCCCGTCCGCCTTGAAGACGACGGTGAACTTGCCGTGGATGATGTACTCACCCGCCGGATAGCCGATGTTGCCCTGCCGGACGCCGATGCTGAGGCCGCCGTCGATCCGTGCGCGGCGCGTGCCGTCCTTGAGGTGGTGGAACCACCCGTAGCCCGAGACCTCCCGGACGACCGAGTGGCCGTTGCCGGTGAAGCGGATGACCAGCGGACCCCGGAACTCCTCCAGCTTGACCTTGCCGTTCGGGTAGGTCTGGAGCGTGCGGACCTCTTCCTCGTCCCGGACGATGTCGCCGTGCACGGTGAACGCGCATACGCCCGTGTCGGTGAACGGGCTGGTCCGGTACGGCCGCCAGCCCCCGTGCTCGGCGGCCGAGGCCGACGGCCCGGCCCAGGTCGCCGCGGCGGCGCAGGCGATGGCGGCGGACGTCAGCATCACCCGGCGAGCGGCGATTCTCCTGTCGAACAACAGACACCTCCGGTTCGATGGACTCGCCGGATAGTGTCCCGACCCCTGGTGCGCAAGGAAATAGAGCGACGAATTTAATCCGGCGTGCGCAAATCCCCGCCCGTGAAAGCGCTGGACAGCGGGGTGGACGCGCTCGTCCATGGCGCGACCTGTTCCGGTCACGCCGCGGACGACGCCCAGAAACGGGGTCGGGCTTCTCCAGGTCGTCGGCGTCGGCGACCTGGCCGGAGTTTCTGAAGATGCTCCGGCGGGCCGAGCTGATCGACTCGGTGGCAGCAGGCGCACGTAGGTCTCGTCGGCGGTCCAAGGCCCGGCTGGGGTCGTCAGAGCACGCGGACCGACGGCCCCGTCATGCGGTCGCGGTGTTCGCGTCCTTGGCCGCACGGACGAACTCGCGGATGCGTTCGCTGGAGTTGGCGGTGAGCCAGACCGGGCCCCACGCGATGGGCGGGGCGTCGTGGATGGGGACGTAGGCGATGTCCGGACGGGGGTAGAAGCGGGCGGCGTGCGCGCCGACGGGGAAGACGCCCTTGCCGGCCGCGATGAGTGTCAGCGCCTCCCCGAAACTGGCGGCCTGCGGCCCGGGAGTGACCGGTCTGCCGTCGGGGGTGCGGTGCGGGAAGCGGTCGGTCCGGAACGTGTGCGGTGCGTCGGTCAGGCCCTGGATCAGGGGATGGTCGGCGAGCATCGCCAACGGCACCGACCGCTCGGCGGCCAGGGCGTGGTCGGCCGGCACCGCCAGCATCCGCGGCTCGGTGAGCAGCGCCGGACCGGCGGTCAGGGCGGGGTGGCCGGCGAACAGCAGATCGATGAACTGGACGTCGACCTCGCGCTGGACGAGCCGCGAGACGGTGTCGTGCCACTGCGTCTCCGCGATCTGCACCGCGCAGTCGGGATGGCGGTCGGTGAAGGTGCCGACCGTCTCCAGCAGCAACTGGCCGGCGGCCGCGCCGAGGAATCCGGCTCGCAGGACTCCGCCGACGCCGCGGCCGGCGTCGACGGCGCGTTGCAGGGCCTGCCGGATCCCGTCCACGTGCGGGCGGAGCTCCTCGGCCAGTTGCTCGCCCAGCGGAGTCGTCCGGACGTGCCGGCTGGTGCGTTCGAACAGCGGTGCGCCGATCCGGCGCTCCAGCTTCTTGATGATCTGGCTGACGCGGCCCTGCGCCAGCCCGAGCCGCTCGGCCGTGCGCCGGAAGTGCAGTTCTTCGGCCAGCGTCAGGAACGTCTCGATCTCATGTCGCTCCACTGCGCCCCGCACCTCCAGCGGTGAGCGGGGCTCACCGGCTCTTCCCGGTATTGATCTTGATGCGGACATTCTCGACCACCGAATCTGAACAGGTCCACTTTCCTGACCTGGAGCCCCAGAGGAATGACCGTGTTCAAAAGCACCAGGCGCTGTGCTCGCATGCTCGTCCCGGCGCTCGCGCTGGCCGTGGGGGCCACCGGCACCGTCGCGGCCGCCGGCCCGGCTCCCGCCGCCACGTCCAAGGCCGCTTTCGCCTCCGGCGGATGGACGACGGGCTGGGCGGCGGCCATGCAACGCCCCAGCACGGGCTTCGAGCCGAACTGGGCCGAAGCGGGATTCTCCGACCAGACGGTGCGGCAGGTCGTGCGCGTCACCGAGGGCGGGACGCGGGCGCGGATCCGGCTGTCCAACCAGTACGGCGGCTCGCCGCTGGAGGTCACCGGCGCGACGATCGCGCGCGCCGGGCGGGGCGCGGCGGTGAGCCCGGGATCGCTGCGGCATCTCACCTTCGGACGCGGCGCGCGTTCGGTGGTCGTCCCGGCCGGCGGCCAGGTCGTGAGCGAGCCGGCCGACCTGCCGGTGAAACCGCTGGAGTCGCTGACGGTCACGCTGTACCTGGCCGGGACGACCGGCCCGGCCACCACGCACCTTCAGGGATACGCCACCACCTACCGCGCTTCCGGTGACCACCGCGCCGACACCGACGGCTCGGCCTTCCGCGAGGGCGCCACCACGCACAGCTGGTACTACCTGTCCGGCGTGGACCTGGCCGGCGAGCCGCCCCACCGCGACACGGTGGTGGCCCTCGGCGACTCCATCACCGACGGGTTCGGGTCCGGCAACGACACCGACAGCCGCTACCCCGACCAGCTCGCCGCCCGCCTGGCCGCCGCGGGCAAGCGGCGCCCGGTGCTCAACGCCGGCATCGGCGGCGGCATGCTCCTGTCCGACTCGGCCTGGTTCGGGGAGAAGCTCGGCACCCGGCTGCAACGGGACGTCCTCGACAACCCCCGCGTCGGCACCGTGATCGTCCTGGCCGGACTGAACGACATCGGCTTCAGCGAGATCGACCGTCCCACCTACAAGCCCGACCCCGACCGCAGCGTCGCCGAGCTGATCGCAGGGCACCGCGCGATCATCCGCCGCGCGCACGCCCGCGGCATCAAGGTGATCGGCGGGACGCTGCTGCCGATGAAGGGCGCCGAGTACTACACCGCCACGTCCGCCGCCAAGATCCGGCAGCTCGACCGGTGGATCCGCACGTCCGGCGAGTACGACGCGGTCGCCGACTTCGCCAGGGCCGTCGCCGACCCCGCCGACCCCGAACGGCTGCGCCCGGAGTTCGACAGCGGCGACCACAAGCACCCCAACGCGGCCGGCTACCGCGCGATGGCCGCCGCGGTGAACCTCGCCGACCTGCGCTGACCTGGACCGCCACCCACCGACGGACACCGCTGCGGGCCGGGCCGGTAAACCCCGGCCCGGAGCGGCATCACCCGAACAGGACATCCATGAAATCCGGCCCGCCCCCGGCGCACCCCGCCTCACCGCTGCGGCACGTCGCCGACCTGCGTGACCGCACCGTCGAGCGTCTGCCCGCCCTCCCCCGTCCCCGGCAGCTCCCGGCCGAGACGACCAGCCACCCCGACCTCGACATCGGCCAGAGCCGCGGCATCGCCACCACCGACCCGCGCCATCCCGACGCCTTCCCCGTTCTCACCGAGGCGGCCCTGGCATGACCGCCGAACCGACGACGACCACGACCACTGGCACAAGCGCCGGCGCGAGCACCGCGGCAGCGCCCCGCGCGATGCCCGCCGCACTTCTGGCACTGGCGGTCGGCGCGTTCGGCATCGGCCTCACCGAGTTCGTCATCGCGGGCCTGCTGACCGAGATCTCCACCGACCTCGCGGTGTCCATCCCGGCGGCGGGCCTGCTGGTCACCGCCTACGCGATCAGCGTCGCCGTCGGAGCGCCGCTGCTCACCGCCGCCGGCACCCGGGTCCCGCGCAAGACCATGCTCGCGGCGCTGATGGCGCTGTTCATCGCGGGCAACCTGACCTCCGCGCTGGCCCCCTCCTACGGCGTCCTGATGGCCGGACGAGTCGTCGCCGCGCTCACCCACGGCGCCTTCTTCGGCATCGGCTCGGTGGTCGCCGCGAGCCTGGTCGCCCCCAACCGAAAGGCCTCGGCGGTGGCCATGATGTTCACCGGGCTCACCGCCGCCAACGTCCTCGGCGTGCCGCTGGGCACCGCACTCGGCCAGCAGCTCGGCTGGCGCGCCACCTTCTGGGCGGTCACCGCCATCGGCGTGGTCGCCCTGATCGGCATCGTCGTCCTGGTCCCGGCACGGCCGGCCGAGCCGTCCGGCGGCCTGCGCGCCGAACTGCGGGTTTTCCGCCGGCCCCAGGTGTGGCTGGCGCTCGCCATCACCGCGCTCGGCTTCGGCGCCGTCTTCGGCACGGTCACCTACATCGACCCCATCATGACCCGCGTCGCCGGCTTCGGCCCGGGCGCGGTGCCCTGGCTGCTGGTCCTGCTCGGCGCCGGGCTGTTCGCCGGCAACCTGATCGGCGGACGGGCCGCCGACCGCCGTCCGATGCCCGCCCTGCACGCCTCGCTCGCCGGCATCACCCTGGTCCTGACCGTGTTCACCGTGACGGCGCATGCCCGGATCCCCGCCGCGCTCACCCTCCTGGCCTTCGGCGTCACCGGGTTCATGCTCGTACCCGCCGTCCAGACCCGCGTCATGGACCAGGCCGCCGACGCGCCCGCCCTCGCCTCGGCCGCCAACATCGCCGCCTTCAACCTCGGCAACGCCGTCGCCGCCTGGCTCGGCGGCGCCGCGATCGACGCCGGCCTCGGCTACACCGCTCCCACCTGGATCGGGGCACTCCTCGCAGCCACCGCCCTGCTCCTGGCCGCCGTCACCGGCGCACTCGACCGTCGGGCGAGAGCGTCTCGGCCATGACGACCATGCCCCGGCCGCTCTCCGCGTATGGCATGACCAAGGGGCGACGAGGACGTCGGTACGTGCGGCGGTACGGGCCGCCCGTCAGGGGCTGTCATGGGCTGGCGGTGAGGGCTCGGGAGTCGGTGACGGCGGGCTGGTCAGAGGCCGGGGACGTGAGGGGTTCGGGGGTGCCGGTGCGCAGGACGCGGTTGACGCGGGCGGTGTCCAGGGTGTGTTCCCAGCGGGCGACGACCAGGGTGGCGACGCTGTTGCCCGCCAGGTTGGTCAGGGCGCGGCATTCGGACATGAACTTGTCGATGCCGAAGATCAGCATGATGCCCGCGGCGGGGACGGTGCCGACGGTGGACAGGGTGGCGGCCAGGGCGATGAACCCGGCGCCGGTGACGCCGCCGGAGCCCTTGGAGGTGAGGAGCATGACGGCGAGCAGGCCGATCTGCTGTCCGAGGCTGAGCGGTGTGTCGGTGGCCTGGGCGATGTAGACCGCGGCCAGGGACAGGTAGATCGAGCTGCCGTCGAGGTTGAAGGAGTAGCCGGTGGGGACGGTGAGGCCGACGATCTCGCGGCGGACGCCCAGCCCTTCGAGTTTGGTCATCAGGCGCGGCAGCACGCTCTCCGACGAGGAGGTGCCCAGCACGATGAGGAACTCTTCGCGCAGGTAACGCAGCAACCGGAAGATGTTGATCCTCAGCAGTGCGGTGATGCCGCCGAGGACGACCACGACGAAGAACGCCGAGGCGCCGTAGAACAGCCCGAGCAGCGAGCCGAGGCTTGTCAGCGTGGAGACCCCGTACCTGCCGATGGTGTAGGCCATCGCGCCGAACGCACCGACCGGCGCGGCCTGCATGACGTAGTACATGATCTTGAAGATGACGGCGCTGAGCCGGTTGACGCCGTCGATAATCGGCTGAGCCGGCGGGCCGACGGCCTTGAGCGCGACGCCGAACAGCACGGACACGAAGATGACCTGGAGAATGTCGCCGTCGGCGAAGGCTCCGATCGCGCTGGACGGGACGATGTCGGTCAGGAAGTGCCACCAGCTCTGATCCTGGCCTTCCTTGACGTACTGGGCCGCGTCTCCGGCCAGGTCGAGGTGGTCAAGGCGGGCGTGGACGCCGGTGCCGGGCTTGAACAGGTTGACCGCGAGCAGGCCGACCGCGAGCGCGGCCAGCGTGCCGGCCTGGAAGTACAGCAGTGATTTCAGGCCGACGCGTCCGACTCGGCGCAGGTCGTCGACGCCGCCGATGCCCGCGACGATCGTCAGGAACACGATCGGGGTGATCAGCATCTTGATCGCGGACACGAACGTGGACCCGACCGGTTGCAAGGAGGTTCCGGCCGAGGGCCACAACCATCCGGTCAAGATCCCTGCGAGGATGGCCATCAGCACCCACAGGTACAACTGCTTGTACCACGGTTTGGCCGGTGTCGCCGGGAGGGCCGGGGTGTGGGGCGCCGGTGCTGCCATGGCTTTCTCCTCAGGGGGGCGGGCGGAGGGATGCAGCGGGGCTCTGATGTCGCGGTGCGACCCACGGGTAGACGCGACGGGCGCGTATCGCGCACCACGGACGGCTCGCGCGACGGGCGCGGCTCGCGCGACGGGCGCGGCTCGCGCGACGGGCGCGGCTCGCGCGACGGGCGCGGCTCGCGCGACGGGCGCGGCTCGCGGGCTGGGGGCGGCTCGGTCATCGGCCGGCGGCCCGGGTGATCAGAGCAGTTCGAGCAGCTTGCCGGTGAACTCGGCGGTGGTCGCGGTGCCGCCCAGGTCGGGGGTGCGCACGTCGGTCTTGGCCAGCACCGCGGCGATCGCGTCGGTGACGTCGTGGGCGGCGTCGGGGTGCCCGAGGTGGTCGAGCATCATCGCCGCCGACCAGATCGCGCCCACCGGGTTGGCGATGCCGCGGCCGGCGATGTCGGGGGCGGAACCGTGCACGGGCTCGAACATCGACGGGAACCGCCGTTCGGGGTTGAGGTTGGCGGCGGGGGCGATGCCGATCGAGCCCGCGACGGCGGCGGCCAGGTCGCTGAGGATGTCGCCGAACAGGTTGGAGGCGACGACCACGTCGAAGCGGGCCGGGTCGAGGACGAACTTGGCCGCCAGCGCGTCGATGTGCTCCTGCTCCCAGGCCACCTCCGGGCGGTGGCGGGCGCGTTCGGCGACCAGCTCGTCCCAGAACGGCAGGGTGTGGACGATGCCGTTGGACTTGGTGGCCGAGGTCAGCCTCCCGCCGCGCCGCGCGGCGAGCCCGAAGGCGTAGTCCAGCACGCGGGTCACCCCGGCCCGGGTGAACACCGCCTCCTGCACCGCCATCTCGTCGGGGAACCCGCGGTTGAGCCGCCCGCCGATCTCGCTGTACTCGCCCTCGACGTTCTCCCGGACGACCACGAAGTCGACGTCGCCGGGCGCGGCGGCGCGCAGCGGGCTGTCGATGCCCTCGAACACCCGGATCGGCCGCAGGTTGACGTACTGGCGGAAACCGCGGCGGATGGGGATCAACAGCCCCCACAGCGAGACATGGTCGGGGACGCCCGGGTAGCCGACCGCGCCGAGCAGGATGGCGTCCTTGTCGCGGAGCTGGTCCAGGCCGTCGGCGGGCATCATCGACCCCTCGCGCAGGTAGCGCTCGCAGGACCAGTCGTAGGCGGTGTAGGAGAACCCGAAGCCATGCCTGGCGCCGACGGCGTCCAGGACCTGCAGGGCGGGCGGGAGCACCTCGGCGCCGATGCCGTCGCCCGTGATCAACGCGATGTCGTGGTGGGTCATGGGCTGATTGCAGCAACCGGCCCCGCCGGGCGTCCAAGTCGCAGCCCGGATCACTCAGATAAGCGTCCCTTATCAGGGCTTCTCGGTGGCGTGGGCAACGAATTCCCGGGCGGCCGGCGACAACTCGCCACGGCGGCTCACCAGCGCGATGTCCAGGGCGCTCTCCGGTTCGATGTCCAGCACCCGCGCGCCTGCCTGCTCGGCGATGCCGCGCCAGGCCTCGGTGACCACGACGACGCCCACGCCCGCCAGCACCAGCGGGATGATCGACACCCGGTGCTCGGTCTCGGCCGCGATGGCGAACCGGACGCCGCGCTCGCGCAGCCCGTCCACGTAGGCGCGCATTCCGGTACCGCGTTGCCCGACGATCAGCCTCAGCCCGGCCAGCTCCTCGCAGCCCACCGCCGTCCTTTCCGACAGCGGCCCGTCGGGCCAGGTCACCACCACGAACCGCTGCCTGCCCACCGGATGCGCGCTCACCTCCGCGTCGGGCAGCGGCCCCGCCGAGGCCAGCAACCCCAGCTCGGCCGAGCCGGTGCGGACCATCTCCACCACGTCCCGGGCGGTGAACGCGGCCTTGATCGCCACCGACACGCCCGGATACCGGCCGGCGAACGAACTGATCATCGACGTCAGCGGTTCCACCGCCTGGGACGGCATCGCCGCCACGTCCAACCGCCCGGTGCGCAACTCCCCGACGGCGGCGACCCTGGCCCGCGCGGTCTCCAGGCTGCGCACCGTCGCCCGCGCCGGCTCGATCAGCGCCCGTCCGGCCTCGGTCAGCACCGCCCGGCGCCCGATGCGGTGGAACAGCGCCCCGCCCAGATCACGCTCCAGCCCCTGCATCGCCTGAGACAACGCCGGCTGCGAGACGTACAGCACCGAGGCCGCCCGAGTGAAACCGCCATGGTCCACGATCGCCAGGAAGTACTCCAACTGCCGGATGTCCATCCCCCGATCCTCGCCCCTCCAGCCCGGCCGGACGAACCGGCCGCCACCCGCGACCGGCCGCCACCCGCAACCGGCCCTCACCCGCGACCGAGCCCTCAGCCACGACCGGCTACCACCGCGGGCCGCGCCACGCCCTGACCGACATGACCGACCAGGACCCGGCTACCGACAGCACCCTGTCCATCCGGCTGCTCAGACGCTGCGGACGCACCATCGCCGAACACGTCGGCACGCCCGCAGCACCGAGCCGTCCGCCCTCGGCCTCGGCGACTACCGAGGCCCGATCCACCTCTACGGCCCCGCCCCCTCCCGCTGACGCCGCGGATGACGGTGACCGAAGGTCACCCGGTGGTCGCCACGAGCCCGGTGGCGGCGGTGGCGAGCAGGTCGCGGGCGGCGGCGCGGGCCGCGGTCAGGGCGTCGGCGTGCAGTTCGGCGGCGAGGTCCCGCAGCTGCTCCATGCCGGGCGAGGCGGCGAGGGTGAGTTCGCGCTCGACGACGGTGAGGTCGGCCTGCCACACGTCGGCGAGGATGCGCCTGAGGTACGGGGTGGAGTGGTCCCAGCCCTCGCGCGGAGTGCCCGGGCCGTAGCCGCCGCCCCGGACGGTGGCGAGGACGGTCGGCTTGCCCTGGAGCACCGGACGGCCCAGCGGCGCCCCGGCGATGACCAGGTCGACCCAGGACTTGAAGTGCTGGGAGACGCCGAAGTTGTAGAGCGGCACGGCCAGCACCACGGCCTCGGCGTCCTCCAGCTCCGCGACGAGTGACCTGGCGAGCGTGAGGGCGTCGCGCTGGGCGGACGTCCGGTCGGGTTCGGGCGTCAGCGCGGCGGTGTGGGCCGACGCCCAGGCGTCCGCGGGCAGCGGATCGGTGCCCAGGTGGCGGCGCACGACCGGCGCGTCCGGATGGGCGGCGGTCCACGCCGCCTCGACGATGTCGGCGAGTTCGGCGCTGGCCGAGGTGGCGGGGCTGATGCTGGCGTCAAGCCGGAACAGGCTCACGGTGGCTCCCTGGGATGCTGCCGCGACGACGCGGCACGGGTGTGGACGGACGACCGCCGAGAGAGATCGCTCGATTTCGGCGGCGAGTCCCGGCGTGCCCCCGGCATGGACGGGCCGCCCGCCGGACTCGTGCAGTTCGACAACACACGTTCCGGAAATGTCAGGCGACGGCTCGGACCTGACGTTCCGCCTGGCTGTCTTGTCGGGCAGGGTGAAGTCGGATGTGACCGAGGGAGCTGCATGACGAACACACCATCCGGGCCGGCGCCGGACCGGAGCGACCCGAGCCTGGACGCGGTCATGAGCGAGCGGCGCCGGCTCATCAACCTCGCCTACCGCCTGCTGGGCTCGCTGGCCGAGGCGGAGGACGCCGTCCAGGAGACCTACGCCCGCTGGTACGCCATGTCCCGGGAGCAGCAGAACGCCATCGACTCTCCCGGCGCCTGGCTGACGACGGTCGCGGGCCGCGTCTGCCTCAACGTGCTCGGATCAGCGCGGGCGCGCCGCGAGACCTACGTGGGCGAATGGATCCCCGAGCCGCTTCCCGGGCGCGCCGACGGCGGCGCGGCCACCGATCCGGCCGACCGGGTCACCCTGGACGAATCGGTCAACCTGGCCTTCCTGGTCGTGCTCGAAGCGATGACCCCGGCCGAACGCGTCGCGTTCGTCCTGCACGACGTCTTCCGCTACCCCTTCGCCGAGGTGGCCGAGATCGTCGGCCGCACCCCGGCGGCCTGCCGCCAGCTCGCCTCCTCGGCCCGCCGCCGCATCCGGGCGGCGCAGCCCTCCACCACCTCACCGGCCCGGCACGCCCGCATCGTCCGGGACTTCAAGCAGGCCTGGGAGGCCAAGGACATCGACGCCCTGATCGGCCTGCTCGACCCCGACGCCACGGCCACCGGCGACGGAGGCGGCCTGGCGACCACCTTCCTCGAACCGATCCAGGGCGGCGAGCAGGTCGCGCGCGCCTGGATCGAGATCGCCGACCGCCGGCCCGGCGACATGACGTTCCTGGAACGCACCGTCAACGGCCGGCCGGGCGTCGTCGCCGAACAGGACGGCGCCGTCGTGACCGTGTTCGCCTTCCACGTCGTCGACGACCGGATCAGGCACATCTGGGTCGTCCGCAACCCCGACAAGCTCCGCCACTGGACGGTCGGCCGGGGCTGAGGAACGGTCCCGCCGCGTCCACGGCGTGTGACCGCTTCGCGGAACGCGACCGGCCTCTGACCTGCACGTGGGGGTCAGAGGCCCGTCGGTCTGGTGGAGGTGGTGTTCCTGCCGCCGCCCTGACAGTTCGCCATGGCGGTTCATTTGTCCGGCGGCGCGAAGGGCGCGGTATCGGCCGTGCTGCTGCTCCTCGCACTGGGTCGGAGGAGGTGCCGAGCTCGGCGCCGGCGGTCCGCATGGCCACGGAGTGGTCGGTGGGAGCTCGTCGACTTGACCTTCACGTCGGCGTGAAGGTCGAGGCTCGGCGGTATGGGAATCACGAATCACTCCCGCGCCCTGGCGGTCCTGACGCTGTGCGCGTTCACGTTCGGCACCGGGGAGATCATGATCGCCGGGCTGCTGCCCGAGATGGCCGAGTCGGTCGGTGTCTCTCTGTCCACGGCGGGACTGCTGGTGAGCGCGTTCGCCGCCACCGTGATGGTGGGCGGCCCGCTGCTCGTCCTGGCGACGGGGCGGTCGCGGCGCAGGCGGGTGCTCGTCGCGCTGATGCTGCTGTTCGTGGCGGGCAACGCGGTGGCCGCGCTCGCCCCCTCGTTCGCGCTGCTGGCGATGGGACGGATCGCGGCGGCGCTGGCGCACGCGGCGCTGATGCCGTTGTTCTTCGCGGTGGCCGCCGATGTCGCACCGCCGGAGCGGCAGGGCTCGGCGGTGGCGCGGGTGTCGCTGGGGTTCAGCCTGGCTCTGGTCGGAGGACTGCCGCTGGGTACCGCCCTCGGTCACTGGCTGGGCTGGCGGGCGACGTTCTGGGGGATGGCGGGGCTGGCGGCGGTGGCGCTCGTGCTGGTCGCGCCGGTCGTCCCCGACACGCCGGCGGCCGGGCCCGGCGGCCGGACGGCGGAACTGCGCGTGCTGGCCGACCGGCGGGTCCAGGCGGTGATCGCGGTGACGGTGTTGGGCGCGGCCGGGGCGTTCACCGCCTACACGTTCGTGACACCGCTGCTGACCGGTGTCGCCGGATTCGGCGCCACGACCGTGACCGTCCTGCTGCTGCTGTTCGGCGCCGGCGGGACCGTCGGCGGCCTGGCCGGAGGGCGCCTAGCCGACCGGTCGGTGACCGGCGCCATCCTCGCGGGCATGGCCGCGCTGGCGGTGTCGCTGCTGGGGCTCGGGCTGCTGGCCGGTGAGCGGGCCGGAGCGGTGGTGTTCCTGCTGTCGTTCGGCGCGGCGTACTACGCGGTGATCCCGGTGGTGAACACCCGCATGATCGAGGTGGCGTCCCGCGGTGCGCGAACGCTGGCGCTCACCGTCCAGAGCTCGGCGTTCAACATGGGCATCGCGTTCGGCGGCTGGCTCGGCGGGCGCGTCATCGATCCCGGCCCCGGCCTGCGCTGGACGCCGGTGGCGGGCGCGGTCGTCGCCGCGCTGGGCTGCGCGGTCGCCCTCGTGGAGCACCACCGGTCCGCGGCCGTCCCGCCCGCGGCCGTCCTGCCCGCCGCTGAACTGCCCGCCGCTGAACTGCCCGCCGCTGAACTGCCCGCCGCCGAACTGCCCGAGACGCAGGAGACGCTGGGATGACGAGCGCGCCGCACGGTGTTGACCTCACCGGCGAAAGGAGAGGTGACCACATGCGCATCGGGGAGCTGGCGCGCGTGACGGGCACGACGACGCGTGCGCTGCGCTACTACGAGGAACAGGGGTTGCTGCGTCCGCAACGGTCGGCGAACGGGTACCGCGAGTACGGCCGGGAGGCCGAGCGGGTGGTGGCCAACATCCGACTGCTGCTGGACTGCGGGCTGACCAGCGAGGATCTGCGGGCGATCGGGGCATGTCTCGGCGACGAGCTGTTCGGTGAGCACGTCTGCGCCGAGCCCGGCCCGAAGGCCGAGATCTTCGAGCAGCGGCTGGCGCTGCTGCGGCGGCGCATCGGCGAGCTGATCGCGGTGCACGACCGACTCGCCGCACGCCTGAACGACCTGAGCGATCTGAGCGACCTGAACGACCTGAGCGACCTGGGCGATCTGGGCGACCTGGGCGACTTGGGTTCAGTGCAGCCGGTTCGGGGACGGCTGGCTCGTGGCGGCGGCCGGGGAAGGCGGCGGGGTCCAGCCGACGAGTTGCCTGGCGAGGCCGCTGTCGGTGAACCGTCCAGCCGGCACGAGTCGCAGGAGGGCGTCGCGCACGGGTTGGCGCCAGCCGCCTCCGAGGTGTGAACCGAGGTTGGCCATGATGATCGCCTGACGGGCGACCTTCCGGCACCGGGGACGGCGCGCCAGGTCGAAGGCGGCCAGCGCGGGCGCGAGGGCCGCGCCCGCCGCGACCGGTTCCGCGATCAGCCGTCCCACGCAGGCCGCGTCCTCCAAAGCGCCGGCCACTCCCTGACCCACGGTGGGAAGGATGGCGTGGGCCGCGTCGCCGACGGTGACGACCCGCCCGGACACGTAGGTCGGCAGCCCTCCGGGAAGATGGTGGACGTCGTGGCGCATCAGGTCGTCCGCTCCGGTCGCCGCCAGGATGGCGGTGACCGTCGCGGGCCAGCCCGCGAACATCTCCCGGGCGGCGGCCAGCTCGTCATCGAAGACCGTGCGGGCGGGGGCGAGGAAGTACCCGTACCAGTAGACCTCGGTGGCGCTGATCCTCAGTGCGCCGAACTCCATGCCCGGTCCCCATACCGCGATGTACCGGTCGTCGACGATCTCGGTGTCCTCGATCACCGCGCGCCAGCTCGTCGCCCCCGCGTACTCGGCCCGGACGCCGGGGAACAGGCACGCTCTGGCGGTGCTGTGCACCCCGTCGGCGGCCACCACGAGATCGGACTCGATGGTCTGTTCGCCCTCCGCCGACGTCCAGGTGACCCGGGCGGGTGCTCCCCCCGCGGTGCCCGGGTCGACGGCGGTGACCCGGGCGCCGTTCACCAGGCGGACGCCGCCGGCCGTCTGGAGCAGCGCGGCGTGCAGGCGCTGCCGGTGCACGGCGCACAGCCACGTCGCCGGGCTCTCCTCGACCGGCACCTCGGGCAAACGCAGGACCCAGCGCCCCCGCCGGTTCTGTGACCCGGCCGTGCGGGTCAGGTGACCGGCCGCCCAGACCGCTTCGTCGGCTCCGAGGGCCGCCAGGGCGGCCATGCCGTTGCGGGTGATCGCCACGCCCGCGCCGACCTCGGTGAAGTCGGCGGCCCGTTCCAGGACGGTGACCCGCCACCCCGCCCGCAGCAGGGCGGTCGCGGACGCCAGCCCCGCGATCCCGCCGCCGATCACCGTCGCGGTCGACTGCTCGCTCATGGAAACTCCCCAGCTCGCTTGTCACTACTCTGATAGTACTATTATCGTAGTGACGAGACGCGCCCACCCCTCCGCGGGCCTCGACGGCCCGATTCTGGTAAGTCAGGACGGGTGACGCCTCCAGAGAACCTGCTCCGCCGACGAGCCCTCGCCGACGCGGCGATCGAGATCCTCGGCACACGCGGCATCCACCAGCTCAGCCACCGCGCCGTGGACGACATGGCGGGCGTCCCGGCCGGCACCGCGTCGAACTACTTCCGCAACCGGGACGGCCTGTTGCAGGCCGCCGCCCGGCGCGCCGTGGAGCTGCATCTCGAGGAGATGCGCCAGGAGGTGCAGGCGGGCGCGGGCGCGCCCCGGGCCGCGATCGGCCGGGAGGGGCTCGCCGACCTCATCGGTCAGTCCCTGTACCGCGCCGCGACGCTCCGGCGGACGCGCTTCCAGGCCGTCTTCGAACTCGCCCTGGAGGCCACGCGCTCTCCCGCGCTCGGCGACGCCCTGTACGGCCTCGCCGCCGCGGCGGTGGAGACGACCCTCGGCCACCACCGCGCCCTCGGCTTCGACACCGATCCCGAACAGGTGCAGGCCCTGATCACGCTCTACAGCGGCACCCTGTTCACCCTCGTGACCGGCCCTCCGCAGGCGGTCACTCCCGACATCGCACGCACCCTGGCCGGTTACATGGTCAACGGGGTCCTGGGCGGGGCGAACGTCTGATCAGCCGGCCGGGGGCATGGCCGAGTTCGTGGGCACGAGCGCTGCGGCGGCGGGCGCTGCTGGAGAGCAGCGAACCATGCCGCTACCGCTTCGGTGGTGAAGTGGGCTCAGATCCGGGATCGAGGAGCCCCCTGCCGAGAGGACGATCCTCGGTGACGCGTCTTTGCGCCTCGGCGGCCTGTTCCAGCGGATAGATCCCGTCGATCGCGGGCTTGGTGCTACGGGCCGCAAGGTGTTGCAGCAGGGTGCGTTAGGTGTCGGCGAGTTCCTGCTGGGTGAAGGCGGTGAACAGGAAGCCCTCCACCCGCGCGGTCTTCCAGATGAGGTCGGTGACGTCGATGGCGGCCTTCGTTCCGGCGGTGTAGCCGATGCCGATCAAGACTCCCCCGCGCCGAAGAGTGCCGAGTGCCGGGCCGGTGATGTCGCCGCGGACGGTGGAGATGACCTGGGAGGCGCCGAGGAGCGGAGCCACCTGGGCGGCGGCGTAGGCGACCGCCCTGACGCTGGCACGGGCGATTCGGATCACCACGCTGTCGGCGTCCGGTCACGGCTGTGGCAGCTCGTCGATCCGCAGGGCGTCTCGCTCGCCGAACTCGTGGAAGCGTACGGCGCGCATCAGGCCAGCCTCTGCGCGTTGAGCCAGACGGTGCCGGGGTTGAGCCGGTCCGGGTAGCGGTGCGTCATCTCGTCGAAGAAGGTCCGCGCCGTGGGCTTCTCGGCGAGCACCCGGCGGGCGGCGCGCAGGTATTCGGCGGTCTCGTCGAGGATGCGTGGAGTGTCGGTGCGGGTGACGTCCTTGTGGCCGGCGACCACGGCGGCCGGCCGCAGGCCCCGCACCGTGTCGATGGCGAGCAGCCAGGCGTCGATGCCGCCGTCGAGCCCGCCGTCGGCGAGATACTGGTGCACGTTGTTGTAGGCGACATCGCCGGCGACGACCAGGTCGAGCGCCGGCACGTGCAGCACCGTGGAGTCGTCGCAGTCGCTGTGCCCGACCTCGATCGCATGCAGGGGGTGCCCCTCCAGGGTGAGGCCCTCGGCCGGGAACATCTGGGCGGGTACCCGGATGTCGGGGAGCCGCCCGGGGAACAGGTCGTCCCAGAACGCCTTGCGCCGTCCGGTCGCCGAGTCGCGCATCAGCCGGACGGTGCCCTCGGTGGCATGGACGGTGACCCCGGGAAAGCGCTCGGCCAGCAGGGACGCGCCGAACCAGTGATCGCCGTGCCCGTGGGTGATGTAGATGTGCCTCAGCCGCTTGCCGGAGCGTTCAACCCAGTCTCCGACCCGGCGGGTCTGGTCGATCGTGAACGGCGGATCGACCAGGACCGCGTCGGTGGCGCCGGAGACGAGGGTCGTCGAAATCGGCGACCACTGCTGGCGCGCCCCGGTCGGCAGCGTGCCGGTAGTGGGAATGGGCTCGGACACGAACACCTCGTACGACAGCGCTGCCGCACTCGACTCGGGCATGGCCGCTCCTCACCGGATCACCTTGTATCATTAAGATGGAAGGTATCTTAAAGATAGAAGCCTCTGGGAGTGGTTCATGTCACATCGACAACTGGACCTCGAACACCTCCGGCCGTACTGCCCCTACTACGCCGCCGCGATGGACATGCTCGGCCGCCGCTGGGCCGCGACCGTGCTGCGTGCGCTGCTCGGCGGCGCCGTCCGGTTCAGCGACATCGCGGCGGCCGTCCCGGACATGACGCACAAGCTGCTGTCGCAGCGGTTGAAGGACCTTGAGGCCGACGGGCTCATCGAGCGCAGCGTGCACCCCACCACTCCGGTGCGGATCGACTACCGGCTGACCGAGAAGGGCGCCGCGCTCGGCCAGGTCCTGCTCGCCCTCAATCAGTGGGCGCTGGAATGGATCGAACTTCCGGGCGAGCCGTGACGCCCCCGGCATCAGTTTCATCCGCGCTCGGGGGCGCCGTTGGATCGCACGTCGGCGGGGTCCAGGAGATGGGTTCAGGAGATGGGATTCAGGAGGTGGGACTCAGGAGGTGGTGATGATGACGTAGTACAGGTAGACCGGTGAGGTGCCGTTGTTCTTGGCGCATGCGGTGTAGTCGCCGGGACCCTGCCAGTTCGCCGAGCCGGTGCCGGTCGAGGTCTTCCAGTAGGTGTAGGGGCCGGGGCTGGTGTTGATGACCAGGCCACTCTGGGCGATGAGCTTGAACTTCAAGCCCGGGGAGGCGCTCTGCTGCGAGGCCTCCAGGTAGGTGGTGGCGTGGGCGGCGGCGCAGGCTTCCTGGCCGGGAGCCAGCCAGGTGTTGGTGACGCTGTTGGCGTCGGCGTGGGCGGTACCCGCCACGCCCAGCAACGCCAGGGCGCTGCCGCCGGTCAGGGCGAGCCCGGCGGCGAGACGGCGGGCACGGCGGCCTTTGACGGTGGGGCTGATCGTGGTCATCGTGACTCTCCATGTCCCGGGGCCGCTTCCTCCGCGTCTGCGGGATCGCGGTCCCATCTGGTTGATGTCACGAAAGGTAGGAGCGGCAGCCATCCGGCTCCGAGACCACTTATCCGCCGATTCATGGCCAATCTGTGTTCAACGTGCGCGGTCGGGGAGCCGTCATGCCCGGTGCCGATTCCCCAAGTGCTCTGCGCGGGACCTCACGGCCGAGAGCAGGCGCGGGCAGCGTCCGCGGGGTGAGGGTTCGTGATCTCGGCTGCGGCATGCGGTCCATGGTGGGGGCGCATGCCGGCAGCGCGAGCATGGTGTTCCCGCTGGTAGTAGTACTACCAGCCGACCTCACTTGCGCTCGCTGATCGGGCACTGATTGTCGGCTGGCAGGGTGGCTGAGGACTCCCCCACGACATCGACGATCAGGTTGAGAATGTTCGCGTTGCATGCACTCTGGAGGGCGGATCGTCTTCTCGCTCTGTGGGCTGAAACCTCACGTCCGGTCCAGGGCAAGCAGCCTCCGCTCGCACACCCGTTCGCCTGCTCCGCGGAGCAGGTCGGGCAGTTCTTGAGCGGAGCCGGTCTCTCCCTCGAATGGCTGGTGGGCGCCAAGGCCCGGGAGGGGACGACCGATCTGGTGCTTCCCTCCCATGCCGGAGCGCCCTTCCGTTCTCCGGAACTCACCGGCCCGTACGGCGAGGACCTTCCCCGGGCGTACCCGCCCGGCGCGGTGGCACGCTCCCCATGGCGCGTTCCGGCTCTGCTCTTCGAGCCCTCGGACGCCGCCCAGCTCCTCGGCGAGTTGCACGCGCCGCGTCGCCCCTATCTGGCCACCGAGTCGGTGACGGCCGACGAGCTCGACATCCCGTACGGGGCCTCGTTGCGCTGGCTCACCAACGCCCACGACCTCGCCTGGAGGCTCGTCGGTCAAGGGCAGATCCTTCCCACGCTCGTCACCGGGGACGACGGAGGCCATTACGCCAGGTGGCGGCCGGCGCCCGATGCCGTCCGCCGGCAGGAGATCGCCGACCTGGCCGCCACCACCCCGCCCGTCTGCCTCGCGGAGCCGACCGGCCGACGGCCCGCCCGCCACGCCGCCGAGCTGACCGCGGACCTGCTGGAGGCGCTCGTGGACTGCGAGGCCAGAGCCGTCCTCCGAGACCGCCCCGCGCTGCTGGGCGGAGGCCGACCGGCCGGAACGGCGGCGGAGCGCTGGCTCAAGGCGCTGGCTTCCGAGGACGGACGCATCGGCCCGTCCGGCCCGTCCGGACCATCCGACGCAGCCGACGCGCCCGAGCCGTCCGACGCGGCCGACCCGTTCAACGCAGCTGACGCGGCCGAGATGCGGGCGCTTCAGGCCAGTCTGGCGGCCTGGCACATGTCCGACACCCCGGAGGACGAACGGCTGCGCCTCGGCTTCCGGCTGGCCGAGCCGCTCGGCGAGGGCCCCGATCACGATGATCGCTGGTCCCTGGAACCGCTCGTGCGGGCGGCCGACGAGCCGTCCCTGCTGGTCACCGCCGCCGAGCTGTGGTCGCGGGGCCCGGCGCTGGCCGCTCTCCAGCGGAAAGTGGACGAGCCGCAGAAGCTGTTCCTCGCCCTCCTCGAACGCGCCTGCGAGATCCGTCCCGAGCTGAGGCGGCTGCTGCCGTCCCCGCGACCGTCCGCGATCATCCTGGACCGCGCCGAGACCCTCACCTTCCTGACCGAGACCGCTCCGGTCCTGAGCGCGGCGGGCTACGAGGTGTACCTGCCCGCATGGTGGCAGCGGCCCGCGGGGGTCGGCCTGGCACTGACCACCCGAGCGGCCCGTCCCGACGTCGTGAAGGGCCAGAGCCTGATCGGCAAGAAGTCGATCGTGAACTTCGAGTGGCGGGTGGCGATCGGCGAGCTCGCGTTGGACGAGCGGGAGCTCGCCGACCTCGTGGCGGCCAAGAAGCCGCTGATCCGGTTGCGCGGCCGATGGGTGCGGGTCGATCCGGCCCGGCTCGCCGCCGCGGCGGACTTCGTGGCACGTGAGGGGCGGGGGACGATGCCCGCCAGAAGCGTCGTCCGGACCGCGCTGGACCCCGACGCCAGGGCGGGCGGCCTTCCGGTGACGCAGGTGCTCGCCGACGGACGCCTCGGCGACCTGCTGACCGGCGGGAAGGAGCTGGACGCGGTCGCGTTGCCGGACTGGTTCGGCACCACGCTCCGGCCCTACCAGGAGCGGGGCGTCGCCTGGCTGAGCCTGCTGTCCCAGCTCGGTCTGGGAGCCGTCCTCGCCGACGACATGGGGCTCGGCAAGGGCGTCCAGGTGCTGGGGCTGGTCGCGGCCGAACACCGGCCGGAGGACGGGCCGACACTGGTGATCTGCCCGCTGTCGCTGGTGGACAACTGGCGCCGCGAGATCGAGAGGTTCACGCCGACGCTGCGGGTGCATGTGCATCATGGCGTCGACCGGTTCTCGGGGGACGCCCTGCGAGAGGCCGCCACCACCGCCGACATCGTGATCACGACCTACGCGGTCGTCCGGCTGGACGCCGAGGCGATGCGCCGGATCTCCTGGCGGCGGATCGTCGCCGACGAGGCCCAGCACATCAAGAACCGCAACAGCTCGCAGGCCAGAGCCGTTCGGGCGCTGCCCGCCGCGCAACGCATCGCGCTGACCGGAACGCCCGTGGAGAACCGCCTGTCAGAGCTGCATTCCATTCTCGACTTCGCCAATCCCGGTCTCTTCGGATCGAGCGCGCGCTTCAAGGAGCATTACTCCCTCCCGATCGAGCAGACCGGCAGCCAGCGCGCGGCGGCCACCCTGCGCCGCCATACCCGGCCGTTGATCCTGCGGCGGCTCAAGACCGATCCCGCCATCATCCAGGACCTTCCCCAGAAGAGGGAGACGACGCTCGCCTGCGGTCTCACCGCCGAACAGGCGACCCTCTATCGCGGAGTGGTGGCCGACATGCTCGACGCCGCCCGGCGGAGCGACGGCACCGAACGGCGGGGCATCGTGCTGGCCAGCCTGAGCAAGCTCAAGCAGATCTGCAACCATCCGGCACAATTCCTGAAAGAAGGCTTCGGTGACGGGTTCGCCCGCAGGTCTGGCAAGGTCGCTCGACTCGAAGAACTCCTGGAGGCGACACTCACGAAGGGAGACAAGACGCTCTGCTTCACCCAGTTCGCGGAATTCGGGTTCCTCTTGAAAGCGCATCTCAGCGAGCGATTCGGCAGCGAAGTGCTTTTCCTGCACGGCGGACTCGCTCGGCGCGCGCGTGAGCGGATGGTCGCCCGGTTCCAGGACCCGGACGGTCCGCGGATCTTCGTCCTTTCCCTCAAGGCCGGGGGCACCGGCCTCAACCTGACCGCCGCCAACCAGGTCGTCCATCTCGATAGGTGGTGGAATCCGGCGGTCGAGGAGCAGGCCACCGACCGGGCCTTCCGGATCGGCCAGCGCCGGGACGTCCAGGTCTGCAAGCTCGTCTGCGCGGGCACCGTGGAGGAACGCATCGAGACGATGATCGAGACCAAACGCGCGCTCGCCGAAACGGCCGTCGGCACCGGGGAGGACTGGCTGGCCGACCTGAGCCTCGACGCCCTGCACGAACTGGTGGCGCTGCCGGCCGACGCCGGACGCGACCGGGTGACCGCATGACACCGGTTCCCTGGTCGAAACGGCTCCTCGACCGGCTCGACTCCTTCGGCATGACGGTCCGGGCGAGTTCCGCCCACGCCCATTCGGTGTCCGATCTGACCGTCACGCCGGGTTCGGTCAACGCCCAGGTGCGGGGTTCGCGGCGACGGCCTTACGACGTGTGGATCGATCTTCCGGTGTTCAGCGGCACCGAATGGACCCGGGTCGAGAACGCCCTCGCCGCCGCTCCCGACCTGGCCCTGCAGATCCTCGGCGGCGAACTCGCCTTCGACATCGACGCCCTGTTCGCCTCCCTCGGCCTCTCGCTGCTCCCCTCACGCGCCGGCGACCTGACCCTGGACTGCCCCTGTCCGGGACGCAGCCGGTTGTGCGCCCACGTCACCGCGGTCTTGCACAGCCTCGCGCACACCGTCGACGACGACCCGTTCGTCCTGCTGACCTGGCGAGGACGCACCCGCACCCGGCTGCGCGAGCGACTGCGGCACCTCCGCATCGCCGATTCCGACCCCGGCGCGACAGGGCAGCCTCGGGACGATCTCCCGCCGGAGAGCCTCCCCGACAGCTTCTGGCGCGAGGCCGGCACACCCCGCCCGAGCACGCCCCACACCCCACCCGCCGTCCCGGCCCTGTACCGGCTCGACCGCCCGGCCATCAGCGTCCACGGCCGCAACCTCACCAACCTCCTCGAACCCGCATACGAAGCCTTCTACACCTGGTGACACCACCGACCAGCACACCCGGGACCCACCCGCCACCCCCTGGCCTGCACCCGTCGCCTACCTCCCCACGCAAGCGGACCTGGCTGGCTACCGAGCTGCCGCACGGCGATCTGCACCGGCAGCGCTTGGAAGCACATCTGCTCTAGGGAGTGCCCCGCGTCCCCCGCCGGACGAAACCACGACCGAACCCCTGACACGTTTGGGCGTGGTTCCTGCTAAAGGAACCGGCTGATCACGCATTCCTGGTCGAGACGGCGCCTCCAGTAAGAGGAAATGGCCGCCTGCGACCACGTCGCCCCCGGCTTTGTCCAAGCGAAGACGGCCCAGGTCGACTCGCAGTAGGTGAACGCACGGTAACTGGAAGCCTCGAAGGCCCTGCTTTTGGGGAGGGACGGCCTCTGGCGGCCGGTGCGGGGCCGGGCTGAGCGTGGAGGGTATGGACGAGTCTTCCGGTGGCAGCAGAACGGGGACGCTGACGGGGCTGGGCCGGCGGGTGGAGGGATTGCTCGCGGACTGTGCGGCGGCCGAGTCGGTGTGGGCGCGGCAGATCGAAGGCGTGGACGAGCAGAACCGGGCCAGTGCGCTGAATCTGGCGCATTACACCGTCAGTGCCTCAACCTCGCGATCTCAACGGTCCTCGTGTCGGCGGTCCTCGTGTCGGCGGCCCTCGGTTGAACGGGCGCAGCACCGACCAGTCCCGCACCGACCGGCACGACATCGACCGGCACCCGTGCTCCACAAACCGGAGACTCCACCACCCCGGCACGCGTGAACAACCCACACCAGCCGGCGAAGGCCCACGCCCCACCACCCCAACGGCACCCCACCCTGCAACTCCGCCCGCCCAGCAGGCCCGCCTCCACCCGCACCACCGCCCCCGGTCCCGAGCGAGCGGATCAGCCCATGCCACCAGCCAGCACCCACCCACCCGCAGGCACCCTGATCGCCGTCGAACCCGACCTCCGCACCACCGCCGCGGAAAGCCCGGCTCCGCACCACCCACCGCACTTCAACCGGGACCCGCACGAACACCAGCGACTCATCCATGACCACACCGAAACCGTCCTGCACGCCGCGTTCGTCCTCACCGGCCTGCCGTGGGACACCTCCCGCCCCCTGCCCCGCCCCACCGGACTCCTCATCCACTGCCCCGCCACCCTCGACAACGCTGAGATCCTCGATACCTTCACCGGCCACATGGCGGCCCTCCTGCAACGACGCAACCGCCTTTTCGTCGACCGTCTCCGCCTCCGCGCCGCCGTCCACGCACTCCAATCACCCACCCCAGGGGCCAGCTCCCCTTCTCTGGAGCAGGCGGCTCAACTGCTGCACCGGCTGATATCGGCCGATGACCTTCAACGCCAGATGACCGACAACCCCGACGCCGACCTGGGCATCGTCGTCACGAACACCGTCGCTGAACACGCCACACGACCCGGCCACTACCGCCCGCTGAACCTCACCGGCACCCCGGCAGAGACGGCCGCCCGCCCCGCAGGCTCACTACGGCTGACCCGCCACACCGGACCCGAGCCGGTGCCCCACGACTTCCTGGCCCACACGATCGACACCCGCGAACCCCCAGACACCCAGGCGTGACTGGCAGCAAGACCATGAAGCCATCACCGGGAACCAGCCGTACGACCTCCAGCGACCCCGCATAGCACCGTGCTACTGCCGATCGTGACAGGACGGCAAAGCGATACCTTTCCGCCGTGACACTCGACGATTTCTGGACGCTCATTCACCGGTCCGCGGCCGAGAGCGACGGCAAAGACCAGCGCACGGAATGGCTCGCCGCTCACCTCGCCAGCCGTCCAGTCTCAGAGATCATCGAGTTCGAGCTGCACCTCACCACCCAGCGCAAGCGAGTCGACACCTGGCACATGTGGGGCGCTGCCTGGAACATCTTGCAAGGCCGGTGCTCCGACGACAGCTTCTAATACTTCCAGCCCTGGCTCGTCAGCCTGGGCCGCGACACTTTCGACCGCGTCGCCGCGCACCCCGACGCCCTCGCCGACACCCACGAAGTCCGCCGTCTCGCCGGACGCCACATGTCACGGTGGACCGACGAGGAGTGGCCTGCATGGGAAAGCATGAACTATATCGCGCTCGACGCCTACGACCGCGCCACGGGAGAAGAGGAAGGGCTCGAAGAAGCCTTTGAGGCACGAGGCCTCTCCCGCATCTGCCACGCCTCCCCGGAAGACGAACGCTGGGACTACAAGGACCTCGAACAGCGCCGAGCGCGACTCCCTCGCCTCACAAATCTGTTGGGCGAGCGCCCCCCACGGCCTGCCAGACCACGCGCTGATTCCACCAACGCACCGCCGAATCGCCGAACCGCCGAGTGCAGCTTGGCCTGGACCATGCGCACCCGCCGCAACCACAGGATCTGAGAGCCGACGCCGGCACCGGCCGAATGGCCTACAGCGAAGCCTCCGAAAGAACCTTCCTCAACCGGCCGCACTGCTCACGCCAGCCGTCGTCACCGGCATCCGCCCACAACTCCGCCGACTCCGAGGCTTCTCCCATCGCCCGGTCGAGCGCCCGGACCGCCAACGATCGCAGGTCGGCGGGCAGCGGCGGGATCGCCTGCTTGGGACCGTAGGGCGAGGCGACCGGTGAACCACCGGCGCAATGCGCGGCCACAAGCGCCGCTCTCGACGGCGGCGTCACCCGAGGCCCTGCTCACTCGTGTGGTTCGTCGGAGTCGCTGCAGTCCAGGCGACCTGAGCACCGGGCCGCCGATAGAGCGATGATGACCAGGGGCGCTGCCGCAGAGCTCAGCCTCCGATAGCCGGCGCCCAGGGCGATGGGTCGTTCCGCCGATGGCGCCCTCGGAGGAGGTGGCGATGTCGAAGGCACCGAAGCTTCGTCAGAGCATGCATACAAATCACCGTCGAACAACATGACCGCGGCATTGCTCTGAAGCACACGAATATCAGATGCCCCGATGGGCTCAACCCCGCCGACAAGATGATCAAAATTTGAGCTCGTTAAGTGACCTTCGGGGCCGGGTGATCGTTGCATGACCGGGCAAACCGAGTGGAAGACCTCGACCTGTTCGGATCACCGGACACCTTCAGATGTCCGAACCTGGCGCTGGCCGAACAGACGTCCGGCACGGGTCCCACAAGCCCCCAGGGGCGTTGACGCCCAAGCCCGATACGCTCCAAGGTGACTTCACCTTCCGAGCCGCCCCTGACGGGCTGGGACCGCCACCGAAACGTCCTGCTGATCCACCCGGTCAACGTGCCGGGCCCAGCGAACGAGACTCGATGCATGTTCTGGAACAAGCGTGAAAGTTGTAACACTTTGAATCCAGAGTCGATCGAGAAGTGATCTGAAAGACGCCCTCGGACACGGGGCGGACCCGCTGCCCAAAGGGCCTTTCGTCCCTGGCACCACACTCCCAACCGTCTATGATTCAAACATGGACGGAATTAATGAACTCGGCGGCGAGCACCCTTCAGAGCCGCATGGTCTGAATCATGACCAAGGGCGAGTCTCGAACGATCTCTGGGAAACGATCCAGCGTGGCGCGGGCAGAGAAGTGAGGCCGACGGTAAGATCAGAGTTCGACTCGCGTCTCTGGGGACCGGTCGTCAAACGCTCGCGAGAAGCCGACGATTTCCTGAGCAAGGTGCAGGAAGTCGGACAGGGAGGAGAAGCCGCATTCCATGATGCCCGTCTGGCCCTCCAGGACTTCCAGGCCCCGGACGACCCCCGTATCCAGGTAGTCGCTCAAGGTATAGGCCGTGCCTCCGAGGTGTTCAAGGCGATGGTTTCTCGCGGCCCCGGACAGTCCCCTCAGTACATGATCATCATCTTTGCTGAAATGGACGTGGTCGAACAGGAGGCGGCGCGCGCGGCGAAAGATGAGACCGATGAGATCTGGAGGAACAGGTGGGAGAAGTTCACGGCCGAGGCGGGGACAATCCGCAAATGGGTTAACCTGCTGTCCGCGCGACTGGTGACACCAGCCCAGGTGAAGGTCACCGGAGAGATCGGCGGTAACTGGGTCGTCCTCGCCAAGGCGAGCGTCGAGTTGACGTATACAGCAGAGTCGACCAAACACGACCCGACAGGAACCCAGCCGAACGTCACCAAGACCTGAAGAAATGAGTACCGCAGTCACCGCTCTCCGCTGAGCAGCTCCATCGCCAACCGGGTCGCTTCGACGATACCGAGCTCCGCGGCATGCTCGGCGAGGTGCACACGGGCCTGCGGGTTCACGGGCTGCAACGCGGCGAGGATCAGGCCGGAGACGTCCACGCCGAGGATGCAGCCGTCGTCGTCCCGCGCCAGGGAGTGAGGGGTCAGCTCGGCGCGGAAGAACGGCTCGACCAGAGCACCCGCCCGCAGTTCCGCACCGCCTCCACTGCGGAGACTCGGGCGCAGGCAGCGGCGGTCGCCGCGGTCACGGCCTGTGGCGGCACGCTTGTAATGATCCATAACCCTGGTCGAAACAGGACAGGCCGCCTCGGAGTAGGCCGCGCACTCGGGGTGGAGACACGGTTCCACGGTCCGGCCGAGGACGAGGTCCTGAGGGCGGACGTACAAATGACGGGACCTCCGAAGGTAGACGAACAGATGCCCTTACAGCCCGCAACCGCCCCGGAGCCAGAGGAGGGACGACGGGTTCAGCGGATGCGGCTGATGCGCTCGGCCACACTGAGCTCGGCCACACGAGGAGTTCCCCGGTCGGCTCAGTCGGCCTCCAGTGCCTTGCTTCACCGCGGCGAAGACGACGACGGCTCCCATACGGCCGAGTGGGGGCGTGCAGGTCGTACTCTCCGCGTTCCTCCGGTCGTCGTCGGAGGGGCGGAACGGTCCCTTGCCGGGCCTTCCCGCCCCTCCGACGGAATCCCCCCACGGAATCACGCTCACCCCCCACCGGCCCCCCACCCGGCAGGCGTCCCGCCCGGCGGGGTCAGGCCCGCAGGTACTCGTTCACGATCAACGGCAGCGACGCGTCCATCCCCGCGATGTTCAACACCCCCGGGTCCCTCGGGTCGCCGATGGTCGTCCCCGACGGCGACAGCGTCGCCACGACGACCCGCGCCGCCGGGTTCCGCCCCCGCCGGTACGCTTCGAGCGCCTGCACCGGATGCTGCCGGCCCGCCCACGTCTCGTTGTCGGTGAGGATCAGGAACCCGTCGACGTCGACCTGCTCCTCCAGGGTTTACTGGAACGGCAGGGCCAGGTCCGTGCCACCGCCCGACGGCCGCCACGACGCGACGTCGCTGAGACTGGTCCGCCGCCGGATCCGCGACGGCTGGACCTGGGTGTCGACGTCGATGACGTGACAGTTGCCCTGTTCGATCCGGCTCACGGTCATCGCCATCCCGCACGCGACCTGATAGGAGGATCCGAGCTTCGATCCCCCGGCATGCACCGACTCCCATGTCATCGAGGACGAGGAGTCCACGGCGATGAGAAGCCTCCGCCCGACGGCACCACGTTCCCGAACAACAGGTCGTACGCCCCGTCCAACGCGTCGGCGATCTCCGGGACCGGCGTCCACCTCCGGACGTCCGCCCGGGGATGCGGCTGCGCCTGCCCGGACTGGTAGACCCGCCCCGCCGGGTACAGGTCCATGGGCTGGATCCGCGCCGCGGCCAGCGCATCCTGATCGGTGAGCCGCTTCACGGCCCGCCGCGTCGCGCCCTCCAGCGGCTTCAAGGTTCTGATCTGCGTCATCCGCGCCAGGTTCCGGATCAGCGCGGTCAGCCCGACCGTCTCGACCAGCGCCTCCCACACCTTCGCATCGCCCAGGACGCGGTTCGGGAGGTACTCCCGCGGCACCCCAGGCCCCACAAGACCCTCACCGCCTCGGCGGGGGTCTGGACGGACTTCGCCGTCAGGTACGTGTCGATCGGGACGGACCGGGCACGCGCCTCGTCGTCCGACACGGTCCCCGCCAGCCACCCCAGCAGCGCCTGCCGCACCGCGCTGTCCGGGCCGGGTGCGCGATCCGGAGAATGTCCCGCAGGTCCACGACCTCACCGTCCGGGGCACGCCGCTGCCGGGCCTTGCACGCCCGGTGCGTCGCCACCGACACCGGAGGATCGAGGAACCACGACGCGAACATCTTCCGCGCCGCGCTCCCCACCCGCGGCGAGGTCCCGCTCCCCCGCGGCGACGGCTTCCCGCCGAGCTGCTTGAAGTAGCCGAAGAACGTGGTGAGGTGGTCGGGGTCCGCACCACCTCCGGGGACACCTTCCGGACGGCCCACCGGGCCTCCGGGCCGCCGTGTTTGGCGCTCTTCTCGGATCCGTCGGCTATCGCCCGGGGGGCGAATTCGTCGAGAGGACGGATGGTCGCAGATCGTCACGCAACTCCCCGTTCCCTGTCGGGCCGGTGCCAGAGCCGCCACCCGAGCACGATGGCGGCTTGCACCATGACCACGGTGGTCACCGCCGCGGCGACCGAACCGCGCGCCGCGACCGTCGCCGACCCGAGGTTGTAGGACGCGTGCCAACACGCCACCGCCAGCACACTGCCGGTGCGTTCGACAATCCATCCCAGCACCACCGCCCCCGCGAACATCCCCACCAGGAAACCGGTCAGCGTGCCCGGCCCGAACCCCTCGAAGGACTCCAGCACCCAGAACAGCGGCAGATGCCACCCCGCCCAGACCAGCGTGACGACCGCGACCGCGGGCACGAACCCCATCCGCGTCCGCAGCCGGAGCTGCAGGAACCCGCGCCACCCGGTCTCCTCCCCGAGCCCGTTCACCACCACCAGCAGCACCACCAGCACCGCCAGTCCCCAGAAACCGCCGACATCGGGGAAGCCGTTCACCCCGCCCAGGTCCACCGCCGTCGGCCAACGCCCCGTCGCCGCCCCCTTGGCCACCAGCACCACCACCGCCACCAGCACCGGGCTCACCGCCACGCCCCACCAGACCAGCCCGATCCGCCAACGCAGCATCCGGTGGACCAGTTCGACCAGCCCGATCCGCCCGGTGGTGAACGCGGTGACCAGCAGCGCCGCCAGTGCGGGGGCCATCAGCCCGGGCAACTGTGTCGGCGTGGCGCCATGGGTGACCGTTTCACCGCCGAGTGCGAGCGGGATCCACCACATCCAGCCCAGCCCGTAGGCGAGCACCACGAACACCACCACCGGCCGCCACCCCGACGGCACCCGCCGCACGTCCGCATCCGACTCGCGGGCCTCGGTCACGACGCTCAGCGCCCCTTCAGCGGCCGGTGACCAGCGCGCCCGAGCGGTCCAGCACCAACGCCCCCATCGCCTCCAGCACCCCGCGAGAACACCGGAAATGATGTCCGCACAGCAGCAGATCAACGCACCGCACCGACGGTCCCGGCGTGGTCACCACCACCACGACCATCGGCGCAGCCGGACAGCAGCAACTCTCGCCCCGCCGCAAGGCCAGCACCCACTCACGCGGCCCTGCCCCAGCCCCGTCGCGCGCCCCCGCATCGGGCACAACGGCCGGCCGGCTCGTCGCAAAGAACCTGGAACCCATGGCCGCAGCTTCACCCGCCCGCGATCACCCGGCCACGGCCGAACGCCCCCAGCGGCAGGGCCGATAGTCCCGCAACCCAGGGGGCCCGCAGAACCCGGCGCCGACACGGAACGCGCGGTGCTGTGACCCGACTCACCGCCCAAGGCCGAGGAAGCCGTGGTAGCCGCAAGCCTGTCGTCCACCGTCAGCTCGCAGATCCCGGCTCGGAGGCTGATGACCACGACGCCCAGAGGGCTTGCCGAGGCCACTGGAGGTCATGGTCGTTCGCTGGTCCGAGCGGCCCGGCGGATTCGGTACGCCTTGGTCTTGCACCGGCGGCCGCAGTACACCGCGTCGGCGTGGCTGTCGGTCCCGGACGCGCCGACCGGGGCGGGACACCTCGAGCGCGGGCCGCGCGCCCTCGGCGACGTCCAGGAGCGTCCGGCGCGGCGGGTGGCGGAGCAGCTCGCGCTGGACCTGGGCCTGGGCCTGGGCCTGGGCCTGGGCCTGGGCCTGGGGCTGGGCCTGGAGGTGCGGGACGACCGTCCGGACCGCGCTCGCGACGGCGGCGGGTGGGCGGTCGATCCGCTGTTCTGAGCGGGCCGCCGAGGTGACGATAGAGCTTGACCTGCCCCTCGCGGTGAAGCGGACCAGGTCGTGCCGGGCGTATCCGGCAGTGGTGGCGACCTCGATGAAGCGGGCGGGGCCGCCGAGCTGGTCAGCGAGGTGACCAGGGGCAGGCAGTGGCGGAAAACGGCGACCCAGGAGGTCGCGGCTCCGCGAGCCGGTCCGCGGGCGTCTCTCAGCCGGTTGGCGGTCTGTCCCGGGCTCCGCGAGGCCGGCGAGGCCGGTGTTGATCTTGGGACGTCCGCCGGCGGCTGCTTGGGTGGGCTGGACGGCGCGGGGGCAGGGGCTGGGCGGTGATGTCGCGCGGACGGCGGGTTCAGGCGCCGGCGCCGCCGTCCACCGGCACTATGGCACCGGTGACCATCGAGGCGCGGTCGCTGAGCAGCCATGCGGCCGCCTCGGCGACCTCGCGGGGCTCGGCCATCCGGCCGAGCGGCGTCGCGGCGTTGTTGCGCTCGATGATGCCCGGGGACACCGCCTCCCACTCTTGCATCATCTCCGTCGCGGTGCCGCCGGGGGTGATGCCGTTCACCCGGATGCCCTGCGGGCCCCAGGTCACGGCGGCGGTCTCGGTGATGCTGTTGAGCGCGCGCTTCATCGCGGCGTAGGCGGGCAGGGCGGGGTTGGCGCGGCGGCTGCCGATGCTGGAGGTGTTGACGATCGCCCCGCCGCCGTTGCGGCGCATGAGTGCGGCCTCGGCGGTCATCGCGGTCCAGTGCGCGCGGAAGTTCACCGTGAACTGGGTGTCGATGTCCTCATCGCCGGTGGTGTCCAGCGGGCCGGGCCGCTGGCCCGCCGCGCCGTTGTTGAAGGCGCCGTCGAGTCGTCCGTGCAGTTCCTGGACACGGTCGACAGCGGCGCGGATGCTCGCGCGGTCGGCGAGGTCCAGGGGGACGGCGTCGGCGACGCCGCCGTCGGCG
The DNA here is from genome assembly GCF_042652125.1 of Actinomadura gamaensis. Classification (NCBI taxonomy): domain Bacteria; kingdom Bacillati; phylum Actinomycetota; class Actinomycetes; order Streptosporangiales; family Thermomonosporaceae; genus Actinomadura; species Actinomadura gamaensis. Next base: position 612,415 of record NZ_JBHSIT010000005.1, on the reverse strand, counting down.
CGGATGCCGGCGACGATCCGGTCGAGGGCCCGGGTGTCGCGGGCGGCGAGGACGACGGCGGCGCCCTCGGCGGCGAACAGCCGGGCCGCGGCCGCGCCGATGCCGCGGCTGGCGCCGGTGATGAACACGATCTTGCCGGCCAGCAGGCCGATGGACGTGGTGTCGTTGTCACTGGTCATGACGCCAGTGTCAGGCCGCTCACCGGTCCGGATGCAGGTACAGGCGGTACCAGGAAGCATCGCCGCGCAGCATGCAGACTCAAGGTATGGACAAGCGAGAACTCGGGGCGTTCCTCCGCAGCCGGCGCGAGCGGCTCCGGCCCGAGGACGTCGGCCTGCCTTCGGGCTCGCGGCGCCGGACACCGGGTCTCCGCCGCGAGGAGGTGGCGGTCCTGGCGCACATCTCCACCGAGTACTACGTCCGGCTCGAACAGGGCAGGGCGCCGCGTCCCTCAGGCGAGGTCCTGGCCGGGATCGCCGGCGCGCTGCGGCTGACCGGCGCCGAGACCGATCACCTCCACGTCCTGGCGGGCACCGCGCCGAGCCGTACCGGGCTGCACCGGCGCGACGTCCGCCCGAGCATCCTGGCGCTCCTGGAGCGGTTGCCGCAGACGGCCGCGTTCGTGATGTCCGCCGCGTTCGAGGTGCTGGCGTGGAACGACCTGGCCGCCGCGCTCATGGAGGACTTCGCTCGGCTCGCCCCGCGGGACCGCAACCTTGCGCGCCGGGCCTTCCTCGGACCGGCGCGCGCCGATCAGCCGCGGTACGAGGTCTCCGACATCGCCGATTTCCGGCACCAGGTCGTCATGGAGCTCCGCACCACCCTCGCCCGCTACCCGGCGGATCCCGCGGTGACCGGGCTCGTCGACGAACTCCGCACCGCCAGCACCGACTTCGCCCGGCTCTGGGAGCGGCACGACGTGCAGGCCGCGCCGACGCTCACCAAGACCTTCCGCCACCCGGTCGTCGGGGAGGTCACCGTCGACTGCGACGCGCTCGCCCTCACCGACCGCGACCAGTACCTCGTCCTCTACAGCGCACCTCCCGGATCGTCCGGCGCCGAGGCTCTGGCCCTGCTGGACGTCCTCGGAGCCGAGTACGTCCAGGCGAACAGGTCACCTTGACCAGGTCGGCCCGTCCCCCGCCGGACGGCGCCGAAGGGCAACTGCACGTGCAACCGAGCCCCTTGTCGAGTTCCGCCTGACGACGGACGCCTGCCCGCGACCAACCAGCAGTCGGCCTCGGCGTACTCTCCCCGCCTTCTGGCAACCGAAAACCAGGCCTCCATCTGGCCTCACATCCGTTGGTTGTCGGTGTCGCCTGTTGGATGTTGGCCGCCCCGCCGCGTCGTGGCTTTCCTAGGTGTCGAACGCGAGACCGGCTCATCCGGCCCCGCGGCAACCAGGGGAACCACCGCCAATCAGGAGGCAGCCATGCCCGCCGTGACCGTTCAGCAGGGCCCCCGCGACATCGAGCTCAAGCGGGAGCTGATCAAGAAGATCACCGATGCGTTCGTCGAGACCTACCGGATCCCGGCCGAGACGGTGATGGTCTTCATCGAGGAGACCCCCGCCGACAGCTTCGGCGTCGGTGGGAAGCTCGCCGCCGACAAGTGACCTCCGCTCGGCCCGATCAGGCCGGCAGCTACGCCGGCGGGCCTGACGGCGGCGCGAACACCGTTGGCGGCATGTTCGCGCCGCTGCCGGCACCGCTGGCTGCGGCTGGCCCCGGCCCGGATCGGGCACCTGTTCCCGCGCCTGCCCTGCCAGTCGGATACAACCGGCACCTGCGTGATGCGGCGCCGCTTTCCCGCGGTCGCGGCGGGCGGCGCCCGTCACCTGAGCACGCCCGGCGCTGCTGCATCGCATTGATCCGCGCATCGGGCTGACCGCCGCCGACTTCGCCGAGCCGGCGGACTAGCGACCAGCTCGCCGGCACGGCGTTGGTGCCGGCGCGGTCGGCGCCCCGCGTTGAACAAGTGCAGCGTCCCCCGCCAGGCCGTGTCTCGGCGTTCCCCGTCTGAGCGTTCCGCGACCCGGCGATCCGACCCGGCACCTGAGCAGTTCGGAAACCGTGACGCTGGCATCAGCCGAGCAGCCGCAGCCAGCTAGTCGGATTCCCGGTCATCGGAGGGACGCTGGGCGCCTTCCGCTTTGCATTCCCGCACAGCAGCTCGTTCAGCATCGGGTACGTCGCGCTGGAGACCTGGTGCTCGTGCTGCTGGTGATCATCAGCTACTGCAAGGACTGCGCCTCGGCCGGTCGCGGCGAGGCTCTCACCGGGTTCTGCTCAGGCACGCGTCCGGCTACCAGCGGGTTGGTGGACGAATTCCAGGAGCAGGGCGCAGAAGGCGGCGGGTTGTTCCAGGGGCGCCAGGTGTCCTGCGCCGGGCAGGACCACGGGCTCGTCGGCGTTCAGGTCGCGGGCCAGCGTCCGGCCACCCTGGAAGAAGTCGGGCATGTCGTGCTCGCCGACGCCGACGAGGGCGGGAAGGTCGAGGCGGCGCAGGGCCGCTGCGTCGTGGCCGAGCGGGTCCGGCGCTTGCGACGGTTCGCCGTGGGCGCGTTGGGCGCTGAGTTGGCGGTGGAGCATGCGGGCCGCGTGCGCGCGTACCTGGCCGGACGCGTCGGGCGAGGTCCACGCGCGGACACCGGCGGCCACCGCGGCCTCCAGGTCGTCGGCGGCGAGCGCCGCGCGTTCGGCTTCCCAGGCCGCCTGCAGGTGGGGGGAGGCCGGCTGGTCGTGGGGCCGGTACCCGATCAGCACCAGGCCCTCGATCCGTTCGGGTGCGGTGACGGCGGTCTGGAGCGCCACCAGGGCACCGAGGGAGTTGCCGGCCAGGACGGCGCGTTCGGCGCCGAGGTGGTCCAGGGTGTCGAGCACGTCGGACCAGGGGGCCACGTGGTGGAGGCCGGGCCCGGCCGCGTCGCCGTGGCCGGGCAGGTCCAGGGCGATGGCCCGCACGCCGGCCGCGGCGAGGAGCGGCAGATGCGCGTCCCACATGGTGCGGTCGGTAGGACGGGCGTGCAGCAGGACGACGGGAAGTCCCCGGCCTGCCTCGGTGGAAGGGAGCAGCATGGCGCTCATCCGTTCTGTTCGTCGGTGTCGTCCGGTTCCGGGACGCCGGTGGGCTGCTCGGCCAGTGCGCGCAGCTTCGCCAGGGCCTGTTCGCTGCCACCGCCCGGAGCGGCGGTGTAGACCGACAGGTGCTGGCCCGGGGCGCTGGTGATGGCCAGCGCCTCAAAGTGCAGGCGCAGCTCCCCCACCTGCGGGTGTCGGAAGCGCTTGTCCTCGTGCGTGCGCGGACGGACCTCGTAGCGCGCCCACATCCCGGCGAATCCGGGGCTGCGGACGCTCACCTCGCCGACGACCCGCTCAATCCGCTCGTCCTGCGGGAAATGCGACGAGGACGCCCGCAGGTTGCCGACCGCGGTCCGCGCGGCGGTGTCCCAGTCGAGGTAGAACTCGCGCGCGTGGGGATCCAGGAAGATCATCCGCAGGAGGTTGTCGTACCGGTCGAACCCCCGGTACAGCTCGCGCGCCATCGCGTTGGCCGCCAGGACGTCCTGGGCCGCGCCGACGATGAAGGCCGGCACGTCCCGCAGGCCGTCCATCAGCCGCAGCAGCTCCGGGGCGACGGTCGCCGTGGCGGTGGCCGCGGCCGGAAAGACCGGCAGGCCGAGCCGGAACAGGTGGGCGGCCGCGGCGCCGTCCAGCCGCAGGGCGCCGGCGATCGCCCGCAGCACCTGCTCGGACGGGTGCCGCTCGCGGCCCTGCTCCAGCCGGATGTAGTAGTCGGTGCTCACCCCGGCCAGCAGCGCCACCTCGTCGCGCCGCAGCCCCGGCACCCGCCGAGACCCGTCGTCGGGCAGCCCGACGTCGGCCGGCGCGGTCGCCGCGCGGCGCGCTCGCAGGTAGTCACCGAGCCTGTTCTCCGTGTTCACGGCAGTCACGCTAGCCGCAGCCGCGTCCCGGGGCGTGGGTGCGCCGCACCCACCCGGACCGCGCCGGGGTACCGGCGTCCGCGCAGGTCGGTGCCGGAGCGAGAACCGGAGGGGTCAGGGGTGTTCCAGGATGGCGACCTGGCGTTCGCGCGAGGTGAGGGCGGCCAACGGGCCGGAAGCGGCGTCGTCGGCGAGGGGCCGTGGCCGAACGGCTCGGGGCGGCGACCACGGTCAGGTCGCGCAGTTCTGGACAGCTTCGCGGGGCTGTCAGCGCGGGGGGCTGTCAGGGGTGAAGGCGGTGAGTAGGGCTGTGAGGGCGGGGAGGTAGGCGGATTCGGAGGGGGCGGCGAAGCCGATCAGGAGGCCTTGGGGGCGGTCGCGGGGGGCGTGGTGGAGTTCGGCCAGGCCGCGGACGGCGACTCCGTGCGCCGCGCAGCGGGCCAGGGCTTCGGGTTCGGACGGGCCGTCGTCCGGGAGAAGGAGCAGGCTGTGCAGGCCGGCGGGCACGCCCTGGACGGTGAGGCCGGTGACGGCGGCGACGCGGTCGAGGAGGACGGCGCGGCGGCGGCGGTAGCGGAGACGTGCGGCGCGGATGTGGCGGTCGTAGGTGTGGCGCGTGATGAGGTCGGCCAGGACCAGTTGGCTGAGGGTCTCCGTGTACAGGTCGGCGTCCTGCTTGGCGCGCACCACGTCGGGGACGAGGTGGCGGGGTAGGACCATCCAGGCCAGGCGGAGCGCCGGGCCGAGCGTCTTGGACGCCGTTCCGCAGTAGACGACGTGGTCCGGGGCGATGCCCTGGAGGGCTCCGACGGGTTGGCGGTCGTAGCGGAACTCGCCGTCGTAGTCGTCCTCGACGATGACGCCGCCAGTGGCCCGTGCCCATGCGCACACGGCTTGGCGGCGGGCGGGGTGGAGCGGCACACCGGTCGGGTACTGGTGCGAGGGCGTGAGGAAGACGGCGCCGGCGTCCGGGGGGATCAGGTCGATGCGGGCGCCTTCGGGATCGACCGTTAGCGGTGTAGTGGTGATTCCGCTGCGTTGGACGGCCTGGCGGAAGATGTTGTGGCCGGGGTCCTCGACGGCGGCGAGTGCCGTTCCGGCGCTGGCGAGGACGCCGCTGAGCAGGCGCACTCCCTGGTAGTAGCCGGAGGTGATCACGATCCGGTCGGGGGTGGCGACGACGCCGCGGGTGCGGCCCAGGTAGTCGGCGAGCGCCTGCCGCAGTTCGATCCGTCCCTGCGGGTCACCGGCCGCGAAGACCTCCGGACGGGCGCCTGTCAGCACGCGGCGCGTCGCGGCGAGCCAGGCAGTGGTGGGGAAAGCGCTGAGGTCGGGGCGTCCCGGCCGCAGGTCGTGGCGAGGAGGCGGCGGGTGAGGCGAGGGTGGTTCCGCCTCCGGCGTCCGCGACGGGAGACCGGCCACAGTGGTGCCCGCCCCCGGACGCGTGGTCAGGAACCCTTCCTCGGCCAGCTGGTCGTAGGCGGCCGTGACCGTCCCCCGGGACAGACCGAGGTCCCGCGCCAGGCCCCGGGTGGACGGCAGGAGGGTTCCGGCGGGCAGGCGGCCGTCCTGGATCGCGGCGCGCAGGGCCGCCTCCAGGCCCGCCCGCCGTCTTCCGGCGCCCCGCAGGTCGAGATGCAGGTCGAGTCCGGAACTGGACCAGGAAAGCGTCATGGAACTGGATCTTATTTATGGTCCGGTCGGCTCCTAGGCTCGGCATCCCACCGACCGAACCGGGACGAAGGAGCACCGCGTTGATCGTGATCGCCCATGTGAGCGATGTGCACATCGACGGCACCGAGCGCAGCGCCGAGCGCACCCGGGCCGTCATGTCGTACCTCGACGGCCTGCCCTTCGCTCTGGACGCCGTCCTGGTCACCGGGGACATCGCCGACCACGGCCGTCCGGAGGAGTACGAGCTGGCCCGCGATCTGCTGGCCTCGCGGCACCCCGTCATGGTCTGCCCCGGCAACCACGACGACCGCGCCGCCTTCCGGGAGTTCCTGCTGCGCCAGGCGCCGTCCAAGGAGCCGATCAACCAGGTGCGCGATGTCGGCGGCGCCGTGATCGCGCTCTGCGACTCCTCGATACCGGGCGCGGACGACGGGCTGCTGGACGACCAGACCCTCGACTGGCTGACGCACGTGCTCGCGGAGACTCCGCACACGACGCCCGTCCTCGTCGGTTTCCACCATCCGCCGACACTCCTGCACGAACCGTTCGTCGACGGCATCCGCCAGTTCCGCACCGAACGGCTGGCGGCCCTCGCCGAGCGGCACCCGAACCTGGCGGCCTTCCTGTGCGGGCACGCCCACACCGCGGCGGCCACCACCTTCGCCGGACGGCCGCTGCTGGTGGCGCCCGGCGTGGTCTCCACGCTCCGCCTCCCCTGGGAACGGCGCGCCCATCCCGAGGATCACGTCCATCTCGATCAGCCGCCCGCGCTCGCGTTCCACGTCCTGGACGACACGGGACGCCTCACCACCCACTACCGGACCGTCCTCGCCTGACGCCGCCCCGGCCGACCACGCAGGGAGAGGGAGTCCGCATGTCCGGCAACCTGGGGACGGGTGGTCATGCGCCGAGGCGGCGCGGGGAAGCGGCGTGGTCGGGAGGGCGGGGCGGGGGGACGGGGTGGCCGGGGAGCACGAAGGTCGGAGAGGTGGGGGCCGAGGGTGTGAGCGGGCGGATCAGGTCGTCGATGTCGTGGTGACGGCTTCGCGTCGCGCTCAGCTGCTGGAGTCGTCGCAGGGCGATGCCTTCGCGGAGCGCCCAGGGGCACAGCTCGACGTGCCTGAGGTCGAACGCCGTCATGAAGGCTTCGGCGACCATGGCTCCGGCGAGGATCTGGCGGGCGCGGGATTCGGACACGCCCTTCAGCCGGGCGCGCTGGCCGCTCGGCAGCTTGGCCAGCCGCGGGATCTGCTGGCGCAGTCGCTTGCGTTTCAGGACGCGGTGCCCGTCGCGGTTCCGTCCGCCGGTGAGCCTGGCGAGCTGCTTGAAGGTCTTGGACGTGACGACCGCGCGGAAGTCGAGGTGCGGTCCGGCGATGGCGTCGAGGCGTTCCGGGGAGAGCTCAGCGTGCACCCGGTCGGCGAACACGCGCCGGATGTGCTCGGCGAGCCGCTCGATCTGCTCCGGCTCGGGCGGGTCGTCCGGGAGGTGGTCGCGGGTGAGGCGCCCGGCTCCGAGCGGCACCGACAGCGTCGCCGCCGCTTCCAGGCCGTCACCGGCCGCGAGTTCGAGGGATCCGCCGCCGATGTCCGCGAGGAGCAGCGGCCCGGCCGACCTGCCGTACCAGGCGCGGGCCGCCAGGAACGTGAGCCGGGCCTCGTCCCGTCCGGGCAGCGACTCCAGCCGGACGCCGGTGCGGTCGGCGATCCGGGCGACCACGGCGTCCTGGTCGCCGGCGCCGCGGATCGCGGACGTCGCGAACGCCACCATCTCGTCCGCTCCCCGCTCCAGCGCCATCCGCCGGGCCGTTCCGACGGCCCGCGCGAGGCGCTCCACCGCCGCGTCGTCGATGCGGCCGCCGGGCCCCGTCCGTTCGGCCAGCCGCGTCGGGTGCTTGGCGGAGTCGACGTCCCGGATCGCCCCGTCGTCGCCCAGGTCGACGATCTTCAGATGTGCGGAGTTCGATCCCACGTCCAGAATCGCGATTCGCATGACCACGCTGTGCCCGCGTCCGAGGGATCAATTCCTTTCCCGCCGTGGGCCGGGCCCCCGCCATTCCGGCAGGCCGGCTAACGTCCTTCCGCCGCGCCCTGGTACTCGCGCGCCCGGGACTCCGCGGGCAACGCCTCCTCCATACTTCCGCGAATGTCGAACCGCTGGACCAGGCCGGTGATGGTGAACACCGACATGACGTTCGGCCGCGGCGCGACCAGCGTGAAACGGCCGCCGCACGCGTTCGCCCGCTTGTATCCGTCTATCAGGGCGCCCAGGCCGGACGAGTCGATGAACCCCAGCTCGGTGAGGTCGACGACCACGATGTCGCTGCGCTGGAACGCGGCCCGGACCTGGTCGGTCAGCTGCCCCACGCCCGCGAGATCCAGCTCCCCGCGCAACTCGATGACGACGCATCCGCGCCGCGGCCGGACGATGATTTCCAAGGACTGCATAACGCCACACTCTCCCGGGGGGCGGCACCTTTTCGCCGCTCTCTCACGTGTACTCCGTCGCCTTCTTATTCCCCGCCAGGGTCGATGAACCGTCTTCCGGGAGATGCCGCCGCGTCGTCCGGCCGCCGGGCGGCGATACCGCGCGCCGGAGGCCCCACGCCGACCGGACCAACGGGCCGACGCGCGCGCCCTCGACCCGGCGCCGGGGTCATGGACGGTGGCGCCACGCGCGCCGGGGAAGTTCGCGCGGCGGCGGGCCCTCGTCCCGCACGAGCCGCTCGAACAGCGCGTACCGCGCGACCAACTCGGGATTCTCCCGCGTCAGCCGGCTCTTGATCTCGGCCAGGACCTGCTCCTCGCGGTGGGAGGTGGACACCGCTGACCTCCTTTGCACGGGTGGTGGATGACTTTGCACGGGTGGTGGATGACCGTATTCCCACCGAGGACGGCTCCATGCCGGATCGTCCGGCGGGACGACCGATCGGCCCGCGCGACGGCCGCGGGCGCGCGCCCGTCCGGCGCGCGGGGGGCGGCGTGCCTGTTTGGCGTGTGACGCGCGGGTAGGGACCCGGTTCCGCCACCCAACGAAGGGGGACACGGTGCGCGGTCTACTGATCAATTGCACGCTGAAACGGTCGCCCGAATCGTCCAATACCGAGGCGCTGGCCTCGATCGTGGTCGAGGAGCTGCGCAAGCGCCAGGTGGAGGTGGACGAGATCCGCGCGGTCGATCTCGACATCCCGCCGGGGGTGAAGACGGAGATGGGGCCCGGCGATCCGTGGCCCGAGGTGCACCGCAAGCTGCTGGACTCGCAGATCCTCGTGCTGGCGTCGCCGACGTGGGCCGGACGGCCGTCGTCGGTCGCGCAGCGGGTCATCGAGCGGATGGACGCCATGCTGTCCGAGACCGACGACGAGGGCCGCCCGGTCTGCTTCAACCGCGTCGCGGGCATCGTGGTCACCGGCAACGAGGACGGCGCCCACCACGTCATCAGCGAACTGAACGGCGCGCTCGTCGACTTCGGCTACACGGTCCCCGGCCAGTCCTGGACCTACTGGAACAAGGGTCCCGGACCGGGGCCGTCCTACGGCGACACCGAGGACGGGCACGAGTGGTCGGCCTCGACCGGGCGCGCCATGGCGGCGAACCTCGTCGCCGTCGCGCACGCGCTCGCCGAGAACCCCGTCCCGGCGCCGCCGTCCTGAGAGAGGAGAGCTTCGATGAAGGCCGTCACCTGGCACGGCAAGCGGGACGTCCGCGTGGAGGAGGTCCCCGATCCGGCGATCAAGGAGCCGACGGACGCGATCGTCCGCATCACCAGCACCGCCATCTGCGGTTCCGACCTGCACCTCTACGAGGTGCTCGGGCCGTTCCTCGGTGAGGGCGACGTGCTCGGGCACGAGCCGATGGGCGTCGTCGAGGAGGTGGGCGCGGACGTCACCCACATCTCCCCCGGCGACCGCGTCGTGATCCCGTTCAACATCTCCTGCGGGCACTGCGCGATGTGCGACCGGAAACTGTACGCGCAGTGCGAGACCACGCAGGTGCGGGAGCAGGGCACCGGCGGCGCGCTGTTCGGCTACACCAAGCTGTACGGGCAGGTTCCCGGCGGGCAGGCCGAGTACCTGCGCGTCCCGCAGGCGCATTTCGGCCCGATCAAGGTCCCGGAGGGGACGCCGGACGAGCGCTACCTCTACCTGTCCGACGTGCTGCCCACCGCGTGGCAGGCGGTCGACTTCGCCGAAATCCCCGAGGGCGGCAGCGTGACCGTGCTCGGCCTCGGCCCGATCGGGCAGATGTCGGCGCGCATCGCGCGGCACCTCGGCTACCGGGCCATCGGCGTCGACCTCGTCCCCGAACGCCTGGAGATGGCGCGGCGGCACGGCGTCGAGACCGTGGACGGCGCCCGCACCAAGGACGTGCCGGAGGCGATCCGCGACCTGACCGACGGCCGCGGCACCGACTCGGTGATCGACGCGGTCGGCATGGAGGCCCACGGCTCGCCGTTCGGGAAGCTCGCGCAGACGATGGCGGGACTGATGCCCGACCGCGCCGCGGCGCCGCTGATGTCGAAGATGGGCGTCGACCGGCTGGCCGCGCTGAACCTGGCCATCGAGATCGTCCGCCGCGGCGGGACGATCTCCCTCTCCGGCGTCTACGGAGGCATGGCCGATCCGCTGCCGATGCTCCAGATGTTCGACAAGGGCATCACCCTCCGGATGGGCCAGGCCCACGTGAAGCGCTGGATCGACGACCTGCTGCCCCTGGTCGCCGACGACGCCGACCCGCTCGGCGTCGCGGACCTCGCCACCCACCGCCTCCCGCTCGCCGAGGCCCCGCACGGCTACGAGATCTTCCAGAAGAAGCAGGACGGCGCGATCAAGGTCGTCCTGGAACCCTGAAACCGACAGAGGAGATGAGCCGAATGCCGAACCCGCAACAGCCCGAGATCCGGCGCTCCGAGCGGACGGCGGTGACGGAGGACCCGCCCGCCGACCCGAAGAATCCGGTCACCAAGGGGCACGAGCACGGCACTGACAAGGGCGACCGAGGCGGCGGCAAGGGCGGCGGCGTCCCGCCGGACCAGCAGCCGCCGCACCCCGCCTGACCGGCGCCGATACGGGGGCCGACGCGCACGCCGCGCCGGCCCCCGGCCGCGTGCTCTTCCTATGAAGATCCTCTGAGCCCGCCCGGAGAACGGACAGGACGGCCTTCGCGCGGATTGACTGCGGTTCGTCACTCTGAGCGGAAGGACCCGTCATGCCCTCGTCCGTGTGGGGACTGCCCGTCCACCCCCTGGTCGTCCACCTCGTCGTCTTCCTGATCCCGCTGGTCGTCCTGGCCTCCCTCGTCGTCGCGGTGTGGCCGCGGGCGCGCAGGGTCGCGGCCCCGTGGGTCCTCGCCGTGGCCACCCTCGGCGTCCTGTCGGTGCCGCTGGCCACCTCCAGCGGCGAGCGCCTGGAGCACCAGGTCCCCCACTCCGCCCTCGTCGAGCGGCACGCCGAATTGGCCGACGGCCTCCTGCCGCTGGTCGCGGGCCTCTGGCTGGCCTTGGCGATCATGGTGGCGGTCGCCTGGCACGTCCGCCGCCGGCCCACCGCCCCGCGCTGGGCCGCCGCGGTCACCGTCATCGCCGCCGTCCTGACCGTCGGCACCTCCGCAGCCGCCGGCGTCCAGGTCGTCCGCATCGGCCACAGCGGAGCCAAGGCGGTCTGGCACAACGTCGACGCCCATTCCCGCCCCCGCTGACCGCCGCCCGCCCCGGGAATGTCCTACCTCGGGACCAGCATGGTGTCGAAGACCGACGAGCCGTCCGTTCTTGAGGAGGGACCATGCCTTTCGCCGAGCTTCCGCGGCCCGCCCCGGGCGAGGTGCTGCTGGTGAGCACGTGCTACGAGCACGGGAAGGCGTCGTGGGGCGGACTGCTCGGCGAGATCGGAGGCCGCCGCGACGGCGACGTGGTGCCGCTGGAGGACGGCCGGGTGCGGCTCCGGCTCGTGGGGGGCCGCGAATGGGACTACATGCACGGCGGAAACGTCCCGGCACTCGTCCCTGAAGGTGCGTCGATGCAGGTCGCCGTGCTCGCAGACATTCCGGTGGTCCACGGCGGGGACGGCCCGCTGCTGGTGGACCTGGCGTCGGTACCCGGACGCGGCGTCCGGGTCCCGCCGGCTCGGCTCGGCGAGATCCTGCTCGACCTCCGGGACGGCCCGCTCACGTTCGACGACCTGGTGCGGGGCATGGACCTGCGCGGGATGTACGAGGGAGACGCCGGCGAACCCGAGTTCCCCGTCCCGGCCACGGCGCCTCCGAAGCGGGACTTCCCGTCGTTGCCTGCCACCGAGGTCTCCGTGCTCGTGCGTACCTGTTTCGATGACGAGGACGGTTGGCGCGGTCTGCTCACCGCACTCGGCGGGGTCGACGCGGACGGCTGGGTGGGCACCGATCTGGACCTCGACGAGATCGATGTCGAGAACTATCCGCTGACGGCGGTGGTCGTCGACGACCGCGCGTTCGAGGACCTCCAGCCCGGCCAGGTGCCCGCGCTCGTCCCGGCCCGCGAGCACACGACCCTGGTCGCGCTGGCGGACGCCCGAACGTTCGCCGAGCCGGGGCGTCCGCTGACGGTCGTCGATCTCTACGACGCGCCGGGCAACGTCGCCGTCCTGCCCGCCCGCAAGGTCGGCTCCCTCGCGTGCAACCTGGACCTCGCCAACATGGACTTCTTCGAGTTCGTCCTGGAGAAGGGCGCTCATCCGTGGTGGGACGACCGGCCGTCCGGCGACGGAGGCTGACCCGCTCTCCGGACGCGTCGCTCACCGCGTCGGGAACGGGACGCCGGTCAGCTCTTCGCTCAGTTCCAGCAGGCGCTTGCGGGCGGTGGCGTCGTAGGCCTGGGCGTGGGCGCGGGCCTGGCGCGTCCGGTTGAAGTACGCGCTGGTGACCTCGGCGCCGATCGGGTCGGCGACCAGGCGCGCGGTGCTCTCCAGGCCCTCCTCCAGGGTGCTCTGCACCGAGAAGAGACGCGTGACGATCTTGGTGGGCATGTAGGACGCCGGGTGCAGCGCGTTGACGGTGACGCCGGAGCCGCGCAGCAGCTCGGCGTGCTCGAAGGTGAGCATGATCTGGGCGAGCTTGGCCTGGCAGTACGCCTGGACGCCGTCCCAGCCGCGGGTGAGCAGCACGTCGTCGAAGTCGAGCGGCGCCTGCCCGGCCGAGCTGACGTTGACGATCCGCGCGGGCGCCGAACGGGCGAGCAGCGGGGTGAGCAGGGCGCTGAGCACGTAGGTCGCCAGGTAGTCGACCTGGAAGGTGAGTTCCAGGCCGTCCTCGCTGTCCCGGCGGGCGAGCTCGACGCCCATCCCGGCGTTGTTGACCAGGACGTCGAGGCGGTCGCGGCGCGCGACGCGTTCGCCCAGGGCGCGGATCTCGGCGAGGGAGGAGAAGTCGGCGCGCTCGAAGGTGAGGCGGTCGTTGCCGGTCTCCTCGCGCAGTTCGGTGAGGAGCGCGTCGCCCTTGGCCTGGTCGCGTCCGTGCAGGATGAGGGTCGCGCCGCGCGCGGCGAGGTTCACGGCCAGGGCGCGGCCGAGGCCGTCGGTCGCGCCGGTGATGAGGATCGTCTGTTCTGACAGCGGTGCCATGGAAGGTCTCCTTGAGCCGGGAGGACGGTTACTTGGCCGCCGGTGCGAGCGGCGCATCGACGGCGGGTTCGGACGGGCGGCCCGACGCGGCGTGCGCGGCGGCGGCGAGCGCGAGGGGGGCGAACGCGAGCGCGGACAGCCAGCAGGCGCCCAGGTCGGGCAGCAGCGCGCTGCCGAGCAGGCTGCCGAGGCTCATGCCCAGGTAGAGGGCGGACGCGTTGAGCGCGAGCAGGATGCCGCGCTGCGCGGGCAGCAGCTCGACCAGCCGGGCCTGCTGCGGCGACACGAACGACGCGCTGAAGAACGCCCAGAAGGCGAACAGCGCGATCCCGGCGGCGGGCGCGTCCGGGACGGCGGTCAGCGCGGCGAACGTGACCGCGAGCCCGGCGAGCGTGACGGCGATGGTCCGCGCACCGCCGAGCCGCTCGAACATCCGGGCCCCGGCGCTGTTGCCGACCATCCCGACGGCGCCGAACACGAACAGCACGACCGAGACCATGCCCTGGGACGCGCCGAACCGCGCGGCCAGGTACGCCCCGGCGACGCCGTACACGGTGAACTGCGAGGCGAGCACCAGCAGCGTGGTCGCCACCATCGGCAGCGCGCCGGGGACGCGCAGCACCTCGCGGAACACGCGGGCGGACGGCGCGGGCCCCGCCTCGACCGGCGGGAGCAGCCAGGCCAGCAGCGCCGTGGCGGCGGCGGTCAGGGCGACCACGCCCGCCATCGCCCAGCGCCAGCCGACCGCGTCCCCGACCGACGCGGCGACCGGGACGCCGAGGACGGTCGCGGCGGTCATCCCGGCGAAGACCGTGGCGAGCGCGCGCGGCCGCCGCTCGGGCGGGACGATCAGCGATCCGGCGGCCGACGCCGCGGGCCCGAAGATCGCGGCGCCGAGCCCGGCGACCACGCGGGCCCCGGTCAGCACGCCGAAGCTCGGCGCGACCGCCCCGGCGATCCCGCCGGCGATCATCAGCGCGAGGCCGAGCAGCAGCACCCGCTTGCGGCACATGCGGCCGAGCGCGACCGCGGCCACCGGCGCGGCGATCGCGAAGACCAGGGCGAACACGGTGACCAGCGTGCCGACCGTCGCGTCCCGGACGTGCAGGTCGGCCCCGATCGGGGCGCTGAGGCCGATGACGGCGAGCGACGCGGTGCCGAGGCTGAAGTATCCGAGCGCCAAGGCCAGCAGCGCGGGAGTCGGGGAGCCGGTCGAGGAGCGGGAGGGGAGTTCGGGCGAGGAGTGGGACGAGGGGCTGATCGGGACGTTCCGCACGACGCGCCTCCTAGTTCAAATACGGAGCGGTGCGTATTGGAATTACACTACGCACCGTCTCGGATGTCAACTAGGGTCGGGGCCATGACGGGACGACCGCGCGACCCCGCCGTCGACGACGCGATCCGCCGCGCAGCCCTGGAACTGGTCGGCGAGCACGGCTACCGGGGCGTGAGCATGGAGGCCATCGCCGCCCGCAGCGGCGTGTCCAAGCAGGCGATCTACCGCCGCCACGCGAGCAAGGGCGAGGTCATGCTGGACGCCCAGGCCGCCTTCGCCCGCACGCGGCTGCCCACCCCCGACACCGGCGACCTGCGCGAGGACCTGCTCGCCCTGCTGGAGGAGACCTTCTCGGGCCAGCGCGGCGTCAACGGGGCGCTCAACCGCGCCCTCGCCGCCGAGGCCCTCCAGGACGACGCCTTCTCCGAGCTGCTGAACGAGCGGCTGATCCGGCAGCGGCGCGACGCCGTCCGGCTGATCCTCGCGCGGGCCCGCGAGCGCGGCGAGGTGGCGCACCCCAGCGACGATCTCCTCATCGACCTGGTCTTCGGCCCGATGTGGTACGCCCTGCTCCTGGATCCGGGAAAGCTCACCGCCGAGTACGCCGCCACGCTGACCGACGCGGTGCTGGCCGTCGCGCGGAGCCATGGCCGCCCGGAATCCAGGACGAATTCCCCGACATCCGGAAATACCGCCGGGTGACACAGGGCGCCGAAACAGAGAATGCCGTCCTACCCGCGATACACCCAGACATGCCCGCACGCCCCGCCAAGGCCGAACGAATTGCCGCACATGATCTTGCCATCGGCCGCGGAGGCGGGTCAAGGGCGTTCAGGCCGTTCGCAAAATGCCGTCCAAAATCCTTTCGACGCCGGGATCCGGCCCGAAATAATTACTGTTGTGTGCGCTATCTTCTGAATCTGTGTTCCAAGGACCTGCCCGTGGAACTCCAGAGAGGAAGAACATGCTCAAGCGATTTGCGGCCGCCGGCCTTCTGTCCGTCACGGCCGCGGGCGTGGCGATGAGCGCCGCCCCGGCGATGGCCGACATCGACACCGACAACACCCATAACATCCAGATCGTCGGCGTCCAGACCTGCCGCGGTCTGGACATCGCCGGCATCGGCGCCGCCATCCACAACATCCTCGGCATCACCGACGAGTCCGGCGACTGCGTCAACGGCTCCACCAGCGTGCACGAGCACCCGACGGACGGCCACCACCCGGACCACAACCTTCCGTCCACCGGGTGACCCGCGCGGCGCGATGACCGCCCGCCCCTTCGCCGAGCCCTCGGCGCAAGGCGAATTCGAAGCCCATGGCGCTCGTCATGGGCTTCGAATTTGCCCCGACGTGATCAACCCATTGCCGTGACGCGGAGCGGGCGAGTGGAAATGCGGCGCTCCGGACGAGGTTCCGGACGGGCGACTCCCGAAGCCCGGGCAGGTCGGCGCTTCGATGACGGCGCGGCCACCGAACGTGCCGGACAATGGCCTCGGGCGAACGGGGCGGGGAAGGATTTCGAGGTGGTCCAGGGGGTTTTCCGGGGGGCCCGCTGATGGGGCGGTCGCCGCAGGTCTGGGGGCGGCGGCTGTTCGACCTCGGGACGCTGCGGTTCTCGGCGATGGTCGAGGGCGTGTGGCCGGTGCTCCAGCAGACGGCGGCGGTCTCGGCGTCGTGGCTGATCGCGGCGCGCTGGGCCGGGCACCCGCAGCCGGTGTTCGCGCCGATCGCCACCGCCGTCGCGCTCAACGCGCGGCGCGGGGACCGG
Organism: Actinomadura gamaensis; assembly: GCF_042652125.1. Taxonomy (NCBI): domain Bacteria; kingdom Bacillati; phylum Actinomycetota; class Actinomycetes; order Streptosporangiales; family Thermomonosporaceae; genus Actinomadura; species Actinomadura gamaensis. The sequence continues at coordinate 596,164 of NZ_JBHSIT010000005.1, read as the reverse complement.
GGGACCAACGCGATCCGGCTGCTGGTCGGCGTCGCCGTCGGCCTGCTCACCGCGGAGGCGAGCCAGTGGGCCTGGGGCGCGCCGAAGCACCTGCTCGCCGTCCTCGCCACGGCGGTGTTCGTGTCCCTGATGGTCGCGCGGGCGCTGACGTCCCAGCGGATCGTGATGGCGCAGGCGGCGGCGAGCGCGGTGATCGCCGTCGTGACCGGGGCGCCGCACGCGGGCCTGAACCGGATGGTCGACGCGGCGATCGGAGTGGCCGTCGCGCTCCTGGTCAGCCAGTTGCTGCTGCCGGCCGAGCCGCTCTCCACGCTGCGCCGGGTCGAGCAGGAGGCGATCGGGCGCCTGGCGGACACCGTCCGGCTGGTCGCGGACGCGATCGACCGGAGCGACGAGACGCGCACCAGGCGGGCGCTGGCGGAGATGGAGGAGGCGGTCGCCCGGCTGGCCGACCTCACCGACGTCCGCGGGTCGAGCACGCGCGCGGCCAAGCGGTCGCTCCAGCACCGCAGGCGCCTCGCCGCCGTCCGGCGGGAGGTGCGGCACGCGCACCGCCTGCAGCTCCTCAGCCTGAGCTGCCTCTCGCTGGTGCGGACGGTCCTGATCCCCCCGGCGGAGGACCGGCCGGTCGCGCACGCGGTGCCGCGCCGCCTCCAGGAGGTCCTGACCACCCTCGCCGCGCTCGACGGGACGGCCGAGCGGCGCGCCGCCGAGCAGGTGCTCGACCTCGTCCGGGCCACGGCCGTCGCCACCCGCCGGCGACCCCGGACCCTGGACGCGATCGGCGCGACCCTGCGCCTCACGGCCGTCGATGTGCTGATCTTCGCCGGACGCGACCAGACCGACGCGGACCGGATCGTCCGGGAGGCCTGGGAGCGGGCCACCGCTGAACCGGACGAGCCGGGAGACGCCGCGCCGGAAGGCTGATCGCGCGCCCTGTTCGTTGTCGACGAGTGCCTGGCCTCGTGCATGGGGCCGTCTGAGGCGGGCCGCGTCGGCCGGCCCGTGGACGTTCGTCCCGGACGGCACGGAAGTTGCCGGTGAGGCAAGGTGGCCGGTGTGGCGGACGAGACGGACCAGGTCATGGACACGGTCGGGCCCCGGCTGCGGGCCCTGCGCAGGCAGCGCGAGCTGACCCTGGCCGACGTGCCGGCGGCGACCGGGACGTGTCGGCCGACGGCCACCCCGTCGAGACGCTCGTCCTGTTCGGTCCGCAGGGCGAACGCGCCCACGTCCGCGCCCGGCCCGCGCGGGAGGGCGCCTCCTGACCGGCGTCGGCGCTCCCCGGGCGGCAACGGTCGGGTAACGATGCGGGCGGGTTCGCGCGAGCGGACGGCGCGGCGCGGATGATCTTCTGCGCCAACCCTGAGATCGCTTGAACGGACGTGGATCCATGCGACGACTCCCCTCGGCGTTGACCCCGGCGTTGACCACCGCGCTCACCACCGCGCTCACCGCCGGGCTCGCCCTCGGCGCCGCGGGCTGCGGCTCCTCCCCCGGCCGCAGCGGCGCTCTCTCCGGTGCCGACTCCCGGTCGAACTCCGACGCGGCGGCGGCGAGCCTCGGCAAGCTGCACTCCACGAGCACGCAGGCGTTCGTGCGCGCCGACGGCAAGGCGGTGCGGCTCGACGGGCCGAACGTGCAGCCCGTCTGGGACGCCTCGTCCCGCGACACCTGGCCCCAGTCGGCGTACACCGCCATCAAGGCCAAGGGCTTCACGAGCGTGCGCTTCGTCCTGTTCTGGGATGACTTCGAGCCGCGCAAGGGCGCCTGGAACGAGACCGCCTTCGCGACCCTGTCCACCGCGCTCGGACGCGCGAAGTCCGTCGGCCTGTACGTCGTGCTCGACTGCGTCCACCTGTACGGGCAGCCGGAGGGCCAGGGCCGCGTGCCCGCGTGGGCCCGCAAGGCCGACGGGATGGGCGCGGTGGCCGCCAACGGCCTGCGCTTCCTGCAGCAGCTCGCCGCCCGGTACGGCTCCAACCCCGCCCTCGCGGCCTACGACCCGGTGAACGAGCCGTACCGGTGGCCGGTGAACCACAGGAGCGTCCTCGCCGACTACACCAAGATCGTGAACGCGATCCGCGCGAAGGACGCGAAGACGAGCATCGCGCTGGAGCCGACCTACGGCGACGCGCGCGTCCCCGTCAGCGCGTTCGCGTCCTTCAAGCCCGCCAAGCGCGCCGACCTGATCTGGTCGGTGCACGACTACTACACCGGCAACGCCGGGGTGGGCTTCGACCGCAACGACATCGGGACGTCCCCCAACGCGTCGGACGGCAGGACCGGGTACAAGCCCGCGGACAAGGCGAACCTCGCCAAGCACCTCCAGGTCCACCTGGACATGGCCAGGAAGGTCAAGCTGCCGGTGTGGATCGGCGAGTTCGGCATCGGCGCGCGTGCCGCCGGACACGACCAGTTCATCAAGGACAAGGTCGCGCTCTACAAGTCCAAGGGTCTCGGCTACGCGTGGTGGGAGTACTCCGACAACGGCACGTTCTCCATGCTGAACTCCAACGGTTCGTGGAAGCCCTGGGCGAGCCTCGCCCGCTGATCCGGACAGGCCCCCGCGAGGGTCGCGGGGGCCTGTCCCCGGTCGGCGACCGGGCTCACAGCCAGATCGTGGCGAGCCAGCCGGTGACGGCCGCGACGACGAGCAGCACCAGGTTGAGCGCGACCTGGCGGTCGCCCAGCCGCAGATGGACGCGGACCGCGCCGAGTTGCAGCAGGACGAACCCCGCGGCGGCGGCGAGCGCGAGCCACGACGCGACGCCGGTCAACGGCGGCAGGACCAGTCCCAGCGCGCCGATGATCTCCACCGCCCCGATCGCCCTGACCACCGGCATCGGGATGGTGTCGACCCAGGCCATCATCGGCCGCAGCCGCTCGCGGCTCCGGGACGCCTTGAGGACACCCGAGTAGAGGTAGAACGCCGCGAGCAGTCCCGCGACGATCCAGTAAGCGACGTGCATCAAGATCCTTCTTCGAGTGGTGAGGCCGGTCAGGCGGGTGCAGGTCAGGCGGGCTCGGTCGCGTAGCGGGCCATCACCGCGACGTTCTCCTCCCTGGACGGTGTCCCGCCGTCGGCGAACATGGCGGCCAGGTCCCGGAAGTACTGGACGTACAGGTCGGGCGTGAAGGTGCTGACCATGACGGCCGGCTCGTCCGCCGGGTTGGCGAACGTGTGCGGGGCGCCGGGCGGGACCATCACCAGCGTCCCGGCGGTCGCGTCGTAGGTGTCCTCTCCGACGGTGAACCGCACCGTGCCCGAGACGATGTAGAAGCCCTCGTCGTGCTCGGCGTGCCGGTGCTGCGGCGGGCCGGGCGTGTGCGGAGGGAGGACGGACTCGGCGAGCCCGAGGCGGTGCCCGGTGGTGCGGCCGTCCTCCAGGACGCGGAAGCGCGTGCCGCCCAGCATGATGATCTCGCCGTCGTCCGGGCCGACCACGGAGACCGCGGGTGGTTGCTGTGTCATGCTCCGAGTCCACCGCCCGCGGGACGGCGCTGTCCAAGTCCGTTCGGGTGAGGCCGATACCGGATCGGTATCGTGGCCTTTCATGGAGCTGCGCACGCTGAGGTACTTCGTCGCGGTCGCCGAGGAACGCCACTTCGGCCGGGCCGCCGCGCGGCTGACCATGACCCAGCCGCCGCTGAGCAGGGCGATCCGGCACCTGGAACGCGAGCTCGGGGCGGCGCTGCTCGTCCGCTCGCCCACCGGGGTGGCGCTGACCCCGGCCGGGACGATCCTGCTCGACGAGGCCCGGGACCTGCTCGACCGGGCGGACCGCGCGCGGGTCCGGGTCGCCGCGGTGGCCGGAACCGCGACGATCACGGTCGGGATCCTCGGCGACGCCACCGACGCGGGGCCGCTGCGCCTGGCCGCCGCCTACCGCGCGCGGCATCCGGACGTCACGGTCCGCGTGCGCGACGCCGACCTCGCCGACCCGACCTGCGGGCTGCGCGCCGGGCTGGTGGACGTCGCGCTGACCCGCGCGCCGTTCGACGAGACGGGCCTCGCGGTGCGCGAGCTGCGCAGCGACCCGGTCGGCGCGGTGCTGCGCGACGACGACCCGCTCGCCGGACGCGACCACCTCGAACTGGCCGATCTCGCCGGACGCCGGTGGTTCCAGTTCCCCGAGGGCACCGACCCGGCGTGGCGGTCCTACTGGAACGGCGGCGAGCCGCGCGAGGGGCCGGTGGTCCGGGTCGTCCAGGAATGCCGCCAAGCTGTCCTGTGGAACGGAACGGTCGGCGTCTCGCCGCTCGGCCACGAGCCGCCCGAGGGCCTCGCGCTGGTGCCGCTCACCGACATGGAACCGAGCCGGGTCGTGGTCGCCTGGAGGCACGGCGACACCGACCCGCTCGTCCGGTCCTTCGTCGAGTCCGCGTCCGCCGCCTACCGCGCGGGAGGCTGAGACCGGCGGCGAGGCGTCACCACGTCTCGTGGTCGATGCCGGTGGTGACGATGCGCAGGGCGCGGAACGCCGCGTACGGACGGTCGTGCCCGCTCATCCCGCCGTAGGACGGCATCGGCAGCCTGGGAAGCAGGGCCAGGACCGCGTCGAGACGCCGTTGCCCGGCCGCCTGGATGAGCAGCTCGGCGGTCGGTTCCTGCCGCTTGGCGGGAGGGATGCGGGCGATTTCGGCGTAACGGCGGGCCAGGTCCTCGTCGGAGGAGTCGCTCGGGGCGTCCAACGCGTAGTTGTTGCGTTCGGCCCATTCGTGGAGCAGTCCGGTCTGGCCGTACTGCCGGAGAAGATCCATGACCGTCCAGCCGTGGAACCAGCTCCCCGCGGAACGCAGGACGCGTGCGGCGAGGTCGATCCGGTCCTTGCGCAGCAGGTAGGCGACGAAGGGCACGCCCGCGGCGTCGCCGGGATCGCCGGGGGCCTCGTCCAGGACGGCCAGCGCCTCGTCCTCCCGTCCGCACTCCAGCAGCGCCCGGACGACCGGCAGGCGGTGATCGCCGTTGCCGTACGGCCCGCGCAGCGCCTCGCGCGCCCGCTGGAACCAGCCGTCCGCGCGGTCTCCGTCGCCCAGCAGCGCGTACGCCGCGCCCACGGCGGCGCCGGCGCGGGCCTGGCTGCCCATCTGCATCGGGTACCAGACCGGCTCGGCCCACCGGTTCTCGCAGGTCGCCGCATGGTCGGCGAGGAGCGAGCGCGCGTCGTCGGGCCGTCCGGCGGACGCGAGCAGCATCGCGGCCTCGGCCGCGACGAACGGGCGGCGGTCCGCCGGGGACGCCGCGACCAGCTTCCGCACGCCGTCCGGCTCGCCCCGCCGGGCCCGGATGAGGGCGGCGTCGCGCAGCGCCTCGCCCGACCAGGGCGATGCGTCCTCGCGGTACTCCAGGACCGTTTCGAGGAAGGTGTCGAAGAGGTCGTCCAGCGTGACCTCGCCGGGCGGCGGCCACTCCCCCGGCTCCGGCGACGGGGCTTCCTGGCCGGCGAACGACGCCAGGAGCGCCTTCAGGCCGTCCGGGGCGTGGCGCGCAGCGGAGGACGCGTCGGGGAACACGTCCAGCGTCCCCCAGCGGAGCGGCCACGCGAAGCGGCGGTCGACGGCCCAGGCGAGCGACGCGTCCAGGTCGTCCTCGCGTCCCGGAGGGGCGATGACGAGGCCCTCGGGGAAGGCGACCGCCCAGGTGTCCTCGTCGAGCGCGAACGTGGGATTCGGGTCGGGCCACATGTCGTCGCCGATGTCCTGGCCGTCGAGGAGGAGCGGGCGCGGGACGGGCGGCTGCCGCAGCAGCGGGAAGTCGCCGACGACCCGGCCGGTGTCCGCCCGCACGAAGCGCAGGACGGTCGGGCCGACCGCCACGAGCACGTCGTCCGCGCCCCAGAGGAGCCCGGTGGCCTTGACGGGGGTGTCGAACGCGCGCAGACGCCTCGGCTGCTCGTCGTCGATCGACCAGATCTCGACCCGTCCGTCGGCGGTGAGGAACGCGACGCGATCGCCGTCGGGCGCCCACGCCCAGGTCGGGATCACCAGGTCGTGACCCGGCTTTCGGACGTCCACATCGAGGTCGGCAGAGGCTCGGCCGGAGCGGTCCACCATCACCACGCGCGGACGGCCCTCGTCGTTCCGGGCGATGACGAGCACGCCGTGCGGCGATCCCCAGGACAGGCGAACGGTCTCGGCGTCGGAGAGGTCGGGTCCGGCGGCGATGTCGTGGCCGGTCGCCGCGTCCGCGATCATGAGAACGCCGTTCCTGCGGTAGGCCAGCAGCGTCTCGTCCGGGCTCCACACGGCGGACGGCCACGAACGACTCTCGTCGCCCTGGACGATCCAGGAGATCTCCCGGGAGGCGACGTCGATCGAGCAGATCTTCCCGTCGCGCACCGGCCCGTACAGCCGCTCGCCGTCTCGCGACCAGGCGGGCCACTGGAGGACGAAGCCCTCGTGCTCGTCCCCGCCGTCGTCCTCTCCGTCGTCCTCTCCGTCGTCCTCTCCGTCGTCCTCGCTCTCGTCCTCGCTCTCGTCCTCCTCTTCGAGTTCCAGCACTGGCACCGTCGTCGTCTCCAGGCCGGGGAACTCGACGAAGGAGGCGAACGTGTCGGAGTCCTCGTCCAGGGCGTAGGCGCGCCGCCCGTCGGGCGCGAACGCGAACGGGTCGGGACGGCCGTTGAACGACAGGCGGACGGTCGAGACCGGCTCATCGTCGTCGCCGAACGGATCCCAGACGCCGATGTTGTTGGACCGGTACATGACGGCCAGCCGGGTCTCGTCGGCCGACCACTGGAGCGTCCCGCCGTAGCCGGGCCAGCCGATGCCGCCCTCGATCCCGTCGATGACGTTGACGCAGCGGCCGGTGGCGACCTCCCAGATCTGCAGGGTGGCGCCGGCCTCGTAGTCGTCGCCTCCGAAGTCGCCCACCGCGAGGTACCGGCCGGACGGGCTGAGCGCCTGCGCGGTCAGCTCGACGCGGTGCACGTCGGGATGGCGGAGCAGCACCCCTCGCGCGCGGATCCGCTCGGTCGCGCGCCGGTGCGCCTCGCCGACGCCTTCGCGGCGTTCCAGTTCTTCCAGCGCGGCGCGCAAGGGCGGCAGATCGCGGGCGGGCTCGAACGCGGCCCAGTCCTGCGCGTCCAGGGCGGAGAGGACGGCCCGCTCCGTCATGTCGGTGATCTTCATGGCGGGCGATGCTAGGGGGCGTCACCGACAGTGCGCGACCGCCACCGTCCGAGCTGGGCGAACTCCCGGCGGGAACGGTCAGCGGGTTCCGGTCGTCCAGTCCCAGTCGGTGATCGCGGCGCGCATCAGGCGGGCGGCGGACGGCAGGTGGGCGCCCGTCCACCAGGACAGCGTGACGGTGCGGCGGCTGTCGGGGCTGTCGACGGGGATCCAGGCGGCGGCGAGGCGGCTGGCCACGCGGCGCGCGTAGCCCGGGACGAGGCCGATGCCGAGCCCGACGCTGATCAGCTCGGCGATGGCGCTCAGCTCGTCCACCTCGCAGACGATCCGCGGCGTGAGGTCGCGCGCGGCGAACAGCCGGTCGAGCAGGCGGCGCTGCCAGTGGCCCGGACTCGTGGAGACGAACGGCTCGTCGGCGAGGTCCTCGACGCGCACCGACGCGCGTCCGGCCAGGGGATGGTCGAACGCCACACCGATACCCACCGGGTCGTCGAACAGCCGCGCCGACTCCAGGCCCTCGGCGGGAATCGGCTGGGACGCGACGCACAGATCGACCTCCTGCGCGCGCAGGCGGCGGCCCATCTCCTCGACGGGAAGCTGGCGCAGCTCGACCTCGATCTCGGGATGGGCGCGCCTGAAAGCGGCGAGCGGCGCGGTGAAGGTCAGGAAGGTCTCCGACGCCAGCCGGACGGTCCCGAACCCCTCGCCGGTGGTCTCGGCCACGGCGCGGCGTCCGGCGTCCAGCTCGCCGAGGGCGCGCTCGACGTGGTCGCGGAAGAGCTTCCCGGCGTCGTTCAGCCGGAGCCGTCCCGCCCGGTCGAACAGGGGCGTGCCGAGCTCGCCCTCCAGCCGCGCGATGCTGCGGCTCAGCGACGGCTGGGCGACGTGGAGCTCCTCGGCGGCGCGGCTGAGGTGCTCCAGCCTGGCCACCACGAGGAACTGCGCGAGGGTGTTCAGCTCCACCGGTCATGCCTCCGCTGTGATAGCCACATAGCGATATTCATCTTAGACAGGATAACGCTCGGGTCATAACGTCTCGGTGATCACGGAAACGAGAGCGAGTGAGGAGGACGCCTCATGGTCACCCCAGCCGACAGGTTCGCCGCAGCCGATGCGGTCACCGCGGGCGACCGGGACACTGCGGGCGACAGGGTCACCGCAGCCGACCGACCGCGCCGGGCCGCGGCGGTCCGGGCCGGGGACGGGCGCGGAACCGGAGCCGCCGGGTGGACCCTGCGGGCCGTCGTCAGCGCGCACGTGGTCGCGATCGCCGGCCAGCCGGTGTTCGCGGGCGTGTACCTGAGCGGTTCGTACGCGGGCCTGCGCCTGCACGAGCTCGGCGCGAACATCGTCACGTCCGTCGGCTACGTCCAGTTCGCCGTGGCGATCGTGGTGTGGGCCCGGCTCCGGCTGGCCTGGCCGTTCGCCGGGACTGCGGCGCTGGTCGCGGCCGAGACGGTCCAGTACTTCGCCGGGATGGCGGGCGCGCTGTGGCTGCACCTGCCGCTGGGCGTGATGACGATCGTCGCGCTCGTCGTGCAGTTCATCGCCGTGTGGTTCCGCCCGCTGGGACGGCGCGCACCGTCCGTCCGCGAGCGCGTGGCGACCGCGGGCGCGGCACGGGAGCAGGACGACGATGAGTGAGCACAGGAACGAACGCACGCGGAGCGAGGAACGCGACGCACAGCGCGTCCAGGATGACGACGGGCGACGGAGCGGTGGGAGTCGCGGAATCGGGCGGCGGCGGCTGCTGGGGGTCGGCGGCGCGCTCGGGCTGGTGGCGTTCACGGGGCTGACGACCGCGGGCGCGCTGGCACGGCGTCCGCCGCGCACCGGCGACGAGCTGCGCAGCGAGGTGCCGTTGCCGCCGCCGTTCGAGGTGCCGCTGCCGCTGCCGCCCGTCCTGAAGCCGGTCAGTACCGCGGGCGGCGTGGACCGGTACGAGATCACCCAACGCGAAACGTCGGCGGAGATCCTGCCCGGGGTTCGGACGCCGCTGTGGACGTACGAGGGCACCTTCCCGGGGCCGACGATCGAGTCGCGGCGGGGCCGTCCGGTCACCGTGACGCATCGCAACGAGCTGCCGGTGCCGACCGTCGTCCACCTGCACGGCGGACGGACGCCGGCGTCGTCCGACGGGTACCCCACCGATCTCGTCCTGCCCGAGAAGTGGCACGAGCCGGTCTCCATGCACGGCATGCACGGGATGGGCGGGAACATGCGCGACCCGCGCGCGGTGGTCACCAGGCGGATCCGCGACTACACCTTCCCGCTCGACCAGCGGCCGACGCTGCTGTGGTACCACGACCACCGGATGGACTTCACCGCGCCCGCGATCTGGCGCGGCCTGGCCGGGCTGCACCTGGTCCGCGACGCCGCCGAGGAGGCGCTCGGCCTCCCGTCCGGACGGCGCGAACTGCCGCTGATGATCGCCGATCGCGCGTTCACCGCCGACGGCTCGCTGCGCTATCCGGCGCTCGACCGCGACCTGCGGACGAGACCGGGCGTCGAGGAGCCGTACGCGGCGGGCGTCCTAGGGGACGTCATCCTCGTCAACGGCGCGCCCTGGCCGGTGCACGAGGTCGACGCCGCGAGGTACCGGCTGCGCGTGCTGAACGCCTCCAACGCCCGGCACTACGACCTGGAGGCCGTCCTCGACGACGGGCGGCGGCTCGACCTCGTGCAGGTCGGCGCCGACCAGGGACTGCTCGCGAGCCCGGTCGTCCACCGGAACCTGCCGATCGCGCCCGCCGAACGCTACGACGTCGTCCTCGACTTCGCGCGCGTCCCGGTGGGCGGACGGGTCCGGATCGTCAACCGGCTCGGCTCCGGACGCACCCGCGACGTGATGGCCTTCCGAGTCGCGCGCAGGGCCGCCGACGACAGCCGCGTGCCGCGCGTCCTGTCGCGGGACCTGCCGTCCTGGCGGCGGTCCGACGCCGTCCGGACACGCGAGTTCTCCTTCCGCGCCGGACGCATGGACGGCGGCCACGGCTGGCTGATCGACGGCCGCCCGTTCGACCCGTCCCGCACCGACGTCACGACCCGGCTCGGCGACACCGAGGTGTGGCGGCTCGTCGCCGACGTCCACCACCCCGTCCACCTGCACATGGTCGGCTTCCGGGTGCTGTCGCGCGGCGGCCGTCCCCCGCTTCCCCACGACGCGGGCCTGAAGGACACCATCTCCCTCCGTCCGGGCGAGGCCGCCGAGATCATCACCCGCTTCGACGGCTACCGGGGCCGCTTCCTCTTCCACTGCCACAACGCCGAGCACGAGGACATGGGCATGATGGCCAACCTCGAAGTCACCTGACCCGCCGCTCGAACCCGCTCATGCGATCACTTCCCGGGGCGGGCAGGGGACGGAAGGCGCGGACGATCGCGGCGGCGACGACCGCCGCGATCACGGAGCACACACTGAGCGCCAACCACGCCGCGCCACGAGTTCGCCCTCGTGCAGGGCGGCGGCCCTGTGGTGTCGGGCGTGACAGTTGCGTCCGCTTCCGACAAGTTCCCGGGCGAGACGGAAAAGCCCCGCCTTGTGCAGGCGGGGCATTGGTGAGGTCAGTGGGTGGGCCAGGTGGCGCATTTGTGGGTGGCGGCTTCGGCGGTGGTGGGCGCGGTCGCGGTGCCGCCGGGGGTCAGGCGCTGGACGTTCGGAGCGGTCGCGCGGTAGCGGGGCCAGGTGGGGGCGGTGCGGGGTGCGCCGTCGTGGGCGAAGGACGTCCAGTAGCCGATCATCTGGGCGGAGAGGCGCTGCTGGGTGGGGGTGAGCCGGGCCGGGCCGTTGTCGGCGCCGGGCAGCGCGGGACGGGTGGTGGCGAACAGGTACGGCAGGTCGGCCAGGTGCGGGGCGCCGGCGGGGAAGTGGGCGGGCACCGGCAGCCAGGTCGGGGCGGTGCGGTCGGCGAACTCGTAGACGTAGGTCGGGACCCGGCGGGACAGGGCGGCGGCGTCGGCGAGCATCGGGCAGGCCGTCGCGCGGTCGGTCTCGATCGCGGCCCAGGCCAGTGCGCCTTCGATGCCCGTCCGGTCGGACTCCGGGGTGCCGGGGAGCAGGTCGCCCGCGTAGGCGGACGGGTCGTAGGCGCGGCGGACCGCGGCGGCGCGGGGGCCGTAGGCGGCGTCGGTGAGCTCGGCGTAGACGTCCGGGGTGAAGGTGACCTTTCCGATGGCCGGGTTGACGATGGACGACGTGACGAACCGTCCTTCGTCGCGGGTGTAGCCGAGCACCACCGGGACGTGCGCGAACCTGCCCTGCTCGATGGCCCGGTGCGGGTCGGCGGGCAGGGTCGGCGTCCCGTAGGCGGGCGACTTGAACGCCGGGAAGGTGGGGTCGGTCGCGGTGGCCGGTCCGGCGAGGGCGTCCACCGAGGCGTTCCGAAGGCAGGACACCGGGTCTTTGTGGGACGCGCAGCCCAGCTTGGACGCCAGCGTCGTGCCGCGCGCGGTCACGGTCTTCAGCGGTGCCCAGGGCGAGACGTCGTGGGCGTCCGGAGCGGGCGCGCCCGGGAAGAGGCGCGGTTCGAGGGTGCCGCAGCTCGCGCTCTGCAGGATCGCCTTGGCGAACATGCCGCGGGCCGCGGGTGAGGTGAGCTGGGCGCAGACGGCGGCGGATCCGGCGGACTGGCCGAACAGCGTCACGTTCGCCGCGTCCCCGCCGAAGGCGCGCGCGTTGCGGTGCACCCAGCGCAGGGCGGCCTGCTGGTCCTGGAGGCCGAAGTCGCCCGAGCCCGGCAGGCCGGGGTAGCCGAAGAAGCCGAACACGCCGAGCCGGTAGTTGACGGTCACGACCACGACGTCGCCGCGCGCCGCCATCTCGGCGGGGTCGAAGGCTCCGCCCGTGCCGGAGACGAAGTCGCCGCCGTGCACGAAGACCATCACCGGCCGCGGACGCGCCGGCGCGGACGCCGGGGTCGTGACGTTGACGGTCAGGCAGTCCTCGCTGACGGTCGTCCCGGCTGGCAGGTTGTAGGCGGGGCCGACGCACGCGGGGCCGGACGCGGTCGCGGCGCGAGTCCCGGTCCACGGCTTCACCGGACGCGGCGACTTCCAGCGAAGCGCGCCCACCGGCGGAGCCGCGTAGGGGACGCCGAGGAACTGGTGCGCCTGCCCGTGAGCGACGCCGCGCACCGTCCCGGCGTCAGTCCGCACAGTGAGCGAGGCGGTGCCCTGCGCGGTGGTGGTCTGCGCGGCGATGGCCTGCGCGGCGGTGGCGGTGGCGCATCCGGTCACCAGGGTGACACCGAGGGCGGCGGCGGGGGCGATCGCGAACTTGATGTGGTTCTTCATCGTCGGGCTCCGATTCGTGATTCGTCGTCGATGAGGGAACCTTCGCGGCGTCCGCGCACCGCCTTCGCACCATCGGCTGACAACCCGCTCCCGGCCGTCGCTCAGCGGACGGCCCGCCCGCTCGGTGACGATCGTTCGGCCCGGATTAACCCACGATTCTCGGCTGTGAATGAACCAGATCATGGGTCTTTGTGAGCCGTAGATTCGTGGACATCAGCACAAAAGGCCTGATCAGAGCGCAGGCCGAGCAATCCGGGAGAGACAACCATGAACGCAGTCACCGGCGAGACCACCGCCCCCGTCCTCGTCCGCGCCGGGGGCGCCGAGACGCTCCAGGACGGCGCGACCAGCCTGATCACCCTGCTCGCCGACGCGGACGCGACCGGCGGCGCGCTCACCGCGAACAAGGCGACGTTCCGGAAGGGATCGCCGGGCGCTCCCGCGCACTTCCACACGAGGGCGACGGAGATGTTCCTCGTCCTCGACGGGACGATGCGCATCCTGCTGGACGACGAGGTCCTCACGCTGGGGAAGGGCGACTTCCTGACCGTCCCGCCGACCGTGCCGCACGCCTTCGCGCCCGCGCCCGGCAGCGAGGCCGAGATGCTGGTCGTCTTCACGCCCGGCCTTCAGCGCTTCGGCTACTACCGGCTGCTCGAGCGGGTCTTCCGAGGTGAGGCGACCGTGCAGGACATCCGCGACAGCTCGCAGCAGTACGACAACCACTACTTCGAGAGCCCGGTGTGGGCCGCGGCCCTCGCCGAGGGCTGAGCGCTGCTACCAGGGGACGAGCGCGCCGTGCCGGTCGTCCCCGAAGACTTTCTGGATCCCCTCATCGAGAACCTGCTCGGACGAGTCAGGTGAAGATGACGGCGGCGACCGGCATGGCGGGGTTCTGGTCGCCGTGGAGGAGCAGGGAGAAGCCGTGGTCGGGGACGCGGCCGATCAGCTCGCCGGGTTCGACGCGGACGTTCTGCGAGGCCAGGTCGGCGACGACTTCGGCGTAGGGGCGGTCGAGGAGCCGGACGCCGCGGAAGCGGGCCGTCCCGGTGACGCCGACGAAGCCGATCGCCAGGGAGACCAGGCGGTCGGACGCGTCGTAGCCCAGGATGAGGCCGTGGTCGAAGTGCCAGTCCTGGGTCTCGCCGCCGTATTCCGGGCGGCTCTGCATCGCTGGTCCGAGGAGGCGGCGCAGCTCCTGTTTCGTCTGGCCGAGCCGGACGAGTTCGGTGCCCTCGTTCGAGACGAGGTGGTGATCGGTGATGGGTTCCACCTCGTCCTCGTCGGACATGCCGAGGACGCTGTTCGCGGGGCTGCGCACGTAGACGCCGACGCAGGTGACGGGTTCGTCTGCGTCTGAGGCGGAGAGGTTGAATCCGGCGTCCGGCAGGTCGCAGCCGTCGGTGTCCTCGACGACGTGCTCGCCCGCTCGGCGCAGGTCGTGCAGGACGTCGCCGTAGGGGCGTCCTAGAAGGGGAACATCGTTGTGGACGACGGGGGCGGGTTCGAACAGCTCGATGTAGATCAGGCGGTCCCGGTCGTCGTAGTGCAGGATGAGGCCGCCGTCGACGTACTGGTCGCTCAGGCCGAGCTGCCAGGCCGCCTTGCGGAAGGCGCGCACCTCGCCCAGGCGCTCGCCGAACGCGGCGGAAAAGCGGGCGGTCAGCACCGCCCGCTCCTCGCCGAGCCGCACGTCGCCCGGCACCATCCCGTCCAGCCCCTTGAACGGGACGATCCGCCACCCTGCCTGTTCGCTCATCGGAGCATCCTCGCAGAACGGGCAGGAGCCATGAATTCAGATTCCGAACGGAACCCGCGTCAGCGGGGACTTGGCGAACGCGAAGGGCGTGTCGTTCTTCAACGGCTGTGTGGACGTCGGCTCGGGAACGCCCTGGCATTCGCCGTGGTCGGGGCGTCCGGAGGAGAAGTAGGCGGCGATGCGCGGCGCGCAGTCGGACGCCATCCCGGCGGTCGAGCCGTGGACGTCGTCGTCCACGGTCAGCACCGACCCGCCCACGGCGGCGCGCATGAGCAGCGACCAGGGATAGGGCGACGGCACCTCGTACCGGTGCGCCGACATCATCAGCGGCGCGTCACTGTGGTGGAGCCGGACGGCTTGGGCCGGCAACTGCCAGCCCGCGCACGAGTTGATCGGCGGGGTCAGCGCGCCGGTGACCGGATAGCGCTTCAGGTCCTTCCGGTAGGCGGCCCAGAAGGTGCCGAAGTCGCGTGGGCCGGTGTCCTCGTTGCAGAACACCGCCTGGTTCATCGTCCGGTTGAACTGCTCGGGCACGTCCGGGGGCAGCGGTCCTCCGCCGCCCTGCCGGGAGAAGAACTGCTTGAGCAGGGCGGGGGCCGGACCGCCGCTCGTGGCGTCGCGCAGCTCCTTCATGAGCGCGGCGGCGGTGGGCCAGTTCGGGCTCGGCTGGCCCGCCATCTGGGCGACCATGAAGCCGTCGAACCGCAGGTCCGGCAGGTCGGTGAAGGTCTTGGGACGGGCGTTGAGCTCCTTCTCCATGCGGGCGATCGCGTCCTGGACCCGGCGCGCGGTCGTGCCGAAGCCGTAGGTGGAGTTGCGCGTGGCGATCCAAACGGCGTCCCGTCCGAAGTCCAGGGCGGTGGCCCTGGCGCGTCCGGCCGAGAAGGTGTCGAGCCGGAAGTCGGGCGGGGCCGTGCTGTCGAGCCACATCAGCCCCACCTTGCCCGGATACAGCTCGCGGTAGAGCACGCCGAGCCAGGTGCCCCACGAGATGCCGAGGTAGCTGAGCTTCCTCGCGCCGAGGCCGCGCCGGACACGGTCCAAGTCGCGGGCGACGTTCGCGGTGGTGAGCTGGCCGAGGAAGGCCGGATCCCGCTTGCCGCACGCCTGGTTGTTGCGGACCGTCCAGTCGTAGAGCTCGCGCGCGTCCGCCTCGGTCGCCGGCGAGCCCGGCTGCGGCGGGTTCGGCGGCTGGGCACAGTCGAGCTTGGTGCTGTAGCCGACGCCGCGCGGGTCGAAGCCGATCAGGTCGTAGCGCTGGTTGAGCTTGGCGCCGTTGCCGTTGTCGTGGCGCATGACGTACTGGACGGGCATCAGGTAGCCGCTGCCGCCCGGACCGCCCGGGTTGAGCGCGAGGCTGCCGAGCCGGTGCGCCTGGTCGACGGCCTTCAGCCTGGTCACGGCGATGCCGATGTGCCGTCCGGACGGGTGGCGGTAGTCGAGCGGGACGTCCAGCGTCCCGCACTCGGTCCGCGCCCACAGCTGCTTGAACTCGGGGATCTGCGCGGGCGGCATCATGGCCTTCAGCGCCGCGTCGGAGTACTGCGGGCAGGCGTGCCAGGAGATCGCGGACGCCCGGTCCGGCCCCGCGGCGGCGACGGCCGCCAGAGGCATCAGCGTGGTGGTGCCGGCGGCGACCAGGCAGGCCGCCGCCCCGGCGAATGCTCGTGATCGAGTCATGGCGCTCATGCTCGCCAGCCCGATGTCACGTGAGCATAACCAACGCCCCGCCCTCCCCTCCCGCCCCGGCGCCCTCGCCCGGCCCCGGCGCGGCTTCCGCGCAGGACGGCGCGCCCGTCGGCCCCCGTCACTACACTCCGCCGGATGATCACCAGTGCGAGGATTCCGACCGGCGCGGCGATCGTCGACCACGACGTCGTCCGGCACGAGGGCGAGACGCTCGTCGTCTGCGTGGAGGACGGCGGCGAGGTGTTCACGTGGTCGCCCGAGTCCCTGACGTGGACCGGGCGGCCCCTGCGGTACGCGCACGCCGGCGACCCGGCGGTGGCGGCGTTCCCGGACGCCGGCAACGAGCTCGGCGCGCTCGCGGCGGCGTCGGTCGGCGGAAGGCTGCTGATGGCGGCGGGCGGGGACGAGCAGGAGCCGGCGCTCTGGGACCTCGGCAGCGGCGACGTGGTGGGGCGGACCCCGCTCAACGGCGCCTACCTCGCGGGCGTCGTCGCCGTCCCCGGCGGGTTCGTCACCGCGGAGCAGTACTCGGAGGAGTTGCGGCTGTGGTCGCCGGACGGCACCGCGACCGTCCTGGCCGAGGCGGGGCCGGTGAGCTGCCTGGCCACCGCGCGGGCCGCCGATCGGCTCCTCGTCCTCGCAGGTGGCGAAGGCGCCACCGCGTGGGACGCGGCGACGTGGGAAGAGCTCGGGTCCTTCTTTCCGGACGGCGACCACCTGGTGGCCGTCACGGCGTGCGACCTGGCCCAGGGCGCGGCGTTGCTCGGGGTGACCGAGACGGGTGAGCTGTACGCCTGGCCCCTCGATGGCGACGGTGATCCGGACGAGCCGGTCTACGGACCGGTCGGCGTCGCCGGCGGCGCGGTGCGTTCGATCGCCGTGATGTCGGTCGGCGGGCGCTCGCTGCTGGTGACCCCGGCCGACGACACGGTGCGCCTCTGGGATCCGTCCGACGGCAGCGCGGCCGGGAGCCTCGGCGCGCACGGGCAGGAGGTGGCCACGGTGCGGACGGCGATCGTCGGCGGGCGGCCGGTGCTCGTCACGTCGGGGGGCGATGGTGTGGTCCGGGTCTGGGACGGGTTCGGCCTCGCGGGTGCGCGGGGGTGAGGACGTCCGTGGGGTGGGGGCGGTGCGGGGACGGCGGCGGGGGTACTTACGCTGGGCGGGTGATCATTGCGGGGGCGGCGGTGTCGCGCGGGATGCGGGGGACGTTCCTCGCGGCCGTGTGCACGGCGCTGGCGCTCGCGGGGCACGCGCTCGGCGGGCGCGGGGCGTGCTGCGTGCCGCCGTGGCCCGCCGTCATCGGGACCGGCGGCGTGGTCGGCGTGCTGTGCGTCGCGGTCGCGGGCCGGATGATGACGTTCTGGAAGATCCTCGTCGTGGTCGGGTGGGCGCAGGTCGCGTTCCACGTGGCGTTCACGGTGTTCAGCGGGCCCGGCATGCAGCACGACATGGGCGCTCCGCCCCCGGCCGCGGCCGGCGGGACGAGCTGGTCGATGCTGGGCGGGCACGCGCTCGCTGCGGTGGCCGCGTCGGTGCTGCTGGCCGGGGCCGAGCGGGTGGCATGGTGGCTCGGCGGCGCGGTGTTCGCCGTCGCCGCGGCGGTGTTCCTGCTGCTCGGACGGCCCGTCGCGCCGGAACGCGCGCCCTGGATCGTCATCGCGGACTCCCCCGCGCCCCGGCTCGGCGTCCTGCTGGCGCGGGCGGTACGGCGGCGGGGTCCGCCTCCGGTGGTCTCGCACGCCGTCTGAACCCGCCGGAGCGTCCGCCGGATGCCGGTGGGTCCGTCAGGCGTGCCGTCGCATGCCCGAAGACCACCGGATCACAGGGAATGACCCCCATGTTCGATCGCAGGACCCTCGCGGCCGTCACGGCCGCCGTGCTCGGCGCCGCCGGATGCGCCGGGACGACCTCGGCCGCCCCGGACGGCGGCGTGCCGTCCACGCCCGGCCGGACGGCCTACCCGTTCACCCTCGACAACTGCGGGCAGAAGGTGACGTTCAAGCGTCCGCCGCAGCGGGTGCTGATCCTCAACGGCACGTCGGTCGCCGAGTCCGAGAGCTTCGTGCTGCTCGGGCTGCAGGGCCGCGTCCTCGCCAACGCCCAGTCCTACGGCGTCTCGGACGACCCGTCCATGACCGCCCGCGTCGCGGCGCTGCCGAAGCGCGGCCTCACCATGAACCGCAACTTCGAGGTGCCCGCCGAGCAGTCCCTGGCCACCAAGCCGGACCTGGTGATTTCGACCTGGACGGGCGGCTTCGACGCCAAGCGCGGCCTGGCCACCCGCGCGCAGTTCGCCGCCGCCGGGGCGAACACGCTGGTCAACCCGGTGAACTGCGCGCTCGGCAAGCCGGACGCCACGCCCGCCGAGAAGAAGGCGTACGCGGGCGTGTCCATCGAGTCGTCGCGCGAGTTCCTGATGCTGCTCGGACGGATCTTCGACGTCCAGTACAAGGCCGCGCAGGTCGCCGGCGATTTGCGGAAGCGCGTGGACGACGTGCGCCGCGCGGTCGCGGGCCGGCCGGTGAAGAAGGTGCTGCTCGCCTATCCGGGCATGGCGATGATGAACGCCAACGGGCTGCCCGCCGTCATGACCGGACGCATCACCGACGACGTCATCCGCGCGGCGGGCGGCGTCAACGCGTTCGCCGGACGCGACCGCGACACGACCAGGACGCTCAACAAGGAGCAGCTCGCCTCGGCGCAGGTGGACGTCCTGGTCGTCGGCGTGTTCACGCCCAAGGAGGATCCCGCCGCCGAGGCCCGCGCGCTGTTCGCCGCCTACCCGCAGTGGCGCGCCTCGCAGACCCGGACCTCCACCACCGTCTCGGACGGGGCGTTCCTCGGGCCGCTCAACGCCTGGGCCGTCGAGAAGATCGCGAAGGCGGTGCACGGCGTTGGCTAGCGCGCAGTCCACGCTCCGGGCGCGTCCCGTCCGGCGGCCGCATCTGGTGTCGGCGCGGCTCACCGGCGCGCTGGTCGCGGGGCTCGCGGTGGCGCTCGTCGCCGTGTGCGTCGTGGCGGTCTCGGTCGGTTCGGTGACGCTGCCGCTCGGCGCGGTCTGGCGGGTGATCGCCGCGCACGTCACCGGCTCGTCCGGCACCGACCCGCTGCACGACCAGGTCGTCTGGGACATCCGCGTGCCGCGCGTGCTGGTCGCCGCGCTCGTCGGGGCCGGGCTCAGCGCGGCGGGCGTCGCCCTCCAGGCGCTGGTCCGCAACCCGCTCGCCGACCCCTACGTGCTGGGCGTGTCGTCGGGGGCGTCGCTCGGCGCGGTGCTGGTCGCCGCGCTCGGCGCGCCCGCGCTGGGCGGGCTGGGCGTGACCGGCGCCGCGTTCGTCGCCGCGCTGCTGAGCGTCCTCGCGGTGTACGCGCTGGCGCAGCGCGGCGGGCGGCTGCTGGACTCGCGGCTCGTCCTCGCCGGCGTGGCCGTCGGGTACCTGTGCCAGGCGGCGACCAGTTACGTCCAGCTCCAGCTCGCGCCGTCCGAACTCCAGAAGCTGATGTTCTGGCTGATGGGCAGCATCGCGGGCGCGACCTGGAACGACCTGCGGCTGCCCGCCGCGGTGATCGCCGCCTGCACCGCCTACCTGCTGCTCCAGGCGCGGCGGCTGAACGCGCTGCTGGCCGGGGACGACGCCGCGACCGCGCTCGGCACGCCGGTCCGGACGCTGCGGCTGGCGCTGCTGGCCGTCGCGTCGCTGCTCACCGCGACCGCCGTCAGCGTCGTCGGCGGCATCGGTTTCGTGGGGCTGATGGTGCCGCACGCGGCCCGGTTCGCGGTCGGCGCCGACCACCGCCGCGTGCTGCCGGTCGCGACGCTCCTCGGCGCGGTGTTCCTGGTGGTGGTCGATCTGGCGACCCGGACCGTGGACCGGCCGAACGAGCTGCCGGTCGGGGTGTTCACCACGGCGATCGGCGTGCCGTTCTTCCTGTGGCTGCTGCGCCGCCGGACGGGAGGGACGGACTGATGCGCCTCGACCTCAACGGCGTCACCGCCGCGATCGACGGCACGGACATCGTCTCCGGCGTCGGGCTGACCGCCGGGCCTGGGCAGTTCGTCGGGCTCGTCGGGCCGAACGGCAGCGGCAAGTCCACGCTTCTCCGCACGGTCTACCGGACGCTGCGTCCGGCCGAGGGCGTCGTCTCGCTGGACGGCGACGACCTGTGGCGGATGCGCCCGCGCGCCGCCGCCCTCCGCCGGGCGGCCGTCACCCAGCACGGCGATCCCGGCGGGGAGTTCACCGTCGCCGAGATCGTCGCGATGGGACGCGCCGCGCACCAGGGGCTGCTCGACCGGGAGACCCGGGCCGACCGCGAGGTCGTCGCCGAGTCGCTGGAGCGCGTCGGCATGGGCGGACGGGGCGACCGGCTGTTCAGCACCCTGTCCGGCGGGGAACGACAGCGGGTCCTGCTGGCGCGCGCGCTCGCCCAGCGGGCCCCGCTGCTCGTCCTGGACGAGCCGACCAACCACCTGGACGTCGGGGCGCAGCTCGGCCTGCTCGATCTGGTGCGGTCGCTGGGGTTGACCGTCCTGGCCGCGCTGCACGACCTCGACCACGCCGCCGCCTACTGCGATCATGTCGTCGTGCTGCGCGACGGACGCGTCCGGGCGGCCGGGCCGCCCCTGGAGGTGCTCACGCCCGAGTTCATCGCCGAGACGTTCGGCGTGCGGGCCCACGTCGGCCCGCATCCGCTGACCGGACGCCCGCACATCGCGATCGCCTCACCCGCCTGAACCGCCGGGGGCGGCCTCCGGCGCGTCCGGGAGGCCGCCCCCGGCTCGGCGGTCCCCTATCCCCTGAGCAGGCAAAGACTTCTTCAGGGCCGTGTCCGCGTGCGGGGCGGAGTCGCGTGCGGTCCCGCGGCGCGGGGACACCCACGTGTATGACTCGAATCGTCGCTGTCGGGGCGGGTTTCGGGGGATTCCACTGCCTGAGAACGCTTCAGCGCCTGCTTCCCCGGAACGCGGCCGAGCTGGTCGTGGTGAACCCGAAGGACTACCACCTCTACACTCCGCTGCTCCCGCACGTCGCGGGCGGACGCGTCCACCCCGCCTCGGTGGCGGTGTCGCTGCGCACGCTGAGACGCACCCGGTTCCTGCGCGGCAGCGTCGTGGACGTCGACCTGGACGGGAAGACGGTCACCGTCCGGGACCCGCTGGACCGCCACCGCGAGCTGGCCTGGGACCGGCTCGTCCTCGCGCCGGGCGCGGTCACCCGGATCTTCGACATCCCGGGGCTGAAGGAGCACGCCCACGGGTTCAAGACGATCGTCGAGGCCGTCTACCTGTTCGACCGCGTCCTGGCGAACCTCGACATGGCCGCCACCACCGACGACGAGGCCGAACGCGAGGCGCTCACCACGTTCATCGTCGTCGGCGCGGGCCTCGCCGGGTCGGAGTACATCGCCCAGGCGCGCCGCCTGGCGGCCGAGGCCGCGCCGCGGCTGGCCACCCGGTGGATCCTGCTCGACATGGCCGACTCGGTCATGCCGCAGCTCGGCGACGACCTGCCCCGCAAGGCGCTGGAGGCGCTGAACGCGCAGGGCGTCGAGGTGCGGCTCGGCATGTCGGTGAAGGAGGTGACGGCCGACTCGGTGACGCTCACCGACGGCACCCGCGTGCCGTGCCGCCTGCTGGTGTGGACGGCGGGCGTGTCCGCCAGCCCGCTGATCGAGCGGCTCGGGCTGCCGACCAACCGCGGACGCCTGGAGGTGACGGCGGAGATGGCCGTGCCCGGGTATCCGGACGTGTTCGCCCTCGGCGACGCCGCGGCCGTCCCGGACCTGACGGGCGAACCCGGCACGATCTGCGCCCAGAGCGCCCAGCACGCCATGCGGCAGGGGCCCGCGCTGGCCCGCAACATCGCCGCGTCGCTGGGGTACGGCGAGGCGCGTCCCTACCGGCACCACGACCTCGGAATGGTCGCCGACCTCGGCGGCTGGAAGGGCGTCGCGAGCCCGATGCACGTGCCGCTGGCGGGGTTCGCGGCCAAGGCGGTCGCGAGCGCCTACCACCTGATGTCGCTGGAGTCGGTCAGCAACCAGGCGCGGCTCGCCTCCGACTGGGTGATGCGCGCCCTGACCCGTCCGGCGCCGACGTCGTTCGGGCTCGTGCCGGACTACCACGCGGCGCTGACCGCGGCCGAGCAGCTCGGCATCTACCCCGCCGCCAAGCCGGAGCCGACGTCGCCCGCGGAGGCCACCGCCCGGATCGCGCACGCGTCCTCGACGCACGTGGACACCGGGGCGGGAGCGCACCGGGCGAGCTGACCGAACCGCGATCGAAGCAAGTTCGGGCCGGGTTCGAGGCGGGTTCGAGGCGGGTTGGAGCCGGGGCTGAGCCGCGAGCGACCGCGAGCGAGCCGGAGTCGAACCGCGTCGCGCCCGTCCGGGACGGCGGCTAGGTCGATTCGAGGAGCGGACGCAGGGACGCCTGGATCTGCTCGTCGCTGGGGACGACATCGACGGTCTCCCCGGCGAGGTGCGTCTCGTAGGCGGTGAGGTCCAGCAGGCCGTGGCCGCTGAGGCCGAACAGGATGACGCGCTCACGCCCTTCCTCGCGCGCCCGCACCGCCTCGTCGATCGCGGCGGCCACGGCGTGCGCCGATTCGGGCGCGGGCACGAGCCCCTCGGCCTTCGCGAACGCCGCGCCGCTCTCGAAGACGCGGCTCTGGGCGTAGGACGCCGCCTCCACCAGGCCCTCGTGGTACATCGCGCTGACGATCGGCGCGGCGCCGTGGTAGCGCAGCCCTCCGGCGTGGATGTGGTAGGCCGTGAACGTGTGCCCGAGCGTGTACATCTTGACCATGGGCGTCACGCCCGAGTAGTCGGTGTAGTCCATGAGATAACTGCCCCGGGTCATCTTGGGGCAGGCGTCGGGTTCGACGGCCAGGAACCGCGTGCCGCGATTCTCCGCGGACGCCGCGCGGTAGAACGGAAAGGCGATTCCGGCGAAGTTGCTGCCCGCGCCCATCGCCGCGATCACCACGTCGGGGAACTCCCCCGCCTTCTCCATCTGGAGCAGCGCCTCCTCGCCGATGACGGTCTGGTGCAGCAGGACGTGGTTCTCGCCGCTGCCGATGGAGAACCGCGCGCCGGGGCGTCCGGACGCGTACTCGATGGCCTCGGCGTTCGCGATCCCGAGGCTGCCCGGCGAGTCGGGGTCCGCGCGCAGGGCCGCCCGCCCCACTTCGGTCTCCGTGCTCGGGCTCTCGATGACGCGGGCGCCGTTGAGCCGCATGAGCGTGCCCCGGTAAGGCTTCTGCCGGTGGCTGGAGCGCACCATGAACACGGTGCATTCCATGCCGTACGGATGGCAGGCCATCGACAGCGCGGTGCCCCACTGGCCCGCTCCCGTGCCGGTCACCATCTCCTTGACTCCGGACTGGGCGTAATAGTAAGCCTGCGCCAGCGCGGTGTTTATCTTGTGGCTGCCGGACGGGCTCGTCCCCTCGTACTTGAAGTAGATGTGCGCGGGGGTGTCGAGCGCCTTTTCCAATCGGGACGCGCGGTAGAGCGGTGTCGGCCGCCAGCGCTGGTATTCCGCCCGGACGGGTCCGGGTATCTCGACGAAACGATTCCGGCCGATGCTCTGCCGGTACATGGACAGCGGCAACTGCGGCCGCAAAGGGCCGCGTTCTCGCGGCTGACCATTTCCATTGTTCCCGTTCACGCCATTACCGGATGGGCCCGACCGTGGGTCGGACCGCGGGCCGGATCGCGGGGCGGATCGCGGGGCGGGAACCTCCATCGGCAGATCCGCGAGGACGTTGTACCAATGCGTGGGAACCTGGTCCGCGTCCAAGTGGAAGACCTCGCGCATGCTATTCGCCCACCCTGTTCCCGTCGACGGCCCTCCGGATCATCTCCACCAGGCTGCCCACGTCGCTCAGCTCGGCGGCCATCACGTCCTCGTCGTCGATCTCGATGCCGAACCGGCCCTCGACCTGCACGAGGATGTGCAGCAGGCTGAGCGAGTCCAGGCCCACCGACGGCGAGTAGAGCGACACCGAGTCGTCGAGCCGGGAGCGGTCGACGCCCAGGTCGAGCACGCCGATCATGATGTCCTTGACCGCCGCGGCGAGCTCCGCGTCCGGATCCGGGTCCTTGGCACGATCCACAGCATTACCTCTTCCGCAGGCGTCGTCCTCGGGAATTCGCTATGCGAGCGGTAAAGGGCGGAAAGGACGCCGGAATGGCCGTCCGGCGACGCCGGCGACGGCGCGCCGCGCGGCGGCGGCCCGGGCCGCCGGCCTCGTCCGCCCGGAGTCCCGGCGCTCCCGGGCGAACCGGCCGGGACCGTTCACGAGCCGCATCGATTTCCACCGCGGGTGGCTGACGGTCCGTACCGTACGACAGCGATCTGAGCTGTGCAAGAGATCATCCGGAGCCGTTCGGCGGGTGCCACCTGCCCAAAGTTCACCCTTTTCAAGATCGGATGTCTCATGGACAATGGGCTGCGGCCGGTGCGGCCGAGCCGGGTCCGGCGTACCCGGCTCCCGCGAATCGGCCGATCGGAGAGCCATGCGATTCGAATGGGATGACCGGCGGGACGACCTCTATCGGGATTTTCGCGGGCTCGGCGAACGGGCGCTGGGCAAGGACGTGGCGGAACGCGACCGGACCGGGGAGTTCGGCCGGGACGATTGGCTCCTCTGCGCCGAACACGGCCTGCTCGGCCTGCTCCTGCCGCCCGAGTACGGCGGGTCCGGTCGCGGTCCGGTCGCGTACGCGAGCGCGATGGAGGGCCTCGGGTACGGCTGCCCGGACAACGGCCTCATGATGGCGATGGGCGCGCACGTGCTGGCCGCCGAGGTCCCGGTGTGGAAGTTCGGCGACGAGGACCAGAAGCGCCGCTACCTGCCCGGCCTCGCCTCCGGACGGCTCATCGGGGCCAACGCGATGACCGAGCCGGACAGCGGCTCCGACGCCCTCGCGCTCACCACCACCGCCGAGCGCGACGGCGACGGCTACCGGCTGACCGGCCGCAAGCTCTACGTCACGAACGCGCCGGTCGCCGACCTGTTCGTCGTGTACGCGACCGTGGGACGGCACCTCGGCTTCACCGGCGTCACCGCGTTCCTGGTCGAGCGCGGCGACGTCGGCGTGTCGGTGAAGGAGCAGGGCGAGAAGATGGGGCTGCGCACCGCCCGGTGGGGCGAACTCGTCCTCGACGCGTGCCGGATTCCCGCGTCCCGGCGGCTCGGGGCCGAGAAGCAGGGCGGCTTCGTCTTCGGCCGCACGATGGCGTGGGAACGTTCCCTCCTGCTCGCGCCGTGGCTCGGCGTCCTGGAGCGCGAGTTCGACGAGGCGCTGCGCCACTGCCGCCGTCGCCGCCAGTTCGGCCGGCACATCGGGCACTTCCAGTCGGTCGCCAACCGGATCGTCGACATGCGGATCCGCTGGGAGCTGTCCCGCATGCTGCTCTACCGCGCCGCGGCCGAGCTCGAACGCCCCCGGACGACGATCTTCCCCGAGGCGGGCAAGCTCTACGTGAGCGAGACCGCGGTCGAGATGCTCACCAGCCTGACGCAGCTGTACGGAGCCCTCGGCTACTCGACCGACGGACGCGTCGAGCGCCATCTCCGGGACGCCGTGGGCATGACGATCTCGTCCGGGACGTCCGACATGCAGCGCGTGGTCATCGCCGGGAAGCTCGGCGTCACCTGGCCGGACACGAGCACGGACGGCGGCGCGGACGGCGGCGCGGACGGCGGCGCGGACGGCGGCGCGGACGGCGGCGGAAGCGAGGACGGGCGGTGAGCGCCCTCGGCGACTACCTGCGCCGCCACGCGGCCGAGCGGCCGGACGCGCCCGCCGTCGAGTACCGGGACCGGACGATGACCTACGGCGAGCTGGACGCGCGCAGCTCATCCCTCGCCCGCACGCTGCTCCGCGACGGGGTGAAGACCGGCGACCGGGTCGGCCTGTGGGCGCGCAAGTCGATCGAGTCGGTCGTCGCCATCCACGGCGTCCTGAAGGCGGGCGCGGTCTACGTCCCGATCGACCCGAGCGCGCCGTTCAACCGGGCGGGCCACATCCTGGCGCACTGCGACGTCGCCTGCGTCATCGCCGAGGACGATCGCGTCGAGTGGCTGCGCGAGCAGTTCACCTGCCCGATCGTGTCCATCGGTTCCGGAAGCTCCGCGCCGCACGCCTCGGTCATCCCCTGGCACGAGGCAGTCGCGCCCGCGAACAACCCGCGAGCTGTGCCCGCGAACAACCCGCCGGTCGGGTCCGCGAACAACTCGTCGGTCGCGCCGGCGGACGATCCGGTCCCGGCGCGCGTCGGCCTCCACGACCCGGCGTACATCCTGCACACGTCCGGCTCGAAGGGGACGCCGAAGGGCGTCGCGCTGTCCCACGGGAACGCCCGCGCGTTCGTGGAGTGGGCGGTCGGGGAGTTCGGCCTGTCCCCCGCCGACCGGGTGGCCGGCCATGCGCCGTTCCACTTCGACCTGTCGATCCTGGACCTGTTCGCGACGTGCGCCGCCGGCGGCTGCGTGGTGCTGGTGCCGGAGAGCCAGGTCGGGCTCGGCGGGGCGCTCAACAGGTTCGTCGCCGACCGGGGCGTCACCGTCTGGTACTCGGTGCCGGGCGCGCTGACCCGGATGCTGGCCGCGAAGAACGCGGACCTGCTGACCGGGTCGCCGCTGCGGGTCGTCCTCTTCGCGGGCGAGCCGTTCCCGCTGCCGCACCTGCGGCAACTGCGCGCGCGCCTGCCCGAGGCGGCCCTCTACAACCTGTACGGCCCGACCGAGACGAACGTGTGCCTGTTCCACGCCGTCCGGCCGTCGGACGTCGCGCCGGACCGCACGCGGCCCGTGCCGATCGGACGTCCCTGCCCGTACGCGACGGCGTTCGTCGTCGACAGGGACGGCCGCCCGCTCGACCCCGCGCCCGGACGGACCGGCGAGCTGTGCGTCGCGGGCGATTCGGTGATGCTCGGCTACTGGCGCGACGACGACCTCACCGCGTCCAGGACGGTGCTGATCCCGCGCGCCGGCGCCGAGCCGCTCGCCGCCTACCGGACCGGCGACCTGGTCCGCTTCGACGACGACCTGAACCACGTGTTCCTCGGACGCGAGGACGACATGGTGAAGATCCGCGGCCACCGGGTCGAGATCGGCGAGATCGAGGCGGTGCTGTCGGCGGCCGGGAACGTCCGGGAGGCCGCGTGCGTGGTGGTCGGCGACGGCCCCGACGACCGGGCCGTCGAGGCGTACGTGGTGCCGGAGGCGCCCCCGCTCGACCTCGGGCCGGTGCGGCGGCACTGCCTGGCCGAGCTGCCGCGCTACATGGTCCCCGAGCGGTTCCACGTCGTCGCCGCGCTGCCGCTGACCGGGACCGGGAAGATCGACCGGCGCGGGCTGGCCGGGACGGGGAAGATCGACCGGCGCGGGCTGGCCGGGTCGTAGGCGGGACGCGCGGTGAAGGTGCTGACGGAGACCTGGCGGAGCGCGTCGATCGGCCGCAAGAAGGCGGTGACCGTCGTCCTGCCGCCGGGCTACTCCGCGACCGGGCGCCCGTTCCCGGTGCTGTACCTGCTGCACGGGTTCGGCGGCGACCGGACCACCTGGCTCCGGTGCGGGCGGCTGCCCGGCCTGGTCGACTCCGGGCGGCTGATCCTGGTGTTCCCCGAGTCCGGACGGTCCTGGTTCATCAACGACGCGCGCGGACGCCGCTACGAGGACCACCTGGTCGGCGAGGTCGTCCCGGAGATCGACGCGCGGTTCAACACCGTCGCGTCCAGGGACGGGCGCGGCGTCGGCGGGTTCTCGATGGGCGGTGCGGCGGCGCTGTTCCAGGCGCTGCGGCACGGCGGGGTGTTCTCGGTCGTGTGCAGCAGCGCCGGCGCGTTCGAGGCGCCGTTGCGGGAGGGCGACCCGTACGAGCGCTTCCGCAGCGACCGGAACCTGGCGATGCCGACCGTCCGGGACCACGAGCGCGTGTGGGGGCCGCCAGGAAGCGAGGTCCGGCGGCGCTACGACCCGTACGCGCTGATCCGGAACCGGGACGCCGGGCGCCCGCTCGCGGTCCGCCTCGACGTCGGGCTGGACGACTACGACCGGATGATCGCCATGAACCGCAGGACGCGGGACGCGCTGTCGGCCGCCGCCGTCCCGCACGAGTACGAGGAACGGCCCGGCGGCCACGACTGGGAGTTCGTCGACGCCGGGCTGCCGCGGCTGTTCGCCTTCGCCCACGACCACCTCCTCTCCGCCTGACCCCCCGCGACGAGACGCCGAGACGACGACCGGAGGACTGCGCATGTGCGGCATCACCGGATGGTTCGACCCGATCCGCGACCTGAGCCAGGAACGTCCCGCCCTGTCCGCCATGACCCGGACGCAGGCCCCGCGCGGACCGGACGCGGAGGGCCTCTGGCTGTCGGCCCGCGCGGCGCTCGGGCACCGGCGGCTCGCCGTGATCGACATCGAGGGCGGGCGGCAGCCCATGGCCCGGACCGGACGCGGCGGCGGGCAGGCCGTCATCACGTTCAGCGGCGAGATCTACAACTTCCGGGAGCTGCGGGACGAGCTGGCGTCGGCGGGCTGGTCGTTCCGCACCCGCTCCGACACCGAGGTGCTGCTGACGGCCTACCTGGAGTGGGGGCCCGAGCTCGTCCACCGGCTCAACGGCATGTACGCCTTCGCCATCTGGGACGAGCGGGAACAGCGGCTGCTGCTCGTCCGGGACCGCCTCGGCATCAAGCCGCTCTACTACGCCCGGCTCGGCGACGGGATCGTCTTCGGCTCGGAGCCGAAGGCGCTGCTGGCGCATCCCGAGATGGCCGCCGAGGTGGATCTCGAAGGGATCGCCGAGCTGACGGCCGTCCCGCGGGCGCGCACGCCCGGGCACGCGGTCTACCGGGGGATGCGGGAGCTGCGGCCGGGCTGCCTGCTGATCTCCGACGCGTCCGGCTGCCGGGAACGGAGGTACTGGGAGCTGGAGGCCCGTCCGCACACCGCGGACCTCGCCACCACGACGGACGAGATCCGCTCGCTGCTGACCGACATCGTCCACCGCCAGCTCGTCGCGGACGTCACGGTCGGGACGCTGCTGTCCGGCGGCATCGACTCCAGCGCCATCACCGCGATGGCGGCCCGCGAGTTCAAGGGCGAGCTGACCAGCCACTCGGTGAGCGTCCCCGCGCCCGCGAGCCCGGGCGGCGACTCGTGGCGGCCGAGCCCGGACGAGCCGTACGCGAAGCTCGTCGCCGAGCGGCTCGGCCTCAAGCACTTCGTCACGCAGGTCAGCACGGACAGCCTGGTCGCGGGCATCGACCGCGGCCTGGCGGCGCGCGACCTGCCCGGCTGGGGCGACCTCGACACCTCGATCCACCACCTGTTCAGCGCCGTCCGGGAGCACTGCACGGTCGCGCTGTCGGGCGAGTCCGCGGACGAGATGTTCGGCGGCTACGCCTGGCAGATCGACGAGCGGTTCGTCGGCCACCCGTCCTTCCCGTGGATGTACGGGCGCCGCCAGCCGCAGCACCTGCTGCGCGAGGAGGTCAGGCGCGCGATCGGGCCGGAGGAGTACGAGGCCGACCGCTACCGCGACGCGCTGGCCGAGGTCCCCCGGCTGGACGGCGAGGACGCCGCCCGGCGCAGGGAGCGCGAGGTCTTCCACCTCGGCCTCACCCGCTGGCTGGGCGCGCTGCTCGACCGCAAGGACCGGATGAGCATGGCCGTCGGCCTGGAGGTGCGCGTCCCGTTCGCCGACCACCGGCTCGCCGAGTACCTGTTCAACGTGCCGGCGGAGCTGAAGGCGGCCGGCGGGACGGAGAAGGCGCTGCTGCGGCGCGCCTGCGCCGACCTGCTGCCCGACGAGATCGTCAACCGCCCGAAGAGCGCCTACCCGGCCAGCCGGGACCCGGCCTACGTGAGCCGCCTGAAAGGCCTGGTCCTCGATCTCCTGGACGAACCGGACGCCCCGCTGTTCGACCTCATGGACCGGCGGAAGGTCCGCACGGCGGTGACGTCCGAGCTGGACACGCTGCCCGGGCCGATCACCGCCAGGACGTCCGCGATCGGCCTCTCCTACCTGCTGGAACTGAACCGCTGGCTGACCCGCGTCCGCGTCGTGACCTGACCCGCGCGCCCGCCTCGCCCGCCGCCGCGCGCCCGCCTCGCGCCTCGCCGCGCGCCCGCCTCGCCCCTCGCCCCCGCCTCGCTCCGCCGCTCAGGACGGCGGGGCGGGGAGGGCGTAGCGGCTGCGGAGGGCGGACTTGCGGATCTTGCCGGTGGCGGTGCGCGGCATGTCGTCCAGCAGTTCGAGGCGGCGGGGCCAGTAGGCCTTGGTCATGCCGGCCTCGTCCAGGGACCGCTGGAGCTCCTCCAGCGTCACCGCCGCGCCCGGACGGGCCGGGGTGACCACGGCGCAGATCGTCTCGTCCTCGCGCTCGTCGCGCAGGCCGATGACCGCGACGTCGCCGACGGCCGGGTGCCGTCCGATGATCGCCTCCAGGTCGGTGACCGGCGCGATGTTGGCGTTGCGCAGGATCATGTCCTTGGCGCGGCCGGTGATGCGGATGCCGCCCCGGCCGTCCGGACGGGCCAGGTCCCCAGTGTCGAACCAGCCGTCGCCGTCCAGCTCGGCGGCGTACAGGTCGTCCCGGCGGTAGTAGCCGAGGCACTGCGTCGGGCCCCTGATCCACAGCACGCCCTCGCCGTCGGTGCGCTCCGAGACCGGGTCGATGCGCAGCTCGGTGTCGGCGATCGGGCTGCCGTCGCTGTGCGCGGCCCAGTCCTCGGGGTCGGTCGCGCGGGTGATCGTCGCCGGGCCGTTCTCGGTCATCCCCCACAGCGAGTACAGCCGCAGCCCGAAGACCTCGCGGACGTCGTCGATGAAGTACGGCGGGATCGGGGCCGAGCCGCTGACGAGCCAGGTCAGCGACGGGACGGCGCGCGGCTCCGCCCGCTGCGTCTCGATCATGCTCAGCAGGTAGAACGGCGCGCAGTAGAAGAACGTGACGCCGTGCTCCGCGATCAGGTCGAGGGCGTCGCCGGGGTCCTTGGCGTCCTGGAAGGCCATCGTCCCACCGAGCATCAGCGGCATCAGCATGCCCTGCACGACGCCGGTGTAGTGGGTGTACAGCGCGGTGGTGTACATGACGAGCGAGGAGTCGAGCCCGAAGGCGTCGGCCTCGCCGCGCACGGCCGCGTAGAGCGTGTTCAGGCTGTGCAGGACGCCCTTGGGCTCGCTCGTCGTGCCCGAGGTGAACAGGACCAGGTACGGGTCGTCCGGGCCGAGCTCGCGGGCGTCGAGCTCGCGGCCGTGCCGCTCCTCCCAGGGCGTGCCGAAGAAGAACGACTCGAACTCCTCGGTGCCGTCCGGTCCGGGGCCGTCGGCGACGAAGACCCGCTCCAGGGACGGCAGCTCGGCGGCGAACTCCGCGCCGAGCTCGCCGAGCCGGTCGCCGTCGTCCTCGGCCATCGTGACCAGGACGCGGGCCTCGGTGACGCGCAGCATGACGTCCAGCTCGCGCCGCCGGTAGGTCTTCATGAGGGGGCAGTACACGACCCCGGCGCGCATGCAGGCGAGGGTGAGCGCGGCGAGCTCCCAGCGGTCGGTGAGCTGGGCCGCGATGACGTCGCCGGGCCGCAGCCCCAGCTCGACCAGGGCGCTCGCGCACCGGTCGGTGGCCGCCGCGAGCCGCGCGTAGTCGAGCCGGAACGTGCGGCCGTCGGACTGGCGCCGGGTGACGACGGCCGTCTTGCCCGGCGTGTCGCGCACGTGCCGCCGCAGGTCGTCGAGGAAGGTCTCGTCCCGCCACCAGCCGCGCTCGCGGAAGCCCGCGGACGTCTCGGAGGTCTCGGTCATCTCTGCTCTCCCGTTCTGTTCTCTCCGGTGAGAACCCGGTGTGGTCGAGCGGATCGTCGGTTCCGTCCTGGTGCGAAGATCCACGATCTTGCCCGGATTGTCCAGGCCCCCACCGGACCGGCCCTGGTATCGGCCGGTCCGGTCGGTTACCGTCCGGCCGAGCCCCTGGACGCGGCACCGGACCCGTGAGGACCCCCATGCTCCACGCGCGCACGGCCGAGGACGACCTCGACGACGACCGTCGCGGCGGCCGGCGCGGACGGCTCGCGCTGGGCGTGCTGGCGGCCTGCCAGCTCGTGCTCGTGGTGGACGCGTCGATCGTGAACATCGCGCTGCCCAGCGTCCAGCGGGGGCTGGGCTTCTCCGACGCCGGGCTGTCGTGGGTGGTCAACGCCTACACGCTCGCCTTCGGCGGGCTGCTCCTGCTCGGCGGACGCGCCGGGGACCTGCTCGGCCACCGGCGGACGTTCGTCGCGGGCGTCGCGCTGTTCACCGCCGCCTCGTTCGCCGGAGGGCTGGCCGGCGCGCCCGCCGCGCTGCTGGCGGCGCGGGCCGCGCAGGGCGCCAGCGCCGCGCTCGCCGGCCCCGGATCCCTCGCGCTGATCGCCACCACCTTCCCGGACGGGCCGCGCCGGAGCCGGGCGCTCGCGGTGTTCGCGATCGCGGCGAGCGGGGGCATGGTCGTCGGGCTCGTGCTCGGCGGGCTGCTGACGGCGTGGGCGTCCTGGCGGGCGGTGATGTTCGTGAACGTGCCGGTCGGGGCCGCGATCGTGCTCCTCGCGCCGCGGGCGCTGCGCGAGTCCCCGCGCCGCCGGGCGCGCTTCGACCTCGGCGGGGCGCTCACCTGCACGCTCGGCTCGGTGCTGCTGGTCTACGGGCTGATCCGCGCCGCCGGGCACGGCTGGGGCGAGGTCCGGACAGTCGGCGCGCTGTGCGCCGCCGCCGTCCTGCTCGGGCTGTTCCCCCTGGTCGAGGCGCGCGCCGCGCAGCCCGTGATGCCGTTGGGGTTGTGGAGCGAGCGCGACCGGGTCGGGGCGTTCGCGATGCGGCTGCTGCTCACGGCCGCGATGAGCGGGATGATGTTCTTCCTGACCCTCTTCGTGCAGGGCGTCCTCCGGTACGGGCCGCTGGCGACCGGATTCGGGTTCCTGCCGACGACGGTCGTGCTGGTCGCGGTCAGCCGGGCGGTGCCGCGCCTGCTGCCCCGGTACGGCGCGCGGCCGCTCATGGTGGCGGGGTCGGTCCTGTGCGTCGCCGGGATGGCGTGGCTGACGCAGGTCTCGGCGGACGGCTCCTACCTCTCGCTGATCCTCGGCCCGGTCCTGCTGTTCGGCGCGGGAAGCGGGATGGTGTCGGTGTCGGCCACGTTCGCGGCGATGGCGTCGGTGCCGTCCGGGGAGGCGGGCGCGGCGTCGGCGGTGTTGCAGAGCATGCAGCAGGTCGGCGGGTCGCTGGGCGTGGCCGTCCTGGTCACGGTGGACGACGCGACCCGCGGCGCCACCCCGGCGGACGGTATGCGCGGAGCGTTCACCGCCGGGCTCGTCCTCACCGTCGCGATGACGGCGGTCGCGGCGTTCGGGTTCCGGCGCGGCGCCGAGGATCAGGGACGCTCCGGGTCGCAGAACTGAAGCCGCAGTTCGGAGGAGTAGCGCCGGCCTCGCGCGTCCCGGAGCCAGGCGTCCTCGGGGCCGGGCAGCAACTCGCTGAACACCACCGGGACGTCCGGGCCGGACGACTCGCGCGCCGCGCGCAGCATCGCGGCGAACGCCGACACGTAGCGGGGACCGGTGAAGTCCACGTACACGGGCTTCACCTCGGTGCCGACCTTGGCGAACACGCGCTCGGGAAGCCCGAGAGAGGCGCGCAGGCGGCGCGCGGCCAGGTACTCCCGGACGGCCCCGGTCGCCGGGACGAGCCCGGTGCCGCCGACGGTCGTCCGCCAGGTCTCGCGGGTGACGACCAGGCGGTCCAGGGTGATGCGCGGGTGGTGCGGGCCCGCGCCGACGAGCTTGAACACCTCGGCCCCCACGAACCCGAACAGCAGGGCGAACACCTCGCGCACCGGACGGCGGAGACCGCCGGGCCCGGTGACCTCCAGCCTCCCGTCCCGCTCGGTCACGGTGAGCGCGACGGTCGGCAGGACCCGGCCGGGGTCGGCGCCCGACGCGGCCGTGAACGCGAGCTGCCGGTCGGTGACGCCCAGCACCGGGGCGATGCGCGCGGTGTACTGCGGCCACCAGGTCGGGTACAGCGGCCGGAACTGCGGGCCGATGTCGGCGGCAGCGGCGGCGCGCAGCCGCTCGGGGTCGGGATGCCGGTCGGCGAACACCGCGCAGTCGAGCGTGGGCCAGGCGGTGTGCATCTCGCCGAGCACCAGGGTGAAGTCGCCCGCGGCGAGCGCCTCGACGCTCGGCGCGCAGAGGTGGATGTCGGGGCTGTGGATGCGCCCGCCCGCCCAGCCCGGACGGTCGGCGGCGAACAGCTCGGCGGCCCGCCTGGCGAGATCGGCGCTGCGCAGGTCCAGGCGGCTCGCGGCCGCGGTGGCGGCGTCCAGGCCGAACAGCTCGCTCCAGCGGCGCGCGAACTCGGCGACGACGGCGTCCGCCGGACGGTCCGGACCCGCCAGCAGCGGCTGGGCCGCGCGCCAGAACACCGGCATCGGCACGCCACCGTCGCGCGGACCGCCCAACCGTCTGTACAGGGCCTTGAAACCGGCGTCGTAGGCGTCGGCCAAGGCCGCCGAGACCCACCGCGCGGCGGGTAGCAGGACGTTCCCGAACGGCTCGGAGAGGGCCTCCAGAATCGGACGGCCGAAGGTGAGGTCCAGGTCGCGGACGGTGTCCTCGTAGCAGACGCGGCGGCCCGCGTACATCTGGCCGTCCCGGCGCTGCGGCTCGGCCCCGGTCACGGCCGTGAACTCGGCGTCCAGCCCGGCCAGCGCCGCCGCGAGCGCGTCGGGATCGCCGGCCGCCGCGGCCACGGCGGCCAGCGCCAGGTCGAGGCGCTCAAGGCCGGCCAGAGCGCGCTTCCGGGCCTCCGGGTCGGGGATGTCGTTGAGGGCCTTGCGCAGGACGCTCTCGGCACGCGGGTTGTACGGCATGTCCACGCCCCGCCAGACGACACCGGCGTCCACCAGCCGCTCCAGCGCGGCGCTCTCGGGCGGTTCGGACGCGATCTGAACTACGGGAGTCACACCGTCGCAGCGTGCGAGGACGGCCTGTTCCGGTTCGTCCAGTGGGAGTGGTTCATCGCCGGGACGCAGGACGCGTCCGTCCTGGACGACCACGTGCGGCTGGACGCCGGCGGGCAGCCACGGAGCCACCTCCGGGTCGGCGAGCAGCGCGGTGACGTACGCCTCCAGCGCCCAGAACTCCAGGGCGACGTGCCGGTCCCGCACGAGCCCTTCACCAGGCCGGGCCACGACCGCCGGAGCGAGATCGGGATCGATCGTGCCCCACGCGACCGGCCCGAAGAACCCGACGGTGTCGTTCTTTCCGCAGTACCGCTGCCAGTACCGGACCAGCGTGTTCTCCCGCGCGCGCCACTTGTGCCCCGTCCGGCGGACCGGTGTCTCCGAGCCGGGCGGCGACGCGGACGCCAGCTCCGCGACGCGACGGGCCGCGGCGGGGTTCTGCCAGGTCAGCGCCTCGCGGAAGAGCGGATCGGCGGCCACCTCGGCGGCGGCTCGCGAGGCGTCCGCGAGCGCGGCGTCCAGGGCGCGGGTCAGCTCGTCCTCGCTCGCCCGGCCGTCCAGGAACGCGTCGGCGACGGCCGCGCAGCCGGGAGCGCCGAACAGCGCGAGGCCCTCCGCCGGGAACCCGGTCGAGCGCAGCACCACGTCCTTCCAGACCGACCACGCGGTCCCCGGAAGCCCGATCGCATGACCCTTCCGCTCGATCGAATGACCCCTCCGCTCGATCGAATGACCACTGCGCTCGATCGAATGACCACTGTCGCTCACCGCGGCCTCCCGCCGGCGCCGGAAACGCCGCTCGCCCCTCGACGGGGATCACCCTAATGTGGTGATCGTCCGCCGTCACCGGCCCCGGAGGTGCGCATGCGCTGCGACGGCCTGTTCCTCGCCGGCCTGGCCCACCACCTCCCGCCGCCCGTGGACGTCGCGGGCGCGGTCGCGGACGGCCGGTACGACGCGTCCGACCGGGCCGCCGACGAGTACCTCTCGGTCACCGTCGCGACCGGCGAGGCACCGCCGGAGATGGCCGTCGCCGCCGCGCGGCGCGCGCTGCGCCGGGCCGGGACGCCGCCCTCGGAGATCGCGCTGCTGCTGCACGCCTCGGCGTGGTTCCAGGGCGTCGACTACTGGCCGGCCGCGTCCTACGTCCACCGGGAGGTGCTCGGCGAGGCCGGACGGCACGCGCCCGCGATGGACGTCCAGCAGATGTGCGCGGGCGCCCTCGGCGCGCTGGAACTGGCGGCCTCGTACCTGGCGGCCGACGCGTCGCGCGGCTCCGCCCTGGTCACGACCGCCGACCGGTTCGGCGGGCCGGGCTTCGACCGCTGGCGCGCGGACCTGTCCGGCCTGGTCTACGGAGACGGCGCGGCGGCGGTCGTGCTCGCCCGCGCGGGGTTCGCCCGGTTGCTGGCGGTCTCGACGGTCGTGGACACCGAGCTGGAGGGCATGTACCGGGGCGACGAGCCGTTCGCCGCCGCCCCGGGCCGTCCGGTGGACGTGCGGACGCGCCGGGCCGCGTTCGCCGCGGGCGCGGGACGGCGGGTCGGGAGCGTCGCCGAGCGGACCACCGCGGGCCTGACCGAGGCCGTTGACCGGACGCTGGCCGACGCCGGGCTGAAGATCGGCGACATCGACCGGTTCGTCTTCCCGAACGTGGGCCTGCGCGTCCTGCGCACCCGCTACGCCGAACCGCTCGGCCTGGACGTCGCGCGCACCGCCTGGGAGTGGGGCCGCCGCACCGGGCACGTCGGCGCGGCCGACCAGCTCACCGGCCTGGCGTGGCTGGCCGAGTCCGGCGGCCTCGGTCCGGGCGGCCGGGCGCTGCTGGTCGGCATCGGCGCCGGGTTCGCCTGGACCTGCGCCGCCGTCGAGCTCACCGCCCGCCCCGACTGGCCGTCCTGACTTCGCCGGACGCGGCCGATCCGGAGCGCGGCGACCCGTTCGCAACCGGTCTCAGGCGGACGGTTCCCTTCTTCGGAAGATCATGTTTTCATGCAGACTGACCAACTCGCGCCGGTCATCCCGGGAGTCGTGGTTGTCGATGAGGGTGCTCTACATCACCGGTTGGTGCCGTAGCGGAAGCACGGTGCTCGGCAACGTCCTCGCCGAGGCCCCCGGCGTCGTCCACGTCGGCGAGCTGCGGTTCCTGTGG
Source organism: Actinomadura gamaensis (assembly GCF_042652125.1). Taxonomy (NCBI): domain Bacteria; kingdom Bacillati; phylum Actinomycetota; class Actinomycetes; order Streptosporangiales; family Thermomonosporaceae; genus Actinomadura; species Actinomadura gamaensis. Next base: position 559,117 of record NZ_JBHSIT010000005.1, on the reverse strand, counting down.
CGCAACGGCGTCCTCGGCACCGGCAGCAACGGGCGGTGCGGGTGCGGGGAGCCCCTTCGCGAGTGCCCGGTCTGGAGCCGGGTGCTGGAGGCCGTCCGGCCGGACGGGCGGTCCCTCGCCGACCACGCGGCCGAGGTCGTCGCCTGGCAGGACGCCTGCCGCACCCGCCACACCTGGCGGACGCTCCGCACCCCGCCCCGCAACGGCTGGCCCGCCACGCTCGCCGCCACCTACCGCGCGATCACCGACGTCTGCGGCGCCCACACGGTCGTCGACAGCTCCAAGTACGCGTCGGACGCCGCGCTGCTGGCGGGGATGCCGGGGATCGACGCGTCCTACGTGCACCTGATCCGCGATCCGCGCGCGGTCGCCTGGTCGTGGATGCAGCCGAAGGCGTACACGGGCCGCCGCTCCGCGCTCGACAGCACGCTGCACTGGACGGGCTTCAACCTCGCCGCCGAGGCCGTCGGGCGCGCCCACCGCGCGGACACGCTGCACCTGCGCTACGAGGACCTGGTGCGCCGGCCGCGGGCGGCGGTCGCGAGCATCCTGGAGCTGATCGGGCACGCCGGGCCCAACCCCGTCGCCCCGGACGGGACGGTCGAGCTGGGCGGCAACCACACCGTCACCGGCAACCCGAACCGGTTCGGACGCGGCCGGACGCCCATCGACGAGGACCGCAGGTGGCTCACCGGCCTGCCCCGCCCACACCGGGCCGCGACCACGCTGCTGGCGCTGCCCCTGCTGCGCCGGTACGGCTACGAGACGAGGGTGTGACGTGGAGACGAGGGTGTGACGTGGATCTGGGACTGGACGGCAAGGTCGCGCTGGTGTCGGGCGGCTCGGCGGGCATCGGGTTCGCGATCGCGCGCGAGCTGCTGCGCGAGGGCGCCACGGTGTCGATCGCGGGCCGCGATCCCGGCCGGCTCGCCGAGGCCCGCGACCGGCTCGCCGCCGAGTCCGGCACCGAGGTCGGCACCCGCGCCCTGGACCTGCGCGACACCGAGGCGGCGCGGGCCTGGGTGGACGACACCGCCGCCGAGCACGGCGCGGCGCACATCGTGGTCAGCAACGCGGGCGGGCCGCCCGCCGGGCCGACCGGCGCGTTCGGTCCCGACGGCTACCGCGCCGCCTTCGACCTGGCGATGGTCGCGCACGTCGGGCTCGTCCAGGCCGCGCTGCCGCACCTGCGCGAGGCCGGATGGGGACGGGTCCTGATCGTCGCCAGCGAGACGATCCGCGACCTCATCCCGAAGTACGCGCTGTCGGGGATCGCGCGGGCCGGGCTGGCCGCCTACGCCAAGACCCTCGTGCACGAGCTGGGACCGGGCGACATCACCGTCAACGTCCTCGCGCCCGGCTACACCGCCACCGACGCGCTGCTCGGCGGCCTCGAAGGGGACGTGGAGGCCGGGACCGCCCGCGTCGCGGCGGAGGCGGGCATCCCGCTCGGGCGGGTGGCCCGTCCCGAGGAGGTCGCGGCGGCCGGAACGTTCCTGCTGAGCGCCCGCGCGAGCTTCGTCACCGGAACCGTCCAGGTCGTCGACGGCGGCCGCTCCCTGGGGATGTGATCCATGTCCGACGTGCGCATGATGCTGGACGACCCGGAGCTGACCCACCGCAGCCCCGGCGAGGAGTTCGCGCTCGCCCACGCCCGGCACGGGCCGAAGGCGGCGGTGGAGCTGCGCGCCTCGATCAGCGACCTGTTCCCGCCCGCGAAGCGGCGGCCGAGGCTGACCGTCCGGCACCTGCTGCGCAAGGCGGTCGTGGACGCCGACGAGGTCACCGTGTTCACCGAGCGCGCCGAGAACGTCGCGGCGGACGACGCCGCGCCCGAGTGGGAGTTCCAGGTCGGGGCGCGGACCGTCCGGACCGAGACGATCCGCGCGGCCGTGCGGGTGCCCGCCGAGGTGCTCGCCGACCCGGCCGCGCTCGCCGCGTTCGTCGACTACCGGCTGCTCGTCCGGCTCGGGACGGCCGAGAACGACGCGCTGCTGAACGGCTCGGGCGGCATCGAGGGCCTGCTGCGCACGCCGGGCGTCCGGCGCCGCGAGCCCCGCGCCACCGACCGGACGGCCGCCTCGACGCTGCTGGCCACGGCCGCCCTGTGCGAGTGGTACGGCGGGTCCGCGGACGGGATCGTCCTGCATCCGGACGACTGGTGGCCGCTGGTCGAGGACGGCGCGTTCCTGGAGCGCCTCGCCACGCAGGGCGTCAAGGTCGGCCGCACCCGCATGGTCCCGCCCGGCACGGCCCTGGTCGGCGACTTCACCGCCGCGGCGACCCTGCTCGACCGGCGCTCGTCCACGATCCGCCTGGCCGGGGACGAGCTGGTCGCCGAGATCCGGGAGGGGCTCGCGGTCCACCTGCCGGGCCACTTCGTGCTCGCCACGCTCCCGGGCCGACGCTGATGGACCCCCACGGCCCGCCCCCGACCAGCGTGGACCTGGCGGCCACGGCGCACCGGGTGCGCGAGCACGTCGTCGGCATGTGCGCCGGGCCGGAGGGCGGCCACCTCGGCGGGTCGATGTCGCTGGTGGAGATCCTCACGCTGCTGTACTTCGACGTCCTGAACGTCGATCCGGCGCGGCCGGACGCGCCCGACCGGGACATCCTCGTCCTGAGCAAGGGGCACGGGGCGATCTGCCTGTACGCGGTGCTGGCCGAGCGCGGCTTCTTCCCGGTCGGGGAGCTCGCCGAGTACGCCCGTCCGGGCAGCCGGCTGATGGGGCATCCCGTGCGCGCCGTCCCGGGCGTGGAGATGCCGACCGGATCGCTCGGGCACGGGCTGGCGCTCGCCACCGGTTTCGCCGTCGCCTCCCCGGCGCGGCGCTGCTTCGCCGTGATGGGAGACGGCGAGTTGCAGGAGGGATCGGTCTGGGAGGCGGCGATGAGCGCCGCCTCGCTCGGGCTGGGCAACCTGACGGCCGTCATCGACCGCAACCGCTTGCAGCTCAACGGGCCCACCGAGGACACCGTCGCGCTCGAACCGCTCGCCGACCGCTGGCGCGGCTTCGGCTGGACGGTCCGGGAGGCCGACGGGCACGATTTCGGCGCGCTGCGCTCGGCGCTCACGCCTGGTGCGACGGGCCGTCCGACGGGCCGTCCGATGGTGGTGATCGCGCACACCGTGAAGGGACGCGGGCTGCCGTCGATCGAGGGGCGCGTTCGCTCCCATTACGCGACCCTGGGCGGGCGGCAGGCCGAACGCGCCCTGGCCGTCCTGCGCGCCCGGCACCGAAGGGCGACCTCGTGACCGCCGGCCCGGAACGCTCCGCAGAGCGGCGGCCGGCGCAGCGGTCGGCGCGGGAGGTCTATCGCGACCTGCTGCCGGAGCTGATGCTGGCCGACGAGCGGCTGTACTGCCTGGACAGCGACACCGGGCTGTTCGATCCGGACGCGTTCGCGGACTTCCCCGGCCGCTACCTGAACCTCGGCATCGCCGAGCAGGCGCTGATGGGGACGGCGGCGGGCCTGGCCGCGAGCGGCAAGATCCCCTTCGTCACGACCATGGCGACCTTCGCGACGACCCGCGCGCTGGAGGCCGTCAAGATCGACATCGTCTACAACGCGCTTCCCGTCCGGATCGTGGCGACGCACGGCGGGCTGGCCGCCGGGCACCTCGGCCCGACCCACCACGCCCTGGAGGACCTCGCGGTCACGCGGACGCTGCCGGGGCTCACCGTGGTCGTCCCCGCGGACGCCGCGCAGGCCGAGGCCGCGATCCGGCAGGCCGCGGCGCTGCCCGGCCCGCTCTACGTCCGGCTCGGCCGCAAGGCCACCCCGGACGTGGCGAGCGCCCTGAACGTGGCGGGCGGCGGCTCGAACGCGGACGGCGGCTCGAACGCGGGCGGCGGCGCGAACGCGGACGGCGGCTCGGACGCGGGCGGCGGCGCGTTCGAGATCGGCCGCGCGCAGCGGCTGCGCCCCGGCCGCGACCTCGCGATCATCGCGTGCGGCCCGCACCCGGTGCTGGCCGCGCTGGACGCCGCCGACCGCCTCGCCGAGCACGGTGTCCGGGCCGCCGTGCTCAACCTGCACACGCTGCGCCCGCTCGACGCGGACGCCGTCGTCGGCGCCGTCGCGGGCACCGCCGGCGCCGTCACGGTCGAGGAGCACTGGCGGTCGGGCGGGCTCGGCGGCGCGGTCGCCGAGACGCTCGCCGAGCACGCGCCCGCCCGCGTCGTCCGCGTGGGGATGCCCGACACGTTCGCCGAGCGGGCGGGCGGCCAGCGCGACCTGCTCGACCGGTACGGCATCACCGCGGACGCGGTCGTCGCGGCGGCGACCGACCTGATCGGCCGAATCCCTGGAGGTGGCACGGATGATCCCGACCTGTCCCGAGTGTGAGGCCCCCGTCGAGCTCGCCGAGCCGGTGCGGCTGAGCGAGATCGCGCAGTGCGCCGACTGCTCCAGCGAGCTGGAGGTGGTCGGCCTGGACCCGGTCGCGCTGGCGCTCGCCCCCGAGATCGAGGAGGACTGGGGCGAGTGAGGCCGCTGGCCGTACTCGCCTCCCGGGTGCGGTACGAGGAGAAGCGCGTCCTCGCCGCCCTGGAACGGCGCGGGGTGCCGTACGTCCACCTCGACACCCGCCGGTTCAGCGCCGAGCTGGGCGGCCGGGACCCCGGCGGCGCCGAGCCCGGCGGCGCGGCGGAGCCGCCCTGCGCGGAACCGCCCTACGCGGAACCGCCCTGCGCGGAACCGCCCTACGCGGCGGCGCTGAACCGGGAGATCTCGCAGAGCCGCGGCCTGTACGCGTCGCTGCTGCTGGAGGCGCGGGGCGTCCCGGCGGTCAACCGGTCCGAGGTGATCGGCGTGTGCGGCGACAAGCTGCGCACGTCGCTGGCGTTGGAACGTGCCGGAGTGCCCGCGCCGCGCACGGCGGTCGCGCTCGCCCCCGAGGAGGGCGCCGGCGCCGCCGAGCGGCTCGGCTACCCGGTGGTGATCAAGCCGCTCGCGGGCTCCTGGGGACGGCTCGTGGCGGTGGCCCGCGACCGCGCGGCCGCCGAGGCCCTGCTGGAGCACCGCGCGGCCCTGCCGTCCCCGCAGCAGCACATCGTCTACCTCCAGGAGTTCGTCGAGAAGCCGGGACGCGACATCCGCGTCATCGTCGCCGGGGACGAGGTCGTCGGCGCGACCTACCGCTACGCGGACGGCTGGCGCACCAACGCGGCCCGGGGCGCCCGGTCCGAGCCGTGCCCGCTCGTCCCGGAGGTGACGGACCTCGCGCTGGCCGCCGCCGAGGCCGTGGGCGGCGGCGTCCTGGGCGTCGATCTGATCGAGGGCCCGGATCGCCTGCTCGTGCTCGAAGTCAACCACGCCGTCGAGTTCCAGAGCTTCCAGACCGCCCACGGCGACTCCCTGGACGTGGCGGACGCGATCGTCTCCCATGCCCTCGCGGTGGCACGAAGTCATGAACGGCCGGCGCCGCCTCCGTCCGGACTGCGGGAGGCGCGATGATCCGCGTCGCGGTCATGGGAGCCGCCGGATACCTGGGCGGCGAGCTGCTGCGGCTGCTCCTCGGGCATCCCGGGGTCGAGATCGGCCAGGCGCTCTCCACGCGGTTCCCCGGCCGCCGGATCGACACCGTCCACCCCAACCTGCGCGCCCAGACCGACCTGGCGTTCAGGGCGCCGGACGACCTGGCCGACTGCGACGTCCTGTTCACCGCGACTCCGCACCGCACCACCATGACTCTGCTCCCCCGCGTGCGGGAGCGGGCCGGAACGGTCATCGATCTGTCGGGCGACTTCCGGCTCCCCGACCCCGAGGTCTACGAGCGGTACTACGGCGTCCCGCACGCCGCGCCCGAACTGCTCGGCTCGTTCGTCCCCGGCGTCCCCGAGCTGTTCCGGGACGAGCTGGCCACGGCCGACCTGATCAGCGTGCCGGGGTGCATGGCCACCGCCGCGATCCTCGCGCTGCGCCCGCTCGCCGGGCTGGTCGCGCCGGACGTCCAGATCGACGCCCGCACCGGCTCCAGCGGCTCCGGCGCGCTCGCCGGGGACGGCAACCTGCACGCCGAGCGCAGCGGCGCGATGCGGGTGTTCGCCCCGGTCCGGCACCGGCACGAGGCCGAGGTGTCCCGGCTGACCGGGCTGCGCGCGCGGATGACCGCGACCGGCGTCGAGGCCGTCCGCGGCGTGCAGGTCGTGTGCCACGCGACGGGCGACGCGGACGAGAAGGCCGTCCGGCGCGCCTACCGGGAGCACTACGCGGACGAGCCGTTCGTCCGGATCGTCGCGCACCGCCGGGGCACGCACCGGCTGCCCGACCCGAAGCTGCTGTCCGGTTCCAACTACTGCGACGTCGGGTTCGCGGCGGACGGCGGCCGGATCACCGCGATCGCCGCGCTGGACAACCTGGTCAAGGGCGGCGCGGGCGCGGCGGTGCAGTGCCTCAACGTCCGCACCGGCCAGCCCGAGCCCCTCGGCCTGGGGTTCCCCGGCCTGCACCCGATCTGATGGGGCTCACCGTGGTGAAGTGCGGCGGCGCGGTGCCGCCCGAGCCGGTCTGCGCCGACCTCGCCGGACGCGCCGGCGAGGTCGTCCTGGTCCACGGCGGCGCGCCGGAGATCGAGCGGCTGTCCGCCGAGCTGGGGGTGCCCGCGCGCACGCTCGTCTCCCCCAGCGGCGTGACCAGCCGCCACACCGACCCCGCGATGCTCGACGTGGTCACCCTCGCCCTCACCGGACGCGCCAAACCGCGGCTGCTGCGCGCCCTCGCCGCCCACGACGTCCCGGCCGTGGGACTGACCGGGCTGGACGGCGGCCTCCTGCGCGCCCGGCGCAAGACAGCGCAGCGCGCCGTCCGGGACGGCCGGACGGTCATCGTCCGCGACGACCACAGCGGGCGCGTCACGGGCGTCCGGCCCGAGCTGCTGCGCACCCTGCTCGGCGCCGGGTTCGTCCCGGTGCTGTCGCCGCCCGCCACCGGCGAGGACGGCGCGCCCGTCAACGTGGACGCCGACCGCGCCGCCGCGGCGGTGGCGGTCGCGCTCGGCGCCGCGCGGCTCGTCCTGCTGACCTCGGCGCCGGGCGTCCTGCGCGACGCGTCCGACGACGCCAGCCTGCTCGCCCGCTGCGCGCTGCCGCGCGAGGGGCCGGTGCCGCACGCGGCCAGCGGCGGCATGCACCGCAAGCTGATCGCCGCCCGCGAGGCGCTGCTCGGCGGCGTTCCGCGGGTGTCGGTCTCCGACGGGCGGCTCCCCCGTCCGGTCACCGCCGCCCTGGGCGGCGCAGGCACCACCCTGGAGATCACATGAGCACCCCGGTCGACCTGCTGCTCGGCATGCTCGCCATCCCCTCGCCGTCCGGGCGGGAGGGCGAGCTCGCGCGGTTCCTGGAGAAGGCCATGGACGACCTCGGCCTCGCCGCGCGCCGCGACGAGGCGGGCAACGTGATCGGCGACGTCGGCGCGGGCGGCGGCCCCGTCGTGATGCTCCTCAGCCACCTCGACACCGTGGACCGGCCGCTGCCGGTGCGCCGCGAGGCCGGCCGCCTGGTCGGGCGCGGCGCGGTCGACGCCAAGGGCCCGCTCGCCGCGATGATCAGCGCGGCGGCGGCCCGGCCGTCCTTCCCCGGCACGATCCGGGTGGTCGGCGCGGTGGAGGAGGAGCGGCTGTCGCGCGGCGGCGAGCACCTCGCCCGGACCGTCCCGGCGCCGGACGCGCTGCTGGTCGGCGAGCCGAGCGGCTGGTCGCGGGTGGTGCTCGGCTACAAGGGCAAGATCGACGTCGGTTACCGGGTGACCCGGCCCGCCACCCACTCCACCAACCCGGCCGCCAAGGCCACCGACGTCGCGCTCGGCTTCTGGCACGACCTGCTGGACGCGCTCGGTCCCGAACGCGACCACGCGGCGTTCGGCCGCCCCGCCGCCACGCTGCGCGGGATGCGCGGCGATCCGGTCGAGGCCGAACTCGACATCGACTGCCGGATCCCGGTCGGCTTCGACGTCACGGCGTTCGCGGCGCGCCTGGACGCCTGCGCGAACGGCGGCGAGGTCACGATCGTCCGGCACGTCCCGGCCGTGCGCAGCCCGCGCTCCGACCCGGTCGTGCGCGCGGTCTCGGCCGCGATCCGGCGGGAGGGCGGCGAGCCCCGGCCCACGCTGAAGACCGGCACGTCCGACATGAACACCGTCGCCCCGCACTGGACCATGCCCATGGCCGCCTACGGCCCCGGCGACGGCTCCCTGGACCACGGCGACGACGAGCACATCGAGATCGCCGAGTACCTGCGCGGCGTCGCCGTCCTCACCGGCGCGCTCGACGAACTCGCCGCCACCCTGTGACCGGCGGCGTCCTCACGGCTCGCGCGCGTCGCCGCGGACGACCCACGCGGCGATCTGCGCGCGGTTCGCGAACCCCATCTTCGTCAGGACGTTCTGGACGTGCGTGTCCACCGTCCGCGTGGAGATCGTCAGCTTCTCGGCGATGGCCCGGCTGGTGAGCCCCTCGGCCACGAGCGCGGCGATCTGCCGCTCGCGGCCGGTCAGCGGGCTCTCGACCGCTTCGGCCGCCGATCCGGGTCCGGGCCGGGGTCCTTGCCGGGGACCGGGTTCGGGTTCCGGATCGGCGAGGGCGAAGCGCAGGGCCTCTTCGCGGGACAGGGCGCGTCCGGCGGCGAACGCCGCGTCGAAACGGTCGTCGCCGAGCGCCGCGCGGGTGCGGCCGATGTGCGTCCGGTGCGGCAGGCCGGCGACGAGATCGGCGGTCGTTCCGATGCGGTCCCAGAAAGCGGCGGAGATCCCGAACAGCGTCGCGGCGCGCGCGTGCTCGCCCTGCCGGTCGGCGATCCAGGCCAGGGCGTCCACCCGGTAGGCGAGGCCGTGCTCGTCGCCGGTCCGCAGGTCGAGCCGGAGCGCGGCGACGGCGGCCTCCCGCGCGACCGCCGCATCACCGAACTCGACCTCGACGACGGCCCGCCCGAACAGCGACATCGCCTGGTAGAACAGCTCCCCGGCGTCCGCGCAGACCTGGTGCATCCGGGCCAGGGACCGGCGCGCGGCGACCGGCTCGCCGTCCCGGTAGGCGAGCGCGACCCCGTGGACGAACAGCGGATGCAGCTCGGCCCGCACCTCGCCGTGGGCGCGGAACGCCGCGCACGCCGCGGCGGCGAGATCGACCGCCCCGGGCTGCTGGGTCAGCAGCGCCGCGAACGCCCGCACGTGCGCGATCGTCGCGGTCAGGATGTCGCCACGGCCGTCCGAGGTGCCGTCCGCGTCGTCGGCGTCGGCGTCGTCAGGGCCGAGAGTTTCGGCCTGGGACAGCATGCGGGCCATCCCGTCGAGGTCGCCCAGCCAGAGGGCGTAGAGGGCGCACCTGGCCAGGGCGAGCGCGCGGTCCGGATGATCGGGCGGGGCCGCGGCCAGGGCACGCTCCAGCCAGGTCCGGGCCTCGCCCGCGAGGCCGCGCAGCGTCCAGTACTCGACGAGGCGGGTGGCCATGCGCAGCGCGGTCCCCGCCTCGCCGGGCCGCGAGAGCGACCAGTCCAGCGCGGCGCGCAGGTCGGCGTGCTCCTCGCGCAGGCGCCCGATCAGTTCGAGCTGGCGGTCGCTCACCCAGTCCCGCTCGGCCGCCTCGGTCAGCTCGTCGTACCACCGCCGGTGCCGGCGGGCCACGCGCTCGTGCTCGCCGTCGCGGCACGACCGCTCCCGCCCGTACTCGCGGACGGTCTGGAGCATCCGGTACCGCACCCCGCCCGCGTGCTCCCGGCGGACGAGGATCGACTTGTCCAGCAGGCTGTCGATGAGCCCCAGGACGTTCTCGACGGCGATCCTTCCGGGGACCTCGCCGTCGGAGGCGTCGTCGGCGTCGGCGTCGGCGTCGGCGTCGTCGGCGTAAGCGTCGTCGGCGCAGATCCGTTCGGCGGCTTCCAGGCCGAACGAGCCGGTGAACACCGAAAGCCGCGCCCAGGCGCGCTGCTCGGACGGCGTGCAGAGGTCGAAGCTCCAGTCCAGCGTCGCGCGCAGCGTGCGCTGACGCGGCGGCAGGGTGCGCGGGCCGGACGTCAGCAGACGGAAGCGGTCCGCCAGGCGCTCGACGATCTGCTCGGGCGACAGCGAGCGGACGCGGGCGGCGGCCAGCTCGATCGCGAGCGGCAGCCCGTCGAGCCGCCGGCAGAGCTCGACCAGCACGTCCCGGTCACCCGGGCCGTCCGCGCCGCCGAAGCCGTCGGGGTCGCCAGGGCCGTCCGCGGAGGCGGGGGCGTCCACCGAGCCGGGCCACACGGCCGCCGCCCGTTCGCGGAACAGCCGGACCGCGTCGTCCACCGGGAGCGGCTCGACCGGCAGCACCCACTCCCCCGGCACCCGCAGCGTCTGGCGGCCGGTGCACAGCAGCACGAGGCGGTGGCAGCCGGTGAGCAGCGCGGTCGCGAGCTCGGCGCAGGCGTCGACGAGGTGCTCGCAGTTGTCGAGCACGATCAGGGTCTCCCGGTCGCGCAGGTGCTCGACGAGCGCGCGGGTGATCGACGCGTCCGCCAGGTGGTGCAGCCCGAGCCGGTCGGCGACGAGGTGGGGCAGCAGCGCCGGGTCGCGCAGCTCGGCCAGCTCCACGAACGCCACGCCGCCCGGGAACGCGTCCGCCTGCCGGTGGGCGATCCGGGCGGCCAGGCGCGACTTGCCGACCCCGCCGGGGCCGGTGAGCGTGATCAGCCGCGCCCTGCCGAGCAGCCGCCGCGCCTCGGCGGTCTCCCGCTCGCGGCCGACGAAGCCCGTCACCGCCACCGGCGGCGCCGCGATCATGAAAGCGGGCCCGCCGCCGCGCCGGCCCGGCCGTTCCGCCTGTCCGTCCGCATCCACACCACCCGATCAGCACCGCCCGATCAGCACCGCCCGATCAGCACCACCAGCACGGTCGTGACGCGGGCTCACGCTAGTGGACGGCGCGAGGCCGCCGCCAGCCATGACGGCGGCCTCACCCGATCGGGAGGGGGCGCGGACGGGCGGCTCAGCCGGGAGCCGGGGGCGCCGCGCGTCCGGTCAGAGCGGGCAGGTGTCGGTGAAGGTGGCGACGGCCGGGTCGCCCGCCGGAGCCGGGCAGAGGAACCGGTCGTAGCGGGTGTCGTCGTCCACGAACCGCTTCAGCCAGGCGATCGAGTACTTCGCGACGGTGGTGTCGGGCCGGATGAAGGTGAGGTGGTCGCCTCCGTTCAGCTCGACCAGCGCCTTGTCGCGGCCCGCCGCGTTCCGGTAGAAGCGCTCGGCGAAGGAGCCGACCGACGCGACGCGGTCCCCGGTCGCGCCGATGATCATGGTCGGGGACGTCCCGGACGGGTTGCCCAGGTCCCACGGCGCGAGCGCGACCGCGGCCTTGAGCGACGGCTGCGCGGCCTCGGCCTCCAGGATCCCGCCGCCGCCCATCGAGTGGCCCATCACCGCCAGGCGGGCGGGGTCGACGCGCCCGCGCACGGCGGACGACCCCGTCAGGTACCGCAGCGCGGCCAGCAGTTGCCGGCCGCGCTGGGCGGGCTGGTCCCAGGGGGAGATGCTGTCCAGGGTCATGACCACGAACCCCTGCGACGCCAGGCGCGGCCCGTACCAGGCGACGGACGCCTGCGGCCCGTTGAAGCCCGGCATGACCGCGACCGCCCCGAACCTGCCCCGGGACGTGTCGGTCGGGTAGTAGATCGTCCCGTCGTTGAACCCGGCGCCGCTGCGGGACGGCACCTTGACCTGCGCGATCGCGAACGGCCCGCGCTCGGCGGTGATGCTCTCCTGCGTCGGGGCCGGGCCGCGCTCGTACGGATTGGCGCCGGCGTCGGCGGGCGCGGCCAGGCAGAACGCCGCGGCCAGCGCCGCTCCGGCGGCCGACGTCCTGGTCCAGGTCGGTTTCATGGCGGCTCCTAGGGCTCGGGGCGGGCGGAAGGAGCCTGCCGGAAGCGGGCGGTCCCGGCCATCGGACGAATCACGTATCCGCCGTCCCGGGCCCCGCCTGCGGAATTCTACGGATGCACCGGGGCGGCCCGCGTGCCTACCGTGCTCCGAGCCGCGGGCCCGGCATGGCGCAGGTCACGTCCGGCGCCGGGGGGACGTGCTCGCCGAGCGGGCCGGCCGCCTCCCGTCCGCACCGCGCTCGCGGCGGGAAGGATGGCGAGCACGAGTGGAGGAACGCGCGCGGGGCGTCCGGGGCCTACCGGACGCCGACTTGGTGGCCGCGGTGCGTGCGGGCGACGTGGACGCGTCGGGCGAGCTGTTCGCCCGGCACCATCGGTCGGTGCTGGCGTACGCGCGCGGCCTCGCCCACGACGAGCACACCGCCCAGGACCTGACCAGCGAGGCGTTCACGCGGACGCTCGCGGCGCTGCGGTCGGGCGGCGGCCCGGTCGCGGGTCCGCGCCCCTACCTGTACGCGGTCGTGCGGAACGCGGCGGTCGACTGGGCCAGGAAGGCCCGGCGGACGGTCGTCACCGACGAGCTCGCCGCCTGGGCCGAGCGGTCCGGCGACGCCGCCGGGACGGACGCCCTCGGCGACCCGGCCGAGAACGCGGCGGTGGCGCGGGCCTTCCGCTCGCTGCCGCGCCGCTGGCAGGTCGTCCTGTGGCACACCGTGGTCGAGGACGAGGCCGTCCGCGAGGTGGCGGGCGCGCTGGGCCTGAAACCGGGCGCGGTGACGCAGCTGTCGTTCCGCGCCCGCGAAGGGCTCCGCCGCGCTTACCTGAAGGCGGGCTCGGCCCCGCCGTGAACCCCGCCCGCCTCCGCGCGATCAGACCGCGCCGGGAGTCAGGCAGGGCTCAGGCGGGTGGTGCGGGCGTCGGCCAGTGGCGTAGGGCGACGTCCAGGGCGTCCAGGGTCCTGCGCCAGGAGGTCTCCGATTCGCCGGAGTGCTCGAAGCCGCCGGTCGCCTCCAGGCTGACGAAGCCGTGGAACGTGCTGCCCAGCAGCCGGACGGCGTGGGTCTGCTCCTCCTCCGGGACGCCGTAGCCGCGCAGGATCGCCCGCGCCATCGCCGAGTGGCGGGGGCCGGCGCTGCGGAGGGCCGTCTCCGTGTCGAGGCGCATCCTGGTGGCGGCGTAGCGGCCGGGATGCTCGCGCGCGTAGGCGCGGTAGGCGTCGGCGAACGCGACCAGGGCGTCCTTGCCGGCGCGTCCGGACACCGCGTCCGAGACCCGGTCGGCCAGCTCCGCGAGGGCGAGCAGCGCCACCCGGACGCGCAGGTCGTGGGCGTTGGCGACGTGGGAGTACAGGCTCGCCACCGTCACGTCGAACCTGCGCGCGACCGCCGAGGCGGTCACCTTGTCGAAGCCGACCTCGTCGGCCAGTTCCGCCCCCGCGCGCGCCAGGCGCTCGACGGTCACTCCGGCCCGTGCCATGAGCCCCCTCTCAGAAAACTAAAGGCTTTAATAATTTGCATGGTACTCCTAGGAGGACCTACCGTCGAGGTCATGAACCCGCTCACCGAACACGACATCCGCACGTCCTTCGTCAACTGCTCCAAGGGCGAGGCGAAGCGGCTGCACCTGCCCCGGGACTTCGCCGACCTGCCATGGGACGACCTGGACTTCCTCGGCTGGCGCGACCCGGCCGCGCCCGACCGCGCCTACCTGGTCGCCGAGCACGGCGGACGGCTCGTCGGCCTCGCGCTGCGCGCCACCGCCGGAGCGTCCCGCGGCTTCACCTCGCGCAGCATGTGCTCGCTCTGCCTCACCACCCGGACCGGCGGCGGCGTGGCGCTGCTGACCGCGCGCCGCACCGGCGAGGAGGGCCGCCAGGGCAACTCGGTCGGCCGCTACATGTGCTCCGACCTGGCCTGCTCCCTGTTCGTCCGGGGCCGGAAGGAGTCGGCCAGCGCCCGCGAGATGGACGAGACCCTCACCCTCGACGAGAAGATCGCCCGCACCCGCGCCAACCTGCGCGACCTGCTGGACACGGTCATCCGCTGACGCGGCGGATCCGCACGCACGTGGACACGGTCATCCGTTGGCGCGGCGGATCCGCGGACGAGGTTCCGTGAACGAGGGTCAGGACCAGGGGACCTTCGGCGAGCGGTAGTAGTCGATGCCGAGCGCCTCGAAGCGGGGGCCTTGGGCGGCGAGGCGCGTCCGGTAGGCGTTCCAGTCGTGCGTGGACGCCGGAGACCAGCCGAGCTCGGCGATCCCGGGCAGCCTCGGGAACGCCATGTACTCGATGTCCGCGCTGGTCTTCAGGGTCTCCGTCCAGATGGGGGCCTCGACGCCCAGGATCGCGGCCGGCGGCGCGCCGGGCAGGTAGGCGCCGGGGTTCCAGTCGTAGGAGCGGTCGACCTCCACGTATCCGGCCCAAGCCTGGCCGAGCGGCGTCCGGGCGTCGTACTTCATGTCCAGGTAGGCGCGGTCGGCGGGCGACAGCACCAGCTTCGCGCCATGGACGGCGGCGTCGGCGACCTGCTTCCGCTCGGCCTGCCCGGTGAAGTCGCCGCCCCAGTACTGGAGGACGGCCCCCGGCGCCGGATGGCCGCTCGCGAGCTGGTGCCAGGCCATCACCGTCCTGCCGTGCCGCGCCACGATGGGCTGCGCCTTGTCCATGTAGGTGACGTACTGGTCGTGCGGGGTCGAGTGCGCCTCGTCCCCGCCGATGTGGAAGTACCTGCTCGGCGACATCGCGGCGATCTCCCGCACCACGTCGTCCACGAACCGGTAGGTGATCTGCTTGGGCACGCACAGGGAGCTGAAGCCCACGTCGGTGCCCGTGTAGAGCGGCGGCGCGACGCCGTTGCAGTTGAGGTCGGCGTAGGACGCGAGCGCGGCGTTCGTGTGCCCCGGCGTGTCGATCTCGGGGACGACCTGCATGTACCGGGACGCCGCGTGCGCGACGATCTCCCGGAACTGCGCCTTGGTGTAGTGGCCGCCCTTGCCGCCGCCGACCTCGGTCGATCCGCCGTAGCTCGCCAGCCGGGGCCAGGAGTCGATCGCGATCCGCCAGCCCTGGTCGTCCGACAGGTGCAGGTGCAGCGTGTTGATCTTGTAGAGGGCGAGCTCGTCGATGTACCGCTCGACCTGCCGGACGGTGAAGAAGTGGCGGCTGACGTCGAGCATCGCGCCGCGGTAGGCGTAGCGCGGCGCGTCCCGGACCGTCCCGCCCGCGATCCGCCATGGCCCGCGCTGCCGGGACCGGCGCTCGACCGCGGCGGGCAGCAGCTGGCGCAGCGTCTGGACGCCGTGGAACAGCCCGGCGGGCCGCCGCGCGGTGATCGTGACCCCGCTCCGGCCCGCGCTGAGCCGGTAGCCCTCCTCGCCCAGCGCGCGGTCGGACGCGGCGAGCCGCAGCGCGATCGCGTTCCCGCCGTGCCCGGTGGTGACCGGCAGCCGGTACCCGGTGGACGGCCTCAGCACCCCCGCCAGGTACGCGCCGAGGGCCCGGACCTGCGGCGAGGCGTCCACGCGGATCGCCGTCCCGGCGTTCAGCGTGAACGGCGCGCCGCCGGGCGCGACCGACGCGGGAGCGGGCACGATCTGACCGAGCGGACGCGGCGGCGGCGCCGTCGCGCCGGTGGCGACCGGCGCGGCCGAGACGCTCGCCGCCGCGCCGAGCAGCAGCGTTCCGATGATCGCGGGCAGGGGCAGGTTCCGTCGCACGGGCGCGTCCTTCCGCCGGGGAGCTCGCGATCATCGTCGGCTCCCCGCCCCCTCCGGTCAACCGGCAATCATCGCCGAAATTCCGCCCCGGACGTCACTCCCGTGCCCCGGGCCGGCGGGTCGCACCCCGCGGCCGGAGCCCGGCGGGTCGCTTCCGCGCCCGAGCCCGGCGTGTCGCTTCCGCGCGGGAGCCCGGCGTGTCGCTTCCGCGCCGGAGGCCGGCGTGTCGCTTCCGCGCCGGAGGCTGGCGGGGCGCTTCCGCGCGGGAGCGCGGGTCATTCCGGCTCGACGTGCATGGCGTCCTCTTCGGCGGTGAAGCCGCCCGCGTCGGGGCCGACCTCGGTCGCGGTCTCGTCCGGGTCCCTTACCGGGTGGGCCCCTTCGTCCGGGGCCACGAGCCTGCCCGCCGGGCGCGGCTCGTCCCAGAACTCGCCGGACGGCTCCCCAGGCTGGGCCGGGTTCTCCTCGGGGAGGCCCTCGGACGGCTCGTGCCTGGTGTCCAGGTCCGCGCCGACGCCGAGACCGCCCTCGTCGGTCAGCGGCGGGCTCAGCACCTCGTCGTCGTCCTCGCGCGGGACCGGCTCGTCGGCGCCGAAGAACGCCTGCTCCTCGGGCTCCTCGCGCTGGAGCCGGAGCGCGGCCGGTTCGCCCTGCGCCTGCTCGTCGGCCGTGGTGCCGAACTCGTCCAGCGTGAGCGAGCGCTCGCCGGGCAGCGTCTCCTCCTGCGGGTCGACCGCCTGCTGCTGGCCGGGAGTGCCCTTCTGGAGGTCGGGGATCCCCTCGTCCTCCATCCGCGAGCGGGGGTCGGGTTCCGGAACGTGATGAGACATGGTTTCGCTCCCTTCTCGAAGTGGTCAGGGCCTGCCGCCGACGCCGGTGAGGAACTCGCGGATCCGCAGCGGCCCGCCGGTGGACGGGGACAGCGGCGGCGTCGGCAGCCCCGCGCCGTCGCGCAGCCCTTGGAGGAACTCCCCGATCGCCTCGACGGAGGTCCGGGTCGGGGTCCAGCCGAGCTTGGCGCGGGCCCGCGCGGTGTCCATGATCGGGACACGCAGGGCCAGGTCCAGAAGCTGCGGCGACGCGGGGACCATCCGCAGCGTCCAGGCCGCCGCCAGCGCGGCCCGCACCGCCGGGACCGGCAGCCGGACCTTGCGCGCGCCCAGCATCTCCGCCAGCACGTCGGGATCGACGACCGGGTCGGCCGCCAGGTTGAACGCGCCCCGGACGTCACGCAGGACGGCCAGCCGGAACGCCTCCCCCGCGTCCGCCGAGTGGAGCGCCTGGAAGCGCAGGCCCGGCAGGTCGGGGACGATCGGGATCAGGTCGGGCCGGGCGAGGCGCCCCGGCAGCAGCGGCCCGGCGAACAGGCGCCGCTGGCCGGACGCCGCCTCGCGCTCGAAGATGAAGCCGGGCCGCATCCGCACCACCCGGCAGCCGGGGTGCTCGGCCTCGAACGCGTCGAGCGTCCGCTCGACGTACGCCTTCTCGCGCCCGTAGGACGCCGTGGGCCAGCCGTGCGTGGGCCAGCTCTCGTCCACGGCCCGGTCCTGGGGGCCGGGCGAGTACGCGCCGACCGACGACGAGTAGACCAGCGCCGGCACCTTCGCCTCGGCCACGGCGCGGAACACCCGGGCGCTGCCGACCGCGTTGGCCCGCCAGGTCACCGTCGGGTCGTGCGTCGGCTGGAACAGCCAGGCCAGGTGGACGACCGCGTCGGCGCCGCGCAGGAGCGGGACCAGATCGGAACCGGCCACGTCCGCCTCCGCCCACTCCGTCTTGCCGATCGTCCATTCGGGCCGCCGGCGCGCCACCCCGAGGATCGACGTGACGTCCGGGTCCGCGCTGAGCGCCCGCACGGTGCTCGTGCCGACGTTGCCGGTGGCCCCGATGACGACAATCCGCATGCCTCTGCTCCCCCTCGGCCGCCCGTCCGGACGGGCGGACGGCCCTCAGTCGCCGGCGGGACGGGCCGTCACCGGCAGCACCCAGAAACGCCGGTCACGCCCCGGCCCGCCTCCCTCCGGGTTCGGAGAGGACAGGCCCTACCCCGCCACCGGGCGCCAAACGGCTGCGTCGGCGCCCCGAGGGAGGCGATATGCGTCACTAGTGCTGTTCCTGCTTCAGCATCGTCAGGTGCTTCTGCATGGTGGGCAGCGCCTGGCGGGCCATCCCGACCACGGTCGGGTCGGAGCCGTGGTCCACCTCGTACTGCGCCATCCCGATCGCCTGCTCGTGGTCGGTGATCAGCCCGGCGATCAGCTCGTTGTCGAACGCCGAGCCGGTGAGGCCGCCGATCTCCTGGCGCTGCGCGGCCTCCGCCGCGGTGGGGCCGGTCGGCAGGCCGACGTTCAGCCGGTGCGCCGTGTCGACGACCGCCTGGTCCATCCCCGTGTGGTCGCTCATCAGCGTCGCGCTCTCGGACTGGATCTGCCGGCTGCCGCTCTTGCCGCGCGCCAGCTCGCCCAGCTCGCCCTCGGCGACGTTGCCCTGGTGGGCCTGGCCGAGCCAGGTCCGGTCCTGGGCGCTGAGCCGCTCGGCGGGCGCCGGCGAGGCGGGCGGGGACGTGGGACGCGCGGCCGGGGAGGACGAGCCGTAGTGGCACCCCCCGGCCGCCAGCACGGTCGCGGCGGCCACCGCCGCCACCGGCCCTCGGATGATCGACATGATCAGGTCTCCTCACTCGCCGCCAAGCCGCTGCCGTCCCTCCTCTCCCGGCTTCCTGTCCCGCACGCGGGCGCTAAACCCGCGCCGCCCGCGGCGGGCCGCCACCGGGCCTTCGCGGGGTGTGACCAGGAGCCTCACGTGCGACGATCACGTAGTCTCACCTCCCGGCTGGCCTTACAGTTGGCGCGTGAACAATCCGACCAGCCGCCTGGACGACGCGACGCGGAAGCTCGAGAACATCCAGGCGTTCACCGACGAGGCGTTCGCCCACATGGACGTCGAGGAGTTTTTGGACACGCTGCTGGATCGGGTCCGCGACATCCTCGCGGTGGACACCGCCGTCGTGCTGCTCCTGGAGCGGCCGGGGCGGTTCCTCGTGGCGACGGCCGCGAAGGGGCTGGAAGAGGAGGTCGTCCAGGCCGCCCGCGTCCCCGTCGGGCAGGGCTTCGCCGGACGGGTCGCCGCCGAGCGGCGGCCGGTCTACATCGAGGACGTGCCCAGCGCCAACGTGTTCAACCCGCTGCTCGTCCAGCGGGGCCTGCGCGCGCTGCTCGGCGTCCCGCTCATCGCCGCGGGCTCCGTGCTCGGCGTCCTGCACGTCGGGACGACCACGCCGCGCCGGTTCACCACCGAGGAGGTGGAGCTGCTCCAGTTCGCGGCGAGCCGCGCGGCGAGCGCCGTGCAGGCCCTGCTCGGCCGCGCCGAGCGCGCGGGCGCCATGGAACTCCAGCGCAGCCTCGTCCCGGCCGCGCTCCCGGCGCTGCCGGGCATCGAGATGGCCGCCCGCTACCGGCCGGGCGCGGCCAGCGTCGGCGGCGACTGGTACGACGTGTTCACCCTGCCGTCCGGGCACGTCGGCATCGTCATGGGCGACGTGGCCGGGCACGGCCTCGGCGCCGCCGTGGTGATGGGCCGGATGCGCAGCGCCCTGCGCGCCTACGCGCTGGAGACGACCGACCCGGCCGAGGTGCTGGGCAAGCTCGACCGCAAGATCCAGCATTTCGAGCCGGCCGCGACCGCGACCGTGCTGTACGCGGTGTGCGATCCCGACCGGAACCGGCTGCGGATCTCCTCGGCCGGCCACTACCCGCCGGTCATGGCCGTCCCCGGGGAGCCCGCCCGCGCCGCCGGCGTGCCGAGCGACCTCCTGATCGGCCTGGACGACGACGTCCCCCGCCGCACCACGACCGTGGAGCTGCCGCCCGGCGCGGTGCTGTGCTTCTACACCGACGGCCTGGTCGAGCGCCGGGACGGCACGGTCGACACCGGCATCGCCCGCCTGTGCGAGGTGGCGTACGCGGGCCCGTCGGAGCAGGTCGGCGCGGCCGTGATGGCGGCGATGATCGGGCGGCACCAGGCCGAGGACGACGTCGCCCTGCTCGTCATGCGCCGCGTCCCCGCCGACGAGCCGGGCGACGGCGGGGACGGGACCGCCGCCTGACGTTCCGGCCGTCCGCGTCGTCGTAGGTGCGAGAGACCAAGGAATCGCACCTGCGGAGGGAACGACCATGACGACGACGACGCGGCGCGCCGGGGAAGAGACCGGGCTCCGGGCGCACATCGACAAGCTGATCGCGGGGATCGGGGCCAAGGACGTCGAGGCGCTGCGCGGCCTCTACGCGCCGGACGTGGTGTCGTTCGACGTCGAGCCGCCGCTCCAGCACGTCGGGGCGGACGCCAAGATGGCGAACTGGACCCGGGCGTTCGCGTTCTTCCGGGACCTGTCCTACGAGGTCCGCGACCTGGCCTTCACCGTGGGCGGCGACGTCGCGTTCGGCCACTGCTTCGGCCGCCTCGCCGGCACCCTGCCGGACGGCACGGCCACCGCGGGCATGTGGGTCCGCGCCACCTTCTGCTTCGAGCGGCGCGACGGCGCCTGGCTGATCGTCCACGACCAGGCGTCCGTGCCGTTCGACATCGCCACCGGCAAGGGCGTGAGCGACCTCGAACCGTGACCCGTCTCCCGTCCGCGGGCCGCGGGCCGCGGGCCGTCACGCCTCCGCGGTCGCGGGGAGGACGCGCAGGGTGGTGCCGCGCGGGCCGGGCCGGGTCATCGGCTCGGCCCACGGGGTGCTGCCGTACTTGGCCAGGTAGGCGGCGTCGATCTCGTCGTTGACGACGGGGTCGGTGGTGTTGACGAACGACACGTCCCGGGCCAGGCCGGCCGCCTCGATGCGGCCCCGGTGGGTGCTCTCGGCGGCGCGGTACCAGTGGCCCTCGGGGCCGTTGGCCGACCGGACGTACAGGTCGTCGCCGTTGCGGACGACCCAGATCGTGGTGGGGCGGCGCAGCGCGCCGTCCCGGTTCCGCGGCGCGATCCTGATCTCGGTCGCGTCGCCGATCGTGCTGAGGTCGTCGGAGTTCCAGGCGCTCATGCTGCGGTGATTCCCCGCCGGGACGGCGAGGCGCGCGGTTTGGCGGGAAGTTGACGCTGTCCAAAACCGCAGGAGGGGCGTCCGAGGGGGACGGTAGGTTGCCGTCATGGCGGGGAAGGCGCGGCGCGGGCCGTATTCGAAGGGGATCGCCCGGCGGGCGGAGATCCTCCGTGTGGCGCTGGAGGCGTACCAGGCGTCCGGACGGCCGGGGCCGTCGCTGAGGTCCATCGCCGACGCGGCCGGGCTCACCGAGGCGGGCGTCCTGCACTACTTCGGCAGCAAGGACGAGCTGCTCGTCGAGATCCTCGTCGCGCGGGACCGCGACTACGCCGAGAAGTACGACCTGTCGGCGCCGGGCGACGTCTGGGCGCTGCTCGCGCACACCGAGCGGACACCGGGGCTGGTCAAGCTGTTCGTGGACATGTCCGCGGCCTCGGCCGACCCGGCGCACCCGGCGCACGCGTTCATGCGGCGGCGGACGCGCTTCATCCTCGACCTGATCGAGAGCTGGGCCGGTCCGGGCCGGGAGTGGGAGGCGCGGGCGCTGCTCGCCGCCGCCGAGGGGCTCCAGATCCAGTGGCTGCGCGACCCGTCCGTCGACATCGTGGGCCATCTCCAGCGGCTGTCGGCGGTCCTCGGGCTGCTGCCGGCGGGCTCCGGGCCCCTACCGGACGCCGAGGTCGGCGAGGAAGCGCCGGGCGAGCCGCAGGACGTCGAGCCGGCCCGGGTCGCGTCCGCTGAGGACCCAGAAGAACGCCGGGCCGACGAGGGCGGCGGTCGCCTGGTCCATCGGGACGGGTAGCGCGGCCCGTCCGAGGACGCGTTCGATCACCGGCCGGGCGCTGTCGCCGAGCAGGTCACGCGAGGCGAGCAGCCGGGCGACGGCGGCGTCGTGCTGGGCCTCGCCGACCAGGGCGCGGTAGGCCGCCCCGGCCGGTGAGCGCACCAGGAACCGGACCAGCGCCTCCAGGTACGCCGCGACGTCGGCGACCGGCGCGCCGGTGGGACGGACGGCCAGCTCCTCCAGGGCGTCCTCGACGCAGGCCTCGAACAGGATCTCGGCCTTGGTCGCCCACCAGCGGTACACCGTCTGCCGGGAGACGCCGGCGCGCTCGGCGATGCCCTTCATGGTCATCGCCGCGTAGCCGACCTCCACGAGCAGATCGTCCACCGCGTGCAGGACGGCCGACCTGGCGAGTTCACTCCGCGGACGGCCGATCCGGCGAGTCTTGACGTCCATCGCCCGCACCCTACCGGGAGGCCGTCCCGCCGTCCGGCGCTCCGCCGGCCCCGCCGTCCGCTCCCCGGTTCCCGCCGCTCGGCCGGGGCGCGTCCCGTACCAGGGCACGTCATCCGCCGGACCGCTTCACTTATTGGACATCGTGCACCGTTTCTCACTACGGTTCCAGGGCACGCCGCCCGCGAGCCGCGTCGCTCCCCGCCGCCTTTACCCCGCGAGACCGCCGATCGTGACGGAGGTCTCGGCCGGACCATAAACCTAGCGTCGCAAGGTTTTTGATTTTAGGGTGAGCGGGCCGCGCCGCGAACCATCGGGCGCGTCGGTTCATCCCAGAAACGGGAGCCCCTTCCGCACCGGCGGCCGGGGCTCGCGCACGAACAGCGCATGTGGCCGGACGAGCAGGCTGGAAGTGGGCGTATGACGCGCAGCGACACCGAACGCCTCCGCGGTGCGGAGACCTCCCGGCGCCGGCTGCTCGCCGTGTCCGGGGGCGCCGCGCTGGCGGCTCTGGGCCTGGCGGGCTGCGGCACCGAGCACGACGGGGGCGGCGGCCGCCTCGCCTCCGCACGGGCGCAGGCGTCCGCACGGGCGCAGGGGAAGGTCAACGCGCCGCCCGCGCGGGGCGTCCTGGCCGCCAACGTCAACCAGGCCCTGGACAGGATCGACTTCGCCGAGCTGGCGGCGGTAGGCGGCACCTGGATCCGCGGTTTCTACGTCATGACGGACGCCGACCGAGGCGACCCGGCCTCCCAGGCGGGGCTGGCCAGGCTCCTCAACGCGTCCGCGCGCGGGTACGGCACCGTCCTGTCGACCAAGTTCCAGTACCGCGACCAGCCGATCCCCGCGCCGGGGAGTCCGGCCATGAAGACGGCCCTGGCGCGGCTGACCAAGGTGCTCGCCGCGACGCTCGGCAAGGTCGACATCCTGACGATCGGCAACGAGCCGTTCTTCGAGACGCGCCAGGCCGACCGGGCCACCGCCCGCATCAACGCCTTCTACGAGGCGCTCGCCGCGCACGCCGTCCAGTACCGGCAGGCGCATTTCGGGGCGCGCTGCAAGACCGAGCTCTACATGGGAGCGCTCAACGCGCTCGACCAGCCCGGTGGGCAGACCGCCCAGACCCGCCGCTGGATGACCTTCACCGCGCGCACTCCGGGCATCGCGGGCGTGGACGTCCACCCGCACGTGGCGAGCCTCGCGGCGGCGCAGAAGTACCTCGACTACGTGCTGCCGTTCCTCCGCGCCGACCAGCGGTTCCTCGCCACCGAGTTCTCGCTCGTCCAGCTCTGGAAGCAGCACATGACCGACCCGGTGAACCCGGCGTTCGCCCGCCGCCACGGCATCGCCGTGGGCACGCCGGTCTGGCAGGTCGTGAAGGGCGCGACGCAGCACCACATGGACGAGCAGACCTGGAACGACTTCCTGCTGTCCAACCAGTGGTTCGCCGCCGACCGGAACTTCCTGGCCGAGCAGATGCGGCGCTTCCGGGCGACCGGCAAGCTCGCGGTCGCCGGGTACGGCATCACCCAGGACGCGGCGATGGCGGCGAACGTCGGTCCGCACACCCCGCCCTGGCTGCTCAACAGCCTTTTCTGCCCCTACACCTGCAAGCCGGGACCGCAGGGCCTGCCGGGTCGCAACCGCACCTGGGCCGCCGAGTTCCGCGCCGCGCAGCAACGCTGAGAAACCCGTGATGTATCAAGTTCAGCTTCTCGGAGCCCTCCGGGTCACCCGCGACGGACGCGAGCTGCGTCCGGGCGGTCCGCTGCAGCAGGCCGTCCTCGCCATGCTGGCGCTGCGGGTCGGACGCCGCTGCGGCCCGGACGAGCTCGTGGACGGCCTGTGGGGCGAGGCTCCCCCGAACCACGCCGTCGGCACCCTGCGCAACTACGCCTACCGGCTCCGCGCCGCCCTCGGGAAGGACCAGGACGTCCTGGTCTCCGTCCAGGGCGGATACCTCCTGGACCTCCCGCCCGAGGCCGTGGACCTGGTCCGGTTCGAGCGTCTCGTCAAGGACGCCGAGCGCGCCCGCGCCGACGGGGCGATCGCCGAGGCCCGCCGGATCTACGACCAGGCGCTGCCGCTGTGGCGCGGCGTCCCGCTGGCCGGGGTGGCCGGTCCGCACGCCGAGCGCCAGCGCGACCGGCTCATGCACCTCCATCTGGACACCCGGCTCGCGGCGCTGCGCTGCATCGACGACCTGGGCGACCACGCCCGCGTCGCCGCCGACCTGGAACCGCTGATCGCCGCCCATCCGCTCCGCGAGGACCTGCGCGCCCTCCGCATGCGGGCGCTCTACCGCGCCGGGCGCACCGCCGACGCCCTGGCCGCCTACACCGAGGCGCGGAACGTGCTGACCGACGAGCTGGGGCTGGATCCGGGGCAGGAGCTCACCGAGCTGCGGGCCCAGATCCTCGCGGGCGAGAGCCTCGGCGACGGGACGCGGCAGGGCGCGGCGCCGCCGTCCGTCCGGGCCGGGAACGTCCCGCCGCCGCGCCAGCTCCCGCCGGTCCCGGCCGACCTCACCGGACGCGACAAGCTGCGCGAGGCGATCGTCGAGGCGCTCGCCCCGGACGAGGGCCACGTCCCGGTCGCGGTGCTGACCGGCATCGGCGGCGTCGGCAAGACCACGCTCGCCCTCGACGCGGGCCACCGGCGGCGCGCCGACTACCCCGACGGGCAGCTCTACGCCGACCTGCGCGGCGCGGGCCCGGACCCGGTCGCCCCCGAGACCGTCCTGCTGGACTTCCTGCTCGCTCTCGGGATGCCCGCCGCCGACATCCCGGCCTCGCTGCCGGCGCGCGCCGCGTCCTACCGCTCGCTGCTGGCGGACCGCAGGGTGCTGGTGGTGCTGGACAACGTCGCGGGCACCGCGCAGATCCAGCCGCTGCTGCCCGCCACGCCCGGCACCGCCGCGCTGGTGACCTCCCGCCGCCGCATCCTGCCCGTCGCGGGCGCGCGGCGGTTCGAGGTCGGGCTGCCGCCGCGGACCGAGGCGGTCGCGATGCTGTCCCGCTTCGCGGGCGCCGAGCAGGTCGCGGCGGCTCCCGAGCAGGCGGCCGCGCTGGCGCGGCTCTGCGGCTGGCTGCCGCTGGCGCTGCGCATCGTCGGGGCGCGGATCGCGGCCCGGCCCGAGCGCGGCCTCGCCGCCATGCTCGCCCGGATGGACGACGCCGGACGCAGGCTCGCCGAACTGCGGGCCGGTGACCTGTCGGTCGAGTCGTCGCTGAGCCTCGGCTACTCGGCGCTGGCGCCCGACCAGGCGCACGCGCTGCGCCGCTGCGCGCTGCTGCCCGGCTCGGGCTTCACCGTCCCGGTCGCCGCCGCCCTCCTCGACCTGCCCGAATGCCAGGCCGAGGACCTGCTGGAGCAGCTCGTGGACGCCGGCCTGCTCGAACCGCACGGCGCCGACCGGTTCCGCCTGCACGACCTCGTGCGGCTGTTCGCCCACCGGCGCGGCGAGCTGGAGGACAGCCCGGGCGACCGCGACGCGGCCCTGCTCCGGGTCGTCGCCTTCCTGCTGGACACCCTGGGGCGGGCGATGTCGGCGCCGACGAGCGGCTCGGCGGTCGTCGCGCGGCTGTTCGTCACCGTCCGTCCCGACCCCCGTCCCGGCCTGGTTCCCAGTGCCGGGCCGGGTCCGGGCGCCGGGCCGGGTGTGAGTGCCGGGCCGGGTGTGAGTGCCGGGCCGGGCGTGAGTGCCGGGCCGGGCGTGAGTGCCGGGCCGGGTGCGGGGGACGGGGCGGCGGCGCGGGCCTGGCTGCTCGCCGAGCACGACCTGCTCTGCTCGACGCTGGAGCTCGTGCTCAAGACCGTCCCGGCGGGGCTGCGGCAAGTCGTGGACGCGCTGGCGATGCTCGGCATCAGCGGCCTGTTCGAGGGACGCGCCCACCAGACGACCGTCGAGCAGCTCGTGGACCGGGCCGTCCAGGTGGCCCGGACCGCGGGCGACCCGACCGCCGAGTCCCGCGCGCTGCACACGCGGGCCTGGCTGTCCTACCTGAACCGCGACCTGACCGAGGCGGAGGCGGACCTGCGCGCCGCGCTGCGCCAGGCGACCGAGCACCGCGTCCCGCTCATCCCGCACGTCTCGGGCGTCCTGCTCACGGTGATGCTCGCGGAGCTCGGACGCGCGGACGAGGCGGGCCTGGCGTTCGCCGAGGCGTCCCGCCACACCTGCGCTCTCCCACCCGCTCCCGTCCCGGCGTCCGCCGCGCCGTCTCCCGGTCCCGCTTCCGCGCACGGTTCCGGCGCGTTCCGGCAGCCGGACCGCCGGTCCGCGCCGCCGGCGACGCTGCGCTGGTGGCCGCGCGGCTGCCGGGACGACACCGGCCCGCAGCCGTGCGGCACGCGGGTCTGAGCGCCCGCGCGCCGTCCGGACCGGTCACTGGCTCCGGGCCAGCGACCGGCCGAAGAACTCGACCTCGGTGATGCCCACCTGGACGGTCGGCCCCGCGCCGTAGGCCGCCTTCAGCGTCAGCCGGACGGTGACCACCTTGCGGCCCCGCAGCCGCAGCTTCTGCGGTCCGGGGGCGTCGTCCAGGTTCAGCGTCCGGATGACGCTCCTGCCGTCCGACGAGGTCAGCTTCGCCTCGATGACCTGCGGACGGGCCTGCTTGGCGTACTGGTCCGGCTGCTTCGACACGCCCGGCGTGATGATCACGTTGAGCAGGTCGCGGGGCTGGCCGAAGGACGCCTCCAGGTACTGGCCCGCGCCGTTGCCGCCGTACCCGTCGCCCCAGAACGTGTCGTTCAGCCCGTCGAACGCAAGCTGCGGGCCGTGCACGGGATCGGAGTGCGACGCCTTGGCGGAGCTCGCGGTGATCGGCGCGCGCTTGGCGAAGTGGGCCACCACGCCGTTCACGGCGTCGTCGGCGTAGGCGGCGCCGGTGCCGACCACGCCCACCCCCACCGCCCCGACGGTCACCATGCCGAGCGTGCGGTTGAGCCCGCGCCGGAGACGCGGCCGCTCCCCCGCCCACGGCGTCTCCCTGTCGCCGGGCTCCAGGATGCGCCGCCACCAGGAGCGCGTCCGCGAACCCGCGGGGTCGGCCGCGGCCAGGCTCATCGCGCACTTGCGGCAGAAGTGCCGGTCGCGCGGGTTGGGGGTGTCGCACCAGGGGCAGACGATGCCGCCGATGACGGGCTGGTCCTCGACCATCCGCACCTGCGGCCGGGCGGGTTCGGGCCGTCCGGGCAGGACGGGCGCGACGTGCGGGTCGCGCTGCGCGGCCGGACGCTGCTCCTCCAGCGGGATCAGCAACCGCCGCGCCCGCTCGGCGGCGTCCGATCCCGGCTGCGACTCCGCGCCGGGAACCTGCGCCGAGGCTCCAGCAGACGGCGCGCCGAACGACGCGCCGGACGGTGACCCGAACGACGCCGCGGGCGGCGCCGTGGGCAGCCGTTCCTGGCGAGTGGGGGCCGGGTCGCGGCTGCCTTGCGCCGCGTCCTGGCCGCCGGGTGCGGGGTGCTGGACGGCGGGTGCGGTCCTGGGCTGGTCGCCTCCGGAGAGCGCGCGGGCGATGGCCGATTCGCCGGGTGCGTGATCCTCGGACGGGCCCGGCAGCGTCGGGGCCTCGCTCTCCGGCCCGGCGAGGGACGGCTGCGGCGGGTCGGAACGGTCGCCCCAGTCCAGCACCGCGCCGCAGATGTCGCAGAACGACCCGGACTGCCGGGTCGCTCCGCACTCGGGGCAGATCTCCCTGGAACTCATCGGCCGTCCTCCTCGCCGGTCGGGCTCGCCTTCGGATCGCGTCGCGGGGTCGGGGCGTCCAGCGGGAGGACCCGGACGCGGTAGGGCACGTGCGCGGGCCGCGCGGCGGCCACCAGGTCCTCCAGCCGGCGGACGTCCACCGAGCCGGGGTCGGCCACCTTGAGGAAGACCTCCAGGCGCGGTTCCGGCTCGCCCGGGATGACCCCGAGCGGGCGGCCCGACCAGGCCGCCCCGCCGCTCTCGATGATCTCCGGCTCGACCCCGAACGCGAGCTGGATCGCGGCGGCCAGGCCGCGCCGGGTGCCGCGCAGCCGGTGCAGCCGGGCGGCCATCGCGACCGTCCCGCGCGCCTGGAGGTCCGGCTCGTCGCCCGACAGCTCGGCCCCGACCCAGCCGCCGAGCCAGGTGACGAAGTCGGGCGGCGCCAGGTGCGGCGAGAAGTACGCCTCCAGGCAGTCCAGCACCGACAGGACGGGCGCGAACACCTCGTCCAGCCCGGCGGTGAAGCGCTGCGCCAGGTCGTCCTCGGCGAACACGCCGGGCAGGTGCGCGGCCAGCGGCCAGGGCGTCTCCAGGCCGTCCACGCCCGCCCTCACTGCTTGCCCCCCAGCACGCGGACCTTGTGGTCGTGGGAGAACAGCAGCGCGGCGGGCGACAGGTCGATGCGGTCCACGGCCTCGCCGCGCTTGCCGGTCAGCGGGTCGGCGGCGTGCAGGCGCACCTCGTCCACCAGCTCGACGCCGGGGACGCGCTGCAGCGCCGCGAACACCTCCCCGGCCTGGAGCGGGCGCCCGAACGGCCAGCCGCGGCCGTCCGCGCCGCCGGTCAGCGGGTCGAGGTGGGCGTACAGGGCGGCGAGCGCGGCGGCGCGGACCTTCTCGGCCTCGGCGGCGGCGAACGCGTGCAGCGTGGCGACCACCGTGACGCCCTGGTAGAACGGCGGCCCGACGGCCAGCCGGACCCCGATCGGACGCCGGTCGTCCAGGTAGCGGGTGATGCGGGCGAGCAGGTCGTCCTCCGGGACGAGGTGCTCGAACCGCAGCCGTCCGCCGGAGTCGGGGACGGCCTGCGGCACGACCAGCACCCGCACCGCGCCGACGCCGGCCTCGTCCACCGGGAGGCAGCGCAGCCGGGCCGCCTCGGGCGCGGCGCGGCGGGCGAGCTCCTCGTAGTCGCGCGGGGTGACCGCGCGGTCCTGGGCGCGCAGCGTGATCGGGGCGCGGCGGCGCGCCTCGTCGAGGGTCTCGGCGTCCACGCCGCCGCGCGCCGCCTCCCGGTTGGTGACGCGGGCGACGTACGGGATGGAGCTGCGCAGCACGCACAGCGCTCCGCGCGCGACGTTGCCCGCGTGCCCGCCGCCGGTGCGGTAGGAGCGGGCGCGCAGCAGCGCGCCCTTCGGCGGGACGGCCCCGTACTGCCGCAGCCCGCCGTCCGGGAGCCGGACGGCCGGGCCGAACGCCACCTCGCCGGTCGCCGAGTCGAGGCGGACGTGCCGGTCGTCCGGGCCGGAAGCGGCGAAGTGGTCCACGACCTCCCAGGTGTCCCAGCCGTCCCCGGCCGACGACTCCAGGACGAGCGGCGGCGTGCCGTCCACGACGGGCGTGCGGGACAGCTCGAACCGCTGCCCCGGCACCCCGGCCGACTCGCCGAGCACCTCGTCGGTGATGAGCTCGGCGTGCACGGCGCCCGTCGTCCCGCCGATCGTGGCGGCCTCGGCCGACCGGACGGTCGGCGACACCGAGTAGAACGGCTGTCCGGGGCGCGGTTCGAGCACGCGGCAGCGGATCCAGGCGGCCTCGTGCGCGCCGAGCCGCGACGTCTGGTGCCCGGCGGGCACGTGCAGGACGATCTCGCCGGGCCGGTTCAGTCCGCCGGTTCCGTCGCCGTCCACCTCGCACTCGCGCCAGCCGGAACCGGTCCACGCCTCCCACACCAGCGGCGGCTGGCGCGGGTCGACGCCGACGCCGTCCACCCGGCTGTCGAGCCGCAGCAGCACCGCGCAGGACGGCACCGCCGCCGACAGCCCGAACGCCAGCACGTCGCCGGGACGCGGCGGCGAGCCGAAGCAGTCGACGTCCTTGCCCTCCAGCAGGTCGGCGGTGCGGTCGGCGAGCGGTCCGTCGTGCTGCTGCGCGCCGAGCCGCACCAGCTCGCACGGGACCACGTCCAGCGCGGTCTCGGTGGCGAACACCGTCGACTCCTCGGTCTCGGTGCGCGCGGTCGCGACCTCCGTGTGCGGCGGCAGGGTGACCGTGAGCTCCTGCGGCGCCGACAGCCAGAACGTCACGTCGGTGCGGGCCGCGGACGGCGGCAGCAGCGTGATGCCGAGCAGGTCCAGGAACGCCAGGTAGTTCTTGTCGGGGACGCGGTTCAGCCGGTACACGATCTGGTCGGCCATGTGCGCCACGGCCTCGATCAGCGTCACGCCCGGATCGGACACGTTGTGGTCGGTCCACTCCGGGGCGCGCCGCTGGATGTAGCGCTTGGCGTCGTCGACGAACTGCTGGAAGTGCCGGTCGTCGAGGTTGGGCGAGGGCAGCGCCATCAGCCGGCCGCCCTCTCCCCGGCGTCCCGCCGGTCGTCGCCGGGCTCGTCGTGCCGCGGGATCACGTAGAAGGGGAAGACCAGGTTGCGCGGGTTGTTGGTGCCGCGGATCCGGTACCGGACGTCGATGTAGAGGACGCCGGCGTCCTCGACGTCGGCGGTGACCTGGACGTCCTCGACGTCGATGCGCGGCTCCCAGCGGTCCAGGCTGGTCCGCACCTCGTACCCGATGCGGCCCGCCGTCTCCTCGTTGACCGGGGCGAACACCATGTCGTGGATGGCGCAGCCGAACTCCGGACGGGTGGGACGCTCGCCGGGCGCGGTCGCCAGCACCAGGCGCATCGCCTCCTCGATCTCCCGTTCCCCGGTCACCAGCGCGATGCCGCCCGAGGCGCTGACGCGCATCGGGAAGGCCCAACCCGCGCCGACGAACTGTTCCCCCATCGTTTCCTCTCGAATGGTCCCTGCCGTTCCGTCGTCCTACGCCGCGCGCCGCGTCCGGCCGCCCGGGGCGTCCGGACGCGGCGGGGGCGCGGTCACGCCGGAATCACCATGACCGGCATCTCGTTCTGCTGGAGCAGGCCGACGACGTTGACCTTGCCCTGGACCTCCACCATGCCGGTGATCTTGAGCATGGCGGCCTCCATGCCGATCTCCGCGCCCTTGATGTCGATCGCCGCGCCGTTCACCTGGACCGTCGCGCCGCCGTCCACGGTCACGCCGCGGGCGCCGTGGATCTCCACCGTGCCGTCGCTGTGCACCTTCACCCGGGTGCCGAGCTCGTTCAGCTCGACCGACATCCGGTCGTCGCCGCTCGACACCGTCACGCCCCGCTTGGCGGGCGCGTCCAGCAGCTCGATCCGCTGGCCGCTGCGGGACGCCAGCGCCCGCCAGTTCACCTTGCCGCCCGCGCCGACCAGCGGGCTGCGCTCGTAGCGGGGCAGCCGGTCGACGCCGTTGTACAGGCCGCCGAGCACGTACGGGTGGTCGAGCGCGCCGCGGTCGAACGCGACGAGCACCTCGTCGTTCACCTCGGGCATGATCAGCGAGCCGCCGCCGCGCCCGCCGAACTGGACGACCCGGGCCCAGTCGCTGACGTACTTGTCGTCCAGCCACGGGAAGCGCAGCCGGACGCGGCCCTGCCGCTGCGGGTCCTGCACGTCGGTGACGATCGCGATCGCCACGCCGTCCATCCGGGGCGCGGGCTGGCCGCCGCCCGAGGCGAGCCCGAACAGCGAGCGGTGCTGGCGTCCGGTCACCGTCACGTGCGACTCGTAGCGCTCCCCTCCGGCGAACACGTGCCGGACGGTCGTCACGGTGTACTTGCCCTCGAACGGCTTGCCGATCCCGTTCAGCGCCACCGGCAGCCCCGGCCGCAGCTTCGGGTCGCCGCGCACGACGGCCTCCAGCTCGGCGAACGCGGCGCTGACGTCGGCGGCGAGCGCGTCGGCCGCGCCCTTCACCTCGGCCTGCCGGTCGTAGGGGACCGAGGTCTCCACCAGCGTCGCCGGGCCGAACTTGCCGATCGCGGCGCCGCCGGTCGTGCCGATCTTCAGCTCGGGGTTGCTCGTCGCGGGCGACCGCGAGGTGAGCGGCTGCTTGCCCGCCACGTCCCAGCCCCGGACCTCGACCTCCTTGACCTGGTCGGACGCGGTCACGCCGGTCCGCACGCGCAGCAGGTTGACGCCGAACTCCAGGACGTAGTGGCTGTCCTTGGCGTGCGTGCCCGCGCCCGGCGCCGCGGCGGCGTCGGTCGGCTTGACGAACCGGAACTTCCCCTCGTCGTCGAACGACATCTCCACGTCGTTCTCCTGCGCGAGCCGGGTCAGGAAGTCCCAGTCGGTCACGTTCGGCTGCGTGATCAGCTCGTACACGGTCGTGGTCGAGTCGATCTTCCCGATCTTCAGGCCGTCCCGTCCGGCCAGCCGGCGCGCGATGTCGGAGGCGGTCATGTTGACGTACCCCTCGACGCGGCGCTGCCGCAGCAGCCGGTGGCCGGGGTCGTGGCCGCGGATCACGCTGTACTTGCCGGTGCCGTCGCAGTCGGCCTCCAGCGCGGTGACCTCGCCGGTGAACAGCGGCTTGCCGCCGTCCCGGCCGACCGCGAGCGCGCGCAGCACCACCTTGGAGCCGATCGTCACGCCGAGCCGGTTCAGCACCCGCTGGTGCGGGTCGCGGAAGGTCAGCTGGAACGCCGCCGGCACGTTCACCGACGCGTCCACCCAGCCCTCGACCAGCAGCGGCTTGATCGTCGCCGGGAGCGGCGCGCCGTCGATCGTGACGGCGAGCAGGTTGGTATAGGTTCCCTCGGACATGTGACCCCGGTTCTAGGCGTGGATCTCGTCGGCGGCGGGCAGCAGCAGTTCGCGGCCGGGCCGCAGCCGCATCGGGTCGTCGATGCCGTTGGCCTCGGCGATCACCCGCCAGGCGGTCGCGTCGCCGTACTCGCGCCAGGCCAGCGAGGCCAGCGTGTCCCCCGCCACCAGCCGGTGCACCCGGCGCGCCGACAGCGCCCCGGACGTCGGGTTCTGCCCGGCGGTCAGCTGCGGGATCTCCGCCAGGCTCACCCGGCAGGTCGCGCGGATCGGCTCGCCCGTCGCGTCGAACAACGTGTAGGACGCGCTGACCTGCTGCACATAGGCGACGAACCGGACCGTGTCGAACTTCCCCCACTCGAAGATCACCCAGGGCGGGGACGGCCGGTCCGGCAGACTGGACGGCGTCACCCGCAGGCAGGAGAACAGCGTCTCCACCGCCTTGCGGACCTTGGAGTCGCCCGGCTTGTCGGAGCTGTCGAGGAACATCTCCAGGTCCAGGCTCTGCTGGTCGGAGCCGAGGAACTCGGCCTTGCCCGCCACCCGGGACGCCACCGTCGGCGTGTAGCGCCACTGCGCGGACCGGGTGATCTCCAGCTGCGCCGGGTTGAACTGGAACGGGATCTTCTTGATCACGCCGCCCGGGGTGGTGGAGTCCCCCGCGGGCGGCTCGTGCACGCTGAGCGTCGCCTTGACGTGGCTGGTGCGCCCGCCGGCCATCAGGAACCCCCCGCCCCGGTGAAGCCGTGGTGCGCCAGCTCCAGCACCTCGGTCGCGACGGTGTTGGAACTCGGGTCGAGCGTCGGGCCCGTCCAGGTCACGGGCAGCACGTCGAGCAGGCCCCAGCGCGCGACGAGCTCGCCGTTGGCGCGCAGCGCCTCGATCTGCGCGGTCGGCCGCCGGATGCCGGTCGACACCGACGAGATCCAGGTCATCACCTTCACGGTGTCCTCGTTGATCGGGCGGGTCAGCCGGACGTTGGAGTGCCGCACGCGGGTGGGCAGCTGCCACACGTGGCCGTTGTTGCCGCCCTCCTCGCGCAGCTCCACGTCCACCTGCGCCGCCAGGCCGTCGCAGCCGTTCCAGTTCCCCAGCGACTCGCCGTCGATGGACAGCCGGAAATACAGGCTCGACCCCGGATCCTTGGTCGTGCTCATCGTTCCCTTCCCTCGGCCGACACGGCCGGGCCGTCAGCGCCGCGGATCACGCAGCCGCCCCATCCGCTCGCGGTCCAGCCGCAGTTCCGTGCGCAGCAGCCGGGACAGCGGCCCGACCAGGCGCCGCGCCAGCTCGTCCAGATCGGGCTCCCGCCCCTCACCCGGCGTCCGCGCCGGTTTGCTTCCGCCACCGTCGTTTCTCCGGTCCGGGGAGGACGCGACGTTCGTCACCGTCCGCGGTCCTGCCGTCCCTCCGCCTCCGCCTCCGCCGGGCGGGCGCACGACCGGCGCGGACGGCCGGACCGGCTCCTGCGCCGGGGCGGTGCGCTGAACGGTCACGGGCACGGGTGGGGGCGCACTCGGACCGCTGCTCGCGGTCTCCCGTCCTGCCGCTCGCTGCACCGGGAGGCCGGCGGAGGTGGGCACCGTCGGCAACGGCTGCGGCGCGTCGGACGTCCCGGCGTTTCCGGACGCGTCGGACCCCGCGCTCGCCAGCGGCAACGCGCCGACCGCCGGGACAGAACCGGTGGCCGCTCGCTGCACCGCCGTGCCGGGGCCGCTCGGCCGCAGCGGGACGACCGCCGGTGCCGCCGTCTTGGCCGCCTCCTTCGGACGCCGCAGCCGCACCGGCTGCGCGGATGCCTCAACACCGCCGGGCATGTCGCCGATGACCTGCGGAAATGCGGGCGAAGCGGGCGCCGCCGGTGCGTCGTTGTCGCGCAGTCTGGGCCGGACGACAGCCCTCTGGACCGGCGTTCCGGCCGCTGGCGGCGGGCTGGGAACGCTCGGCTGAGCGGTGTTCCCTCGGGCGACCTCGGCCGCGAGAGGCGCGCTCGCTTCGATCGTCCGCTGGATGGGCTGGCGTCGCGACGCGATGGGCACGACGCGAATGTCCTGCGAAGCCCTGTGGCCCGCGCCGCCGGACGGCGATGTCCCGCCGCCGGTCAGCGCACGTCCGGTGACCGGCCGCGCCGCGACGGTCGCCCGCTGAACGGGCACGGGCGCGTCCGCGACGTGGGCGTCCGCAGCGTTCGTCTGGGATGCCGCGCCGGCGCCCGAACTGCCGGGTTCTGGTGCAGCGGCACTCCGCTGGACGGGAAGCGCCGCACCGAGAGACGTCCCGGCGGACGAACCGGGCCGTACCTGTCCCAGCGGCTCCGCCGAAGGCGGCATGGAGCGCAGCGGCGCGCCGAGCCCTCCGCGTGCGGGCGCGGGACCCTCCGCCGGGCGCACACCAGCCGAGGGCTTGGCCGCGTCCCTCGCAGGCGCTACCCCCGAAGTGCCGCCGGCTTCCGCCGCCTCAGGCGCAGCCGCGCGTCCGGCGGTTACCCCGTGACCCGCGTGCGGACCAGACGGCGCAGCGGGCTCTCCCGCGCGCCTGACACCGGACGCGCCGTCCAGAGGCGCCCCCAGCCCGAGCCGTGGAGGCTTGGAGCCATCGCTTCCGCTTCGGGATCCGCGCGCGACCCGCTGCACGGGCAGCCCGCCTGCCACGCCGCCCTTGGCCGCGGAGCTCGGCGCGCCAGACGCAGGCGTCCCAGGGGCGGACGCGCTCGATCCACGCGCATCGGCCCCAGACGCGCCCGACGCGCGCGACCCGGATGCCGGACCGCCGGACGGGGGCGTACCCAGACCAGGAATCCCGGACGCAGACGTGCTGCTCCCAGACGTGCCCAGAGCCCCCGTGCCGGACGTAGGGGCACCGGGCGCGGAGCCACCAGCCGCAGGTCCGCTTGAACCTGGGGTAGCGGACGCGGATGCACCGGGCACAGGCGTGCTCGACGCGCGCGCACCCGCTCCGGAGGCTCCCGACGCAGGGCCGCCGG
Organism: Actinomadura gamaensis; assembly: GCF_042652125.1. Classification (NCBI taxonomy): domain Bacteria; kingdom Bacillati; phylum Actinomycetota; class Actinomycetes; order Streptosporangiales; family Thermomonosporaceae; genus Actinomadura; species Actinomadura gamaensis. Next base: position 523,729 of record NZ_JBHSIT010000005.1, on the reverse strand, counting down.
GCGCGGGCATTCCCGTACCGCGTGCGCCAACCCCGGACGCACCAGAAACGGGCGCTCCGGGCGTGGACTGCCTCGACGCGTGAGCACCGGGTGCGGAAGCGCTCGACGCAGACGCGCTTGACGTCCGCGCACCGGACGCCGATGTCCCAGACCCAGGACTACTGGACGCGGACGCGCCAGTCGCGGACGCCCCGGTCACGGGACTGCTCGGCGCGGGCGTGCCGGACGTGGATACTCCGGACGCGGGAATGCCTGGCACGGGTGTGCCCGACCGGGCCGCGCCAGAGGCAGGCGTTGCGGGCGTGGACTGCCTCGACGCCGAGCCGCCGGGCGCACCGCTGCTCGACGTGCGCGCACCGGGTCCGGACGCACCTGAAGTGCGTCCGTCCCGCGTAGGCGAACCCGAGTTGGACGTCCTGGCCCCAGGCGTGCCCGAAGGGAGCGCTCCGGCCGCAGGCGTGGCAGAGCTGGCCGTCCCGCGCCCCGGCGCGCCCGAGGAGTGCGCGCCAGGCGCAGGCGCGGCGGACTCGGGCGCGCCGCTCCCCCGCGTTCCCGACGTGTGCGCGCCAGGCGCAGGGACAGAAGGCTTGGGAGTGCCGTTCCCAGGCGTTCCCGTCGTGGGCGTGCCAGGCGCAGGCGCAGCAGGCCGGGGCGTGCCGCTTCCCCGCGTTGCCGACGTGTGCGCGCCCGGCGCAGGTGTTGCGGGCTTGGGCGTGCTGGTGTCGGGCGTCCCCGAAACGCGTGTGCCGGACGCGCCCGCGCCAGACGCAGGTGCGCCTGACGCGGGTCCGCTGGGGCTCTGCGGGCTCGACGCGGGACTGCCGGACGCGGAGGTGTTCCGCGCGGGCTTGCCGGACGCGGGAACGCTAGATCCTGGCGTGGTCGGCGCGGACGTGCCGGATGCGGGCTTTCCTGGAGTGGGCGTGCGGGAAGTTGGTGCGACGGGGGCGGGAGCCGTGCTGCTGCTGGTTTTGCGGGCAGCGCGTTGCACGGGCGTGTTGTCCGTCGCGCTGGGCGCGGGCGGGGTGGGCTTCAGCGGACGGCTCGGCGGGGTCGTCCCGCTGAGAGGCGCCCCCAGGGCGGGACGGGCGGGGGCGGTGAAGTCGGGCGCGTGCGTAGGCTGCGCGGCGTCGGCTTCGGGCGCCTGAGGCGTGGGAGTCGTCCCGCCTACGGGCGCACCGAGGCCAGGGCGTCGGGCAGGAGGTTGCGCGGTGTTGGACGTCGCCTTGCGTTGCACTGGCGCCGCGGTGCTCGGAGGTGGAGTGGCCGGTGCGGAGGCGGTTCGGCCGGATGACGAGGGCTCCGTAGCGCCCGTCGCGGAGCGGGGAGCAGGCGCGGCGGGCGCGGGGCCCGGTGAGACGCGAGGCGGGGTTGCCGGGCGGACGCGGCGCAGCGGAGGCTGGCTCACTCTCGCCGTGGTCAGAGGTGAGCCCGTCGCCCGCACCGGACGGGCCGGACCCGCAGAACGCCCCGAGGCCGCACCGTCAGGAGCAGCCGTCGGCGCGTCCAAGGGAGCGGGCGGTGTCATGCTGCGCGGAGCCGGAGCCGGAGCCGGGGCCGCGGCCGGACGGCTGGGAGACGTCCGAGCGGGCGAAGGCGCGGGGCTCGCGCCGCCCACGTGGCGCAGCGGAACGACCGCCGGGCGTGGCGCCCATGCGGCACCGCCCTCGGCCTCGCCCGTCGTCGCCTCGGGACGCGCCGGACGGACCACCGGCAGGGACGACCCCGGCGCGCCGAGCGCGATGGGGCCGCCGACCGGACGCGCCATGCCGCGCACCAGCCCGGACGGCGCCTCCGGCCGGACGAGATGGGTGAGTTCGCCCGACAGCATCGGACGCTGCCACGTGGACAGCGCCGAGCCGAAGCCCGGATCCGCCACCGGACGCAGCGGACGGACCGGAGCGGGCACCGGGAGCCCCGTCCAGCCCGGATCGTCCCCACGCCCAGAAGCCGCACCACCAGACGCCGCACCGGCGGACGCCGCGCCAGCAGACGCCCCGCCGGGCGACGCCGCACCCGGAGACCCGGCACCCGGAGATCCCGCGGCCGGGGTCCCGGGTGCGGCGGTCGGCGGAGTCGCGGGTTCGGCGCCGTCCGCGCCGGGCGAGCGGCGGAACAGGTCACGGATGGCCATGGGTCACCCGTCCGCCTGCGCCGCGGCATTCGCGCGGTTCACGAAGCCGACGATGTGCGACAGGTAGCGCCGCCGGTCGAGGTGCTCCAGGTCGAGGATCTCCGCGCGCGACCAGTGGAAGTGGTAGGCGATGTACGCGACCTCCTCGTGCAGCCGATCGGGCGCGTACGTCACGATTCCCCCAGGCGGCTCCCGCCGAGGTCCACCTCGAACGCCTCGTCGCAGGACGGGCAGGTCACCTCGGCGCGGGTGTGCCCCTCGGCGTTGATCTGCCGGTAGAAGTCCTGCAGGAACGCGAGGTCGGAGGCGAACATGTTCTCCACGATCCCGTCGTGCACCATCGGCAGCGTGCCCAGCCGGGTGATGACCCGGCCGAGCAGCACGACCGACAGGTACGGCGGGTTCTCGCGGACCCGCACGTCCTGCAGCGGGACGAGCTCGTCGCGGGCGGTGGCGAGCCGCATGGCGCCGTGCCGGTGCACGGCGCCGTTCTCGTCCACGTAGCCGCGGGGCAGCTCGAACTCGAACTCGGTGCGCATCGGCTCGTCCCGGCCCGGCGGCGCCGTCGCGGAGAGCGGGGGTGGCGCCACGCCGTCGGCCGGGGCGGGCCGGGACGAGGTCTGGCCGCCCGGAACGGCGTCCGGGACGACGGGGGCGGAGCGGCGCATCACTCGATCGTCAGCTCTTCGAAGGTGATGGTGACCGTCTCGGTGAGCGCGGCGTTGCCGCCCGCCTCGAGCTGGCTCGCCTCGATCTTGCTGCACCACGCGTTGCGCATGTGGTACCGCTTCACCGGGTTGTTCTGGTAGTCCATCACGATGATGCTGGCGTTCTTGCGCGCCGAGCCCATGTTGCCCTTGATGGAGTCCTTGATCCAGGTGGTGAACGCCTGGCTCTCGGTCTGGCCGCGGACCACGGTGCACTCGCCCGCCTGCGCGACGCCGGGCATCTTCTTGGTGACCGGCTTGCCCTGCGCCGAGTTCTGCTTGAACTCGATGACGTCCTGGGAGTAGGTCAGTCCCGTGACGCTCTGGAGGTACTCCACCATCACGCCGTCGATCTGCAGGCCGAAGTTGTGCGACGCGACGGCGTCGCCACCCTGGAAGCCCATCGTTCCTCTTTCAGGTCAGGAAGGTTCGAACGGGGAGGGGCCGCGCGGGCGCGCGCGGCCCGCGGGTCACTCCTCCAGTTCGCCGCCGCCGGAGATCTGCGCCAGCCGGAACACCACGAACTCGGCGGGCTTGACCGGCGCGACGCCGATCTCGCAGACGACGCGGCCGAGGTCCACCGACTCCGGCGGGTTGGTCTCGGCGTCGCACTTGACGTAGAACGCCTCCTCCGGGCTGGACCCGAACAGCGCGCCCGAGCGCCACTCGGTGACCAGGAACGCCGAGAGGTTGCGGCGGATCCGCGCCCACAGCGCCTCGTCGTTCGGCTCGAACACCACCCACTGGGTGCCGATCAGGATCGACTCCTCCAGGTAGTTGAAGTAGCGCCGGACGTTGAGGTAGCGCCACGCCGGGTCGGACGACAGCGTCCGCGCGCCCCAGACCCGCACGCCGCGGCCGGGGAAGGCCCGGATGCAGTTGACGCCGATCGGGTTGAGCAGGTCCTGCTCGCCCTTGGTGATCTGGAGGCCGAGGTCGACCGCGCCGCGCACGACCTCGTTCGCGGGGGCCTTGTGGACGCCGCGCTCGGAGTCGCTGCGCGCCCAGATCCCGGCCATGTGCCCGGACGGCGGCATCATCGAGGACTTGCCGGTGGACGGGTCGAACGCCTTGATCCACGGGTAGTACAGCGCGGCGTAGCGCGAGTCGTACCCGGCGGTCTCCATCCGCCACTCGCGGATCTGCTTGGCGTTCATGCCGGGCGGCGGGTCGATGATCGCCACCCGGTCGCCCATCAGCTCGCAGTGCGCGATCATGCCGAGCTGGACGGCCTTGACGCCCTCCATGTCGATCGCGCCGCGCTCGTAGGCGCTCATCAGGTCGGGGCAGGCCACCATCGTGACGGCGTCGAGGGCCTCCAGGCCGCCGAACCCGGTGCGGTCGGCGGTGTCGCCGAGGTAGTGCTCGGGGCTGACGGGCTCGCGTCCGGACACCGGCGCGGCGGGCGCGGCCGGGCGGGCGACCTCCAGCGTCTGGTTCTCCGGGCGGGCGAGCTGCCCGGCGCCGACGGCCTCGGTCACGGTGATGAGCTTGGACCGCTCCTTGACCTGCGTGACCAGGTAGGCGCGGGTGTTCTTGCGGGTGGAGACCAGGAAGCTCTCGACCGGGTCGCCGTCCACCTTGACGATCAGGCGGAAGCGGTCGTCGGAGCCCTTGTCGGCGGCCTTGTCCCCGGGCTTGTCCGGGCCGGCCTTGTCGCCGTCCTTCGCGTCGCCCTTGGCGTCCGCGGCGGGCCCGTCGGCGTCGGCGACCTCGACGGTGATCTCGCCGGCGACCGCGGCCGAGGGCAGCGCGGCGATGTGGAAGCCGCCGAGCCGCGCGGGCTCGGCGGAACCGAGGGCCTTGGGCGCGGCGCCGTCGCCGCCGTCACCGGCCGGGGCGCCGCCGACGCGCACCACGTAGCAGGTGGTGCCGCCGTTGTTGAAGAACCCGTAGACCGAGTGCGCCAGGTAGTAGCCGTCGGTGAAGTCGCCGAAGGAGGCGACGTACTGGGACCAGTTGGTCACGAGCACCGGCTCGTTCAGCGGCCCCTCGGGCGCGAACCCGACGAAGGCGGCGACGGAGGTGCCGACCCCCTCGATGGGACGTGACCCGCTGGCCACCTCCTCCACATAGACGCCCGGCGACAGGTACGAAGGCATGCTCGGCTACTCCCCCAACAGGACGGACCTTGTGACCCTTCGAGCCTCCCGCCCCCCGGTCCGCGCTCACACGTCCGAACGGACCGTCTGGCGGGCAGAGCACCCTGCCCCTTCGTCCCGGTCGTCCCTGCTGGGACGGGCGGAGGGCCGACGGCCCCCGGCTACCGGTGGATCCCCGCGCTCAGGGGATCTCGGCGCTCAGTGGATCTCGGCGGGGAAGCCCCGGGGCGCGCCGCCGACAAGGGTGGTCGTGCCGTCCGCCTTGTCCTTCTGGACGTAGTGGGCGGTGTACTCGAAGCCCTCGGCCACGACGCCCCGCGAGATCCGCGTGAAGTCCGCGCGGTCGGCGGGATCGGGAACCTCGTCGAAGACCCCGTCCTTGCGGACGTCGAAGCGGACGCCGTACCAGACCGGATGGCCGGGCTCGCTGCGGGCCTGCCGCGCGCAGGCGTCGAGCATGCGCTTGAGGGGCTCCTCGAAGTCGGAGTTGAACCTGCCGTTGGTGCGTCCGGTCATCGGGGTGAGGTTCTCGCTGACGCCCGGGCCGCCGAGGTTGTCGTTCCAGAGGTGGCCCTTGATCCAGCGCTCCCAGCCGCACTGGGCGTTCAGCTCGTCCACGATGGTGCAGGCGTCGCGCCGCGGCCTGCTGCCCGCGTAGGTCGAGCCGGGCGCCCGCATGCCGGGGCCGAGCGTGACGCGGACCGACGTGCCGCCCGTGCGGGGCGTGTGCGGGCCGTAGTCCGCGGGGGCCCAGATCTTCTGCCGCTCCCAGGAGCCGTGCGTGGCCAGGCGCGCCGGACGTTCGTCCTCGTCCACGGCGCGCTGGACGGCCGTCCCGGCCATTGCTCGCGCGACGGCCGCGTTGCCGGCGGTGCGTTGCAGAACGTCCACGGGCAGCGGAAGCGCCCCATGCCGCCCCTGCCCCTGCGCGTGTGGCTGGTTCGCCGCAGGCGTCCGCCGGGAGTGGGCCCGGCCGCGCTGCTGGTCCTTCTCCGCTTCCCTGGTGTGCGCGTGCACAGAGCCCCCCTGCCGGCGATGTCCGTGTGCTGATGCTCGGACGCCGGCCCCTCGTGGTCGTCGGTCGTCAGTCGTCGGTCGTCAGGACGCGAGCTTGGCGGCGATGAGTTCGACCGCCGCGTCGCGCCCGTTCTCGGCCTTCAGCTCCTTCCAGTCGAGCCCGAGGCCGTGCAGGATCCCCTTCGCGCTGAGGATCTCCTGGCCCTCCACGACCGGCGCGTTCTCGGCGTTCTCGGCCCTGCGCCCGGTGTCCTCCTCGCGGGCGAGGTCGAACAGCGTCCGGGCGACCACCTCGCGCTTGCTCGGGCCGAGCTTGCGGAAGACGTTGATCGTGAGCAGCAGCCGCTCGCCGGCCGGACGCTCGTTGCCCTCCTCGTCGACCTTCGCCGCCTTCCAGCGCTTGGTGAGGAACTTGCTGGTCTTGTAGGCGGCGAGCACCAGCCCGAGGCTCGCGGCGAGGCCCGCGAAGGCCCAGCCGACCGGCGTCGCGGCGAGGGCTCCGGCGCCGGCGACCGCGCCGGTCGCGACCGCGATCGACGCGGCCAGCCCGGCGGCCCCGCCCATGGCGGCGGAGAACGCGCTCGCCGCGGACAGGCCCTTCTTCCACACGCCGCGCCTGTTCTTCTTGTGCGCGTACTCGGCCATCGACTGCAGCAGCGCCTCGCGGCACTCCTCCTGCGTCCGCAGCGCCTCGGCGCGCTTGGTCTCGAACGCCTTCAGCTCCGCCTCGGCCTGGGTCAGCTCGTCGCGCAGCCGGAACAGCGCCTCGATCGTCTGCGCCGACTGCGGGTCCATGTCCAGGCCGGGACGCGGCGCGAAGTCCGGGGCGTCGACCAGCCTGTTCACCTTCGCGAGCAGGTCGGCGATCTCGTCGCGCGTCTTGATCTGCTGCTCGATGAGCTCCGCCAGCACGGCCGCGGTGTTCTTCGCGCCCTGGAGGATGTCGATGCGCTTGCGGATGTCGTCGGCGCCGGTGACGTCCCGGTCGCCGAGCAGCTTCGCCAGCGCGTCCGCGCGCCGGCGCGCCCTGTCCGCCTTGCGGCTGTCCCGGACGCCCTGGACGAGCGAGGCGACCAGCGTGAACGCGCCGCCGCCCGCCGCCGACTTCGCCACCACGGCGGACGAGACGCCCAGCAGGCTCTGGACCGCGCCCGCGAGGTTGGTCGCGTTGCCCACGGTGTTGGCGGCGTTCTGGCCGAACTCGCCCCCGGCCGCGTTCCGCTCGCGCCGGGCGCGGTGGTGCTGGGCGGTACCTTCGAGCGCTCCGGCCATGTCGCGGCGGGCGCCGTAGAGCTTCGATCCGCTGGAGACCGCTCCGGCGACGGCGCCGCCGAGGCTGAGCACCGCCCCGCCGACGGCGCCGTTCGTGCCGGCGACGGTGCTGGCGTCCGGGTCGCGGAAGTCCTGCGCGACGGTGGACGCGGTCGGCATCGTGGTGGCCTGGCCGGGCAGGTCCAGCATGTCCTTGGCGTTGCCACCGACGTCGCGCCAGTTCGTCCGAACCCCGGTCTTCGCCGCCCGCTGCACCGGCCGGGTGCGGGCCGTCGCCGCGACCCGCTGAACCGCACCGGCCCCGGCCGAGCCATGCGCCCGCGCCCCATGCGCCCCCGGCCCGTGCGCGTCCTGCGCTCCGTGCGCCGGCGCGCCGATCGTGTGCTGCGCGGTGGTGTCCTGGGCCGGCGCGTCGTGAACCGGCGCGTCGTGAACCGGCGCGTCCTGGACGGGCGTGGCCGACATCGCGCGGATCGCGTTGGCCTCGGCCTCGCGCTCGAACCGGTCGGACGGGTCGCTGACCTTGAGGCCGTCGCCCGAGTCCGTCCCCGCCACCGGGCCGGAGCGCTGCTGGATCACGTGCGTCAGCTCGTGCGCGAGCATCGTCCGTCCGGCGGACGAGGCGGTGTCGTAGCGGCCCTGCTGGAAGACGATGTGCGAGCCGGAGGTGAAGGCGTGCGCGTCCACCGCCGAGGCGGCGGCGTGCCCCACCGCGTCGGTGTGCACCCGCACGTCGGAGAAGTCGGCGCCGAGCCGGGACTCCATCTCGGTCCGGACGCCGGGGTCGAGGGCGCGGCCCGGACGCCGCAGCGCCTCGTCGACGGCGGCGCGCTGCACCTGGTGCCCGCATCCGGAGTCGTGGACGTGGGCGTCCTGCTCGCCGGTCTCGACGACGCGGGCGACCGCCCGGTTGCCCGCCGCGCGCTGCAACGCCAGGAGCCGCTCGGCCGCCGGGCCGCCGGTGCCCGCGCCGGAGGCCGCCTGGCGTGCCTGCGCCTGCGGCACCGCCCGGGGGCTGCGCTCGACGTTCTGCGGACGGCCGTGGTCGCGCACGATGTCGACTCCTCCGGATCTCAGACAGGTGGTCCCGCCATGCTGCGCGGCCGTGCCGGAGATTGTCCAGGGACGTCCGGATGCACGCGGGGGCAACGTTCGCTGCCCGCGCGTCCCCGCGTCCGGAAGGCCCGCCGGACCGCGGTCGGCGGGGTCACGGCCTCCCCGCCCGGACGGCCGCACCCGCGGGACCAAGGGGCACGGCGGTCTGCCCGCGCGTGTGCCCGGCGGGGCATTCCGGCCGCGTCCGGGCCTGCTTAGAGTGCGGGCGGTGAGTATTTGGACGTCCCTCGAACCCGCCTCGATCACCGTGGATCCCGGTGCGGCCGGTTCGGTCACGCTGCGCCTGCGCAACACCACCGACCTGGTGGAGGAGTACCGCATCACCGTCGCCGGCGAGACCGGACGGTGGGCCCGCGTGGAACCGGGAGTCGTCCGGCTCTACCCCGGCACGACCGGCACCGCGGAGATCACCTTCGCGCCGCCGCGCAGCCCGGACGCCGCGGCCGGGTCGCACCCGTTCGCGGTCGAGGTCACGCCCACCGAGCAGCACCAGCTCAAGACGGTGGTCGAGGGCACCCTGACGCTCACGCCGTTCACCGAGCTGCGGGCCGAGCTGCTCCCGCAGACCGTGCGCGGACGGTTCGGCGCGCGGCCCAGGTTCGCCGTGGACAACTTCGGCAACACCAAGGTCACCGCGTCGCTGCTCGGCAAGGACAACGGCGGGCAGCTCAGCTTCACGCTCCAGCCCGCCCACGTGCAGATCGAGCCGGGCCGCGCCGCCTGGGTGAAGGGCCGGGTCCGCCCGCCGCGCGTGTCGTGGTTCGGCTCGCGCGAGTCGCACCCCTACAGCATCGACGTCCAGCGGTCGGGCAGCGACCCGCTGTCGGTGCCGGGGACCTACGTCCAGCTGGCCGTCCTGCCGCGCTGGCTGCTGGGGCTGTTCTCGCTGCTGTTCGCCGGGGTGCTGGCGTTCGTCGCGGCCTGGTTCGCCTTCATCCCGCGCTTCGACTCGCGCGCCCGCGAGGGCTACCAGGCGCTCAACCCGACCGGCAACCAGGTCACCATGCCGACCCCGACGCCGAACACGCCGACGAACCAGCCGACCGACGAGCCGAAGGACAAGCCGTCCAGCAAGCCCTCGGACGACGACAAGGGCGGCGGGGGTGGTGGTGACGGAGGCGGCGGCAACAAGAAGCGCAAGCCCGCCGTCGCGTGGATCCACGTGGTGAACTCCCGCAACGGCGGCTGCCTGGACAACGCCAGCGACGGGCACTCGGTGTACGTCATGCAGTGCAACGACGGCGACAACCAGCGCTGGGCCTGGGTCAAGACCGGCGGCGACTGGCGGCTGCGCAACAAGAAGAACGGGCTGTGCCTCAGCACGTCCGACCAGACCGGCTACCTGAAGTACTCCTACGCCGCGATCATGGTCGAGTGCCGCGACTCCGACATCTGGACGCGCACGCCCGACTGCGTCCGCAACCCGAAGCGGAACGCCTGCCTCGACAACGCCGACGACGGCCACGCCGTCTACGTCTTCGTCCCGAACCAGGGCGACAACCAGAAGTGGCGCAACGTCAACTGACCCCGCCCCCGGCCCGTCCGGGCCGTCCGGCCCGTCCGCCGGACGCCCGGAGGCAGGGGCCGGGTCAGTACTCCATGTCACCGGGGAGAAGGCGGCCGATCTTGCGGTACTCGCGGCGCGCGCCGGCCAGGACGTCCTCCATCGAGACCGGACGGTCCGCGCCCGCCGCCAGGTAGGCGGCGGTGGTCGCGGCACCGCGGATCGAGCCGCCCGCCAGCTCGAACTCGCGGGCGCAGCGGTCCAGGTCGATGTCGTCGCCGCAGGGCACGGGCGGGGCCAGCGCGTGCTCCCACAGCGCCCGCCGCTGCCGCGCGTCCGGGAACGGGAAGTCGACGACGAGGTCGAGCCGCCGGGTGAACGCGTCGTCGATGTTGGCGCGCAGGTTCGTGGTGAGGATCGCGATCCCGTCGAACGATTCGAGGCGTTGCAGCAGGTAGGCGCTCTCCAGGTTGGCGTAGCGGTCGTGGGAGTCCTTGACCTCCGACCGCTTGCCGAACACCGCGTCGGCCTCGTCGAACAGCAGCACCGCGTCGAGGCGGCCCGCCTCGGTGAAGATCTTCTCCAGGTTCTTCTCGGTCTCGCCGACGTACTTGTCGACGACGGCCGACAGCTCCACCACGTACAGGTCGAGGCCGAGGTCGGCGGCGACGACCTCGCTCGACATGGTCTTGCCGGTGCCCGACTCGCCCGCGAACATCGCCACGACGCCGCGTCCGCGCCCGCCGCCCGCGCGCAGGCGCCAGTCCCCCAGCACCCGGTCCCGGTTCCGCGCCCGCGAGACGAGTTCGAGGAGCTGGCCGCGCTGCTCGTCCGGCAGGACGAGGTCGTCCCAGCCCACCGCCGGACGGATCCGGCGCGCGTGCTTCTGGAGCCCGGTGGCGTTCTGGAGCCGCGCGCCCCGGTGCAGGTGGACGGGCGCGAGCGGCACGTCCTCGACGACGGCGTAGTCGACCGCCGCGCGGACGGCGCCGCGGATCTGCGGCACGTCGAACCGGTACGTCGCGGTCGCGGCGGCGAGGTCGAAACCGAGGCCCTCGACGTCCACGCCCGCCCGCGCGAGCTCCGCCTCCCAGGCGCCCGCCGCCGTCCGCGCCGAGATCTCCAGCACCAGCGGCTGCGCCTGCGACCAGGACGGTTCGAACGGCTGAGCCCCCGCCAACACCACCGGCACCCGCCAACCCCCCACCGCCCCGGACGCGCGAACCGCGCCACCCGCGTCTTGCACGTCATCCGCGCCGTTCGCGAAACCCGCACCGCCGCGCACACCGAACGCCCCGCCCGCGCGACCCGCGCCACCCGCGTCTTCCGCGTCTTCCGCGCCGTTCGCGAAACCCGCACCGCCGCGCACACCGAACGCCCCGCCCGCGCGAACCGCGCCACCCGCGTCTTCCGCGTCTTCCGCGCCGTTCGCGAAGCCCGCGCCGCCGCGCCCACCGAACGCGCCGCCCGCGCGACCCGCGCTGAGCGTGTGGTCTGCGCCGAAGGCTCGGACGAGTGCGCCTGCGGCCGTCGAGCCGTCCAGGGGTCCGACGACCACGCCCGCGCCTCGGAGGCGGGCCTCGCGAAGGAGGACCGGGACCTTGTCCGCGTCCAGGCCGCCGGGCTCGGCGCGCAGCACCGGCGTGCCCGCGGCGCCCAGCGCACGACAGGCCGCCGTGACTCCCGCGCCCGGACGCTCCTCACGCAGGTAGACGAGCCCCGAGCCGTCGCCGGCCAGCCACCGGGTCAGGCCCGCCAGGTCGTCGCCGTCAACGCCGGTCCCACCAGAAGGCCCCCGCTCAGCGCCCGACTCGTCGGAACGCGGTCGGTCGGAGCCGGGTTGCGTGGGACGCCGCGGTTCAGAGGGCGCGGGTTCGAGGGTCGCCACTCCGACGAGGTCGCCGTCCAGGGTGTCGCCGCCGAGGAGGTGGTCGGTGACGCGGTCGGGGACGCGCAGGGAGCGGCCCAGGAACGGCCGTTCGGCCTCCTCCACGATCAGGAGGCGGCTCGCGACCAGCGGCGCGCCGGACGCGAACCGCGCCCGAGCGGCGGCCGACCCCGCCGGGCATCCGCACAGGTCGAGGACGAGCCCGACCGTCGCGCGCCGGCGGCTCACGTCGTCGTTCAGGTAGCCGTACAGCGACTCGAAGGAACGGTCGATGTCGGGGGCGGCGGCGACGAGCAGGATCTCGACGTCCAGTTCGTCCAGCCCGAAGGCGGCGGCCAGCTCGCGGAGCCGCCCGTCGCCTTCCCCGAGGTCCTCGACGGCCCGGTCGTGGACGGCGTCGCGGTACGGAAGCGGCGATCCCTGCTCGGCCAGCCACGCCGCCGTCTCCGGCGCGAGGTACAGCCCGCGGAACGGGTCCTCGGCGGTCGGGTCGCCGGCGCTGCGCCGCTCCACCAGCAGGCGCACCCGCTCGCGCAGCAGGCCGAGCCGCTGCTCGATGTAGGTCGCCGTCCGGTCGTCGTGGTCCAGTTGCACGGTCACTTGTCGAACCTGCTCGTCCGGAGCGGCGGGTCGGGCAGCCGTCCGTCGATGTCGCCGACCGTGACCGCGATGCTGTCGGTGACCGCCGGGCCGACCTCGTACTCGGGCGACACGGGCATCGGCGCGATGACCACCACGTCCAGGGACGGCTTCAGCTCGCCGCCGAGCGCCGACCAGATGTCGGCGATCGACCGCGACTCCGGCGGCGGGACGGCCGCGGTCACCGGCACCACGAGTCCGAGCTCGGCCAGCACCCCGCCGGGCGGCAGCGCGTCGGCGGGCAGGGTCTCGTGCCGCAGCAGGCACGCCAGCACCGCCGACAGCAGCCGGTGCTCGTCCTCGGGACGCTTCGTCCAGGCCGTGACCAGGTAGGACAGCCGGAAGTAGCGGGGCGGCTGGCGGCGCGCGACCACCCGCCCGTTCTCGCCGTACACCGGCACCGCGCCGCGCTCGCGCCGCGACACGTCCTCCCGGATGTCGTACAGGTAGGCGTTCACCGTCGGCGTGTTCCGCGCCGCCGCCCACTCGCGGTTGGGCGCCTCGAACGCGACCCGCACCTCGCCGGACGGCAGCGCCCGCTCGGTGATGACCGCGCGCAGCGCCTCGTCCACCTCGTGGATCATCTAGAGGTACCCCTCCCGGATCGCGTAGGCGACCGCGTGCGCCCGGTTCCGCAGGTGCAGCCTGCTCATCAACCCGTGCAGGACGTTCTTGACGGTGCGCTCGGAGTAGGACAGCTTCGCCGCGATCTCCGCGGTGTCCATGCCCTCGGCGACGAGCCCGAGCACCTCCAGCTCGCGCTCGGCGAGCCCGGCGGAGGTGAACCCCTGCGCGTGCAGGACGCCGCGCTGCAGCCGTCCGACCTGCTTGAGCAGCCGTCCGAGCAGGTCGGGCGGGAGGTCGGCGCCGCCGCGCGCGGCGGCCAGCACCGCGCGCGACAGCGCGTCCGCGCCCGCCTCGCGCCGCCAGAGGATCGCCACGACGCCCGCTTCCACGGCGTCCAGGAGCTGCGCCTCCTTGATGTCGGACACGACCAGGACGGTCCGCGCCTGCCCGGTCCGCGCGGCGCGGCGCAGCAGGCCGCGCGCCGTCTCGTCCATCGTGTCGGCGACGACGACCCGCACCTCGGCGTCGTCGTCCGCGGCGAGGTTCAGCTCGGGCCGCCCGCGCAGGCCGGAGGTCACCCCGGCCAGCGAGATCGGATCGGGCGCGTGCACCGCCACCCGTACCGCACTTACCGTCGTCGTCACTTGCCGCTCCCCTTCTCGGCCCCTGAGGGCCCCCCGTGCGCGGATGACTCTCCCCGCGCCGGCGGCTCGCCTTGCCCGGACGCCTTGCCCTGCCCGAAGGACACGTCGCCTGCCTCGAACGGCAGCTCTCGCGCGGCGCCCTTGCTCTCCTCGAACGGATCGACCCGCGCGGCCCCGCCGTCCTGCGCGAACGGATCTTCTGCCTTGGCGTCGGAAGCCGCCGCGCTCCGTCCGTTCGACGCGGAGGCGTCTCCTCGTCCGACCGGCTGAGCGCTTCCCGATCCCGACCGCTGACCATCCGCGACCGCAGACCGCTGCTCATCTACGACCGGAGATCCCTGACCGCCCGCGACCGAAGATCGCTGCTCATCCGTGACCGGAGTTCGCTGACCACCCGCGACTGGAGTTCGCTGATCGTTCGCGGCCGGAGTCGGCTGATCGCCCGGGAAGGCGGATTGCTGCTCGTTCGCGGACGCGTCGCCGGGCTCCGGGGCGCCTTCCGGTGTTCCGGCTTCGCGGCCGGAAAGGACGGGTTCGGCGTCCCGGACGGTGCCGTCGGCGCGGACGGACCAGCGCGTCCCCGAGCCGCTGACCTCGCCGAGCGCGACGATCGCGCCGCCGGGCGGGGCCTCGCGCGGGGCGCGCATGTCGTCGGCGATGAACACCACGCGGCCGTGTTCGGGCGTGCCGTCGCCGGTCCCGGTCTCCGGCTCGGCCGCGCTGCCGATGTCGACCGTCCCGACCGTCCGGATGCGCACGCCGGTGCTCCACGGGCCCTGGCGCAGGCCCTCGGCGAGGCCGCGGGCGCTCTTGCGGACGGCGGAGCGGGAACCGGCCAGCGACACCGGGCCGGGCACGGCGAGCAGGTTCACCCACGTCCCCGGCTCGACGGGCACCAGCAGCGGGAACGGCGCGGGCGCGTTGCGGACGTCGTCGGTCAGCTCGGTGATCTCGCTGACGGGCAGCCGCCAGGTCGTGCCGTCCGCGGCGGCCTTCCACGGGGTCGGGGCGTCGCTGCTCGGCTCGGCCGGGACCACGACGAGCTCGGCGTCGCGGAGGGCGACGGCGCGCACGCGCGGCAGCGGCTTGTTCAGGTCCGCGCAGTCCACGGCGAGGAGCCGCAGCCCGCGGTCGACGGCCCGCAGATCCTCCGGGCCGATGGCGACCCGGCGCGGACGGCTGACGGGCCCCCGCTTGCGCCGCGCCACCAGCAGGCCCGCGACCAGCAGCCCGAGCAGCACGACCGCCGCGCCAGCGCCGACGATCGCCACCACCGTGGCGGTGTTGTCCTTCTTCTCGTGGCTCTCCGGACCGGTCGCGGCCACCGGCACCTGGCCCTTGGCCTGGTCACCCTGGGCCACCTGCGGCAGCGGCAGGACGGACGCGCTGGGCTGGGTGCTCGGCGGGAGCGTCGGGCCGTCGCTCGGCACCTGAACCTTGTCGGTGTCCTTCGGCGACGGGCTCTTCGCCTGCTTGTCCTCGGTGGTCTTCTTGTGAGGGGTCGTCGGCGGGGCCTTGTGCGGCGTCTTCTTCGGCGCCGCCCCGCAGGCCGCGACCCGGCTCGGGTGGTACCGGATGCCGGTGACCACGCCGAACGGGATGTGGTAGTTCCGCGTCCCGGGCGGGAGGCACGCGACCAGCCCCTGGTACGGCGAGTCCCGGTAGAGGCCCATGTAGCCGCTGCCCCGGTTGACCGCCGACCGCGTCCGGTCGTTCCACGCCTCACCGGCCATGTCGTGGTCGTAGTCGCCGTTGTTGGTGGCCCACAACCCGTCCTGCTCGCCGTTGTCGCCGAACACGCAGGACCAGCCCGGCGAGCACACCGAGAACGCCTCGGCGGGCGGGCCGAGCATCCCCAACGCCACGGCGAGCGCGAGCACACACCCGACCGGCACCTTCCACGACCTGCTCAATCCCGCTCCCCGCTGGTTCACCCGGACAGTCTTGAGGGCAGTGATCAACAACCGATAAGCAACCGATCACCGGGCCGTCCGGCCTCTCTCACCTGCCCTGGAGGACACCCGGGAGGAGCGCGCGACCTGTGCCGACGTCCCGCGGCCCCCGTCCCCTCGCCGAGGAGCGGAGGCCCGCGACGTCCCCTTCGCCTGCTTTGGACGTCCGAAAAAGGTGATCGGTTGGGAGACCGCCACCGGTTCATCCCGTCAGGACGACCTTGCCGGTGACGGTGCCCGACTCGGCCAGGCGCAGGGCCTCGGCCGCGCTGGTGAGCGGCAGCTCGGCGCCGATGGGCGCCGAGAGGTCGCCGCGTTCCAGCGCGGCGAAGACCTCGGTGAGGTCAGCGCGCAGCCGAGCCCGGAACTGCTCCGTGCGCAGCTTCCGGCCGGCCCAGATGTTGAAGAAGTGCGCACGGCGTCCGTTGGGCAGCGCGTTCCACACCATGGTCCTCGCGAGGATCTTCAACACCGGCCACTGCTTGGAACCACTGTCGTCCCGCGTGGACGCCGTGCCATAGGACACCAGCGTGCCGCCGCGCGCGAGCAGGTGCCACGAGTCGATGACGCTGCGCCCGCCGACATGGTCGAACACGGCGTCCACTCCCCCGGGAGCCAGCTCGCGAACCCGCGCGGGCACGTCCCCGGCGCGGTAGTCCACCGGCGTGACGCCCAGCTCCCGCAACGCGTCGTGATGCCGAGCCGAGGCCGTCCCGATCACCTTCACACCCGCCGCGCGAGCGAGCTGCACCAGGATCAGCCCCACTCCGCCCCCGGCCCCGTGCACCAGGACGGTCCGCCCCGCCGTCACCCGAGCCGTGCGATGCAGCATCTGCCAGGCGGTGATGCCGTTGACGACGACGGTCTCGGCCTGCGCCGCGCTCACCCCGCCGGGCACCTCGACCACGTCCGCCGCGTCGACGACCACGTGGCTGGCCCACCCGCCGACCTTGACCAGCGCCGCGACCCGCCGTCCCACGAGCCCCGCGTCAACTCCCCGACCGGCCGAAGCAACGCGTCCGACCAGGTCATAACCGGGCACGAACGGGAACGGCGGCTGATCGTAGTACCGCCCCCTCCGCATCTGCTGCTCCGCGAACGACACCCCGGTCGCCTCCATGGCGATCACGACCTGCCCCTCCCCGGCCACCGGCACCGTCCCCCGCCGAACCTGAAGCCCTTCCGGCTCCACGACCCCCGGCAGAACGACCTCCACCAGCCCCTGACCGTTCATGGCGACTCTCCCGTTCACTAGCGTCCTTCGCTTCCGTTAGAAGCTATAACGCAATCGCGCGACAGTCAATCTCAAACGCAAGACCCTCTAACAAAACCAACCCCCTCTGCCTGGGACATGAACGCGCAGCCCAAGGCCCGCCCACGAGCCCTGACCAGCCCCCGAGCGCGCGTCGATCTGCTGAACGCAGCCGATGTCATGGCACGGGCCCTGGGCCGTCCACCTCGCGGACCAACCCGTGGTGCTGTGGTTCCTAACGAGGGCCGGGGTGACCGTGCCACCGTCGGCGGGACAGTCGCGGCCTACACGGGCCTGGCAGGTTCAGTACTCGATCGCGACCGGCGGTCGTCAGCCCAGTCCGAGGGCGCGGGTCAGGTGGGTGGTCCACCAGCGGAGTTGAGCGGAGGCGTCGTCGGGGAGGCCGGCGCTGCGGCGGAACTCGCGGCCGTAGAGGGGGTCCAGGGCGAGGGCCTGGTGGAGGGCGGCGACGGCCAGGCGGGTGTCCTCGACGGGGACGTGCGCGGCGTCGGGACGGAGGGCGTGGAGCGCTTCGACGACCGGGGTGAGCATGCCGCTCCCCTCGTCGCGCCACCCGGCGGCGTGCAGGGCCGCGGCCAGTTCGCCGTAGCCGCTGCGGTAGAAGGCCGCCAGGGTTTCGACGAGCTTGGCCAGGTCGGGAGGACCGTCCAGCCAGGAGTCGAGGAGTTCTCCCACCCCTGCGCGGAGTTTGCGGCCGCCGTGGCGCAGGAGGGCTTGGAGGAGGCCGTCGCGACCGCCGAAGTGGTGGTTGACGCCCGCGTCGGTCATGCCGGCGCGGGCGGCCACGGCCCGCACCTGGACGGCGGCCACCCCGCCCCTGAGCAGGAGTTCCTCGGCGGCTTCCAGGATCACGCGCCGCGCCTCGTCCGGACCGCGGCGCACACGTGGGCCCGTCACGCCGTCCAGTTTACCTTGACCGGCCAAGGCAAGATCCCTAGGTTTTACCTCGATGCCTCAAGGCAGGCCACGAGGGCCGTCGCCCGGCATCGCGAGGAGGCACGGTGACGGGTCAGGCACTCCCCCGGACGCGGCTCATCGCGCGGCCGGACGCTGTACTGCGGGGCCACGAGATCGGCGCCGGACCGGGAATCCTGCTGCTCCACGCCGGCGGAGAGCGCCGCCAAGTGTGGGATCCGGTCACCCGCGTCCTGGCCGACGCGGGTTTTCGGTGTGTCGCCTTCGATCAGCGTGGCCACGGTGAGAGCACCGGCTCGGCACGGACGCTGGACGCCGTCGCGGGCGACGTCCGCGCCATGCTGGACACCGAACCGGGCGCGTGCGTGGTGGTCGGCGCGTCCCTCGGCGGCCTCGCCGCCCTCGCCGCGCTGGAGAGTCGGCAAAGTCTGCCCGACCCACGCCGCCCGCCCAACGCGGACAGCACCCGCGGGACGGACGCCCCTCACGGCGCGGGCGGGCCGTATAGCGCGGAGGGGCGGGATGGCGCGGAGGGGCGGGATGGCGCTAGTTGTCCGGGTGTCGAAGGTGGGGTCGTCGGGCTGGTTCTTGTGGACGTCGTTCCCGACCCTGATCCCGAGCGGGTGCGGCGTTTCCTTGCCGCGCGCGACCCGCTCCAGGTCTTCAAGCCGCTCGTGGACGACATCCTCGACCAGGCGCCCCGGCTCCGGAAGGCGGCGGCCGAACTCGACGTGCCGGTTCTCCTCGTCCGCGGCGGCGAGCGGTCGGCGCTCAGCGGCGAGGACGTCCAGCGATTCTTAAGCCTTGTTCCTCATGCAACGACCGCTAGCGTTCCGGGCGCCGGGCATCTCATCGCGCGGGACGAGCCGGACGCCCTCGCCGCGATCATCGTCGCCGCCGCCACCGAATGGACGGGACGGCCGCACTCGTCCCACCCGACTTCGCGCCGGGCCGATGATCCCTCCGGAGTGCCGAAAACGCCCTGACCAGCGGCGTTCCGGCCACTCCCGCAGATCATCCGATTCCGATCACCGCGCCGGGACGAGGTGTAGGAGGCGTTTTTCCGGGGACGTGGCCGCGGTCACACCTTCATCCATCCGGAGGACGCGAGGTCGCCATGGGAGTGCGTGCCTGGTTCGAGGGCTGGCCGGTCTACCGCCAGCTCGCGGGGGACGATCCGCTCGACCGGGGGGCGGCGGCGATGTCGCCGCGCACGCGCGCGCTCGCGCCCCGGACGGCGACGGCCGACAAGGTCGTCAAGTCCGTCTGCCCGTACTGCGCGGTCGGCTGCGCGCAGAACGTCTACGTCAAGGACAACGAGATCGTCCAGATCGAGGGCGACCCGGACTCCCCGGTCAGCCGCGGTCGGCTGTGCCCCAAGGGCTCGGCGAGCCTCCAGCTCACCACGGGTGAGGCGCGGCGGCACGAGGTGCTGTACCGCCGCCCGTACGGCACCGAGTGGGAGCGGCTGGACCTCGACACCGCGATGGACATGGTCGCCGACCGGGTCCTCGCCACCCGGCGCGCGACCTGGCAGGACGAGCAGGACGGCATGCGCGTCAACCGGACGCTCGGGATCGCGAGCCTCGGCGGCGCGACGCTGGACAACGAGGAGAACTACCTCATCAAGAAGCTGTTCACCGCGCTCGGCGTCGTCCAGATCGAGAACCAGGCGCGGGTGTGCCACAGCTCCACGGTGGCCGGGCTCGGCACCTCGTTCGGGCGCGGCGGCGCGACGACCTTCCTCCAGGACATGCAGAACGCCGACTGCATCGTCATCGAGGGGTCGAACTTCGCCGAGTGCCATCCGGTGGGGTTCCAGTGGGCGATGGAGGCGAAGGCGCGCGGCGCGAAGATCATCCATGTGGACCCGCGGTTCACCCGGACGAGCGCGGTCGCCGACCTGCACGTGCCGATCCGGGCGGGCACCGACATCGCGTTCCTCGGCGGGATCGTCAACCACGTGCTGTCCACCGGGTCGGACTTCCGCGAGTACGTGCTCAACTACACCAACGCGGCCACGATCGTCGGCGAGGACTTCGAGGACACCGAGGACCTCGACGGCGTGTTCTCCGGCCTGGACGCCGACTCGCGCCACTACGACGTCACGACCTGGCAGTACGAGGGGACGGAGATCCAGGCCGCCTCGGGCGAGCGGGACGAGCTGTACGAGGAGCGCGCCGGCAACAAGTCCGACGTGGTGTCGTCCGGACGGTCGGAGTCGCACGGGTCGGGCGGCGCGGCCTACCACGGCGAGCCGAAGGCCGACCCGACGCTCCAGCATCCCCGCTGCGTCTACCAGGTCCTCAAGCGTCACTTCGCGCGCTACACCCCGGAGATGGTCGAGGAGACCTGCGGCATCTCCCAGGACGCCTTCCGCGCCGTGTGCGACGCGCTGGTGGAGAACTCCGGGCCCGACCGGACGAGCGAGTTCGTCTACGCGGTCGGCTGGACGCAGCACAGCACCGGCGCGCAGTACATCCGAACGGCGTGCATCCTGCAGCTCCTGCTGGGCAACATCGGCCGTCCGGGCGGCGGGATCCAGGCGCTGCGCGGGCACGCGTCCATCCAGGGGTCGAGCGACATCCCGACGCTTTTCAACCTTTTGCCCGGTTACATCCCGATGCCGCACGCGCACTCCCATGAGAGCCTCGACGACTTCATCGGGGCGGTGAGCACCGACAAGGGCTTCTGGGCGAACATGCGCTCCTACGTCGTCAGCCTCCTCAAGGCGTACTGGGGCGAGAACGCGACCGCCGACAACGACTTCTGCTTCGGCCACCTTCCGCGGCTGACCGGCTCGCACAGCACGTACGAGACCGTCCTGGCGCAGCTCGACGGCACCTGCAAGGGCTACTTCCTGCTCGGCGAGAACCCGGCGGTCGGCTCGGCCAACGCCCGGATGCAGCGCCTCGGCATGGCGAAGCTGGACTGGCTGGTCGTCCGCGACTTCTCGCTCATCGAGTCCGCCACCTGGTGGAAGGACGGCCCGGAGATCGAGACCGGCGAGCTGCGGACCGAGGACATCGGCACCGAGGTGTTCTTCTTCCCCGCCGCCGCGCACGTCGAGAAGGCCGGGTCGTTCACCAACACCAACCGCATGATCCAGTGGCACTTCGCCGCGAAGGAGCCGGACGGTGAGGCCCGCAGCGACCTGTGGTTCATGTACCACCTCGGACGGCGCGTCCGGCGGCGGCTGGCCGGCTCCGACGACCCGAGGGACCGGCCCGTCCTGGACCTCACCTGGGACTATCCGACCGAGGGGACGATCGAGGAGCCGAACGCCGAGGCCGTCCTCGCCGAGATCAACGGCCGCCGGGCCGGGGGCGGCCCGCTCAGCGCCTACACCGAGCTCAAGGACGACGGCTCCACCTCCTGCGGCTGCTGGATCTACTGCGGCGTCTACGCCGACGGCGTCAACCAGGCGGCCCGCCGCAAGCCCTACACCGAGCAGGAGTGGACGGCGCGGGAGTGGGCGTGGGCCTGGCCGGCCAACCGCCGCATCCTCTACAACCGGGCCTCGGCCGCGCCGGACGGGCAGCCGTGGAGCGACCGCAAGGCCCTGGTCTGGTGGGACGCCGAAAAAGGCACCTGGACCGGGCACGACGTCCCGGACTTCGTCGCCGACCGGCCGCCGTCCTACCGTCCGCCCGAGGGCGCGGAGGGCGTGGACGCCATCAGCGGCATCGACCCGTTCATCATGCAGGCCGACGGCAAGGGCTGGCTGTACGCCCCCGCGGGCCTGGTGGACGGGCCGCTGCCCACGCACTACGAGCCGCAGGACTCGCCCGTCCGCAACCCGCTGTACCGGGGGCAGCAGCGCAACCCGGTCCGGCAGGTGTTCTCCCGCGAGGACAACCGGTTCCATCCGGGGCCGGAGGAGTCCGGCGCGGACGTCTTCCCGTACGTCGTCACGACCTACCGGCTCACCGAGCACTTCACCGCGGGCGGCATGACCCGCTGGTCGCCCTACCTCGCCGAGCTCCAGCCGGAGTTCTTCTGCGAGGTGTCGCCCGCGCTGGCCGCCGAGCGCGGCCTGGAGCACGGCGGCTGGGCGCACCTGGTCAGCGCCCGCGGCGTGGTGGAGGCGCGGGTCCTGGTGACCGACCGGATCAGGCCGCTGACGGTCGGCGGGCACACCGTCCACCAGATCGGCGTGCCCTACCACTGGGGGCCGAACGGCTACACCACCGGCGACGCGGCCAACGACCTCACCGCGATCGCCCTGGACCCGAACGTGCACATCCAGGAGGTCAAGGCCCTCAGCGCCGACATCCGGCCGGGCCGCCGCCCGCGCGGACCGGCGGTGCCGCGGCTGCTGGCCGAGTACCGCCGCCGCGCGGGGATCACCGAGCGGACCGGGATGGAGGTCAGGGGATGACCGGCTCACTGGTGGGACGCAACCTGCTCGCGGGCGCCGAGCCGGACCCGGCGGGCGACGCCGGGCACCGCGACGCGCCGCCGCGGATGGGCTTCTTCACCGACACCTCGGTCTGCATCGGCTGCAAGGCGTGCGAGGTGGCGTGCAAGGAGTGGAACGCCGTCCCCGAGGACGGCCTGGACTTCACCGGCATGTCCTACGACAACACCCAGGGCCTCGGCGCCTCGACGTGGCGGCACGTCGCGTTCGTCGAGCAGAGCAAGCCGCTCGGCAACGCCGCGGCCGAGGGCGACGGCGACCTGCGCTGGCTGATGGCCTCGGACGTGTGCAAGCACTGCACGCACGCCGCCTGCCTGGACGTGTGCCCGACCGGCGCGCTGATCCGCACCGAGTTCGGGACGGTGGTCGTCCAGGAGGACGTCTGCAACGGCTGCGGCTACTGCGTGCCCGCCTGCCCGTACGGGGTCATCGACCAGCGTCCGGACGACGGGCGGGTGTGGAAGTGCACGCTCTGCTACGACCGGATCGGCGCCGGGCAGGAACCCGCCTGCGCCAAGGCGTGCCCGACCGACTCCATCCAGTACGGCCCGCTCGACGAGCTGCGCGAGCGGGCCGCCGCGCGGGTGGAGGAACTGCACGAGGTCGGCGTCGAGGACGCGCGCCTCTACGGCCACGACCCCGAGGACGGCGTCGGCGGCGACGGCGCGTTCTTCCTGCTGCTGGACGAGCCGGAGGTCTACGGCCTGCCGCCGGACCCGGTCGTCACCACCCGGGACCTGCCGTCCATGTGGCGGCACGCGGGACTGGCCGCGCTCACGGCGGCGAGCGCGGTGGTCGCGGTGTTCGCCGCGCACGGACGCACCGGATCGGGCCGGCGGGCCGGACGGCGAGGAGGTCGGCGATGAGCACATCGGACGTCACCAAGGACGGCATCGAGGGCGAACGGCAGGGCCGGTCCGCGCTGGTCGGCCAGGGACTGGACGGCCACCGCACCAGGCGCGGGCGGCGCAGCGGGCGCAACGGGCGCAACGGGCGCGGCGGGCGGCGCGGCGAGCGGCCGGTCGTGCCCGAGGCGGAGTTCACCTCCTACTACGGCAAGCCGATCCTCAACCAGATCACCTGGGAGCCGCGCGACATCGCGGGCTACTTCTTCCTCGGCGGCCTCGCCGGAGCCGGGTCGATGCTGGCCGCGGGCGCGCAGCTCACCGGACGCGCCCGGATGGCGCGCGCGATGAAGGTCTCCTCGCTCGTCGCGATCGCCGGGTCCACCGCCGCCCTGATCCACGACCTCGGACGGCCCGAACGCTTCCACCACATGCTGCGGGTCGCCAAGCTCACCTCGCCGATGAGCGTCGGCTCGTGGCTGCTCGCGGCGTACGGCCCGGCGGCGGGCGCCGCCGTCGTGGCGCAGGAGGCGCGGCGTCAGCGGTGGCTCGGACGGCGGCTCGTCTCGGCGGCGACCGTCCTGGACCGGGCCGCGACCGCGGCGGCGGCCGGGCTCGGGCCGGGCGTGCTCACCTACACCGCCGTCCTGGCCTGCGACACCGCCGTCCCGTCCTGGCACGAGGGATACCGGCAGATGCCGTTCCTGTTCGCCGGTTCGGGCCTCGCCGCCGCGTCCGGGATGGCCCTGGCCGTCTCCCCCACCGCCCAGAACGGCCCGGCGCGCTCGGCCGCGCTGGCGGGCGGGCTGCTCGAAATCGCCTCGGCGAAAGTGATGGAGCACCGGCTCGGGCTCGTCGGCGAACCGTACAGCGAAGGCCAGGCCGGACGGTACATGCGCGCCGCCGAGGCGCTCACCGTGGCGGGGACGGCCACGGCCGTCCTGCTCGCCGGACGCAGCCGTCCGGCCGCCGTGGCGAGCGGCGCGGCACTGCTGGCCGCCTCCGCCTGCACCCGCTTCGGCGTCTTCCACGCCGGACGCCAGTCCGCCGAGGACCCGCGCTACACGGTCATCCCCCAGCGACGCCGAGGCGAGAGCGATGCCGCACGATAAGACGGAGGACGAGCCCAAGCGAGCAGGAGGCGAAGCGAAACGGCCGAACGGACGGGCCGGACGCGCCGTCCTCACGACCGTGCGGGCGGCGGACGAGCGGCTCGGCACGGCCGCGTTCCTCGACCGGAACCTGGGCAAGGCGTTCCCCAAGCACTGGTCGTTCCTGCTCGGCGAGATCGCGCTGTACACCTTCGTCGTCCTGCTGCTGACCGGGACGTACCTGACGCTGTTCTTCCATCCCGGCGACGCCAAGGTGATCTACGACGGCTCGTACACGCCGCTGCGCGGCCTCCGGATGAGCGAGGCGTACGCCTCCACGCTCCGCATCTCGTTCGACGTGCGCGGCGGGCTGCTCATCCGGCAGATCCACCACTGGGCGGCGCTGGTGTTCATCGGGGCGATCTGCGCGCACCTGCTGCGGATCTTCTTCACCGGCGCGTTCCGCAAACCGCGCGAGCTGAACTGGCTGATCGGCGTGACGATGTTCGCCCTCGCCCTGGCCGAGGGGTTCGCCGGATACTCGCTGCCGGACGACCTGCTCTCCGGCACCGGCCTGCGGATCATGCAGGGCATCGTGCTGTCGATCCCGGTCGCCGGGACGTACCTCGCCATGTTCGTGTTCGGCGGCGAGTTCCCGGGCGAGGAGATCGTCTCCCGCCTGTTCCCGGTGCACGTCCTGCTGATCCCGGGGCTGCTGCTCGCGCTGGTCACCGCGCACCTGATGATCCTGTGGCACCAGACCCACACCCAGTGGCCCGGCCGCGGGCGGCGCGAGCCCCTGGTGTCGGGCGAACCGGCGTACCCGGCGTTCGCGGCCCAGAGCGGCGCGTTCTTCCTGACCGTGTTCGGCGTCCTGGCGGCCATGGGGGCGCTCCTCCAGATCAACCCGGTCTGGCTGTACGGGCCGTACGAGCCCGACCAGGACTCGATCGGCTCCCAGCCCGACTGGTACGTCGGGTTCCTGGAGGGCGCGCTGCGGATCATGCCCCGGCTGTCCACCACCCTGTGGGGCCACACGGTCTCGTGGAACGTGTTCGTGCCCGCCGTGGCGCTGCCGGGGGTCTTCCTGACCGTCCTGGCGCTGTACCCGTTCATCGAGCGCCTGGCGACCGGGGACCGGCGCGTCCACCACCTGCTCGACCGCCCGCGCAACGCCGCGACGCGCACCGCGCTCGGCGCCGCCGGGATCGCCTGGTACGGCAACCTGTGGGCGGCCGGAGGCGACGACGTGCTCGCCGACACCTTCCGGCTGCCGCTCTACACGACCGTGTGGTTCTTCCGCGTCGGGTTCTTCCTGTTCCCGATCCTGGCGTTCGTCATCACCCGCCGGATCTGCCTCAGCCTGCAACGCAGCGACCTGCGCAAGCGCCAGGAGGGCGTGGAGAGCGGCCTCATCACCCGGACGCCGGACGGCGGCTTCAGCGAGCGGCACGACGTGCCGTCCGCCGACACCGTCGCGCTGCTCCGCGCCCGCCAGCCGCGCGAACTGGTCCGCCCCTACCCCGACCACATCATCCCGCTGCCCACGCCCGGCCGGATCAGGGCGCAGATCCGCACCCGCACCAACCGCTTCTACCTCGACTACCAGAGCGAGGTCCACGGGGGCGGCCAGGGCAGGACGGACCGTCCGCCGTCCACGCCGTCCGCGCCGTCCACGACCGAGAAGCTCGACGACTGAGCGCCGTCAGTCCTCGCCGTCGCGCGCGGACGGCGTGGCGATCTCGGCCTTCTGCGGCGGCGCCTCGGTCGGGTAGCGCAGGTCGAAGGCCGGACGGTTCGACCGGATCGCGGGCATCGCCTCGAAGTTGTGCCGGGGCGGCGGGCACGAGGTGACCCACTCCAGGGAGTTGCCGCCCTCCCACGGGTCGGCGGCCTCGATCCGCTCGCCGTGCCGGTGCGTCCGCCAGATGTTCCACAGGAACGCGAACGTGGACGCGCCGAGCACGAACGACCCGATCGACGAGACGAGATTGAGCGTCGCGAGATGGTCGGGATAGTCGGCGATGCGGCGCGCCATCCCCTGGACGCCGAGCACGTGCTGGACCAGGAACGTGGTCTGGAAGCCGGCGAACAGCGTCCAGAAATGGATCCTGCCCCAGGTCTCGTCGAGCCGCCGGCCGGTCATCTTCGGCCACCAGAAGTAGAACCCGGCGAAGGTGGCGAACACGATCGTCCCGAACAGCACGTAGTGCAGGTGCCCGACCACGAAGTAGGTGTCGGTGAGGTCGAAGTCCAGCGGCGGGGACGCCAGGATCACGCCGGTCAGCCCGCCGAACAGGAACGTCACCAGGAATCCGACCGCGAACAGCATGGGCGTGTCGAGGCGGATCCGGCCGCGCCACATCGTGCCGATCCAGTTGAAGAACTTCACCCCGGTCGGCACCGCGATCATGAACGACATGAGGGAGAAGAACGGCAGCAGCACCCGTCCGGTGGCGAACATGTGGTGCGCCCACACCGTCATCGACAGGCCGGTGATGGCGATGGTCGCCGCCACCATCCCGAAGTAGCCGAAGACGGGCTTGCGGGAGAACACCGGGATGACCTCGGTGACGATCCCGAAGAAGGGCAGCGCGACGATGTAGACCTCCGGATGCCCGAAGAACCAGAACAGGTGCTGCCAGAGGATCGCGCCGCCGTGCGAGGCGTCGTAGACGTGCGCGCCGAGCTTGCGGTCGGCCTCCAGCGCCAGCAGCGCGGCGGTCAGGACCGGGAACGCCATCAGCACCATCACCGAGGTCAGCAGCACGTTCCAGGTGAAGATCGGCATCCGGAACATGATCATGCCGGGGGCGCGCATGGCGGCGATGGTGGTGATGAGGTTGACCGAGGTCAGGATCGTCCCGAAGCCGGACAGCACCAGCCCCATGATCCACAAGTCCGGGCCGGCGCCGGGCGAGTGCGCCGCCGACGACAGCGGCGCGTAGCCCGTCCAGCCGAACGCCGCCCCGCCGCCCGGCGCACCGAAGCCGCCGAGCACCAGCAGCGAGCCGAACAGGAAGAGGTAGTAACTGAGGGTGTTCAGGCGCGGGAACGCCACGTCCGGCGAGCCGATCTGGAGCGGGACGAGCACGTTCGCGAACCCCGCGAACGTCGGGGTCGCGAACAGCAGCAGCATGATCGTGCCGTGCATGGTGAGCAGCTGGTCGTACCGCTCGGCCGACACCACCTGGAGCCCCGGCCGGAGCAGCTCGGCGCGCATCACCATGGCCATCAGGCCCGCGATCAGGAACAGCGTGAACGCCGTCGCCAGGTACAGGTAGCCGACGACCTTGTGGTCGGTCGTCGCCAGGACGTCCCCGACCCGCGTCCCCTTGCGGTGCGACGCCAGCGCCCGCTCGACGCTGTCGTCGGCCCGGTCCTCCAGAGTGGTCATGCCGCCTCCGCCTGTGCGCACCCCCGCTCAGGCGTTAACCGGTGGAGCCGGTCCCAAACCTCTCATGATCGTTAACTGGCGCTATCCGGGACCGGAGTTGAGCAGGTCGCGGAAGTCGTCGCAGCGGACCACCAGCCCGGGACGCCCGTCGAAGATGTTCAGCTCGACCTTCCGGACACCGGGGATCGCCTCGGCGGTGCAGGCGATCTGGGCCTTCCACTCGCGCGGCCACCGCTCCGGGCGGATCGTGGTCTGGAGCGCCACGGTCACCGTGCCCGAATCCTGGTCGGCCGGGGGCGGCGCCTCGGGCGGGGCGTCCGGCGCGGGCACCTGGTGGAGGGACGAGTCGGGCAGTCCGGTCGCGATGCCCACGCCCGGCAGCGTGCTGGTGAACCCGGCCTTGCGCTCGTTGTCGGTGACCCCGTAGCCGAGCTGCCACAGCGGCATCAGCGGTGAGCCCGGCAGTCCGGGTCGCAGGACCGGCACCAGGCCGCCGCCCTTTACAAAGTAGATCTTATTTGTGACGACCGGTCCCTGGGCGGCGGGCAGCTGTGCCACTCCCGAGACGCCGGTGGGCTGGATGCCGCACCCGCCCAGGGCTATCAGGGCCGCCACCGGGGCGAGGAGGCGTGCCGGCCTCATTCCGCCGCCTCCAGCGGCAGCCACAGCGTGAACGTCGTGCCCTCCCCCGGTTCGGAGGCGGCCTCCAGCGTCCCGCCGTGCAACTGCGCGTTCTCCCGCGCGATCGCCAGCCCCAGTCCGCTCCCCTCGCTCCGCGAGCGGGCCGCCTCCGCCTTGACGAACCGGTCGAAGATCAGCGGCAGCAGCTCGGCGGGGATGCCCGGACCCTCGTCCGTGACCGACAGCTCGAACCCCGGAACGCCGCCGCGCGCCAGCCGCCGGGCCTCCAGGCGCACCGGCGGACGGCCGTGCCGCAGGGCGTTCCCGACCAGGTTCGCCACGATGACGTCGAACCGGCGCGGGTCGATGCGCGCCATCAGGTCGCCCGGCACGGCCACCTCCACCCGGCCGGTCCAGCCGCGCGCGCCGAGGCCGGCCGCGACCGCCTCGGCCACCGCCACGTCGTCGAGGACGAGCGCGGCGGCGCCCGCGTCGAACCGGCTGATCTCGATCAGGTGCTCCACCAGCGTGCCGAGCCGCCGCGTCTCGGCCACGACCAGGCGGGCCGCCGTCCCGTCCGGGTCCTCCTCCAGGACGCCCGTGAGCGCGGTCATCGAGGTGAGCGGCGTCCGCAGCTCGTGCGACACGTCCGCGACGAACCGGCGCGCGGCGGCCTCCATCGCGCGCAGCTCGGAGACGGTCGTGTCCAGGGCCTCGGCCGCCCGGTTGAACGTGCGGCCCAGGTCGGCCAGCTCGTCCCGGCCCCGGACGGGCACCCGCGTCGACAGGTCCCCTTCGGCCAGCGCCCGCGCGCCGCGGCCGAGCCGGCGCACCGGGCGCAGCACGCCGCGGGCGGCCAGCAGCGCCAGGAGGAGCGCGAACAGCAGCGCGGCGGCGTCGGCCAGGGCCATCGCCCGGGTGAACGAGCGCAGGTCGGCGGCCTCGCGGCCGAGGCTGACGCTGACCAGGACGATCGGCGGGGTCGTCCGCTGCGGGTCGGTCGCCGCCGTGACGTATCCGGTCACGAACGTGCCGACCAGCAGGTAGGGCCGTCCCCGGTACCGCACCCGCTGGGCGACCGTCTCGCGCGTGGCGCGGGTGACGAACGCGGCGGGCACCGGCACGTGCAGGCGTCCCGCCGGGACGGCCCGCACCGGCGTGGTCAGCGGCAGCGGGAAGGCGTAGGCGCGCTGCCGTCCGTCCGGCGTGCCGAGCGCCCGCTCCAGGTTCCCCGACAGCGTGCGGCCCGCGTCGGCGGGCATCTGGACGGGCACCTGCCGCGCGACGGCCTGCCGGACCTGCGTCACCACCGCGTCCTGCGTGCGTTCCAGCATGGCCCGGCGGACCAGGACGTACCCGACCCCGGACGCCAGGACGGACGCGAGCAGCGCGACGGCGGCGAACGCCGCCGCCATCCGCACGCGCAGGCCGGTCATCACCGGCCCAGTATGCAGCCAATGTCGATCATGTCGCCGTCACGTCACGAGATCCGGACATCTCCCCCGGACGGGGCGCCACCGGGTCACGGGGCGCCGGAGTACAGCACCGACAGGAACCGGATCAGCAGGCCCTCCCGGATCTCGGGCGGCAGAGCGTCCAGCACGGTGTTCACGAAGGCCATCTCCGGCTCGCCGCCGCCGTCCAGGTCGACGCCGACCGCCTGGAGCAGGCCCGCGAAGTCGGCGTCGGTCATGCCGTCCAGGTCGAGGGCCCGGAGCGCGTCCACCAGGTCGGACGGCACGTCGGGCGGACCCGCCTCGCGGGCGGCCTCGGCGGCGCCCGCGAGTGCCTCCAGCAGCGCCTCCACGTCGGTGACGCCGGTGAGCGTGAAGTGCAGGTTGGGCGGAATGCCCTGGTAGCTGAGCTGCGGCTGGAAGAACCAGCCGCGCGCGCGGGCCTCGTCGGCGAGGACGAAGACGTCCACCGCGGGATCGTCGGAGGCCACCGCGACGAGCGGGACGGCCGGGTCGCCGAGCACCCGCAGGCCGGGGATCCCCGCGACGCCCTCGCGCAGCCGGTCGGCCGCCGCCGTCGCGGTCGCGGCCAGCTCGCGGTAGCCGTCCGCGCCGAGCGCGCGCAGCGTCGCCCAGGCGGCGGCGAGCGGACCCGCGCTCCGGCTGCTCTGCACGGTCGCGTTGATCACCGTGTAGCCGGGCCATTCGGCGGACGCGTAGTAGGCGCGGCGGCGCAGCGCCTCGTCGGCGAACAGCACCACCGACGCGCCCTTCGGGGCGTACCCGTACTTGTGCAGGTCGCAGGAGAGCGACGTGACGCCCGGCACGGACAGGTCGAACGGCGGCACGTCCCGTCTCGCCTCGCGCAGCCACGGCAGCACCCAGCCGCCCACGCACGCGTCCACGTGGCAGAGCACGCCCGCCTCGGCGGCGACCGCGGCGATCTCCGCGACCGGGTCCATGACACCTTGCGGGTAGGACGGCGCGGAGCACACCACCAGGACGGTCCGCGGCGTGAGCGCGGCGCGGACGGCGTCCGGATCGGCGCGGTAGGTGTCCGGATCGACCGGAACGGTCACCGCCTCCACGCCCAGGTAGTGCGCGGCCTTGCGGAACGCGGGGTGCGCGGTCGCGGGCAGGACGAGCTGCGGCCGTCCATCGACCGGACGGGCGTCCCGCGCCGCCTTCACCGCCAGCATGATCGACTCGGTGCCGCCGCTGGTGAACACGCCGGGCGTGGCCGCGCCGCCCCCGAGCCGCTCCGCGACCGCCGCGACGACCGACCGCTCCAGCGCGACGATGCTGGGGAAGGCGGTCGGGTCGAGGCAGTTCACCTCCAGCAGCTCGCGGTGCGCGGTGGCGGCGAGGTCGTGCACGGCGTCGCGTCCGGTGTCGTACACGTACGCGGTGACCTTGCCGCCGCGCACGGGCAGGTCCCCTTCGCGCAGGCGCGCGAGCTCGGCGAGCACCTCGGCGGCCGGACGCCCGGTCTCGGGCAGCGCGCTTCGGGCGGTGGCGGGTGAGGCGGTTTCAGGCGGCATGGGGTTGCGGCTCTCCGGTGGGTCGGTGGGCGGCGGCCAGCCCGCGATAGGCCAGCAGCATCGGGACGCTCAGCAGCAGGAGCGCGGCCGGGACGAGCGTGTACCCGGCCGTCAGCCCGGTCAGCGCCGGGCCCGGCTGCCGGACGGGAACGTCCAGGTCGGACGAGCGGAACGAGGTGACCGCGAGGATCAGCGCGAACACGCCGGGCCCGAGGGCCATCGCGCCGGTCTCCGCGGCCGTCCAGATGCCGGTGAACGCGCCCGGCTGCGCCTGCCCGGTGCGTCCGGCGTCGGCGCGGACGGTCTCGGGCAGCAGCGACAGCGGCAGCAGTTGCAGCGCCGCGTAGCAGACGCCGACGAGCGCCGTCAGCGCCAGGACGATCCCGGTGGACCCGGCCGTGACGGCGGGCATCAGCGCCGCGTCCGCGACCGCGAACAGCACCACGGCGGCGAGGTAGCAGGCGACGTGGCCGTAGCGCGCGGCCAGCCGCCGCCACAGCGGGACGGCGACCGCGCTCGGCCCGACCATGCACACGAACATCACCGAGGTCAGGCCGTGGTCGTCCAGCCGGTACACCGCGACGTAGGGGGCGCCCGCCAGCATCACCGCGACGGCGAGCGACTGCAACGCGAACGCGCCGAGCAGCGCGAAGAACGGGCGGTTGCCGCGCGCGGCGCGCAGCGCGGCGGCCAGGCCGAGCGGGCGCGGGCCGGGCCGCGCGGGAATCCAGCGGGTCGCGAGCGCGCTGGCCAGCATCGCCGCGCCCATGATCAGCCCGACGGCTACGCCCATGACGGCGTGGCCGGCGCGGCCTCCCCCGGCGGCGTCCGACAGCGCGGGCGCGAGGCCGCCCGCGAGCAGGATCCCGGCCGTGAGGCAGACGATCCGCCACGCCATCGCGCGGCCGCGCTCGGCCGGGACCTCGGAGATCTCGGCCGGCAGCGCCACGTAGGGCACCTGGAAGCAGGCGAACGCGCTCGCCGCCAGCAGGAACGCCGCGCCGCACCAGACCGCCGCGAAGCCGGGCCGGTCCACCGGGACGGCGAACATCGCCGCGAACAGCACGGGCAGCGCGACCGCGCCGCTGACCAGCAGCCGGGTCCGCCGCCCGGTGCGGACGGCCTCCCGGTCGCTCGCCGCCCCGACGACCGGGTTGAGCAGGACGTCCCAGGCCTTCGGGACGACCAGCACCGCCCCGGCCACGCCCGCCGCGACGCCCATGACATCGGTCAGGTAGTACAGGAGCAGCAGGCCGGGCACGGCGGAGAACACGCCCGTCCCGACCGAGCCGATCCCGTAGCCGAGCAGCGCCCGCCGCGGCAGGCGCGACGGCCGCGACGGCCGCGACGGGGCGGTCACGTCGAGAGTCCGAGGGTGGCGGTCACCATCCGCCGCATGTGGGCGCGGAAGCGGATCAGCGCGCTCGGGTCGTCCATCCGGTGCCGCTCGCCGTCACCGCGCAGGACGCCGCCGCGCGCGAACCCGTGGGTGCACCAGATGACGCTCCACACCAGGTACTCGACGTCCACGTCGTCCCCGGCGGCCTTGGCGACGGCGTCCGCGACCATCTCCATCAGGGGCTGGACGTAGGCGTTCTCCAGGTGCGCGACGTCGGAGGCGTCCGACAGCCACCGGTGCACCCACAGCGCGGGGATGTCGGGGTTGGCCGCGCAGAAGTCGACGTAGCGGTCCAGGAGCCGCAGCACGCCCGCGGCGTCCGGGGTGAGGTCGGCCGTCGCCTCCTCCAGCGCGGCGCGCTCGCGCTGGTGCGCCCGTTCCATGACCGCCAGGTACAGGTCGCGCTTGTTGCCGACGTGGTAGGCGACCGTGGCGATGTTCAGCCCGGCCGCCTCGGCGATCAGCCGCGTGGACGTCCCGTCGTAGCCCAGCTCGGCGAAGAGCCGCGTGGCCACGTCGAGGATCCGCCCGCGCGGGGAGTCACCGCTCATGGCGCCGACCCTAGGGGCGTCCCGTCCTCTCCGTCAATCACTTGATGGAGACGGCCGGTCGCCGCCCGGCCGGACCTCCCCCGCCCGGGCGGTCAGCGCTGGGCGGGGGCGGCGGGGCCGAAGGCGTCGTGGCCGAGGACGCGCAGCAGGCTGAGGTGTTCGCCGGCCGGGGTCCCGGGCGCGGGGGTGAAGATGGTCAGGCGCTGGTCCTCGGCCGGGCTGAGCAGGACTTCGAGGTCCAGGTCGAGGGGGCCGACGGCCGGATGATCGACCCGCAGGCGGCCCGAGCGCCTCACCGCGACCTCGTGCAGCCGCCAGAGCTCGTCGAACTCCTCGCTGGCGGCCCGCAGCCGGGCGACCAGGCGGGTGGACGGCTCGTCCCCGCCGCGCCGGACGCACGCCGCGCGCAGGTCGGCCACGTGCGCGCGGCTGTGCTCGGCCCGCTGCTCCGGGTCGTACACCGCGCGGATCGTCGGGTCGGTGAACCAGCGCCAGACGTAGTTGCGGTCCTGCTCGCGGACCGAGCAGATGCACCCGAGCAGCGCCTCGGCCATGGTGTTGCGCGCCAGCAGGTCGCCGATGTCGTTGGTGATGTGCGCCGGGGTCTCGGTCAGCTGGTCCAGCAGGTGCAGCAGGCCGGGCCGGACGTGCGCGCCGGCGAAGCGCCCGGCGGGCGGGTGGTGCCCGGCCAGCAGGTACAGGTGGTCGCGCTCGTCCTCGGTGAGCCGCAGCGCGCGGGCCAGGGCCGCGAGGATCTGCACCGAGGGCTGCGGGCTGCGCGCCTGCTCCAGCCGCATGAAGTAGTCGGCCGACATCCCGGCGAGCTGCGCGACCTCCTCGCGGCGCAGGCCGGGCGTGCGGCGGCGCGGCCCGGCGGCGAGGCCGACCTCGTGCGGGCGCAGCCGCTCCCGGGACCGGCGCAGGAAGTCGGCCAGCTGGGCCCGATCCATGTCCATGGCCCCATCATCGCGGCATTCCGGCAGCGTCCGGACACCTCAGCCTGGGATCGCCGGTCCTAGGGACACCGGTCCGATTCCGCCCGCCGCCGCCCACCGGCACCGTGGACGGCAAAGCGAGCGAAACAGGAGGACGACATGCCGAAGGCAGTGCGTTTCGACGAGTACGGTCCGATCGACGTCCTGCGGGTGGCCGAGGTGGAGCGCCCGGTCGCCGGGCCCGGCCAGGTGCTGGTGAAGGTCGTGGCCGCCTCGATCAACCCCGGCGAGGCGCACATCCGGGTCGGTGCGCTGCACGACAGGTGGCCCGCGACCTTCCCGTCCGGCGAGGGCAGCGACCTGGCCGGGATCGTGGTCGAGGACGCCGCCGGGTTCACCGCGGGCGAGGAGGTGTACGGGTTCACCGACAACCGCGCCAGCCACGCCGAGTACGTCGTGGCCGAGGCGACCGAGCTGGCCCGCCGCCCGGCGGACCTGCCCTGGGAGCAGGCCGGGTCGCTGTACGTCGCGGGGACGACGGCCTACGCGGCGGTCCGGGCGGTGGACCCGCGTCCGGGCGACACGGTCGTCGTCTCCGGCGCGGCGGGCGGCGTCGGCTCGATCGCCGTCCAGCTCGCGCGGCGGGCCGGGGCGACGGTGATCGGCCTGGCGAGCGAGCACAACCACGCGTGGCTGCGGGACCACGGCGTGATCCCGGTCACCTACGGCGAGGGCGCGGCCGACCGGATCAAGGCCGCCGCGGGCCAGGTGGACGCCTTCATCGACACCCACGGCGACGGCTACGTGGACCTCGCGATCGACCTCGGCGTCGCCCCCGAGCGGATCAACACCTTCGTGGACTACGCGGCGGCGGCCAGGTACGGGACCAGGACCGCGGGGAACGCCGAGGCGGCGCGCATCGAGGTCGTCGTCGAGCTGGGCGACCTCGTCCGGGCCGGGGAGCTGGACATCCCGATCGCCGCGACCTACCCGCTGGACCGCGTCCGCGACGCCTACCGCGAGCTGGAGCGGGGCCACACCCGAGGCAAGATCGTCCTCAAGCCCTGACGCCCCCTCCTTCGACGGCCGGGACCGTGGCGGGCGGGGTGCGCCTGCCACGTCCCCGGTCCCGGTCCCGGCACCGCCTCCGGGGGTCAGCCGGAGCCGGTCAGGTAGTGGGCCCGCCCCTCGTCGTCGAGCTCGACCGGGCCCTTGGGGATGACGCAGAACTCGTTCCCCTCCGGATCGGCCATCACCAGGAAGCCGCCGGGGTCGTACTCGGTCAGCCGCCGTCCGCCCAGCGCCTCGATCCGCGCCTGCTCGGCCTCCGGGTCCTCGGATTCCAGATCGAGGTGGAGCCGGTTCTTCTTCGCCCCGGCGGCCTGGCCGGCGCGCTGGAAGCCGACGCCCAGGCCGTTCCGGCGTTCGAGCCACACGTACGGGCCGCCGCGTCCCACCACCGGACGCCTCAGCAGTTCGCTCCAGAACGCCGCCAACCGCTCCGGATCGGCCGCGTCGACGATCACGCAGTTGATGTCCATCCCTCCACGCTGCCAGGAACCGCTCCGCACCCGGAAGAGGCGGACATCACCTCCCGGGTCTCCGGAGACGGCATTTCCCTCTGCATAGTCTCAGCGGCCGGGGATACGACGGGTGAATGCTCAAAGCTCAGTGGCACGCGTTCCTCGTTTCCGGATGGGCGCGCCTGTCGCACCGTCCCCCCGAGCAGTGGCGGGAGCGGGCGCAGCTCATCGTGAAAGCGGTCGTCGCGGCCGTGCTGGCCTGGCTCGCCGCCCGGTTCCTGGTGGGACACCGCCAGCCGTACTTCGCGCCGCTGGCCGCGCTGCTGGGCGTCTACCCGACGGTGGCGCGCTCGTTCCGCGAGAGCTTCGCCTACGCCGCGAGTTTCGTCGTCGCCGCGCTGCTGGCCCTGGGCGTCGGCGCGTTCGCCGGTCCGGGGCCGCTCGGGATCGCCGCGGTGGTGAGCGTGGGACTCACGATCTCGGACGCGCGGTGGTTCGCCGCGCAGGGCTCGCAGATCCCGTTCATCGCGCTGTTCGCGCTGCTCATCGGCGGCGAGGACGTCCTCGGGTACGTGGAGCCGCGCATGTCGGACGTGGCGGTCGGCCTGGCCGTGGGACTCGCCGTCAACGCCCTGATCCTGCCCCCACTGCACCTTGGAACGGCGTACCGGGCCCTGCGCGAGCTGCAAGGCGAGATCGTCGCGGCCCTCGGCGCGCTGGCCGGGGCGCTGGACGACGACGCCACGCTTCCCGACGGATGGGACAGGCGGGAGCGGCGGCTCCTGGACGCCCAGGGGGACGCGCGCCGCGCCCAGCTCCGCGGCGAGGCGAGCCTGCGCTTCAACCCGCGCGTCGCCCTCCGCCGCTACCGGCGGCGCGAGGTGCTCACGTCCCGGACGAGCGGACGGCTGCTCACCTGCTTGGAGCAGGCGGCCGTCCACGTGCACGCGATCGCGAGCACCCTCCGCGACGCCGAGTCGGCGGACGCCGGTTCGGCGCTGTCCGACGGCCACCTCCGGGGCACCTACGCCGAGCACCTGCGCTGCGTCTCGGAGCTGATCGAGCAGCTGCCCGCCCCGGCGCGGCCGGAGGAGTTCGACAAGTGCCTGGCCCGGCAGGACGAGCTGGAGGCGCCCCACCAGCGGGCGGGCACCGACGTGCCCGGCATCTGGGACCCCCGGCAGGAACTGCTGAGGTTCAGCAGGTCGCTCCTCGACGACGTCCGCCCGCTCGTCGAGGAGGAGTGACCGCCGCGGCCCGCGTCTGGCAGGATCCGGAGGATGACCAGCCTGGACGGCGGCGCGCGGGCCGCGCTCCTGCGGCGGGGATTCGTCCTCGAAGGCCTCACCCTCGCCTGGAACGCGGCCGGGATCGTCGTGCTGGCGGTGACGGCGTGGACCGCCCGTTCGGTGGCGCTCGCGGGGTTCGGGCTGGACTCGGCGATCGAGATCGGCGCGTCCACCGTGGTGATCTGGGAGCTGTCGGGCACCGGGGAGCGGCGGCGCCGCCGGGCGCTGCGCCTGATCGGCGCGGCGTTCGCGGGACTCGCGGCGTATCTGCTGGTCCAGTCCACGTGGGTGCTGGCCGCGGGCCATCACCCGCGCCACTCGGCGGGCGGCATCGTGTGGACGGCGCTGACGGCGGCGGCCATGTTCGCGCTGGCGGCGGGCAAGGCCCGCACCGGCGCCGCCCTGGACGATCCCGTGCTCCGGACCGAGGGCCGGGTCACCCTGATCGACGGGCTGCTGGCCGCCGCCGTGCTGCTGGGGCTGGTGCTCAACGCCGCCCTCGCCTGGTGGTGGGCGGACCCGCTCGCCGGCTACGTGCTGGTCTACTACGCCCTCAAGGAAGCCAGAGAGATCTTCTTCGGCGCGCACTGAGCGGTTCGCTTCGTTCGGGCGGCGCGGCGGCGGGCCCTCGTCGCGCCTGGTCAGTTCTCGCTGGGAAGTCTCGTCTCGCCCGCGCGCTGGCGCTCGGCGGTCTCGACGAGCTTCGCGATCCGTGCTGCCGGGACGGGGATGCCGTTGATGGTGAACGTCCAGCGGAGGAAGTCCTCGACGTTCATGGCGAGCACCTCGCCGAGATACGGCAGGACGAACACCGGGGTGTTCGGTTCGCTGCGCCAGCTGTCGGCGAGCGTCCCGACGTCCACCGCGTCGTAGCCCAGGTCGTCCAGCAGGCGGACGGCCTCCGCCTTGGCAGAGGCGTCGTCGCCCGCGACGGGCAGCGCGCTGCGGTCGGGCGCGTTCGCCGGACGGGCCAGGGCGACGAGCTGGTGCGGCGTGATCGTGTTGAAGGCCTTCACCACCCGCGACGCCGGGAGACGGCGTTGCAGCAGCTCGCTGGAGGTCAGTTCGGCCTCGTCCAGCTCGGCGAGGTGCCCGTCCCGCTCGGGGTAGTAGTTCGCGGTGTCCAGCACGACCTTGCCGGCCAGCGCCTCGGCGGGCAGGTGCGGGAAGGCCGCCAGCGGGACGGCCGCGACCACGAGGTCCGCCGCCCGCGCCGCGCCGGCGGCGGTGGCCGCCCGCGCGCCCGCGCCGAGTTCGGCGACGAGGTCGAGGAGCGTCTCCGGGCCGCGCGAGTTGCTGAGCACGACCTCCATTCCGGCCGCGAGGGCCAGCCGGGCCACCGAGGTGCCGATCATTCCGCTGCCGATGAGTCCGAGAGTCCGGGACACGGCTTCTCCGTTCCACAAGGAGCGCGCGGGCGCGCTTCGTCCGTCGGTCCGCCTGACAGCCTGCGGTGGACGCGAGCGCCCGGCCAGGTCCGGGTCCCGGGTACGCACGGCATGATCACCCACGCCCCCGTCCGGACGTAGGGTGGGCGCGTGGACGACCGGACCGAGCTGAGCGAGTTCCTCAAGTCCCGCCGGGCCCGGCTGCGCCCGCACGACGTCGGCCTGCCCGACTACGGCCGCGTGCGCCGGGTCGCGGGCCTGCGGCGCGAGGAGCTGGCCCGCGTGGCGGGCGTGAGCATCGCCCACTACACCCGGCTGGAGCAGGGCCGGAGCGACAGCGTCTCGGACGAGATCCTGGACGCCGTCGGCACCGCCCTGCGCCTGGACGCCGACGAGCGGGCCTACCTGCACGAGATCGCCCGGCCGGCGCCGCGGTGCGAGCGCCCGGCCGCGTCGCCGCAGGTGCCCCCGAGCTTCCGGTACCTGCTGGAGTCGTTCGCGATGACCCCGGCGATGGCGGTCGGCCCGCACACCCAGATCATCGGCTGGAACCGGCTGGCCGTGGCGGTGTTCGGCGACTTCCCCGCGCTGCCGGACGACCGCCGCACCCTGTCGCACCTCGTGTTCACCGAGCCGTCCCTGCGCGCGCTGTACGGCGCGGGCTGGGAGGACGTGGCGCGCGAGCACGTGGCGCAGCTCCGCGTCCTGTTCGGACGGCACCGCGGCGATGCCGCCTTCCTCGCGCACTTGGACGGGATGCGCGAGCTGAGCGCGGACTTCGCGCGCATGTGGGACGAACGTCCGATCGGACGGATCCGCTCACGCGTCCACGTCCTCTACCACCCGGTCGTCGGCGAACTCACCCTGCACCGCGAACTGGTCACCCCGCCCGAGCAGCCGTCGTGCTGCGGCCTGGACCTCTTCGCGGCCGAACCGGGCTCCCCGTCCGAGAAGGCCCTCCGCCGGCTCGGCGAGCCGTAGCGCCCACCTGCCTCGCAGCGGGACCGCGCGCGGCGCCTCCCGGCGTCATCTCCGGGTCACCGTGACGGTCCAGGCCGCGTCTCCGGCCCGGCAGACGCCGAAGGCGGGAGACGAGGTCGTCAACCGCCCGGCGAGCGTGTTCGGCTGCCTGGTGTCGCCTCGGCCGGGCCGCCAGGACGTGACCGTGAGAGTGAGCGCGAGCCGGCCCGGACGATGCCTGCCCCCGCAGATGTTGAAGCGACCGTCGGGACCGGCGGCCGTCATCGTGTCGCCGTCCAGCGTGAGCGGGAGCCGCTCGATGCCGTCCCCGGTCAGCACGCAGTTGTCGCCCGCGCAGCCGATCCGGAGCGTGAGCGGCTCCTTGTAGCAGATCTCGAACGTGCAGGAGACCAGTCTGCGGCTCATCGTGTAGGTCCCGCGGACATCGGCCGCCGGGGGCGCGGGCGACGGGACGGGAGTCGGACTCGTCTCCGTGGGGGTGACGTCCGGCGGACTCGTGTCCGGAGGGCTCGAATCCGTGGGAGACGTGTCCGTGGGAGACGTCGGCGTGATCACCGGTGGGGGCTGCACGATCGTGATGGACGCCGACGTCGAACCCGCCGCCACCGGGTTCGACGGGGCGGGGTTGCCGGTGAGGACATAGCCGACGGCGCCGACCAGGCCCGCTATCGCGGCGGCCGCGGCCGTGCCGACGGCGGCCGGCGAGGTCAGGCAGCCCTTGGGGCCGGCGGACGTTCCCTTCTTCGCGCCCGCTGCTCCGGCCCGTCCCGCCCAGAAGGCCACCCCGGCGGCCGCACCGGCGAGAGCGCCCTTGCCGAGGGCCGCGCGGCGGTTCTTGTCTTCGTGTTCGAAGTACGCCCGGTCGTCCGCCGATCCGAGCGCGTGAGAAGCCTGTCCTCCCAGCGCCAGGGCCTGCCGCCAAGCGCCCCAGCGCAGCGTCAGGCACAGCGCCGGTGCGACGGCGCGGGCGAGGGTCCGCGTCTGAAGGTGGGCCTGGTCGGCGAGCGCGGCGGCCAGCACGCTGACGATCAGCGCGGCGACGGCGGCGATCCGCTCGGCCGGGGCGTCGGCGGCCCAGGCGGCCAGCCGTTGCGCGTAACCGCCGGGATCGGGCACCGGCTCGGCGGCCCTCGCGACGAGATGCCCGATCGGTTGCGCGACCCGGAAGCCCTCCGGCTCGCGCGTCACCACCCCGCTCCCCACGAGCTGGTCGAGGGCCTCCTCGGCGTCGGCCAGTTTCGCGACGTGCTCGCCGGGGACGGGCACGGGATCGACGGTCAGCAGCAGGGCCAGAACGGCACGCGCCCGCTCGTCCAGGCCGGTGGCCAGCGCGGTCGCGAGCGCCTGCCGGTCGGGGAGGACGGCGCGGTCGGCGGCGGACCGGATCGCCCGCGCCGCCTGGACCAGCGCGAGCGGGTGCCCCGCCGCGTCCCGGCGGAACGTCTCGACCAGGTCGCGCTCGTCCGCCGACAGGGACCGGCCCAGCTCCCGCCGCACCAGTGACAGCGCGTCCTCTTCCCCGAGCCCGGCCGGCTCGACGGTCCGTCCCTCGCCTCCCAGGCAGCCGCGGAGCGAGGCGATGAGCAGGCTCGATGACGGCACCGCGTCCAGGAGCACCGCGATCTCGTCCGGCGTGGCGAGGACGTCGTCGACGACGAGCACGGCGCGGACCGCCCCCATCAGGCGGCGCACATGCGCCGTGTCCGGCTTGTAGCCCTCGGTCTCGTAGCAGGCCTGGAAGAGCTCCTGCACGATGTCCTCGACCGGCAGCCCGGCCGCGGGCAGGAACACCACCTCGGTCCCGGCCGCGCCGCATTCGGCGGCCACGGCGCGCAGCAGCAGCGACTTGCCGATGCCGGGAGGGCCGACCACCTCGACTGGGACCCGTTGGTCGAGGGCGTCCCTGATCTCGCGCAGTTCCGCGTCCCGGCCGATCGGCTCCGGGCCGGGACGCGGCGACGCGAATCCGAGCGGCCGTCGCGGCACGGGCCTCGGTGGCGGCCCTTCGCGGGCCGCCACCTCCGAGAGGCCCGACCGGACGATGACGTTGTGGTCGCCGACGATGACCGTCCCCGAGACGGAACCGCCGACCGAGATGCCGACATCGGCCATGACCGCCCCCAGCAGGCGTCGCCTGTCCGCGTGATCGCGCGCAGGAGGTCAGGCGCCGAGGTGGCGCCGGGCTTCGGCGGCGAGATCGTCACCGGCGGCCGTCGCCAGCGTGGTCGCCAGCGGGCTCACAATGATCTTCCCTACCGCGCCCGCGAGCTCGGGCGCCCTCTCGCGGAACCAGTCGCGAACGCGCCGCATCCTTCCGGGATCGGGCCGTTCGGCCGAGAGGGCGTCCTCGAGGTCCGCCAGCCGCTCCGAGCCTTCCGCCGCCACGTCGCCGGGTTGCGCGGCCAGCGCCGCGCGCAGTTGCGCGATCAGCGCGCGCAGTTCGGCGGGATCCGAAACGTTCGCCGCGCGCTTCTCCAATCCCGCGACGAGCTTGTTGCGATCCCCGATCACCACCTGACCGGAAAGGTCTCCCCCGACTTCGACGTTGACGCGATCAATGGACTCATCGGCCATGACCCACCCCCGAGTCACTCTTCGGAATTCCCCCTCATCATGCGCCGCCTCGTAGCCGCTGTCATGAAGTCGCCGAAGTTTCGCAACACGACGGCACCGCATGGACTCGGCGTTCGAAAACGGCAGCTCATGACCGCTTGTGGCGGTGTCGGCCGGAGCGGGCAGGACGGTCAGGAGGGGGTCACGCTGGCAGGGGTGCCCGAGTTCTGTCCTAGGGGCTCGGGATAGTGCTCGCATGGACTGGAGACCGTGGCTTGAGCGGTGGAGCGAAGAGTGGATTCGCGCCGCCGACGAAACGGAAAAGCTCGAACCGGACGTCGTCCGCGACCGCTGGCTCGGTTACGCCCCGGCGACGCGGGCGACGGTCGAGGCGGCGGAGGAGCGGCTCGGTGTGCGGCTGCCGCCGTCCTACCGGGAGTTCCTGCTGACGACGGACGGCTGGCGTGACGCGGGCATCTTCGTCTGGCGCATGTCCCATGCCTCCGAGCTGGGATGGGTCCGCGATCTCCAGTCCTACTGGACGGAGTGGGACGACCTGACCGACGCCGAGGACGGTGAGACCGGCCCCGTGACGCGCGGGCTGCTGATCTCGGCGGAGGCCGACGCGGGCATTCTCTTCCTCGATCCGGGCGACATCGACGAGGACGGTGAATGGGCGGCCTACTCCCTGTTCTCCTGGCGCGCCGCGCCGCCCGTGCGCCATGCGTCCTTCCGCGCGTTGATGGAGAGCCTTTACGCCGAATTCCACCTCATGCGCCAGCCGGACGGTCCGACGCATGACGAGTGGGTGGCGAAGGTCGAGCAGGCTCGCATCGACGCTCTCGCCGGAGCCGTGGACGAGGCCGAAGCCGTTTTCAGGCGGGCCGAGGAGTTCGGCATCACCAGGGCTCGGCTGCTGCACGCGCAACTCCTGTGCTTCATGGGGCGGGACGGCGAGGCCGTGGGGGCTTTCGCCGGTCTTCTCGGGGAGGAGGGAGTGTCCGCACGGGCGCTTTTCGCCGAGGAATTCCTGCCGCTGATGTTCCTCGACCACGAACGCCGGTACCACACCTGGCGTTCGGCGCTTCAAAGCGTCGTCGCGGCGGACGACCCGGAGCTGGTCCTGCTCGTCGCCGAGCACCACGCGCGGCGCCGTCGGGGCGAGGCGGTCCTGTCGAGCTTCGGCAACGCCGCGTTCGACACGGCCGTCCACGACGCGCTCGACCGGCACGCAGGCGACCCGGCGGCGCTGCGGCGGGCCGTCCTCGACGCGCTTCCGTTGTGGACGCCGCGCACCCCCGACCACATCGCCCCCGTCGCGCTGCTCGCCGAACCCGCCCTGGCCGCCGCGTTCGAGGGGGACCACGGCGTGACCTGCTGACCCGTCCGCGAGGTGCCCGATGATGCCCTTCCCGACCCGGGAGGACGCCGCCGCCGACGCGATCGTCCGCGAGTGCGGGAACCGGCACGACTTCCCCGACACCGACCCGCTGACGCCCACCGGGACGGGAGTCCACCCGGACGGCCGGACGTTCAACGTGCGGCGGATCCCCTGCCGCAGATGCGGCACGGTCCAGGTGCGCAGCTGGACGCCGCCCGATACGCACGCGTCCGCTCAGACCATCCTGGCCCTCTCGACGCACGAGCCGCCGGAGCCGGGGGACGTGCCCGGCGTCGTGGAGCGCGCGGCACGCCTGACCGACGAGGAGTACGCCGCCCACCTCGCCGCACGCGGCTTCCCCGGCGGCGTCCCGGCCGGCTTCCCGCCCGACCGGCGGGCCACCGCGGCGCGCGAGACGCTCGACCTCGTGCTGCGGATCCGCGCCGGCCAGCTCGCCCTGCTCCGGCCCGGCCGGACGCTCGGCGACATCATCCCGGTCCCGGCCCGCGCCGACTCCGCGGGCGATCTGATCGACGCCGCCGACCAGGCGATCCTGTTCTGGCCGGACGTCCAGGACGGCGACCTCCGCCTGACCGTCGTCATCGACACCGCCGACCCCGGCCCGGACGCGTCCTACCGCCGCGTGGCCGAGGTGAGCCGCCGCTTCCACGGCGCCGTCGAGCTCCGCGAGGTCGCCGGACGCACCGTCGAGCTCCCGCCCCTGCCCGCCGGATACGCCGACTACCGGTTCCGGTTCCACTCCTCCGGCGACCGCGGCCTGCTCCAGATCTGGAACCATCCCCGCACCAGGCCGCGCGTCCTGGCGCCCTGAGCACGCCCCGGCGGTTTTTTGGGAGTCAGGACGCGGGGCGCCGCCAGGACGGGTTGCGCCGGACGCCGAGTTCCTCCAGTTCGACGGGTTCGCCCTCGTCGCTGCGCAGTCCGACCCGCACCGGGGAGCCGGTGCCGTGGTCGACGTACAGCAGCGGCGGCCCGCCGTCCTGGAGGTGCTTGTCGGCCCACTGCATGAGGCCGAGGACGACCGGGAGCAGGTCGCGGCCCATCTCGGTGAGCACGTACTCGTCGCGCGTCCGGCCGCCCTCGTCGCGGTAGGGCCGCTTCGCGAGCAGGCCGGCCTCGGTGAGGTGGCGCAGCTGGCGGGCGGCGACCGTCTCGGTGATGCCGATCCGCCGGGCGAAGGCGCTGAAGCGCGTCGTGCCGT
Source organism: Actinomadura gamaensis (assembly GCF_042652125.1). Lineage (NCBI taxonomy): Bacteria > Bacillati > Actinomycetota > Actinomycetes > Streptosporangiales > Thermomonosporaceae > Actinomadura > Actinomadura gamaensis. The sequence goes on along the minus strand of NZ_JBHSIT010000005.1, from coordinate 479,408 downwards.
AGTACGCCTCCCGCAGGATCAGCAGCGACGACTTCGTCCCGACGATCTCCAGGGCCTTGACGAGCGAGCAGTGCTCGGTCGTCCACGAGCTGAGGTCCGCGAGCGGACCCTCCATCACGGCGGGCATGCGCCCATGCTATCCGCCGGTGGCTACACCCCTGTATAGTCAGCCGCTGGCTACACAAATGTGTAGTCAGCCATCGACAGGGGAGTCTCCTCGTGCAGCAAGCGACACAGCCGGCCGGAACGCGACGAGCGCGGCGGGAGCGGCCGGCGGGGCCGGACCGTCCGACCGCGATCGTGGTGGTGCTCTGCCTGGCCGCGTTCATGGCCATGCTCGACGTCTTCGTGGTCAACGTCGCCTTCACCGACATCGGCGCGAGCTTCCACGGCCCCTCGCTGGCCGATCTGAGCTGGGTGCTCAACGCCTACACGATCGTCTACGCCGCGCTGCTCATCCCGGCCGGACGGCTGGCGGACCGGCACGGGCGCAGAGCCGGCTTCCTCGCCGGGCTCGCCGTGTTCACCCTGGCCAGCGCGGGCTGCGCGGCGGCGCCGGGGCTCTGGTGGCTGGTCGCGTTCCGCGTGCTCCAGGCCGCGGGCGCCGCGCTGCTCACGCCGACCAGCCTCGGCCTGCTGCTCACCGCGCTGCCCGCCGAACGGCGCGCGGGCGCGGTGAAGGTCTGGGCCACCACCAGCTCGTTCGCCGCCGCGCTCGGCCCGGTGGTCGGCGGCGCGCTGGTGCAGCTGTCCTGGCACTGGGTGTTCCTCATCAACCTGCCGGTCGGCGTCGTCGCCTTCGCCGCGGCGCTCCGGCTCGTCCCCGAGTCCCGGGACGGCTCGGTCTCGCGGGACGGCTCGGTCTCGCGGGGCGGCTCGGTCTCGCGGGACGGCTCGGTCTCGCCGGACGGGTCGGTCTCGCGGCTGCCCGATCCGGTCGGCACCCTCATGCTCACCGTCGCGATCGGCGCGCTCGCGCTCGGTCTGGTGAAGGGCGACGGGTGGGGCTGGACGAGCGCGACCACGCTGGGCGTCTTCGGGGCCGCGGTGCTCGGCGCCGCGGTCCTGGTCGTCCGGGTGCTGCGGCATCCCGCGCCCATCGTCGACCCGGCGCTGTGGCGGGTGCCGACGTTCGTCTGGGCCAACGTCACCGCCCTGGTGTTCTGCGCGGCGTTCGGGGCGCTGTTCCCGAGCGTCGTCCTGTGGCTGGAGAGCAGCGCCGGGTACAGCGCCCTCGCCACCGGCGTCGCGATCCTGCCCGGCCCGCTGATGGTCCCGGTCTTCGCGGTGGTGGGCCAGCGGCTGACCCGCCGCGTCCCGGTCGGCGCGCTCGTCGCCGCGGGCAACCTGGTGTTCTGCGCGGGCGCGGCGATGCTGGCCCTGAACGCCTCCGCGCACGCGCGGTTCGCCACCGACGTCCTGCCCGGATGGATCGTCACCGGCGTCGGCATCGGGCTCGCGCTGCCCAGCATGATCGCCGCCGCGACCGCGGACCTGCCGCCCGCGCGGGCCGCCACCGGCAGCGCCGTCGTCAACACCGGACGCCAGCTCGGCTACGTCCTCGGCGTGGCCGTCCTGGTCGCGGTCCTCGGCACGCTCGACACCTCGCCGCACGGGGCGGTCGCGGGCTACCGGCACGCCTGGTGGTTCATCGCCGCCGCCACCGCCCTCGCCGCGGTCACCTCCCTCGGCCTCACCCGCCGCAACGCGCCCGCCGACGCCTGACCGCCCGGACGCGCCCGGGCCTCCAGACGCGTCCGGGGGCGCGTCCGGGCGCGTCCGGGCGCGTCCGGGCGCGTCCGGGCGCGTCCGGCGAGGAGTTTCACCCGGCGGAGGGAGGCGGATCCCCCGGACGGTCGATGCCCCGCGGCGGCGTCCGGTGCGACGTTCGGACCATGAACGATCATGGACAGGCGCTGCGGACGAACTGGCATGCGTGGTGGCAGGGATGGCCGCACTGGGTGAGCCGCGCCGCGGTGCTCTGGGCGCTGGCCTACGGCGCCTTCGGCCTGGGCTCCGCCGTGAGGGGGACGCCGCTCTTCCACGGCGGGAGCGTCCGGGGACCCGTCGCGCTCGACTGGGCCGTGGTCGCGGTGGCCGCGCTCGCGGTCCCGGCCTGCGGGCGGGCGATGCGCCACCGGCCGGGCCCGGCGCTCCGGGCGCTGCTCCGGGCGCTCTGCGGCCTGACCGCGGTCGCCGCGTTCAGCCTGCTGATGGACGTGATCACCATGCTGACCGGCCAGGGCGTGGACGACGGACCGGCGGCGGCGCATCGCCTGCTGGCCGCCGTCGGCGCGCTGCTGCTCGGGGCGACCGCCCGCGCCGACCGCCGGCCGGCCGGCCACGCGATCGCCCCGGCGCCGTCCCGTGCCTCCGCGCGCACCCAGATCGCCGCCTGCGCCGGCACCGCGGCGTTCGTCCCGTACGTCGCGATGAAGATGGTCTGGGTGTCCGGTGGGACCTTCGCCGGGGTGAGCGGGGAGGAGATGCTGGCCATCTCCAAGCGCAACGGCGCCTCGGGGATCTGGCTCACGCTGGAGTCCTGGGGACTGGACGTCACGGTGCTGCTGGCGCTGATCGGCACGTTCCTGCTGTGGGGGCTGGTCCGCCCGTGGGGCCAGGTCTTCCCCAGGTGGACGCCGGCACTGCGGGGCCGCCGCGTTCCGCGCTGGCTCCCGCTGGCTCCGGCGCTGCTCGGCGCGGCCACCCTCGCCCCCTACGGACTGTTCGGGCTCGCGTACTGCGCCCTCGCGACGACCGGTGCCGTGACGATGCGGCAAGGGGACGTCTCCTCCGCCGACGAGTTGCTGATGGGATGGATCGGCATGGTCGCCTTTGCCGGCTACGGCGTCGCCCTGACCCTCGCGGCCCGCTCCTACTGGCTCCGGACCCGTCCGATCCACCGGACGCCCGTTCCCGCCGAATGACCCGCCCTCCGCTACCGGTTCCTCACAGCGGGACACTTTCGCGAATCGGCCGAGAGGCGAACTCATTCCAATTCAACCGGTAATGGTGCAGGTAGTGTCGCCGGAAGGCGAATAAGGTCCAGGCCGGCGACCAGAAAAGGACCCGGATGCCGTTGCCCGTTCCGGCGGCGTGTGTCTAGATGAGCGCACGCCTCCCGCATGAGCGGGAACCGCGCGATCCGAAAGGACGGTGGCCATGGCCAGGCTGGTCAAGCGTGCCCTCGGCATGCACAAGGCACAGATGAAGGGCCGTTACGTCATCTACCGCCTCCGCTAGCGGACACCGCGGCGCGGTGCCGGGCCAGACGGTTCGCCGAACCGGCACCGCGTCTTTTCGTGCGTGCCACCCGGCGGTGGCGGAAGGGCGGTGGTTCACGTGCCCCAGCGTGTGAAAGAGACGATTCCCGGGCCGCGCGGCGGCATTCTCGGGCGCCATCTGACGGCCTACGAGGCCGATCCGGCGGGCTTTCTCGAGGACTGCCGGCGCCGTTACGGCGACGTGTTCCGGTTCGACACCGGCGTGGTCGTGGTGACCGATCCGGAGCTGGTCGCCGAGGTGCTGGCGCGCACCAACCGCGACTCGGTGCCGAACGCCAACCCGCTCCAGGGCGGCCGGTTCCCGACCGCCGAGCAGACCCGCCGCTGGATGGACGCCCGGCAGCTCGCCGCGCCGATGTTCCGGTCGGCGGCGCTGCCCGCGCGGCTGCCCGTCGTCCGCGACGCGCTCGCCGCCGACCTGGACGCCCTCGCCGGCGCCTGGTTCGACCCGGCGGACGAGTGCTGGGCGATCTGCGTCCGGGCGCTGCTGCCGCTCTACCTCCCGGACGAGTCCCCCGCGCTGGTCGACGCCGTGCTCGGCGCGTTCGACGCGGCGCGCGGAGCGGCCGAGGCCGCCGTGCGCGTCCCGTCCTGGATGCCGTCGCGGCTGCGGCGCCGGGTACGCGACGCCGACCAGCGCGTCCGCGACACCATCGCCCCGATGCTCGACGCGGGCCCCGCGGGACGGCCCGACACCCTCCTCGAACACATCCGCGCGCAGTCCGGGGAGGTTCCCGGCGACATCGCCATGGGCGCGATGGGGTTCACGCTGCTCGGCGCCATCGGCACCATGGGCGCCGCGTGGTGCTGGGTCCTCTACCACCTGGCCGCCCACCCGGACATCGCGGACCGCGTCCGCGAGGAGACGGCCGCCGCGACCGGCATCACCGACGACCCGGCGCGAGCGCTCCCCTACACCTGGGCGTTCGCGCAGGAGGTGCTGCGCGTCCGGCCGCCCGCGTGGCTGCTCGGCCGGGACGCCGTCACCGCCGTCACGCTGGGCGACGTCGAGGTGCCCGCCGGGACCGCCATCATGTTCAGCCCCTACCTGCTGCACCACGACGAGCGCTGGTGGCCGCACGACCCGCGGCGCTTCGCGCCCGAACGCTGGCTCGACACCGCCCGTCCGCACGCGCCCGGCGCGTACCTGCCGTTCGCGTCCGGGCCGCGCGGCTGCCTCGGCGCGCACCTCGGCCTCGCCGTCCTCGCCCTCACCGCCGCCCACATCACCACGCGCCACCGCCTGGACGTCCCGGACCTCGACGCGATCACCACCTACTTCGGCCCGTCCACACTCACCCCGTCCGGAATGCGAGCCCGCCTCACACCGAGGTGAGCCGACCGTCGTCGGCGGTACGGCGGTCTGGACGTGCCCGAAGGATCCCGATCACTACACCCGTCCGATCCTGCCGTGACGGACCACAGCACGGCTGAAGTCGCGGGCCTTTCCGAGTTCAGCGGGTGGGGCGGCGGCGGTGGTGGTAGGCGGCGGCTAGGGCCAGGACGGTGGGGCCCCAGATGATCGTGGGGGCGGTGCAGACGAGGGCCAGCGTCCGCCAGGCTTGGTTGGCGTAGCCGACGTCGTGGACGGTGCCGAGCAGTGTCAGGCGGCGGCCGTCGCCGATCGGGACGGCGGTGAACAGCAGGGTGAGGATCGAGCCGCCCAGGACGGCCGGGACCACCGCCGCGAGGGGCCGAACCCGCCTGCCGCCGAGGAAGGGGACGCGGCCGGGGACGGTCTCGCCCCAGCCGCGCACCAGGCCGAGGCACAGGAACGCGATGACCTCGGAGAGGACGCTGAGCCCGAACACGTACGGGATGCTGATCCACCTTGAAGGCAGGCCGCCGGTGTCCACCTGGCCCATCTCGAACCCGAACGCGAAGGGCAGCCGCCACAGGCAGGAGGGCAGCAGGAGCAGCGGGAGCGCGTAGGCGGTACGCATCGCCCAGCGCGGGGCCGGACGCTCGGTGTCGCCGTGCTGCGGGGGCTTGTGGAAGACGCTGAGTGCCATGCCCACAGCCTGGCCGGACGGCGTGGACGAGAGATCACCCGCGGGGGTGGGGCCGCTCCCCCGCGAGGGCGAGACCGGGCCGGGCGCCGAGCTGGTCCTCGCGGGAGACCGGCGGCGCCCGGCCGGGGGATCAGCGGCCGAAGAGGCGGGCGACGAACGGGACGGTGTCGGCCTGGGACCTGATCAGGGTGCCGCTGTGGTCGCTCGGGTAGGTCTTGAAGGTCAGCGGCTGGTGGTTGGCGAGCAGGGCGGCCACGTAGGGCGCGGTCAGGGCGTACGGGACGTCGGTGTCGAGGAGCCCGTGGCCCATGAAGAACGGCTTGTCGAAGCCGCTTTCGGGCATCGCGAGGTAGTCCTGCGCGACGGCGGCGAAGCGCGGCAGCGTCATGACCGGCTTGCTGAAGAAGCCGGTGACGGAGACGCCCTTGAGGGCGGTCTCGAACTCGTCGACGCACGCGGTCTCGGCCATGGCGAGGTACTTGCGTCCGGTCGGGGTGAGGATGCGGTCGATGCCCAGTTCGGGGTGGACGGAGCGAAGCGCCGCGAAGATGTACGACAGGTAGGCGGTCGTGCCGGGGCCAAGGGACGGCGGGAACTGCGGCCCGACCAGGTCCACGATCTTCTCGATGTAGGCGGGCGTCCCGGTTCCGACGGCGCCCCGGTAGTTCAGCTCCCGGCCGCCGAACCGGGTGGCGTACCGCGCGGTGTAGATGGCGGCCCCGGCGCCCTGGGACTGGCCGATGACCGCCCAGTCGCGCGACAGCCGCTCGCGGACGGGCAGCTTCCGCGCCGCGAACCCGCGTCCGGCCTTGACCATGTCCACGACGTTGTGCGCGGTGGACCGTCCGTTGAGGTAGGCGGGCAGGCCCGGCGTGCCGAGCCCGGCGTAGTCGCTCGCCACGATCGCGTAGCCCTGCTTCATCCAGGTGGCGAGGTAGGGGAAGTCGCGCTCGGGCAGCGCGGGGCCCTTCACCGACGGCGCGCAGGAGTCGCCGAGCCCGGAGGTGCCGTGCGCCCAGGAGAGGACCGGCCAGCCGCCCGCCGGCGCGGTGCCCTTCGGGATGAAGACCTCGCCGGTGCTCCGCGCCGGACGGCCGTGGGCGTCGGTGGTCCGGTAGGTGAGGCGGAACGCCTTCGCGGTCGTGCCGGGCACCCACAGCTTGGCGGGCAGCGGCGCGGAGGCGAGGACGGTGCCGGGCGCGGGCGCGTCCGCCCGCGCCGAGACGGCCGGTGCGAGCGCGGCCGGAAGGGTGAGCGCGGCCAGCGCCGCGGCGCGGCGGCGGGTTCGTGACACGGGGGGCCTCCAGGGGGGTGGGAGGGATGATCGGCGGGCATTAGGTCTACCATTCGGTAGATCTAAACGCCAGAGTGGACCGGACGCCGGTCCTCCCCTACGATCCGGGCGCTATGGCCGAGCAGCGAGTCGACGGGCGCACCGTCCGCTACCAGCACCGACGCGGGGAGCTCCTCGCCGCGGTCATGGCCTACGTCCTGGAGCACGGCGTCACCGACCTGTCGTTCCGCCCGCTCGCGCAGGCGGTCGGGGTGTCCCACGTGACGCTCCGCCACCACTTCGGGTCCAAGGAGGAGCTGGTCGGCGAGATCTTCGGGGCGATCCGCCGGCAGGAGGCGCCGCCTCCGGGTCCCGTGGACGGCGACGGCGCCGAGGCGTTCATCCGGGAGCTGTGGTCGCGCTGGCTCACGCCGTCCGGCGAACGCACCTTCCGCCTGCTCTTTCAGGCCGTCGGCCAGGCGCTCATGCATCCCGACCGCTATCCGCGCCTCCTCTCCAGCGTCGTCACCGACTGGATCGACATCATCGCCCGCCTCGCCGTCGAGTCGGGCTGCCCGCCCGAGGACGCTCCCCGCTTCGCGACCCTCCTGCTCGCCCAGGTCCGCGGCCTCCAGCTCGACCTCCTCATCACCGGCGACCATGACCGTGTCGACGCCGCCCTCGACACGGCGCTGGACGCCCTCCGCGACCGCATCGACTCCTGGCCCCGCCGCGCGGAGACCACCGATCCCCGCTAGGCGCCCCGGCCGCGCGGGGCGCCCGGCCGGGGACGGCGGCTCAGGGATCGGACGGCGTCAGCGGAGGTAGTGGCGGCTCCGGTCGAGGAGGCCGCGCCGCTTGAGCTCGGCGCGCAGCGGGATGCCGTCGTCCCACACGCCCGATTCGAGGGTGAAGCCGAAGTGGCTGGCGGCCTCGTCGCCGTCGCCGAGGAGCTGGCGGCGCAGCGGGCTCAGCGAGCGCCACCACGGGCCGCGCCGGTCGACGGCGACGTCGTCCCGCCAGCGGATCCAGCGGTAGGTGTAGCAGAGGAAGACCATCTTGCGGGTGACGGTGGACTGGTTGGGCGAGCGCGAGTGCCACAGCCGACGGTCGAACAGGAAGGCGTCGCCGGGGTTCGCGGTGATCTCGACGGTTCCCGGCGGTCGCGGGTACACGCCGTCCGGGCCGGGCTCGGTGCGGTCCAAAGTGTTGCTGTACTGGCTGCCCGGCAGGACGAGGGTGCCCCCGCGCCCCTCCTCCGACAGGTCGCTCAGCACGTACGCCACCTTGATCGAGAACATCGGGCGCGGCTCCATGTCCAGGTCGGCGTTCTGCCGGTAGCCGTCCTGGTGCCAGGCCCACACCGGGGCCGGCGGTTCGAGCGCGGGCGGGTTGACGTCGATGTGGCTGTGGTGGACGTAGATGTTCCAGCCGAGATGGCCCCACAGGTGCGGGAACGTGGTGGGCAGGTCCAGCAGCTCGCCGAACGCCTCGTCGCGGAACACCGCCCCGAGCACGTGCATCGCGCCGTTGGGTCCGAGGCGTCCGGCGCGGCCCTCGGCGTCGTGGACGCGGTCGACGGCGGCCTCGATCCGGGTCCGCGCCGGCTCGTCCAGGGCGTTGCGGATCAGCAGGTACCCCTGCTCGGTGAAGGTGCGGCGGCTCTCGGCGTCGATGGGCGCGAACCGGGCGTCCGGCGCCTGGCCCGGCGCCGCGCCCTCCGGCTGGCCCTCCGGCTGGCCCGCCGTCTGTCTCGGTGCCTGGCTCAGCGCCTGGCTCGGCGCCTGGCCGTCCGTGTGGCTCGGCGCCTGGTTCAGGGTGTCGGGCATGAACGTCTCCCCGCGGACGGGTCGGTGGCGGCGTCCCCGTGACGCCGCCGGACGAGGCGTCACTCAAGCCGAGGGCCGTGAAGATCCTGTGAAGAACCCGTCCGGAAACGATCTTCTTCCGCCGGACGGCCGGGATGTCCGGGACGCCCGCTCCGTCCGGTCGGTATGTTTCCGATCATGTGGACGGCCGCCCGGATCCTGCTCGCCGAAGACGATCCCAAACAGGCCCGCCTCATCCGGGTCTACCTGGAGCGGGAGGGGCATCGCGTCACCGCGGTCGGCGACGGCCGCCAGGCGCTGGAGCAGGCCCGCGCGCTCCGTCCCGACCTGCTCGTCCTGGACGTGATGATGCCCGGCGTGGACGGCCTGGACGTCTGCCGCGTCCTGCGCGCCGAGTCGTCCGTCCCGATCCTGCTGCTGACGGCCCGCTCCACCGAGGACGACCAGCTCCTCGGCCTGGACCTCGGCGCCGACGACTACCTGACCAAGCCGTTCAGCCCCCGGGTGCTGACCGCCCGCGTCCGGGCGCTGCTGCGCCGCGCGGGCGTCGGCAGGGGGGCCGAGTCGCCCGGCGAGGTCCTGCGCGTCGGGGACCTGGAGATCGACCCCGACCGGTTCGAGGCGCGCGTCGCCGGACGCCGCGTGGAGCTGACCGCCAAGGAGTTCGGCATCCTCCAGACGCTCGCCGCCGAGCCGCAGCGGGTGTTCACCCGCGCGCACATCCTGGAGCGCGCGTTCGGGTTCGACCACCACGTCCTGGAGCGGACGGTCGACGCCCACGTGATGAACCTGCGCCGCAAGATCGAGACCGACCCGGCCGACCCGGTGTACGTCCAGACGGTCTACGGCCGCGGCTACCGCCTCGGCCCGCTCGCCCACCGGACCGCCCCGGAACCGGTCGGCGCGGGCCCGGAGCCGTCCGCCACCGCCGCCGAGCCGTCCGGCGCCGCCCCCGAGCCGTCCGCCTCCGACACGGAGCCGTCAGCCTCCGGCACGGCGCCGGGCGGTGCCGGCGTCGGGGGTGCGGACACGGGCGAGCGGTCGGGCTGAACCGTGCCCTGGCGCTTCCGCACGCGCGTCTTCGTCGTCGTCGCCCTGGTCGCCGCCGCGGCGGTGAGCGCGACGGCGTGGCTGACCGTCCGGGCGACCCGCGCGGAGTTCGCCGAGTCGGCGGCGGTCGAGAAGCGGGTGGTCGACGACATCTACGACACGCTGAACGGCTACGCGCTCCAGCACGGCACGTGGGAGGGCGTGGTGCGGCCGGTCGTGCGGCTCGGGCGGAGCACCGGCCAGCGGATCCGCCTGACCACCCTGACCGGCGAGGTGATCGTCGACACCGACACCGAGGCGGCCCGGACGGCGCGTCCGGTCACCCGGCGTCCCACCGGCGTGCTCGACGCCCGGCAGGTCATCGCGCGCACCGAGTCCGAGAGCGGATCTGAGAACGGGTCAGGGAACGGCCCCGATCCGGCGCGCAGCGGCGTTCCCCCGGCCGCCGACACGCCCGCGGCCCGCATCGACTTCTACCGGCGGTCGCTTCGGCTCCGCGCCTGCTTCACCCGCCGCGGCGTCGATCTGAACCCGACGCGGCCGGCCCGCTGGCCGAAGGACCCGCTGCCGGCGGAGCTGCGCGGCGTGCAGCGGGAACTGCTCGCCTTCTGCCTGGGCTCCGCCGCGAGCAGCACCACCGAGACCACCGGCGACCAGCGGGCGTGGCAGGACTGCCTCGCCCAGCTCAAGAAGGGGCGGGCGGGCGGCTCGCCGGTCTCCCGTCCCGCCGGAGAGCCGACCCCGTCGGTGCGCTCGTGCGCCGAGCAGACGCTGCAGCAGCGGCTCACGGACGTCGCGCCCGAACCCCTGCTGCTGTGGCTCGGCTACGGGCGCGGGACGGCCGACGCCCCGAGGTTCCAGCCGTTCCGCGTGATCACCGCCGCCGTCGTGGTCGCCGTCCTCGTGATCGGCTGCACGCTGCTGCTGAGCCGCCGGGTGCTCGCCCCGATCGGGGCGCTCGCCGCCGCCGCGCGCAGGCTCGGCGCGGGGAACCTGTCCGAACGCGTGGACGTGCGCGGCCGCGACGAGATCGCCGAGCTGGCCCGCAGCTTCAACCGGATGGCCGACTCCCTCCAGCGCAGCGAGGAGGCGCAGCACCGGATGGTCAGCGACATCGCGCACGAGCTGCGCACGCCGCTGGCCAACATCCGCGGCTACCTGGAGGCCCTCCACGACGGGGTGCTGGAGCCCGATCCCGAGCTGCTCTCGTCACTGCTGGAGGAGGCCGTCCTGCAGCAGCGCCTCATCGACGACCTCCAGGACCTCGCGCTGGCCGAGTCGGGCGCGCTGCGGATGCTGCGCACGCCCCTGGACGTCCGGGAACTGCTGGAGACCAGCCGCGTCGCGCACCGGGCGGTCGCCGAGTCGCACGGCGTCCGCCTGGACGTCGAGGCGGACGCCGTGCCGCCCCTCGACGCCGATCCCGACCGGCTGCGCCAGGTCATCGGCAACCTGGTGACCAACGCCCTGGCCGCGACCCCGCCCGGCGGGACGATCACGCTGCGCGCCGCCGCCGCGGGCGACGCCGTGCGGATCCAGGTCGCCGACACCGGCCGCGGCATCGCGCCCGACGAGCTCCGGAACGTGTTCGACCGCTTCTGGCGGGCCGACTCGTCCCGCACCCGCGCCACGGGCGGCCGCGGGCTCGGCCTGTCGATCGCCCAGGGCATCGTCCAGGCGCACGGCGGCGTCCTCACCGCCGAGAGCGAACCCGGGCGGGGCTCGACCTTCACCATCACCATCCCCCTCTGACCATCCTCCGCGGAGGTCAGTTCACGGTCCGGTCGTGGAGTGCGGCGGCGTGCGACGCCAGGCCCTGGGCCATCCTCGCCATGAACTTGCGCATGTAGCGCGGCAGGAACCAGCTCGCCGGCCAGGACGCCTCGTACTCGCCGTGCCAGCGGATGCGGGTGCCGCCGTCCGGTTCCCGGTGGAGCTCGATCCGGGCGCGGTAGTTGCGCAAGGCCGCGGCGTGGACGCCCTCGTAGGCGAAAAGGCGTTCCTCGCGGAGTTCGGTCAGGCGCTCGGTCGTCACCGTCCGGCCGGTGCGGTAGGCGCGGACGGTCCCGACGCCGTCGCGGCCGTCGGAGGAGAGGCCGAGCGAGCGTTCGCGGACGAGCGCGTCCACCGGTGACCAGGTCGGCCAGGTCCCGGCGTCGAGGAGAAGTTTCCAGACGACGTCCGGAGGGGCCGTCGTGGAGACGGTCACGTCGTAAGCGGGCATCAGTGGCTCCGATCGGAGGGCCGCGAGGCCTCGGGAGAGGACGCGGCGGGGCGGGTGCGGCGGAAGGCGTCGCGGATCTCCGACGCCAGGAGGGACGGTTGCTCCAGTCCCGGGAAGTGGCCGCCCCGGTCGAGCTCGTGCCACGAGCGCAGGTCGCGGTAGCGCCGCGCGGCCCAGCGGCGCGCGGTCGGCCAGGGGTCGGCCGGGAACAGCGAGCAGGCGGTGGGGACGGTCACGGGCAGGGCGTTCTCCTCCTCCGCGCTACGCGGCACCCACCGCATCGCCTCCCAGTACCAGCGGGACGACGACGCCCCGGTTCCGGTCAGCCAGTACAGGGCGATGCCGTCGATCTGCTGCGCCACGCTCACGCCGCCACCGGCCTCCGGCCGGGTGTCGGAGTAGGCGGCGAACTTCTTCCCCAGCCAGGCGGCCAGTCCCGCGGGCGAGTCGACGAGGGAGTAGCCGAGCGTCTGCGGACGGGTGCCCATCAGCAGGCCGAAGCCGTAGCCGTCCGCCATGTGGTGATCGCGGCGCTCCAGCATGCGCCGCTCCGCCGGATCGGCGGAGGCACGGTCCTCAGGCAGCGGAGAGGCCAGCGGCATCGTCAGGTGCAGACCGCGGACGCGGTCGGGTGCCAGCCGCGCCAGCTCGGTGCTGACGTAAGCACCCCAATCCCCGCCGTGCGCACCGAACCGGTCATATCCGAGAACGGTCATCAGCTCGGCCCAGGCCCGTGCGACGCGTCCCGGGTTCCAGCCCGGCTCGCGCGGACGGTCGCTGAAACCGAACCCCGGCAGCGACGGGACGACGACGTGGAACGCGTCGCGCGCCGATCCGCCGTGGGCGACCGGATCGGTGAGCGGTCCGATGACGTCCTCGAACTCCAGCATCGAGCCGGGCCAGCCGTGCGTGAGCAGCAGCGGCAGCGCGCCCGGCTCCGGCGAGCGGACGTGCCAGAACGCGATGCGCAGGCCGTCGAGAAGCACGCGGTACAGCGGGATCGCGTTCCACCGGGCCTCCCGCGCACGCCAGTCGTGCTCGCGCCACGCGTCCAGCAAGGCCGTCAGGCGCTCGCGCTCGATGCCCTGCGACGCGTCCGGCACGGTCTCGCGCTCGGGCAGCCGGACGCGCTCCAGGCGGGCGCGCAGATCTTCCAGGTCGTCCTCGGGGACGTGGACGGTGAACGGCTCGACTTCCGGGAGCTTCACCGCATCGTCCGTACGAACGTCGGTCATGACCGAAACCCTAGGAACGCGCCCGGCGCCGATCCCATGCGCGAGGTTGCGGCGTAGCGGTCAGGAATTGCGGTACGCGGACGGACGCATCCCGGTGTGCCGCACGAACGCGGTCGACAGGGCGCCCGGACTGCCGAAGCCGCAGCGCGCCGCGATCCGGGCGATCGGCAGGCCGGTGCCGCGCAGCAGGCGTTTCGCCTCCTCGATCCGCAGCCGGGTGAGGTGGCGGTACGGGGTCGTCCCCGTCGCGTCCCTGAAGACGCGGACGAGGTGGTAGACGCTGAGGTGCACCTCGTCCGCGATGTCGGCGAGGGTGATCGGGTCGGCCAGCCGCTCGCGCATCATCGCGACGGCGGCGCGGACGCGGGCGTCCTCGCGCGCCGGCGTCCGGGGGGCCGCCAGCCCGGCGTGCCGGGTGAGCAGGTGGACGGCCAGGAAGGCGGCCGCGGACTCGGCGTACAGGTCGTCGGCCGCGCCCATGGCGTCGATCGTCCGGACGGCCTCCTCGACCAGCGGGTCACCCGCGGCGAGGGACTCCGCCATGGCCTCGTAGTCGGGCGCGGTGCCGCCCAGCCGCCCGGCGGTCGCCTCGACGGTGCCGCGCGGGATGTGGACCTGCACGCTCCGCATGGCCCCGTCGGCGTGGTAGCCGCGGACGACCGGCTGGTCCGGGACGCCGAGCGCGAGCCGTCCCGGCTCCCACACGGTTCGGCTCGTCCGGCCCCCGCTGCGCGTCCGCAGGACCGCCCGTCCCCCGACCGGCAGCACCAGATGGAGGTCGGCCGTGCCGGGCAGGGCCATGTCCTCGACCACCGGCACGTGCTCGAACCGCTGGACCAGCAGGGACCGCCACCCGGCGTTCTCCCAGCTGCAATACGTCCGCCGGACGTACCGGTCCATGTCGAACCCCGCGTACGGCTGGAGGTCGAAGAGCGCGGAAGGGAAGACCACGTTCTTGAGGCTACCGACCGGAACGTCCGTTCAGGCGGGTCAGGGGCGACGGGCGGTGACGATCCAGGCGCGGGAGTCGAAGTACACGCCGTCGCCGGTGTCGTGCGCGGCGAGGACGGCGCGCAGGCGCGCACGCCTCTGCTCGGCCGTCGCGGCGTCGAGGCCGGTGAGCGACTCCTTGACCTGCCACAGATGGCCCACCGCGTCGAAGGCTGATGCGGCGTCCGGGCCGTAGTAGACGGGCTCGTGCACGTCGGTGAAGCCGACGTCCGTGAAGCCCGCCCCTGTCAGGACGCCTTCGGTGACGGCCGGATTCGCGAGCGAGAACGGATCCGGGCCGCTCGCCGGAGCGGTAGGCGCGGACGGCTCGGCGCTCAATGCCTGCTGGATCGCGGACGCCCATTCATTGCGGTCGGAGCTCTGCCACACCAACAGGACCAGCCGCGCTCCGGGACGCAGGGCCCGTCCGATGTTGCTGAACGCGGCGTGCGGATCGGCGAAGAACATCGTCCCGAACCTGCTGATGCACAGGTCGAAATGCGACGGCGGGAAGCGGTGCGCCTGGGCGTCCGCCTGCTCGTACGTGATGTTGGAGAATCCCAGCTCGTCAGTGATCCGGCGCGCTCGTTCGAGCATCCGCTCCGAGATGTCGACGCCCACCGCGTTTCCCTCGACGGCGACGGCCGCGGCCTCCCGCGTGGTCTGCCCGGTGCCGCAGCCGATGTCGAGCACCCGGTCGCGCGGCCCGACGCGGGCGGCGGCCCGGAAGTGTTCGTTGTGCAGCCGCAACTCGGCGTCATAGTCGAACGAACCGCCCGGCCCGTCCTCGTCCGCACCCGTGACCGTCCCGGCGCTGCCGCCCCCGGCCTGCTCCTCGCCAAGGGGAAGATGATCGCTCATGGAGGCGACGCTAGCCCGACCTTCCCGTCAGAGGCACGTCCGTTCCCGCATGGAATGGCCTAACGGCGGGCGCGGACGGGTCCTTCGCCTCTCTTCCGCCGGGCGTCGCCAGCGCAGGGTGGAGGTATGCGCGAAGCAGCGACGCGGCCTCTGGCGCCGTCCTCGGGCGAGGCTCCGTTCCGGACGCCTCGGCTCAGCGGGGACGCGCTGGACGACTGGGCTCGGCTCGCCGCGCCGAGCGGACCGGTCGGGTTGTTCACGCCGGAACACGCCCAGCGGCTCCCGACCGCAGCCCGGCGCTGGCTTCTGCACGCCATCGCTCCGGGGACGCCGTTGCTCAGCGCGGCGCACCTGGCGATGCACGGCCGGATCCGGATCGGCGGACGCTGGTGGCCGTTCGAGGCCGAGCAGGTCCTCAAGCCGTTCCAGGGGTTCGTCTGGACGGCGACCGCGCGGCTGGCGGGCCTGCCCGTCACCGGGTTCGACCGGTACCGGGACGGGCGAGGCGAGATGCGCTGGCGGATGCTCGGCCGGCTCCCGCTCCTCTCGGCGTCCGGCCCGGACGTGTCGCGCAGCGCGGCCGGGCGGCTCGCGGCCGAGTTCGTCCTCGCGCCGGCGGCGGCGCTGTCCCCGGCGATCCAGTGGGAAGAGGTCGACCAGCTACGGGCGATCGCGCACGTCTCGGTCGATCCGGGCGTCCATCCCGTGACGCTCACCGTGCATCCGTGCGGGACGCTGGTGTCGGTGACCACGCCGCGCTGGGGCGATCCCGGCGGGGACGGCTACGGCGAGCACGTGTTCGGGGTGCGCGTCCGGCAGGAACGCACCTTCGGCGGCTTCACCGTCCCGGCGCTGGCCCGAGCGGGCTGGGGCCATGGCACGACCGACTGGCACGACGGCGACTTCTTCCGCTTCTCCATCGACCACGCGCAGTACCGCTGAGCCGCCGCCGGACCGGGACGGGGAGCCGTGCCCGACGGTCGCGGCCGTCGGGGTGGTCGGGGCGAGGCGAGTAGAAAGGCATGAGCGGGCCCGGCCCAGGACGGTCGGGCGGGTTCCGGTGAGATTCCGGGAGGACGGATGAGACTCGTCATCGCGCTCGGCGGCAACGCGCTGCTGCGCCGGACCGAACGGCCGGACGCGCGGATCCAGGCGTCCCACGTGCGCGAGGCGGTGTCGTCGCTCGCCCCGCTGCTCGACGCGCACGAGGTCCTCGTCGCGCACGGCAACGGGCCGCAGGTCGGGCTGCTGGCGGTCGAGAGCGCCGAGGACCCGCAGCTGGCCGAGCCCTACCCGCTCGACGTCCTCGGCGCCGAGACGCAGGGCATGATCGGTTACTGGCTGGTCCGGGAGCTGCGGCACGCCCGGCCGCGGCGGGAGGTGGCCGGTCTGCTGACCGAGATCGTCGTGGACGCCGATGATCCGGCGTTCGACCGTCCGACCAAGTTCGTCGGACGCGGGTACGGCGAGCGCGACGCCGCGGGCCTGCGCGACGAGCGCGGCTGGACGCTGTGCCCGGACGGCTCGGCCTGGCGGCGGGTGGTGCCCTCCCCCGAACCGCGCGACGTGCCCGAGCTCCCGACGCTCCGGCGGCTGCTCGGCGACGGCTGCGTGGTGGTCGCGGCGGGCGGCGGCGGCACGCCGGTCGTGATGACGCCGGACGGCCCGTCCGGCGTCGAGGCGGTCGTGGACAAGGACCTGACCGCCGCGCTGCTGGCCGAGCGGCTCGACGCGGACGCGCTGCTGATGCTCACCGACGTGTCCGCGGTGATGCGCGGCTTCGGCACCCCGCGGGCCGCTCCGGTGCGGCGGGCGACACCCGCCGAGCTGCGCGCCCTGGACCTGCCCGCCGGTTCCATGGCTCCCAAGGCCGAGGCCGCCTGCCGCTTCGCCGAGCACCGGCCCGGCGCCTTCGCCGCGATCGGCGCCCTGAGCGATGCGGTCGCCCTCGTGGACGGGCGCGCCGGAACCCGAGTGCAGGCGAAGTTCGATTAGACGCGGGCGTCCGCGCGGGTGCCGGATGGTGCGGCCTCCACCGCTCGCGGGGCGGCGCGGCGCCAGGCTCCTTCGGCAAGGAGGCGCAGGCCGTTGAGGCCGACGATGACGGTGGAGCCCTCGTGCCCGGCGACGCCGAGCGGGAGCGGCAGCGTGCCCACCAGGTCCCAGATGACCAGGACGGTGATGAACGCGGCGGCGATGGCCAGGTTCTGGACGACCAGGCGGCGCGCCCGGCGCGACAGGCCGACGACGGCCGGGACGGTGGCCAGCTCGTCGCGGACGATGACCGCGTCGGCGGTCTCCAGCGCCAGGTCGGATCCGGCGCGTCCCATGGCCAGGCCGGTGTGGGCGGCGGCGAGCGCGGGCGCGTCGTTCACGCCGTCCCCGACGACCAGGACCCGGTGACCGGAGCGTTCCAGCTCCCGGACGGC
Source organism: Actinomadura gamaensis (assembly GCF_042652125.1). Taxonomy (NCBI): domain Bacteria; kingdom Bacillati; phylum Actinomycetota; class Actinomycetes; order Streptosporangiales; family Thermomonosporaceae; genus Actinomadura; species Actinomadura gamaensis. The sequence continues at coordinate 462,221 of NZ_JBHSIT010000005.1, read as the reverse complement.
CGCGACCTTGTCGTGCGGCAGCAGGCCCGCGCGGACGTCGCCGATGCCCGTCTCGGCGGCCAGCCGCGCGGCGGCGCGCGGGTTGTCGCCGGTGACCAGGATCGGACGGGTTCCGGTCAGGACGGTCAGCGCGGCGACGGTCGCGGCGGCGTCCGGACGCAGCCGGTCGGTGATGCCGAGCACGCCGGCCGGAGTTCCGTCGATCTCGACCAGCACGGCGGTTCGGCCCTGCTCTTCCAGCCGTCCCGCCAACTCAGCAGCGGCAGCGACGGCCTCGGCCTCGGCGGCGGCATCGCCAGCGAAAGCCTCGGCCTCGGCGGCGGCGGGGGCGGTGGTGTGCAGGCGGGTGGGGCTGCCGACCGCGACGCGGTGTCCGCCGACGCTGGCGATGACGCCGACGCCGGGAGTGGAGGCGAAGCCGGACGCGACCGGGACGCGCAGACCACGGGAGCGGGCCGCCTCCACGACGGCGCGCGCCAGCGGGTGCTCGCTCGGATGCTCGGCCGCCGCCGCGAGCGCCAGCAGGTCGTCCTCCGACAGCCCCGATGATTCGAGCGGGACGATGTCGGCGACCTGCGGGACGCCTTCGGTAAGCGTGCCGGTCTTGTCGAGGGCGACCCGGTCGGCCTGCCCGAGCCGCTCCATCACCACCGCCGACTTGACGAGCACGCCGTGGCGTCCGGCGTTGGCGATGGCCGACAGCAGCGGCGGCATGGTGGCCAGGACGACCGCGCACGGCGAGGCGACGATCATGAAGGTCATCGCGCGCAGCAGCGAGGCGGTCAGGTCCGCGCCGAAGGCGAGCGGGACGGCGAACACCGCGAGCGTCGCCGCGACCATCCCGACGCTGTAGCGCTGCTCGACCTTCTCGATGAACAGCTGGGTCGGGGCCTTGGTCTCCGACGCCTCCTCCACCATCGCCACGATGCGCGCGATGACCGAGTCGGACGGGTCGCGCTCGACCTTCACCCGCAGCGCGCCGGTGCCGTTGAGCGTCCCGGCGAACACCTCGTCGCCGGGCCCCTTGGCGACCGGCAGCGGCTCGCCGGTGATGGTCGCCTGGTCGACCTCGCCCGCCCCGGACAGGACGCGGCCGTCGGCGCCGACCCGCTCGCCGGGCCGCACGAGGATCACGTCGCCGACGGCCAGCCGGTCGGTGGGGACGGCGTCCTCGGTCCCGTCGTCGGCCAGGCGGGTGGCGGTCGCGGGGGCCAGGTCGAGCAGGCCGCGCACCGAGTCGGCGGTACGGGCGGTGGCGACGGCCTCCAGCGCGCCGGACGTGGCGAAGATGACGATGAGCAGCGCGCCGTCCAGGACCTGGCCGATCGCCGCCGCGCCCAGCGCCGCGACGACCATCAGCAGGTCCACGTCCAGGGTGCGGTCCTTGAGCGCCTTCACCCCCTCCCAGCCCGGCTCCCATCCGCCGGTGGCGTAGGTGGCGGCGAACAGCGCGCCCCAGGCCCAGGCCGGGCCGTCCAGCAGGTAGACCGGCAGGCCGATGGCGAACAGCAGCAGCGCGACCGCCGCCCACCGGGCCTCGGGCAGCGCCAGGATCCGGGTACGACGCCGCGGCGCCACGGCCTCGGCCGCGGCGGGCGGCGCCGGACGGGTCAGGGTCGAAGACATCGGGCGCGGTCCTCCACATAAGGGCGGTCGGGGATGAATGCGGGAGTCCGCCACGATAGCAGGAATACATGAACATGAATTCATGCGTCCGTCCCGGCGTAGCATGGCCGCATGGGTCATGGAGCGCCGCAACCGTCCGGTGGGACGCCGCGCACGCGGCTGGACGCCGCGGGCGCCGCCCGGGTGGCCACCACGCTCCAGGCGCTGGCCACCCCGTCCCGGCTGCTGATCCTCGCCCGGCTGCGCGAGGGCCCGCTGCCCGCCACCGAGCTGGCCGCCGAGGTCGGCATGGAGCAGTCCGCCTGCTCCCACCAGCTCCGGCTGCTGCGCAACCTCGGCCTGGTCGTGGGCACCCGCCGGGGCCGCTCGGTGGTGTACGCCCTGTACGACGACCACGTCGCCGCGCTGCTCGACCAGGCGCTGTACCACGTCGAGCACCTCAACCTCGGGTTGAGCGACGCCGTCCCGGCGGCGTCCGTGCCGTCCGAACCCGTGCCGTCCGAACCCGTGCCGGCGGACGCGTCCGGCCTCGACACCGCCGGCCAGTCGTCCTGACGACGCGTCCCCACTGAGAACACCGGGCTGACGGCGCCTCCGGATCGGCGGGGCTTCCGCCGTCGGTAGCCGCGGCACGGGAGTGCCCTGCCGGGCCGCGTCGGCGGGAGCGGCGGGGCGTCCGTCCGGCCTGGCCTGCGGTCTGTTTTGTCCGTTCTTATGCGGGTAGCCCGCCGCGCGACTCCAAGTGGACGGCGAGGTGACGAGGACATGAACTTCCGGACGGGACTGGCCGTCGGCGCGGCGGGTCTCCTCGCCGCGCACGCCGCCGGCCGCGCCGCCCGCCGGATCACCGGCCGGGTCGTCGCCCGGTACGAGGCGAAGCTCGACCGCTCCGTCCGGCGGCTGACGGTGCGGGCCGAGAACGGCGGCCCCATGGTCAAGGCGGCGCTCGCCGGAGCGCGGGCGCTGTACGACGGGAAGTCCGCGGCGCGGGCGGTGCTCAGCGCCGGGTGGACGGCGCTGAAGGAGACGCTCAAGCGGCTGTTCGGCGGCGGTGGCGGGCGCGGGAAGATGACCAACATCGTCGAGCAGATCGACGTCGGCGCGCCCTGCCGGCTGGTCTACGACCAGTGGACGCGGTTCGAGGACTTCCCGTCCTTCATGAAGAAGGTCGAGAGCGTCGTCCAGGAGTCCGACGAGAAGCTGAACTGGCAGGCGAAGATCTTCTGGTCCCGGCGGAGCTGGCGGTCGACGATCGTCGAGCAGGTCCCGGACCGGCACATCGCCTGGCGGTCGCAGGCCGCGAAGGGACGGGTGGACGGGACGGTCAGCTTCCACGAGCTGGCCCCGGACCTCACCCGCGTCCTGCTCGTCCTGGAATACCGCCCCGGCGGGCTGTTCGAGCGGACCGGCAACCTGTGGCGCGCGCAGGGCCGCCGGGTCCGGCTGGAGCTCAAGCACTTCCGGCGGCACGTCATGTCCCGCGCGCTGACCGCCCCCGAGGGGGTCGAGGGCTGGCGCGGCGAGATCCATGACGGCGAGGTCGTCCGGGCCTCGTGATCCGAACCCCACCATCGACACGTGCGGAGGAACGCACCATGCGAAGCGGAACCAAGGTGGGCCCGGTGCCCATCGGCAAGATCGGCAAGCGGCTCCCGATCGGCGGGCGCAGGCGCGGCGGGCTGGGCGGCGTCGTCCAGAACCTGCCGAGCGGCGTCCCCGGCGGCAAGGCGCTCGGCACGGCGGGCGGCCTGCTGCTCGGCGCGGGCGCGGCGGCAGCCGCCGGACGCGCGCTCAGCCGCCGCAACGGCCGCGGCGAGGACGAGTCCAACGAGCAGCAGGCCGGCGGCGGCCGCTCCGGCGGCGGTACCTCCGGCGAGAAGCAGAACGCCAAGGCCACCGACGCCGCCAAGGGCGAGAAGAAGGACGGCGGCGACTCCGGCAAGCCGGCCGAGCAGGCCAAGGGCGTGTTCGGGCGGCTCAAGGACTCCGTCGGCGGCCTGCTGAAGAAGGGCGGCGGCAAGGGCGGCGGCGGCAAGAAGGTGAAGGTCACCAGCATCATCGAGCACGTCGACATCGGTGCGCCGCGCCGCCTGGTCTACGACCAGTTCACGCAGTTCCAGGAGTTCCCGTCCTTCATGAAGAAGGTCATCAGCGTGGACCAGGCGGACGACGAGAAGCTGAACTGGCAGGCGAAGATCTTCTGGTCCAAGCGGAGCTGGGAGGCGACGATCGTCGAGCAGGTCCCGGACGAGCACATCGTCTGGCGCTCGAAGGGCGCGAAGGGCCACGTGGACGGCACCATCAGCTTCCACGAGCTCGCGCCGAACCTGACCCGCGTCCTGGTCGTCCTCGAGTACCACCCGCAGGGCCTGTTCGAGCGGACCGGCAACATCTGGCGCGCGCAGGGACGCCGCGTCCGGCTGGAGCTCAAGCACTTCCGCCGCCACGTGATGACGCAGACGCTGACCCATCCGGACGACGTCGAGGGCTGGCGCGGCGAGATCCGCGACAGCGAGGTCGTCAAGACCCACGAGGAGGCGCTGAAGGAGGAGGGCAGGTCCGGCGACGGCGAGAAGGCCAAGCGGGACTCGGGTTCCGGTTCCGGCTCCGGCTCCAAGAACTCGCGGGGCGCCAAGCACGGCAAGGACAAGGAGTACGAGAAGGCCTCCCGGTAACCGGGCGACCCGCGAACCGGGACCGTCCGGGAGAGGCGCTGCGACGCCGGGCACGCACGCTCGCCCGGACGGGCTGGCACGCTGTGTCCGCGGCCCGTTCAGGACCGAGGGGTCAGCGGACGGGTTCGGGCGGCCCTTCGGCCGCGCTGGAGTCCGGGTCGGGCGGCGGAAGGGTGGCGTGGGCGAGGGCCTCGGGCAGGGTCTCGACGACGGGGATGCGCCGGTCGACGCCGGTGATCTTCAGGACGTGGCGGCAGCGGCCCGTGGCCCGGGCGATCACCAGCCGTCCGCCCTGGAGCTGCGCCGCCTTCCAGACCGCGACCAGCGTGCCCAGCCCGGACGAGTCGAAGAAGTCGACGCGGTCGAGATCGACGACCATGCACCGCGGCCGGTCGTCCCGCACCGCCTGGAGCAGGCTCTCGCGGACGCCGGGGGCGGTGCGGTAGTCGATCTCGCCCTCCACCCGGGCGACCGTGCAGCCGTCCCGCCGCTCGACCTCGACGCGGGCGCGGGGGTCGGCTCCGTCCCGACGTCCGCCCGCGCCCCCCGCGGGGTCGGGGAGATCACGGAACGCGCCGCCACTCACGACATCCACCCTGCCTTTCCGAAGCCGCCTCATTCACTCTAGCCCTGCGCCACCCCGCGTCCCAGCGACGGCCGGCCGACGGCGGGCAAAAGATGAGACGGCATCGCCGCGCCCGGCGAAATGGAGCCGTCCTCGAATACCGGAAAGTTCCACGCCGATGGACGCTCGGTCACCGTTCGCGCAGCGGTGCGGGCCACCGGCCGATACCGGCCCGCTCCCTGCGGTTCACCTGCAACGTCGCAGGTGAGCCGCGGCCGGCGCGGCGACGCCGGATTTTCCCGGCTCGTCGCGCCCGGACGAGGTTGAGATCGCGTTCGCCCCGGGGCGCCTTCGCCGCGAGGACGGCGCGGTCGAGGGATAAACGGGGTCATTGGCGCAGCGTCCGCGTTCTTGTCAGGATTGTCCCGCCGGATCCGTCGAGGCCGTTGTGGCCCATGGGAACAGCGGTCCCGGTATGGCGGTCGAGGAGGCGGGGATGCGTCCCGGAGAAGTGATCGCGGACCGGCTGGTCCTGCGCGAGCCGCTCGGCGCGGGCGGGTTCGGCGAGGTGTGGCGGGCGACCGACACCGTCCTCGGCCGGGACGTCGCGGTGAAGCTCATGCTGCCCGCCCGCACCGGCCCGGCGGACCGCGCCCGGTTCGTCCGCGAGGCCCGCACCGCCGGGGCGCTGCGGCACCGGCACATCGTCGTCGTGCACGACCTCGGGCAGGCGGTGCACGAGCGGCGTCCCGTCCTCTATCTGGTGATGGAACTGCTGGAAGGCCGGACGCTCGGCGCTGTGCTGGCCGAGGGGCCGCCGCCGCTGCCGCTCGCGCTCCGCTGGGCCGTCCAGACCTGCGACGCGCTCGCCGCCGCGCACCGCGCGGGCGTGGTCCACCGCGACGTCAAGCCGGACAACATCATGGTCACGCCGGACGGCGAGGTGAAGGTCGTCGACTTCGGCATCGCCAAGGCCGCCGCCGAACTGGGCGCCCCCGCGACCTCGCAGGTGATCGGCTCGCCGCCCTACGTCGCCCCCCGAGGACGGCGGGACTCCGCGCACCAGGTGGCGGCCCGTCGCCGCGCCGGCCGGCGCGCGACCCCTCGACCGGCAGGGAGGGCGCCGCCGCACGGTTCCCCTACACCGTGGGCGCGGACGACCCCGACGACTTCCTCCTGCACCTCACCGGCGTGCCCGCCTGGGGGACGGTCCACTTCGCGCTCGTCCTGAGCCGGCTCGCGGACGGACGTCCCGGCACGACCCGCCAGGACGTCGACTTCGTCACCGCGCTCGGCCCCGGCGTCCAGCCCTACCTGGAACAGAACGGCCGCCTCACTCCCGGCTCCTGACGCGTCCCACCGCACCTGCGACGACCCCGCTCCGCGGCCACGCGGACGTGACCACGACAGTGCTCCACGCCCCGTAGTCACTGCTGTGAACCCAGACCCCACGAGGCGGAACACCCTGAACCGGCCCGCTCTCCCCACCAGACCCAGATCCCACCAACCCCGCCAAATCACCCCGCACCGCTCGCCTCGCGCGCGTGGCTGACGGGTGGGCGGTCAGGGTTGGGGGGCGGGGGGCTTCGGAGGGTCGGCGGACAGGGCGGCGGTCAGGGCGTCCTCGACCGTGGGGTGCAGCGGCATTCGGGCTTCCGCCGGGACGCCGTCCAGCGCCTCGGCGATCCCGCTTCCCACCGCGGCGAGGCGCACGGCGGCGTGGTGGGAGAGCGCGTCCAGGTGGGCGTCGATGAGCACGCGCAGGCCGCTGCCGTCGATGCGGGTGACCTCGGTCAGGTCCAGCACGAGCTGCTCCTCCGGGCTGCGCCGGACGCCGTGGAGGTAGCGGGCCAGGTGCCCGGCGTTGCGCGAGTCGCACACGCCGGCCACCGCGATCAGAGTGACCCCGTCCGGCAGGTGCCGGTGCGTCAACCACAATCCCGACACGCCTACCGACCTCATGAGGCGGCTGCTCGCCTCACTCGAAGGGCTCGGGGCCGCCGTTGCGGCCCCCGGGCCGACACGACTCGCAGTTTAGCCCTGGCCAGCCGTTTTCGCACCGGGTGTCCGCGTCGGGGCCGGATCCACGGCCCGAGCCGGCGGCTTCTCCCGCACCTCGACTTCACCAATTCTGCCTTCCCTGCGGCTTTACCACAGCCGCACCATCCCGCGACCCGCCGACCGAAGCCGCCGAGCGCGACGCCTCCTTTAGAGGAGCGTCCGTAACCCCCGTAATGTCACAGAGGCCGGCCGGTTTTCCGGCGAGCACCAATCGAAAGATCGGGCCGGGGTCTCCGTCCGTCGCCGCCGAGCCCGCCTCGGCCTTGCGCATTGCGCAAAGCCGCACGTCAAAGCATCACAGCGCGGCGTCCGGCAGAGTGAATCCCTCTCTCGCACCCTCGCTACGCGGAGCTGGAGCGCGGGGTTTTGAAAGGCCCGTTTTCCACCTGCGGTCGACCGGCCGCGCCGGATCCTTCTAGGCTGGATAACCCCGGGTCGGATCAAGTTCGTCGTGCAGATGTCAATCGCCGAGTCAGCTGACGTGCCGCCGCGTTCGGAGGTGCCGCATGAACTCGATTCTCAAAGAACACCGGCGCGCCGAGGCATTCCGGGTTTCGGACGCGCCGTTGCTGGTCATCGACACCGACGTGGTGATCCGCGATGTGAACCCCGCGTATCTGAAGGCCACTTCCCGCAGCTACGAAGAGCTGGTCGGAACCCCGCTGTTCGAGGCGTTCCCCGACAATCCCGACGATCCCCGCGCCGATGGCGTGGCGACGCTCAGCGCGTCGTTCGAACGGGTCTTCCGCGAAGGCGGACGCGACCAGTTGCCGCTCCAGCGCTACGACATCCCCGCCGGTGACATCCTCACCAGCGGCACCCGCAAGGAGTTCGTCCCGCGCGTGTGGCTCCCGGTCACCACGGCGCTGCGCGACGAGGCCGGACGCGTCGTCGGCGCGCTGCACCACGCCGAGGACGTCACGGCCATCACCCGCGCCGTCCAGGATCTCGGGACGCCGTCCTCGACCGACCTGAGCCGCGACCAGCGCGCCTGGACCGCGCTCGTCCTCGCCCTCGCCCGCGAGACCCACGGCCACCAGCAGGCCCGCATGACCGTCGCGCAACTCCAGCACGCGCTGGACTCGCGCATCGTCATCGAGCAGGCCAAAGGGGTCGTGGCCGCCCGCGAAGGCATCGGGATCGACGCTGCCTTCGACCGCCTGCGCCGCTACAGCCGCAACCACTGCCGGCGCCTCCACGAGGTCGCCCGCGCCGTGGTCGAGGACGGCCTCACGGTGTGACGCCCCCTCCCCAGTTCCAGACGGCCGGAGTTCGACCGCGGGCTCAGCACCGGGCCGCCACCGGCGCATTCCACGTACTCGCTTCGGCGCGGCGCCAGCCGCAGGTCGCCCTGCGCATCGATGACGAACGTGACACCACCCCGCGAACGTAACCCGTCCAGCCGTCCGGTCGCCTCGGGATTGGTTCCGTCCGGACGGACGGGTGGAGCCTTCGGCGCTCATGCGTCGGTGGTCGCGTCCGGGGCGGTCGGGTTTCGGGGGCGGAGGCCGTCGAAGAGGAGGTCCAGGATGGTCTCGACCTGGTCGGGCGTGACGGGGCGGGTGCCCAGGAGCAGGCGGTAGTAGAGGGGGGCGTAGAGGAGTTCGACGACGTCGTCCAGCGCGGCGTCGGGCCGGATCTCGCCCTGCTGCCGTGCGCGCTCCAGCCGCCGCCGGCAGCCCTCGACGCGGGGGCCGACCAGCGTGGCGAGGATCGCCTGCGCGGTGTTCGGATCGGACTGCGCGGCTCCGATGATCTCCCGGTAGGTCGAGGACTGGTCCGTCCCGAAGTACCGCGCGACGGCGACCATGTGGTGGCGCAGATCGGCGAGGACGTCGCCGGTCTCGGGGAAGTCGACGGACGGCGCGCTCGCCCGGTCGATCGCCTCCACGAGCACCGCGGCCTTGGACGGCCACCACCGGTAGATCGTCTGCTTGCCCACGCCCGCCTCCTTGGCGATGGCGTCGACGCTCGTCTTCGCGAACCCCTGCTCCAGGCACAGTTTCAGCGCGGCGTCGAGGATCGCCTGGTGGGAGCGCTCACTCCGGTAGCGCGGGTTCGCCGATTCGGTGGTCATGGCCAGCGATGATACCTGGAACGAGACGACTCGTCTTGACCGGGACGCCCGCTCGCGCCTAGCCTCGCGTGGAACGAGACGTCTTGTCTCGTCCCCCTACGGAGGTGTTGAACGATGTTCCAGCAGTTCTCCCGCCGGCACGCACTGGCCGCGGGCCTCGCCGCCGGCACGGCGGTCGCGGTCGGCACGGCGGCGCGGGCGGGCGCGGCCCCGCCGGCGGCCGCCGCACCGCGCGGATCCAGCGGCGGCGATCCCTTCCTCGAAGGCGAGTTCGCGCCGGTGCCCTTCGAGGTGACCGCGTTCGACCTGCCGGTCAGCGGCACGATTCCCCGGGACCTGACCGGACGCCTGCTCCGCAACGGCCCGAACGTGCTGGGACTGGAGGACCCGGTCGCCCATCACTGGCTCGCCGGCGACGGGATGGTTCACGGCGTCCAGCTACGCGACGGCAAGGCCGAGTGGTACCGCAGCCGCTGGGTCCGCGCCAAGGGGACCGCCGAGAAGCTCGGCGAACCGGTGCGCGGAGTCCCCGCCGAGACCGACTTCCCCTCGAACATCAACGTGATCGGGTTTCGCGGCAAGACCCTCGCGCTCCAGGAGGGCACCGCCCGCCCGCAGGAACTCACCAACGAGCTGTACACCGTCGGGCCGTGCGACTTCGACGGCACGTGGGCCGGGACGATGTCGGCGCACACCAAGCTCGACCCGGACACCGGAGAGCTGCACTCGGTGAGCTACGACGAGAGCACCGACTACGTGCAGTACGTCGTGGTCAGCGCGGCCGGCAAGGTGAAGGCGAGCCGCAAGATCCCCATGGGCGGGACGCTGCTGATGCACGACTTCGGCCTCACCGAGAAGTACGTCGTGCTGTACGACCAGCCGATCCTGTTCGACCTGGACGCGATGAAGCACGGGCAGAAGATCCCGTGGGTGTGGGACGAGAAGCGCCCCAACCGGGTCGGCTGCTTCCCGCGGGCGGGCGGCCCGGTCACCTGGATCACGGTGCCGGCGTCCTACATCTCGCACACGCTCAACGCCTACGACGACGGCGGCGACATCGTGGTCGACTTCGTGGAGTTCCCCGCGCCGTTCAGCGCCGACCGGCTGTCGACGAGCGCGCCGCCCTCGCTGGTGCGCTGGACGATCGACCGGGCCCGCGGCACCGTCCGGCGCACCCGGCTGGACGACCGTCCGCAGGAGTTCCCCCGCGTTCCGGACGCGCGGGTCGGCCGCAAGCACAGGTACGGCTACACCGCCGCGACCGCCGACTTCCTGAAGGCGTACGGGCACGGCTCGACGCCGGACTCGGCGTTCAGCAACGGCCTGGTCAAGCACGACCTCGGTACCGGCCGCTCGCAGTTCCACCAGTTCCCGCGGCACGCCAGCGCGAGCGAGCCCGTTTTCGTCCCGCGCGGCGACGCCCGCGGCGAAGACGACGGCTACGTGATGTCGTACGTGCACAACCCCGACCGCAACGCCTCGGACCTGGTGATCCTCTCGGCGCAGGACTTCACCGGGAAGCCGATCGCCCGGATCCACCTGCCGAGCCGGATTCCGCTCGGCCTGCACGGAAGCTGGATCGCGGGCACCTGACCCGTCCCGCGTGTGGTGGCCTCCCGCCGGTCACCACACGGCTCGCGGCCCGGCGGTCAGGACCTCGCCGGGGCCGTCCCTAAGCCTTCTTGGAGACGACGTTCTTCGCGAGGAGCTTGTTCATCTCGTCGTAGGCGCGGGAGGACTTCGCGTTGGCGGTGTCGTGGAACCGCAGGAGGTACTGGTACATCACGCCGACGCACTTGTCCCGGCTGGTGTACGGGGCGTCCTCGACCAGGGTGAAGTCGGCGGCGATTTCCTTGATCTTGTTGTCCGGGGTCGTGTAGAGCGGGTGCCAGACGAGCCTCACGTCCGGGTTCAGGCGCTGGACGATCCGGAGCTGCGGAATCTCCTGCGCCATCAGGACGCTCTCCGGGTCGTACGCGCGCAGGTAGATGTGCACCGGGACGGTGGCGCGCTGCACGAACGCGGTGGACAGGACGTTCCACAGCGGGGCCTGGAGCTTCCAGTTCGAGTTCAGCTCCAGCTGATCGCAGATCCTGCCGAGCCGGGTGGCCTCCAGCGGCGTGTGGCCCTTGCCCTCGGCGTACCGGCTGACGTCGATGCCGCCCGACCACAGGGCCATCGACGGCTTGCCGGCGCGCAGGCTGTCGCCCAGGAGCGCGATGAACTCCCGGTACCAGGTGTTGGACGAGCGGTGAGCGCGGCGACCGGCGTCGTCGAGGCCGCTCGCGGCGGCCTCCCGGTTCAGCCTCCCCTGCTCGGAGAGGCCGCCCATGAGCAACTGCCAGGCGATCTCCGTGATGTCGGACGGGAAGCCGCTGGACCGCATCAGCCCCTCGAACCTCGCCCATTCCGGATGGTCCGCCGGCCGGTCGGCGAACAGCTCACTCGGGGCCGTCCCGGACGGCATCGCCCGCTGCACCACCCGGGTCGTCGCCGCGTTGCCCGCGGTGCGCTGGAGCGCGAGGAAGTCGGTCGGCCGGAGGTCGGCAGAGCGGTTGAGCGCGGCCTCGGCACCAGGCGCTTCCTGCTTCTTCCGCGAAGCGGCTCCCGTGGCCCCGGCTTGTGGACCCTTCCGGACAGCCTTCTTCAGCTCGGCCACGGATGAACCACTCCTCAGGGGCGTCCGGCCACAACGTGATCATCCTAGGGCTCCAGGCCCCACGCGCGAGGCCATGTCCCTGCCCCGCACTCCCCCAGAGTCGCGGGACATTCGAACGCTCACCTGTATCGCGGGCGTATCGAAAAACGCATACGTCGGCGCAACCGCCTGTCGTCTTCGGTGAACGGACGGAGTTCAGCGCATCGACGGCCGGATCGCCGCCGATGGGAGAAGGACGGTGGGCATGGTCTCGGAGTTCGCAGAGGGTGTCGGACGGCGGCGGCTGCTCGGGTGGGGCGGCCTGGCGGTCGTCGGCGCGGCGACCGCCGGCATGCAGCCGGCGGGCGTCCGTCCCGCTCGCGCCGACGAGGAACGTGCCGACGGGGATCCGACCGGTTCCGGCGAGATTCCGCCGGACACTCGGCCCGGCGGGGCCTACGACCGGTACGTGGCCGAGCTGGCCGCGGACGGGAGGTTCTCCGGCGTGGTGCTGCTGTCGCACCGGGGCCGGACGGTGTTGTCGCGCAGTTACGGCATGGCCGACGAGGCGAGAGGAATCCGCAACGGCGAGGACGTGGCGTTCAGCCTCAGTTCCGCGGGCAAGCCGTTCGGCGCGGTGGCGATCCTGCAACTGGCGCAGCAGGGCGGGCTGAAGCTGACGGACACGGTGGGCACGCACCTGACGGGGTTCGGCAAGGAGATCGCCGAGCAGGTGACCATCCATCACATGCTCTCCGGCACGTCCGGGATGAACACTCCGGACGAGGACGTGCAACACGTCTTCCAGAGCCGGGAAGAGGTGCGGGAGTACTACGCGAAGTGGGCGCGGCAGTCGAAGCTCGTGGCCGCTCCCGGCACGCCCACCACGTGGCACTCCGGCGCCGAGGTCGCCATCACCGCCCTGATCGTGGAGGCGGTGGCCGGCACGACGTACTGGGACCACGTCCAGAAGAACGTGTTCGACCGCTGCGGCATGAGCGGCTCCGGCTTCTTCGCGCGGCCGCAGTGGCTCACCGATCAGCACATCGCCCACCCGTACATGACGCTCGCCGACGGCAGCCAGGTGGACGCCGTCCGCAACCTGGACAAGGGCAGCCCGCACCCGTACGAGTTCGGCAAGAATCCCGGACGGAGTTTCATCGACGCGCCCGGCGACGGCGGTTTCGCCACCGCGCCGGATCTCGTCCGGTTCGCGCACGCGCTGAACGACGGGACGCTGCTGCAGCGCCCCTACGCCGATCTGCTCACCGCACCCAAGTTCCCTCTCGTCCCCCAAGGGGGCGGATTCGCCGAAGAGACCGTCGCCGCCGACGCGTCGTTCGCCGCGTACATGCTGCCGGTCTCCATCACCAACGGGCAGTGGGTGTGGAACCGCGCCGGCGCGAATCCCGGCGTCGGCGCCAGCTGGACCATTTTCCCGAACACCGGATGGGTCGGCGTCATCCTCGCCAACCGCGACGGCGCCGACCTGCAGGATCTCGTCATGCGGCAGATCCGGGCCGTCACCGGCCGACGCTGACGCTACGCGTCAGCCGGACGCGCGCGCCCCGGGTACGGCGGTCAGGGCTCAGGCACGCGGGGCGAGGGCCCCTTGTGAACCGACCTGGTGACTTGCATAATTCAGGACTAGCTTCCTACAAAATAGGACGCCGACGGGTAGAGGGGGCGGGGTGACGCTTCGCCTTCACGGCTTGGGGGGTTGTCCACCGCGGTGCCGCTGCTCGGCGCATGACATGACGAACGACGTGGACACCAGGAGGATGCGATGAGGCTCGTCGCCTACAGGGACGGGAACGGCGCGGAGGCGCTCGGCCGGGTCGAGGACGGGACGGTCCGCCGTCTCAAGGGTGTCGACCGGATCGACCGGACGGTCGCGTCCGCCGCCGTGCTGGACGCCGAGGCGGAGACCGGCGGCGTCGCGCTGGACGATCTGACGCTGCTGCCCGTCGCCCGGCCCGAGAAGATCTTCTGCGTCGGGCTGAACTACCGGTCCCACGTGGCGGAGACCGAGCGGGAGCTGCCGAGCTATCCGGTGCTGTTCCCGAAGTTCGCCTCGAACCTGATCGGGGCGGGGGCGGACATCGTCCTGCCGCCGGAGTCGAAGCAGGTCGACTACGAGGCGGAGCTGGCCGTGGTCATCGGCCGGTCCGGCCGCCGGATCGACCGGAAGAACGCGCTCGGCCACGTGCTGGGCTACACGATCTGCAACGACGTGACCATGCGCGACTTCCAGTACAAGTCCCACCAGTGGATGCAGGGCAAGGCGTGGGACGACTCGACTCCCCTCGGCCCCGTGCTGGTCACCGCCGACGAGATCGATCCGGGCGCGCTCGACATCGGCCTGCGGCTGAACGGCGCGGAGATGCAGTCGTCCAGCACCGACCGCATGATCTTCGACGTCGCCGAGCTGATCGCCGTGACCTCGCAGTTCACGCGGCTGGAGGTGGGGGACGTCATCCTCACCGGCACGCCCGGCGGGGTCGGGTTCCGCCGCGACCCGCAGGTGTTCCTCGCCGACGGCGACGTCGTCGAGGTGGAGATCGGCGGGATCGGGACGCTCCGCAACACCGTCCGGGCCGAGGGCGAGGCGCGGTGACCCACCCGCCCGTCCTCGTCGTGGGCGCCGGGCCGGTCGGCCTCACCACCGCGAACCTGCTCGCGGCGCGCGGCGTCCCGGTCGTCCTCGTCGAGCGCAACGCCACCACCAGCGACGAGGCCAAGGCCATCAGCCTGGACGACGAGTCGCTCCGCACCTTCCAGGCCGCCGGCCTCGCCGACGCGATCCTCGGCGTCGTCGTCCCCGGCACCGGCACCCGCTACTACGACCGCAAGGGGCGTCCGCTCTTCCATGCCCGCGGACCCGAGCCCTACCGGCTCGGGTACCCGTTCAAGAACCAGTTCGCCCAGCCCGAGCTGGAGCACGTCCTGCTCGAAGCGCTCAAGGGCAGGGACGTGGACGTCCGCTTCTCCACCGAGCTGGTCGGGATCGACGACACCGGCGACGCGGTGACCGTCCGGCTGCGGTCGGGCGGGCGGGAGGTGCCGCTGACGGCGAGCTGGGTGCTGGGCTGCGACGGCGGGCGCAGCACCGTGCGGGAGCTGCGGGGCATCGGCATGACCGGCGTCAGCCACAGGGACGTCTGGCTCGTCGCCGACACCCTCGGCGACCATCACGACGAGCGGTACGGCATGCACCTGGGACGGCCCGACCGTCCCACCGTCATCGTCGCCGGGCGCGACGGCCGCTGCCGGTACGAGTTCCGGCTCAGGCCCGGCGAGGGCACGGCGGGGACCAAACCCGACTTCGCGACGATCGAGCGGCTCGTCGGCCGCTACCGGAGCATCGAGCCCGGCCAGGTCGAGCGGTGCACGAACTACACCTTCAACGGCGTCATCGCCGACGCCTGGCGCGACGGGCGCTGCTTCCTGCTCGGCGACGCCGCGCACATGATGCCGCCCTTCGCCGGCCAGGGCCTCAACTCCGGCGTCCGCGACGCCGTCAACCTCGCCTGGAAGATCGCCGAGGTGTGGCACGGCCGGATGCGTCCCGGCCTGCTGGACACCTACGAGGCCGAGCGGCGCCCGCACGCCACCGCCATGGTCCGCTTCTCCGAGCGGCTCGGCGAGATCGTCATGACGACCGATCCCGCGCGGGCCCTCGTCAGGGACGCCGTGGTGAGGGCGCTGCTGCTGACGCCCGCCGGACGCCGCTACCTCAGCGAGATGCGGTTCCGGCCGCGCGCCGTCCACTCCGCCGGCCTCCGCGCGGGCGACCACCCCCTGACCGGAACGCAGCTCCCGCAGCCGCGCGTCCTCGTCCCGCCGAGCCTGCATCCCCGGCTCCTGGACGACGTGCTCGGCCAAGGGCTCGTCCTGCTGGGGGTGAACGTCCGTCCGGACGACTGGGCGAGAGTTCCGTCGCTGCCGCTGACGCGGATCGACGTCGCGCTGGGCGACCGGCTTCCGTCATCCCGCGCCGAACGCCAGGCCGTCGCCGACGCCGACGGACGGCTGGAGGCGGCGCTGGCTCCGGCCGACGGCTGCTTCGTCCTAGTGAAACCGGACCGGTACATCGGAGCCGTCGTCCCGCCCGCGCGGGCCGGTCTCCTCGACGCCCTGCTGAGCCGTCACCTGACCGTCGAGGTCACGCATTAGCGGATGAAGCGGTGGCCCGCCGATCCCGGTCGGCGGGCCACGGCCGGGTGACGGGCTCCGGTCGCCGCCGGGGCGGAGACGAAACCTTCTCGCGTTGTCAGTTCCGGGCAAGAGAACGCCGCTTCTTCGTCGCCGACTGCATTGGGTTCGCACGTCGCCCCTGCCACTGTGTCGTGCGCCGAAGCGTCCCCCGTGGAAAGGCCGTCCGATGAACGACGTACTGCGCAGATGTTGTCGAGGATCGGCCTTGGCCATCGGGATGGCGGCGGCGCTGGTGGCGACCGCCGTTCCGGGGCGCGCGGCCCCCGGCGCCTCCCCCGCCACCGGCCGCGCTCCGGTCGCCGGCCGCGCATCGGTCGCCGACCGCGCGTCGGTCGCCGAGGGCGCTTCGGTGGCCGGCCGCGCTCCTGGCGCCGGGCAGGCGCGGACGTTCACGAATCCGTATCAGCGCGGGCCCGACCCGACCGAGGCGTCCGTCACCGCAGAGACCGGGCCCTTCAGGACCGCCTCGGTCGTCGTGCCCGCCAACGCCGACCCCGGGTTCGGCGGCGGCACGATCTACTACCCGACCGACGGCGGCCAGGGCACGTTCGCGCCGATCGTCATCACCCCCGGCTTCACCGGCCCGCAGTTCTCGGTCGCCTGGTACGGCCCGCGGCTGGCGTCCCAGGGCTTCGTGGTGATGACGATCGACACCCTCAACCCGTTCGACGTCGTGGACCAGCGCGGCGAGGAGATGCTGGCCGCGCTCGACTACCTCACGAAGCAGAGCAGCGTGAAGGACCGGATCGACCCGGCCAGGCCCGGACTGATCGGGCACTCGATGGGCGGCGGAGGAGTCGTCCGGGCGGCGGCGGAGCGGCCCGGCATCAAGGCCGTCATCCCGCTCGCCCCGTGGGACCCCAACTCCGGCTTCGCCTGGAACGTGAAGGCCGACACCCTCGTCGTGGGCGCCGACAACGACCTCATCGCCCCGGTCGCCACGTTCGCCGAGCCCATCTACAAGGACCTGCGCAGCGCGCCGGAGAAGGCCTATCTGGAACTCGGCAACGCCGAGCACGTCTTCTCGTTCGTCCTTCCCAACACCCTCATCGCCAAGTACTCCATTTCCTGGATGAAGCGTTTCCTCGACGACGACACGCGCTATGACCGGTTCCTCTGCCCGCCGCCCGCGCCCGGCGGCGGCATCAAGCAGTACTGGGACACCTGCCCCGACTCCTGAGCCCGCCTCGCCGGTCCGCAGGGGCAGCGGTTCGGTCGAAGGGGGTGCCGAGGGGCGGGCGAGGTGAGACGCTGCGTGCGTGACGCGATGGAGCGGTGACGTGACGCAGTGGGGTTGGGTTCGGGCCGGCGCGCGGCACGAGCCGACCGAGTTCATCGGACGCGGCGCGGAGCTGGCGGCCGTCCGCCGGGCCGTGACGCAGGGACGCGTCGTCACGCTCACCGGTCCGGGCGGGGTCGGCAAGACGCGGATCGCGCTGCGCGCCGCGCAGCAGGTGCGGGGCGACTTCCCCGACGGCGTGAGCCTCACCGAGCTGAGCGGCCTGCGCGACGGCGAGTTCCTGCCGAACGCCGTGGCGGCGGCGGTGGGATTACCCGAGGCCGCCGCGCGGCAGCCGATGGACCAGCTCATCGAGTACTTCGCCGGCCGGCGGGCGCTGCTGGTGCTGGACACCTGCGAGCACCTGATCAACGCGATGGCGATGTTCGCCGACATCCTGGTGCGCAACTCGGCCCACCTGGTGCTGATGCTGACCAGCCGCCAGCCGCTGGCGCTGCCCGGCGAGCACGTCCTGCCGGTGCCGCCGATGCCCGCGCCGGCCACCGGCGCGGGCGCGGCGGCCAACGACAGCCTGGCCCTGTTCACCGCCCGCGCCCGGGCCGCCGAGGCGTCGTTCGCGCTGACCGGCGACAACCGGGCCGAGGTGATCGCGCTGTGCCGGCGGCTGGACGGCATCCCGCTGGCGATCGAGCTGGCCGCCGTCCACCTGCGGACGATGCCCCTGGAGCAGATCCTGCGCCGCGTCGACGACCGGTTCCGGCTGCTGGCGGGCGCGCGGTCGGCGCAGGCCCGCCACCAGACGCTGCACGCCACGATCGGCTGGAGCCACGAGCTGTGCTCGCCGCCCGAGCGCGAGCTGTGGGCGCGGCTGTCGGTGTTCGCCGGGGGCTTCACCCCGGAGGCCGTGGAGGAGGTCTGCTCCGGCGGCGAGCTGGACGGCCTGGACGTGATCGGCCTGCTCATCTCGCTGGTGGACAAGTCCGTGGTGCGGCGCGTCCCGGGGGTGGAGGAGCAGCGCTACCGGATGCTCGACACGATCCGCGAGTACGGCGCGGAGCAGTTGCAGGCCGCCGGGCGCACCGAGCTGTACGCGCGGCGGCACCAGGACTTCTTCCTGCGGACGGCGACCCGGGCGGGCCAGGAGTGGCTCGGCGACGACCAGGTCCGCTGGAGCATGCGCCTGGCCGACGACCTGGACGACTTCCGCGTCGCGCTGGACTGCGCCACCGCGCATCCCGGCGAGGAGGCCGCGCTGCGGCTGGTGAACGGCCTGTGGGGGCTGTGGCTGGGCCGCAACCGGCTCACCGAGGCCCGCCGCTGGATCGACAAGGCGCTCGCCGCCGAGCCCGTGCTGACCCCGGAGCACGGCAGGGCCCTGTGGTCCGGCGCCTACTACGGGCTGCTGCAGGCCGACCCGACCGCACGGGAGATGGTCGCGCGCTGCCGGACGGCCGCCGAACGGCTCGACGACGACTTCCTGCGCGCCCGCGCCGCCTACCTGGAGGGCTTCGAGCTGACCATCTGGGGCGAGGATCCACCGCGCGCGCTGGCGGCGATCACGCGGGCGCGCGCGCAGGCGATCGAGACCGAGGACCTCTACGTTCGGGCCACCAGCCGCCTCCAGGCCGCCGCGCTGCTCACCGGCGGCGGCGACCCGGCCGGTGCCGTGACCGAGGTGGAGGAGGGCCTGCGGGAGCTGGCGCACATCCCGCGCGAGCGGTTCGTGCGCAACTACCTGCTGACGTTCCAGGTGCCGTCCCTGTGGGCGCTGGGCGACCTGGACCGCAGCCGCGAGCTGGGCCGCGCCTCGCTGGCCTGCGCCCTGGAGCAGGGCGAGACGATGTGCGCCGCCGCCGCGGTCGAGTACCTGTCCTGGACGGCGTGCGGCCTGAAGGAGCACGACCTCGCCGCGACGCTGCTGGGCGGCGCCGGGATGCTCTGGGGCAAGGTCGGCCGGCCCCTGTGGGGCGTCCGGGGCCTGGTCGATCTGCACACCGGCGTCGAGAAGACCCTGATGCTCGGCCTCGGCGCGGAGCGTTTCACCGCGGCGTACGGCCGCGGCGCGCAGCTCGCCACCGCCGAGCTGATCGCCCTGGCCAACGGGCTCGTCGCCGACGGGGAGCAGGGCGCGCCGCTCCCGGACGCCGGGGAGGGCAGCCCGCTCGGTCCCCTCACGCCGCGCGAGCGCGAGGTCGCCCACCTCATCGCCGAAGGGCTGTCCAACCGACAGGTCGCCGAACGCCTGGTCATCTCCAAGCGCACGGCCGACGCCCACGTCGAGCACATCTTCACCAAGCTCGGTTTCAACTCCCGCACCCAGGTCGCCGCCATGATCTGCACGCTCAAGCAGGAGCCTCCGGCGGACCGAGCCGCGTCCGCGTCCTGAGAGAGCGCTCTGCCGCCGCGCCTCCGCCGCCGCATTCCTGCCGCCGCGCCTCGACCGCCGCGCCTCTGCCGGGTTTCCGCCGGTGGGTAAAGAATATGTGACTCTGAGTGACTGTGGGGTGCTCGGGTCGCCAGCCACCTGCCACTACTCCGCATCGTTACTGATCCTCACCGAGGGTAGTCAGGGAGGGATCGGACATTCCCCCGATGCAGAGGAGAACCCCCCATGGCGGCACCGCAGAACCCCACCAAGGACAGGCGTCCCAAGCAGGTGAAGCTGGTCAACGGCAGCTTCGAGGAACCGCGGATCGACCCCAAGGACATCGACTTCCGGCCGGACGCCACCAGCACCGACGAGAAGAAGAGGGTGCCGGGCTGGATCGCCCAACCCGTCAAGTCGGGCGACACGCCCGACCACCTCATCGAGCTCTGGCCCAGCGGGCACGAGGGCGTCACCGCCCGCGCGGACGCCGGCACCCAGTTCGCCGAGCTCAACGCCAAGCAGGAGTCCACCCTGTACCAGGACCTGGACACCGAGAACGCGGGCACCCTGTACTGGAGCCTGCTGCACCGCGGCCGCAACGGCGAGGACGCGATGGCCGTGGACATCGGCCCGCCGGACAAGGTGGTCGAGCAGCGCGTCCTGCGGGACGGCAAGGAGTGGGGCGCGCACAAGGGCGTCTACACCGTCCCGGCCGACCAGAAGGTGACCCGGTTCGCCTTCCGGTCCGTGTCGGCCTACGGCGGCAACAAGACCATCGGCAACTTCCTGGACCAGATCGAGTTCGGCACCCCGCCGTACGTGGTGCTGGAGAAGTCCGCCACCCCGGGCGGCCAGTCCGGGATCGGCAAGACCATCACCTACCAGGTGAACGCCACCAACTACGGCGGCGTCGCGGCCGAGGACTTCGTGCTGTCGGACCCGGTCCCCGCGGGGACCAAGTACGTGCCCGGCAGCGCGAAGATCGTCAAGGGGCCGGGCGCGGGCACCGCGCTGCCGGACGTCCAGGCCGACATCGCGGCGGGCACGCTGCGGTTCTACCTGGGCGCCGGCGCCAAGGCCGACGGCAGGAAGGGCGGCCGGCTGGAGCACACCGGCGTGACCGGCAGCGCCGAGGGGCTCACCGTCGAGTTCCAGGTCACCGTGACCGGGGCCGGGGCGGGTCCCGGCGGCCAGATCGAGAACCAGGCCACCGCCGCCTACACCAACCCCATGGCGACGCCGGCCGCGGCGATGACGTCCACGTCCAACGCGGTGACCACGCCGGTCGCCGTCACGGCGAAGCTCGGGCTGCTCAAGGCGGCCGACCGCGTCCAGCTCACCGTCGGCGAGCTGGTCTCCTTCACCCTGCGGGTCACCAACGCGGGGCCCAGCGGCGCCACCGGCGTCAAGGTCACCGACAGGCTCCCCAAGGAGCTGGAACCGGTCTCCGCGCGCGCCTCCGCCGGCGCCTACAACGCCGCCACCGGCCTGTGGACGATCGACAATCTCGCCGTCCGCGCGAGCGAGACCCTCACCGTCCAGGCCAAGGTCACCCGGCCCGGCGTCATCCGCAACATCGCCACCGCGACCGCCAACGAGTCCGGGACGTCCACTCCAGGCGGGCCGCCCGCCGGTCCCGCGGCCAAGGCGTGGGTGACGCTGTGCGCCTCCCGCCTCGCCTGCCCGCCCGGAGGCGGCGGGTCCGGCGGCGGCTGGCCGGGCGGCTGGCCGGGCGGCGGCGGCTGGCCGGGCGGCTGGCCCGGCGGCGGCTGGCCCGGCGGCTATGACGGGTGCGACTGCGAACCCGAGCCCGAACCCGACCCGCGGCCGTCCTGCCCGGACGCCGCCGCCTGCGGCCTGACCGGCTCCGGCGGCACCGCGCCCGGCGCCGGCTGGGAGCGGCACGACGACGGCACCATCAAGATCTGGGTCGACACCTCGGCCGCCGGGTTCACCGCCACGCCGTCCTACACGGCCTCGGTGCGCAGCACCACCGGCGACCACTTCAAGGTGCTCGGCGCCCAGGACGTCCACCAGGCCTCGGCCAAGTGGTTCCTGCTCTACCTGTACTGGCCGGACGGCAGGCCCCTCACGCCCGACACCGCCAAGGACCAGGGTTGGTACGTGACGTGGATCGGGCACCAGCCGCCCACGTCCTGAGTCCGACCGTCCGCGCAGGCGGGGAGAGAACGAGAGGCCCTCGCCACCTTGACGGTGGCGAGGGCCTCGTGTCCCTGCGACAGCCTTCCGGTCTCCCGGGCTTCGGCGGTCGCCCGGTCGCGGGCGTCACCGCCGGCGCGCCTTCTCCTTGGCCTTGGCCGCACGCCGCGCGGCCCTGGCCTCCGAGCGACGGGCGGATACGCGCTGCTGAGCGATTCCCTGGGCGAACGAGTGGTGGTACATGGTGCCTGGCTCCCTTTTCGGTCCGTCGGCCGGGTTCCCTGCCGACACCTAAAGGTTCGTCCTAAGACCCCACCCGGCACATGGGGACGACGCCTTATTCGCAGGCCCTAAGCACGTCCTAGTACGCGCCGCGTCTCAGCCATACCGATGCGCACGTTCCCGAGTACGCGACGCCCGAGCGGTTCCCGGCCAGAGTTGATCATGACTTGAACCGGGCTTGGCCGTGGAGCGCGCGGCGGCGGGAACGGCATGATCATGACTTGGAGGCTGGGCGCCGCGCTGGGCGGCGCGGTGACGTCGCTGATGTTGCTGGCGGGTCTGACGTCGGGAGTGCACGCGGCGGCGCGGCCGGCCGGCGCGAACGCTCGGGCGGCGTCCGGAGCGACCGCGGGTTCGCGGGCGGCGGACGGGCCGTTGAAGGTGACGCTGGCGGCGCGGCAGTGCCCGGAGTACACCGACATCATGGCCAACCTGGCCCGCAACAACATCCAGGAGTCGCTCCGCGACCTCGGCAAGAACACCGTGTACACGCAGGGCGAGCCGATCGACCCGGCGATCGACGATCCCAATGATCCCGACTGCGAGCCGCTCGTCGGCTGGAAGTTCACCTGGGGCGACGGCGTGGACGGCAAGACCGACCTGCTCAGCACGGTGAGCGGGCCGGCGGGAGAGACCCCCGCCACCAAGGCCTCGACGCCGTGGCTGGACCCCCGGGGCAACCCGACCGGGAGGTCCCTGCCGGGCGCGGTCACGGTCACCCTGGATCAGAAGCAGCTGGACCTGCTCCGGCGCGGCCGGCTCTGGGTGCAGGGCGGCACGCCGTCCGACCCGCTGATGAACGGGGTCTTCGGACGCGGCAAGTACGGCTTCGGCGCGCTGCGGTGCTCCGTCGACAACCTCAACGGCGACAACGTCGAGACCGTCGCGTTCCCCTCCGGCCGGACGCACGTCTTCTGCTACTACTACGCCGTCACACCGCCGCCGGGAGCGGGCAAGATCATCGTCCGCAAGCAGCTGGAGGGCGGCGGCGACCAGTCCTACACCTTCGGCTTCAACGGGAACGTCTCCTACGTCCCCGGCGGCGACTTCCAGGTCGAGGCCCGGCCGGGGCGGCCGGGCGAGATGTCCTTCGACCGCGGCGAGACCCGCGCGGGCGACGAACCGTGGAACTTCACCGAGAACGTCCCGGACGGGTGGCGTCTGGACTCGCTGAAATGCGACTCCGACACCGGTGAGAGCAGCACCGACATCAGCGGGGCGAGCGTCCAGGTGACGCTCGCGGCGGGCGACACCGTCACCTGCACCTACGTGGACGAGCGGGTGTTCGCCAGGGGCGTCTCCATCTACAAGCGGACCATCGGCGGCACCGGAGGGCCGTTCGACTTCAGCGTGTCGCCCAGGCCGATCAGCGCCGGCGGCGGCTCGGTGACCACCGATCAGGAGGGCGTCCCCGAGTTCGTGGGCGTCGTCGAGGACGCCCCGGCCGGCACCTACACCATCAGCGAGAACCTGCCCGCGCCGACCGCCGCCGGACGCTGGCGCCCGGTGGGCGCCGAGTGCGTCGAGGAGGACGGCGCCGTCCGCCGGGTACGCGGCCGCCTCACCCGCGCCGGGGACGTCGAGCACGTCGTCACGCTCACCGACAGGCCCACGCAGTGCGTCTTCACCAACCGCTGGGAGCCCGCCGGGGAGCTGACGATCCAGAAGCGCACGATCGGCGGGTACGGTCGCGCCGACTTCCAGATCCGCTCCACGCCGTCGCGCGGCGCCGTCCCCGCCCCGGGGCGCGGACCGGACCGGCTGAGCGTGACCACCTCTCCCGGCCACGACCCGGCGTCGGTCACCCTCGCGCCGCTGCCGCACGGCTCCTACTTCATCACCGAGCTCGCCGGCCCCGGCGCCCCCGGCGAGTGGAAGCTGACCGGCATCGTCTGCGACGGCGTCGCCATCGACCCGGGGTCGGCCACCGCGGCGTTCTTCGTCACCGACAGCAGGCCCAAGCACACCTGCACCTTCACCGACGAACGCGTCCGCCGCGGCGAGCTGCGCGTGGAGAAGCTCATCCGCGACCCGAGGGGGTTGCGCACCGGCCCGGTCACCATCGACGTCACCTGCCGGGACGGGCAGCGCGCCCACTACCGGATCAAGCGCCACCGCACCGGCCTGATCAGGTTGCCCGGGCCCCTGACGTTCACCCGCCCGACCCGCTGCCGGATCCGGGAGACGTCGAGCGGAGCGGAAGGTCCGGTGAGAGTCACGACCCAGCACACCGTCGACGGCGGCCGGCCGGCCGGAGGCGGCACGTTCGAGGTGGCCGTCTCCGGCACGCGCACCACCACGGTCCGCCTCATCGACACCTACACCACCAAGGCGCCCATGAAGTGACGGCGGGCCGGAGCGCGCCGAGCCGCGTCATCGCCCGGCGGCCCCGCCCCCCGAGGAGGGACGGGACCGCCGGGCGATGGGGCTTGCCGGGCGCTCTGTCGCGCCTCTCGTGTCTAGATGCGCAGGACGTTGTCGGCGAACTCGCCCTCCATGTTCCCCGGCGGCTCGAAGACGAAGACGATGTAGGTCTCGTAGAACTCCGGGCCCTGGCCGGAGACGCGGCCGATGCCGACCCTGGTGCTGCTCTTCCAGACGAGCTGGGTGAAATGGCCCGCGTTCGGGCTGAACTGCGCCTTGTCGAAGTCGTAGTTGCCGATCTCGTCGTACCAGGACTTCACCGCGTCCGAGCCGGGCCGGGGTTCGCCGGACGAACCGCCCCAGAAGATGTTCTCGCCCGTGCCGTCGCGCAGGCCGCTGTGCCCGGCGCTGAGCTTCTCGGACTGCGAGCGGGAGGCGGCCCGCTCCATGGCGTACTTGCTGAGGTCGGAGTCCAGGACCAGCGCGGGCGCGTGGTGCCTGGCCCGGTCGGCGTTGGCGGCGGCGAGCGCCTCGGCCTGGAACGCGTCGGTCGTGCTGTCGGGCAGGGCAGCGCGGGTCGTGCTCATGGAACACCTTCTCGGGGGTGGGGACGAGGCTCCCTCCGGCCGTCCCGGGTGCGCCAAGGCTTCATCCGGGACGGGGGCGCCGCAAGGACGGGGAACCTCGACCGGGTCGGGAGGACCGGACTGAAATGGTTCCGGGCGGTGGCGTGCGCGCAGGACGGCCGCTCCGATTCCCGTTCCGGACGGAACGCGAGGTGCCGCCGCGCGATCCCCTGGCCTGAGGAAGGCGAGGGACGGGAACCGGACCGGAGTCGGCCAGGCCGCACGTCGCCGGCCCGAAACGGTCCATCCGATCCCCCGGCCGCCGGGGCCTTCCGACCCGAGGGGAAGCGTTGTTCTTTCGCGGTTCCTTCGCGGTTCCTTCGCGGTCCCTCGCAGTCCCTCGCAGTCCGTTGCGGTCCCTCGCGGTCCCTCGCGGGTCAGTCGGCGGAGCGGCCCGGTTCTCCGGACGGGAGCCGCTGGTCGCCGAGCGTGTCCCGGAGCGCGCGGTCCAGGTGGATGAGGAACCAGTCGCGGGCGTGCTCGGCGGCGCGCCGGAGCGTGCCGGGCTCCTCGAACAGGTGGCCCGCGCCGGGGACGACGAGCAGCTCGCGCTCGCAGTTCATGCGGCGCAGGGCGGTGCGGTTCAGTTCGAGGACGGTCTCGTCCCGGCCGCCGACGATCAGCAGCGTCGGCGGGCGGACCCGCGCCAGGCGCACCCCGGCGAGGTCGGGCCGTCCGCCGCGGGACACGACCGCGGCGACCTCGGCCGCCCCCTCCGCCGCCGCCCACAGCGCGGCGGCGGCCCCGGTGCTGGCGCCGAAGTAGCCGACCGGCAGGCCGTCCAGTTCGGGCCGCGCGCGCGACCAGGACGTCGCGGCGGTCAGCCGGTTCGCGAGCGTCCGGATGTCGAACACGTAGGTGCGGTCGCGCTCCTCCTCGGCGGTGAGCAGGTCGAACAGGAGCGTGGCGAGACCGGCCTCGTTCAGGAGCCGCGCGACGTACCGGTTGCGCGGGCTGTGGCGGCCGCTGCCGCTGCCGTGGACGAACAGCACGACGCCGGTGGCGTTCTCGGGGACGGTCAGCCGCCCGGCCAGCTCCGTCCGGCCGCCGTCCACCCGGACGTCCCCGTCCACGAGCGGCGGATCGTCCGCCGCGGCCTCCGGCGGGCCGGAACCGGGCGGGCGGGTGGCGGGCGCGCGGGTCAGGAGATCGCTCACCTCGGTGTCCGGGACGGGCGAGAAGTCGAGGTAGTAGCCGCCGATCGCCTCGAAGTAGCCCGGGGACAGCGGGCAGACCACGGCGTCGACGCCGGGATCGGCGCGCAGCGCCTCCACCGCGCCGGGCGCGCCCACCGGGACGGCGAGGACGACCTTGCGCGCGCCCCGGGCCCGGGCCACCCGGCAGGCGGCGCGGGCCGTCGCGCCGGTGGCGATGCCGTCGTCCACCACGATCGCGGTCCGGCCGTCCAGCGGCACCGGCGCGCGGCCGGACCGCAGCCGCCCGAGCCGCTCCTCCAGCTCCGCGCGCTCGCGCCGCTCGACCGCCGCCACGTCCGCGTCCCCGACGCGGCCCCGGCGGATGACGTCCTCGTTCAGCACCCGCACGCCGTCCTCGCCGACCGCGCCCATGGCCAGCTCCGGCTGGAACGGCACGCCCAGCTTGCGCACCACCAGCACGTCCAGCGGCGCCCGCAGCCCGCGGGCCACCTCGGCGGCGACCGGGACGCCGCCGCGCGGCAGCCCGAGCACCACCGTGTCCGGGCCCGCCCAGCACGCCAGCACCGCCGCCAGCCGCGCTCCCGCCTCCGTCCGGTCGGTGTACACCATCACCGGCCTCCCTCCTGGTCGAGCCCGCGTCCCTCGCGAGATCCGTTCCGCGACGGCGCCAGCGCCTCGCCACGGGACGATCCGGTCGCCGCTCCGCACGACGCCGGCGGGGCCGGCCCGCTGCCTGCACGCTCCCTCGGCGCCCCGGTGGCCGAGGGCGGCGGGTGATCCGGCGGGTCGGCGTGACCCGCCGCCGTGTCGCGGAGTGCGTCCTCCCGAGGGCACCTCGCGCGACGGCGGGTCCGCCTCCCAGCATCGGCCGGACGGCAGCGCTCCGGCAGGGACCTTCGGCCCGGATGCGCAGGCCGGTGGCCCTTTCGCGGACGGGGCGGAACGCGGGGCTTTCGGCGGTGCCGCGGCCGCCCGCCCCGTCCCAGCATGGAGGGGAGGAAACCACTCACCAGGAGGTGAGGGTCATGACCTGGGTGAGCGCCGTCACGACCGGCCGGGCGCCGGCCGCGATGATGCGGGACGTCGAGCTCTCGCTGAAGACCACCCTCTCCGAGATCGATCCCGCCGGGCACCTGACGGCGGTCGTCTCGGTCGTGACGCGGTCCGAGGCGGACCTGTCGCGGTTCACCGCCGGGACGCCCGGCTACCGGGCCGCCGGCCCGCGGCGCGGCGGGCGCGCGGGCCCGGACGGCGAACCGTCCGGCTCGCGGGTGGAGAGCGTCACCGTCGGCGTGTCCGGCTGGGTGAGGGGCGAGTCCTTCGCCGCTTCGGGCACCGGTCCGACCGTCGGCACCGCGCTGGTCCCGATCAGGCGGGCGCTGTGGCGCCGGAGCCTGCTCTCGCCCCTCGGCCGGTGATCCGGGCGACGGGCGCCGGGTGCCGGGCGCGGACGCCGGGCGCCGGGCGCCGGGAGGACCAACGTCCTTTTCGGCGGGCACTGCGTCCCTTCCCCGGCCGGTGGGCTCGTGCTGCGCTGGATGGCGCACGTGGTCCCCGCCTCGCGGGAGCCCGGCCCCGGAGCCGGGCTCCCGGCGCCGGCGGGCGTCGAGCGGCTGAGGAGTCAGGACATGGCCGGATCAGTTGAGCACGGGCCGGTTCAGCACGGCCCGGACGAGCACGCGCCGGTCGAGCAAGCGCCGGCCGAGCCCGGACCGGCCGAGCCCGGACCGGTTCGGCGCGCGTCGGTCGAGCCCGGACCGGTCGAGCACGGGCCGGTTCGGCGCGCGTCGGTCGAGCCCGGACCGGTCGAGCGCGGGCCGGTTCGGCGCGCGTCGGTCGAGCCTGCGCCGGTCGAGCACGCGCCGGTCGAGCCCGGCTCGGTCGAGCCCGTCCTCGTCGGCACGGACGGTTCGCCCGCGGCCGACCGCGCGGTCCGCTGGGCCGCCGACGACGCGGCCCGGCACCGGCGGCCGCTGCTCGTCGCCCACGTGGTCGAACCCTGGCTGCACGACTGGCCGTCCGCCGGGCCGCCCGGGCGGGACGACGTCGCCGCCGAGCGGGGGCGCGCCCTGCTGGCGCGCGCCCGCGACCTGGCCCGCGAGCGCCACCCGGAGCTCGCCGTGGACGTCCGGCTGGTCCGCGAGAGCAGCGCCCATCACGGGATCCGCTCGCTGGCGGACGGCACCTACGAGGTCGTCCTCGGGCATCGCGGGCTGGGCGGGTTCGCCGGGCTCGTGCTCGGCTCCACCAGCCTGCACCTGGCCGGGGACCTGCGCGGGCCGGTCGTGGTCGTCCGCGGCGCCGCCGACCCGGGGGCGGACGAGATCGTCGCGGGCCTCGGGCTCCGCGAGTCCCCGATGTCGGTGCTGGCGTACGCGTTCGAGGCCGCCGCGGCGCGCCGGGCCCGGCTCCGGGTCGTCCACGCGTGGTGGCCGACGCGTCCGGACCTGGAGGCGGGCGCCGACCTGGACGGCGCGCAGGCGGCCTTCCGCGACCACGTGACCGCCGCGCTGGAACCGTGGCGGAACCGCCGTCCCGAGGTGAAGGTCGTCGAGGACGTCTTCCGCGGCCATCCGGTCGAGGCGCTCCTCACCCGGTCCGCCGAGGCCGACCTCGTGGTGGTCGGCCGCCGGACCCGCACCGGCCCGCATCTCGGCTCGGTGAGCCACGGCCTGATCCAGCAGGCCCGCTGCCCGGTCGCCGTCGTCCGCCCGCGCCGCTGAGCCCGCCCTTGCGGCCGTCCTCGCCGAGGACCAAAGCCCTCCGTGACAGAGGACTGCGCCTCTGCGCCCGGACGCCGACGCGGGCTGTACTGAGGGCAGGACGAGTCTCCGGGAGGGCGTCATGAGCAGACAGTTCGGCATCGGTCAGCAACCGCTGTCCGTCCCGGCGCTGGAGGATCGGATCCGGGCCCTCGAAATGCGGCTCGCCCTGCTGAGCGAGGCCGTCGGAGTGATGGCCGCCGGGCTGGAGGGCACACCGCTGGACGAGCCCGGCGACGAGGCGATGGCCCGCGCCGCTCGGCGCGCCCACGAGCTGGCGATCAACGCGCGCACCCGGTCATGACCTCCGCGCCCGCGGCCCGGGCGTCACGGAGCGCCGCCGGCCCTCCGGTCGGCGGCGAGCAGCCGGCGCCCGGGCGCCGGCACGCCGAGCCGCGAACCCGCACGCCGAGCCACGAACCGCACGATGAGCCGCGAACCGCACGATGAGCCGCGGGAATCGCACGGTGAATTCGCCGGTATTTGACCATTGAACTGAGACGTTCGCCGACGCGTTGCCGAACTCTCGCGCGGAATTCGCCGGTTCGGCGCGCGGTTCGACGCGCCCGGGAAGTCAATTCCGGCGGGATCGGGCGGCCTCGTCCCAGCGGGTCCGGTACAGGAGGCGCCGGATCTCGGCGATCGAGTCGTCGAGTTCGGCGAGGGCGTGTTCGAGGTGGGCGGCGTCCGCCGTGCCGTCGGTCGGCGTCCGCAGGGCCGCCAGGTCGAGGCCGACCGCGTACAGGCGGCAGATGACCGCCTGCCCCATCGCGACCGCGGTGCCGGACGGCCCGAACTCTCCTCCCAGGGAGCGCCACGCGGCCTCCGGCTCGGTGGTCGCGTCGTACGGAACGCCACGCTCATCGCCCATGACCGGCCTCTCCCACGCCTGTGCGCGACACGCCGGGGGCCGGGGCGCGGGGCTCACCACCAGAGGAATTCACCGAGTCTATGTCGCCCCGGCCGCCGGTCAACCCCGCCGCCCGGAATGGACGTCTGCAAACGCTCGGAAAACAGGTCGGCACGGCCTCCGGTGTCCGAAATCCACCGCCCGCGCCCGCATTCCCGCCCCGGATTTCCGGGGTGGCCGTCAATCCGCGATGCGGAGGGCGACGGCGGGGCGGATGCGGGCCGCGCGTCGGGCGGGGCCGACGGTGGCCAGCAGCGACGCGACCAGCGTCGCGCCGACGGTGAGGAGCACCTGCGTCCACGCGATCGGGTAGGGGGCGTCCAGGCTGCCGAACGTCGGGCTGTTGAGGTACAGGAGCCAGGTCGTCAGCACGCCCAGGACCGTGCCGATGACCACGCCCTCCAGCGCCACGAACGTGCTCTCCGCGTAGAACGCGCGCCGGACGACGCGGGACTGGACGCCCAGGGCGCGCAGCACCGCGACGGTGCGGCGGCGCTCCCGGACGGCGCGGATCATCACCACGCCGAGGCCGACGACGCCGACCAGCAGGCCGAGCGCGAGGTAGCCGCGCATGAGCGTGAAGAACTGCCGGCTCGCCGTCCAGTTGTCGCGGACGGTCTGCTGCAGGTCGGAGACGACGAGGCCGCGTGTCAGGTGCCGGGCCTGGAGGCCGGCGCGCACGGCGGCGCTGTCGGCGCCGGGCGCCAGCCGCAGCATCACGCTGGAGGGCCGCGCCTGGACGCCGAACAGACGCGTGGCGGCGGGCCGGCTCATAAGCACCGGGAACCGCGCCTCGCCGCCGACGTAGTAGAAGGCGATGCCGTCGGCCAGCACTCCGGCGACGGTCAGCGCGGTGCGGCGTCCGGTGAGCGGGTCGGCGACCGACAGCTTCGAGCCCGCACCGGGCGGCTTGCCCTGCGGTCCGCCGACGGCGCCGTAGTTCGCGTCGATCAGCACGTAGGACGGGTCGCGCAGGACGAGCCGCCAGGCCGCGGCGTCGTCGGGCAGGCCGGCCAGCCGGCGGGTGAGCGCCGGAGGGCGCGCGCCCAGCTCGGGCGGGATCCCGATGGCGCGGACGGGCAGGTCCTTGGTGGTGCGCCGCAGCGGGTCGTCCGCCGTGGCGGAGGTGGTGGTCAGGACGGCGGCCTCGGCCACCGGACCGCCCGCCAGGTCGCGCGCCGGATCGGCCCAGGCCGCGTCGGGGTTGTAGTCGGCGCGCAGCTGCCAGCCCGCGGTGGCCTTGACCACCTCGTGCGACACGCCCGCGCTGATGATCGCCTGGATCTGCGTCAGCAGCACGATGACGAACACGACGATGCAGTACATCGCCAGCGTCGCGCCCGTCTGGAAGCGCTTGGCGGACGGGTAGGCGATCGCCAGGCGGGTCGCCAGGCCGTTGCCGGTGGGACGCCGCAGCAGCGGCCGGAGCGGGCGCAGCAGCAGGTCCTGCTGCTGGGTGACCAGCAGCACGGCCGCGAAGGTCAGCATGGCGCCCATGACGATGAACGCCCCGGTGGAGGCGCTGTCGAACAGGCGGGGACGGACCAGGTGCGCGCCCAGCCCCCACGCCGTCAGGGCCAGGCCGACGCCGGTGTGGACCGTCCGGGACGACCAGAACCGGCGCAGCAGCGGCACGGCGGCAAGGACGGTCAGCGCCGGCAGCAGGTAGACGTTCATGCCGACACCGCGCGCGAGCACGGGCACGCTCGCGGCGGCGAGCAGGACGGTCGCGACCGCCGACACCACGACCAGCCGGCGGCGCGCGCCGCGCCGCGGCGGGGCGTCGAGGTCGCGGATGGCGGCGATGATGTTGGTCCGGGCGATCCGGACGCTGGTCACCGCCACCGCCGCCAGCGCCATCAGGAACCCGGCGGCCATGCCGTTGACGACGCTGACGGGTGTCACGGCGAACACCACCGAGAACCGGTTGCCCGCCGTGTTCGCGCCGTTGAAGATCCGCATCGCGAGGATCACGACCACCCGTCCGACGCCGACGCCCACCAGGCCGCCGGCCAGCGTGGCCCCCGCGGTGTAGAGCGCGCCCTCGACGACCAGCTCGTGCGAGACGCGGCGGCGGCGCATGCCGATCGCGCGGAGCACCCCGAGCTGGCCCCGGCGCTCCTGGATGAGCATGACGAAGATGTTCACGATCAGCAGCAGCCCGGCGATGATGCCGAAACTGGCGATGAACAGGAACAGCGAGCCCAGCGAGTCGCCGGTCTTGCGGGCCTGGTCCAGCACGTCGCGCTTGGGCGTGTCCACGCCGCCGCCGTGCGCGGCGGTCAGCGACCCGAGCAGCGCCCGCATCCGCCCCGCGACCTGGTCGGTGCGTCCGGCGCCCTGCTCGACGCCGCCCCGGTTGGAGACGTAGGTCGTGGACGTGACGTCCTGCCGGGCCGAGGCGGCCATCGCCCGCAGCGTGCCGGACGGGAAGAACGCGTCGGGGTTGACGAGCATGCCGAGCCCGATCCCGGCCAGCCCGCGCGCCGGGACGACCCTCGCGACGGTCGCGGTCACCCGGCCGCCGTACGCGTGGAAGGTCACGCGGTCACCGGGCCGGACGCCGAGCGACCGAGCGAGGTGCTCGTTCACCACCACGTGCCCGGGGCCCGGATCCGGCACCGCCAGCCCGGACGGGTGCGGGGCCCCGAACCGCGCGGCGGAGGCGAAGTCGACGTCCCAGGCCAGCACCCGCGGCTCGGCCCTCGGCGCGCCGCGGCCGTCGAACGTGGCGGCGGCGTACCCGCCGTCCATGGTGAGCACGCCGTCCACGTCCGGGTCCTGGCGCAGCGCCGACAGCCGGAACGCGGCCTCGTCGCCGAGGGACGCCGTGGGCGAGCGGACGTACTCGTCCACCGGGCCGAGCGTGTCGTAGGCCGCCTGCCGCACCGAGCGGTTCAGCGAGTCCCCGACGGTCAGGCTCGCCACGATCAGCGCCGTCCCCAGCAGCGAGCCGACCACGACCAGCACCAGCTCGGCGGGCCTGCGGGTGACCTGCCGCACCGCCAGCCGCCGCAGCACCGGCCGGAACACCACCAGGTACAGGACGAACGCGACGGCGAGCACGAGGGCGACGACCAGCGGGAAGGTCAGCTCGGGATACACGGCGCCCGCCTAACCGGCCGGACGCGCCGCCGGCGCGCCGCCCCCGCCGCCGCCCGGCGCGGGCACGCCGGTCGGGGCGTCCTCGACGAGCCGGCCGTCCCGCATGCGGATCAGCCGGCCGGCCGAGGCGCCGATCGCCGGGTCGTGGGTGACCAGCACGATCGTCTGCCCGTCCGTGCGGTTGAGCTCCCGCAGGAGGTCCATGATCTGGACGGCCATCGCGGTGTCGAGGTTGCCGGTGGGCTCGTCGGCCCACACGATCGCGGGCCGCGCGACCAGCGCCCGCGCGACCGTGACCCGCTGCTGCTCGCCGCCCGACATCTGGTTGGGACGGTGCGCCGCGCGCTCGCCGAGCCCGACGCGGCCGAGCATCTCCAGCGCCCGCTCGCGCGCCTCCGCCGGGTCCGTCCCGACGAGCAGCAGCGGCAGCTCCACGTTCTCCACCGCGCTGAACACCGGGATCAGGTTGTAGGACTGGAAGACGAACCCCATCGTCCGCGCCCGGTGCTCGGTGCGCTCGTGGTCGCTCATGGCGAACAGGTCGCGGCCGCCGACCAGCACCCGGCCGCCGTCGATGTCGTCCAGCCCCGACAGGCAGTTGAGCAGCGTGGTCTTGCCGGACCCGGACGGCCCCATCACCGCCACCAGCTCGCCCGCCCGCACCGTCAGGTCCAGGTCGTCGAGCGCCAGGACGCTCACCTCCCCGCTGCGGTACACCTTGCGGACGCCCTCGGCGACCAGCAGCGGGGCGCGTGGATCGCTCGCGTTCGTCACGGCTTTCCCCTCACCTGAGCTGTCCGGCCATCATCGGAGCCCCGCCCGCCGCGGAGAAGGTGGCGAACGTCCCCTTCGGCCCGGACCAAGGCCCCTCCGTGGCCAAGGTCCCGGCGGACGGGGCCTTTCGACCCGATGCCGGGACCCGGTCGCGCGGCGACGATGGGCCGGGTCGGAGCAGGCTCGCGTCGGAGGCGCGTCATGACCGTGGAGTCGCCCACCGCACCGGCCCCGCTCGTCCTCGCGGAGGGGGGCACGGCGCCATGAGCCGCTGGACTCTGGTCTACGACGGTCACGATCCCGCGACCGAGGGGACCCGGGAAGCGCTCTGCACGCTCGGGAACGGCTACTTCGCCACGCGCGGCGCCGACCCGGAGTCGTCCGCCGACGGCGTGCACTATCCGGGGACGTACGTCGCCGGGTGCTACGACCGGCTGACCTCGCACGTCGCGGGGCGCGACGTCGACAACGAGGACCTGGTCAACGCGCCCAACTGGCTTCCGCTGCGGTTCCGGATCGGCGACGGGCCGTGGCTGGACGCCGGGGCGCTCGTGTCCTGCCGCCGCGAACTCGACCTGCACCGGGGCGTGCTGACCCGCATGGCCCGCTTCGCCGACCCCGGCGGACGCGTCCTGGCGATGACGCAGCGGCGGCTCGTCTCGATGGACGATCCGCACGTCGCCGCGCTGGAGACGACGTTCACGGCGGAGAACTGGTCCGGCCCGCTGCTGGTGCGCTCGGCGCTGGACGGCACGGTCGCCAACACCGGCGTCGCGCGGTACCGCGACCTGGCCGGCGGCCACCTCGTCCCCGGCGCGGTCGGCGAGGACCACGCGAACGGCGCCGTCAGCGCGGCCAGCGGCCTCAGCGCGGCCAGCGGAGTCAGCGCGGCCAGCGGCGTCAGCGCGGCCGGACAAGCCGGCGCGGACGGCCAAGCCGGCGCGGACGGCGAAGCGTGCGAAGGGGGCGCAGGCGGCGAAGGCAGCGCGGAGGGCGAGGGCGGCGCGGGTCAAGCGGACGTCGTCTGGCTGTCGTGCTCGACCGTCTCGTCCCGCATCGGGATCGCCCTGGCCGCGCGGACACGCGTACGCGACGGAAGCCCGGCACGGCGGACGACCCGCAGCGAACCGGCGTGGATCGCCCACGACCTGCTGCTGGACGCCGAGGAGGGCGTGCCGGTGACGGTCGAGAAGGTGGTCACGCTGTTCACCTCGCGGGACCGCGCCGTCGAGGAGCCCCTGGCCGCGGCGCGGTCCCGGCTGCGCCGGACCGCCGGGTTCGACGGGCTGCTGGAGCGGCACGTCCTGGTCTGGAACCGGCTGTGGCGGCGCTGCCAGCTCAGCGTGGACCGCGAGGACGTCCAGCGCGTGCTGAACCTGCACATGTTCCACCTGCTCCAGACGGTGTCCGAGCACACGGTGGACCTCGACGCCGGCGTCCCGGCACGCGGCCTGCACGGCGAGGCCTACCGGGGGCACGTGTTCTGGGACGAGCTGTTCGTCCTGCCGTTCCTGAGCCTGCGGTTCCCCGAGATCGCGCGGGCGCTGCTGATGTACCGGTGGCGGCGGCTGCCCGAGGCGCGCTGGGCCGCGCGCGCCGCCGGGCACCGGGGCGCGATGTTCCCCTGGCAGAGCGGCGCCGACGGGCGGGAGGACGCCCAGCGGCTGCACCTGAACCCGCGCTCGGGCCACTGGACGGAGGACCGCACCCACCTCCAGCGGCACGTGGGGCTGGCCGTCGCGTACAACGTCTGGCGGTTCTACGAGGCCGGCGGCGACGAGGACTTCCTCGCCGAGTACGGCGCGGAGCTGATCCTGGAGGTCGCCCGGTTCTTCACCGGCCTCGCCCGCTACGACCGCGCCACCGACCGGTACCGCATCCGCGGCGTCATGGGCCCGGACGAGTACCACGACGGCTACCTCGGCCGCGCCGGACCGGGACTGGACGACAACGCCTACACCAACGTCCTCACGGCCTGGGTGCTGTGCCGGGCCCTGGAGACGCTCGCCGTCCTCCCCCGCACGCGCGCCGAGGAGCTGCGCGACCGGCTCGGGCTGGACGGCGAGGAGCTGAGCCGCATGGAGGACGTCAGCCGCAGGCTGCGGGTCCCCCTCCACGACGGGGTGATCAGCCAGTTCGAGGGCTACGGCGACCTCGCGGAGCTCGACTGGGCCGGCTACCGCGAGCGCTACGGCGACATCCGGCGGCTGGACCGGATCCTGGAGGCCGAGGGGGACACCGTCAACCGCTACAAGGCGTCCAAGCAGGCGGACGTCCTCATGCTGGCCTACCTGCTGTCCCCGTCGGAGCTGCGGGACGTGCTGGCGCGGCTCGGCCTGTCCGGCGACCCGGACCTGCTCCCGCGCACGATCGCCTACTACCTCCCGCGCACCTGCAACGGCTCCACGCTCAGCTCGCTCGTGCACGCCTGGCTCCTGGCCCGGACGGACGGCGAGGCGGCGTGGGGCGCGTTCCTGGAGACGCTGCGCGGCGACCTCGACGACGTCCAGCGCGGCACCACCGCCGAGGGCGTCCACCTCGGGGCGATGGCCGGAAGCGTCGACCTCGTCCAGCGGTGCTACGCGGGCGTCTCCACCCACGGCGGCACGCTCCGGCTGGAACCGCGGCTGCCGTCCGGCATCACCGAGCTGCGCCTCGGCCTGCGCTACCGCGGGCACTGGGGCGCCGACCTGACGGTGCGCCGCGACCGGCTGCGCGTCGCGCTCCGTCCGGGCGCCGCCTCGCCCGTCGAGGTGGTCTTCCAGGGCCGCTCCGTCATCGTGGAGGCGGGCGGCTCGTGGTCGACGCCGCTGGCCGACGGGCGGCCACCGGCCCGTCCGAGCCCCGCGTCCCCGGCCGAGGCCGCGCGCCGCTGACGGCCGCGCCGCTGACGGCCGCGCCGCGGCGTGCGCCGTTGGTCCCTTTGACGACGGGACGTCGGCCTCTGGCCCGGCGGCGGCCACCGCGCGACGGTCGAAGCGACATGGTCGGGAGCGAGGCGGTTCCGATGAGGCGTGGTTCGCGATGAGGCAGAGCATCCGCTTGGGGAGGATCGCCGGCGTTCCGGTGGGTCTACACTGGTCGGTGCTGGTGATCCTGGCGCTGGTCACGGTGGAGCTGGCCTACGGCGTGCTGCCCGCGGCCCGCCCGGGGCTCACGGCCGGGGTCTACCTGCTGGCCGCCCTGCCCGTCGCCGTGGCGTTCTTCGCGTGCCTGCTGGCGCACGAGCTGGCCCACTGCGTCCTCGCGCGGCGCGCCGGCCTGCGCGTCAAGGCCGTCACGCTGTGGATGCTGGGCGGCGTCTCCGAGCTCGGCGGCGAGGCGCCCACCCCGCGGGACGACCTGCGGATCGCCGTCGCGGGTCCCGCGACCAGCCTGCTGCTCGGCCTGGTCACCGGCGCGGTCGCCGCGTCCGCCGCGGACGCGCCCCGGCTGCTCTCCTACGACCTGAGCTGGCTCGCGTGGATGAACGTGTTCCTCGCCGCCTTCAACCTGCTGCCGGGCGCGCCGCTGGACGGCGGCCGGGTGCTGCGCGCCCTGCTGTGGCGGCGCCACGGCGACCGCGCCCGCGCGGATCGCGCCGCCACCACCACGGGCCGCGTCATCGGCACGGTGGTGATGGGCGCGGGCCTGGCCGAGGTGCTGCTCGGGAGCGCCGCCGGGATCTGGCTGCTGCTGCTCGGCTGGTTCCTGACGCAGGCGTCCCGGACGGAGTCGATGGCCCGCGAGTTCGGCGCGCTGCTCCAGGGCGTCCGGGCCGGCGACGTGATGACGGCGGGCCCCGAGACGGCCGCCGCCTGGACGACGGTGGCCGACTTCGCCCGCGACGTGCTGAGCACCTCGCACCAGACCGTCTTCCCCGTGGTGGACGCGGACGCCCGTCCGGTCGGCGCGGTCGACCTGGCGCTGCTCGACCGGCTCCTCGCGCTCCGCCGCGCGTCCTCGCGCCTGGACGCGGTCGCCACGCCGGTCCCCTCGGAGTACCAGGTCTCCGCCGCCGTCCCGGCCCGCGCCCTGCTGGAGCGCCGTCCCCTCGCCGGCGGCCTGCTGGCCCTGGTCGTCAGCGACGGCCGCCTCGTCGGCATGGTCACCGTCGAGGACGTCAACCGCGCGCTGCGCCGCCGGCGCCTCAGCACCGCGCTCCCCCAGCCGACCCCCTGACGGGCCGGACCGCAGGCCCGACGGTTTTCCGCTCCTCCGTCCCGGCATTCAGGGGGAATAGAGAATCGTCCACCCGCCGAACGCCCGCCCGCTCCAATAGGGGCGTCCATTACCCCGGTTATGTCGCGTGGTGCTCCGGTGTCCGGTGAGGTGCGAACTGCGAGTTCTCGGCGATTTCGCACTGCCACTGACTCGCCGACCATATCCCTCTAGGCTGATGGCGGACGTCAAGCCATCTCGCCGGGCGACGACATTCGGAGGTGCCCCGATCAGTTCGGTCTTCAAAGAGCGCGAGCGCGCCGAAGCGTTCCACGCGACGGACGCGCCCCTCCTGGTCGTCGACACCGACCTGGTGATCCGCGACGTCAACCCCGCCTATCTCCACGCCACGTTCCGCAGCTACGACGAGCTGGTCGGAACGCCCCTGTTCGAGGCGTTCCCCCGCAACCCGAACGATCCGACGTCCGCCGACGCCGTCGCGGACCTCACCGCCTCCTTCGAGCGCGTCTTCCGCAGCGGCGGCCGGGACCACCTGCCCCTGCAGCGCTACGACATCCCCTCCGGCGACATCTTCGCCGGGAACGCCGCGACGACTTACGTGCGCAAGGTGTGGCTTCCGGTCAACACCGCGCTGCACGACGAGACCGGACGCGTCGTCGGCGCGCTCCACCACGCCAGGGACGTCACCCCCGTCGCCGACGCCGTCCACGCCTTCGGGACGTCCTCCGCCGAGGCGGGCGGCGACGAGCGCGCCTGGGCCTCGCTCATCATGGCCCTGGCCCACGAGACGCACGGCCACCAGGAGGCCCGCACCACCATCGGGCAACTCCAGAGCGCGCTGAACTCCCGCATCATCATCGAACAGGCCAAAGGCGTGATCGCCAGCCGCGCGGGCGTCACCATGGACGAGGCGTTCGCCCGCCTGCGCCACTACAGCCGGAGCCACAACCTCCGCATCCACGACGTCGCCCACGACGTCGTCGAAAAGGGCCTCCCGGTCTGATCCGCCCGATCAGTTCTCCTGACCGAAAAGCCACCCGATCCCCGCGCCGCAAGCTGCGCGGAAAAGCTCGTCGAATACACCTTTCTTCCGTAACTGGGCGGTGGGGGCGGCCATGTGTGGTCGTGCGGGCGGGGTGGCATTGTCAGGGCGGGAGGGGCGGCGTAGAACCGGGTGGGCGATCAGCGCTCCCGGGACGCCGCCTTCGTCCCCACTGATCGCGCGCGGAGCGGCATGATGATCCGACGTTGGACAGTGATGGTGGCCGCCGTCGCGGCGGCGCTGGCGGTGGCGGGCCTTCCGGTGGGCCGGGCGACGGCGGGGCCGTCCGCGGTGGCCGTCCCCGCCGATGTCAGGGAGTCGGTCGCCTACCTCACCCGCACCTACCACGTGCCGGCCGCCGAGGCGCTGCGCAGGCTGGACCTCCAGCGCACGTCGGCGGACCTGGCGCCCGCGCTGGCGCGGCGCGACCCGGCGTACGCGGGGATGTGGCTCGACCAGGACCACGGCGGCGTCCTCGTGGTCGGCTCCGTCGATCCCGAGCGGACGGCGCGGGCGCTCGCCGGGACGGCCGACCGAGGCCACATCCGGATCGCGCGGGTGGCCCACAGCCGTGCCGAGCTCGTCCGGGCGGCGGACGCGGTCGCCGCGACCATGCCCGCCGACCCGCAGGCGGTCACCATCGACGACGTCCACGACCAGGTCTCCGTGTCGCCGGCGGAGACCGCGCCGCTGACGGCACAGACGAACACCGCGATCGGACGGTTCCCCGGACTCGTCCAGGTGCATCGCGCCCCGCGCGGCACGCCGGGGTCCTGCTCCATGTCGGCCTGCCCGCCGCCGCTGCGCGGCGGGCTGAAGCTCGACCTGTACAACAACGCGAACCAGGGCGTGGGGAACTGCACGCTCGGCTTCAACGTCCGGGGCAGCAACGGCTGGCTCTACACCATCACCGCCGGCCACTGCCTGTCCCAGAACGGCGCGCACATGACCGCGCACAACTACTCGTGGGTCGGGTACGACACCGGTTCGACCTTCGTCCTGGCGACCGCCTACGGCAACGACTTCACCCTGATGCCGTTCGCCGTGCTGGGCGGCACCAACTACGCGGCGTACTGGAACCCCGCGCCCTGGGTCTTCTCCGGCTGCTTCCACTCGCCGCAGCCCTGCACCGACAACACCGCGTTCCCGATCACGTACGGGAGCAACGGCGGGATCCGCACCTACGGGGAGATCCAGGTGGGGTGGGTCGCCTGCGCCGGGGGCTGGACCGACGACACGCAGTGCGGGCACGTCACCGGCAAGAGCAACGGCATCATCATGGACATCTGCCGTTACCACGGTGACAGCGGCGGGCCGCTGTACAGCCAGGTCGACCACTCCGGGTACGGCATCTTCGACAACTTCTTCCAGCCCGACGGGAGCCCCTGCCCGTACGCCGGCGCGTCCTCGGAGTACACGGCGCTCAGCTCCGCGTTCACCTGGGCGAACCACTTTACGGGCCTGACCTACGCCGTGAAGTTCTGAGGGCCGCCCCCCTCCGTCAGGCGCGGGGGAAGGCGGTCTTCAGGGCACGGCTCCGGGTGAGGACGGCGACACCCGCCAGGGCCAGGGCCGAAAGCCCCTGGAGCACGGCGTACCACGGCGGGCAGAGGCCGGGCACGAGGTCGACGGCGACGATCGCGATCGGCAGGACGGTGGACAGCGTCCGCACGCGCTCGAACGCCTTGGCCGCCCCCTCCGACGCGCGGACGGCCAGCCGGTGGATCAGCGGGGCGGCCGCGAGCAGGACCGCTCCCCTGATCCACATGAACGGGCTCGCCTCGTGCCCGGTGGACGCCATCACGGCGACCGTCCCGAGGACGACGCCGCCGACGACCCCGAACAACGTCACGCACTTCCGCACCGTCGCGAAGATCTCCTGCACGCGGGCGTCCCCGGCCCGGCCCGGCGCCGCGGTGCCGCCGTCCGCCGTCGTGCTGTCATCCGCCGTGGTGCTGTCGTGCGCCGTCGTGCTGTCGTCCGCTGCGGTGATGTCGCTGGTGTTCGGCATGATCCCTCGCTTCGTTCCGTTGGGATCTCCAAGCTAGGAAGCGCCGGCGAGGGCCGGTATGGGTCTGGCCGCACGACCGGGTGGGTCTGGCCCCACCCCTCGCCCTCAGCCTCCCGCCTGCGTCGGCCGGTAGTAGGTCTCGATGGGGACGCGCGCCTCGTCGAACAGCGCCGGGCCGTCCTGCGGGACGGTGGGCCAGGCGCCCGAGGACGGGTTGAGCTCGACGAGCTGCTCGGTGGCCAGCGCGTAGACGACCCGGCCGAGACCGGAGCGGACGATGCCCCCGGCGCACATGCCGCAGGGCTGGCAGCTCGTGTACATGGTGGTGCGCGCGGCGGTGCCGGGGTCGAGTTCGCGGGCGGCCCAGCGGGCGAGCTTCAGCTCGGGATGCGCGGTGATGTCGTCGTCGCGCCGGACGGTGTTGTGGGCCTCGACGAGGACCGCGCCGTCCGGACCGGCGAGCAGGGAGCCGTAGGGCGCGTCGCCCAGGGTGACGGCGCGGGCCGCGACGGCGATCGCGCGCCGCAGCAGGATCTCGTCGGCGGGGGTGATCATGATGCGGTCCTCCAGTGCGTCGCGACGGCCGTGAGCGCCTGCCACGCGGCCCGCGGCCGGCGCGTCTCCTCCGGGTCCCCGTGGTAGGGGTCGAGCAGGACGGTCCCGGCGCCGAGCTCGCGGAGCCGGTCGAGGTCGTCGAGGATCTGCTCCAGGGTGCCCGTCCCGGCGAGCCGGTCCGGGGAGTCGATCGGCGCGGTGGTCATCCGCAGCGCGATCCGGGGCGCGAACCCCGGGGTGGAGTGCTCGGCCAGCGTCGAGCGCAGCCAGGGCAGGGTGCCGCGCAGGGGATGCCAGGCGTCGCCGTACTCGGCGGCCCTCCTGATCGCGGCGGCGCTGTTGCCGCCGACCCAGATCGGCGGCGGTGCCACGCCGTCCGGCGGGTCCTCGCGCCAGACGGTCCGCAGGGTCTTCAGGGCCTCGTCGGTGAGCCTGCCGCGCGCGGAGAACGGGACGCCGAGCGCGTCGTACTCCCGGCGCGACCAGCCGACCCCGACGCCGAGGACGAGACGCCCGCCGCTGAGCTGCTGGAGGTTGGCGGCCATGCGCGCCACCAGCAGCGGATGCCGGTAGGGCAGCACGAGCACCGTGGTGCCCAGCCGCAAGCGCGTCGTCACGCCCGCCAGCCAGGACAGGGTGGTGAACGGCTCGTAGAACGGTTCGGGGTACCGTTCGGCCACGTCCGGGGTGACGGCCACGTGGTCCGACACCATGAGAAGGTCGTAGCCGAGCCCCTCGGTGATCCCCGCCCATTCGCGGAGCACGCCCGGGTCGGTCCCGGGGCCGAAGTTCGGCACGTTGACGCCAAGTCGCATGCGCCGAGGCTATCGGGGAGATCGGGACGGACTGAACCCATTCTTCCTGGTCGTCGCCGCCTTTTGCCAAGAAATCGCCGGTAGTATCGCCGAGTGTCCGTGAATCTCGACGACATCGACTGGGCGATCATCGAGCAGCTCCAGCAGGAGGCCCGCATCTCGCTCAGCGAGCTGGGACGGCGGGTCAAGCTCAGCCCGTCGGCCACCACCGAACGCGTGCGGAACCTGGAGTCGCTCGGCGTCATCACCGGCTACCGGGCCGTGGTCGACCTGGCCAAGGTCGGGTATCCGGTGCTGGCCGTCGTCCGGCTGAAGTACCCCGGCAACCGGCACCAGCCGCTGCGCCGCCTGCTCGACGAGCGGCGGGAGATCCTGGAGTGCCTGCGCACCACCGGCGACGACTGCTACACGCTGAAGGTCGCCGCGACCTCCATGGAGCATCTGGAGACGCTCATGGACGAGCTGGCCGGTCTCGGAAGCACGACGACCAACGTCGTCTACAGCCAGACGCTCCCCTACCGCGGCCCCGAGCGCCCCTGACCCCGTTGCGGTCAGCTTCCCGTGCCGGGGACGCGCGGCCGGTACCAGCGGGCCTGGCAGCAGGAGAACAGGCCGAAGGTGACCAGGCCGGACGCGACGCCGAGCAGGATCCAGGAGCCGTGCGGCGCGGTGGCCAGCTTGCGCAGCGTCCCGTCCAGGCCCTCCGCCTTGCCGGGGTCGAACGTCGCGGCCGCGGTGACGAGGAAGAAGCCGACCGCGCCGAAGACGACGCCCCGCGCGATCTCGCCGACCACGCCCAGCGTCAGCACCGCCCGGCGGGCGCCGGTGCGCAGGCCGCCGAGGTCCATGTCGTCGTCGGGTCCGCCGCGCACCGCCCGGACGATGATGACGACGGCCGCCACGGCGACGGCGACGCCGACCGCGCCGACCAGGAACCTGCCTCCGACGTGGCTCATCGCCCGCGCCGTGAGGCCCTTGGACTGGGCGTTGTCGTTGCCGTGCGCCGCGCCGTGCAGGATGAAGGTGACGGTCGCGACGCTCGTCGCGGCGCAGGCCACCGCGCCGAGCAGCGCGGGTCCCCGCTCGCCGATCGCCCACCCGTCCGAGCGCGGCACCGCCGTCTCCACCAGACGGCCCACGGCCAGCGCCGCGAAGCCGGCCGCAAGCAGCCACAGCACGGCGGCCCCGCCCGCGTGCCGGGACACCGCGCGCAGCGCCCCGGACCGGTCGGCCTCCTCCTGCCGGTCCCCCAGCGCGACCTGGACCGCGAGGATCCCGACCAGCGCGTAGTTGAAGCCGCGCGCCACCAGGCCGATGCGGGTGAGCTGCCCGAGCCGGCGGCCGACGCGCTCGGCGTCCCACCGCCCGGGCCGGCACGCGTTCCTCGCCATGACTCTCCATGCGAACGACACGCCGAGCCAGTGCCCTCCCAGCCGCGACCTATGCGGGCCGCGCGGGGTGACGCGCGTCCCCGGCAAGTCGCGCGGAGTGACGCGCGTCCCCGGCGGGCCACGCGGGGTGACGCGCATCCCCGGCGGGACGGGGAGCCCGGACCACGCAAGGGGCGGGTGGGGACCGCCCCTGGGAGGGGGGTCGAAGGGCGGTCCCCGGCGAGCCGGGCTCCCCGCCGCGCGATCTCTGCCCTGCGCACGGTGACCAAACGGCGGCGAGGTTTTCGGTCAGTTACGGACCGGCGGATCCGGCGACGGCGCGCGGCAGCCGCGCGGCGGCGGCGAGACCGACGAGGCCG
This sequence comes from Actinomadura gamaensis, assembly GCF_042652125.1. Lineage (NCBI taxonomy): Bacteria > Bacillati > Actinomycetota > Actinomycetes > Streptosporangiales > Thermomonosporaceae > Actinomadura > Actinomadura gamaensis. The sequence goes on along the minus strand of NZ_JBHSIT010000005.1, from coordinate 418,279 downwards.
ATGACCGCCAGGGTGGTCATGGCGGCGGCGTAGCCGCCCCTGGACAGGCCGGCGACGAGGATGGTCCCGGCGATGGCCGTGCCGAAGGAGGAGCCGAGGTTGGAGACGCTGCGCGACAGGCCGGAGATCTCGCCCTGCTGCTCCTCGGGGAAGCTGGACTGGACGACGTTGACCGACGGCGTCAGCCCGAGCCCGAGCCCGAGGCCCATCAGCAGCAGGCCGGGAACGTAGGCCCACGCCGTCTTGTAGGCGGCGCCCAGGGCGATCAGCACGACGATGCCGGCGATGGCGAGCGCGAAGCCGACGACGATCAGCCTGCGCTGGGGGTGCCGCCGGGTGAAGCGTCCGGCGAACAGCGACGTGACGAGCAGCCCGGCGGTGGCGGCGGTGAAGATCGCCCCGGTCTGGATCGCGTTGTAGTGGCGGACGACCTGGAGGTACGCCGCCACCGTGAACGAGGACCCCATGAGCAGCAGCCACTGCACGTTCTGGGTGACGAGTCCCAGATTGGACGTGCGGTTGCGGAACAGCTCGATCGGCAGGAGCGGCTCCCGCCCCGCCCGCTCCATGGCGCGGCTCCGCAGGAAGAACCACAGCAGCACCAGCGCGCCCAGCCCCAGCAGGAGGGCCATCAGCCACAGGTGGTTGTCGGCGGCCAGGATGCCCATCACCACCAGGACGAGGCCGGCCGACGACAGGATCGCCCCGATGACGTCGAAGCTCCGGGTGGGGTCGGGCGGCAGCGGGTCGTCGAGGCGCCGGCTGAGCAGCACGATCATCCCGACCACCACGGCCTGGAACACGAACGCGGCCCGCCAGCTGATCGCCTCGGTGATGAGGCCGCCGATCAGCGGGCCCGCCGCCGCGCCGATGCCGCCGAGCGCCATGACGACGCCGAACGCGCGGGCCCTGGACGTGACGTCCTGGAAGAGCAGCGTGGTGAGGATGTAGACCGGCGGGATGAGCAGCGCGGTGCCGATGCCCTCCAGGATCGAGTTGCCCAGGATGAGCACGCCGAGGCCGGGGGCGGCGGCGCTGAGCAGCGCCCCGGCGGCGTAGACGATCAGGCCGCCGAGGAAGCAGCGCTTGCGCCCGTACCGCTCGGTGAGCTTCCCGCACGGGATCATCAGGGCCGCCATGACCAGCAGGAACACGGTGATGGCGACCTGGACGCCCTGCACCGTGGTGTGCAGGTCGCGGCTGATGTCGTTGATCATCACGTTCATGTTGGAGCCGGCGAAGCTGCAGATGAACTGCGCGAGGGCGAGGGCCGCGAGGACGCGCCGGTGGGACGCCGGCGGCGCCTGCGCGGCCGCCTCGGTCTCAGCCACGTGACTCGCCCCCGTCGTCCCCGTCGTCCCCGTCGCCCCCGTCGCCCCCGTCGTCCGCGTTGGCCCCGGACGGCGCGGTCAGCCCGTGGGCGGCGGCCCGCGGACGGTCGCCCGCCACCGGCGTGCCGTCCTGCGCCCGGTGCTCCGCCGGTTCCTCGGCCAGCTTCTCGTCCAGGGCCATGGCGGCGGCGACCAGCGCGAGGTGCGTGAACGCCTGCGGAAAGTTGCCGAGCTGCTCCCCGGTCGGGCCGATCTCCTCGGCGAACAGGCCGACGTGGTTGGCGTAGGTGAGCATCTTGTCGAAGGCGTACCGGGCCTGGCCCAGCCGTCCGCTGCGGGCGAGCGCCTCGACGTAGAGGAAGCTGCACAGGTTGAAGGTGCCCTCGGAGCCGCGCAGGCCGTCGGGCGAGGCCTGCGGGTCGTAGCGGTAGACGAGGCTGTCGCTGACCAGCTCGCCGTCCATGGCGTCCAGGGTGCTCAGCCAGTCCTCGTCGTGCGGGGACAGGAAGCCGACGCGGGGCATGAGCAGCAGCGAGGCGTCCAGCACGTCGGTGTCGTAGTGCTGCACGAAGGCGCGCCGCTTGTCGTGCCAGCCGCGCTCGACGATCTGGCGGAAGACCGTGTCACGGACGGCCGTCCAGCGCGCGACGTCGGCGGGCCGCGAGAAGGCGTTCGCCGCGTGGACGCCGCGGTCGAACGCCACCCAGGTCATCAGGCGGCTGTAGGTGAAGTCCCGGCGCCCGCCGCGGGTCTCCCAGATGCCCTCGTCCGGCCGGTCCCAGTGGTCGGCGAGCCAGTCCAGGACGCCGGCCAGCGCCTTCCAGCCCCGGATCGCGCCGACGTCCCCGCCCACGATGAGGGCGTCGGACGCCTCGCCGTAGATGTCGAGCTGGAGCTGGTCGGCGGCGGCGTTCCCGGCCCGGACGGGGCGCGAGCCCCGGTAGCCCTCCAGGTGGTCGAGAATCTCTTCGGTCAGGTAGGGGTCGCCGTCGATCCGGTACATGATCTGCAGCGGATCGCCCGAGGCGGCCCCTCCCCGCTCGATGCGGTCGCGCAGCCAGCGGCGGAAGGCGTGCGCCTCGTCCCGGAAGCCGAGGTCGATCAGGGTGCGGACGGACAGCGCCGCGTCCCGGATCCAGGTGTAGCGGTAGTCCCAGTTGCGCTCGCCGCCGACCTGCTCCGGCAGGCCCATCGTCGCCGCGGCGATGGGCGCGCCCGTGGGGGCGTAGGTGAGCAGCTTCAGCGTGATCGCCGACCGGTTCACGATGTCCTGCCAGCGCCCGCGGTAGGTGCAGGTGCGCAGCCAGCGGTGCCAGAAGGCCCGGCACCCCTCCAGCCGCTCGGCGACCTCGTCCAGCGACGGGACGGGCGGGGCGGTGTCGCCGCCCGCGGTGCTGGTCAGCACGACGGCGACGGCCTGGCCCGCCGACAGGGTGAACCGGGCGGTGACGTCGTCGCCGTCCGCCCGCAGGACGGCGCCGGCCGTGGCCTGGACGTGCAGGTCGGTGCCGGGCCCGCGCAGCACCATGGCGCGGTCGCCGGTCCGGGTGAGGGTGTGGGACGCGCGCCCGTAGTCGAACCGCGGACGGCAGGCGAAGGCGAACGGCAGGCTCCCCCGGACGACCCGGGCGACCCTGACGAGGCTGTGCCGGTCCGTCGCGGCGGCCCCGCCGAGCGGGACCATGAAGTCGGCCACCTCGCCGACCCCGCCCGGCGCCATGAACCGGGTGACGAGGACGGCGGTGTCCGACAGGTAGAGCTGCCGCACCGTCATCCCGTCCCCGGCGCCGAGGTCGGCGGCCAGGCGGCAGTGCCCGCCGCGCTCGGCGTCCAGGAGCGAGGCGAACAGGCTGGGAGAGTCGAAGCGCGGTGTGCACCACCAGTCGACGGTTCCCTCGGACGACACCAGCGCGGCGGTCTGGAGGTCCCCGACCATGCCGTGCTCCGCGATCGGCGGGTACTGGTTCACGCGCACTCCTCCCACGCTCCGGCGCCGACCGGCGGGAACGGGCGGACCCGCCGCCGATCGGCGCCCCCGGCCTCCGCCGGGACCATCACCCTTCGCCGGAACCGGCACCGGCTCTTCCCCCGCCGCGGGTGAGAGCCGGCCGGGGACGCGCCGGGCCGGGACGGCTCAGGAGGCGCGCTCGCGCTCGACCTCGGCCCGCCCGCGCACGCACAGCGCCCAGATCACCGCGACCTGCAACCCGATCATCAGGACGCTCCAGATCGGGTAGTGCGGCAGGTACAGGAACTGGTCGACGACGCTGACCACCGCCAGGGCGATGCCGATCACCCGGCCCCACAGGCGGCCGGCGAACACGCCGAAGCCGGCCGCCGCGATCGCGGCCCCGAGGACGATGTGCACCCACCCCCACGCCGTGACGTCGAAGGAGTACAGGTAGTGGCGGGTGGTGACGTAGAACTCGTCCTTGGCGACGGCGGCCACGCCCTGGACGATCTGGAAGCCGCCGACCAGCAGCATCATCACCCCCGCGAAGTAGGCGAGGCCGAGCACCCAGCGGTAGGTGGCGTTCTCGTCGATCGGTCCGGGCTCGGACCGCCAGGCGCGGCCCGGCGCCGTCCGCTCCGACGCCTCCGGCTCTTCCGCTTCCCGCCGCGGCGCCTCCGCCTCCCCGGCTTCCTGCCGCGGCGCCTCCTGCTCCGGTGCCCGCGGCGCTGCGGTCCGCTCTTCCGGCGCGTGCTTCTCCACCATGGCGAATCTCCCTCGCGGACCGGCGCGACCGCCGGCCCGGATCAGTCCTTGTAGGGGTTCATGTAGACCGCGAGCGCCCAGATGACCACGGCGTCCAGCGCGATGATGAGGACGGACCAGACCGGGTAGTTGGGGATGTCGAGGAAGTTGACGAAGGCGCTCAGCCCGGCCGTGACCATGCCGACGACACGCGCCCAGGTCAGCCCGCCGAGGACGCCGAAGGCGGCGGCCGCCACGACGATCCCCGCGATCAGGTGCACCCAGCCCCAGGCGGTGGCGTCCCAGGTGAACAGGTAGTGGGGCGTCGCCACGTAGAACTCGTTCCGCAGGATCGCCGCGAAGCCGGCGACCGCGTGCAGGATGCCGACCAGCATCATCATGATCCCGGCGAAGACGGCCATCCCTAGCGCGAAGCTCTCCTTGCCGTGCCGTTCGGTGGCCATGCGCGCGCTCCTCTCGTCCGGGGAGTCCAGGGTCACCGCTGGCCGCGGGCCTGGAATCACCCGTCAGGGATGACCGCGGGACCCGCGCGCGGGCGCATGCTGCGCGCATGGACGCCGAACGAGAGCGGCTGCGCCGGGCGCGGGCCGCGGAGGCCCCGTGGCGCATGTGGGGCCCGTACCTGAGCGAGCGGCAGTGGGGAACGGTCCGCGAGGACTACAGCGGGGACGGCGAGGCGTGGACCTACCTCCCCCATGACCACGCCCGCTCGCGCGCCTACCGCTGGGGCGAGGACGGCCTCGGCGGCATCTGCGACGACCGCCAGCTGCTGTGCCTGTCGGTGGCGCTGTGGAACGGCCGCGACCCGATCCTCAAGGAGCGGCCGTTCGGGCTCACCAACGGCGAGGGCAACCACGGCGAGGACGTCAAGGAGTACTACTTCTACCTCGACAACACGCCGACGCACTCGTCCATGCGGTTCCTGTACAAGTATCCGCAGGCCGAGTTCCCCTACGGCCGCCTGGTGGCCGAGAACGGCGCCCGCGACCGGCGCGCCTTCGAGTACGAGCTGCTCGACACCGGGATCTTCGACGACGACCGGTACTTCGACGTCCTCGTCGAGTACGCGAAGGCCGATCCGACCGACCTCGCCGTCCGGGTGACGGTGTCCAACCGGGGGCCGGACGAGGCGGTGCTGCACGTGCTGCCGACGCTGTGGTTCCGCAACACCTGGTCGTGGCCCGGCGGGACGGCCAAGCCCGCGATGCGCGCGGCGGCGGCCGGGTGCGTGGAGGCCGAGCATCCCGAGCTCGGCACCTACCGGCTCTACTGCGAGGACGCCGACGGCGGCGCGCCTCCCCTGCTGTTCACCGAGAACGAGACGAACAACCGGCGGCTGTTCGGCTCGGACAACGCGTCCCCCTACGTGAAGGACGGCATCGACCGGTACGTCGTCCAGGGCGAGCAGGACGCCGTCAACCCGGACGGCACCGGCACCAAGGCCGCGGCGCACTGCGTCGTGACGGTGCCCGCCGGAGGCGAGCGGACGGTGTCGTGCCGCCTCACCGCCGCCCCGGCGCGCTCGCCGTTCGGGCGGTCCTTCGACAAGGCGCTGCGCGACCGCCGGTCCGAGGCCGACGCGTTCTACGCCGGGATCACCCCGGCCGGCGCGACCGAGGACGAGGCGCTGGTGCTCCGGCAGGCGCTCGCGGGCCTGCTGTGGAGCAAGCAGTACTACCGCTTCGACGTCGAACGCTGGCTCACCGAGCACGGCCTCGAACCGTGGAGCGGCTCGGACCGGCGCGACCACGGCTGGTTCGACCTGACGGCCGAGGACGTCATCCTCATGCCGGACAAGTGGGAGTACCCGTGGTTCGCCGCCTGGGACCTGGCGTTCCACGCGGTCGCGCTCGCGGTGGTCGACCCGGACCTCGCCAAGCAGCAGGTCGAGCTGCTGCTCGGCGAGCGCTACCTGCACGCCAGCGGCCAGATCCCCGCCTACGAGTGGGACTTCAGCGACGTCAACCCGCCCGTGCACGCCTGGGCCGCGCACTTCGTCCACCTGCTCGAACAGCGGCTGACCGGGGTCGACGACCGGGACTTCCTGGAGCGCGTCTTCCAGAAGCTGCTGCTGAACTACACCTGGTGGGTCAACCGCAAGGACCCCGACGGGCGCAACGTCTTCCAGGGCGGCTTCCTCGGCCTGGACAACATCGGCGTGTTCGACCGCAGCGCGGCCCTGCCGACCGGCGGCACGCTGGACCAGGCCGACGGCACGGCGTGGATGGCGTTCTACGCCCAGACGATGCTGCAGATCGCGGCGACCCTGTCGGAGCGCGACCCGGCCTACGAGGACCTGGCCGTCCGGTTCGCCCAGCACTTCCTGCGCGTCTCGGCGTCGATGGACCGGGTCGGCGACGTCAAGGACGAGATGTGGGACGAGGAGGACGGCTTCTTCTACGACGTGCTCCGCCTGCCCGACGGCGACGCCACCCGGCTGAAGGTCCGCTCGCTGGTCGGGCTGCTGCCGCTGATCGCCTCGTCGGTGTTCGTCCCGCGCGCCGAGGGCGACGACCCGCGGCTGCTCAACCGGGTCCGCGAGTTCGCCCGCCGCCACCCGCAGGTGGCTCAGGGCATGTCGGCGGCCGACACCGCCGGCGTCGGCGGACGCCGCCTGCTGTCCCTGCTGGACGAGCACAAGCTGCGGCGCGTCCTGGAGCGGATGCTGGACGAGACCGAGTTCCTCAGCCCGCACGGCGTCCGCGCGCTGTCGCGGTTCCACGCCGAGCACCCCTACGAGTTCTGGGTCAACGGGCAGCGCTACCAGGTCGGCTACCTGCCCGCCGAGTCCGACAGCGGCATGTTCGGAGGCAACTCCAACTGGCGCGGCCCGGTGTGGTTCCCCATGAACGCGCTGATCGTCCGCGCGCTGCTGAACCTCTACGCCTTCCACGGCGACGACTTCACCGTCGAGTGCCCCACCGGGTCGGGCGAGCGGATGAACCTGTACGAGGTGGGCGAGGAGCTCGTGCGCCGGCTGACCCGCCTGTTCCTGCGCGACGGCGAGGGGCGGCGGCCGGTCTACGGCGGGCTGGACAAGTTCCAGCACGACCCGCACTGGCGCGACCTCGTCAGCTTCCACGAGTACTTCCACGGCGACAACGGGGCCGGGATCGGCGCGGCCCACCAGACCGGCTGGACGGCCCTGGTCGCCCCTCTGATGATCCTGTACGGCAACCTCTCGTCCGCCGACGTGCTCGCCGGTGGCGGAGTCGCGGAAAGGGCGAGGCCATGAGCGGCAGCGAACCGGCGCACGGCACCGGGCGGACGGCCGCCGGATGCCGGCCCGAGCCGGTCGTCTACGAGGTCAACACCCTCGTCTGGCTGGGCGAGATGGAACGCCGGTACGGCCGCCGGATGCGGCTCCAGGACCTGCCCAAGGACGCCTGGGACGACCTCGCCGTCCCGGGGGCCGACGTCGTGTGGCTGATGGGCGTCTGGCGGCGCAGCCCGGCCGGGCTGGAGATCGCGCTGCGCTCGCGCGGCCTGGTCGGCTCGTTCACCGAGGCCCTGCCCGGCCTGTCGATGACCGAGGACGTCGCCGGATCCCCGTACTGCGTGCGCGAGTACGTGGCCGACGACCGGCTCGGCGGCCCCGAGGGGATCGCCGTCGCCCGCGCCGAGCTGGACCGCCGCGGCCTCGGGCTGTTCCTGGACTACGTCCCCAACCACGTCGCCCCGGACCATCCCTGGCTGCGCGAGCGGCCCGGCTGCTTCGTCCGCGGGACGCGGCGGGACCTCGACCGCGACCCGGCCGCCTTCGTGGAGCTCGACGGCCGGATCTACGCGCGCGGCCGCGACCCCAACTTCCCGCCGTGGCCGGACGTCGTCCAGCTCGACGCCTTCGCCCCCGAGACCCGCGCGGCCACCGCCGAGGTGCTGTCGGTGATCGGCGAGCAGTGCGACGGCGTGCGCTGCGACATGGCGATGCTGCTGATGAACGACGTGTTCGCGCGCACCTGGGGCGAGTTCGCCGGGGCGCCGCCCACCGAGGAGTTCTGGCCGGACGTCCTCGCCCGGGTCCGCGACCGGCATCCGGCGATGGTCTTCGTCGCCGAGGCGTACTGGGACCTCGAATGGTCGCTCCAGCGGCAGGGCTTCGACTACTGCTACGACAAGCGGCTGTACGACCGGATCGTCCACGGGGACGCCGAGTCGGTCCGCGCGCACCTGCGCGCCGACCCCGGCTACCAGCGCGGGCTCGTCCGCTTCCTGGAGAACCACGACGAGGCGCGGGCGGCGCGCGCCCTCGGCCCGGGCAAGGAGCGCGCCGCCGCGGTGATGATCGCGACCCTGCCGGGGGCGACGCTGTGGCACGAGGGCCAGTTCGAGGGCCGCGAGGTGCGGGTGCCGGTCTTCCTGGCCCGGCGTCCCGACGAGCCGTCCGACGCCGGGACGCGCCGGTTCCACGAGCGCCTGCTGGCCGCGGTGCGCGACAGCGGCCTGCGCGAGGGCGACTGGCGGCTGCTCGACTGCCGCGGCTGGCCGGACAACCTGTCCTCGCTCGACCTGGTGGCCTGGTCCCGGTCGGCGGGCCGGCGGCGGCACGTCGTGGTCGTCAACCTCAGCGGACGTCCGGCGCAGGCCCGCGTCCCGCTCCCCTGGACCGACCTGGCGGGCCGCGAGCACGACCTGCACGACCTGCTGACCGGCGCGTCCTACCGGCACCCGGGCGCGGAGCTGCGCGACCCCGGCCTGTACGTCGCGCTCCCCGCGTGGGGCGCGCACCTGCTCGCACTGGACGAGCGATGACCCGAGGAAGGACATGATGTCCGAACCAGCACGGTACCCCGCCCGGGGCGGGAACGGCCCGGCCTACGACCGCGGCCCCGGTCACGACGGCGGCCCGGCCTACGACCGCGGGTCGCCGCCGCCCGTCCCGCCCGCGGCCCCGCCCGCTTCGGTGTCCCTGGACGCCGGGCGGCTGTGGCGGGGCGGCCTGGCGACCATGGCGGTGGCGGCCCTGGTGGCCTTCGTCGGGGTCCTCATCGCCCGCGGGGTGTTCGGCGTCGAGCTGCTCGCCCCGAAGCGGGCCGGGACGATCGGGGACTCGGAGGTCGGCGGGTACGTGTTCCTCGCGGGCGCCGGGGCGCTCGTCGCCACGCTGATCCTCCAGGTCCTGGCCCTGCTGACGCCGGAGCCGCTGTCCTTCTTCTCGTGGATCGTCGGCCTGATCACGCTGATCTTCGCCGTCGCGCCGTTCACCACCGACGCCGCGCTGTCCAGCCAGTTCGCCACCGGCCTGATCAACCTGTGCGTGGGGCTGACGATCCTGAGCCTGCTGCCGCGCAGCGGCTACGCCTCGCGCGCGCCGTCCGGCTGAGAGGCACCGGCGGACGCCTCCGGCCGGGCCCCGGGCCGGAGGCGTCCGCCGGGTCGGTCCCCCTCGAACCGGATCGCGGGTCAGTACCGCTCGGAGTGGCGCTCGGCGACGTCCCGCGAGTACAGGCACAGGCCCCAGATCGCCAGCAGGTCGGCGCCGATGATCAGCAGCGCCCAGACCGGGTAGTACGGGATGAACATGAAGTTGATCAGGGCGCTGGCGAACAGCATGACGATGCCGACGATCCGGGCCCACAGGGAGCCGGTGAGCGCGACGAACCCGGCGACCATGACGACGAGCCCGACGATCAGGTGGACCCAGCCCCACCCGGTCGCGTCGGTCGCGAACGCGTAGTGCGAGGACGGCACGTAGAACGCGTGCCGCACCACCGCGACGAAGCCCTCCAGGGCCTGGAACCCGCCGCCGATGATCATCATGACGGCGCCGAAGACCGCCGCCCCGACGGCCCACCGGCCGGGGTCGGACGAGGCGCGCCCCACCTGCTGATCGGTCATCTCCGCCACTCCTTCCCTGGAGGCGTCACCGGGGCGTCCGCGCCGGTCGCGGCCGTGTCGCCCCGCACCGTCCAGGGAAGCCGACGGCGCGCGCGGCGGGATCACCCGTCAGGGATGAGCCGGGCAGGGCGCCGGACGCGTCATCCGACGACCAGCCCCAGCAGGCCCTTGGCGACGAGCAGCGCGGCGATGAGGGCGGTCATGGAGTAGCCGAGCGCGCGCCGGTTGGCGAGCAGCCACTCCCGCCACCGCTCGGTGATCGCCGCCGCGTCGTCCGGCCGGACGAGGGGCAGCACCACCGGCAGCGCCACCCCGGCGGACGCCACCACCACGAACAGCAGCATCACCACCACCTTGCCCGCGCCGCTCCACCCGGTGAGCAGCAGCTGGTTCACGGCCGCGGCGATCAGCAGGTAGCTCGGCATGAAGACGCCCAGCACGAACGCGACCAGCGCCGACATCGAGTCGATCTTGCGCACCCAGCCGGGCGTCCGCTCGGACTCGGCGCGCGGACGGCGCCAGCCCCACGCCATCGCGAACGCGAGCACCAGGCCGAGGGCGAGGTCCATCCCGGCGTAGGGAGTGATCGTCGACCGGTGGCGCGTCGAGTGGTAGGCGGGCAGCATCTGGACGGCCAGCGCGCCCACCAGCGCCAGCGCCGTCACCCACCCGGCGAGGAACGCCGTGGCCTTCAGCCGTCCGCGCCGGGCGGCGGCGAGCAGGATCCCGGTCAGGATCGGCCACGGCTTCAGCGTGAGCGCGAGCGCCAGCAGCGCCAGCACGACCAACGCCTCGAACTCCATTGGGCTCCCCCTCCTAGGTGGCCACGGCCCTGAGGATGTCCATCGGTCCTCCTAGGGGAAGGCGCTCCAGCGGGCGCCGGTCAGCGTCCGGTAGGTGTCGACCGCGGCGTCCAGGGTGGGGAACAGGCGCCGGGCGTCGAGGCGGTCGAGGAGCCCGTAGCGTTCGAGCCTGTCGCGCACCGGGTCCTTGAGCTCGGCGAACGCGAGGGTGACGCCCTTGGCGTCCAGTTCCCCGTGGAGCTGCCGGAGCATGTCCGCGGCGGTGGTGTCCACGTCGGTCATCGGCTCGGCGGCGATGACGATCCAGGCGGGCGGCGGGGGACCGCTCGCGAGCCGGGTGACCGCCGCCCGGAACGTCCGGGCGTTGGCGAAGAACAGCGGCGCGTCGAAGCGGTAGATCACCAGGCCGGGGAGCTGCTCGGCGGCGGGATGCGAGCGGACGTCGTGGTAGCCCGGCAGCCCCTCGGTGCGTCCGAGCACGGTCTCGTACGGCCACCAGGCGCGGCGGAAGACGTTGAGGATCGACAGGCCCACGGCGACGGCGATCCCGGGCAGCACGCCGAGCAGGGCCACGCCGAGGAAGGCCGCGAGCGAGAGCGCGAACTCGGTGCGGCGCAGGCGGAACAGCCGCGCCGTCGCGGGGAGGTCGGCCAGCGACCAGGCCGCGGTGATGACCACCGCCGCCAGCGCGGGCTGCGGCAGGTTCCGGAACAGCCCCGGCAGCAGCACGATCATCAGTATGATCAGGATCGCGCCGACGAGCCCGGTGAGCTGCGTCCGGGCTCCCGACCGCGCCGCGACGGCGGTGCGCGACCCGCTGGTGCTGACCGGGAACCCCTGGAACAGCCCCGCCGCCAGGTTCGCCGCCCCGATGCCGACCATCTCCCGGTCCCCGCGCACCTCCTGCCCGGTGCGGGCGCCGAACGCCAGCGCGGTGGAGATCGTGTCGGCGAGCGAGACCAGGGCGATGCCGAGGGCGCCGGCGAACAGCGTGCCGAGGTCGTCCAGCCGGACGTGCGGGAACGTCAGCGGCGGGAAACCGCGCGGCAGGCGGCCTACCAGCGAGACCCCGTGCTCCCCCAGGTCCAGGACGGCCGTCGCGGCGATCGCCAGCACCACCATCGTCAGCACGGCCGGGACCTTGGGCAGCCACCGCTGGAGCACCACGATGAGCACGATCCCCGTGACCCCCACGGCCGCCGCGGCGAGGACGGCCTCGCCCTCGGCCAGCCCGCGGACCAGGGCCGCGCACTCGGCGAGCAGTCCGTCCGCCTCGACCTTGAAGCCGAGCAGCTTCGGCAGCTGCCCGACGACGATCGTCAGCGCCAGCCCGTTCAGGTAGCCGACCATCGTCGGCTTGGAGATCAGGTCGGCGACGAAGCCCAGCCCCGCGACCGCCGCGAGGATCATGACGGCGCCGACCATGAGCGCGAGCATCGACGCCAGCGCGACCGCCCGCGCCGGGTCGCCGCCCGCCAGCGGCACGACCGCCGCGGCGATCATCGGCCCGAGCGAGGAGTCCGGCCCCAGCACGAGGACGCGCGAGGGCCCGAACGCGGCGTACCCGAGCAGGCACATGATCGTGGCGTACAGGCCAGTGATCGGCGGCAGCCCCGCCAGCTCGGCGTAGGCCATGCCCTGGGGCACGAGCAGCGTGGTGAGCACCGTCCCGGCGACCAGGTCCCGGACGAGCCACGCCCGCCGGTACGAGGCGGCCTGCCCGACCCCCGGCACCAGGCGCGGCAGGGCGCGCATCCCGCGCCCGACCGCCGTCATCGCGCGCGGCCCTCGCCCCGGCGGGCCGCCGCGGGCCGGCCGGGGCCCGGCGCCTGCCGCTCCAGCTCGCGCCGCGCCCTGGCCAGCTCGCGGCGGGCCGCCACGCTCACCCGCGGGTACCGGGGGTCGATCTCGATCAGGGTGTGCGCGAGCACCGCGCCCGCGCAGATGCGCGCGAACCACTTCCGGTCGGCCGGGACGACGTACCAGGGCGCCCACGGAGTGCTCGTCGCCGACAGCATCTCGGAGAACGCGTCCTGGTAGGCGTCCCAGTAGGCGCGCTCGCGGGCGTCGGCGGCCGAGAACTTCCAGTTCCGCTCCGGCACGTCGATGCGCTTCAGGAACCGCCGGCGCTGCTCCTCCGCCGACAGGTTGAGCAGAAGCTTCACGATCCGGAAGCCGTTGCCCGCCAGGTAGCGCTCCCAGTCGTTGATCTCCCGGTACCGGCGCTCCCAGACGTCCCCGTCGGTCCCCGCCACGGCGTCGCCGGGCAGCCGCTGGCGCGCGAGGACCTCGGGGTGCACCCGGACGACCAGGACCTCCTCGTAGTGCGACCGGTTGAAGATCGCGATCTCGCCGCGCGCGGGCAGCCGCCGCGCGTACCGCCACAGGTAGTCGTGGCCCAGCTCCTCCGCGGACGGCACCTTGAAGTTGTGCACCCGCACGCCCTGCGGGTTGACGCCGCTCATGACGTGCCGGATCGTGCCGTCCTTGCCGCCCGCGTCCATCGCCTGGAGGCACACGAGCACCCCGTGCGTGGCCTGCGCCGCCAGCCGGCGCTGGTAGTCGGCGAGCAGTTCCACGCCGGTGCGGAGCAGTTCCACGCCGTCGCGCTTGCGGTCGATGCCCGACCTGGAGGCGGGGTCGAAGTCCTCGGGCAGGTTCACCTTCGTCCCGGGCACGACCCGCAACTGCTCGATGAACGCCTCGATCCGGGCGGCCCGCGCGGCCATGCCACCACCGGTCGCGCCGTCGGCCATGCCGTCGGCCATGCCACCGCCGCCTGTACCGCCATCGGCTGTGCCGCCGGCGGTTCCGGCGCCGGCGGTTCTGGCGTCGGCGGTTCTGGCGTCGGCGGTTCTGCCGCCGGTCTCGTCAGCGGGCATCGTGCACTCCCTTCCCGCCCCACCGTCAGGAGCGCGCCGTGCGGGTGAAGGCGAGGCGGAGCAGGCGGCCCGGATCCAGCGACGGCCTGGCCCAGGGAGCCTCGCGGCGGTGGCGGGGGACGCGGATCCGCAGCGCGCCCGGACGGATCCGGCAGCGGACCGGGGTCGGCAGGACGAGCGCCTCGCCGTCCACGCCGACCGGGATCTCGGGACGGTCGGCCTCGACGACGACCTCCTCGGCCGTCAGCGCCGTGAGCCCGGAACCGTGGCGTCCCCGCAGCATCCCGGCCGCCTGGACGGCGCTGTCCACCTTCACGCCGAGCACGCCGAGCCGCCCCGAGTCGAGCCGCTCCCGCCGTCCCAGCCCGGCCGGGTCGCCGCCCTGGTAGGGGTTGTTGCTCACCAGGACGGCCTGCGGGGAGCTGATCACGGTGTCCCCGGCGCGGACGGTCAGCCGCGCGCCGCTCTGGTGCGTCAGCAGGTCCGGCAGCATCCGCAGCGTGGTGCGGGCCTTGTCGGCGCGGTAGGCGGGGCTCTGCACCACGGCCGCGTACGCGCCGAAGGAGGCGTTGTTCACGAACACCCGGTCGCCGACGAGGCCGAGGTCGCCGCGCACCTCGACGCCGTCGGTCAGCGCGTCCAGGCAGCGGGACGGGTCGTCGCGGTCCAGGCCGAGGTCGAGCGCGAAGTGGTTGCGGGTGCCCGCCGAGATGACCATGAACGGCACGTCGTGGCGCGCGGCGACGTCCGCGACCAGGGCCTGGGTGCCGTCGCCGCCCGCGACGCCGAGCAGGTCCGCGCCGCAGGCGAGGGCCTCGCGCGCCAGCTCGGCGATGTCGCGCGGATGGGCGGGGTCGAGCACCACGACGTCCGCGCCGAGAGCGCGCGCCTTCCGCTCCAGCCCGAACCGGCCGACCTTGCCGCCGCCCGAGCGCGGATTCATGATCAGGAACGGGTGCCGCGGCGGCGGGACGGGACTCCCCTCCCGGGCGTCCGGACGGTCCTCGGGGGCCAGCGCGAACCGCGCGGCCCACAGCGCCAGGAACACGAGCGCCAGGAACACGAGCACCGCCCACAGCAGGCCGACCATCATGTAGCGCACCAGCACGGCCAGCGGGGCGAGGACGGCCAGCGCGACGGCGAGGACGCGCAGCACGCCCCGGCGGGTCAGCGCCCACCAGAGGCCGGCCGCCGAGACGGCGAGCCCGGCGATCCCGAGCGCCAGCAGCGTGATGCTCCGCAGGCCGGCGAACAGCAGGAGCGGCAGCGCGCCCGCCACCAGGGCGGCGATGGACAGGCGCGCGAGGCCGTGCCGTCCCGGACGGCCGTGCCCGCGGCCCGCCCCGGGGACGTTGAGAGATCTCGACACGCGTCCATCGCAGTACACGGGCGCGGACGCCACATCACCTCGTCCGGGTGATGCCGCCCGGCGGGCCGGCCGCCGACAGTGGGGCGACGCGAGGTGGACGGCGAGGAGGCCGTGATGGCGAAGGCACGTGCCGCCGCGAGCGAGAGGACGCGCCTCTCGGCCGGCGGCGGACACCCGACCCCGGACGAACGCGCGGAGCTCGGCCGGGCGGCGCGCGCCGCGGTGCCGCGCTCCGAGCACGCGGTGTACGAACCGGACGCCAAGCGGCCCGACCCCGTGGACGTCCTGGAGGCGCAGTCCGCGACCCGCGTGCCCGAGCTGGTGCCGATCCGCTACGGCCGGATGCTGGAGTCGCCCTTCCGGTTCTACCGGGGAGCCGCCGCGATCATGGCCGCCGACCTCGGCACCGCGCCGCACACCGGGATCGCCGCGCAGCTCTGCGGGGACGCGCACCTGCTGAACTTCCGGCTGCTCGCCTCGCCCGAGCGGCACCTGATCTTCGACATCAACGACTTCGACGAGACGCTGCCCGGCCCCTGGGAGTGGGACGTCAAGCGGCTCGCCACCAGCCTGGTGATCGCCGGGCGGGCCAACGGCTTCCCCCGGCGGACGCGCCGGACGATCGTCCGGGCGGCGGTCGCCGGGTACCGGGAGCGGACGCACGAGCTCGCGGCCATGCGCACGCTGGACGTCTGGTACGCCATGGACGACGCCGGACGGCTGGACGCGATCCGCTCCGACCGGCTCGGCCGCGCCGCCCGGCGCCGCGCGTCGCAGGCGGCGTCGCAGGCGCGCCGCCGCACGAGCATGCAGGCGTACCGCAAGCTCACCGTCGTGGACGGCGGCAGACGGCGGATCGCCCCCGACCCGCCGCTGATCGTGCCGATCCGCGACCTGCTCCCCGGCACGGCCGAGGCCGAGCTGGAGCAGTCCCTGCGGCGGCTGGTGGACACCTACGCCGAGAGCCTCACCCTCGACCACCGCCGCCTGCTGCGGCGCTTCCAGATCGTGGACATGGCGCGCAAGGTCGTCGGCGTCGGCAGCGTGGGCACCCGGTGCTGGATCATCCTCCTGCTGGGCCGGGACGGCGACGACCCGCTGCTGCTCCAGGCCAAGGAGGCCGGCGAGTCGGTCCTGGCCCCGTTCACCACCGCGTTCGCCGGAGCCGGACGGGAGGAGAACGGACGGGAGGAGAACCAGGGCCGGCGGGTGGTCGCCGGGCAGCGGCTGATGCAGGCGGCCAGCGACATCTTCCTGGGCTGGGAGCGGGCCGAGGGCTTCGACGGGCGGCGGCGCGACTTCTACGTGCGGCAGCTCCGCGACTGGAAGGGCATCGCCCAGCCGGAGAGCATGTCCCCCGCGCTCATGACGGCGTTCGGGCGGCTGTGCGGCGCGTCCCTGGCCCGCGCGCACGCCCGGTCCGGCGACGCGATCGCCGTCGCGGCCTACCTCGGCCGCGCCGACGTCTTCGACCGCGCCTGCGCCGAGTTCGCCGAGGCGTACGCCGACCAGAACGAGCGCGACCACCGCGCGCTGCGCACCGCCGTCCTGGAGGGCCGCGTCATCGCCGAATCCGCCTGACGGATCGCCCGGGGCGGCTGCCCTCTCGGCGCGTGCCTCAGCAGGTGTTGGAGGCGGCCGTGCGCAGCGAGTCGAGCGACGCGCCCAGCCGCTTGATGGACGACCCGACCGACGCGAGCGATCCGCGGGTCCGCGCCGTCCGGGCGGACGAGATGCTCGCCTTCACCTGGTCGTACGCCTGGTTCACCGCGTCGAGCTGGGGACGGAGCTGCTGCCCGGCGGTGCTCTGGACCGCCTTCAGGTCGCTCCCCACCTTGGACAGCTGGGCGGAGAGCTGGTCGAGCGTGTCCGTGCTCAGCCTGATGTTCCTCAGCTCGCCGACCGAGGTTTGGAGGCGGGTGAGGTCGGCGCAGACCGGGGGCTTGCTCGACGCGCTCGACGTGCTCGATGCGCTCGACGTGGCCTTGCCGCTGGACGTGGACTTGCCGCTCGACCCGTTCGAGCCGCACGAGGACGGGAGAAGCGTCACCGCGACCGCGAGGGCCAGCGCGAAGGCGGTCCGTGAAGCCGCCGCACGGGAATCTCTCATGCCGTCAGACTTCGGCCGTCCGTCGCCGATCACATCACCCGTCCGGGAGGAGAACCGGCCGCGCACAGTGGCGGGCGCGCAGTGGCGGGGGCGCAGTGGCGACGCGCGGTGTTCACCTTTGCCGGGTGAGGAGGGCGGACGGCGCGCGCTCTTATGCTGCTCGGCCCACCGGCATCACCGAAGGCTCCGGAGCACCGGTGCGTCCCGTCCCGGCCGGTGGTGGGAGGGCCCATGAACGCGTCCGGCCCGTCCGGCAACTCCGACAACACTGACAACACCGGCGTCCCTGACGCCGGTGCCCCCGACACCGGCGCCGCCGAACTGGAGCGGCTGCGGGCCGAGGTGGCGGACCTGCGGGCCCGGCTCGCCGAACGCCCCGCCGCTCGGGCCGGGCCCGCCGCGCCGCGCGCGCGAGGCGGGAACTGGGTGCTCGGCCTGCGCAAGGCCGTCGCCATCGTGCTGATCTCGCTGGCCGCCTTCGGCGCGGTCGCGTCCGTCATCGGCGTCTGGGGCGCGCGCACCGCGCTGAACACCGACCGGTGGGTGGCCACCGTCGCGCCGCTGCCCAACCACCCCGAGGTCAACGCGGCGATGGCCACCTACCTCACCGGCCAGGTCTTCCAGGAGCTGAACGTGCAGCAGCGGCTGACCGAGGCGCTGCCGCCGAAGGCCGCGTTCCTGGCGGGGCCGACGACCGACGCCGTCCAGACCTTCGTGCGCGAGCGCATCCAGAGGTTCATGGCGACCGAGGAGTTCCGGACGCTGTGGGAGAACGCCAACCGGAACGCGCACACGGCGATCGTCGCCGTCCTGGAGAACCGCAGCGCGACCGTCGCCGTCCAGAACGGGACGGTGACGCTCAACCTGCTGCCGATCGTCAACAACGTCCTGGTGACCGTGGAGCGGCAGCTCCCCACCCTGTTCGGCAAGAAGCTCGATCTGCCGGAACTGACGTCCGGCCAGATCCCGCCCGGGCTGCAACAGCGGATCCAGAACGCGCTGGGCATCACGCTCCCCGCCGACTTCGCGCAGATCAAGCTGTACCACCACGACCAGCTCGGCCAGGTGCAGCGCGCGGTGGTCCTGTTCAAGCGCTCGGTCGTGCTGCTCGTGGTCTCGACGCTCCTGTGCCTGGTGCTGGCGGTGGCGGTCTCCCCCAACCGGCGGCGGACGCTGCTGCAGTTCGGCGTGGGCCTGGCGATCGCGGTGGTCGTGCTGACCGTGGCGCTCCGGGCCGTCCGCGACCGGCTGCTCGAACAGGTCCCCGACGGGCTGTACCGGCAGGCCGCCACGGTCACGGTGCACGAGGTGTTCCGGACGCTCCGCACGCGCGGCGACCAGCTCCTGTGGCTCGGGCTCGTCATCGCCGTGGTCGCCTACCTGGCGGGACCGGGACGCGTCCCCCGCTGGCTCCGGCACATGACCGTCGCCGGCAGCAGGCAGGCCGTCCGGGCGACCCGCGAAGCCTGGCGTAACGACGCGATCCGCGAGTGGCTCGCGCGGAACCAGGACCCGGTGCGGATCGGCGCCGCCGCGGTCGCCGTCCTGGCGGCCCTGCTCGTCTCCTCCTGGCTCGCGCTCCTGATCATCGCCGTGCTGCTCATCGGGTTCGAGGTGCTGGTCACCCTGGTCGGACGCCAGGTCCGCAGCCGTGCCGCGTCCGGACCGGCGACGGCGCCGCCGCCCGCGCCCCCGCCGTCCGCGACCCCGCCGTCCGGGCCGTCCGCGACCCCGCCGTCCGCTCCGGGGACCGCGGCGCCGGTCTGAGCGCCGGACGCCGCCCCGGACCGGACGCCGGACGACGTTCCCCGGAGCATGTCACCCAGAGAAGGTGATACGCCGACCGGCCCGGAGCGCGCACGCTGCGCGGACAGGGAACCGCACGAGGCCGGTCCGCGCGACCGGCCGGAAGGGGCCGTCATGGCGATCGGACCTGTCCAGCTCATCGTCCTGGGCTTCGACCACCCGGACTTCCGCGGCGAGATCATCGCCGAGCTGGAGCGGTTGCGGCGGAGCGACACGGTGCGCGTCATCGACTCGCTCGCCGTGTACAAGGACAAGCACGGAGAGATGGAGGTGGAGCACCTCAGCAACCTGACGCGCGAGGAGGCCGTCGAGCTCGGCAGCAAGGTCGGCGCGCTCATCGGCCTCGGCATCGAGGGCGACAAGGGCATGCGCGAGGGCGCCGAGGCGGGTGCCGCCGCAGCGGCCTCGGGCGCGCGCGTCTTCGACGAGGACGAGGCGTGGGACGTGCTGGCCGAGCTGCCCGCCGACTCCGCCGCCGCGCTCATCCTGGTGGAGCACCACTGGGCGGTCCCGCTGCGCGACGCGATCATGCGCGCCAACGGCTACCGGATCGGCGACGCCTTCATCAGCCCGTTCGACCTCGTCGAGATCGGGCTGTGCACCGCCGAGGAGGCCAGGCGGATGGCGGCCATGGAGAGCGCCGGCAAGCCCCGCCGCAAGTGACCGCGGCACCGCGGGTGACCGCGACCGGGAGACGACCGACCGGAGGACAGGAGAGACCACGATGTTCGGCAGCCGCAGAGTAGCCCGCCGCACCGCACGCCGGACCGCGCGCCGCGTGGCCCGCCGCAGGGGCTAGCCCCCGGAACCGTCCGGCCCACGACTGAGGCCCCGGCAGCTCGACCGGCCTGCCGGGGCCTCTCCTTGCGCTTCCGCTTATCCTTCGTGCTCGGTCAGCGCCTGGACGACCTGCCCTGCGACGACTCGCCCTGGGGCTTCTGGCCGTGCAGGGCCTCCTGGAGCTCCCGCTCCGTCGACTCCGACAGCGACGTCTTCAGGACCGTCCCGCCGTACCGGCTCAGCGCCGACACGGCCTTGTCCGGCGTCACCTTGTGGACGACCAGGAACAGCGCCGAGGTGCCTGGCTTGAGCATCCCCCGCACCTGCTCCTGGAACTGCTTGTCGATGCCGCCCTTCTCGATCTTGCCCATCAGCGCGCCGAGCCCGGCGCCGATCGCCATCCCGAAGAACGGGACGAAGAACAGCAGCCCGAACAGGAAGCCCCAGAACATGCCCCAGGTCGCCCCGCCGCCGACGGCGTGGTGGTTGGTCTTGACCTGGAACTTGCCCTCCTCGTCGCGCACGATGACCGCCACCGCGTCGGGCTCGATGACCAGGTCGCGGGCGAGCCGCTTGACCTCGGCCTCGGCCTCCGCCGCGGTCGTCTCGTCCGGGTAGCCGATCGCGATCAGTTCCGCCATGTCTTCCTCCTGCGTGCTCGGGGCCGCACCGGGCGGGGGCGGCGTGGCGCCCCGGCCCCGGCGCGGTCGTGGTCGGTTCCGCCGCCGTCAGGATCGGGCCGGCGGGCCGCGCGGGGCTCACCCGCGACGGATGAACCGCGCGCGCCGCGGCGCGCGTGCGCGGCCACCTCGGCCCCACCCGCACGGGTCTCACTCACACCGGTCTCACGCTCACCGGTCTCACGCTCACCGGTCTCACGCTCACCGGTCTCACGCTCACCGGTCTCACGCTCACCGCCTCACTCGCGCCAGCCGCTCTCGGCGGCCTGCCGCGAGTAGACCGCCAGCGCCCAGATCACCGCCGCGTCCAGCGCGACGATCGTCAGGGACCAGACGGGGTAGTAGGGGATGAAGGCGAAGTTCACGATGCCGCTGACGACCGCGCAGGCGATGCCGATGACGCGCGCCCACAGCCGCCCGTAGAGCACGTAGAACCCGGCCACCGCGACCAGGATCCCGATGACCATGTGGATCCAGCCCCACGCGGTGACGTCGAACTTGAACACGTAGTCGCCGCGCAGCACGTAGACGTCGTCGTTGAGGATGGCCGCCAGGCCCTGGATCGCCCCGAACGTGCCGGTCATCACCATCATGATCCCGGCGAACAGGGCCAGCCCCCGGGCCCACTTGACCGCCGCTCCTCCGCTGCCCCGTCCTCGGGGATGCGTTCCCTCTGCCATGTCGGCCGCTCCTGTCACCTCACGATGCGTACTGGTCGGGCCCACCTTCGGTCCGCGAGGACGGGACGGGATCACCCCCAGCGGATGAGAAACCCGGCCCCGCGCGCCGCGCCGCAGGGAATCGGCGGGTCACTCGCCGGGGAGGATGCGGCGCCCGTCCGGACGCGGTGCCATCGGCCGGACGGAACGCCGCCGGCCCGCCGGCGGTGTGCGGACACCGGGAGGCAGAGCGGCATGAGCACGACAACTCCGGGATCGGCCGGGGCGACCGGCCACCCTCCCGAGGAGACCTTCGTGGCGCGGTACGCCAAGGAGTCCTGGCGCGTCGGGACGGCGGCCGGGGTCCTCACCACGGTGCTGGGCGTGGTCCTCGTGGCGTGGCCGAAGGCGACCGTGTCCGTCGTCGCGGTCGTCTTCGGCATCCTGCTGCTGGTGAACGGCGTCCTGCAGCTCGTGCGGGCCGTCGCGGCCGACGAGGCCGCCGCCGGGGCGCGGGTGCTGTACACGCTGCTGGGCATCCTCTCGATCATCGTGGGACTGCTCGCGCTGCGCTCGCCGTTCCAGACCGTCACGGTCCTCGCCGTGCTCGCCGGGCTGTTCTGGCTCGTCGGCGGGATCATCGAGCTGATGGTGGTCGTCTCGGACCGGAACCGGCCGCACCGCGGCTGGGCCGCCGCGCTCGCCGGGCTGTCGGCGCTCGCGGGGCTGGTCGTGCTGGCCTATCCCGACATCACCCTGGTCGCGCTGACCTGGCTGCTGGGACTGTGGCTGATCACCTGGGGCCTGCTCAGCACCGCGCTCATCCTGTGGATCCGGCACCGCGTCAAGGCCGAAGGTCACCTCTCCTAGCCGCGTCCGGCGCACCGGACGCCCCGGCGCGGCCCCCCGTTGACTCGTCCCCGTCCGCGACGAACAATCTCGGCACGCGACGAGAGGCACGGCCATGCCACGAGATCGCTGGAGAAGGCGGAAGGGCGGGACGGCCGGCGGCGCGTCACCCGACGGCATCGCGGTGACGAAGGTACGGGCGCCCGAGCCCCGCGACGAATGGATCAGCCGGTCCCGGCTCGTGCACCGCCTGATCGACGCCCGGTCGCAGCGGCTGGTGGTCGTCGCGGCCCCCGCCGGTTACGGCAAGACCGCCCTCGCCACGCTGTGGCGCACCGATCCGGACGAGACCCGCCGGTGCGCCTGGGTCACCCTGGACGCCGGCGACAACGACCCGCCCCTGCTCTGGGCGTCGATCCTGCGGGCGCTGGCCCAGAGCGCGGCCGTCACCGGGACCGAGGCCGCCGCGCACGCCCTGGAGGACCGGACGGCCGAGATCGGCGACGCGTTCCTCGGGGAGATCGTCAACCGGCTCGCCGAGCACGGCGACGGCGTGGTGCTCGTCCTGGACGACTGCCACCGGGTGCGCGACGCCGACTGCGTCCGGCAGCTCGAGGCGCTCATCACCCGGCTGCCGGCGGACTCGCAGGTCATCCTGCTGACCCGGACGGCGCCGCCGCTGCCGCTGGCCCGCTTCCGCGCGTCCGGCGACCTGGTGGAGCTCGGCCCGGACGACCTGCGGTTCACCGCCGAGGAGACCGGCCGGTCCGTCCGGCGGATCGGCAACGCCCAGCTGTGCGACGACGTGCTGGACGTCCTCGTCGAGCGGACCGAGGGCTGGCCCGCCGGCGTCCAGTTCGCGGCGCGGGGCATGCGCGGACACCGGGACCCGGCCGCGTTCGTCCGCGCCTTCGACGGTTCGCACCGCTACGTCATGGACTACTTCTGCGAGGAGGTCCTCGCCCCGCTGCCCGACGAGCTGTACCGCTTCGCCGTGCGGCTGTCGGTGCTGGACTCGTTCTGCGCCCCGCTGGCCGCGGCCGTGACGCACGACGCGTCCGCCGGGGCGCTGATCGCCGAGATGACGCAGGCGAACCTGTTCGTCGTCCCGCTGGACGACACGCGCCGCTGGTACCGCTACCACCGGCTGTTCCGGGACGTCCTGCACCGGCTGCTGACGTCCGACGAGCCTCCCGTCGCGCCGCTGCTGCACCGGCGCGCGAGCGGCTGGCACGAACAGCACGGGCGGATCGGCGCCGCGGTCGAGCACGCCCTCGCGGCGGGCGACCCCGATCGCGCCGTCGGCGCGGTCACCGCCCACTGGGCGACCCTGGCCTTCGCCACGGACGCCCCCGCGCCGGACGGCGACGGGAGCACGACGCTCGAACGCTGGGCCGCCTCGGTCGGCCCCGAACGGCTGGCGGAGGATCCGGTCGCCGCCCTCTGCGCGGCCTGGATCGCGGCGCTGGCGGGCGACCACGCGCTGAGCGCGCGCCGGCTGGAGACGGCGCGCGGGCTCGGGCACACCGGCCCGCTGCCGGACGGCGCGGCGACGCTGGAGTCGTCGGCGGCGATGCTGGAGAGCACGCTGGGCACCGCGGGCGCGCACGGCATGCTCGCCTCGGCGCGCACCGCGGTGGCCCTCGAACGCGATCCCGCCACGCCCTGGTACGCGATGGCGCGCTGCAACCTCGGCTGCGCGCACTACCTCGCCGGGGCGTACGCCGAGGCCGCCGACCCGCTCCGGGAGGCCGCCGCGAGCAGCACCGCCTTCGCGGTCACCCGCGTGCGCGCGCTCGCGACGCACTCCATGGTGGCCGCCGAGGTCGGCTGGGAGGCGCAGGCCGCCGACCTCGCCGAGGCGGCGACGGCCCTCGCGGACCGGCACTGGCCCGCCGGATCACCGCACGCCGCCCCCGCCGGCACGGCCAAGGGCGCGCTGCTCATGCGGCTGGGCCGTCCCGCGGAGGCGAGCGAGCTGCTGGCCCGCGTCCAGAGCTCCTACCGGCGCTCCCCGCTGCTCGCGGGCTGGCCGGTGCTGGAGAACCTGCAGCTGCTCGTCGGCGCCCTGCTCGACCTCGGCCGCGAGCAGGAGGCGCAGGCGCTGGCCGCCGAGGCCGCCGACCTGCTGGCGTCGCTGCCCGCCGACACCGACCGGCTGCGGGTGCGGCACGCGCGGATCCAGCGGCAGCTGAGCACCCTCACCGACACGACCGTGCCGCTGGAGCCGCTGACCGCGCGCGAGGTCGCCGTGCTGCGGCTGCTGCGCAGCGACCTGTCGCTGCGCGAGGTCGGCGCGCGGCTGTACGTCTCGCAGAACACCGTCAAGACGCACACGCGGGCCATCTACCGCAAGCTGGAGGTCGGCTCGCGCGAGGAGGCGCTGCGCCGCGCCCAGGAGGTCGGGCTCCTCTGAGCCGTCCGCGCCGCTCCGCACGTCGTCCAGGCGTGCCGCTCAGGCGCATGTTCACGCGCACGTCGTTCAGGCAGGCGTCGTTCAGGCGCGTTCGGCGAGGAGGCCGAGGCTTCGGGCGCGGCGCACCGCCTCGCCCCTGCGGGTCACTCCCAGCTTCCGGTAGATGCTCTTCAGGTGCGTCTTGATGGTGTTGACCGACAGGCAGAGGTCGTCGGCGACCTCCTCGGTCGTCATCATCCGCGCCACCCGGGACAGGACGTCCAGCTCGCGCGGGCTCAGCTCGCCGACCGCGGGCGCCTCCCCCGCGTCCGGCGGACGCGCCGGCGGCGCGAGCCGCAGCGGCCCGAGCAGCCGCCCGTGCGACCGCGCCAGCTCCGGCTCGCGGAACAGGACGGGCCGGAGCCAGGGCGCGGCCAGCGCGAACGGCAGCCTGATCTGGTCCCGGTTCGCGAGCCGCAGCGCGCGGTACAGGCCCCGGCGTCCCTCCGACGCGTTCCCGGCCCCGTAGGCGAACCGGGCCGCCAGCAGCCACGCCGCGACGCGCAGCCCCACCGCGCCTCCCGCGGACGCCACCAGTGCCCGGCGGACGGACTCGGCCGCGACGGCGGCCACGGCCGGGTCGTCACCGCACGCCTCGGCGCACGCCAGCGCGAGGGCCGAGGCCGGAGTGCCCGCCCCGCCCGCCCGTTCCGCCGCGTCCCGCGCGGCGGCGGACGCACCGGACATCACGTGCGCCTCGGCCGCCGCCAGCCGCAACCGGCGTTCCAGCCAGGGCACGCGCGCCGCCGGGCCGCGTCCGTCCGATGCCGCGAGCAGTTCCAGCGCGCGGCCGGGCCGTCCTTCCGCCGTCTCCCAGCGCGCCTCGGCGAGCCGGTGCACCAGCGACAGCAGCGCGTCCGGGCGGGCGCGCAGGGCGGCGCCGGCCGCGTCCAGCTCCTCCCGCATCGCCGGAAGCGCCCAGCGTTCCAGGTGCACCAGGGCCGCCGCGAGGTGGACGGCCGCGACGCGCCGTCCGGGCGGTCGCACCGAGACCTCGGGGAACTGCGAGGCCCGCGCGACGAGCGCGGACGCGACGCCGACGCGGCCGAGCAGCACCGCGCAGAGCGCCTGGTAGCCGACCGCGAGCCGCCGCTGGTGGTCGCCTCCCGCCCGGTCGGCGGCGGCGCGGGCCTTCTCGAACGACCGCGCGGCCTCGGCCAGCCGCCCGCCGCGCAGGTGCGCGGCGGCCTGGACCGAGGTGAACAGCGCCCGCAGCTCCGGGTTGTCCTCCAGCGCGCGGTCCCGGCTGCCGAACGGAAGCGCGTCCGGGTCGCCGGCGGCCCTCCCCGCCCCCGTCACGAGCGAGTCGAGGGAGCGGTCGCGGGCGAGGCGGACCGCCTCCGCGCAGAACCGCGCCGCCCGTCCCTCCCCGGCCGGCAGGGACGCCAGCACGCGCCCGGCGTGCTGCAACGTCACCGCGCAGCGGCGCTCGTCACCGTCCGCCACGGCCACCGCCGCGGCGACCACCGCGGGTTCCGGCTCGGCGCGGGAGAACGCCAGATCCCTCGGCATCCCGCGGAACAGGCCGGTGAGCGGATCGTCGGGGCGCAGCCCGATCACCCGGCCGACGGCGAGCCGGTCGACCGCGATCCACGCCGCGTAGCGCCAGTCCCCGGCCAGTCCGGCGTGGCGGACGGCCTCGGCCAGGTGTCCCGCGCGGTCGAACCAGGCCGCCGCGCGCCGGTGCAGCACGGCGTACCTGCCCGGCGACTCCTGGAGCAGCATCGTCCGGAACGCCTCGCGGAACACCCGGTGCGGCCGGAACCAGCCGTCCCCCGCGGGCCGGAAGAAGCAGTTGCGGCGCACCCGCTCGGCGAAGACCGCGCCGAAGGCCTTCCCGTCCCCCGCCTCGCCCGGGGCGGCCGTGTCCTCGCCGAGCAGGACGGCCGCCAGCTCGGCGTTCACCTGGTCCAGGACGCTCGTCCCGAGCAGGAACCGCCGGACGTCGGCCGGTTGCGCGTCCAGGACCTCGTCGTCCAGGAACTCCACGATCGCCGGGTCGCCGCCGCCGTACCGCTCGGCGAACGAGTCCGGATCGGGGTGGCCGCGCATCGCGAACGCGGCGAACCGCACCGCGGCGGCCCATCCCCCGGTGCGTTCGGTGAGAGCGCGCAGCGCGGACGGCCCGAGCGACACCCCGTGCTGGGCCAGCACCGCGGCGACCTCGCGCTCCCCGAACGCCAGGTCCGCCATGCCGACCTCCGTCAGGCGGCCGGCGAGGGCGAGGCGGCGCAGCGGCAGCGGCGGGGCCGCCGAGCAGACGACGATGACGCCGAGGGTGTCGCGCGCGTGGTCCAGCAGGTACGTCACGCACCGCGCGGTCACCGAGTCCCGCTCCGGCGGGAAGTCCTCCAGGACCAGCGTCACCGGCGCCTCCAGACCGGCCAGGACGGCGGCCAGCGCGCTCAGCGCGTCGACCCGCCGCAGGTCCCGGCGGGTCTCCCGCCGGAGCTCCCACCCGGTTTCGCGCCGCAGCTCCCGCCCGGGCTCACGCCGCAGCTCCCGTCCGGCCTCCCGCCGCAGGTCACGTCCGGGCTCACGACGCAGATCGCGCCCGGATTCCCGCCGCAGATCGCGACCGGGCTCACGACGCAGATCGCGCCCGGATTCCCGCCGCAGATCGCGTCCGGGCTCACGTCGCAGTTCGCGGCCGGATTCCCGCCGCGGCTCCCGTCCGGGCTCGCGACGCACTTCACGCCGGGGCCGCCATCGGGCGACGCCGCCCGGTTTGACGCCCGCGTCCGCCAGCTCCGCCGCGAAGCCCGCGCAGAACTCCCCGACCGTCCGCGCCGGGCGTCCCGGCCGCATCCACACGACGGGCCGGTCCCGCCGGACGGCGGCCCACGACTCCACGGCCGCGCTCTTGCCCGAGCCCGGAGGCGCGGCGACGACGGTGAGCGTGCCGGCGGCCGCGCCGCCGATCCGCTCGATCAGGCGGGGCCGCGCCAGGATCTCGTCCGGTGCGGGCGAGGCCGCGGCGTCCCTCGTCGGCACCCGGCGAACCGGTGCCTTCGGGACCTCCAGTTCCGAAGGAGCGCTCACGATCGCCTCCGTCCGCGAGAGGACTCGGTGCCCAGGTCTCCTACGCAGGGAGGCGACCCGGCAACCCTCGGTGCCCCGCCTCATCCGGGTGAGAACGCCTCACCCGGATGAGGCGGACCGTGCCCGCCGACGTCCGCCGGCGTCCAGCGGGCGGCGGGAACGAGCGCGACCGGGCACGGGAGGGCCTGGAGCATCGCCTGGCTCGTCGAGCCGATCCGCCGCGGCGGCGCCCCTCCGGGCGTCCGGTCGCCCAGCACCAGCAGCTGGGCGCCCTCGGCGGTGCGGGGCAGGAACCGGCGAGGCGGCTCGTCGAGGAGCGTGGTCCGCACGGCGACGGTGGGGTGCCGTTCGCGGCAGTGCTCGACGGCCTCGATCACGCCCACGTGCCCGAGCACGTTCCGTTGGGCGAGCTCTGCCGCGAGCTCTCCCGCGAGCACTCCCGCGACCTTTCCCGCAGGCTCTTCCGCGAAGTCTCCGGGGAGGCCTCCGGCGCGGTCCTCCGCGAGCTCCTCGACCGTCGCTGCCGCGCCGTTGCCGTGCACCACGTGCACGCGCCATCCCTGCAACGCCGCCTCCTCGAATCCGAACTCCAGCGCGGCCGTCCCGGCCGCCGAGCCGTCGAACCCGACGACCACCCGCCCGTCCCCGGCGGGCGCCTCGCGGACGACGATCACGGGACGGTGCGCGCGGGCGGCCATGCGGAGGGCCGTCCCGCCGAGCGGCGGGTCGTCGTGCCCGTTCGCGCCCACCACCACCAGCGCGGCCCAGAGCGACTCGCGCAGCAGTTCCACCGCGACCGGCCCCTCCAGCAGCCGGCCCTCGACCTCGGTCCTCGGGGCCAGCTCCCGCGCGATCTCGACACCGCGGTCCAGCGCCTGCCGGGCGGTGTCGCGGAGGGCGTCCAGGACCTCCGGCTCGGCCTTGAGATCGGGATACGGCCACTGCCAGACATGGCAGACGAGCAGCCCGCCACGGCGGCGGCGGGCCTCGTCCACCGCCCACCGCAACGCGCGTTCCCCTTCGCGCAGGCCGTCATAACCGACCAGGACGTACGGAGCCGTGACCATTCCAACTCCTTTGCCGACTCCCTTTCCATGACATGCCGGGCCTCGGGCGAGAGCAAGGGACCTTCGTCTCCCCACCCGTTCGCCGCGCCCGCCCTCCACCACCCGGCCCTGCCACGCCTCACCCCGAGGGGGCCCGCTGAGCTGGGTGAACGGTCACCGCTCCGCGCGTCCACCCGCGCCGGCGCCCGGTCGGCGACGGCGCCGAGAAACGGTCCGGCGGGATTTCGGCCGCACTTTCGGCGGCCCTTCCGGAGCCGGGCCGGAACACCGCAGCCCGCTTCATCTGCTCTTTCCCGCTCACCTCCGGGACCGTTCGATAGGAGATTGAACGCCGTCCGATCGCCCATTCGGCCGAAAAAGGGACGAAAGTCCTCCCATCCGGCTCCCGCCTCACCGGCCGTGGCCGTCACGGAAGGGTCGGCTTCGCGGCCAAGTCGCACCGGGGGGTCTAGACTCGGAGACAACCGATACCGTGCGGCCATGCGCCACGGTGGACGGTGACGCCGCTCCAGACCCCGGCGGCTCGCGGAGATGTCCGAGCCTCGGGAGCGATCGTCATGACCACCATGACACGGCGCCGTTCCCGGCCGCCCGGCACGCGCTCGCCCGTCCCCTCCGGGATCCTCGCGTCGTGCCCGCCGCCGACCGGACCCCCGGCGCGCCGCACGTCCGGCGGCGACACGGTCCCGCGGCGCCCCGAGACGCGCGGGAGCCCGACGGCTCCGGCGGAAGCGGCCCCCCGCCCTGCGGCGGCCGAGCCGGCAGGGCCCGAGCAGGGACGGTGCACCGTGGACGACCAGCACAGCGGCCGGGTGTGGGCGGCGATCAACGCCGTCGCGCGCCAGCACGACGCGCCGGTGTCGGTGCTGCACGCGGTGATCGCGTGTGCCCGGGAGCTGGCGGCGCTGGGCGCCGGGCTGTCGATGAACCGCGACGGCCAGCCGCGCGAGCCGGTGCTGGCCACCGGCCCGCGCGCCGAGCAACTGGAAGAGCTCCAGTTCACCCTGGGAGAGGGCCCGTGCAGCGACACCGTGGTGCAGCACGGTCCGATCCTGGTCTCCGACCTGACCGCGCCCGAGGCCGAGGTCCGCTGGCCCGCTTTCGCGCCCGCCGCCGCAGGCCAGGGCGCGCGGGGCATGTTCTGCTTCCCCGTCGCCGCCGGCGCCGCCCAGCTCGGCGTCCTGGACCTGTACCGGTCGGCGCCCGGCCCGCTGGAGCGGCACGAGCTGCTGCAGGCGCTGCTGTTCGCCGACGCCGTCCTGGTGCTGGCCCTGGACGAGCGCGGCGGCCTGCACCCCGACCTGGAGCGCGTGATCGACGGCGCGTTCGCCAGCCGCCGCGCCGAGGTCCACCAGGCGACCGGGATGGTCGCGGTCGACCTCGGCGTGGACATCACCGACGCGCTGACCGCGCTGCGCGCGCACGCCTACGCCACCGGACGGCGCCTGAACGACGTCGCCGCCGACATCCTCGCCGGCCGCCTGCGCCTGGGCGGAGGCCCCGGGCCCGCCCGCGGGCGCCGGCCCTCCCGCCCGCCGCCGCGCGACGGCCAGTCCCCTCCCCCCGACACCGACCAGTAGCAGGAGCACCAGCGATGGCCGCGTCCGAGCACCGGGTGCAAGAGGTCTTCATCGAACTGACCGACACCCTCGTCGCCGATTTCGACATCATCGAGTACCTCGACCGGCTCGCCGCCCGCTGCGTCGAGATCCTGGGCGTCGACGCCTGCGGCATCCTGCTGGTCGACCACCACGGCGCCCTCAACCTGGTCGCCGCCTCCACCGAGGCCGCCCGCCTGGTCGAGCTGACCCAGCTGCAGAACTCCGAAGGCCCCTGCCTGGACGCCTTCCGCACCGGCCGTCCCGTCCAGGGACCCGGCCTCGACGGGCCCGCCTCCCCCTGGCCCCGGTTCGCCGCCGCCGCCGTGGCCGCCGGATACACCTCCGTCCAGGCCCTGCCCATGCGGCTGCGCCAGACCATGCTCGGCGCGCTCAACCTGTTCAGCGTCACCTCCGGCCCGGTCTCCCCGGCCACCGTCGCGCTCGGCCAGGCCCTCGCCGACACCGCCACCATCGGCCTGGTCCACCAGCGCGCCCTGGCGCGCCAGGAGGTCATCACCGAGCAGCTCCAGACCGCCCTCAACAGCCGCGTCATCATCGAGCAGGCCAAGGGCTACCTCGCCCGCCACCACGACATCAGCGTCCAGGACGCCTTCCTCGCCCTGCGCCGCCACGCCCGCACCACCGGCCGCCTGCTCACCGTCGTCGCCGCCGACGTCGTCCACGGCAACCTGGACATCGCCGTGCCTCCGGCCGACCCGTCGGCCACGATCTGACCGCCCGGCCACCCGACCGGCGATCACGCCGCCCGGCGACCGCGCCGCCCGGCGTCCGTGCCGCCCGGCGTCCGTGCCGCCCGGCGTCCGTGCCGGCCGTCCGCTCCGGGGCCGCGTCAGCGGCGCGGGCGGGGCGCGAACAGCTCCTCGGTGTCCGTCAGCCGCAGCAGGCGCCGGACCGGGGGTGCGGGCGCGCGCAGGGACAGGGTCCGGCCGCGGGCGCGGGCCACGCGCCGGACGTGCAGCAGGACGGCCAGCCCGCAGCAGTCGATGAACTCCACCGACGACAGATCCAGGACGACCCGCCCGCCGGGAGCGTCCACGATCTCCCGCAGCCGGTGTTTCAGGACGGGCGCGGAGAGCAGGTCCAGGTCCCCCGCGATGGTGACCAGCCGGTCGGTCCGCTCTTCCATGACGTCCACGTCGAACCGCTTCACGAGACCCCTTTCGGCGGCGCGGCAGTTGACGAGCCCGTTCCGCGAGCGGGGGCTCCTGCTGTCCGGGCCGGAACACCACACCGCCGGGGTCTGGAGCAGCACGGCCGCGCGCCGGCTCGGCGGAGCCGATCCGGGGGGCCGGGAGAGCGTGTCCCGAACAATCCCTCCGTAGTCTAGTGACCACGCTCCGGGATCGACAGTGGCTTTCTTTCATTCGGCACCGGCCCTCGCCGGCCGCCGCCCGATGGCAGACTGGAAGAGGGGGGATCGGCGGCGCGTGGCCGAACGAGTCGTCTCATGCCGTGAAGTGCTCTCATGGCGTGAAGCGTTCGCCGCCATGGCGTCCGGCGCGGATCCCGACATCTGTGGGTCGCGAGGGGCGGGCCGACGCGCACGCCCGCGCTTTCGGAGGTGCCACGATGGGACCGTTGCTGGGGGATGACGAGCGCGCCGCGGCCTTCTGCGCGGCGGACACGCCGCTTCTGATCGTGGACACCGGCCTGGTGATCCGCGACGTGAACCGGGCCTATCTGACCGCCACCGGACGCGACCATGACGAGCTGGTCGGCACTCCGATGTTCGAGGCGTTCCCCGACAATCCCGCCGACCCGGCGGCCGACGGCGTCGCCAAGGTCAGCGCCTCGTTCGAGCGGGTGTTCCGGCACGGCCGCCGCGACCACATGGTCCTTCAGCGCTACGACATCCCGCCCCGCGGAGACGGGGACGCCTTCCTGCGCCGGTACTGGACGCGGGTGAACAGTCCCCTGCGCGACCGCGACGGGCGCCTCATCGGCGCGATCCATCACGTCGAGGACGTCACCGGCGTCGTGGACGCCGTCCGGGGGCTGGACCCGTCCGCCGAGCCCGAGGGCGAGCCGCCGCTGGACGCCCGCGCCTGGACGGCCCTGATCAGAGCCCTGGCCCGCGAGACGCACATGCTCCGGCGGGACGGCTCGGACCGCGACCGGATCGGACGCGCGCTCGGAACCCACGTCCTGGTCGAGCAGGCCCGGGGCGTCATCGCGGGCCGCGACGACATCAGCGTCGACCAGGCCCTGAGCCGCCTGCGCCAGTACGCGCGCCGCGAGGGCCTCCCCCTCGGCGCGGTCGCCCGAGCCGTGGTCGAGGACGGCCTGGCGATCTGACCCGCCGCCCTCTCCGGCGGGCGGCGTCACCCCTTCCCGGGAGAGTTTCGGCCCGCGCCGCCTGGAGATCCTCACTGAGGGTGATCACTCGGGAGGAACGACGGTGTGGAACGAACTGCTGGCTTTGCGAGCCGTGCCGGGGCAGGTGCTGAGGGTGAGCATCCCCGACGGGCGGGTGTCGACGCTCGTCGAGGACGCGGGTCCCTTCCCGGACGGCCTGATCGTCGAGTCAGGCACCGTGTGCTGGACGACCATGGGCGCCCCGGAGACCGATCCCGCCAAGGGCAGGTCCGAGGCCGCCCTGGACTTCTCCGCCCGCAACGGCGGCGTCCACGCGGTCTCCCTGGACGGGAGCGGCAGGCGTGACGTCGTCCCCGCAGGATCGGTCACGACCGGCAAGCAGCTCGCCTCGGACGGCCGCGGCACCCTGTACTGGGGGGACCGCGAGGGCTGCCGGGTCAGCCGCGCGCGGACGGACGGCACCGGACTGACCGACCTGGTCGTCAACGACCCCGGCGAGGGGATCGCGGCCCAGTGCGTCGGCGTCGCGGTGGACCCGGCGCGCGGGCACCTGTACTGGACGCAGAAAGGCCCGGCCAAGGGCGGCAAGGGCCGGATCTTCCGCGCCGGGCTGGACCTTCCCCCGGGTGAGAGCGCCGAGCGGCGCTCCGACGTCGAACTGCTCTGGGACGGCCTTCCCGAGCCGATCGACCTGGACGTCCACGAGGGACGGCTCTACTGGACGGACCGGGGCGCGCCGCCCGGCGGCAACACGCTCAACCGCGCGCCGCTGCCCCCGTCCGGCCGGACGGGCGACGCGCCCGAGATCCTCGCGTCCGGTTTCGCCGAGGCCATCGGCCTCGCCCTGGACGCCGGGGCGGGCGTCGCCTACGTCTCCGATCTCGGCGGCCATGTCCGCGCGGTGCCGCTCCCCGGCGGCCCGGCCTCCGGGGAGGGGGAACGGGAGATCGCCGCCCTGCCCTTCCCCGTGAACGGCATCACCGGCCTCTGACCCGGCGGGACGTCCCGACCCGGCGAGAGGTGGATTTCACGGCGCGCCGCCCGGTATCGGCCGTCCGGCAAATTTCCGGTCAACAATCCGGGACGGCCGGACGAACCGGCGATTCGGCGCCGTCCGGCGCGGTCCGCGCGCGGTTTTCAGAGTTTCGAGAGCTTCGGGTAGGGCGAGAGGATCTTGACCTTCTCGGTACCGAAATCGATCAGGACGGCGCGGCCCGGCTCGACCCCGACGACCTGCCCGAGCCCGTACTTGTCGTGCGTGACCCGGTCGTCGAGCGCGAACTCCTGGACCGGCGGAGCGGCGGGCGGAGGCGGGAAAGGGCTGGTGGGCAGGTGCCGCCGCCCGGCGGGTTTAGAGGATTTCACTCTTGCAGTATGCGCCCCGGACCCGCCGTGACGGGACCCCTCCCCGACACCTGATGCCAAAATCACAGGTCACCGGGCCGGAACTCGTTCATGTGCTACTGTGCGAAGAGTTGCGGTTCCCATAGACATGTGCACGCGCCTGTTGGATGTGACGTCAGGCGCGTTTTTTGTTGTTCTGGATCTTCCGGATGGGCCATCGCGGCATCCTCGCCCGCGCACGGTGTGCGGGCGGGACCGACCAGAGGAGACCAGTATGGCCACCGGCACCGTCAAGTGGTTCAACGCGGAGAAGGGCTTCGGCTTCATCGAGCAGGACGGCGGCGGCTCCGACGTCTTCGCCCACTTCTCCAACATCGCCGGGCAGGGATTCCGCGAGCTCCAGGAGGGCCAGAAGGTGTCCTTCGACGTCACGCAGGGCCAGAAGGGCCTGCAGGCGGAGAACATCATCCCGGCCTGACCGCCGACCCCGCTGCGGGGCGCCCTCCCGGGCGCCCCGCAGCACCCCCGCGCCGGGGCCCGCCGAGCCGATCGGCGGGCCCCGGCGCGCGTCCGCCCTCTCGGGTCGAGCAGGCGCTTCTTCGGCGGCGTCGACGCCCGGCACCTCCTCGACGGCCCCGACGCGGTCATCCGGGGCGACCGGGTGCTGCACCTGAAGTACAGGGTGCGGCGCTGACCCGCCGGGGCGGGCGCGGACGGGCCGGTGCGCGCCGGGACAGCAGGTAGCCGGTCAGCGCGGTGGCGACTCCGGCCAGGCCGGCGGCCGCGAAGCCGCCGCCCGGCAGCGAGGCGTCGATCGCGGCTCCGACGACCGGGGTCCCGAGCGCGAAGCCCGCGCTGAGCGCCGACGACTGCAGGCCCGTCGCCTCCCCGCGGACGCCGACCGGCGCCAGGCGGCTCACGCCGTCGGCGATCGCCGAGAGGGTCGGCGCGGTGAGCAGTCCCGCGCCGGCGCCGGCCACGCACAGCCACTGCCAGCCGTCCGCCAGCCCGGCCGGGACGGTCGCCAGCCCGAGCAGGCCGAGCAGCAGCCACGTCGGCAGCGGACGGCGGAACGTGCCGTACACCAGCCCGCCGGTGATGGACGCGATCCCGTACACCGCGACGACCCCGGCAGCCCAGGACACCTGGCCGGCCTCCTTGAGGGTGGCGACGATCGCGAGATCCGTACCACCGAGCAGCATCGTGGCGCCGAACGCCATCAGCAGCAGCGCGACCATGCGCGGGCCCAGCCACTCGCGGCGGCGGGGGCGGACGGCCTGCGCGGCGTCCGCCTCGTGCTCGGCGCGCAGCGGCGGGTCCAGCAGCGCGAGGCCCGCCCCGCCCGCCACGATCGCGGCGCCGAGGCCCCACGCGACGAGGTTCGGGGACGTCTTCGCCGCGAGCAGGATCACGATCGGCGGGCCGGTCATGTAGGAGAGCTCGCCCTGCACCGATTCCAGCGCGAACGCGGTTCGGCGCTGCGCCGCCGTCGTCATCGCGGCGATCGCCTGCCGCGTCACCAGCGGGACGGGCACCATCCCCAGCCCCGCCGCGAACGCCGCGCCGAGCAGGACCGCGTACGGCAGCACCGGGACGCTCAGCCAGAACACCGCCTGCAGGACGACCGTGCCCACCAGGACGCCGCGCGCGCCCCGTCCGTCGATCAGGCGGCCGAGCAGCGGCCCGCCGAGCGCCATCCCGGTGGCCATGGCCGCCGAGACGCCGCCCGCGGCCGCGTAGTTCATGCGCAGGCCGAGCACGACGTACATCGTCAGCGCGGTCA
Source organism: Actinomadura gamaensis (assembly GCF_042652125.1). Classification (NCBI taxonomy): domain Bacteria; kingdom Bacillati; phylum Actinomycetota; class Actinomycetes; order Streptosporangiales; family Thermomonosporaceae; genus Actinomadura; species Actinomadura gamaensis. Next base: position 382,827 of record NZ_JBHSIT010000005.1, on the reverse strand, counting down.
CGTCGGCCGTGATCGCGGCGCGGGCGAGCAGCGAGACGCCGAGCAGCGGCGCCATCCCCGGCACCGCGAGGACCTGTCGATAGCGGAACACCCGGACGACGCTAGATCGTCCGTCCGGCCATAGCTAGTGGTTAATTCGTTGCCCCCGGCATAATGAACGCTTATGGCCAGGGATCTGGAGACCGCGCTGCTGCGGTCGTTCGTCACCGCCGTGCGGGCGGGCAGCATCAGCCGCGCCGCCACCGCGCTCGGCCAGACCCAGCCCGCGCTCAGCCAGCAGCTGCGCAGGCTGGAGGGCACCGTCGGACGGCCGCTGCTGCACCGGTCGCCGTCCGGCGTGGCGCCGACCCGGGCGGGCGAGGAACTGCTGCCGTACGCCGAGCGCATCCTGTCGCTGTCGGCGCAGGCGCTCAGCGAGTCCGGACGCGCGCTCACCGGCCACTGCGGCGTCGGGATGCTGGAGGACCTCGCCGCGTCCCAGCTCCCGCAGGCCCTCGCCGACCTCGCCCGGCTGCATCCGGGCGCGACGCTGGAGGTGCTCAGCCTCTCCACGGCCGGGATGCGCGACGCCTACCGGGCGGGCCGCGTGCAGCTCGTCCTGGACGCGGTGCCGGACCTGCCCGCGCCGCCGCGCTGGACGGTCCGCCGCCCGCTCGCCTGGGCGGTCGGGCAGGGCGTGGACGTGACCGCCGACCCGCTGCCGGTGGTGCTGTTCTCGAGCCCGTGCGTCTGGCGGACGTCCCTGCTGGAAGCGCTGGAGCGCGCCGGCCGGCGCTGGCGGGTGGCGTTCGAGAGCAACAGCCTGGCGGGCGTGCTCGCCGCGCTCCGGGCCGGGCTCGGCGTCGCCGCGCTCATGCCCGCGAACCTCGAACCGGCCATGGCCTGCCACGACGCGGGCGCCCTGCCCGCCATGGCGGACGTCGAGCTCGGCCTCGTCCGGCACCCGCCGACCGAGGGCGATCCCCTCGTCGACGCCGTGGAGACCGCCCTGCGCCGCATGACCTGAGGCCGCGAGCGGCCCCTCGAACACGCAGGGGCCGTCGAACGTGCGGGGTCCGTCGGATGTGCGGGGTCCGTCGGGCGTGCAGGGTCCGTCGGACGTGCGGGGTCCGTCGAACGTGCGGGGTCCGTCGAACGTTCAGGGTCCGTCGGACGTGCGGGGTCGATCGGATGTGCGGGGTCCGTCAGATGTGCAGGGTCTTGCGGACGACGTCGACCGTGGCGGCGGAGATCTGCTGATGCCCGGCGGCGTTCGGATGGTCGCCGTCGTCGGAGAGGTAGTGGGTCTCGTCGTAGGCGTAGTCCGGGCCCTTGAACGCCTCGCGCAGGTCCACGTACGCCGAGCCGCTGTCGGTCGCGGTCTTCCGGATGATCTCGTTGACCTGCGCGGTCATCGCGGTCGCGGCGTCGGCGTAGGGCTTGCCCTGCTCCGCGGCGTACCGTCCGCCCAGCCACACGCTCCAGTAGTCCAGCAGGACGACCAGTACCTTGCGCCCGGCCGTCAGCTCGTGCACCCGCCGGACGATCTCCGACAGGTTCTGCTGCAGGCCGGGGATCCGCTTCTCGTAGCAGGCGGTCGAGGTGCCGCACGACTCGTCGAAGGACACGTCGTTGGCGCCGACCTCGATGTCCACCGCGTCGGCCTTCTCGACGCTCCTACTGGCCTTGGACGTGCTCGCGCGCAGCTGCGCGAGCACGTCCGCGCTCGTGTAGCCGCCGACGGCCTCGTTGGTCGTCGTCACCTGCCGGGTGCCCGGCACGGTCAGCGCCTTGGCGCTCAGCTCGGGGTAGGGATCGCAGCCGCAGTTGGCGCCCTCCGGCACCGAGTCGCCCAGGGCCACCACCGACCGGTCCACCTCGTGGCTCGGCGCGGCGGACTGCGAACCGCCGGAACCGCTCGAGCAGCCCGCGGTCACGACCGCGCACGCGACCGCGACCAGCGCGGCGCGTGGACTCACGCCCATGGCCCCAGACTACGCCCTGCAACGAGATTCCGACTGACCGCATCCGGAAACGCTCACTCGGCGCCGGAACGGAGGTCGATCAGCGGCAGCCGCGTGCGGCGGGCCTTCTCCTCCGCGGCGATCTCGGCGCGGCGGTGCGCGCCGAGCTTGGTCTGCCGGACCTTGTCGTGCAGCTTGACGATGGCGTCGAGCAGCATCTCCGGACGGGGCGGGCAGCCGGGCAGGTAGACGTCCACCGGGACGATGTGGTCCACGCCCTGGACGACGGCGTAGTTGTTGAACATGCCGCCGGACGAGGCGCACACGCCCATCGCGATGACCCATTTCGGCTCGGCCATCTGGTCGTAGAGCCGGCGCAGGGCCGGGGCCATCTTCTGGCTCACCCGTCCGGCCACGATCATCAGGTCCGCCTGCCGGGGCGTCGCCGAGGCGCGCTCCATGCCGAACCGCGCGAAGTCGTGCCGCGGGTCGCCGACCGCCATCAGCTCCATGCCGCAGCAGGCCAGCCCGAACGTCATCGGCCACATCGACGAGCTGCGCGCCAGGCCGGCCATCGTCTCGACGGTCGTGAGCAGGAAGTCGCCGGGGAGGTGTTCTTCGAGTCCCATAGTCCTTCCAGGCTGGCCGGGCCCGGGAGGGTGATCAATCGCCGATCCCGCCATGATCGTTAAGGCGCGCGACACAATGGGCGCATGGAGATGCGCGAGATCGAGGCGTTCCTGGAGGTCGCCCGCGAGCTGCACTTCGGCCGCGCGGCGCGGCGGCTGCGCACGTCCACGCCGCGCGTCAGCCAGGCGGTGCGCGCGCTCGAACGCCGGGTCGGGGCGCCGCTGTTCGAGCGGACGACCCGGCGGGTGCGGCTGACTCCGCTCGGCGAGCGGCTGCGCGCGGAGCTCGAGCCCGCGCACGACCGGATGGAACGGGCGCTCGCCGAGGCGCGCGGCAGCGCCGCCACCACCGTGCTGCGCGTCGGCGTCGCGACCAGCCTGCCCGCCGCGGCGGTCGAGGGCAGGATCCGGGAGTTCGAACGGTCGCGCCCGGACTGCGCGGTGGTCCGTTCCGCGCATCCGAACACCGAACCGTCCCGCTGGGCGGACGACTGGCCGGTGGACGTCTTCGTCGGCTGGCTGCCCGGCGACCCCGCGCCGATGGAGGCCAACGGCTTCCGCGTGGGGCGGGCGTGGCGCCGCGAGGACCGGGCCGTCCTGGTGGCGGCGGGGCACCCGCTCGGACGCCGCGCCGCGATCGACGCCGAGGAGCTCGCCGGCCACGACGTCCTGTACCCGAGCAGCATGCCGCCGGACCTCGCCGACCTGTGGATCCCGCCCGCCACGCCCGGCGGCGCGCCGCTGCGCCGGGTGGCCCGGCACCGGTCCGCGTCGCTCGAGGAGGCGGTCATGCTGGTCGCCCGGGGCGACGTGATCCACCTGACGGTCGCCTCGGTGCGCCCGGACGACCCGCGCGTCGTCACGGTGCCGGTGTCCGGCCTGCCGCCGATGGTCTGCGCGCCGGTCTGGCCCGCCGGCACGGGCGGCGACGCCCTCCGCGACTTCGTGGGCCGCTGACCGTTCCCGCCGTCCGGCCGGGGAAGGCGTCACCGGGAGCCGCCTACCAGAAGCCGCCTGCAAGGAGCCGTTTACCAGGAGCCGCCGTGACCGCCGCCGTCCGCTCCCCCGCCGTGGCCGCCGCCGTGGCCATGACCGCCGCCGCTGTCGAAGCCGCCGCCGCCGTCGCCGTGGCCGCCGCCCGCGAACCCGCCCGACGTCGCGCGGCTACGGGCCGGACGGCCCGACGGCGAGCGGACGTACGCCGGACGCGGATAACCGCCCTTGAACATCCCGCCCAGCGCGACGAAGCGTTCCTTCAGCGCTTCGTCCGCTCCGCCGAACGAGTACCAGCCGGCGTCCCGGACGTGCTCGCCGGCGTACCACTCCAGCCAGTGGTACTGGTTGAGCGAGAAGGCGTACGGCAGGTTCTCGTGCGGTCGCTTCCGGACGGCCGCCGAGTAGCCGAACATCCCGGTGTAGTCGTCGATCACCCGGTCGAGCGTGCCGTGGCACAGCTCGTCCAGCCGCAGTCGCCGCGCCAGCGCCACGAGCCCGAGAGCGAACACCGCCACACCGGCCATCGCGAGACTGCCGAACGTCTCCCGGACGAGCAGATCGACGGCCGCGAGCAGCACGCCGGCGGCGCCCAGGCAGGCGGCGGCGAACGAGTGCGTGCCGCAGGCGTCCCGGTAGGACGAGTCGGGCCAGACCGGGTGCATGTACGTCCGCACCCAGGGCAGCTTTCTCACTTCCTCGTGCGTCGCCAGGTACACGAGCCGGTGAAGCCGGTCGCCGAGTTCCTCGGACGGAACCGCCTCGTCCCCGAGAACCTCCAGGAACTCCGCCTCGTACGGGCGCAGGTCCGCCGGATCGGCGTCGCGGACGCGCCGGATCACCACCGGCTCGTCCTTCCCGCCCGGATCGTGGATGCGCAGATGCCCCCGGACGGCCAGCTCGATCGTGATGACGGCCGCCGGGTCGTGCATGAACGTTCCGCGCAGCCGGTCCAGCTGGTAGGGGCCGAGGTCGCGGTTCGGAGGACGGCCTGGAAGGGTGTCCCAGATCCGCCGGTCGTGCCTGCGCACGGCCGCGTCGACGGCGGCGACCGCGACGGCCACCGCGAGGCAGCACCAGCCCCACCATCCGACCGACCACCAAGCGTGCATCCGCACCCGTCCCTTCCCCACCGGATGCCGCTATGAAAGCACCCCGCGCGCCCCTTTCGCCGCCCCGCGTCGGCTGAGCGGACACCGGCGTCCTGATGCGAGAGTTCGGCGCGGCCGGCGCGACGGGCTGCGGGTCAGCCCGGGATCGGGATGCTGACCTGAGGGAGCTCCGGGAGCGGCTTCCGCCATTCCCCCGAGATCAGGACGCTCAGCGTGTAGACGTGCCAGATCTGCTTGGCCCACCGTCCGGGAGCGTCCCGCAGCGCGTCCCGGACGGCGGCCCGGTCGACGATGCCGAACAGCTCCTGCGGGCCGTCCATGATCTGTTCCTGGAGGAGGTCGCGGAACGCCGGGTCGTAGGAGACCCGCCAGTTGAAACCCGCCGTGCGTCCCTCGGGCACCAGCGCCTCGCGGGCCTTCCACGCCCTTCGTCCGATCAGCCGGGGCGGACGGTCGCGGTCGAAGCGCCAGCGCTTGCCCTCGGGCGGGATGGACGCGAGGGCCGGAGCCAAGGTCTCCAGCAGATGGAAGAGCGGGTACTCGCTGCATCGCCACTTGGGCGACAGCGCCACCGCCTCGCGCACGACCCGATTGTCGAAGAAGGGGTGGTAATAGGGCGAGTTCATGAGGGTCGCGGTGTGGGAGCCGACGATCCACCGTCCGGTGCGGAAGTACAGGTAGAGCTTGTCGAGGACGTCGAACCCGTCCACGTCCGCCCGCTCGGCCCACGGACGGTGGTCGGCCGCCGCGCGCTCGTCGGCCTCCGGCGTCATGATCCGCTCGGCGGCGTGGAAGATCAGGCGGACGCGCCCGCGCATCCCGTCGGGCGTGATGTCGTCCTGGTCGTAGAGGAAGCCCCCGCGCAGCGTCTCGCCGCCCGAGCCCGACGTCTTCGGGACCACCTCGAACGGCCGGTAGCGGTTGACGCTCTCGTAGGCGGAGTTCATCCCCTCGCACATGCGGATGAGGTCGTGCGCGCGGGCGAACGGATGCTGGACGGCCACGGCGTCGCGCCCGCGGTCCGGAACGGTGAGATCGACGGTGTGCTCGATCCCCAGCGCCGCCGCCACCCGCTCGGCTAGGACGACGTCCGGATCGTCGGCGAAACCGTGCGTGGTGGCGGTGAACGGGACCCCGGCGGCCTTGAGCACGGCGGCCATCAACCGGCTGTCGCGTCCGCCGGACAGCGCCAGGTTCACCGGGACGCCGTGACGCGCCAGCGGCGCCGCGGCGGCGACGAGCGCGCCGGCCAGCGGCTTGATCAGCTCCACGCCGTCCTTGCCGCGGCCCTCGCGCGGGTCCGGCTCGGGTGGCCGCCGGACGACCGTGCCGTCCCCGCGCGTCGCACGCAGCACCGAACCCGCCGGCAGCGCGCGCACGCCCCTGAACGGGGTGTCGTCGTTGGTGAAGAAGCCGTGCCGGACGAGCGGGTGGAGCGCCTCCAGATCCAGGTCGACCGCCGGATCGGCCCGCCCGGTCAGGGCGGCGCGCGCCACCAGGTGCACGAGCAGGGCGCGGCTGCCCACGATCCGGACGCCACCGGCCTCGGCGTGGTAGACCGGGCAGACGCGTGCCATCGCGGTGGCCGCCTCGACGCCGTCGGCGTCCGCTCGGAAGACGGAGAAGACGCCGCCGAGCCCGGCCGTGGTGGCCAGGAGGTCGTCCTTGGCGAGCAGCGGTTCCTCGTCCTCGCGGTCGGCGAGATATCCGCAGTAGCCGGCGTGCCGTCCTTCGCGCGCCTGCATGACGGGCGGCAGCAGCGGCGCTTTCGGCTCGTTCGACCAGCCCAGCAGCGCGACCCCACCGTCCGGTGCGACCCATTCCACCGCTTCGAGCGCCTCGGGGGGAACGGGCACGGCCTCCTCGACCGCCCGGCGCGCGACGGCCAGGACGAGCGGGTCGATGCGTCCACGACGCTCCTTGCCGGCCATCGCGAGATAGACGCGCACGCGCGCTCCACTGATTGAGGAAACGTGGCGGATGCGACAGATCACCAGTGGCCGCGGGCGTTGCCCTGACACCCGAATGAACGCCGCGGGTCAGGAAGGAGAACTCCGCCTGCTTCTACCACTGGGAAAGCGCGATTACGCCATCGCGCTGGGCGGTCTCAACGCCGACTCGACGTCCAACTGAGTTCGGCTCGGCTTCTACACGTTCGCCACCGACGGGACGGTCTCGGAACGGTATTGGCAATGGTCCCAGCGGACGCGCGTACGAAGGACCGACACGCGTCGTGGAACTCCCGAATCCCCGCCTCGACCATCGCGTCCGCCGACCGGTCGCAATTCGTGCACACCTACTTCCTGTGGAAGACGAACCGCGACGCGACCGGCTACCACGGCTACATCGACCGCGGCGACGGAACCATTCGGACTGCCTACTACGTCGCCCCGGCGAGTTCGCCCCCCACCCACCGCCGGGACACCCTCTGGCATTGGCACACCGATCTCGCCGACGCCCGCAACGAGACCTGCTACACCGGCAACTCGCACGTCAAGCCCATGATCCAGGTCGTGGACGACAACGGCGCCTTCCGCGGCTGGGTCGGCGTCGAGGTGTCCCTCAACGAGACGACCCCGGCCGGCGCTTACGACGACGACATCGGCGTCTTCCGCATCACGAGCTGAACCCGCACGTCCTCCGATCCCCGGCGACGGTCAGGGTCGGTTCGGCGGCTGGTAGGTCAGGACCGCACCGCGCCTGGCGCTCTCGCCGGCGGCGAGGAGGCGGGTCGTTCCGGGCAGCCGGGCCAGCGTCCTCAGCTCGGCGACAGGACTGATCTTGCTGCGCGTCCACGAGCCGGTGGACGAGCGGTGCACGAGGGCGGACTCGTAGCCGTTCACGTCGGTGGAGCCGAGGAACCACAGGCCGCCCTTGCCGTCGGGTACGGGCGGCACGTCCTCGCCCCAGCGGCCCACCTTGGACCAGAGCCGCTCGGTGTGCCAGCGGCCCTTGGGGTCGAGGTGGAGCAGGACCGAGTCGGTGACGGGCCTGCGGACGCCGTTCACCGAGTCGGTGATCCAGACGCCCCGCGCGTCGGCCGTGACGCCCATCAGGGCATGGAGTTCGTCCGGCCCCGCAGGTTCGGGCAGGGGGACGGTGCGCCAGGTCCTGCCGTCGTAGTGCGCCAGGATCGGACGGGAGGAGAAGCCGCCGGTCCCGGTGGCGAAACCGATCGCCCACATGTCGCGCGGCGAGCGCGCACTCGCCTGGAGGACGTTGAACGGGAGGACGGCCTTGCTCCAGCCCCGGCTTGTGTGACGCCAGGCCACGCTGGTGCGGCCGGCGGCGGTGCTGGTGAAGGTCCAGACGTCGCCGGGTCCGGCGGCCTCGACGTCGGTGACGAAGGCGGACCGGGGCAGGCGCTTGGCGACGTCCCACCTGCCGCCGTTCCAGCGCATCACCAGCGCCGGGGACGACGGGCTGCCGCCGGTTCCGGCCCACACGTCCTTCGCGGAGGCGACGGCCACACCGTTGACCGGTCCGCCGCGCGGCGCCGGGAAGGCGACGCGCTGCCAGCGTCCGCGCTCCCAGCGGAAAGCGGTGGGGGCCACGGTGCCGCCGGCGACGGTGACGCCGCCGAAGGCCCACGCGCTGTCGCGGTCCACCACCGCGAGGTGGCCGAAGAAGCGCATGGACGGCGCGTTCAGCACCGGTCGCCACGTGATCGCACCGGAAGCGGCCCCTGCTGGACCGGCCGCCGCCGGGCCGGCCACTGCCGGACCGGCCGCCGTCACCAGCGCGGCGGCGGCCGAGGCCGCGCACCAGATCGTCTGCTGTCGTCGTTTCATGATCGACGATTCTGGCGGACGGTCGGCCGCGCGTTCGTGGGGTGAAGTACTCAGGCCGGAGTGAGTACCTTCCGCTCGCGTCCCCCGGGGGCGTCCGCACCTGGCCGGGGATTCGGGCCTGAACCGGACGCCGGAGTCGCGGGAATCGCGGTACACAGGGGAGGCGGACCTGCCGGTCCCGGCTCGGTGGCGGCGGGAGGAGCGGGGCATGGTGGCGGTGGAGCTCGCGGTCGCCCTGACCGCGATCGGGGCCAAGGCGGCCGTGACGGAGCTCGTCCGGGGCGGGGCGTGGAGCGGCTCGGACTGGGCGCTGGTCGCCACGCAGGTGGTGGACGCCGTCGTCGCGTCCCCGAACCGTCCCGACCCGGCGCTCCAGCGGATCGAGCAGGGGATCGGGCGGATCGAGCTGCGGCTGGACGTCCTGGGCGAGAAGATCGACGCCCTGCCGGCGCGGAGCAGGGCGCAGGAGTTCGAGATCCACATGGCGGCGGGCCGCCGGTACATGCGGGACCTGCGGGACGAGTGGCGCGGCGACCGGGACCGGCGCCGGCTCGTCGAGCAGGCGCAGCACGAGTTCGTCCGGGCGTTCGGGATCGCCGAGACGATGGCGGACCCGTTGCGGCAGGCGGTCGCGGACGTCGCGATCGCGGCGTGCTGGCTGTGGGTGCCGTCCCTGCGGGACGTGCAGAAGACGATCGGGGCCGCCCGGACCGTCCTCGAACGCGAGCTGCTCTTCGGCACGACGCGGCCCGTCGACGCCTATGTCAGCGTGGTCAGGCTCTGCAAGGCGTACGGGGAGCGTCCGAAACACACCCGCGTCCCCGGACCGCAGACCCCCGGCGCGCGGCTGGCCGTGCAGGCCAAGTACGGCAAGTGGGTCGAGTGCGCCGGCATCGAGGTCCGCGTCGCGCGCGCGAAGGCGGGCGGCGAGGACGATGACCGGAAGCCCGTCACGGCGGTCCCCGATCCCAGGGGAGGCATCATCCTGGTGCGCACGCTCGCCGCCCTCGGGGAGCAAGGGGCTTCCGGGCATCCGGTGAAGGTCACGGTCCGCAACCGGCGGGCCGAATGGGTCTCGGTGTCGAGGACGTGGCCGGCCGTGATCGTCGAGCTTCCGCTGCACGACCGGCTGCCGAGTGAGAACCGGATCGCGCCCGGCGCGGCGGCCACCCTCGACCTGCCCGCCCCGACGCAGCCGGTCCCCGCCTCGGCCACGGGGGCGAGGCCCACGATCGGGTTCGTCCTGCCTCAGCCGTAGGCCCCGGCCGGCATCTCGCAGCGGCGGCGCTGCTGCTGTTCGCATTGCCGCGGTGCCTGACGCAGGGTGTCAGTTATTCGCGCGAGCATGAGCGGCACAGGTCGGCGCCGACGGCAAGGGCGTGCGCCGGCTCCTACGGACGACAAGGACCGCGAATGCGCGAAACACGAGAAGACCTCGAAGAGCTCCAGGCGCTGCTGGACGCCTCGCTCTCCCGTTCCGGGTCGCACCTCCGCTCGATCATCACCACCGAGCGCACGCTCACCGCGGAGCAGCTCACCGGCGTCCTCACGGGGATGTGCACGCTGGCGCTCTCCACCGTGACGGCCAAGGGCGAGCCGCGGATCAGCGGCGCGGACGGTCACTTCCTGCGCGGCAAGTGGCATTTCGGGACGGCCCGGAACGCCGTCAAGGCCCGCCATCTGGCCGCCCGTCCCGCCGCGAGCGCCGCGCACCTGCGCGGCGAGGATCTGGGCGTGTTCACCCACGGCACCGTCGAGATCCTCAACCCCGCGGACGGCGAACCGGCGGCCGACTGGCCGGAGCTGCTCGCGTACTTCAAGGACTTCTACGGCGACGACGCCTTCGACTGGGACGACGACGTCGTCTTCTACCGGCTGCATCCGCACTGGATGAGCGTCTTCGCCCCCGACCTGGCGAAGCTGGAGGGCGCGCACCGCTGAGGCGCCGACGGCCGATCCGTCCGGGTCCGCCCCTTCCGTACCGGCAGGCAGTCGAAGATGATCATGCCGTTGATGATCATCTCCCCGCTGAAGGAGACCGGTCAGCGGCGGCGGCGTTTGGAGTTGGGGTGTTTCTGCTGGGTCTTCTTGCGCGCGGGCTTCTTGGGCGCGCGACCGCCGGACTTCGCGGATTTGGCCGTGTTGGTGGCCTTGGCGGTGTTGGTGGCCTTGGCGGTTTCGGCGGTTTTGGCGGGGTTGGCGGGGTTGCGGCCTCGGGAGCTGTTGGCGGTACGGCCGCGGACGATGCCGATGAGCTCCTCCATGAGGTCGGAGGTCTCGCCGTCCAGCCAGGCCAGGCCGATCTGGGACTGGGGGGCGTCGGTCACGGGCCGGTAGGTGAGGTCCTTGCGGTGGTGCAGGCGGGCCAGCGACTGCGGGACGAGCAGCACGCCCGCCTCCGACGCCACCAGCTCGACCGCGCCCGCCGTGGTCCCGGGACGGGTGAAAGCCGGTTCGCCGGGCCGCTCGTCCCAGGTCAGGACGTCGTCCAGCGGCTCGAACACGTCCTCTTCGGCCAGATCGGCGAGGGTCATCTCGTCGGCCGCAGCCACCGGGTGCTCCTTGGGCACGACCACGACGGTCGCCTCCACGTACAGCGGGATGACGTGCAGGCCCTCGCGATCGACGGGCAGGCGCACGAACGCGGCGTCGGCTCCGCCGTCCCGCAGGAGGGGGACGGCCTCGGCGGCGGGCACCTGGATCAGCCGGAGCGGCGTGTCCCGCACGCGCTCGCCCCAGACTCCGGCCCATTTCGCCGGCGTCACTCCCGGCGCGTACGCCAGCCGGAACTCCCCCTCGTCCACCTTCCCAGCCTAGTGGCGTCCGGACGGCTCCCTTCCGCTGGCTACCCTTGAGGCCATGAGCCCGTCCAAGACGAAGACCCCCCAGACCATGAAGCCCGCGACCGCGGCCCGGAAGCTGGGGATCCTGCTGTCGGCGGCGCCCGCCGAGTTCCAGGAGGGCGTCGTCTCCCGGGACGAGCTGAACGCCCTCCAGGCCGACCCGCCGGCCTGGCTCGCCGAGCTGCGCCGCGAGGGGCCGCACCCGAAGCAGGTGGTCGCCGTCAAGCTCCGCGTCTCCACCTCGGGCCTGGCCCGCGGCGGCATCGACGGGCCGCTCACCACCGCCCAGATCGAGGCGCTGAAGGCCGAGCGGCCCGAATGGCTGGAGCGCGAGCAGGCCGTCCAGGCCGAGGTCCGCAGGGAGGCCCTGCGCCTCAAGCAGCAGCGCGCCAAGTCCTGACCCACGGCGCCCGGACCACCTGACCCACGGCGCCCGGACGGCCTGACCCACGGCGCCCGGACGGGCTGACTCCGGCCGTGCGGACGGCCTGTCCCACGGCGTGCGACGACCTGACCCATGGCGTGCGACGGCCTGATTCACGGCGCGTGACGGCCTGATTCACGGTGTACGGACGGCCCGCATGGGGTGGGCCAGCGGCCGTCCCCCTTCGCGGCCTCGATCGCGGCACGGCCCGCCGGACGCATCCGTCCGGCGGCGGTCAGCGCCTCGGCCTTCGCGGCGTTGATCGCCGACCATGGGCTCCGGCGGGTGCGCGGCGAGTAGCGCTGGAGGTAGTGGTCGCCGTCGAACGCCCTGCGGTGGCTGTCGATCCAGCCGTGGCACAGCGCCTCGTCCAGGGCCTCGGCGATCGTCACGGTCCTCGCCCCGCCGTTCTTCGTGGCGATCAGCAGCCAGACCTCGCGGGCCGTCCCGTGGTGCTCGGCGAGCCAGGCCCGCCAGGCGGCGGCGTCTTCGAAGATCAGCGCGTTCCCGGTCGTCGTGGTGAGTCCGCTCGGCATGTCGGTCCGCCTTCCGTTCGGTGGCCCTGCGGATTCGATGCTTCCAGCCAAAGTGCTCACCGAATGAGCACTTTTCCTGGCATCGTCGGGACATGAGAGCGGATCGCCTGGTGGCCGTCCTGCTGCTGATGCAGTCGCGCGGCCGGGTCACGGCGGCGGAGATCGCCGCCGAGTTGGAGGTCTCGGTCGCCACGGCCCGCCGCGACCTGGAGGCCCTGTCGGCCGCGGGCGTCCCGGTCTACCCGCAGCCGGGACGCGGCGGCGGCTGGTCGCTGGTCGGCGGCGCCCGCACCGACCTGTCCGGGCTCAGCTCGTCCGAGGCGAGGGCGCTGTTCCTGCTGCTCGGACCGGCCGCCGCGCTCGCACCGGAGGCGAGGACGGCGCTGCGCAAGCTCCTTCGCGCCCTGCCCTCGACGTTCCGGCCGGAGGCCGAGGCGGCGGCGGACGCGGTCGTGGTCGACCCGTCCCGCTGGGGCGGGCACCGGCGCGCGCGGCCCGTCCTCGTGGACCTGCTGGAGGTGGCGGTGGTCCGGCGCCGGAAGGTGCGGTTCACCTACTCGGGCCGGGAGCGCCTCGCCGCCCCGCTCGGCCTCGTCAGCAAGGACGGCGTCTGGTACCTGATCGCCGGAACCTCCGGCGGGCGGCGGACCTTCCGGGTCGACCGGATGGCCGACGCGGAGGTCACCGCGGAACCGTCCGAGCGTCCGGCGGGCTTCGACCTCGCCGCGGCCTGGGACGAGGTCGTCACCGCCATGGAGGCGCGGCGCGCGACGACGACGGCCGTCGCCACCCTCGACGTCCGGTACCTGCCCGTCCTGCGGGACCGCTTCGGCCGCCACTGCGAGGTGATCGCCCACGGCGACCGCGTCCGGGTCGCGCTCACCGCGCCGACCGCCCTCGACCTCGCCCGTCAGCTCGCGGGCTGGGGCGATCTCGTCATCGTGGAGGAGCCGCGGACCGTCCGGGACGAGCTGGCGAAGCTGGCCGCCCAGCTCACCACCGTGTACGGCCGGCCGGACTAGGACTCCGAGCCGCGATTTCCACCTTGCCACCCGCCCGGCTCGGCTCAGGACCTCCTCCAGTGTGCGGGCGAAGCAGTCGCCGGTGCACTGTCCTGCCAGGAGATCATCGCGATGAACGCGGCCATGCCCGCGTTCCAGCGACCGGTCCCGCGCCCAGCGCCCCGATGACGGCGTGGACGTCGGCCGCCTGCCACTCGGGCGGTGCTCGGTGCGCCCGTCCTTGCGGACGCCGCGTCCCAGACCGCGCGGGTCGTAGGTGACCACGGTCCGGTCAGGGGGACGCCAGGGCGCGGAAGCCGCCCGCGCACATCGGCTGGCCGATCATGAACAGCGGCGGGTGAGAACTCATCGTTCCCGTCGCGGGCCCGAACCAAGCCTCCGGCGCATGGGATCAATGTTCGGCGAGCTGAGAGGGGGCGGTCGTGCGGTGGCGAAGGAGGAGCACGGCGATGGCCCCCGTCAGCGTCGCGAGCAGGCCGCACAGGACGAGCGCCGACCGGACGCCCGCGGCGTGGACGGTATGGGTGAAGATGCCGCAGATCGCCACGCCGAGGGTGAGGCCGAACTGCCGGGCGGCGTTGGCCGCGGCGCCGGCCGTTCCCGCGTAGCGGGCGGGGACGGACGCCATGGCGACGGCGGGGAGGACCGGGGAGACGATCCCCGCCCCGACGCCGCTGAGGACGAGGAAGGGCAGGAGCGCCGGCCAGCCCGATCCCGCGTCGAGGGCGATGCCGGTCAGCGCGCCGGCGCCGATCACGACGGTGCCGGCGCCCAGCGTCCAGTGCGGGCTCAGCCGCTGGAGCCGGTTGCTGACCAGCCCGGAGACGGCGATGAAGACCAGCAGTTGGGCCACGAGCACGAGCGAGGTGGCGAGCGCGCCGAGGCCGGCGTCCGCCTGGAGCCAGGCCGACAGGCTCGGCAACGCGCCGAAGGCGGCGAAGTAGTACCCGAACGCCACCAGCAGGACGCCGACGAAGCCGGGGGTGGTGAACAGGGCGGGCGGCAGGATCGGGCGGGCGGTGGCGCGCTCGAACAGGACGAACGCGGTGAGCGCGGCGCCCGCGGCGAGCCCGCCGGCGATCGTGCCCGGCGCCGTCCAGCCGGACTCGCCCGCGGCGATGACGGCGTAGGTCGACGCGGTCACCGCCACCGTGATCGTCGCGATGCCCGGCCAGTCGAGCCCCCTCGCCCCCCGGTCCCCCCGCGAGCCGCGGTCCGCTGGTGGGAGGAAGCGCGCGGCGATGGCCAGCGCGAGCGCGCACAGCGGCACCGCGCCGAGGAAGATCCATCGCCATCCGGCGTACTCGGCCAGCACTCCCCCGCCGACCGTGCCGACCGCGGACGCCGCGCCCGCGACCGCGCCCCAGATCGCGAACGCGGTCGCCTTGTCTCGGCCGGCGTAGGCCGATCCGATCAGCGGGAGGATGGAGGCGAACATGGCGGCCCCGGCCGTCCCCTGGACGGCGCGGGCGGCGATCAGCCAGGACGGGGACGCCGCCGCCCCGCAGGCCAGCGTCGCCAGGGTGAACAGCGCCAGCCCGGCCAGGTAGAGGCGGCGGGCGCCCAGCGCGTCGCTGAGCGCCCCGGCGCCGAGCAGCAGCCCGGCCAGCGCCAGCGTGTACACGTCGATGATCCATTGCCGGGCTCCGAACGCCGCGCCCAGGTCGGCGCCCAGGCTCGGCAGGGCGACGGTGACGACCGAGGTGTAGAGCAGCAGCAGGAAGGTGCCGAGGCAGCACGCGGCCAGCGGCAGCCAGCGCGCCGGCCGGCGCCCCGCGTCGCCGCTCCGCTCGGACGGGACGAAGGACGAAGTGTTCGCGACAGAGTTCGTGGTCACGCCCATCACGGTGATGTAATGAGCTTGTGCCTGTAAATCCTTACGGCAGGACGCTGCTGTGCGCCGTCATCGACCTGCTCAACCGCCCGCCGGACAGCCCCGGCGAGCTCGCCGACCGGTGGGCCGCCACCGGCATGCCGCTGGAGAGCGATCCGGGCCCGGACGACCTCGCGACCGTGCGCGGTTACCTCGCCGCGTGGTCCCGGCTGGTCGGCGCCACGACCGACACCGAGCGGGTCGCCCTGCTCAACGAGATGCTCGCCCGCTACGCGACGCCGCCGACGATCACCGACCACGACGGCAGCGGATGGCACATCCACTACCGCCGGGACGACGCGAGCTTCGGCGGCATCCTCACCGCCGCCACCACCGTCGCCGCCGCCCAGCACCTCACCGGCAACGGCATGCACCGGCTCGGCTTCTGCGCTCTGCCCGAATGCACCAACGCCTACGTCGACTTCAGCCGTCCGGGGCGGCAGCGCTACTGCTCGCATCCCTGTTCCAACCGGGACGCCGTCCGGCGGCACCGCACCGCGCGAAAGGCGCGGACGGGCGGCCGATGACTCCGCCGCCCGTCCGCGCCTTCGCGGTCTGATCCGCCCGGCCGGCAGGTCATTCGGCGGTCGGCAGGATGACGACCTTGCCCGCGAGCGTCCCTTCGGCCGCGCGGGCGTGCACCGACGCCAGGTCGGCCAGCGGGACGCGCTCCGCGACGTCCACGGTCAGCTCGCCGCGGTCGACCCGCGCCACCAGTTCGGCCAGTTGCCCGGCGTCGCTGCGGACGAAGATGTCGATGCCCCGCACGCCACGAGCCTCGTCGGACGGCGCGGTCATCCACACGGTGGTGCTGACCACGACGCCTCCGTCGCGGACGAGACCGGCCAGCGCGGCGAACTCGTCGGGGTCGATCGGCGCGAGGTTCAGCAGGACGTCCACCGGCTCCGTCACCGCGCCGGTCACCGGCGTGGCGGAGTGGTCGATCACCTCGTCGGCACCGGCCGCCCTGACCTGCTCGATGCTGCGCGGGCTGCCGGTGGCGATCACGTAGGCGCCCGCCGCTCCGGCCAGCTGGACCGCGTAACCGCCGACGGCGCCACCGGCGCCGTTGATCAGGATCCGTTGCCCGGCCTTCAGACCGGCGTGGTCGAAGAGCGCCTGCCAGGCGGTGAGCCCGACCAACGGCAGCGCCGCCGCGTCGGCGAGCGGGATGGAGGTCGGTGCCGCCGCCAGGCTCTCGGCGGGCGCGAGGACGTACTCCGCCGAGGCGCCGTCCACGACGAACGGCAGGAACCCGACGACCCGGTCACCGACCGCGAAACCGGTCACGCCCTCGCCGAGAGCGTCGATCGTCCCCGCGACGTCCAGGCCGGGGATGTGCGGCAGCGTCAGAGGCATCGGGCCCTGCATCAGCCCCGCGCGGATGTTGCCGTCGACGCCGTTGAACGTCGTGGCGGCGACGCGCACCCGCACCTGCCCGGCGCCCGGCACCGGCTGCTCGACGTCCTCGTAGCGCAGGACGCCGGGGGTGCCGTACTCGTGGAATCGCACTGCCTTCATGGTGGCCTCACTCCGCTCTCCAACGTGCTTCGAATTTGAAGCACATGGAGGATCGTAGCTCTGTTTCGAATTTGAAGCAAGTGCTTCGAAGATGAAGCATCCGCTAGGCTGGGGCACATGGTCGACACGCCCGCCGAGCCCCGCACGCCCGCCGAGCCCCGCACGCCCGCCGAGCCACGGTCGCCCGCCGAGCCCGAGGGAGCGCCGCCCCTGGACGCCGTCCAGCTGGGCGCGTACTTCGCCCTCATGGAGGTGGCGGGCCTGCTCCGGCACGCGGTCGAGCAGCAGCTGCGCGAGGCGGGCGACCTCAGTTACGTGCAGTTCCAGCTCCTGGCCCGCCTCGGCCTCGACTCGCCGAGCGGCAGCGAGCGCATGACCGACCTCGCCGACGGCGTGGTGTACAGCCGCAGCGGCCTCACCTACCAGGCCGGGCTGCTGGAGAAGGCGGGCCTGGTCACGCGGACGCGCTCCGCGGACGACGACCGGGGCGTCGTGGTCACGATCACCGACGCCGGACGGGCGCTGCTCGCCAAGGTGCTCCCCGGCCACACCGAGGTCGTCGGCCGGCAGCTCTTCCAGCCGCTGTCGCGCAGCGACACCAAAACCCTGGCCGACCTGCTGTCCCCGGTGCGCGACCACATGCGCGCGGCACCACCTCGCTCCGCGGCGCCACGCTCCGCGACCTCCCGCTCCGCTACCTCCCGCTCCGCGACGCCCCGCCGCGAGCGATAACACCGCACTCGCGCTCGGGGTGGCACGTCCATAGCTCGGTGCTGCCGGACGGGCGCTGAGGCCCTTAAGCAGTTGTCAAGCGGTTGCGGTTGCTGACACGCGTCTAAGGGGTGCGCGCCTAACGTCACCGGCGTCCAGCATTTCCGGTGGCTCCCCCGCGCGGCGGCATCGGCCGGGAATGCGCCTGTGTCCGGCGTGGCGCGCCGCATTCGTCGACCGAGCTATGGAGGTCGTCATCAACAGCGATTCGGGGCGTCCGGGGGCAGCGGCGCAGCCGCCGGAGAACGGGCCTCGACGGTTCGCCCCGGTGGAAGCGGCGGCGCGGGCCGTCCGGAGGCGGGCGGCGGCGCGGGCGGTAACGCAGGCAACGGCGTCGGCGCTAACGCAGGCAGCGGCGTCGGTAGTAAGGCGGGCGGTGGGGCGGGCCGTCCGGGAGCGGCCGTCACCTGGCCGTGCGAGTTCTGCCGCCGGCCGTCTTCGATGAGCAACACACTCGCCGCGCGCCCAGCATAAGCCGTCCAGATGGGTCCTTACTGCGCAAACGAGCAGCTAAGCCCTTAAGCCGGTGTTAAGGCGTTCCTGACGCGAACCTAAGGGGTCCGCACGTAGTGTCACCGCCATTCAGCAATTCCGGAGAATTTCCGAACGGGCGCGGTGTCGGCGCGGGGATATGGCCTGTTCTGCGCGCCTCGTCCTGTTCGCTGCTTCATTTTTGGAGGTCGTCATCAACGCTGATGCGGGTATTGCGGGGCCGGTACCGTCCGCCCGCTGGATGAAGCGCTCCGGCATCGCGCTCGCCGGAGGGGCCGCCCTGCTGGGTGCGGCGTTCGTTCCGGCCGGGTCCGCGATCGCCGACACCGCTCCGGCGGCCGGGACGCCCGCGACGATGAGCGCGGACCCGCTGCCGACCTGGCAGGTGAACGGCGTGGTGTGGAGCATGGCGACCGTGGGCGACACGGTGTATGCGACCGGCAGTTTCACCAAGGCGCGTCCGCCGGGCACCAAGCCGGGCGACAAGAAGGAGGTGGCGCGGCAGAACCTGCTGGCGTTCAGCCTCAGCACCGGCAACCTGGTCGCCTCCTTCAACCACAAGCTGAACGGGCAGGGGCTGCGGGTGGTGGCCTCGCCGGACGGCAAGCGGGTCTATGTGGGCGGCGAGTTCACCACGGTGGACGGCAAGCCGCACACGCGGCTGGCGGCGTTCGACGCCAAGACCGGCAAGCTGGTGGACGCGTTCAAGCCGGTGGTGTCCAACAAGGTCCGCGCGATCGCCGCGACCAACAACACCGTCTACTTCGGCGGCAACTTCTTCAATGTCAACGGCAAGCCGCGCACCCGGCTCGCCGCGGTCAGGGCGTCCGACGGCTCGAACCTGCCGTGGGCGCCGCAGGCCGATGACGACGAGGTGTTCGCGCTGGCCGTCGCGCCGAAGGGCGGAGTGCTGGTCGGCGGGCGGTTCCAGACGATCAACGGCGAGCCGCAGGCGGGCGTCGGTGAGGTCGATCCGACCTCCGGCGCGACCCTGCCGTTCGAGGCGCGTCCCGTTCTGGCGAGGCAGGGTTCGGACTTTTCCTACGTCACCGACCTTCAGGTGCAGGGCGACACGGTGTTCGGCGCGGCGGACGGCGAGGGCCGCCACTGGTTCGACGGCCGTTTCGCGGCGAAGGCCGACGACGGCAAGCTGGTCTGGCTGGACAACTGCTACGGCGCGACCTACTCGATCCTGCCGCTGGGCAAGGCGGTCTACAGCGTGTCGCACCGGCAACGCCGACTGCATCGCGCTCGGCGGCGAGTTCCCCTCGGTGAACGGCAAGGCGCAGCAGGGCCTGGTCCGCTTCGCCGCGAAGGCCAAGGCGCCGAACAAGTCGGGCCCCCTCAACCTCGCGGCACCACGCGCGACCGTGTCCGCGGGGAAGGTGACCGTCCGCTGGACGTCCACCTGGGACATGGACAACGCCAACCTCACCTACGAGGTCCTGCGCGACAACCGGACGAAGGCGATCGGCACGCTGACCAAGCCGTCCACCTTCTGGAGCACCCCGGCGCTCACCTACACCGATACGTCCGCGCCCAAGGGGCGGCACACCTACAAGATCCGGGTCAAGGACCCGCTGAAGAACACCGTCACCTCCCCGGCGTCCACCGCCGTCTCCCGCTGACGGCCACGATTAGGTGGGTTGAGCTGGGGGTATTCGAGGGGTCATGGGGGCGGTGGCCGGTCTGCGCCGGTCGGCGGACGGCGGCTCGCGCGGGGTGCGCGGGCCGTCGCGGTGATCCTCTCCTGGCCGATTCCCCCGATGCTGGCCCAATCCACCGATCACCTGCCCGCCCCGGCGCCGAAGCGGGAACTGCGGTACGAGCCGAAATGGGACGGCTTCCGCTGCCTGGCCTTCCGCGCCGACGGCGGGCAGGTGCGGTTGCAGTCGCGGCAGCTCCGGCCACTGGACGCCGCGTTCCCCGAGGTGGTCAAGGCGGTCGCGGCGACGGTTCCGCCCGGGACGATCCTGGACGGGGAGATCGTCCGCTGGCACGACGGGCGGCTGGACTTCGACGCGTTGCAGCGCCGGAACACCGGCCCGCGCCGCAACGCCGAGCTGGCGCGGCGCGAGCCGTGCCATCTGATCGTCTGGGACGTGCTGGAGACCGGCGGAACGGCGCTGCTGTCCCGGCCGCTGAGCGAGCGCCGCCTCGTCCTGGCCGAGGTCCTGGCGGACGCGCCGCCCGCCGGGCTGGTCGTGCTGTGCCCGCAGATCGGCGACGTCGGCGAGGCGCGGCTGTGGGCGGAGGTGCTCGCGCCCCAGGGCGTGGAGGGCATGGTGGCCAAGAGCGCGTCCGGGGCGTACCGTCCCGGCCGTCGCGGCTGGTGGAAGTGGAAGCGCCGCCGGACGACCGAGGCGATCGTCGGCGGGATCACCGGGACGCTCGCCCGTCCGGGCGCGCTGATCCTCGGCCGGATGGACGCTGAGGGGGAACTGCATGTCGTGGGCCGGACGGTGCCGGTCACCGCGCCCGCGCGCGAGCGGATCGCCCGCCTGCTGCGCCCGCCGGCCGGCCCCCACCCCTGGCCGCCGCGCCTGCCGGTCGGCTGGCGCGGCGGCACTGCCGAGTACGTCCAGGTCGAACCGGAACTGGTGGTCGAGGTCGAGGTGGACGCCGCGGTCTGGCGGCACCCGGCCCGCATCGTCCGCCCGCGTCCCGACCTGACGATCGAGGACGTCGCCCGCGGCCGAGCGATCGACGACTAGCCCCCGCGCATGGCCGCCGACCCCGCCATCATGTCCATTATCTGGACACTATTTCTCACATTATGAGCTGAGCGCTACGATCCGCGCAGATGAGTTCTGGTAGAGGCGGGTGAGAGCATGGTCGAGGCTGCGGCGCTTCCGGCGCCTTGGCAGGTCAGGTTCCAGGCGGACGGCAACGAGGGAGTCGCGGACACGCGCAAGGGCGGCGTCGGTGGTTCGGCGGGAATGCGACCACACGAACTCCTCGAAGCCTCCCTGGCCGCTTGCATGACCATTTCGGCGCGAATGGCGCTGGCCGACCTCGGCGTTCCCGACGCCGAGGTGAGAGTGCGGGTCGGCCTTGAGCGCGAGGAGTCGGCGACGCGGTTCCGGTACGAACTCCTGCTCGCTCCGGAGCTCGAGATTCACCGTCCCGCGATCGCCGAGCGCATCGCCTGCTCGCCGGTGCTTTCCACGCTGAGCAAACCGTTGGATTTCGTCCCGGCCTGACGGCGAAACCAATCTGGCGCTTTTCCCTCCCGATTTACCGGGGGGCCGATCCCGGAATCGTTTGACGGGTCGGCGCGAGAACACGCCGCCGTCGTCGGCGGGACGGGTCAGTCGGCTTCGGCACTGCCGCTGACGCGCAGCTTGCGGCGGGCGCGTTCGTAGAAGGTGGTGCCGCCGAGCCGGACGACCCGCGCGGCGGCGCGGGCCGCCGTCACCGTGATCCGGTCGCCCGGTTCGAGCTGGGCGGCGACCGCGCCGTCCACCTCCACCGCGAGCGTGCCGCAGGTCGGCAGCAGTTCCAGCGTGACGGTCTCGTCCGCGGAGAGCATGAGGGCGCGGTTGAACGTCGAGTGCGCCGCGGCCGGGATCACGAGGAACCCCTCCACCGCGGGTGACACGATCGGGCCGCCGGCCGAGTAGCTGTAGGCCGTCGAGCCGGTCGAGGTGGCGACGATCACCGCGTCCCCGGCGTACCGGACGAACGGCTGGCCCTCCACGATGACCTGGACGGCCGCGAGCCCGTCCCCCGGGACGCGCACCAGCGCGACGTCGTTGAACGCGGTGACGGCCTGCCCGCCCGGCAGCAGGGCCGTCACCGACATGCGCGGCTCGACCTCGTAGCGGTGCGCGTCGATGCTGGACAGCGCGCCGGGCAGGTCGTCGACGTCGATCTCGGCCAGGAACCCGAGGCGGCCCAGGTTCACCCCCAGCACCGGAGTGGCGCCCCCGGACGCCAGCCGCATGCAGCGCAGCATCGTGCCGTCGCCGCCGAGGCTGACCAGCAGGTCGGCGCGCTCGACCAGGGCCTCGGCCGGCACCGGGACCGCGCTGCAGTCGATGCGCCCGATCTCGTCCGGCAGCCCGAGGACGGTCCCGCTGCGGCCCGCCGCCCAGCCGATGATCGTGTCCACCGCGACCCTGGAGTCGCGCTGCGGATGCAGGACCAGCCCGACCGTGTCCACCATGCCCATCCCCGCACGCTACTGCCCCGAGCCCACCCCCGGCACCTGCCGCCCGCTCCCCGGAACCGCCTTTTCTTCCTTTGTGAAGTGTGAGAGACAGGAGTACGAGCGTTGCGGACGGTGCATGATGCGAGGACTTCGAGCATTCGCTTTTCGTGACCGAGAGACCACGGAAGGAACGCTGTGCGCGTTGGAAGCCGGCTCAGGCCGCCGGTCCGCGGCCTTGTCGCATTCTCGCTGCTTTTCACCGCGGTATCGGCCGTCCCCCAGGCGGCGTCGGCGCGGGCCGCGACCGGCATCACCGGCGGAGGGCACGGATACCTGCGGGAGCCCGACGGCCGGTTCACCGCAGTCGACGTGCCGGGATCGACCGGGACCATGCCCATGAGCATCAACGACCGGGAGGAGATCGTCGGCACCTACGACGACGCCTCTGGACGCAGCCACGGATTCCTGCGGTCGAACGGCCGATATTCGACGATCGACCACCCGAAGGCCACCGGCGAGGCGAACTCCGAGGGCCTTTCCGGCACTTTCGCCTCGGGCGTCAACGATCGCGGTGAGATCGTCGGAAGCTATGTCGGCGCCCACGGCGTCATCCATGGATTCCGCTACGCGCGGGGCGGGTTCACTGCCGTCGACGTCGCCGGCGCCCGGGAGACCTGGCCGTTCGGGATCGACGATCGTGGGCGGATGACCGTCCAGACCGTCCGCCCGGACGGCTCCCAGCCCCAGTACCTGCTGGACGGCGGCGAGTACACCCCGGTCGCCTTTCCGGGAGCCGGCCTTTCCATCGTGCACCGCCTCACCGACCATGGGGTGATCGTCGGCGTCTACCTGGACAGTCCCGAAGCGACCCGGCAGCACGCCTTCCTGCTGGACCGCGGCGCCTACACGCGCTTCGACGTCCCCGGCGCGCAGTACACCGGCCTCAACGCGGCCACCGACGGCGGCGTCCTGACCGGCTACTACGTTCCCGAGGGCTCGACGACCGGCCACGGATTCCTCACCCGCGGCGGAAGGATCACCTCCTTCGACGCCCCCGGCGCCGCCGGCACCACCGCCTACGACATCAATGACCACGGCCAGATCGTCGGCAGCGGCTTCCCGCCCACCGGCGACGGCCCGCGCTCATCGTCCCTGCGGATTCCGGCGGGCCATGCCGTCAGAGCCTCATAGCCGCGGGAGAGACGGCGGCCGTATAGCCGACCTGCCGCCCCCCACCTGCCACCGGTCAGGTGGGGAGGGCGTCGCCTGGGAAGCTGCGGACCGGATGGACCTCGAAGGTGAACAGCCCCGCGCGGACGCCGGGGTCGTCCTGCATGAGCTCACGGGTCCGCTCGACCGACGCGTTGAAGATGCCCACGCCGCACAGGTCGGTGTCGTCCAGCACCGGGCAGACGATCGGCAGGAGGCCCTCGGCGCGGAGCTGGAAGTTGCGCCGTCCGTGCTCCCAGACGACAGGATCGGCGCGGTCTAACGCCTGCCCTTCGGCCGCCTTCAGCAGGACGACCGAGTACTCGCGGGTCCGGGACATCAGCGCGCGCATCTGCTCGTCTGTGATGTCGGGCATGTCGGGCATATCAATACCTCCGCGGCCGCTGGGTCCGATGCTATCCGCCCGCCTGCGTCCGGACGGGCGGGCTCCGCCGCACGCGATCGGCACCGTGTCCGGGACGTCATCGAAGGGCGGCTCGCGGCGGCGCGGGCGTCGACCAAAGTCGAGGGCGGACCCGTCCTTGGCAGGCTGCGACGTGCCGGTGACGGTGGGCAGGGTGGGCGTCATGAGCGAGATCGACGCGCCGCTGGCGCAGGCACCGTACATCGGATGCACGACCGTGGAGCTGCGGAGCCGCCGGAGGGGCGACCGGATCGCCGCCGGCGTGGACCAGAGCGTGCTCTTCCCCCGGCGCGGCGAGGTGGAGCTCCACGCGGACCGGCTCGTCCTGCGGGGGTGGGGGGACGGCGGCGCGCTGGTGCTGCGGCCGTCGGACGTGACCTCCGTGGCCAACGAGTACACCGAGCTGTACGGCCGGTTCGTCGGCGGGCTCCTCAACGCGGGCAGGCCGCTGATCCTCGGGACCGTCCCGGCCGGCGAGATCTACCTGATGATCGATCACCGGACGTTCATGGAGACCACCGACAACCGCCGATGGGCGAAGCTGATCAGGAAGTGGCTCGACGACGCCGCGTGAAAGGACGCGGTGACCGGTTCGCGCAAGGGAGGCGTGCCGCGCACGCCTCGCGATGCGCGCCGGTGGTGACCGGTGACGTCTTCGGGACGGATCCCTCCGGCAGGACCTGCGGCATGTGCAGCTGGGCGATCTGCCTGGATCGTCCATGGGCTCGACGCTAGGGACCGGCCCACCCGTCCCGCAGCCCGCCGAAGACGGCTCCGGCACCGACTTAGGTAGCGAACCTGTGGGCGCGCTCGACCTTGGCGACGTGCAGTGCGTACGAGGCATACCAGTGCTCGCGGCCGTACTCGCGCGCCAGGGCGTGCTCCGCGTGGTCCCGCCAGGCGGCGATCGACTCCTCGTCCTTCCAGTACGACACCACGATCCCGAGGCCGTCGGCGCCGGCGGCCGCATCGACGCCGAGGAATCCGGGCTGCTCGGCGGCCAGTTTCATCAGCCGCTCGTCGGTCTCCTGGAAGCCGTCGTCTCCGGCGGTCCGGACGGAGGTGAACACCACGGCGTAGTAGGGCGGCGAGGGCAGCGCGGCGGGCGCGGGATCGGTCACGCGGGTCCTCCAACGGACGGCACCGGCAGGATCGTCCTCAACGATCTCGCGCGATCCCGGAACTCACAACCTTCCCCCCGCGCTCCCCAAACATTTCCCAGGCGATGCATGGCCGCGTTCCAGCGGGTAGCGGGAGCGTGAGCCCCCCCAGAGGCCAGTGGCGCGAAGAAGATCGAGGAGGCCCTCAGAGGTGGCTGACGGGGACCGGGGATCGGCTCGGGCCGGGGACGGACGGAACGCGTCCGGCCTCGTCCGTGCGACGGCTCCGCTGAACGGCGGCCGGCCGGGACGGGAGCGCGCCGACGTGACGGTGGTCATCGCCACGCGGGACCGGCGCGACCAGTTGCTCCGGACGCTCGGGCGCCTTTGCGAGCTGCCCGAACGTCCGCCGATCATCGTGGTGGACAACGCGTCGCGGGACGGCGGCCCGGACGCGGTCCGCCGCCGCTTCCCCGAGGTGCGGGTGGTCGAGCTGCCCGCCAACCGCGGGGCCTGCGCGCGCAACGTCGGCGTCCGCCGCGCCGGAACGCCGTACGTGGCCTTCAGCGACGACGACTCGTGGTGGGAGGCCGGCGCGCTGGACACCGCCGCCCGCGCCCTGGACGCCCATCCCCGGCTCGCCCTGCTCGTCGGCCGGATCCGCCTCGCGCCCGACGGCCGTCCGGATCCGGTCTCCCGGAAGATGGGCACCGCGCCGCTCGGGCGCGAGGACGATCTGCCCGGGCCGTCGGTCCTGGGTTTCCCGGCCTGCGGGGCGGTCGTGCGGCGCGACGCGTTCCTGGCCGTGGGCGGTTTCGACGACCTGCTGTTCTTCGGCGGCGAGGAGACGCTCCTCGCCCTCGACCTCGCCGCGGGAGACCGCGGCCTGGCCTATCTGGACACCGTCCACGCCTGGCACGACCCGCACGGCGCCGGGCACCAGTCACCCGAACGCTGGGCGTTGCAGCAGCGCAACGACGTCCTCGTCACCTGGATGCGCCTGTCGCCCGGGCGGACCGCCGCCCGCACGTGGCGCCTGGCGCGTGCCGCCGTGACCGATCCCGCCGCCCGCGGCGCGCTGACCGCTCTCCTGCGCCGCCTCCCCGCCGCCCTGGCACGCAGGCGGAGGGTCCCCCGGGCCCTGGAGAAGCAGATCGCGGTCCTCCACGAGCTCCAGTGACCGCGGCATGAAATCCGCTGTGGGGGTACTGCGCGAGAGCGCCCGGTCCCATCAGGGAGGAGAGTCGCGGTGGAGCAGAAGATCGGCAAGGACACCGTCGTCGTCGTGACGGGAGCCAGCGGCGGGATCGGCCGCGCCACGGCGGTGGCGTTCGCGCGGCGCGGCGCCCGCGTCGCGCTCGTCGCGCGCGGGGAGAAGGGCCTGGACGGCGCGGCGCGCGACGTCGAGAAGGCGGGCGGCAGGCCGCTGGTCGTCGCCGCCGACATGGCCGACCACGCGAGCGTGGAAGCAGCGGCCGACCGGATCGAACGGGAGCTGGGGCCGATCGATGCGTGGGTGAACGTCGCCTTCACCTCCGTGTTCGCGCCGTTCACGCAGATCGAGCCGGACGAGTTCGAGCGCGTCACCCAGGTCACCTATCTGGGCTTCGTTCACGGCACCAGGGCGGCGCTGAAGCGGATGCTGCCGCGCGACAAGGGCGTCATCGTGCAGACCGGCTCCGCCCTGGCCTACCGGGGCATCCCCCTGCAGAGCGCCTACTCCGGAGCCAAGCACGCGATCCAGGGCTTCACCGAGTCGCTGCGCTGCGAGCTGATGCACGACCGCAGCAACGTCAAGATCACCATGGTGCAGATGCCGGCGGTGAACACCCCGCAGTTCGACTGGGTGCTGTCCCGGCTCCCCCGGCACGCGCAGCCGGTCCCGCCCATCTACCAGCCGGAGGTGGCGGCGGAGGCCCTGGTGTTCGCCGCGGAGCATCCGGCGCGGCGGGAGTACTGGGTCGGGGAGACGACCGCGGCGACGCTGCTGGCCAACAAGGTCGCGCCCGGGCTGCTGGACCGGTACCTGGCCAGAACGGGCTACGGCTCGCAGCAGACCGAGCAGCTCCGCGATCCCGACCAGCCCGCCAACCTCTGGGAACCCGCCGACGACCCGGGCGGCCGCGACTTCGGCGCGCACGGGGACTTCGACCGGCAGGCGCACGGCGCCAGCCCCCAGCTGTGGGCGTCCCAGCACGAGCGTCCGCTGCTCGTCGCCGCGGGCGCGACCGCCGCGCTCGCGCTGGGCGCGTTCCTGCTGCGCCGCCGGTGACGGCCGCCCGGACACGCTGGTGCAGGTCAACACGGCCTTGGACGTGGAGCAACGGGACGGCCCCTCGGGACGGCATCCGGCGACGGCGATCCGGAACGGGAGCGGGAGGTGAACCATCGTGACCGGGCGTGATCGAAATCCGTCCGCTCCCGCGCAGCGCCTGCCCGTGGTCGTGCTCGCGCTGGCGGGCTGCGCCGTCTCCACCTATCTGGCGCTCTACCAGTACGAGGTCCTCGGCTCGGTCTGGGACCCGTTCTTCGGCGACGGCAGCCGGAAGGTGCTCACCTCGGCGCTCTCTCGCAGCCTCCCGGTCCGGGACGCGGCCCTGGGCGCCGCCGCCTACCTGTTCGAGGCGGTGCTCGAAGCCTCCGGAGGACGCCATCGCCGGCGGGAACGCCCGTGGCTCGTCCTGCTCGTCGGCGCCGTGGCCGCCGCGCTGGCCGTGACCGGAATCGTCCTGACGGTCGCCCAGCCCGTGCTGACCGGCACGTTCTGCACGCTGTGCCTGAGCTCCGCCGCGATCTCGATTCTCGTCGCGGTCCTGGTCGGCCGCGAAGCCGGCCCGACCCTGCACCTGACGCTGCGGCAGATGCGCGACGGCACCCCGCTCCGCCAAGCGGTCCAAGGCCCGGGACGGGCGTCCGCCGGCAGGTCCGGCGACGCGGTGCCGCGCTGAGCGGGGTCCCGCCCGTCCCGGCCCGGCCGCCCGGAAAAAAGATTTGAGCGGTGTTGTCGGATCGGGGGCGGACGGTTCGTAGCCATGGTGAGAGGCCGCCCACCGGGGCGCCGCAACCACAGGAGAAGCCGACCATGTCGCACCCGCAGGCGAAGATCCACCGCATGTCCGAGCTCGTCGAGCCGATCGGCACGATCACGTTCTCCGAGGGGCCGAATGAAGCGTTCCTCGCCCTCGGCATGCGGAACTACTGGGACGGGTACTTCGCGGGCCGGGCCGCGCCGCTCGGGCTCGCGCCGGCCGAGGTGGTGCACGCGGTCTTCTACAACTTCGCCGAGGGCGAGGTGGCGCGCCACATCCCGTGGGTCTGGGGGAAGACCACCCCGCAGGAGGCGATCGCCGTGCGCGAGCGGAGCAGCGCCGCCGCGCTGCGGCGGCTGATCGGTGATCTGGCCGACTCCTCCGGCCTCGCGCGCGTCGCCGACCTCGCCACCCGGGCGGCGGTCAGCGCGCCGACCGAGGGCCGCGCGCTGTACGCCGGGCTCCGGGCGCTCGACGTCCCCGAGGAGCCGGTGGCCAGGCTCTGGCACGCGGCGACGCTGCTGCGCGAGCACCGCGGGGACGGCCACAACGCCGTCCTCCTCGCCCACGGCGTCGGCGGCACCGAGGCGCACGTCCTGGTCGCCCTCTCCCTCGGGATGAAGGCGGAGCAGTTCGGCCGCGTCCACCACCTGCCCGAGGCGCGGCTCGCCGCCGTCATCGACGGACTGCGCGACCGCGGCCTCGTGGACGCCGACGGCGGGTTCACCGAGGCCGGCCGCAGGACCAGGGAGCAGATCGAGTCCCGCACCGACGAACTGGCGGCCCCCGCCTACGACGTCCTCAGCCCCGCCGAACTCGACGAGCTGATCGCAGGGCTCGAACCCGTCGCCGCCGCCCTCCAGGCCGCCGACCACTGACCCCCGGCCACCTCGCGTCGGCAGCCTGACGGACGGGCCGCACAAGGCGTCGGCGCCGTGCGGCGCGTCCGTCAACGGAGCGGCTTGACGGAAAGTAGCGGCCGCTGTGAGTCAGAGGACGCAGACGGGATGGGTCGCGGGGTGCAGCATGGCAGAGGGGCGGAGTGTCTGCTGGAGGGAGCGGACGTCCCGGAAGGGGCGCCCCGTGGTCGCCGAGGGTCGCGTGGGAGGTCGGCTGGCAGTCGCGAGGAGCGCGCAGTGGCGCGGCACGCAGGGTCACCGGCGGCGCCGCGGCGACCGGCAGAAGCGACCGGCGCCCGCGGCTCGGGCCTCATCGCCCCACTCCCCCCATCCGCCGCGGGCGCCGGTCTCCCCGTCCCGACACCGCGAGCCCCCTTCCCCGGGGAGGCTCGGAGAACGGAACCCCCGTTGATCGAGAGGAAACTTCCGGTGCGTCCCGACGACTTCTGGGGCGCGTTGACGGCCGCCGAGCGGGACGCGCTGCGGGCGGTGGCACGGCCGCGGACGTTCGCCGCCCGCACCCCGCTGTGCCTGCAGGGCGACGAGTCGGACCACATCATCGTGATCGAGTCCGGGTGGGTGAAGGTCGCCTCGTCCACCGAGGACGGGACGGCCGTGGTGCTCGCCGTGCGGGGGCCCGGCGACCTGGTGTGCGAGAGCGCGGTGCTGGGCGCCCGGCACCGGTCGGCGACGATCACGGCGCTGTCGGCGGTGCGGGCGCGGGTGGTGCCGGCGGCCCGGTTCACGGCGTTCCTGGACGCCAACCCGCGGGTGTGGCGGCTGGTGAGCGGCACCTTCGTGCGGCGGCTGGACGACGCCGACCAGCGGGCCCGCGCGCACGTGGCGGTGCGCGGGGACCAGCGGCTGGCGCTGCTGCTGGCGCACCTGGCGGAGCTGTCGGCCCGGCACGCGCCCCCTGCGCCGGACGGCGGCGTCGACATCGCCCCGCCCCTGTCGCAGCAGGAGCTGGGGTCGTGGATGGACGCCTCGCGCGAGACGGTCGCGCGCGGGCTGAACCGGCTGCGCCAGGAGGGCCTGGTCCGGACGGGCTGGCGGCGCATCACGGTGGTGGACCTGCCGGGCCTGATCGAGTTCGCGCACCGCCCGGCGGACGAGGAGGAGTGACCGGCGGCCGAGCCTCGCGGCAGCGCTCAGCCGCCGGGGCTCGCGGTGGAAAGCAGTCGCCGAGCCTCGCGACAGCGCTCAGGCGCAGAGGCTTCCGGTGGAGCTCGTCCGCCGAACCTCGCGGTAATGCTCAGGCGCCGAGGCTGGCGCTGAGGTCGGCGTTGAGGCGGTAGGCGCGCCGGACCTCGGCGACGACGCGGGCGCGTTCGGCGGCGCTCCACGGAGCGCGGTCGAGCAGCGTCCGGTAACGGTCCTTGTAGGACTTCGGCTTGTGGGGGAAGGCGTAGAACAGCACGCCCGGCTCCCCCGCCGCGAGGTGGAACGCCTTGCGGACCTGGAGGCCGATGTACTGACCGCCCGACAGGTCGCCGAGGTAGCGGGTGTAGTGGTGGGCGACGAACCCGCCCGGACGGTCGTTTCCGGCGGACCGGATCGCCGCGACGTAGCGGCGGGTCGCGGGGGTCGGGGCACACGGCTCGGCGTGCCCCTGGAAGTGCGCGAGGTCGGCGCGCAGCGCCTCGCGGCGGCGCAGGCCCGGCAGGTCGAACGCGGCGGCGACCGGGTCGTCCGCCCAGCGGTCGGCGACGGTCTCCAGGGCGTCGTAGACGTGGAGGAGCTGCCCGAGGAACCGGACGTAGCCGGCGCGGTCGATCCGTCCCTCGGCGAGGTCGGTCATGAACGCCGAGCTCTCGTTCTCGCCGTGGCCGCTCCAGGTCGCGGCGCGCAGCTCGGCGGCGAACCCGACCTGCTCGGCCTTGCGGGCGGTCGCGTGGTCGGTGCCCATGTCGTCCCCTTCCGGCGTGGCCGTCCCACCATGACTGAGGCTAGCCTTACCTAACTCACTCGTGAAGGGGACGGACGCATCTTCCCGACGTGACGTAGGCTACTTTCCCTACGTCCCGTCGGCATACACCTGATGCGTCCACCACGTCCCCGCGCCGCCTTCACTCGCACGAGACGCCCCGAGCGAGACGCATCGCCGTTCCGGGACGGGCGTTCCCTACGAGGTGTAGGCGGAGTGGTCGGCGGGCGGGGCGATGAGCGCCCCGTTGGGGGTCTGCGGCCGTCCGGTGCGGCGGTCGATCGGGAGGGGCAGCGGCGCGAGTGGACGGCGGCGGAGGTCCCGCGCCTGGTGGGCGGCCAGCGCGACGAGCAGGCCGAGCAGCGCGGCCGAGCCGCCGAGGGTTCCCCAACCGAGGCCGCCCTCGCCGGCCGGCTTGGTCAGCGCGTCCCCGCCCGCGGCGCCGAGCGGACGGGTGAGGACGAACGCCGTCCAGAACAGCAGCGTCCCGCTGACGCCGGTGAGGTAGTGCGCGGCGACGAGGACGACCATGGCGGCGGCGATGATCAGGAACGCGGCGCGGAAGCCGAGCCCGGTGTCGTCGGAGAGCCAGTCGCCGCTCGCGGTGCCCAGCGTGTTGGACACCAGGATCGCCGCCCAGTACAGCGCCTCGCCGCTGCGGCTGGAGATGCGCTCGACGTCGCGGCTCTGCCCGGTGCGCCACCACGCCGCGAACACGGCCGCGAGCAGCGCCGAGAGGACCAGCGCGCCCCACCCGTAGCCGAGACCGTCGGCGGCGGCGCCGTGCCCGGGACCGCGGTCGAGGAAGTCCGACACCTCCGTGCCGACCATGCTCGTGCCGAGCACGACGGCCCAGAACAGCCACGGGCGGAACCGGGACGCGAGCAGCTGGAGCGCCAGGACGGCCAGGAAGAACCCCAGGAACACCAGCCCGGTGGCGACGTACCCGACGCCGAGGGTGATCCCGAACAGGTCGCCGGCCGTCTCGCCCAGCGTGACGGCGACGATCTTGAGTAGCCAGAACAGCGCCGTGACGTGCGGCAGCTTCCGGGCCACCAGCAGCTCGGCCGGGGCACCGGCGGTCCTCGCGGGCATGCGCACTCCGATCGGGGACGTGTTCACGCCTCGCGCCGAGACGACTACGTACCGCAACCGAAGCTAACAGGCCGGAACGCCTCCGGCCTCGAATTCTCTACATGCCTGTAGAAGAATTCTGGGCGCCGGAGGTCAGGAGGGGTGGGCGCGGGGCGGTTCCAGGCCGAGGCGGGCGCGGGCCTCCTCGGCCATGCGGACGGCCTCGGCGCGCAGCTGCGCCCGCTCGGTCGGCGGCGCGGCGAACGGGACGCGGACCGGGACCTCGGCGCCGGCGACCGTCGCGGCGAACTCGAACGCCTCCCCGGTCAGCCCGGTCATCCGCGCGGCGGTGGCGGACGGGACGCCGCCGAGCGCCCGGCAGATCGCCAGGCAGTCGGCGGCGTGGTCGTCGTTCATGTGCCGCGTGACCGCCTCCACCACGTCCTGCGGGAACGGCCCGTCCGGCGACGACGAGCCGGTCGGAGAGGACGAGCCGGCCGGGGAGGGCGTGTCGGGCGGGGTGGACGGCTCGTCCGGCATGGTCGGTCCCTTCGGTCGGCTCCGGGTCAGGCGACGGAGGTGTAGGCGACCACGCCGCGGCGCATGGCGTCCATGGCGCGGCGGGCGGTCTTGCGGATGTGGCTGTTGGGTTCGGCGGCGTCGGCGACCTGGCCGAGCAGGTCCAGGAGCTGCTTGACGGCCCGGACGAAGTCGCCGGCGGTCATGTCGCCGTCCATGAGGACCTCGTCCAGCTCGTCGCCCTTGGCCCAGCGGTAGGCGGTCCAGGCGAACCCGAGGTCGGGTTCGCGGAGGAACGCGACCTGGTTGTCCTTCTCGACGCCGTCCAGCTCGCCCCACAGCCGGATCATGCGGGCCAGCGCGTCCTGCGCGGCGCCGCCCGGGACGCGGGGCGCGGACGCGTCGTCCGGCTGCCGCGACTCGTACACCAGCGCCGACACGCACGCGGCCAGCTCGGCCGGGTCGAGCCTCTCCCACAGGCCCTCGCGCAGCGACTCGGCGGTCAGCAGGTCCAGCTCGTTGTAGATGCGGCCGAGGCGGCGGCCCTCGTCGGTGACCTCCCCGCCGTCGAGGTAGCCGAGCTGCTGCAGGACGGCGCAGACCCGGTCGAACGTGCGGGCGATCACCTGCGAGCGGCCCTCGACGCGGCGGCGGAGCTGCTCGGTCTCGCGCTCCAGCCGGAAGAACCGCTCGGCCCAGCGGGCGTGGTCCTCGCGCTGGTCGCAGCCGTGCACCGGGTGCGCGCGCAGCTCGGCGCGCAGCCGCGCGATCTCCGCGTCGTCCCCGGTGGGCGTGTCACGCACGCGCTTGCGGTCGCGGACGTCCCCGGCGACCTTGTTCCGCAGCGTGGACGCCAGGTCGCGGCGCATCTGCGGGTTGCGGGGGCTGAACGACTTCGGCACGCGGATCCGGTCGACCGGCTCCACCGGGCGCGGGAAGTCGTGGATCGACAGGCGCTGCACCGACGCCCCCGCGGTCAGCACCAGCGGCGCGGCACCGTCCGAGCGGCGTCCGAGGCCCGGATCCAGCACGACGGCGAGGCCCGAGCGGCGTCCGGACGGCACGAGGATCACGTCACCGGGACGCAGGTGCTCCAGCGACCGGGCCGCCTCGGCGCGCCGCGACGCCGACCGCTCCCGCGACAGCTCGGCCTCCCGGTCCGACAGGCGGCGGCGCAGCGCCGCGTACTCCATGAAGTCGCCGAGATGGCACTCGGCGGCCTTGGCGTACCCGCGCAGCGCCTCCTCGTTCTTGCGGACCTGCCGGGCCAGCCCGACCACGGCCCGGTCGGCCTGGAACTGAGCGAACGACTGCTCCAGCAGGTTCCGGGCGCGTTCGATGCCGACCGCGCCGACCAGGTTCACCGCCATGTTGTAGGACGGCCGGAAGCTGGAGTTCAGCGGGTAGGTGCGGGCGCCGGCGAGGCCCGCGACCGACGCGGGCTCCACGTTCGGACCCCAGATCACCACCGCGTGGCCCTCCACGTCGATGCCTCGCCGCCCGGCGCGCCCGGTGAGCTGGGTGTACTCGCCGGGGGTGAGGTCGACGTGCGCCTCGCCGTTCCACTTGTCCAGCTTCTCGATCACCACGGTGCGGGCGGGCATGTTGATGCCGAGCGCCAGCGTCTCGGTCGCGAACACCGCCTTGATCAGCCCGCGGGTGAACAGCTCCTCGACGATCTCCTTGAACGTCGGCAGCATCCCGGCGTGGTGCGCGGCGATGCCCCGCTCCAACGCCGACAGGAAGTCGTGGTAGCCGAGGACGTGCAGGTCGGCGGGGTCGAGGTCGGCGGTGCGCAGCTCCACGTGCGCCCGGATCTCCTCGGCCTCCTCGCGGGAGGTCAGCCGCAGCCCCGCGTGCAGGCACTGCAGGACGGCCGTGTCGCAGCCGTTGCGGGAGAAGATGAACGTGATCGCGGGCAGCAGCCCGGCGCGTTCCAGCCGCTCCACGACGTCCGGGCGCAGCGGCGGACGGTACCGCTGCGGGCGCGGCGCGCGGCGGCGGCCCGTGCGGCGGCCCTGGTTGACCTTGGCGCGCCGGACCTCCTCCACCGCCATCCGCGTGAGCTGCGGGTTCAGCTTCGCCTTGCGGCCCTCGCCCCGGCCCTGCTCGACGAACAGGTCGTACAGGCGGGTGCCGACCATCATGTGCTGGAACAGCGGGACGGGCCGGTGCTCGTCGACGATCACGGCCGTGTCGCCGCGGACCTCCTGCAGCCACTCGCCGAACTCCTCGGCGTTGGACACCGTCGCCGACAGCGCCACGATCCGCACCGAGTCCGGCACGTGGATGATCACTTCCTCCCAGACCGCGCCGCGGAACCGGTCGGCGAGGTAGTGCACCTCGTCCATCACCACGAACGCCAGCCCGGCGAGGGTCTGCGACCCCGCGTACAGCATGTTGCGGAGCACCTCGGTGGTCATCACCACGATCGGCGCCTCGCCGTTGACGCTGTTGTCGCCGGTCAGCAGCCCGACCTTCTCGGGCCCGTAGCGGCGGACGAGGTCGGCGTACTTCTGGTTCGACAGCGCCTTGATCGGCGTGGTGTAGAAGCACTTGCCGCCGCCGAGCAGCGCCAGGTGCACCGCGAACTCACCGACGAGGGTCTTGCCGGATCCGGTGGGCGCGGCGACCAGGACGGCGCTGCCGCCCTCCAGCGCCCGGCACGCCTCGATCTGGAACGCGTCCAGCTCGAAGTCGTACAGGGTCTGGAAGTCCAGCAGCGCGGGCCCGTTCCCCGCGGTCCGGGACCGGTAGGCGCGGTACCGTTCCGCCGGGGACGGCTCGACCGACTGCGTGTCGGGGGTGCTCATGCCTCCGAGCCTACGGTTTCGCCCGCCCGGATTCCCAATTCGGGGCCGATGACTTTCCCGGACGGTCGATCCGGCGCGTCCGGGACGGATCGGCTGGACAAGGACGGGTCACGGCCCGCTCAGGAGCGGCCTCGGAAGTACCCGGGCGGCTTCGGAAGGGCCCGGGCGGCCCCGAAAGGACCGGGCGGCCCCGGCAGGGACCGGGCGGGCCGGTAAGCGGACGGGCAGGTCCGGAAGGGGGCGGGCTGGTCCGGAAGGAGGCGGGGGCGGGTCAGCGGTTGCGGCCTCGGCCGCCGCCTTCGAGCTCGGCGTCGATGCGGTCCAGGTCGAGCGGGGCGGCCTCGTCGTCCGACAGGCCCTCGTACGGGTCGGGCGCGCTCGCCCGCCGCCGGTCGTTCAGGTACGCCAGCACCTCGGCCACCTCGAAGAGCACCACCGTGGGGATCGCGAGGGCCAGCATGGTGAACGGGTCCTGGCTGGGGGTGGCGACCGCCGCGAACACGAAGATCCCGAAGATCATCATGCGCCGGAACCGGCGGATCGCGCTGTGCGGCAGCACCCCGGCCATGTTCAGGATCACCACGAACAGCGGCAGCTCGAACGCCAGGCCGAAGATCAGCAGCATCGCCTGCGCGTAGCCGAGGTAGGACTCCACGCCCACCAGCACCGTGGAGCTGCCCGGCGCGAGCCCGATCAGGATCTTCAGGCCCTTGTCCATCGTCACGTACGCCAGGGCCGCGCCCGCCACGAACAGCGGCACCGCCGCGACGATGAAGGTGTAGGTCCAGCGCTTCTCCCGCCGGTACAGCCCAGGCGCGACGAACGCCCACAGCTGGTACAGCCAGACCGGCGAGGAGATCACCGCGCCCGCCAGCAGCGCGACCTTCATGTGGATGAAGAACCCGTCGAAGATCCCGTGGACGACCAGGTCGCACTTGTGGTTGATGCAGTGCTCGGGCGGGATCCGCGTGAACGGCTCGGTCACGAACCGCCAGATCGGATTGAAGAACAGCCAGCCGACGCCGGTGCCGACCGCCAGGCCGAGCATCGCCTTGATCAGGCGATTGCGCAGCTCGCGGAGGTGGTCCATGAGCGGCATCCGGCCCTCGGGGTCGACGGGCCGCCTCTTCATCTTCATGGTGGGCAATCAGGGGTCGGGGAGCGGCGCGCGGCCGGTCCGTGCGGAAAGCCTCGGGGGGACGGGCCGTCAGCCGTTGGCGCGGTACTGGCCGCGCTCGACCGGCACGCCCTCGATCGCCTCACCCGACGCCAGCGCTCCGGGACGCCGGTCGGCCGCCGCGGCCTCACGCTCCAGCCGCGCGGCCTCCTCGCGCAGCCGCGCCGCGCGCTCGCGGGCGTCCTCGCCCCCGGACGGCGCCGGAGCCGCGGCCGGAGCCGGAGCGGCCTGCGCCTGCGCGGCCGTCTGCGGCTTGTCGTCGTCGTCCTCGACCAGGCCCTTGGTCTCGGCCTTCAGGATCCGCGCGGACTTGCCGAGGGACCGCGCCAGCTGCGGCAGCTTCGCCGAGCCGAAGATCAGCACGACGATCAGCAGCAGGATCAGAATTTCGGAGGTGCCCAGTCCAGCCATGTCAGTCCTTCTCAGCAGGTGGTACTCACGTCGATCGTACGCCCTCACCGGGCTCGGCAGGGGCGCGGCCGTCCCGCAGATCCCTGACTTCATCACGCAGCGCGGACTGTTTCGGTTCGAGTCTCCGGCGCGTCCGCTCCAGTTCACGCGCCAGCCCGCGCACGCCCAGCCACACCCGGAAGGAGCACCAGGCCAGCACCGCCACTCCGGCGAACCCGAGGGTCACCGCCACCACCGGCCACGTCATGCCCGCCACGGTAGCCGACCCCTCACGCCACGTCGTACAGGGCCAGCGCCCGCGCCGCGTCGTCCCGGACGGCCCCGGCCAGCGCCGCGGGCGACACGACCCGCCCCTGGTCGCCCAGGCGCAGCGCCAGCGCCCGCACCCACCGGGTGTCCGGTGTGCGCAGCACCACCCGCAGCCGCCCCTCGCCCAGCTCGGTCACCGACTCGCACGGGTAGGAGTCGGCGACCCACCGGCCGCGCGGCGTCAGCTCCAGCGTGACCGCCTCGTCCTGCGGGGACGGCCGGAACAGGCCCGCGTCCACGTCGATCGGCTCGGCGCCGTCCGGCACGTCGGCGGGGACGTCCAGCACCGCCAGGTCGGTGATCCGGTCCAGCCGGAACAGCCGCACCGCCTCGGCCCGGCGGCACCAGCCCTCCAGGTAGGTCGTGCCCTCCACCACCAGCAGGCGCATCGGATCCACGTCCCGCTCGGTGTTCTCGTCCCGCGTCGGCACGTAGTACGTCAGGTGGACGCGCCGCCGCCCGTCCACCGCCGCGCGCAGCCGCGCCAGGGTGTCGCCGCGGGTCTCCACGACCTCCACCGCGACCTTCCCCGCCGCCTGCGCCGCCGCGCCCGCCGCGGCCTCCAGCTTCGCGATCAGCCGGGACAGCGCGTCCCGGTCGTGCAGCTCCGGCAGGCCCGCCAGCATCCGCAGCGCCACCAGCAGCGCCGCCGCCTCGTCCGCCTTCAGCCGCAGCGGCCGCGCGATCGACTCGGCCTCGGTGACCGTGATCTCCCCGCCCTCGTAGGACAGGTCGATCGGGCAGTACGGGTCGGGCGCGCGCAGCTCCACGCACCACAGCATGTTCAGGTCGTCGATCAGCTGCTTCTCGGTCACCCCGAACGCCGCGGCCGCCTCGTCCAGCGCCACCGCGTCCCGGTTCACCACGTACGGCACCAGCGCCAGCAGCCGGGCCAGCCGCCCGGTCGAGGTCGCGCCGGGCTTCTTCGCCGCGTCCCTACCCGCGTCCCTACCGGGGTCGCGTCCCGCGTCGCGGCCGGGTTCGGTCGCCGTGTCCATGTCGCTCATCGCGTCTCCCCCGTCCCGTCGCCCACCGGCACGCCGCCCGCGGCGGCCGGGGCCGTGCCGGACGCGGCCGCACCTGCCGCGTCGCTGGCGTCGTTGGCGTCGTTGGCGTCGTTGGCGTCGTTGGCGTCGTTGGCGGCGAGGACGGCCTTCAGGTGGCCGATCACCGCGTCCCGCAGGTCCGGCGGGTCGAGGACGACCACGTCCCCCGCGAACCGCGCCAGGTACGGCGCGAACCGGTCCACGCCGCGGAACGTCAGCACCGCCTCGTCCCAGCCGTCGCCGACCGGCCGCACGTCGCGCGCCCACCGGCGCGGGCCCTGCGCCGCCCCGGCCCGCAGCCGCACCGTCGCGGGACGCGGCTCGGCCGACGGATCGTCCAGCCCGAACGCGATCGCCCGCACGTCCGCGCCCTCCGGCACGGTCACGCTGCCCGCCGGCCCGTCCGGACGGACCGCGCCCGTGATCCGCGACAGCCGGAACACCCGCGGCTCGCCGCGGTCCCGGTCGTGCCCGACCACGTACCAGCGGCCCCGGCGGCTCACCACGCCCCACGGCTCCAGATGCCGCCGCGCGCCGTGCGTGCGGCCCACGCCCTGGTACTCGAACGTCACCGGACGCCCGTCGCGCACCGCCTCCCACAGCGGCGCGAACGCCGGATCGCCGGTGTCCACGCGCGGCTCCACGCCGACCGCGGTCGGCACGTCCGTCTCGACGCCGGCCGCGCGCAGCTTCAGCAGCGCCCCCGACGCCGCGTCGGCCATGCTCGCCCGCTGCCACACCCGCGCCGCCAGGCCCAGCACCGCCGCCTCGTCCGGCGACAGGTGGATCTCCGGCAGCTCGTAGGCCTGCGGCGGGATCCGGTACCCGATCTCCTCGCCGCCCCCGCCGGACGCGTCGCTGCCGACCTCCAGGGGCACGCCGAGCTCGCGCAGCTCCTCCTTGTCGCGCTCGAACATCCGCTTGAACGCCTCGTCGCCGTCCGGGTACCCCGGCACGGCCCGCCGGATCTGCTCGGCCGTCAGGTAGCGCCGCGTGGCCAGCAGGCAGACCACCAGGTTGAGCAGGCGCTCGGTCTTGCGCCGCGACACTTCGCCACCACCTCTTCCGCGTCCGAACCCGTCGGCGTCCGACATTCCGCACCGGCCGGGGCGCGGTCCGCCCGCGCCGCCGGCGGCCCGATCGCCCGCCGTGGAGCGCGCCGCCTCGTCGCCGCCCCCAGGAGGACGCTACCGTCTCCCGTGTGATCCGATGGCGCGAAGGCACAGTACGAGGCATCCGGCGCGAATGGTCCGGAGCGGTCGAATTGGACGTCACGATCGGGGACGACGGCGACCGCCGCGCCCTCGCCTACCCCGCGCTGGTGGGCAGGCCCGAACCGGGCGACACCGTCCTGCTCAACACTACGGCCTTGGCGATGGGTCTGGGCACCGGAGGCTACGCGATGGTCGTGGCCGTCCCCGACCGCCTCCCCCCCGACCCGACCGGACCCGGCCACCTCGTCAAGGCCCGCTACTCGCCGCTCCAGGCCACCGTCCTCGGCGTGGACGAGCAGGACTCGCCCCACCACGCCCTGCTCGCCGACGCCGACTCCCTCACCGGCATGCCGGTGATCATCGCCGACCTGCACTCCGCGCTCCCGCCGATCCTCGCCGGCCTGCTCGGCGACCGGCCCGGCACCCGCGTCGTCTACGTCATGCCCGACGGCGGCGCCCTGCCCGCCTGGTTCTCCCGGACCGCCGCCCGCCTCCGCGAGGCCGACGCGCTCGCCGCCACCATCACCGTCGGGCAGGCGTTCGGCGGCGACCTGGAGGCCGTCACCCTCCACACCGGCCTGCTCGCCGCCCGCCTCGTCCTCGGCGCCGAGGTCGCCATCGTCGCCCAGGGCCCCGGCAACCTCGGCACCGGCACGCGCTGGGGCTTCTCCGGCGTCGGCGCCGGCGAGGCCGTCAACGCCGTCTCCGTCCTGTCCGGACGGCCCGTCGCGTCCCTGCGCGTCAGCGAGGGCGACGAGCGCGGACGCCACCACGGCGTCTCCCACCACAGCCTCACCGCCTACGGCCGCGTCGCGCTCGCCCGCGCCGAGGTGCCCGTCCCCGAACTCGGCGGCCCCTTCGGGGAGCGCGTCGCCGCCCAGGCCGCCGCCCTCGGCGACCGGCACGACCTCGTCCCCGTCGGCGTCACCGGGCTCCAGGACGTCCTCACCGCCGCCGAGCAGGACTGGTGCGTCCGCATGTCCACCATGGGCCGCAGCCTCGACGAGGACCTCGCCTACTTCCTCACGGCCGCCGCCGCCGGACGCCACACCGCGACCCTGCTGGCCTGACCGGGTCCCCCCCTTCCCCTCCGGACCGTTCCGGAGGGGAAGGAGCAGGCCTCCGGTCGGGCCGCTCAGAACGCGCCGAGGATGTCCACGACGAACACCAGGCTGTCGTCGGCGCGGATCCCCGCCTGCGGCAGGCCCCCCAGCGGCTTGTACGCCAGCTCCGGCGGGACGACCAGCAGCATCCGGCTGCCCACTTTCTGCCCCACCAGCGCCTGGTCCCAGCCCTTGATCACCTGACCGGTGCCGATCGTCGCCGCGTGCGGGTGCTTCGCCGTCCAGGACGAGTCGAACTCCTGCCCGTTCCGCCAGAACACGCCCTTGTACTGGAGCGCCAGCAGCTGCCCCTTGCGGACCTGCGGACCGTCCCCCTGCACCAGCGTCCGCACCTGGAGCGTCTTCGGCGCCGGACGCTTCGGCACCGTGATCGACGGCGCCTGACCCGCGCCGCCGTCCCCCACCTGCGGCAGCGCCGGATCGCTCACCGGCTGGCTCCGGCCCCGCGCCATCGCCGACGGCCCGAACACCCCCCGCACGTCCAGCACGTACACCAGCGTGTCGTCCGGGCCGATCTGACGGCCCGCGTCCCCGGCGTCCCCGTACCCCTGCTTCGGCGGGATCTTCGCCACGACCCGCGCGCCCGGCCGCGCCCCCTCGAACGCCTTCGCCAGCCCCGGCACCACGTCCCACGTCGGGAACGCCTCCGGCTGCCCCGTCATGTAGCTCGACGCCAGCAGCTTGCTGCCGTCCTTGCTCCACCGGTACCCCACATAGTCGGCGACCACCAGATCGCCCTTCCGCGCGCCCTGCCCCTTGCCCTTGGCCAGCGTCCTCGTCGCGAACCCGTCCTTCGGCGCCCCCTTCGGGATCTTCACCTCGGGACGCTGCCCCGCCGCGCCCTTCACCGACACCTGCACGTCGGAACCGCCGCACCCGGCGGCGAGGAACAGCGGGACGGCCAGCACGAAAGCCGCGGACGCGGCGGAAACACGACGGCGCATACAGGGGGTCCTTCACGGGGGCGTCACGACATCCTGACTGGGCGCTCACCCTACCGGCCGGTCACCCCCCGGCAAGCGCCGCCGCACCGCTCCGACTTCCCGAAACACCGCCGAAGCCCGCCCAACCCACCACGAACCCCCGCCCGGTGACGGCACGACCGCCCTTCCAGGACGGCACCAAAGACGCTTGGAGCACAGTGCGTAAAGCGAACGCAGGGCCGCTCCGCTCCAGACGGCGGCAAACGGCCCGCGGCCCCGCTTCCGCAGCGGAACCGCGGGCCGTCACACGCCCGGCATCACATCCCGGCGATGAGCTTGTCCACGCGCTCGTCCACCGAACGGAACGGGTCCTTGCACAGCACCGTCCGCTGCGCCTGGTCGTTCAGCTTCAGATGCACCCAGTCGACCGTGAAGTCGCGCCGCTTCTCCTGCGCCCGCCGGATGAACTCCCCGCGCAACCGCGCCCGCGTCGTCTGCGGCGGCACCGACTTCGCCTCGAAGATCTCCACGTCCCGCGCCACCCGCGCCACCGACCCCCGCTTCTCCAGCAGGTAGTACAGCCCGCGCTCCCGATGCACGTCGTGGTACGCCAGATCGAGCTGCGCCACCCGCGGCGAACTCAACGGCAGATCGTACTTGCGCCGGTACCGCTCGATCAGCTTGTACTTCGTCACCCAGTCGATCTCCCGGCCGACCAGATCCAGATCGCCCGTCTCCACCGCCCGCAGCGTCCGCTCCCACAGGTCCAGCACCCGCTTGGCCACCGGATCGCCGCCACGCCGGTCCACGAAGTCCTTCGCCTTGCCGAAGTACTCCTTCTGGATCTCCAGCGAACTCGCCTCCCGGCCGTTCGCCAGCCGCACCTTCCGCCGCCCCGTCATGTCATGGCTGACCTCGCGGATCGCCCGGATCGGGTTCTCCAGCGTCAGATCGCGCATCACCACACCGGCCTCGACCATCCGCAGCACCAGATCGGTCGCGCCGACCTTCAGCAGCATCGTCGACTCCGACATGTTCGAGTCACCGACGATCACGTGCAGCCGCCGGAACCGCTCCGCGTCCGCGTGCGGCTCGTCCCGCGTGTTGATGATCGGACGCGACCGCGTCGTCGCCGACGACACGCCCTCCCAGATGTGCTCGGCCCGCTGCGACACGCAGTACACCGCACCCCGCGGCGTCTGCAGCACCTTCCCCGCGCCGCAGATGATCTGCCGCGTCACCAGGTACGGGATCAGGACGTCCGCCAGCCGCCCGAACTCCCCGTGCCGTCCCACCAGATAGTTCTCGTGGCACCCGTAGGAGTTCCCGGCCGAATCGGTGTTGTTCTTGAACAGGTAGATGTCGCCGGCGATGCCCTCCTCGCGCAGCCGCCGCTCGGCGTCCACGAGGAGCTCCTCGAGGATCCGCTCACCGGCCTTGTCGTGCGTCACCAGATCGACGACGCTGTCGCACTCCGGCGTGGCGTACTCGGGGTGGCTGCCCACATCGAGGTAGAGCCGCGCGCCGTTGCGCAGGAACACGTTGCTGCTGCGGCCCCACGACACGACCCTGCGGAACAGGTAGCGGGCCACCTCATCGGGTGACAACCGCCGCTGACCGCGGAACGTGCAGGTGACGCCGTACTCGTTCTCAAGCCCGAAGATGCGCCTGTCCACACCAGGAGCCTATGCGTCCGGACGCCGACTTGGCAGTCTCCGCCGCCTCCAGTTTCCTCGGACCGCGCGCGGCTCCGCGGTCATCCCGGCACGCGCCTTCACCTTGTAGATCACCAAGAACGGGCAGAAAAGGGGCCCGCCACGACATGCCGCAGCGGACCCCTTCACACCCCTCAACGCCCCAGGTCAGAAACCCCGCAGGCCACCAACCTTCAGAGCGCGCACACCAGCCGGCTCCCTCAGGACTCGGACGACTCCTCGCCATCCCCACCCGACGCCGCCGGCTCCTCCGACAGCAGCGACGACACCCGCGCCTCCGGCAACCGCTTGAACAGCCGATGCTCCCGGTTACGGTCCAGCACCGCCACCTCCAGCGACCGAGCCTCCAACCGCCGCTCGCTGTCCTGCGCCTCCAGACTCCGCACCGCCACCCGCAGCGCCTCCGCCAGCGGCAACCCCTCCCGGAACCGCTCCTTCAACGCCTGCGACACCGCGTCCGCCTGACCGCCCATCGCCAGATAACCGTGCTCATCGGCCACCGAACCGTCGAACGTCAACCGGTAGATCTGGTCCAGCTCGGCCGTCTCACCG
The DNA here is from genome assembly GCF_042652125.1 of Actinomadura gamaensis. Taxonomy (NCBI): domain Bacteria; kingdom Bacillati; phylum Actinomycetota; class Actinomycetes; order Streptosporangiales; family Thermomonosporaceae; genus Actinomadura; species Actinomadura gamaensis. The sequence continues at coordinate 339,259 of NZ_JBHSIT010000005.1, read as the reverse complement.
ACCTCCGCCACCACCAGCTCCACCTCGTACGGCTTGTTCGTCTCGGTGAAGATCGTCCCCAGCGACTGCGCGTACACGTTCGCCAGCCCCCGCGCCGTCACATCCCGGCGGTCGTACTGGTACCCGTTCACATCCGCGTACCGGACACCGCCCAGCCGCAGATTCTCGAACTCGTTGTACTTCCCCACCGCCGCGAACGCGATCCGGTCATAGATCTCACTGATCTTGTGCAGCGCCCGCGACGGATTGTCCGCCACGAACAGAATCCCCTCCGCGTACTGAAGGACCACCACACTGCGACCCCGCGCGATACCCTTCCGCGCGTAGTCCGCCTTGTCCTTCATCTGCTGTTCGGGCGACACGTAGAACGGCATGGACACCGGTCTGCATCCCTTCTATCGCAGCGGGGCGGTCGGACCGCCCGGCGCCTCGTAACGACCCTCGACGACGCTGCGCGCGATCGCGCCCACCTCGTCCTCGCCCAGCCTCCGGAACCCGTCCGCCGTCACCGACGCCACCACCGGGAAGATCCCGCGCGTCAGATCCGGACCACCCGTCGCCGAATCATCGTCCGCCGCGTCGTACAACGCCTGCACGCACACCAGCGCCGCGTCCTCCGCCGACAGATCCGCCCGGAACAGCTTCTTCAACGACCCCCGCGCGAACGGCGACCCCGACCCGATCGTGTGGAACTCCCGCTCCTCGTACCGGCCACCCGCCGGGTCATAGGAGAAGATCCGCCCCCGATCCTCCACCTCGTCATAACCCGCGAACAACGGCACCACCGCGAGACCCTGCATCGCCATGCCCAGGTTCCCGCGCACCATCGACGCCAACCGGTTCGCCTTACCCTCGATCGAGAGCGTCCGCCCCTCACGCTTCTCGTAATGCTCCAGCTCCACCTGGAACAACCGGGTCAGCTCGATGCCGATCCCCGCCGTCCCCGCGATCGCGATCGCCGAGAACTCGTCCGCCCGGAACACCTTCTCGATGTCCCGCTGCGCGATCACGTGCCCCGCGGTCGCCCGCCGGTCCCCCGCCATCACCACACCACCGGGGAACGTCACCGCCACGATCGTCGTCCCGTGCGGAATCTCCTCCGCACTCACGCCCACCTGCGGCAGCACCCGCCGCCCCGGCAGCGCGTCCGGCGCGTACCCGGCCAGGAACTCCGTGAACGACGAGGTGTCCGGACTCCCGAACAACCCGGGCAGACGCCCGCCATGCGCATCCTGCGACGCCACGCGACTCCTTCCCTCCAGCACGGCACCGGCTCAAGCCCCGCTAAACGACCTCACCGGCGCGGACACTAAGACCCTACTGTTCACCCCGCGCCCACCGCATACCGTGCACGCCCCCACCCGCTCCGCCCATGGCGAACCCGTCCACCACGGCACGCGCGAACGGATCGGCGAAAGGCCCGCCGAAACACCACTCCGCCTCCCACGCCGCATCACGCAGCGCCTTCCGATGCCGCACGTCCTCGCCCCGCACCCGCTCCCACCCGTCCCCACCCACCGACGCGGGATCGACGTCCGGAACCGTGAACGACAACCGCGTCCCTCCCCCGGCCACCGGAACGGCGGTCACCAGCGAACCGTCCAGATACGCGGCCGCGCGACGAAGCGTGCCCGCATCATCACCGAGCAGCCCCATCCCCGAGTTGCACCCCACGCACAACGCACCCCGCACCGCCTGCGACTCGTGACAGTGATCGATGTGCTCCGGCTCCCGATCCCCGCAGACCGCGCACAGCCCGCCCTGGATCTCCGCCAACGCGTCCGCCTCGGCTTCGGTGAGGCCGTAACGCTCACGAAGCTTGTAGTGGCGCAGCGAACCCAGCCCCGACGCGCGCCGTACCCCGCGCAGCGTCTCCAAGTGACGCCGCGAGCGTCCTGGGATGGTCGGGGTGTCGAACTCCAGCCACAGGCTCCGCGAGTGCGAACTGCGCCCCTCCAGGTAGTCGGCCGCCTCTTCCAGCCGCCACACCTCGTCCCCGAACTGCCCCAGGCCGTTGTTGCACTTGAAGCAGAGCATTCCCCGGACCAGTCCGGTGTCGTGATCGTGGTCCACATGCGACGCGGGAGCGCGGAGGCAGATCACACACATCCCGCCCTGCGCCGCCAAGAGCCGGTCGGCCTGCTGCTCGGTGATGCCGTAACGCAACTTCAGCCGATAGTTCCGGGCGCTGCCGTGGTTACGCGCCCGGTTCTCAGCGCACACCGCGGCGTGACAGGGCTTGCAGTAGGTCGAGACGCCCGACTTCCTGGATCGATTGCGCGCGAACTCCTCCAGCGGCTTCACCTCGCCGCAGCGAGGACAGTGCTTCGTGCCGGGGGGATCGGAACGGCGCTGACTGTAAGGCCGGGCCTCCTCCCCCCGGACCGCCTTCCTGCCCCTGTAGCACTCCGCGTTCCGGAGTCCGAAACACTCCCTGCAGTAGAGCGCGAGTCCGTCGGGCGAAGCCGTCCGCTTCCAGAAGTCGCCCCTGGGCGTCCTCTGCCCACAGTCACGACATTCCTTGAAATTTTGCACCACACCCACCCACCCCCGGGAACGCTCCCGGCATCGAAGGCGCGAGCCGCTTCATTCTCGATTCAAAGAATAACGACTCGAGCGTTCGACGACATCGGTTTCGCTGTTCGAATGGCCAGCGGTTCGCGATGTCCGATTTGCCCCTTATTGTCCGCCTTTCTGCACGAACCCACGGACGAATTCCTCTGCGTTCTCTTCGAGAACTTCGTCAATTTCATCCAGAATTGCGTCGACGTCGTCGGAAAGCTTTTCCTGCCTTTCCTGGACGTCGGATTCCGGGGCCGCCTGGGTCTCCTCGACCTCTTCGGTCCGGTGGGTGGTCTGCTTCTGACCGCCCGTGTCCTTCGTGGCCATGTCCCGTACCTCCACTCTGCCGGTACCCCCAACCCTATCCCCGATCACTGGCGGCGAGCGGGCACCGACGCCCAGGTCAGCCGGGCGGACGGCGCGGGGGGCCTGGTGGGGTTATCGCCCGTCCGTCAACCCCTGAAACGGGCATTGCGGTCACGAATGCGCGACCGCGGGGAGCGTTCGGTGACGGCGCGCGCAGTGCGGGACGAAACGCCTGACAGAGGGCGTGGAAAGGCCCTCCCGGGAATTCCCGGGAGGGCCGGTGAAGCGGGTGCGGCGGGGTCAGCGCTGGCCGGTGAGGGTCGCCACGAGGTCGGAGGCGGTGCGGCAGCGGTCGAGCAGGGCGCCGACGTGCTGCCGGGTGCCGCGCAGGGGTTCCAGGGTGGGGACGCGCTGGAGGGACTCGCGGCCGGGGACGTCGAAGATGACCGAGTCCCAGGAGGCGGCGGCGACGGAGTCGGCGTACTGGCGGAGGCAGCGTCCGCGGAAGTAGGCGCGGGTGTCCTCCGGGGGCTCCTCGACGGCGTGCTGGACGCGTTCCTCGGTGAGGAGGCGTTCGACGCGTCCGCGGCCGGCGAGGCGGTTGTAGAGGCCCTTGCCGGGGCGGATGTCGGTGTACTGGAGGTCGACGAGCTGGAGGCGGGGGTGGGACCAGTCGAGGCCGTCGCGGTTGCGGTAGCCCTCGAGGAGTTCGAGTTTGGCGACCCAGTCGAGTTCGCGGGAGAGCTGCATGGGGTCGTCGCCGAGGCGGTGGAGGACCGATTCCCAGCGGTCGAGGACGTCCTTGGTCATGTCGTCGACGTCGGCGCCGAAGCGGTCCTCGACGTACTTGCGGGACTGTTCGAGGTATTCCATCTGGAGCTGGACGGCGGTCATCTTGCGTCCGTCCCGCAGGGTGAGCAGGTGTTTGCAGGACGGGTCGTGGGAGACGGCGCGGAGGGCGGCGACGGGCATGTCGACGGAGAGGTCGACGGTGAGGAAGCCGTCCTCGATCATGGCGAGGACGAGCGCGGTGGTGCCGAGCTTGAGGTAGGTGGAGATCTCGCTCATGTTGGCGTCGCCGATGATGACGTGGAGGCGCCGGTATTTCTCGGGGTCGGCGTGGGGTTCGTCGCGGGTGTTGATGATGGGGCGCTTGAGGGTGGTCTCGAGGCCGACCTCGACTTCGAAGAAGTCGGCGCGCTGGCTGATCTGGAAGCCGTCGCCGCGGCCGTCGACGCCGATGCCGACGCGGCCGGCGCCGGTGACGACCTGGCGGGAGACGAAGAAGGGGGTGAGGTGCCGGACGATGTCGGCGAAGGGGGTCTCCCGCTTCATGAGGTAGTTCTCGTGGCAGCCGTAGGAGGCGCCCTTGTTGTCGGTGTTGTTCTTGTAGAGCTGGATGGGGTGGGTGCCGGGGATCATGGCGGCGCGCTGGGCGGCGTCGGCCATGACGCGTTCGCCGGCCTTGTCCCAGAGGACGGCGTCGAGGGGGTTGGTGGTCTCGGGCGCGGAGTACTCGGGGTGGGCGTGGTCGACGTAGAGCCGGGCGCCGTTGGTGAGGATGACGTTGGCGAGGCCGAGGTCCTCGTCGGTGAGCTGGGTGGGGTCGGCGACCTCGCGGGCGAGGTCGAAGCCGCGGGCGTCGCGGAGGGGGTTCTCCTCTTCGAAGTCCCAGCGCGCTCTTCTGGCGCGTGCCGCCGATGCCGCGAGGTAGGCGTTGACGACCTGGCTGGAGGTCACCATCGCGTTGGCCCCTGGTTGGCCGGGTACGGAGATGCCGTACTCGGTCTCGATGCCCATCACCCGCCGAACACTCATATCGTCGAGCCTATCGGGGCGGGCGGGGTGGAGCCATGGGGCCCGGGTCCGGTGTTGCGGTGTGGTGGGTTTCGGTCGGCCCAAGTGTGGTGGTCGGGTCATGGCCCGGGTGGGGTCGTCCTCGGTCGGGGCGGGTCGGTCCGGGGCGGACGCGGGCGCGAACGCGTCGACGGGGCGGGCGTGGACGGGGACGCGCCGACGGGGCGGGGCGTCGACGGGGCGGGCGTCGACGGGGCGGGCGTGGACGTGGACGCGCCGACGGCGCGGTCCCGGTGGGTCCGCGCCGTCGGTGGGTGGTGCGTGGTGCCGTGGTTACAGGTATTGGCCGGTGTTGGCGACGGTGTCGATGGAGCGTCCGGCCTCGGCGCCCTGCTTCCCGGAGACGAGGGTGCGGATGTAGACGATCCGCTCGCCCTTCTTTCCGGAGATGCGGGCCCAGTCGTCGGGGTTGGTGGTGTTGGGCAGGTCCTCGTTCTCGCTGAACTCGTCGACGCAGGCGGCGAGGAGGTGGGCGACGCGGAGGCCCTTCTGGCCGGTGTCGAGGAACTGCTTGATGGCCATCTTCTTGGCCCGGTCCACGATGTTCTGGATCATGGCGCCGGAGTTGAAGTCCTTGAAGTAGAGGACTTCCTTGTCGCCGTTGGCGTAGGTCACCTCGAGGAAGCGGTTCTCCTCGCTCTCGGTGTACATCCGCTCGACGACGCGCTGGATCATGGCGGCGACGGTGGCCTCGGGGCTGTCGTCGTGTTCGGCCCGGTCGTCGGGGTGCAGGGGCAGGGTCGGCAGGATGTACTTGGAGAAGATGTCCTTGGCGGCCTCGGCGTCGGGCCGTTCGATCTTGATCTTGACGTCCAGGCGGCCGGGCCGCAGGATCGCGGGGTCGATCATGTCCTCGCGGTTGGAGGCGCCGATGACGATGACGTTCTCCAGGCCCTCGACGCCGTCGATCTCGCTGAGGAGCTGGGGGACGATGGTGTTCTCGACGTCGGACGAGACGCCGGATCCGCGGGTGCGGAAGATGGAGTCCATCTCGTCGAAGAAGACGATGACGGGGGTTCCGGCGGAGGCCTTCTCGCGCGCTCGCTGGAAGACGAGGCGGATGTGGCGTTCGGTTTCTCCGACGTACTTGTTGAGGAGTTCGGGGCCCTTGATGTTGAGGAAGAAGCTCTTGCCCTCCTGGCCGGTCTTCTCGGCGACCTGTTTGGCCAGCGAGTTGGCGACGGCCTTGGCGATGAGGGTCTTTCCGCAGCCGGGGGGGCCGTAGAGCAGGACTCCCTTGGGGGGCCGCAGGTGGTGTTCGCGGAAGAGGTCGGCGTGCAGGTAGGGCAGTTCCACGGCGTCGCGGATCTGCTCGATCTGGGGGCCGAGCCCGCCGATCTCCTCGTAGGAGATGTCGGGGACCTCTTCGAGGACGAGTTCTTCGACCTCGGCCTTGTGGATCTTCTCGTAGGCGTATCCGCTGCGGGACTCGAGCATGAGCGAGTCGCCCGGGCGCAGGGGGACGCCGCGGAGGGGTTCGGCGAGTTTGATGACGCGTTCCTCGTCGGCGTGCGCGATGACGAGGGCGCGTTCTCCGTCGTCGAACAGTTCCTTGAGCATGACGACTTCGCCCTGCTCTTCGAATTCGAGGGCCTCGACGACGTTGAGGGCCTCGTTGAGCATCACTTCCTGGCCGCGCTGGAGTTCGTCGACCTCCACCGCGGGACTGACGTTGACACGGAGTTTGCGTCCGCCGGTGAAGATGTCGACGGTTCCGTCGTCGCGGGCTTCGAGGAAGACGCCGAATCCGGACGGTGGTTGTGCGAGCCGGTCGACCTCCTCCTTGAGCGCCACGATCTGTTCGCGGGCTTCCTTGAGGGTCGCCACGAGCCGTTCGTTCTGGCCTGTCACTGCGGCCAGGTTCGCCTGTGCCTCGTGGAGACGTTCTTCCAGTACCCGTACTTGGCGCGGGGATTCCGCGAGCTTGCGGCGCAGCACGGAGATCTCCTCCTCCAGGAAGGACACCTGCGTTTGGAGGTCTCTAACCTCCTTGTCGTGCTGCGCCCTGCGCGCCCCAGCATCGTCACGAGCGGCCACGCCCCGTCACCTCCTCACGAAGAGCCGACGACCTACTGAGACCCTACCTATCTGGAGGGCTTCCGTAACCTGCCCATTCGGTGTTCGTGTCGTGCGGGGGTCTTCCGGGCGGCGGGGCGGGGCCGCGGGGCGGGGTGCGGCGGGGCGCCGGGCGGGCCGGCGGGGCGGGTGTTGCGGGGGCCGGTGCGGGTGTTTGCCGAGTTCGGCGGGTGTGCGGGTGGGATGGGGCGGGAGAGGTGGGGTGCGGGTGGCGAATGGGGCGCCGGTGATCTGATTGTGATCTAGGACTCGCCGTCGCCCGGCGCGTCGGGGGCGGGCGTGTCGCCGGTGCCGTCGGGTCCGTCGGGGGCGGGGGTGCCGGCGGCGAGGGCGGCGGCGTCGAGCTGGGCGCCCTTGGCGGGACGGCGGCGGCGGAGCGGCGGGGTGACGCCGTCGGCGAGGCGGCGGGCGGTGACGAGGAAGCCGGTGTGGCCGACCATGCGGTGGTCGGGGCGGACGGCGAGGCCCTCGACGTGCCAGGAGCGCAGGAGCGTCTCGAAGGCGTAGGGCTCGGCGAAGGCGCCGTGGCCGCGGAGTTCCTCGACGACGCGGGACATCTGGGTGGTGGTGGCGACGTAGGCGCAGACGAGGCCGCCGGGGATGAGGGCCTTGGCGACGGCGTCGACGGTCTCCCAGGGGGCGAGCATGTCGAGGACGACGCGGTCGACCTCGGTCTCGGCGAGGGAGTCCTCCAGGGAGCCGACGGTGAGCTTCCAGGAGGGGTGGGGGCCGCCGAAGAACTTCTCGACGTTGGCGCGGGCGATGTCGGCGAAGTCGGGGCGGCGCTCGTAGGAGGAGACGAGGCCGTGCTCGCCGACGGCGCGCAGGAGGAAGCAGCTGAGGGCGCCGGATCCGGCGCCGGCCTCGACGACGCGGGCGCCGGGGAAGATGTCGGCCTGGGCGACGATCTGGGCGGCGTCCTTGGGGTAGACGACGGCGGCGCCGCGCGGCATGCGGACGGCGAAGTCGGACAGCAGGGGGCGGAAGGCGAGGTACTCGGTGCCGCCGCTGGAGCGGAAGACGGTGCCTTCGGGGCTGCCGATGACGGTGTCGTGCTCGATGCTGCCCTTGTGGGAGTGGTACTGCTTGCCGGGCTGCAGGGTGATGGTGTTGATGCGGCCCTTGGGGTCGGTGAGCTGAACCTGGTCGCCGGGGCGGAAGGGGCCGTGCGGGATCCGGCCGGTCGCCGGGGCCTGCGCGGGGGTGGTGCTGGTGTCGCCGGCGGTCGGCGGCGTGGGTTCGCTCATGGGGGTCAAGGTTATCGGGCTCGCGGGACCGCTCGGGGCGTCCGGTGGGCTGCCCGTCCGGCGGCGCCGAGGCCGACCCGGCAGGCAGCGCTCTGCGCGACGACGCGCGGCGCGCGGGCGCGTTACGGGCATGCGCGCCGTGCGACGGCGGGCGGGCGCGTTGGAGACAGGCGCGCGGGGCGACGGCCCGCAGCGGGCGCGCGCGGCGGGCAGGCGCACCGGACGACGGCGCGCGGCAGGCGGGGCGCGTTGCGGGCAGGCGCACGGGACGACGCGCGGCGCGCGGGCGCGTTACGGGCATGCGCGCCGTGCGACGGCGCGCGGGCGCGTTGGAGACAGGCGCGCGAGGCGACGGCGCGCGGCAGGCGGGGCGCGCGGCGCGCGGGCGCGTTACGGGCATGCGCGCCGTGCGACGGCGCGCGGGCGCGTTGGAGACAGGCGCGCGAGGCGACGGCGCGCGGCAGGCGGGGCGCGTTGCGGGCAGGCGCACGGGACGAGGGGCGCGTTGCGGCATGCGTGCGGGGCGACGGCGGGCGGGCGGGCGCCGCGGCGGCGCGCAGGGGGCGGGCGCGGGTTGGGGGCGGGTCAGATGCCGGCGAAGGCGCGGTCGACGTCGGAGATGGCGAGGACGCCGAAGACGCCGCCGTCCGGTTCTACGAGGAGGTACTCGGTGGCGGGGGCGCGGCGCAGGGCGTTGAGGAGGTCCTCGCCGGTGAGGTCGGCGGGGAGGGCGAGGTCGGGTTCGAGGCCGCGGGAGAGGTCGCCGACGCTGACCCAGGGGCGGCGCTGTTCGGGGGTGGCGGTGACGGCCTTCTCGCTGACGAGGCCGAGGGGGCGGCCGTCGTGGTCGGTGACGACGAGCGCGCCGGAGCGGGCCTCGTGCGCGCGGCGGACGGCTTCGGCGAGGGGGGTGTCGGCGGTGACGAGGGTGGCGCGGCGGGCGAGACGGCGGGCGGACAGCAGCGGGATGCGGTCGCGGACGCGTTCGGCGCGCAGGGCGTGGGTGGCGCCGATCCAGATGGTGGAGGCGACCATGGCGGACCAGAGGAGGGCGAGCCAGCCGAAGCCGCGTCCGGGCAGGGTCGCGAGCCAGACGCCGGTGAGCAGGCACGCGACGGCGACGCCGCGGCCGATCCAGGCGGCGGCGACCGCGCCGCTGCGGGAGTGGCCGGTGATCTTCCAGACGGCGGCGCGGACGAGGCGCCCGCCGTCCAGGGGCAGGCCGGGCAGCAGGTTGAACACGCCGACCAGGAGGTTGGCGATGGTGAGGGCGTCGATGAGCAGGCTCGCGACGGGCGGCGTCGGGAGCAGGTAGTGGGCGGCGATGCCGGCGGCGGCGAGGACGAAGTTGACGAGCGGCCCGGCGAAGGCGATGAGGAACTCGCGGCCGGGGGTGGGGGCCTCGCGTTCGATGGAGGTCTCGCCGCCGAGGATGTTGAGGGTGACCGACCGGACGGGCAGGCCGAGGCGGCGGGCGGTGACGGCGTGGCTGAGTTCGTGGACGAACACCGATCCGTACAGCAGCAGCGCGTAGGTGAACGCGACGAGGTAGCTGGCGGGGCGTCCGATGGCGTCGTTGACCTGGCCTTCGAACATGATGGTGACGAGCAGGGCGATGGGGAACCAGCTCGGCGAGACGAAGACGGGCACGCCGAACGGGCGTCCCATGGGGATTCCGGGCGGTCGCGTCCCGGACGGCCCGCCCGGGGACCCGCCCTGAGTGCCGCTCGAGGACCCGCCGGGGGAAGCGCCCGAAGTCCCGCTCGGAGATCCGCTCGGAGATCCGCTCGAGGTCCCGCTCGGGGATGCGCCCAGAGTTCCGCTCGGGGACTCGCCGGACGGTTCGCCTCCCGAGGGGCCGGGGCCGTCCGAGGGGCCGGGGCCGTCCGAGGGGCCGGGGCCGTCCGAGGGGCCGGTGGGGGTGGGGTGGCCGGAAGGGGTGGACGGCGCGTCCGCGGGCTCGGGGCCGCCGGACGGCTCGGGGTTGCCGCCTGACGTGGCGCCGGTGGGGCGGCCGTCGGGGCGTCCGGAGCCGGTGGGGCCGTCGGTCACGGGTGCGCTGTCTGTCACGTTGTCGATGCTACGGCCCCGAGGTGGGGGTTTCGCTCTCCCGGCCCGTCCGGGAGGTGCCGGGGAGCGACGGCCTGGGGCGGGGGGCGCGGTGGCGGGTGCGGGATTTCGTCGGCGGGGTCGCCTACCCTGCTGGGCATGACGACGACCGGGACCGGCAGTGATGCGGCGAACGCGGCGGGGGCGGTGAGCGCGGCGGAACCGGCGGAGATGGCAGGGCGGACCGATCCGAAGGCGGCGGCCGGGCCGATCGACGCGAAGGCGGCCGGGCCGGTCGAGCCGAAGGCAGGCGGGTCGGTCGAGCCGAAGGCGGCCGGGCCGACCGAGGCGAAGGCGGCCGGGGCGGTCGATCCGGAGGTGACCGGGTCGCTGTCGCCGTCGCGGGCGGGAGATTTCATGACCTGTCCGCTGCTGTACCGCTTCCGGGTGATCGACCGGATTCCGGAGAAGCCGAGTCCGGCGGCGGTGCGCGGGACGCTGGTGCACGCGGTGCTGGAGCGGCTGTACGACATTCCGACGGCGGAGCGGACGCCGGCGGCGGCGTTGCGGCTGCTGGGGCCGGAGTGGGAGCGGCTGTGCGCCGAGGAGCCGGAGCTGGCGAAGCTGTTCGAGGCCGACGCGGCGGGTGACGCCGAGCGGGAGGGCTGGCTGGCCGAGGCGCGGCGGATGGTGGAGTCGTACTTCTCGCTGGAGGATCCGCGCCGGCTGGAGCCCGCCGAGCGGGAGCTGTTCGTGGAGACGGTGCTCGAGTCGGGGCTGCGGTTGCGCGGGTACATCGACCGGGTGGACGTCGCGCCGACCGGTGAGGTCCGGATCGTGGACTACAAGACGGGGTCGGCGCCGCGCGCGGACTTCGAGGCGCGGGCGCTTTTCCAGATGAAGTTCTACGCGCTGGTGATGTGGCGGTTGCGGGGTGAGGTGCCGCGGCTGCTGCAGCTGATGTACCTGGGGAACGGCGAGGTGCTGCGGTACGCGCCGGACGAGGCGGATCTGCGGGCGACGCAGCGAAAGGTCGAGGCGTTGTGGCTGGCGATCCGGCGGGCGACGGAGTCGGGTGAGTGGCGTCCGCGTCCGTCGCGGCTGTGCGACTGGTGCGATCACAAGCAGCGGTGTCCGGAGTTCGGCGGGACGCCGCCGCCGCTGCCGACGGTGCCGGTGAGGCGGGACGCGGTCGTCCCCGAGCCCGCTCCGGGACTCGACGACCTCTAGGCCCGCAAGGCCGCGGCCAGGACCGGTAGGCCCGCGAGGCCGGGGCCAGGGCCCGGCCAGAGCCGGACCGAGGCCGAGCCAGGGCCGGACCGGGGCCGGACCGGGGCCAGGGCCGACCTTGCTCTGAGGACGACGGCTGGTCCGGTTCGTGGTGGTTCGGGGCGGGCGCGCCGAGGCGGTGCGCCCGGACGGTGTAGGCGCGGGACGAGGCCCTCCTTCTTGGGGAGGAGTGCGTTTCCCCGCTCAGGAGGGCATCGCACCTGGCGCGACCTCCTAGGGTTGAGGCGTGTCACCCCGCATCCGTGGTCTTCGCACGTTCCGTGCCTGGTTGGCGGCGCGGCCGCAGGCGGCCGACGCCGTGCTGGCGCTCGCGCTGCTGGCGGTGGGGTTGCCGGAGCTGTTCCTGTCGCACCGGTCGGCGGAGGAGGTGCGGTACTTCGCCGCTCCGGACGTCCGGCAGGCGGTGCTGGTGTCGGCGGTGACGTTGACTCTGGCGCTGCGGCAGCGGTTCCCGCTGGCGACGCTGTGGATCGTGCTGGCCGGGGAGTGCCTGCTGTCGGCGTGGAAGTACGTGCCGTCGATCCCGGATCTGGTGGCGTTCCTGGTCGCGGTGTACAGCGTGGCGGCGCACCGGGCGCTGGCGCACAGCGCGCTCGGCGGGATGGTGGCGCTGGCGGGTTTCAACGCGCTGATGATCGTCTTCCCGATCCGTCCGACGCTGCTGAACTTCCTGACCAACAACGCGCTGGTCGTCGGGGTGTGGGTGCTGGGCCGCAACCTGCGGATGCGGCGGGCGTACTTCGCCGAGCTGGAGGACCGGGCGGCGCGGCTGGAGCGGGCGCGGGGGTCGGACGCGCGGGCGGCGCGGATCGAGGAGCGGTCGCGGATCGCGCGGGAGCTGCACGATGTGGTGGCGCACCACGTGAGCGTGATGACGGTGCAGGCGGGCGCGGCGCGGCGGATCATCGACCGGGATCCGGGGGGCGCGCGGGAGGCGATGTCCACGATCGAGGAGGTCGGCCGGACGGCGCTGAGCGAGATGCGGCGGATCGTCGGCGTCCTGCGGACCGACCGGGACGAGCAGGCGGCGCGGGGCGAGCTGGCGCCGCAGCCGGGCCTCGGCGACCTGGGCGAGCTGCTGGATCATGTGCGCGAGACGGGACTGTCGGTGCAGCTGTGGATCGAGGGCGAGGCGCGGACGCCGTCGCCGGGGGTGGACGTGGCGGCGTTCCGGCTGATCCAGGAGGCGCTGACGAACACGCTGAAGCACGCGGGCCCGCAGGCGCGGGCGTGGGTGCGGCTGCGGTACACCGCCGAGGACCTGACGGTCGAGATCGAGGACGACGGGCGGGGCACCGCGACGATCGTGGCGGACAACGGGGACAAGCCGGGGCACGGCCTGGTCGGGATGTACGAGCGGGTGGCGCTGTACGGGGGCGAGCTGCGGATCGGGCCGCGGGTCGGCGGCGGCTTCGGGGTGCGGGCCCGGTTTCCGCTCTCGGCCTGAGGCCGAGCAGGACGAGCGGGCCGAGCGGGCCGAGCGGGCCAAGCGGAACGGGCGGGTGAACGGGACAAGCAAGGCGAGCGGGCCGAGCAGGACGAGCGGGCCGAGCAGGGCTGGACAGGCAGGTCGATGGTGGAGGGGCAGGGGCGATGAGCGGCGCGGTGGCGTGCCCGGCGGGCGGTCCGGTCCGGGCGGCGGTGAGCTGGGCGGACGGCCCGGCCCGGACGGTCGTGGCCGTCCGGTGCGGGGAGCGGCGTAGGGTGGCCGGTGGATCGTGGAATGCGTGGACGGACGGGACGGTGGCGGCTTGAGCACGGTGCGGGTGCTGCTGGTGGACGACCAGCCGCTGCTGCGGACGGGGTTCCGGCTCATCCTGGAGGCCGAGCCCGACCTGGCGGTGGTCGGCGAGGCGGGCGACGGCGCGGCGGCGGTGGAGCTGACGCGGTCGCTGCTGCCGGACGTGGTGCTGATGGACATCCGGATGCCGGGTGTGGACGGGATCGAGGCGACCCGGCGGATCATCCGGGACGGGGCGGCGTCGCACGACCCGAAGGTGCTGATCCTGACGACGTTCGATCTCGACGAGTACGTGATCGAGGCGGTGCGGGCCGGGGCGAGCGGGTTCCTGCTGAAGGACTCGCCGCCGGAGGACCTGGTGCAGGCGATCCGGATCGTCGCGGCCGGGGACGCGATCGTCGCGCCGAGCGTGACGCGGCGGCTGCTGGACCGGTTCGCGACGCGGCTGCCGGCGGTGCGGGACGCGGCTCCCCCGCCGGGCCTGGACACGCTGACGGAGCGGGAGCGCGAGGTGCTGGCGCACGTGGCGCGGGGGCAGTCGAACGCAGAGATCGCCGCCGACCTGGTGGTGAGCGAGACGACGGTGAAGACGCACGTGGGGAACGTGCTGGCGAAGCTCGGGCTGCGGGACCGGGTGCAGGCGGTGGTGTACGCCTACGAGACGGGGCTGAGCCGTCCGGGCCAGCAGTAGCCGAACCGCTCCCCCGATCCGACTGCCGCCACCGGCCGCGCGCACCAACCGCGCCACCAACCAAGTGCCACCCACCAAGCGCCACCGGCCGGACGTGGCGGTCGGCTGCCTGCTGCGATCTACCGCGTGCCGGCGGCTGCGTGCTACCGGTCGTACCGGAGTGGTAGCGGTGGGTGGTGGACCGAGGTGGTAGCCCGTCCGGGGCGGCCGCGGTGGTTCGCGCTTCCGGCAGGTGTCCTTTTCGTCCGGCTGTGGCGTCCCTGATCGGTTTCCCGGAGAGGGCGTCAGGGGTGGCCTACTCCCAGCGGACGACGGCGCGCCGGGCTCTCCTGCCGTGGGTGGAGTCGAAAGTCCGTTCCCACGGGTCATCCGTCGCGACGCGCGGTCTTTTACTGTTTCGTGTGGGCCGGATCACCGTCGCCGGCGCCGGCCAGCGCAGACCGCAGAGGACCGCCTCCGCCGTCCGACTCAGAGGGAGTGTCACGTGACTGATTCCGCCCGCTCGACAAGCGACGCGGCACCCGCGCCCGGGGCGGGCGACTTCGCCGCGCGCGCCCACCGGATCTCGAAGGTGTACGGGTCGGGCGACGCCCGCGTGATCGCGCTGGACGGGGTGACGGTCGGGATCCCGCGCGGCCGGTTCACCGCGGTGATGGGTCCGTCGGGGTCGGGGAAGTCGACGCTGATGCACTGCATGGCGGGGCTGGACTCGGTGACCGACGGGGAGGTGTTCATCGGCGACACCGACCTGACGAAGCTGAAGGACAAGGCGCTGACGCGGCTGCGCCGCGACCAGATCGGGTTCATCTTCCAGGCGTTCAACCTGGTGCCGACGCTGACGGCGCTGGAGAACATCACGCTGCCGATGGACATCGCGGGCCGCCGTCCGGATCCGGACTGGCTGGACCGGGTGATCGACACGGTCGGGCTGCGGTCGCGGCTGAAGCACCGGCCGAGCGAGCTGTCGGGCGGCCAGCAGCAGCGGGTGGCGTGCGCGCGGGCGCTGGCGTCCCGCCCGGCGATCATCTTCGCGGACGAGCCGACCGGGAACCTGGACTCGCGGTCCGGCGCGGAGGTGCTGGGGTTCCTGCGCGACTCGGTGCGGGAGATGGGGCAGACGATCGTGATGGTGACCCATGACCCGTCCGCGGCGGCGTACGCCGACCAGGTGCTGTTCCTGAGCGACGGGCAGATCGTCGACACGATGCAGCAGCCGACGGCCGAGCGGGTCCTGGAGCGGATGAAGGGCTTCGAGCTGCCGGGGGTCTCGGCGCGATGAGTGCGGTTCCGATGGCACGGGTCACCCTGCGCAACCTCGCCGCGCACAAGATCCGGCTGGTGCTGACGGCGGTCGCGGTGATCCTCGGCGTGGCGTTCGTCGCGGGGACGCTGGTGTTCACCGACACGATGAACAAGCGGTTCGACGACCTGTTCGACCGGGTCGGGCAGAACGTGGCGGTGGACGTCCGGTCGGTGAAGGTCGTGGACTCCGGCGGTCCGGACGACTCGGCGCGGCCCCCCTTGCGGGAGTCGGTGCTGGCGACGGTGAAGAACGTCCCCGGCGTGAAGGACCCGGTCGGCACGGTCGACGGGTACGCGGCGCTGGTCGGCAAGAACGGGAAGGTCGTCGGGACGGGCCAGAACGGTCCCCCGCAGCTCGGCACGAACTGGACCGGCGACGGGATCGCGCGGCTGGCGTCGGGGCGTGCTCCGGCCGCGCCGGGCGAGGTCGTGGTCGACAAGGCGTCGGCGAAGAAGGCCGGGTACGCCATCGGTGACGGCGTGACGGTGCTGGTGAAGTCGGGGCCGCAGCGCGCGACGCTCGTCGGCACCGCCGACATCGGCGACATGATGGGCGCGACGCTGGTCGCGTTCGACACGACGACGGCGCAGCGGCTGCTGCTGAAGCCCGGCTACTACAGCGAGATCCGGATGGGCTCGACCGGCCCGGACGAGGCGACGCTGCGCGACCGGGTCGCCAAGGCGCTGCCGTCCGGGACGGAGGCGGTGACCGGCGCGAAGCTGCGCGACGAGAACAAGTCCGCGATCGCGTCGATCATGAGCTTCTTCCGGACGTTCCTGCTGGTGTTCGCGCTCATCTCGATCTTCGTCGGGGCGTTCATCATCTTCAACACGTTCTCGATGCTGGTCGCGCAGCGCACCCGCGAGCTGGCGCTGCTGCGCGCGATCGGCGCGGCCCGGGCGCAGGTGACGCGGGCGGTGATCGGCGAGGCGGTCGCGGTCGGGTTCGTCGGGTCGACGCTCGGGCTGCTCGCCGGGATCGGCCTGGCCGAGCTGCTCCAGTCGACGACCGGTTCGGGCGGGTCGCTGACGTTCACCGCGACGCCGGTGATCTGGTCGTACGCGGTCGGGATCGTCGTGACGGTCGTGTCGGCGTACTTCCCGGCGCGGCGCGCGGCGAAGGTCCCGCCGGTCGCGGCGATGCGCGACGACGTGGCGCTGCCGCAGCGGTCGATGCGGATCCGGCTGGGCGTCGGGTCGCTGCTGACGCTGGCGGGCGCGGCGCTGATGGGCCTCGGCCTGTTCGGGCACGTGTCGAACCCGGCGGTGCCGGTCGGCGCGGGCGCGTTCGCGGTGTTCCTCGGCGTGGCGCTGCTCGCCCCGGTGATCAGCAAGCCGGTGGTGCGGGTGCTGGGCTGGCCGTTCGCGCGGCTGCTGCGCACGCCGGGCCGGCTCGCGCGGCAGAACGCGCTGCGCAACCCGCGCCGGACCGCGGCGACGGCGTCCGCGCTGATGATCGGCCTGGCGCTGATCACGGCGGTGAACGTGCTCGGTTCGTCGATGCGGTCGTCGGTGGAGTCGCAGGTCGACAAGCAGTTCGGCGCCGACTACGTGATCGAGCCGACCGGCGGGGGCGGCCTGTCGCCCGAGCTGGTCGCGAAGGTGAAGAAGACCGACGGGGTCACGGCCGCGGGCGCGGTGTACGCGGGGAACGGGAAGGTCTCCGGCAAGCGCGTGGCGTACTCGGCGGGCGACACCGCCGAGATGCTGTCGGGCACCCGCGCGAAGGTCGTGGCCGGGTCGGCGGCGCTCCCCCGCGACGGCATGCTGGTGGACGAGGACACCGCCAAGCACAACGCCTGGTCGGTGGGGTCATCCGTGCCGATGCTCTTCCCGGACGGCAGGACCGAGACCCTGAAGATCGCGGGGATCTACGCCAAGAACGACTTCCTCGGCCCGCGCGTGATCTCCGAGGGCGCCTACCTGGCGCACACCGCGAACCCGTCCGTCGAGGTCATCATCGTGACCGCGCACAAGGCGGACGCGGCGACCAAGCACGCCCTGGAGCAGAGCCTGTCGGCGCGTCCCGACGTCAAGGTGCAGGACCAGGCGGGCCTCAAGGCCGACGCCCGCAAGCAGGTGGACGGGTTCGTCACGTTCCTGACGATCCTGCTGGTGATGTCGGTGATCATCGCGGCGGTCGGCGTCATCAACACCCTCGCCCTGTCGGTGATCGAGCGGACCCGCGAGATCGGGCTGCTCCGCGCGATCGGCATCAGCCGCCGGCAGCTGCGCCGCATGATCCGCGCCGAGTCGGTGGTGATCGCGGTGTTCGGCGCCGTCCTCGGGATCGGCATCGGCGTCGCGTTCGGCGCGGCGCTCCAGCACGCGCTGCGCAAGGAGGGCCTGAACGTGCTGAGCATCCCGGTCGGCACGCTGGTGACCTACCTGGTCGTCGCCGCGGTCATCGGCGTCCTCGCCGCCCTCTGGCCCGCCTGGCGCGCCGGCCGCATGGACGTCCTCAAGGCCATCTCCACCGAGTGACCCCCGACCCGACGACCGGATGACCCGCCCCGCCAACTGACGGCGGATAACGCACACGGCGGACGGCCCGGGAGGATCTCCTCCCGGGCCGTCCGCCGTCGCGCAACCCCGCGCCACTCCCCCGTAACCGCTGTTTCCCCCGTAACCGCTGCATCCCGCGCAGCCAATGCATCCGCCGTAATGCTGCTTCCCGTAGGCGCTGGTCTCTGGAGGTGTGCTTCCGGGGAGTGACGTCCTGCCCGGGGAGTTCGGGAAGGCGAACGGCCCGCGCGGACGGGGTCCGTGCGGGCCGTTCGGTCAGCGGCGCGTGCTCGGCGGGACGGGACGAGCTCCCGGTCGTCCCGTCCCGGCCGGGCTCAGTCGACCTCCGGGGAGACCGCGGCCTTGGCGACCACGTCGGTCTCCGACACCGTGGTGTTCTCCGGGAAGTGGCAGGCGGCCATGTGGCCGGGCGACAGCTCGACCAGCGGCGGCTCGACCTGCTTGCAGATGTCCTGCGCCTTCCAGCAGCGGGTGTGGAAGCGGCAGGCGGGCGGCGGGTCGAGCGGGCTCGGCACGTCGCCCTGCAGGCGGATCCGCTCCCGGCCCTCGCGCTGGGCGGGGTCGGGGATCGGCACCGCCGACAGCAGCGCGTTGGTGTAGGGGTGCATGGGACGCTCGTACAGGTCGTCCCGGTCGGCGATCTCGACGAGCTTGCCGAGGTACATGACCGCGACCCGGTCGGAGATGTGCCGGACGACCGACAGGTCGTGCGCGATCACCACGTAGGTGAGGTCGAGCTCGTCCTGGAGGTCCTCCAGCAGGTTCACGACCTGGGCCTGCACCGACACGTCCAGCGCCGACACCGGCTCGTCCGCGACGATCAGCTTCGGCTTGAGCGCCAGCGTGCGGGCGATGCCGATGCGCTGCCGCTGGCCGCCGGAGAACTCGTGCGGGTAGCGGTTGTAGTGCTCGGGGTTGAGCCCGACCAGCTCCAGCAGCTCCTGGACGGCCTTCTTGACGCCGTTCTCGGTCTGGATGTTCTGCAGCCGGAACGGGGCCCCGACGATCGCGCCGACCGTCTTGCGGGGGTTCAGCGACGAGTACGGGTCCTGGAAGATCATCTGGATGTCCCGCCGCAGCGGGCGCATCCGGCCCTGGGAGTACTTGGTGATGTCCTGGCCCTCGAACGTGATCTTGCCCGACGTCGAGTCCAGCAACTTCATGATCATCCGGCCGGTGGTGGTCTTGCCGCAGCCGGACTCCCCCACCAGGCCGAGCGTCTCGCCCTTGCGGACCGAGAAGCTCACCCCGTCGACCGCCTTGACGGTCGCGACCTGCCGGCGCAGCAGCCCGGCGGTCACCGGGAAGTGCTTGCGCAGGTCGGTCACTTCCAGGAGGGTCTCACCCGTCCGCCCGGCGCCGCCGGCGGAGGGCGAGGCCACGGTGTCCTCGGCGCCCGCCGGGCTCTGCGATGTGCTCACGATGTCTCCGCGATCTTGCTAGGGGGGAGCGGGTCCCCCGGGTGTGCGCCGGTCTCCACGGGCAGGGCACGCCGGGCCGGTCCGGCCACGGCGTGCGGCACGCGCGCGGTCACAGCTTCGGCCGGATCTCGTCGGTGAAGATCTGCCGCCGCCGGTCCGCGGGCAGGTGGCAGGCCACCAGGTGCCCGGCCGTGGTCTCCCGCAGCTCCGGACGCTCGGTGTTGCTGCGCCCGTCGGTCTGGTCGGCGTACGGGCAGCGCGGGTTGAACGCGCATCCCGACGGCAGGTTGATCAGGCTCGGCGGGGATCCGGGGATCGGCTGCAGCCGCTCGCTGCGGAGCCGGTCCAGCCGCGGCATGGAACCGAGCAGGCCCCAGGTGTAGGGGTGCTCGGGCGAGTGGAACACCTCGTTCGCGGTGCCCCGCTCGATGCAGCGGCCGCCGTACATGACCAGCACGTCGTCGCTCAGCTCCGCGGTCACGCCCAGGTCGTGGGTGATCATGATGATCGCGGAGTTGAACTCCTGCTGCAGGTCCCGGATGAGGTCCAGGATCTGCGCCTGCACGGTCACGTCCAGGGCGGTGGTCGGCTCGTCGGCGATGAGCAGCTCCGGGTCGCAGGACAGCGCCATCGCGATCATGGCGCGCTGCCGCATGCCGCCGGAGAACTGGTGCGGGTAGTCGTCCACCCGCTTGTCCGGCTTCGGGATGCCGACGCGGCCGAGCATGTCGATGGCGTGCTTGCGCGCCACCGACTTCGACACGTCGTTGTGCACCCGGTACGCCTCGATGATCTGCGCGCCGACGGTGTAGAAGGGGTGCATCGCCGACAGCGGATCCTGGAAGATCATCGCCATGTTCCGGCCGCGCAGCCGGCGCACCTGCTCCTCCGACGCCGACACCAGCTCGGTGCCGTCCAGCCAGATCTCGCCCGACACCCTGGCGTTGCGCCGGTTGTGCAGGCCGAGGATGCCGAGGCTGGTGACCGACTTGCCGGAGCCGGACTCGCCGACGATGCCGAGGGTCTTGCCCCGCTCCAGCTTGAACGACAGTCCGTCCACGGACTTGACCAGGCCGTCGTCGGTCGGGAAGTGGATCTTCAGGTCGCGCAGCTCGAGGAACGCCGTCGAGGGGGCGGACCCGGCCTGCACCTCCGCCGGGCCGCCGTTCAGGGTCTCGGCAGGACGCTTGGCGTCACTCATCAGCCCAGCCTCACTCTCGGGTCGATGACCGCGTACAGCAGGTCCACGACAAGGTTCGCCACCACGATGAACAGCGCGGCGACCAGGGTCACGCCGAGCACCACGGGCAGGTCGTTGCCGGTGATGCCGTCGATGGACAGCTGGCCGAGGCCCGGGATGCCGAAGGTGTGCTCGGTCAGCACCGCGCCGCCGAGCAGCAGGCCCAGGTCCATGCCGAAGATCGTGAGGATGGGGGTCAGGGTGGAGCGCAGCGCGTGCTTGGCGATGACCGTCCGCTCCGCCAGGCCCTTGGCGCGCGCGGTGCGGATGTAGTCCTCACCGAGGGTCTCGAGCATGCCGGCGCGGGTGAGCCGCGCGTACGTCGCCGCGTACAGGAACGCCAGCGTGATCCACGGGAGGACCAGCGAGCGGAACCACGTCGCGGGGTCCTGGGAGAACGGCACGTAGCTGCCGCCGCCCGGGAGCATGTCGAGCTTGTAGGAGAAGATCTGCATGGAGAGCAGGCCGGTGAAGTAGATCGGCAGCGACACGCCCGCCAGCGCGATCACCATCGCCGCGCGGTCCCAGATGCTGCCGCGCTTCAGCGCCGACAGCACGCCGGTCGCGACGCCCGACAGCAGCCAGATGATCGCGGCCCCGGCCGCCAGCGACAGGGTGGCGGGGGCGCGGTCCTCCAGCTGGGGCAGGACGGCCTGGTTGTTCTTGAACGAATAGCCGAAGCACGGCGCGGAGCAGTGCTCCTTGGACGGGCCGTTGTTGAAGTCCTGGCCCGCGACGACGCTCTGGACCCACTTGCCGTACTGCACCCAGATCGGCTTGTCCAGGTTGAGCCGGTGCTTGGTCTGCGCGATGGCCTCGGCCGTCGGGGCCTTGCCGACGAAGGAGGCGGCCAACTGGTCGTTGGTCTGCCCGACGAGCTTCGGGATGCCGAAGAAGATGCCGAACACCACCACGCTGACGATCACCAGCATGATGACGGCCCCGATGAGGCGCCTGATGAGATATGCGAACACTATGCGCGGCATCGCCCGCCGACCGGAGTTGACCGGTGGGTCTCCTCCGGTCGGCGGGCGTCGCCTTCACCTGCCTTCAGGACTTCGAGTAGCGGGGCCGCTACTACTTCTTGACACCCATGTTCAGGTAGTCGTACATGCCGCCGTAGCCCTGGGTGATGCCGACGTTGGTGACGTTCGGCGGACGGTAGAGCAGCGCCTTGGCGTAGATGATCGGCACGTCGACGGCGTCGTCCATGGCGATCTGGTCGATCTGGCCGTAGATCTTGGCGCGGGCGTCCTTGTCGGTGTTCCCGATCGCCTGGTCGAACAGCTGGTTGATCTGCTTGTTGTCCTCTTCCGGCAGGTTGTTGCCGCCGGACGGCTTGATCGCGCGGCCGTCGAGGATCTGCGACAGGAAGCCGTAGCCCGTGGGCCAGTCGGCGGACCACGCCATCAGCATGATGCCGATGCCGTTGTCGTGCACGAACTTCGGAGCGCCGACGTACTTGTTGAAGTAGTCACCGGCCGGGTACTGCACGATCTCGGTGTTGATGCCGACCTGCTTCAGGCCCTGCTGCATGGCCTGCGCCATGGCGACTTCCTTCGGCCGGTCGGACCGGGCCGAGATCTTGGTCTTGAAGCCCTGCGGCTGGCCGCACTGCTGCAGCTCGGACTTGGCCTTGGCGAGCGTGGCCTCGTCCAGGCCGCCGCCCTGCTTGTAGGTCTGCGGGTACTTGTCGAACTTCTGGTACCCGACGATGCCCGGGGGCAGGATGGTCGTGGCGACCTCGCCGCCGGCCAGCGGACCGCCGTAGGCGGACTGCATGGCGACCTTGTCGGTGGCGTACTGCACCGCGCGGCGGCAGTGGACGTTGTCCAGCGGCTTGACGTGGAGGTTCATCGACGCGAACCGCAGGTAGCCCTGCAGCGGGTTGTCGGTGTTGGCCTTCTTGGTCTGGTCGCTGAGCAGCTTGCCCTGGGTGCCGGACTGGACGCCGACGCCCGCGGCGTCCATGTCGACGGAACCGGCGAGCAGGCGGTTGTCGATGTCGTCACCGGACTGCTTGAGCTGCAGCTCGATCCGGTCCGGCAGCGCCTTGCGGATCGGGTCGGTGCTCTGGTCCCAGTTCGGGTTGCGGGACAGGATCATCGACTTGCCGCGCTCGTAGGAGTCGACCTTGTACGGGCCGGACGAGACGATCTTCTGCTCGTACTTCAGGCCGGTGTCCTTGGCCTGCGGCACGGGGATCGTCTGCGCCATCGCGACCAGGTAGTCGAACTCCGCGAACGGCTTGGACAGGTGGAAGACGATGGTGCTGTCGTCCGGGGTCTCGATGGACTTCAGGCCCTGCGGGCTCTTGTCCTTGTAGGGACCCTTGTAGGCCGGGGTGTTGTCCTGGAGGTAGGCCTTGAAGTACTTCGGGCCGAGCTGGAGCTCGTCGGTGAAGTTCGAACGCTCGACGGCGTACTTGACGTCCTTGGACGTGACGGGCGTGCCGTCGTCGAACTTCACCCCCGAACGCAGCTTGTAGGTCCAGGTCTTGCCGTTGTCGTTGGTCTGGCCGGGGCCCTGCGCGAGGTCCGGGATGACCTGGTTGCTGTCCGGGCCGGCGGCCGGCTTGAAGGTCAGCAGGCCGCGGCCGTACAGGCGGACGAAGTTCTGCGACCAGGCGTAGTAGGTGTTGCCCGGGTCCGGCGAGTCGAAGTCGTCGGAGATGGCGAAACGGAGCGTCCCGCCCTTCTTGTCCGACTGGTTGATGACCTTGTCGACGGCCGCGTTGTACCCGGCTCCCTTGGAGGAGCCCCCGGAACCGCCACCGCATGCGGCCAGGCCGGTGGTGGCGACCAGGCCGGCAGCCAGTGCCGCTAGTGGTCTGATCTTTTTCATGTGCAGGCGCACCCCTTCACTTGAGGGTAAAACCCGAGGTCACTTAGCCCGGGGGTCGAGAGCGTCCCGGAGCCCGTCACCCAGGAGGTTGAAGGCCAGGACGGTGATGAAGATGGCCATGCCGGGCACGACCATGAACCACGGGTCCGCGGTGTAGATCGGCACCGCGTCGGACAGCATGTGGCCCCACGAGGCGGTCGGCGGGTTGATGCCGACGCCGAGGAACGACAGCGCCGCCTCGAACAGGATGTTGGTCGGGATCAGCAGGGTCGAGTAGACCAGGATCGGCGCGACCAGGTTGGGCAGCAGCTCCTTGAACAGGATGTAGCCCGGCTTGGCGCCCATGCTGCGCGCCGCGTCGACGAACTCCCGCTCGCGCAGCGACAGCGTCTGCCCGCGGATGATGCGGCCGATGTACGGCCAGTTGAAGAAGCCGATCACGAAGATCAGCACGCCGATGCGCAGGTCGTTGCCCTCGAGCCCGAACGCCGAGCCGGTGCCGACGACGCCGACCAGGGCGATCGCGAACAGCAGCAGCGGGAAGGCGAGGAAGATGTCCATCGCCCGGCTGATGAGGGTGTCGACCCAGCCGCCGAAGTAGCCGGCGGTGACGCCGAGGATCGTGCCGATCACCACCGACAGGACGGTGGCGAGGAACGCGACCAGCAGCGAGATGCGCGCCCCGTACACGATGCGGGACAGCATGTCGCGGCCGTTGCCCGGCTCGACGCCGAGCCAGTGGTCGGCGCTGATGCCGGAGTGCCAGATGCCGCCCTTGGGGCGGTTGTACGTCGGGTCGACCAGTCCCTGGTGGTAGGCCAGGGGGTCCTGCACCAGGAAGGGCCCGAAGATCGCGATCAGGATGAGCAGGACGATGACGACCCCGCCCGCCAGTGCGACCTTGTCTCGCTTGAGCCGCAGCCAGGCGATCTGCCCGAGCGAGCGACCCTGGATCGCCTTGCCTTCGACGCCGGCGAGGACGGCATCCGGCTGGGCCTCCTGTTGCGCCCCGGTCGCCTCGATCGGTGCGGTCACGCTCCGTACCTCCTACTTTTGGGCCACACGCCTGCGGCGGGCGCCGCTCGGCAGCGGAGATCGTCCGCTGTTCGTGCCCGTTACACCGCGTTTGCTGGAGGGAAAACTAGTGCTTCGGCCACGACTGTCCATCCGTGAAGCCGCCGATGCCAGTACCCGTATCTGACTTGTGATCTCGTCGTCATCTAGGGCACACGTGAGATGGACAACACATCGGACAAAGTGCCCAGATCGTACGATTCTCCACACCGGGGCAGGCAAGCGGAACGCGGCTCCGACCGGCAAGCTTTATCGGACCGAGTCCGTTTTGAGATGAATCGTCCGCGCCCTCGGGCGCCGGGACGCGAAAACGGCGGGGCGCGCTCCCCTCGGAGCGCGCCCCGCCGCGAACCCGCAGGTCACTCGGGTAACGGCCGCCACGAACGGCACGGCCGCCGGATCACCGCGCGACCGGACGCCGGGGACGCCCCCGGACCCGGCGGCACGCCCCCCGGACTCGGCGGCGCGCGCCGGCTACTTGATGCCGCGGTTGCGGAGGATGTCCTCGATCTCGGCGAGATCCGGGTCCACCGCCGTCGGCGCGGGACCCCCGACCGCGCCCTTCGGGGCCTTGCCCGGCCCCGCCTGCTTGGCCTTGGGCGCCTTGCGCGCGGCCCTGGAGTCCTCACCCTCGGTGACCGAGCGGCGGCTCAAGGCCGCGCCGGACGCCAGGTAGAGCACGACGGCCAGCCCCGCGACCGCCACGCCCGCCCACTTCATCGGACTGAACACCAGGTCGGTGAGGAACCTGGTCACCCCGGTCATCGCCGCGGCCAGCGGGATCAGCGACAGCGCCGCCCCGCGCGCTCCCGACGCCGCGCCGCGCCGTCGGTACACCCCCCAGCTGGCGACCAGGCCGACGAGCGTCACCCCCAGGCTGATCGCGAAGATTGCTGCGTCGCTCATGACGGCCCCCAGGCTCGGTCGTGCTGCTCTCGGCTCCCATATTCACACGCCGGACGGCGCATGGGTCTCCTCCGCTCGGACGGTTTGCCCCCGTCCGCCCCTCCTCCTCGGGCGTGATCCGTCCCCGAGCCCGGTCAGGGATCTCCCCCAGCTCTCCGAGCTCCCGAGCCCACGGCGCGGAGGGGCTGAGAGCGGCGCTCGCGGCGTGGACGGCGGTCAGGCGAACTCGGGGACAAGTCCGGGTGAAAGACGCGTGTCAGGCGAACAGGGCGCGCAGGAAGGGCACGTCCACGTCGCCGAGGGACGACACGACCGTGCGGCCCGGGGCGTCGCCGAGCGAGACGACGCAGGGGACGGCGATCGTCCGGCAGCCCGCCGCCTCCGCCGAGGCGAGCCCGTTCGGCGAGTCCTCCAGCACGACGCACCGCGCCGGGTCCGCGCCGAGCCGCGCGCACGCGGTCAGGTAGGGCTCCGGGTCGGGCTTGGTGCGCCCCACCTCGTCCCCGGCGAGGGTCAGGTCGAAATGGTCCCGGCCGATGCCGTCGAGGGCGGGCTCCAGCAGCGCACGGTGGGTGGAGGTGACCAGCGCGGTCGGGAAGCCCGCCGCGCGGACCTCGGTGAGCAGCTCCTTCGCGCCCGGCAGCAGCGGCACGTTGGTCCGCATCCGCTCGATCATGCCGGCCATCAGCCACCGCCCGACCTGCTCGGCCGGGACGTCGGAACCGGCGCGGCGGACCATGTAGTCCGAGGCGACCGCCAGGTTCCCGCCGACGAGCTTCTCCTGGTCGGCGGGCGACCACTTACCGCCGAGGCGCGCCATCACCTCGTTCTCGGCCTCGAACCACAACCGCTCGGAATCGATGAGGGTGCCGTCCATGTCGAACAGCACCGCCTGCGGATCACCCTGCACGCCGCGCGTCACGCCGCCTGACCTCCCCTTCGGACCGATCGTCCAGGTTAGGCCAGGCGGCGCGGCGCGCCGAACCGCGCAGGCGCCGACCGGCGCCGACCGCGGCCGACCGGGCGGCGGAGCGCACCGGTCGGGCGCCGGAAGCGCCGATCAGGTGTTGAAGTACTTCGCCTCGGGGTGGTGGACGACCAGCGCGTCCGCCGACTGCTCGGGGACGAGCTGGAGCTCCTCCGACAGCGACACGCCGATCCGCTCCGGCCGGAGCAGGCGGACGAGCTTGGCGCGGTCCTCCAGGTCGGGGCAGGCGGCGTAGCCGAAGGAGTAGCGGGCGCCCCGGTAGCCGAGCTTGAAGAAGTCCTCGATGTCGCCGGAGTCCTCGCCGCCGAAGCCCATCTCGGCCCGGATCCGCGCGTGCCAGTACTCCATCAGCGCCTCGGTGAGCTGCACCGACAGGCCGTGCAGCTCCAGGTAGTCGCGGTAGGCGTTCTTGGCGAACAGCTCCGCGGTCGCCTCGGCGATCTTCGAGCCGACGGTGACGAGCTGGAACGCCGCCACGTCGGTCTCGCCCGACTCGCGGGAGCGGAAGAAGTCGGCCAGGCACAGGTGCCGGTCGCGGCGCTGGCGCGGGAAGGTGAACCGCTCGCGGTCCGAGCCGTCCTCGTTGAGGATGACCAGGTCGTTGCCCTCGGACACGGCCGGGAAGTACCCGTACACGACTGCGGCCTCGATCAGGCCCTCGGTCTGGATCCGGTCGAGCCACATCCGCAGCCGCGGCCGGCCCTCGGTCTCGACGAGCTCCTCGTAGGACGGCCCGTCCCCGCCGCGCGCGGGCTTCAGGCCCCACTGGCCCATGAAGGTGGCGCGCTCGTCGAGGAACGCCGCGTAGTCGGCGAGGGCGATGCCCTTGACGATGCGGTCTCCGCCGAACGGCGGCTTCGGCAGCGGGTTGTCGGCGGCGACGTCGGACCGGGAGGGCATGTCCTCCGGCTCGGTGACCTGGAGCGTCGCGCCCTTCTTCACCCGGCGCTCGCGCAGCGGCGGCAGGGTAGCGCCCTCCTCGCCGCGCTTGACCGCCATGAACGCGTCCATGAGCCGGAGCCCCTCGAACGCGTCGCGGGCGTAGCGGACCTGCCCGTCGAACAGCTCGGCGAGGTCCTGCTCGACGTAGGCGCGGGTGAGCGCCGCGCCGCCGAGCAGCACCGGCCAGTTCTGCGCCAGGCCGCGGCTGTTCAGCTCCTGCAGGTTCTCCTTCATGATCACCGTGGACTTGACCAGCAGGCCGGACATGCCGATCACGTCGGCGCGGTGCTCGCGCGCGGCGTCGAGGATCGCCGACATCGGCTGCTTGATGCCGATGTTCACCACCTCGTAGCCGTTGTTCGACAGGATGATGTCGACGAGGTTCTTGCCGATGTCGTGGACGTCGCCCTTGACGGTCGCGAGCACGATGCGGCCCTTGCCGCCGTCGCCCTCGACCTTCTCCATGTGCGGTTCGAGGTAGGCGACCGCGGTCTTCATCACCTCGGCGGACTGGAGCACGAACGGCAGCTGCATCTGGCCGGAGCCGAACAGCTCGCCGACGGTCTTCATGCCGTCCAGCAGGACGTCGTTGACGATCTCCAGGGCGGGCCGCTGGGTGAGCGCCTCGTCCAGGTCGGCGTTCAGGCCGTCGAGCTCGCCGTCGACGATGCGGCGCTTGAGCCGCTCCCACAGCGGCAGCGCGAGCAGCTCGGCGGCGCGGTCGGCCTTCATCGCGGCGGTGTCGACGCCCTCGAACAGCTCCATGAACCGGTGCAGCGGGTCGTAGCCCTCCGAGCGCCGGTCGTAGATCAGGTCGAGCGCGACCTTGCGCTGCTCCTCCGGGATCCGGTTCATCGGCAGGATCTTGGAGGCGTGCACGATCGCCGAGTCGAGCCCGGCGTCGACGCACTCGTGCAGGAACACCGAGTTCAGCACGATGCGGGCGGCCGGGTTCAGGCCGAACGACACGTTCGACAGGCCGAGGGTGGTCTGGACGTCGGGGTAGCGGCGCTTCAGCTCCCGGATCGCCTCGATGGTCTCCACCGCGTCGCGGCGGGACTCCTCCTGGCCGGTGCCGATCGTGAAGGTCAGCGCGTCGATGATGATGTCGCCGACGTCCATGCCCCACCGCGACGTCAGGTACTCGATCAGCCGGACGGCGATCTCGACCTTCTTGTCGGCGGTGCGGGCCTGGCCCTGCTCGTCGATGGTGAGGGCGACGACGCTCGCGCCGTGCTCGCGGACCGACGGCATGAGCCGCGCCATCCGCGAGTCGGGGCCGTCGCCGTCCTCGAAGTTCACCGAGTTGATCACGGCGCGGCCGCCGAGCATCTCCAGCCCGGCGATGATCACGTCGACCTCGGTGGAGTCGAGCACGATCGGCAGGGTGGAGGCGGTGGCGAACCGGAACGCCAGCTCCTTCATGTCCGCGACGCCGTCCCGGCCGACGTAGTCGACGCACAGGTCGAGCATGTGCGCGCCGTCGCGGGCCTGGTCGCGGGCGATCTTCACGCAGTCGTCCCAGCGGCGCTCCAGCATCGCCTCGCGGAACGCCTTGGAGCCGTTGGCGTTGGTGCGCTCGCCGATCGCGAGGTAGGAGGTGTCCTGGCGGAACGGGACGTGCTGGTACAGCGACGCCGCGCCCGCCTCGTGCCGGGGGCGGCGCGCGGCGACCTCGCGGCCCCGGACCCGCTCGACGACCCGGGCGAGGTGCTCGGGGGTGGTGCCGCAGCAGCCGCCGACCAGCGACAGGCCGAACTCGCGGGTGAAGGTGTCGTGCGCGTCGGCGAGCTCGTCCGGGCTCAGCGGGTAGCGGGCGCCGTCGGACGTCAGCTCCGGCAGGCCCGCGTTCGGCATGCAGCTCACCCCGATCCGCGCGTGGCGGGCCAGGTAGCGCAGGTGCTCGCTCATCTCGGCGGGGCCGGTCGCGCAGTTCAGGCCGATCAGGTCCAGCTCCATCGGCTCCAGCGCCGTGAGCGCCGCGCCGATCTCCGAGCCCATCAGCATCGCGCCGTTCTGCTCGATGGTGACCTGGCCGATGAGGACGGTGTCGGTGCCGGCGGCGGCGATGGCGCGCTTGGCGCCGATGAGGGCGGCCTTGGCCTGGAGGAGGTCCTGGCAGGTCTCGACGAGGATGGCGTCCGCGCCGCCCTCGATGAGGCCGGCGGCGTTGAGCTGGTAGGCGTCGCGCAGCTCGCCGAACGACACGTGCCCGAGGGTGGGCAGCTTGGTGCCGGGGCCGACCGAGCCGATCACCCAGCGGGGGCGGTCGGGGGTGCTGTAGGAGTCGGCGACCTCGCGGGCGAGCCGCGCGCCGGCCTCGGCCAGCTCGTGGATGCGCTCGGTGATGCCGTACTCGCCGAGGTTGCCGAGGTTCGCGCCGAAGGTGTTGGTCTCGACGCAGTCGACGCCCGCCTCGAAGTAGGCGCTGTGGACCGACCGGACGATGTCGGGACGGGTCACGTTGAGGATCTCGTTGCAACCCTCGTGCCCCTGGAAGTCGTCCAGCGTGGGACCGGCGTCCTGGAGCATCGTCCCCATGCCCCCGTCGGCCACGACGACGCGTTCTTTCAGGGCCTGGCGCAGGGAAGCCGCGGTGGGAGTGCTCATGGGGACCCACTCTATCGGGCGGGCGCCCGGTGCCCACCGGCCGTCCCCGTGACGGATGGGTGATCGGAACGCTAACGTTCGGCCAGCGCCTACCAACGGGTAACGCGCGCCCCGGACGCCCGGGGCCGCGCGCCCGGACGACCACCGCCCGGACGACGCGCGTGCGGGCCACGACAACAGGGAGCGGCCGTGAGCGCCTACCGCACCATCCTCGTCGGCACCGACGGGTCGGACTCCTCGTTCCGCGCGGTCGACCGCGCCGCGCAGCTCGCCGCCGCCACCGGCGCGACGCTGCTGCTCGCGACCGCCTACACGCCGATGCCCGAGCGGGAGCGGCTGTCGGCGGCCGACCAGCTCGGCGACCTGGCCTACAAGGTGCAGGGCTCCACCCCCGCCGACGACGCGCTGCGCGCCGCCCGGGAGCGGGCCGTCGCGCAGGGCGCCACCGACATCGACCAGGCCGCGGTCGAGGGCGACGCGGTCGACGTGATCTCGCGGCTCGCCCGGGACCGCGAGGCCGACCTGGTCGTGGTCGGCAACCGCGGGCTCAACAGCCTGGCCGGGCGGCTGCTCGGATCGGTGCCGGCGAACCTGTCGCACCGCTCCCCCGTGGACGTGCTGATCGTGCACACCACCGACGGGAAGTGATCCGATCGTGACCCGGCCGGACCCGCCGGGCGACCCCCGGCGAGGTCTGGACCGTCGAGGGGTGGGGTAGTTCTCGGTCAGGACGTAGGCTGACAGCCCACCGATCATGATCGGGGCCCCCGACCCCGGGAATGGACGGTCCCCCGGTGACGCTGTACCGGGCGTCGGAAGGAGGCATCGCGTGATCGAGCTTGAAGGCGTGCCGGAACTGGTCGATCCGGTCGTCGTGGCCGCCTTTGAGGGGTGGAACGACGCCGGGGAGGCGGCCAGCGGGGTGATCACCCACCTGGAGGGCGTCTGGGACGCGGCACCGATCGCCGAACTCGACCCCGACGACTACTACGACTTCCAGGTCACCCGTCCGATGGTCGAGATGATCGACGGCGAGACCCGCGGCATCTCCTGGCCCACCACCCGCGTCTCCCGCGCCCGGCTGCCGTCCGGGCGGGACGTGGTGCTGATCCACGGGATCGAGCCGAACATGCGGTGGCGGTCGTTCTGCCGCGAGATCGTCGACAAGATCGGCGAGCTGGGCGCGCGGCAGGTGGTGCTGCTCGGCGCGCTGCTGGCCGACGCGCCGCACACCCGGCCCGTCCCGGTGACGGGCGCCGCGAACGACTCGGCGACGGTCGAGCGGCTCAACCTGGAGCCCGCCCGCTACGAGGGCCCGACCGGGATCCTCGGCGTGCTCCAGGACGCCTGCGCCAAGGCCGAGCTGCCGACGGTGTCGCTGTGGGCGGCCGTGCCGCACTACGTGGCGCAACCCCCGTCGCCGAAGGCCACGCTGGCGCTGCTGCGCCGCGTCGAGGACCTGCTGGACGTGGCCGTCCCGCTGGGTGAGCTGCCCGAGGAGGCGCGCGCCTGGGAGAACGGGGTGAACGAGCTGGCCGAGGAGGACTCCGAGGTCGCCGAGTACGTCCGGACGCTGGAGGAGCAGAAGGACGCCACCGAGCTGCCCGAGGCCAGCGGCGACGCGATCGCCCGCGAGTTTGAGCGCTACCTGCGCCGTCGAGACGCGGGCTGACCTCATCGGGCGGCGAGAGCGCGGACCGCGCGGATGACGCGGACCGCGCGGATGACGCGGACCGCGCGGATGACGCGGCTCAGGGGGCGGAAAACGGGGGCGTAGGGAGCGCGGGGGCCCTTGCCGGCGGGATGCCGGCAAGGGCTTGCCAGCCGCCGCCGAAGTGCGCAAGCATTCACTTACCGGCCGTCCGGACGCCGTGCCCGGACGGGCCGCCCGCCCCGCCCCGCTCCCTCGGCGGAAGGAACCCGCGTGACCCCCCAGGCCCCCGCCGGCGTCCGCGACCGCACCGCGCTGCGGCTGCTCGCCGCCGAACCCGCCGTGATGCTCGCCGCCGGCCGCGCCCTGCTCCTCCAGGTCGCCCACCCGAAGATCGCGCAGGGCGTCGCCGACCACAGCGACCTGCGGGAACGTCCCCTCGACCGGCTGTTCGGCACGCTGGACTTCCTCACCATCGTCGCGTTCGGCACCGACGAGGAGGCCCGGCGCCTCGGCGACGGGCTGCGCCGCCTGCACGACCGGATCACCGGGCCCGGCTACTCCGGCAACGACCCCGAACTCCAGGCCTGGGTGAACGCCACCCTCACCGACGCCGCCCTGTACGTGTACGAGGAGATCCTCCGCCGCCCCAGCGGCGATCTCGGCGCGGCCTACGTGGACCAGGCCCGGTACGTCGCCGAGGTGCTCGGCTGCCCGGCGGACGCGCAGCCCGCCGACCGCGAGGAGTTCCGCCGCTACTTCGACGGCATGGTCGCCTCGCTGGAGGTGTCCGACGCGGGCCGCGAGGTCATGCGCGAGGTGCTCTGGTCGCGGAAGCTGCGCTGGCTGTGGCCGGCGATGTGGCTCAACCGGTTCATCACCGCCGGGCTGCTGCCCGAGCCGGTCCGCGTCCAGTACGGGCTGCCGTGGGGGCCGCGCCGCGACCGGGTGCTGTGGTTCCTGCTCCGCACCGGCGCGTTCTCCTACCGGCTCGTCCCCGGACGGCTCCGCCGCGCGGGCGTCCCCCTGGTGCTCTGGCGCTCCCGCCGCCGCATCGCCCGCAAAGCCGAACGGGCCCGGCGAACGCGTCCGCAGCCCTCGAGTGAATGAGCGAAGCCCCGTCCGGGTGAGGACGGGGCTTCGGCGGGTTCAGGCTTTCGCGGCCTTACAGCTCGACGCCCAGCAGGGCGTCGGCGACGGCGCGGACCTGCGCCGGGGCCTTGGCGTCGTCGCCGTTCCCGGCGAGCGCGGCGTCGGCCCAGGCGTCGATCGCGGCGAGCGCGCCCGGCGCGTCCAGGTCGTCGTCGAGACGCGCCCGGACGGTCTCCAGCACGCCGTCCGCGGACGGCCCGGCGGGCGCGGCGACCGCGGCGCGCCAGCGCTCCAGCCGCGCGGTCGCGGCGTCGAGCTGCCCGGCCGTCCACTCCCAGTCGGCGCGGTAGTGGTGCGCGAGCAGCGCCAGCCGGATCGCCATCGGGTCGGCGCCGGCCCGGCGCAGCTTCGACACGAACACGAGGTTGCCGCGCGACTTGGACATCTTCTCGCCGTCCAGGCCGACCATGCCCGCGTGCACGTACGCCCGGGCGTGCGGGCGCTCGCCGGTCGCGACCTGGGCGTGCGACGCGCCCATCTCGTGGTGCGGGAACGCCAGGTCCGACCCGCCGCCCTCCACGTCGAACGCCATGCCGAGATGCTCGACGGAGATCGCCGCGCACTCGATGTGCCAGCCCGGACGTCCCTTGCCGAACGGCGAGTCCCAGCCCGGCTCGCCCGGCCGCTGGGCCAGCCACAGCAGCGCGTCCAGCGGGTCGCGCTTGCCCGGCCGGTCCGGGTCGCCGCCGCGCTCGGCGAACAGCGGCCGCATCTCGTCCCGGCCGAGCCGGCTGACCTCCCCGAACGACGCGTCGGCGGCGACGGGGAAGTACAGGTCGCCGTCCACCTCGTACACCGCGTCCCGGGCCCGCAGCTCCTCGATCATCTTCACCACGAGCGGGATCGCCTCGACCGCGCCGACGTACTGGTCCGGCGGGAGGATCCGCAGCGCGGCCATGTCCTCGCGGAACAGCTCGATCTCCCGGTCGGCCAGCTCGCGCCAGTCCACCCCGTCCCGCTCGGCGCGTTCCAGGAGCGGATCGTCGACGTCGGTGGCATTCTGCACGTAGTGGACCCGGCGGCCCTGGTCGCGCCAGACCCGGTTCACCAGGTCGAACGCGAGGTAGGTGTTGGCGTGGCCCAGGTGCGTGGCGTCGTAGGGCGTGATCCCGCAGACGTAGATCCGCGC
The DNA here is from genome assembly GCF_042652125.1 of Actinomadura gamaensis. Classification (NCBI taxonomy): domain Bacteria; kingdom Bacillati; phylum Actinomycetota; class Actinomycetes; order Streptosporangiales; family Thermomonosporaceae; genus Actinomadura; species Actinomadura gamaensis. The sequence continues at coordinate 305,655 of NZ_JBHSIT010000005.1, read as the reverse complement.
GGTCGGCCCCGGATCGGTGGGCCGCGCCTCCCCCGCGCCGGTGTCGTGCAGGCGCAGCGGCCCGGACGCGCCGGCCAGGCCGAGATCGGGGAGACTGGGTACTTCTGGAGCGGGCCACGATCGCATGATTGAACCTTATCCGTGCGCTCCGGATAGCTTGACACCGAGATCGTCCCGACCGTCCCGCACGTCCCGAACGACCCCAGCCCCGGGTGGAACGGAGTCCGACCGAGTCCATGGCACGCCATCGCAAGTCGCGTGATCGGCGCGGGCTGCCCCGCGCGGCGCACGGCGGCCTCGCCGTCCTGGTCGCGCTGCTGCTCACCGCCACGATCATGATCGGGATCGTCCGGGTCCGGCACGGCCTCGCCACCGGCGGGCACAGCGCCGCCGAGCCCGCCGAGCCGCCGCCCGCCCTGCCCGCGCACGTCGGCGCCTACACCTCCAAGGTGCGGCTGCCCGGCGAGAAGTCCTCCCACGACCTGGTGGTGTACCGGCCGAACGTGCCCGACTCCTCCAGGCTCCCGGTGGTGTACTTCCTGCACGGCGTGCCCGGCGACCCCAAGTCGCTCGTGGACGACGGGCTGCTGGACGAGGTGAAGAAGTACCTCGCCAAGGGCGGGCAGCCGTTCGTGCTGGCCGTCCCGGACGGCAACGGCGACCACCACGACGACACCGAGTGGGCCGACGCCGCCGACGGGTCGGACATGGTCGAGAGCCGCCTGCTGAAGGCCGTCATCCCGGCCGTCGAGGGGGACCGCCCCCGCGACGCCGCGCACCGCGCCATCGCCGGGTTCTCCATGGGCGGGTTCGGCGCGCTGAACCTCGGGCTGCGCCACCCCGACCTGTTCGGGCAGGTCGTCTCCCTCGCCGGGTACTACGGCGTGGACGACCCGGACCACATGTTCGCCGGCCGCGAGGACCTGGAGGCCGCCAACAGCCCCGACCGGCACCTCGACGCCGCCCGCCAGGTGCGGATCTTCATGGCCGTCGGGCAGGACGACGGGAACCCCGTCGTCGAGGGCAGCTCCCAGCAGTTCAAGAAGATCCTCGACGCCGCGCACGTGCCCGCGACCCTCCAGGTGCTGCCCGGGGAGCACGACTGGGACTTCGTCACCCGCGCGCTCCCCGCCGGGTTCGACTTCCTGCGGCAGGGCTGGGCGCAGAACGGCGCCGCGTCCGGCCGCTGACGCGAACCGGCCCGGGACGGCCGGACGCGCCGTGCGCCGGTGCGGACCGGGTCAGGAGAGCCGGACGCGCGGGTCGAGGAGCGAGTAGCCGAGGTCCACGATCAGGTTCGCGATCACCACGAACAGCGTCACCATCAGCGTCACGCCGATGATGACCGGGGTGTCGCCGAGGTTGATCGACTGGTACACCAGCTGCCCGACGCCCTGCAGGCCGAACACCCGCTCGATCACGATCGTCGAGCCGATCAGCGCGCCGACGTCGATGCCGAACTGGGTCACCACCGGCGTCAGCGCCGACCGCAGCCCGTGCCGGAACACCACTCGGCGCTCGGTGACGCCTTTGGACCGCGCGGTGCGGATGTAGTCCTCGCCCATCACGTCCAGCATCGAGCCGCGGGTCAAGCGCGTGTAGGTCGCGACCATCAGGAACGCCAGGCCGATCCACGGCAGCAGCATCCGCTGGAAGAAGTGCTCCTGGAGCGGCGGTCCCGCCTCGAAGTAGCGGAAGCCCGCCTCGCCCAGCTTGGTCGAGAAGACGTACAGCAGCACCAGCGCCATGACGAACGACGGCAGCGACAGCCCGACCAGCACGATCACCGTGATGACCCGGTCGGCTACCGACCGCGGGTGCGTCGCGGAGTACACGCCCGACGCGACGCCCCCGATGAACCAGATGACCGCCGCGCCCGCCACCAGCCACAGCGTCGTCGGCAGCCGGTTCTCGATGATGGACGCCACCGACGTCCCGTTCAGGTAGGACTGGCCGAGGTCGCCGCGGACCAGCTTCCCCAGCCAGGAGAAGTACTGGACCAGCACCGGCCTGTCCAGGCCGAGGTTCTGCCGGATCTGGTTCAGCGTCTCGGTGCTGGCGCGCGGGCCGCCGATCGTCCGCTCGACCGACGTCGGCGACAGGTGCAGGAACGCGAACACCAGCGTCGACACCAGCCACAGCACGAGGACCGCGTACAGCAGGCGGCGGATGACGTAGCGGACCATGGCTCACTTCCCCCCGGACTGCCGGTCGCCGCGCGGATCCATCGCGTCCCGGACCGCGTCGCCGAGCAGGTTGAACGACAGGGTGGTCAGCAGCAGCAGGACGGCCGGGACCACCAGCAGCCACCACGCGGTCTGGAACACCTCGCTGCCCTCGCCGAGCATCGCGCCCCAGCTCGGCATCGGCGGGCGCACCCCGACGCCGAGGAACGACAGCGTCGACTCGAACACGATCGAGGTCGGGATCAGCAGCGAGGTCAGCACCGTGATCTGCGCGACCAGGTTCGGCAGCACGTCCACGAACATGATCCGCCAGCGGTTCGCGCCGAGCGACCGGGCCGCCTCGATGAACTCCTTCTGCTTGATCGACATGACCTGGCCGCGGATGATCCGGCCGAACGCGGCGAACGAGAAGAACGCGATCACCACGATCGTCATCGTCAGGCTCGCCGCGACCGACTGCACCTGGAACGTCACCGCCAGCGTGATCGCGATCAGCAGGTACGGCAGCGCGAGCGTGATGTCCATCACCCGGGCGAGGACCGTGTCCAGGACGCCGCCGACGTACCCGGCGAGGGTGCCGACCACCACGCCGACCACCGACGCCAGCACCGCCGCGGCGATGCCGACCAGCAGCGAGATCCGCGCGCCGTAGGCGGAGCGGACCAGCACGTCCCGGCCGAGCTGGTCGGCGCCGAGCCAGAAGTCCCCGGACGGCCCGATCGGCTGCCCGTTCTCGTCCAGGCCCGTCTTGGGGAAGGTCGCCGAGTACGGGTGGCCCGTCCAGGACGCCCACAGCGGCGCGGTCAGCGCGAACACCACGATCAGCAGCAGGACGACCAGGAACACCAGCGCGACCTTGTCGCGCCGGAACCGGGCCCAGGCGAGCTGCAGCGGCGTGCGGCCCTTCACCCGCGGGTTCTCGGCGTCCGGCGGGACGGTCTCCGGCTGGAGTTCGGACAGGCTGGTCACGTGCTCGCCTCCGGCAGGTCCGGTTCGGTGGAGACCTGGGCGATGGCGGCGGACTCGCGCGCCAGGTTCTCGCCGCGCTCCACCGGGAAGTGACAGGCGGTCAGATGGTCGGGGGCGTCGCCCGGGCGGACGATCAGCGGCGGGTCGTCCACGGTGCAGCGGTCCCGCGCCTTCGGGCAGCGCGGATGGAACCGGCAGCCGCTCGGCGGGTCGATCGGGGACGGCACGTCCCCCGACAGGACGATCCGCTCGGCGCGCTCGGCCTCGTCCGGGTCGGCGATCGACGCCGCCGACAGCAGCGCCGCCGCGTACGGGTGCCGCGGGCCCGCGTACAGCTCGTCCTCGGTGGCGCTCTCCACCACCCGGCCGAGGTACATCACCGCGACCCGGTCCGACACGTACCGCACGACCGACAGGTCGTGGGCGATGAACACGTAGGTCAGGCCCATCTCGTCCTGCAGGTCCTTCAGCAGGTTGATGACCTGGGCCTGGATCGACACGTCCAGCGCCGACACCGGCTCGTCGCAGATGATCATCTTGGGTCTGAGCGCGAGCGCGCGGGCGATGCCGATGCGCTGCCGCTGCCCGCCGGAGAACTCGGCGGGGAACCGGTTGAAGTGCTCGGGGTTCAGCCCGACCAGCTCCATCAGCTCCTGCACGCGCCGCTTGCGCTCGGCGCCGCCCGCGATGCCGTGGATCGCGAACGGGTCGCCGATGATCGACCCGACCCGGCGGCGCGGGTTCAGCGACCCGTACGGGTCCTGGAAGATCATCTGGACGTCCCGGCGGAACGCCTTCAGGCCCGCCCCCGACAGTTTGGTGACGTCCTGGCCCTCGAACACGATCCGGCCCCGCGTGACCGGGTGCAGCGCGGCCAGGCAGCGCGCCAGCGTCGACTTGCCGCAGCCCGACTCGCCGACGACGCCGAGCGTCTCCCCGCGCCGGACGGTCAGGTCCACGCCGTCCACCGCGTGGACGCGCGCGATCTCCTTCTTGAAGACGATGCCCTGCCGGATCGGGAAGTGCTTGAAGACGCCCTCCACCGACATCAGCACGTCCCGGTCGCCGGTCGCCGTCACGCGTTCCCCCCGTCCGCCGTGCCCGGACCGTCACCCGTGCCCGGACCGTCACCCGTGCCCGTGCCATCAGCCGTGCCCGGACCGTCACCCGTGCCCGTGCCATCAGCCGTGCCCGTGCCCGTGCCGCCAGCCGTGCCCGGGCCGTCGGCCGTGCCCGGCCTCGGGCCGTCAGCCATGCGTGGGCCGTCGGCCATGCCCGGGCCGTCCGCCGGTCCCGGCCTCGGGGCCGGCTCCGGCCCTGGTCCCGGTCCCGGTCCCGGTTCGGGTCGTCGGCCGGGCTCTTCCTCCGGGGGTCGCGCGTGCCCGGAGGGCTTGCCGCGGCCCCGGCGGCCCGCCTCGCGGGCGGCCTCGGCGGCGGCGAGGCGGCGGGCCTGCGCGTCCTCGCCGAGGCCGACGGCGTCGAGCGGGAGCCAGCAGGCCGACACGTGCGACGGGTCGTGGCCGTCCGCGCCCGGCGGCGGCCCGGCGTGCTCCAGGACCGGCTCGTCGGTGCGGCAGTGCGGCATCGCGAACTCGCAGCGGGGGTGGAACACGCAGCCGGACGGCAGGTTGATCAGGCTCGGCGGCTGGCCCGGGATCGGCCGCAGCCGGTCCGCGCCGCCCGCCGCCGTCGGCACCGACCGCAGCAGCCCCATCGTGTAGGGGTGGTGGCCGCGGTAGTACAGGGTGCGGCGCGCGGCCCGCTCGGCGGGCTTGCCGCCGTACATCACCAGCACGTCGTCGGCCATGTCCGCGATCACGCCGAGGTCGTGGGTGATCATGATGAGCGCGGTGTCGAACTCGGCCTGGAGCCGCCGCATCAGGTCCAGGATCTGCGCCTGGACGGTCGCGTCGAGCGCGGTCGTCGGCTCGTCGGCGATGATCAGCTTGGGGTTCAGCGCCAGCGCCATCGCGATCATCACGCGCTGCCGCATGCCGCCGGAGAACTGGTGCGGGTAGTCGTCCACCCGGCGGTCCGGTTTCGGGATGCCGACCAGCCCGAGCATCTCGACCGCGCGCTTGCGCGCCTGGTCCCTGCCGACCTGCCGGTCGTGCGCGCGGATCATCTCCTCGATCTGCCAGCCGACCTTGTACAGCGGGTGCAGGCTGGACAGCGGGTCCTGGAAGATCATCGCGATCTCGGCGCCGCGCAGCTCGCGCATCCGGTCGTCGCTCGCGGTCAGCAGGTCCCGCCCCTCGAACAGGGCCCGGCCCGACACCCGCGCGCCGGGGGTCAGCCGCATCAGCGTCTGCGTGGACACGCTCTTGCCCGACCCGGACTCCCCCACGATGCCGAGGGTGCGGCCGCGGTCCACGCTGAACGACATCCCGCGCACGGCGTGGACCTCGCCGTCGGCGGTGTGGAAGGAGACCTGGAGGTCGGTCACCTCGAGAAGACTCATCGACGCCCCTTCGCGCCCGTGCCGCGCCGGACCGGACGGTCCGCCCGGACGCCGCGCCCCGTCCCGGACGCCTCGCGCCGTCCCGGGCGGCCCGCCGCGCCCGCGTCCCGGCCGGGCCCGCGCGGCGCGGCCCCGGCCGGGACGGCGGTCACGAGAGCTTGATCAGGTTGTAGTCGTAGCCCTGGTACTGCGGCAGGTACTTGGCGTTCTTCACCCGGGACGAGTGGAAGATCGGATACTTCTGGTTCATCAGCGGCACGACCGCGGCGTCCTGCATGATCTGCTTGTCGGCCTGCGCCCAGAAGCCGGCGGCGGCGTTGGCGTCCTTGGCCTCCAGCGCCTGGTCGATGAGCTTGTTCACGGCCGGGTTGTTGTAGCCGCCGTAGTTGGTGGAGTTCGGGCCGTAGTGCCGCCCGTCGAACAGCGGGACGATGTTGGTGCGGCCGTTGTTGCCGTACCAGTCCGGCACCCAGCCCGGACCGGCGATGTCCCACTTGCCGGCCTTGGCGTCCTCGGGGGTCACCAGCGTTTTGGCGTAGAAGGTGCCGTTGGTGTCCGGGGTGAGGTTCGCCTTGATGCCGCACTTGGCCAGGTTCGCCTGCACCGACTGGGCGATCTTGGGGTGGTTGCTGGAGACCCGGTAGGGGAACTTCAGCGTCAGCCCGGACGGGTACCCCGCGGCGCTCAGCATCTGCTTGCACTTGTTCGGGTCGCCGCTGTTGCCCGGCGTCGGGTACAGGTTGAACTGCTGGTAGCCGACGCTGCGCGGCGGGATCACCTGGTTCAGCACCTCGCTGACGTCCGGGCCGCCGTAGATCTGCACGGTCGCGGTCTTGTCGATCGCGTACTCGATCGCCTGCCGCACCGCCACCTTGCCCAGCGCCCCGCCGTTGTTCGGGCTGAGGGTGTTGAACACGATGTAGGGGTTGCTGGTCGAGCCGTCCATGATCTTGAAGTTCGGGTTCGACTTCAGGCTCGGGATCTGCCCGGTCGGGACGGTCTGGTCCCAGGACAGGTCCGCCGCGCCCGACTCCATCTGCTGCTGGACGGTCTCCGGCGAGTCCTGCCCCATCGTGATCTGGATCCCGTCGGGGTTCTGCTCGCGGACCGGGTCCGACTCGGCCTTCCAGGCGGCGTTCTTCGCCAGCGTGATCGACTTGTTCGCCTGGTAGCTGGTGATCTTGTACGGGCCGTCGGAGAGGGTGTGGGTGCGGAACTCGGGGCTGTCGGGGACGTACCTGTCGTACTCCGCCGGGGCCGCCGCCGAGAAGCTCAGGCCGAGGATGTTGGTGAAGTCGCTGGCCGGCCGGTTCAGCTTGATGACGAGCGTCTTGTCGTCCTTGGCCTGGAGGCCGGGCACCTGGTGCCCGTTCTGGTAGGCCGCGATCGCCCCGGCGTTCGTCGCGCTCACCTTGCCGAAGCCGTCGCAGAACGCGCTGAAGCCCTGGATCGTGTCGGTGTAGTACCCGAGGCCGCCGGACGGCTTGGCCGGGTTGCAGATCCGCTTGATGCCGCGCACGAAGTCGCCCGCGACGACCGGGCGCACCGGGTTGGTGTCCCACTGCATCCCGTCGCGCAGCTTGATCGTGTAGGTCTTGCCGTCCTTGCTGATCCCGCCGTTCTCGGTGGTCGGGACCTCGGCGGCGGCGTCGGCGACGACCTTGACGGCCTCGTCGAAGCCGTCCGCGGCCTTGACGTTGAACAGCGTGCGCGCGAACTGCCGTGCGAGCAGGTTGCCCCAGGTGGTGTAGACGCTGGAGGTGTCGAGGTGGTCCACGTCGGACGAGCCGACCACCTTCAGCGTCCCGCCGGCGGACCCTCCTCCGCCGCCGCCACCGCTCCCGCCGCCGCACGCGGCCAGTGCGAGGGCGGCCGCGCCGAGCCCCGCGGCGACCACCGTCCCCCGTCGTCGTGCTGCCATCTGCACTTCCCCCGCTCTGCGTGATGCCCTGAGCGCGTCCCCGCACGGCGGCGGCGCCGGGCGCGCCCGACGAAGATCGCGCTAGGTAGCGAAGTTAGCACCCAGAGTCATACGGCCGCGCGCACGACCCCCGAAAAGGTCACGCGCGCCGCCGAGCGCGCCACGGAACGCGACGACCGGCGCGACGGTGGCGGCGTATCGGCCGGGACCGCAGCGCGACCGCGGCGGGCCGGCGGCGGAGGAACGGCGAGAAGGCGACGGCCCGGAAGACGGGAGAGTCGCGGGGCGAGGGGCGCGAAGGCGGCGGTCAGAGGACGGTCGTCCAGGCGGACGGGTCGCCGGGGCGCGCGGAGAAGTCGTAGCGGACGGTGTCCGGGCCGAGCGCGACGAGGCTGACCGAGGTGGTGCCCCAGACGCGGCCGGGCTCGAACTCGTGCAGCGGCAGCAGCGTGCGCCGGTCGGAGCGGTCCAGGCCGCCGCCCTCCAGCTCGGCGAGCCAGGACGACCAGTCGCGCACGTCCCCGCCGGGGCGCGGCTCGGGGCGCGGCGCGGCGGCGAGCAGGGGCCGCAGGTGGGCCAGGCGGGCGGCCATGAAGGCGTCCTCGACGACGCCCTCGCGGTGGCCCTCGCCGTTCAGGCCGTTGTTGACGACGATGTGCAGGCCGGGGCCGAGCTCGCGGTCGGCGAGGTCCGCGCCGTCCCAGCTCCACATGCGGGCGCCGTCCGGCCGGACGCCGAGCAGGAAGAACGGGTCGTAGTCCTTGACGTCCAGCGCGGCGGGGGCACCGCCGGAGGCGACCAGGAGCGGGAGCTCGCCGCGGGAGCGCCGCCGGTCCTCGGGGACGAGCGGGCCGCGCCCGTTCAGCACCGTCGCGGCGCGGCGGGCGGCGGGGTCGACGGCGAGCCAGGTGCCGCCCGCCCGCAGGTCGCGCCCGCCGACCAGCGCGGGACGGTCCGGCCAGTGTCGTCCGGGCGGCTCCCAGGAGCGGGCGAGGAACTCGTCCCGGACGCCCACCAGGAGCACCGGGACCGGGGAGGCGGGGTCCACGCTGACGATCGCCGTACACATGGCGCTATTGCAGCATTCGCGGCAAACCCGGATTAAAGCGGGGGCCACGGAATCGCGGGCCAGTCCTCCGGCGGGTACGGGTGGATGCGGTGCTTCAGCATCAGCTCGACGCGGCGGCGCGTGGCGTCCACCTCCTCGGCGGTGAGCAGCGCGCCGAGCCGGTCGCGCAGCCGCCCGGACCGCAGCGACGCCTCCACCCGGCCGAGCGCCTCCAGCGCCTCGGCGGTCAGCGGCTTGCCGCGCCACTGCCACAGCACCGTGCGCAGCTTGTAGTCGACCGAGAAGCACACGCCGTGGTCGCAGCCGTAGACGTGGCCGTCGCCCGGCGGCAGCAGGTGGCCGATCTTGCGGTCGGCGTTGTTGACGACCGCGTCGAACACCGCCATCCGGCGGATCGCCTCGGCGTCGGAGCGGGACAGCGCCACGGCGTCGACGTCCGGGTCCGGCTCGACCCACAGCTGCACCATGCCGACCCCGTACGGGCCGTCGCGGTGCACCGTCGGCGGGACGATGCGCCACCCCATCGCCTGCGACACCTCGTAGGCGGCGACCTCGCGCTCGGCGAGCGTGCCGTCCGGGAAGTCCCACAGCGGACGCTCCCCCGCGACCGGCTTGTAGACGCACGCGGCGCGCACCCCGTCCCGCTCGACCGTGCAGTACAGGGTCGCGTTGGACGCCTGGACGAGCCGTCCCTCGACGGTCAGCTCGCCCTCGGTGAGCAGCCGCTCGGCCGCCGCGGTGTCGCGCGGGGACACGCCCTGCTCGCGCCCGTCGTCGGCCGGGATGCGCCCCCGTGAAGCCTGCGTCATGCGCCCATTCTCCCGTCCCCGGCCGCCATGATCCAGCAGGGGCTCCGCCGGGGCCGCCGCCGGCCCCCGGCGGGGACGCCGAGCCGGGCGGGAGCGGGGGCGGAGGCGGAGGCGGGGGCGGAGGCGGGGGTTCCGGTCATCCGAGGTAGCCGTTCTGGCGAGGGCACACGTGGCCTTCGGCCGACAGCGGCAGGCCGCACAGCGGGCACGGCGGACGGCCCGCGGCGACGACCTTCAGCGCGCGCTCGGCGAACGCGCGGGCCTGCGCGGCGGTGACCCGCACCCGCAGCACCGCGATCGCCGGGTCGCGCTCGCCGACCTCGGCCGCCTCGTCCTCGTCCTCGGTGGCCTCCTGGGCCTCGATCACGACGCGCTCGTCGTCCGGATCCCAGGCGAGCGCCATCGTGCCGACCCGGAACTCCTCCTCGACCGGCTCGTCCAGCGGCTCGTCGTCGCGGAGCTCGGCGGGGGTGACGGCGGGCACGTGCGCCGCGCCGCCGCTGCGCCGCAGCACCTCGTCCAGCAGCTCCGAGAGCCGCTCGGCGAGCAGGCTGACCTGGAACTTCTCCAGCGCGACGCTGGTGAGGCGGCGGCCCTCGCGGGCCTGGAGGTAGAACGCGCGCTCGCCGGGCTCGCCGACCGTCCCGGCGACGAAGCGGTCCGGCAGTTCGTAGGAGATGACCGGCATGACACCAGACCCTACGCGCCACCGCCGACCGGCGCGTCACCCTCCCTGCCTGGCGCGTCGTCCGCGGGCTCCGGCAGCAGCGAGGCGACCTCCCCGCCGCTGTCGTTGAGGCGCACCAGGAACGGCCGCAGCTCGGTGTAGCGGATGGCGGTCAGCGACGCGGGATCGGCCTGGATCCGCTGGAACTGGTCCAGGTGCAGGCCGAGCGCGTCGGCGACGATCGCCTTGATGATGTCGCCGTGGCTGCACACCAGGTACAGCGCGTCCGGGCCGTGCTCGGCGGCGACGCGCGCGTTCCAGTCGCGGACGGCCGCGACCGCGCGGCGCTGCGCGTCGGCGAGCGCCTCGCCCGCCTCGCCCGGGAACACCGCCGCGCTCGGATGCGCCTGGACGACCCGCCACAGCGGCTCCTCGGCCAGCTCCTTCAGCGGACGGCCCGTCCAGTCGCCGTACCGGACCTCGCCGAACCGGTCGTCCACCTCGATCTTCTCGGTCCCGGTGCGCGCGGCGACGGCCTCGGCGGTCTGGAGGCAGCGGTCGAGCGGGCTGGAGACCACGGCCGCCAGCGGCGTCCCCTCCAGCCGTCCGGCCAGGTCACGGGCCTGCGCGCGGCCGTGCTCGTCCAGCCCGAGCCCGGGCGTCCATCCGGCCAGCACCGGTCCGGTCAGCGCGGTGCGGCCGTGCCGCACGAGCAGAAGCGTCGTCACAGCCAGCACTCTACGAGAGGCGGGTTTTCCGGCGAAGACCGCATATTCTTCAGCGATTGCGCAACAATGCCCGGCATGATTGTGGACAAGGCCATCTACGCCGACGGCATTCGGACCGACATCGACGGCGACATCAGCGACGCGTTCGACGCCGCCCGCGCCCGCGGCCACTGCTTCGTCTGGATCGGCCTGTTCGAGCCGAGCGCCGAGGAGTTCGAGCTCGTCCGGGACGAGCTGAAGCTGCACCCCCTCGCCGCCGAGGACGCGGTGTCGGCGCACCAGCGCCCCAAGCTGGAGCGCTACGACGACACCCTCTTCGTCGTCGTGAAGACGCTCTCCTACACCGAGGCGACCTCCGACATCGACGTCGGCGAGATCATGCTGTTCATCGGCCACGACTTCGTGGTGACCGTCCGGCACGGCGCGGGCAACCCGCTGGGGCCGGTGCGCAAGCGCCTGGAGTCCACGCCCGAGATGCTCGACCACGGCCCGACCGCCGTGCTGTACGCCGTCTGCGACGAGATCGTCGACCGCTACGGCATCGTCGCCCACGAGGTCGAGCGCGACATCATCGACCTCGAACGCGCCGTGTTCGACCCGCAGGCCGACGACGTCACCGAGGACATCTACCGCCTCAAGCGCGAGGTCCTGGAGTTCCGCAGCGCCGAGGACCCGCTCGTCCCCGTCATGCAGGAGATCAGCCGCGGCCGCGTCACCGAGTGCCACGGCGTCCAGGAGTACTTCCGCGACGTCCTGGACCACCTGCTGCGCGTCGACGCCCAGGTGGACGCGCACAACGAACTGCTCAACAGCGTCCTGAACGCCCACCTCGCCCTGCTCGGCCAGCGCCAGAACGACGACATGCGGAAGATCTCCGCGTGGGCCGCCATCGTCGCCGTCCCGACGGCCATCGCCGGCATCTACGGCATGAACTTCGACCACATGTGGGAGCTGCACACGCGCTGGGGGTACCCGATCGCCCTCGCGGTGATGGCGATCATCTGCCTGGTCCTCTTCCGGATCCTGCGCCGCAACCGCTGGCTCTGACCGTCCTGGGCGGGCTCCCCCGGCCTGACCGTTCCAGGACTTTTCCGACGGCCGGACGCCGGGTAAGGATTGTTGTTTCCGCTCTCCGCGCCGCGTGTCCGGGCGGACGCGGACGGGGACCATTGCTGTAGGCGCACCGAGGAGTGGCCATGGCGGGTCCTGTGGAGACCAAGGTGACGGCGGCGACGGGCGCGAGCCTGCTGGCCGGATTCGTGGTGGGGTGGCTGGTTCTCAAGCTGCCCGCCCTCTCGTCGATGGCGGCGCCGCTGCAGGCGTTCGTCACGGCGCTCATCACGGCGGGGTTCACGTTCGCGGCGGGATGGATCGCGAAGCACACGCCGAGGGTCGCGGACCCCGCGCCGGCCGGGACGCCGTCCCCGGCCGCGGGAACGCAGTCCCCGGCGGGCACGCAGCCGCAGGCGGGTACGCAGCCGCAGGCGGGTACGCAGCCGCAGGCGCAGGCGGGCGCACAGCCGCCCGCTGCGGGCACGCAGCCGCCGTCGGCGGCTCCGCCCGCGGGATGAGGACCGCATCGGGAGCGGTGGCCGGAAGTGGCCACACAAAGTGATCACCTGACTACGCTTGGTAGGAACGCTCCGTCCAACCTTTCACAGGAGGAGCGTCATGCTCACCAAGCTCATAGTCACCACGGCCGCGGCGGGCGCGCTGGTCGGCGGTCTCACCGCCGGTCCGGCGCTCGCCACGGCCGGGCCGGTGCCCGCGTCCGAGCACACGTTCAAGCACACGGCCGAGCACGCGTCCAAGCACGCGTTCAAGCACACGGCCGAGCACGCGCACCTGCCCGGACGGCCGGCGCACCACGTGCCGGCGCACGTGGTGGCCCACAGGCCCGGGCGGCTCGCCGCCTGCCGGCCGCACAAGGCGCTCGGGCACGGGTACTGGTCGTGCGTGGTCCCGGCCGCGGCCTGCCCGGTGATCGCGCACGGGCACCTGGGCTACGGCGGCAAGGGGACGACGCGGTTCCGCTGCGTCCGGGACGTCCGGGGCCTATGGCACTGGAAGCGCGTCTGAGCCGGTGAAGTGCGCCCCGCCCTTCCCAGGGGTCGGCTTCGGGGAGGGGCGGGGCTCTCAGGCGCGGCGCTTCAGGTGCGGCGCACCACGCAGCGCTTCCCGCGGCGCTTACGCGGCGGCTCAGGCGCGGCGCACCAGGCGGGGTTCAAGCGCAACGCTTCAAGGGCGGCGGGGCGGGGCGAGCAGCGCGGTCCACAGGAAGGACGGCGCGCCGCCGGACTCCAGGCGGCGGCGGACCGCCTCGATCCGGGCCGTGGTCGGAACGGTCAGCCACACCAGGATCGGGTAGCCGACGGCGAACGCGAAGACGAAGATCCAGACGCTGCGTCCGACCATCGCCAGCGGCAGGCCCACCAGGATGGTCGCCTCCGACAGGGCGTACCGGAACATGATCGCCTGCCGGAACAGCAGGCCGGCCCGGCGGACCGCCGCCTCGCCCGTCCCGCCCGGCGGCAGCGGGCGCGGCGCGCGCGGGCCGAACACCAGCGCGGCGGCGCCCAGCGCGAGGACCGGGAGGCACAGCAGCGGGCCGAGCCCGTCCAGCCTGCCCTGCCCGGCCGGGACGATCAGCGGGCTGATCGCCAGGATCAGCACCGGCGCCGCGACCAGAGCCGCCACCGTCGTCCGCAACTGCCCGAGCACCGTCGAGGACGAGCGGACGGACGCCAGGTAACCGGGATCGTCGGCCGCGGACGCCTCGTAGAGATCGGACGGCCCGGACGGGCCGTCGTCCGGGCCGGACAGGGGGAACTGCACGCTCGCCATGGCCAGGCACTCTAGCCCCGGGAACCCCCGGAGGACCGCCCTCGCGGCGAACAAAAACCGGCGCCGGACGGCGCGTCCGCGCGCACAGACACGCGCAGGGGCGCGAACGAGGGCGGCAGGAGCGCGGGCAGGGATGCGGCAGAAGCGCGAGCAGGGGCGCGGACAAGGGCCGCAGGAGCGCGGGCAGGGATCAGGTGGCGGAGATCGAGCCGGCGGCGAGCAGGCCGATGAGGATGCCGCCGAGCGCCACCCGGTAGTACACGAAGATCATCATCGAGTGCCGGGTGAGGTACTTGAGCAGCCAGGCGATGCAGGCGTAGCCGACCACGAACGAGACCACCGTCGCGATGATCGTCGGCCCCCAGGAGAGCCCGCCGTCGAACGCCTTGCGCAGCTCGAACAGGCCGGACAGCACCACCGCCGGGATGGACAGCAGGAACGAGTAGCGGGCCGCGGCCTCGCGGGTGTAGCCGAGGAACAGCGCGCCGGTCATCGTCGAGCCCGAGCGGGACGAGCCCGGGATCAGCGACAGGCATTGGAACGCTCCGATGAGCAGTCCGTCGCGCAGGTTGAGGTCGGCGACCTCGCGCTTGCGCGCCCCCGCCCACTCGGCGACCATCAGCAGCAGGCCCATGATGATCAGCGACGACGCGTTCAGCCAGAGGTTGCGCGCGCCCTTCTCCACGAAGTCCTTGGAGGCCAGGCCGATCACCGAGATCGGGATGGTGCCGAGGCCGATGTACCAGCCCATCCGCGCGTCCATCGTGGGCCGCAGGTCCGGCGTCCAGAGGCTCTTGGTCCAGGTGGTGACGATGTTCACCAGGTCGCGCCAGAAGTAGATGATGACCGCGGCCATGGTGCCGAGCTGGATCACCGCGGTGAAGGCCGCGCCCGGGTCCCCCCAGCCGAGCAGCTTGGGGACGATCAGCAGGTGGCCGGAGCTGGAGATCGGCAGGAACTCCGTCAGGCCCTGGACGATGCCGAGCACGGTCGCTTCGACGACGTTCACGGTCGGTGGTTTCCCCTCGGGACGAGCGCGGGATGGCGGGATTCCGGGTCCCCGCGGGACCCCGGGCCCGTGGTCGGGCCCCACCGAAGGTTAGCGGTCGTCCGGGCCGGGACGGCCGGTGCGCCGCCGAACGGCTACTCTCACCCAACATGAAGGAGCGTCACGTCGGGCGGAGCGGTCTGGTCGTCTCCCGCCTCGGGCTGGGCACCATGACCTGGGGGCAGGACACCGAGCCCGACGACGCGGCGGCGCAGCTGACCGCGTTCGCGGACGCCGGGGGGAGCCTCGTCGACACCGCCGACGTCTACAGCGACGGCGACGCCGAGCGGATCCTCGGGCACCTCATGCGCGAGACGGTGGACCGCGACGAGCTGGTCGTCTCGACCAAGGCCGCGATCCGCCCGGACGGGCGCTACGACGGTTCCCGGCGGCACCTGCTGTCCGCGCTCGACGCGTCCCTCGACCGGCTCGGCGTCGAGTACGTGGACCTGTGGCAGCTGCACGTGTACGACCCGGCCACGCCGCTGGAGGAGACCCTCACCGCGCTGGACGAGGCCGTCGCGTCCGGCCGCGCCCGCTACGTCGGGGTGGCGAACTTCACCGGCTGGCAGACGGCCAAGGCCGCCGCCTGGCAGCGCGCGTGGCCGGGCCGCGCGCCGGTCGTGGCCGTCCAGGCCGAGTACTCGCTGCTGAGCCGCGACCCGGAGCGCGAGCTGCTCCCGGCGCTGCGCGACGCCGAGGCCGGGCTGCTGCCGTGGTCGCCGCTCGGGCGCGGGGTGCTGACCGGCAAGTACCGCACCGGCATCCCCGCCGACTCCCGCGCCGCGACGCCGCACTTCGCCGAGTTCGTCCAGCCGTTCCTGGACGAGGAGTGCGCCCGGATCGTCGAGTCGGTGGTGACCGCCGCCGAGGGGCTCGGCACCACGCCGCTCGCGGTCGCGCTGAGCTGGGTCCGGGACCGTCCGGGCGTCGCCGCGCCGATCGTCGGCGCCCGCACCGTCGCCCAGCTCACCCAGGCCCTGGCGAGCGAGGCCCTCACCCTCCCCCGGGAGATCCGCCGCGCCCTGGACGACGTCTCCGACATGACCGCCCCCCACTGACCCACCCACCCGGTTCGGGTGGTCGGTTCGGCGTGGGTCGGTTCGCGCGGACGGGGCCGTCGTGGCACGCTCGGGTGCGGCCGCAAAACGCGGCGGTGAGAACACGCTGACCAGCCATCCGGGAAGACCGTGACCGAGAGCTCCGCCGAGACGACCGAGACCGCCGGATCCGCCGCGCCCGACGCGCCGGACGAGATCGCGGCCCTGACCGCCCTGTTCGAGGAGGCGGGCGTCCCCGCCTCGCTCGCGCCGCGCGCCGCCGCGCGCCTCGGCGCCGGAGCCGCCGCGCGGCTGCGCGAGGACCCGTGGCGGCTGCTGCGGGTGCCGGGCGTCCGGCCCCGGCAGGCCGACCACTTCGCGCGGCGGGTGCTCGGCGACGCCGCCCGCCCGGACGACCCGAGGCGCGGCCGGGCGATCGTCGTGGCGCTGCTGGCGGAGGCGGCCGTGCGCGGCCACACCGTCACGCCGCTGCCGGACGTCCTGACGGCGCTGGAGAAGGAGCGCGTCGCCGAGCCCCGGCGGGCCGTGGAGGGCGCGCTCGACGAGGGCGAGGTGCTCGGCCTCAGCGAGGAACCGGAGTTCGACGAGGAGTCCTTCGACGAGGACGCCGACCTTCCCGAGCCCGAGGAGACGCTCGGGCTGGCGCGCTGGGCGCTGAGCGAGGAGGCGGCGGCCGAGGGGTTCCAGCGGCTGAACGCGACCGCCGTGCCGCTGCTGGACGATCCGGCCGTCAAGGAGCTGCGTTCCGGCCTGCCCGAAGACCGCTCGCTCGCGTTCACCGCCGCGCTGCGCACCGGCGTGACGCTGTGGCGCGGCTCCGCGAACGACCTGGCGGACACGGCCGCCGCGCTCGTCACCGCCGCCGCGTCCAGGGGCGTGCGGGCCGCGCTGGTGACGCCGACCGACCGCGCCGCGGCCGACCTCGCCGCCGCGCATCCCGAGCTGCCCGAGGGCGCGGCGGTCGGCCTGCACCGGCTGCTCGACCCGGCCGACGAGCCCGGCACCGCGCCCGGCTCGGTGCTGTACCGGCGCGGCGAGCAGCGCCCGTTCGAGCTGGACCTGCTCGTCCTGCCGGACGCGTCGGGCCTGGACGTCGAGCTGTCCGCGGTCCTGGTCGAGGCGTGCCCCGACGGCGCGCACCTGGTGCTCGGCGGTGAGCCCGGCGCGGCCCCGCCCGCCGCGCCCGGACGCGTCCTGGAGGACCTGGAGGCGTCCGAGACCGTCCCGGTGGTGGAGCTGGAGCCGCAGGCGCCCGGCGGGCCGCTGGACGAGCTGACGGCCGCGGTCCGGGGCGGCGAGCTGACCTCGGTCGCCGCGCCGAACAAGGAGGTCGTGATCGTCCCTGCGATGGGCGAGGAGGAGGCGGTGCACCGCGCGGTGCAGCTCGTCACCGACTCGATCCCGCGCGTGCTGGACATCCCGGCCGGCGAGGTGCAGGTCGTGGCGCTCGCCCCGGCGGGCGCGGCGGCCGCGGGCGCGCTCAACACGGCGCTCAAGGCGAAGCTGAACCCCGGCCCCGGACGGTTCGGCGGCTTCGACGTCGGCGACCGGGTCGTGGTCGCCGCGCCGCTCCCCCAGGCCGCCGTCGGCGAGACCGGCACGGTCGAGGGCGCGGGTCCCGAAGGGCTGAGCATCGCGTTCGCGGGCGGGACGGCCGTGGTCCCGCCCTCGTCGGCGGCGCGGCTGCGGCACGGCTGGGCGCTGCCGCTCGCGCTCGCGCGCGGCGCCCGCCGGGACGCCGTCGTCGCCGTCGTCGCCGGATCGGCCCTGTCCCGGCCCGCCGTCGCGACCGCGTTCGGCCTCGCGCGCCGCCACCTCTCGGTCGTGCAGGCGGCCGGGCCCGGACTGGCCCGCGCCGTCCGCGAGACCGGCGCGCCCGAACGCCGCACCCGCCTGGCCCGCCTGGTCCTCGGCTGACCCGCCCGCCTCCTGGCTGATCCGCCCGCGTCCCGGGTGGGTCCGCCCGTGTCCCGGATGGTCCGCCCGCGCCCTGAGTGGTCCGCCCGCGGCCGGGTGATCCGCCCGCGTCCCGGGCGGTCCGCCCGCGTCCCGGGTGGTCCGGCCGCGTCCGGTTATCCGCCCGCCTCCGGGGCGGTCCGACTGCGTCCGGGTGAGCCGGGCGGGCGGGGTGGGTCGGGCGGGCGGGTGGGGGCCGCGGGTTCGCGGGGACGGGGGAAACCGTCGTGTCGGTGTTTACCGGAGGGGCGCGGTACGGCACGATTTGATCACGAAGGCGCGAACCCGGCGCGATCGTCCCGGCCGGCCTCACCGGACGGGACGTCGACAGCGAAGGAGGGACATGCCCCAGCAGCAACGCTTCCTGCGGCTCGGGTCCGCGGCGACGGCGGTCTCCGCCACCGCCCTGGTCATGGCCGCGTTCGGCGCTCCGGCGGCGTCCGCGGAGACGGCGGGCGCGACGAGCGCCAAGCCGTGCAAGAAGGGCACCGACCCGAAGAGCACGATCGACAACTGGAAGTGCCAGCTCGACAACCTGCGCGACCACTTCGACCACCACAACACGCCGTCCCCGACGCCGACCAAGTCGCATGACAAGGACGGCGACGCTCCCGGCGGCGACGGGAACGGCAGCGGAGGCGGCAAGAAGGACGACGGCGGCGGAGGCAAGGCGCCCAAGGGCGGCGGGAACGGCAACGGCGGCGGGCCGCGCACGAGCGTCCCCACCGGCAACGGGCCCACGCTCATGGACGATCAGGCTCCGCGCCCCTTCTCGTCCAGCACGCCGACCGGACAGCAGCAGAACTTCACCGGGCTGCTGCCGGCGCCGCAGGTGGCCGGGCCCAACGGCGTGCCGCAGGCGGGCGGGCAGCCCGTCCCGCAGACGCACCTGGTGTCGCCGGTCGCCGCGTCCGAGCGGACCGGGGACGGCCAGATGCTGTGGGTCGCGGGAGCCGCCGCGGTCGTCGGCGCCGCCGCCGCGCTGAACCTCAGCCACATCGGACGGCAGATCCGCCGCCGTCCCGGCCGCCGCTGACCGACCGCGCGAACGTCGAGAAACGCCGGACGGCGGACGGCACCGAATCCCGGTGCCGTCCGCCGTCCGGCGTTCTGGAAGCGCGTTACGCGGGCGGCGCGCCGACGGCGTGCAGGCCGCCGTCCACGTGCAGGATCTCGCCCGTCGTCGCGGGGAACCAGTCCGACAGCAGCGCAACGATCGCCTTCGCGGTCGGCTCGCTGTCCTTGATGTCCCAGCCGAGCGGCGCGGTGCGGGGCCACAGGTCGGTCATGGCCTGGAAGCCGGGGATGCTCTTGGCCGCCATCGTCCCGAGCGGCCCGGCCGCGACGAGGTTCACCCGCACGTTCTGCGGGCCGAGGTACTTGGCGAGGTAGCGGCAGGTGGACTCCAGGCCCGCCTTCGCCACGCCCATCCAGTCGTAGACCGGCCACGCCTTCGTCGCGTCGAAGTCGAGGCCGACGACCGAGCCGCCGTCCTTCATCAGCGGCAGGCACGCCATCGTCAGCGACTTCAGCGAGTACGCCGAGGAGTGCACGGCGACCGCGACGTCCTCCCACGGCGTGTCGAGGAAGTTGCCGCCGAGCGCGGTCTGCGGCGCGAACCCGATGGAGTGGACGACCCCGTCGAGCCGGTCGAAGCCCGCGTCGGTGAGGTTCCCGGCGAGCGCGTCGAGCTGCTCGGCGTTGGTGACGTCCAGCTCGATGACCGGCGGGACGTCGTCCGGGCCGGACGGCAGCCGCTTGGCGGTCCGCGTCGTCAGCGTCGGGCGCGGGTAGGCGGTCAGCGCGACGCGCGCGCCCTCCTGCTGCGCGACCCGCGCGACGTGGAAGCCGATCGAGGCGTCGGTGAGGACGCCGGTGACCAGGATGTTCTTGCCCTCGAGGATGCCCATCGCGCTCAGTGCCCCATTCCCAGGCCGCCGTCCACCGGGATGACCGCGCCGGTGATGTAGGCGGCGTCGTCCGACGCCAGGAACCCGACGGCCTTGGCGATCTCCTCGGGCCGGGCGGTGCGGCCGAGCGGGATGACGCCCTTGATGGCCTTCTGCTGGTCCTCCGACAGCGCGGCGGTCATGTCGGTGTCGACGAAACCGGGCGCGACGACGTTCACGGTGATCCCGCGCGAGCCGAGCTCGCGGGCCAGCGACCGGGCGAACCCGACCATCCCGGCCTTGGACGCGGCGTAGTTGGCCTGACCGGCCGACCCGAGCATCCCGACCACCGAGGAGACCAGGACGATGCGTCCCTTCCGGGCGCGCATCATGCTCTTCACCGACCGCTTGGCGACCCGGAACGCGCCGGTGAGGTTGGTGTCCAGGACGGAGGTGAACGCCTCCTCGCTCATGATGGCGAGGAGCGTGTCCTTGGTGATCCCGGCGTTGGCGACCAGCACCTCGACCGGTCCCTGCTCCGCCTCGACCTTCCCGAACGCGGCGTCCACGTCCTCCGTGCTGGTCACGTCGCAGCGCACGCCGAACAGCCCCTCCGGGGGCTCGCCGGAGCGGTAGGTGACGGCGACCTTGTCACCGGCGGCGGCCAGCTCGCGCGCGATCGCCAGGCCGATGCCCCGGTTCCCGCCCGTCACCAGGACAGAGCGACTCATCTCATGCCTTCCGTTGTCCGCATCACATCGGGGTCGAGCGTATCGACCGGCGGCCCGCCGGGGAGATGTGCCTTCCCGACAAGATCCGGCAACGACCTTTGTTCCGCGCGCCCCCTCACACCACCGTTCCGCCCGGCCCGTCACGGCGCTCGCGTCCGGTCCCTCACGGCACACGCATCCGTCCCTCACGGCGCACGCGTCCGTCCCTCACGGCGCTCGCGTCTGGTCCCTTACGGCGCACGCGTCCGTATCTCACGGCGCTCGCGTCCGGTCGCCCGCGCCGTCGTCCGCGCCGTCGTCCCGCCCGTCGCCTCCGTCCCGCGACACCCGCGCCGTCGGCATGATCGACGGGACCGCGGCGGGGTAGGTTGGGCAGGGTGCATGACATTGATCCCGCCTTCACCGCACTGCCGCTGCGGGCGCTCGCCGACGCCGCGCTGAGCCGGGCTCGCGAGCTCGGGGCCGAGCACGCCGACGTCCGGGTGGAGCGCATCCGCACCCAGAGCCTCCGGCTGCGCGACGCCGTCCTGGAGACCGCCGCCGACGGCAGCGACCTCGGCCTGTCGGTCCGGGTCGTCGCCGGGGGCACCTGGGGCTTCGCCGCCGGAATCGACCTCACCCCGGACGGCGCGGCCGCGCTCGCCGAGCGGGCGGTCGAGGTCGCGCACGTCGCCGCCCCGGTCAACCGCGAGCCGATCGAGCTGGCGCCCGAGCCGTCGCACGGCGACGTGACCTGGGTGTCGTCCTACGAGATCGACCCGTTCACCGTGTCCACGCAGGACAAGGTCGGGCTGCTGGCCGACTGGAGCCGCCGGCTGCTCGGCGACCCCCGCGTCGACCACGTGGACGCCGCGCTGCTCCAGGTGCGCGAGAACAAGTTCTACGCCGACCTGAACGGGACGATCACCACGCAGCAGCGCGTCCGGGTGCACCCCGTCGTGAACGCGACCGGCATCACCGAGTCTGCGTTCGACACGATGCGCACGCTGGCGCCGCCGGTCGGGCGCGGCTGGGAGTTCCTGGTCGGCGACGTCTACGACTGGGACGGCGAGCTCGGCCGCATCCCCGAACTGCTCGCCGAGAAGCTCGCCGCGCCGTCGGTCGAGGCCGGACGGTACGACCTGGTGGTCGACCCGTCCAACCTGTGGCTGACGATCCACGAGTCGATCGGGCACGCGACCGAGCTGGACCGGGCGCTCGGCTACGAGGCCGCCTACGCGGGCACCTCGTTCGCCACGCCGGACAAGCTCGGCACGCTGCGGTACGGCTCGAAGGTCATGAACGTGACCGGCGACCGCACCGCCGAGCACGGCCTCGCCACGATCGGGTACGACGACGAGGGCGTCGAGACGCAGTCGTTCGACATCATCACCGGCGGCCTGTTCACCGGCTACCAGCTCGACCGGCGCATCGCGCGGCTGACCGGGGCCGAGCGGTCCAACGGCTGCGCGTTCGCCGACTCCGCGCACAGCACGCCCATCCAGCGGATGGCGAACGTGTCGCTCCAGGCCGACCCGGACGGCCCCGGCACCGAGGGTCTCATCGCGGGCGTCGAGGACGGCGTGTACGTCGTCGGCGACAAGTCCTGGTCGATCGACATGCAGCGGCACAACTTCCAGTTCACCGGGCAGCGCTTCTACCGGATCCGCAACGGGCGCCTGGCCGGGCAGCTCCGGGACGTCGCCTACCAGGCCAGCACCACCGAGTTCTGGAACTCGATGGAGGCGGTGGGCGGGCCGTCCACCTACGTGCTCGGCGGCGCGTTCAACTGCGGCAAGGGCCAGCCGGGGCAGGTCGCGCCGGTCAGCCACGGCTGCCCGGCCGCGGTGTTCCGCGGCGTCAACATCCTCAACACGCGCAAGGAGGCGGGCCAGTGAGCGCACTCTCCCCGCAGGACGCCGTGGAGCGGGCGCTCGCGCTGTCCCGCGCCGACGACTGCGTCGTCATCGCGGACGAGTCCAGCACCGCGAACCTCCGGTGGGCGGGCAACACCCTCACCACCAACGGCGTGACCCGCTCGAACCAGCTCACCGTGATCGCGCTGCGCCGGTCCGGCGACGGCGTCGCCGCGGGCGTGGTGTCGCGCTCAGCCGTGGGGCCGGACGACGTCGAGGACCTGGTGCGCGCCGCCGAGGCCGACGCCGCGTCCAACGAGCCCGCCGAGGACGCCGCGCCGCTGCTGTCCGGGGAGTTCGGCGACTGGGCCGCCGCGCCCGCCGACACGGGCATCGGCGTCTACCGGGACGTCGCGCCCGCGCTCGGCGCGGCGTTCGCCGAGGCGGCGGCGCGCGACCAGAAGCTGTACGGGTTCGCCAACCACATGGTCACCTCCACCTACGTCGGGTCGTCGGCGGGGCTGCGCGCCCGGCACGACCAGCCGACCGGGCTGCTGGAGCTGAACGCCAAGGGCGCGGGCGGCTCGGCCTGGACCGGCGTCGGCACCCGCGACTTCGCCGACGTGGACGTCCCGGCCATGGCCGCCGACCTGACCCGGCGGCTGGCCTGGGGCGAGCGCCGGATCGACCTGCCCGCCGGACGGTACGAGACCGTCCTGCCGCCGTCCGCGGTGGCCGACCTGATGATCTACCTGTACTGGTCGGCGGGCGCGCGGGACGCGGCCGACGGCGCGACCGTGTTCAGCGCGCCCGGCGGCGGCACCCGCGTCGGGGAGAAGCTCGCGAGCCTGCCGGTGCGGCTGTTCAGCGACCCGTCCGCGGCCGGGATCGAGTCCGCGCCGTTCGTCGTCGCGCACGCCTCGGGCCGCACCCAGTCGGTGTTCGACAACGGGCTGCCGCTCGGCGCGACCGACTGGATCTCGGACGGAACGCTGACCGCGCTGACGCAGACGCGGCGCTCGGCGGAGGTCACCGGCCTGCCGGTCACCCCAGCGATCGACAACCTGCTCATGACCGGCCCGGAGGGCGCGGACGCCACGCTGGACGACATGGTCGCCCGCACCGGCCGCGGCCTGCTGCTGACCTGCCTCTGGTACATCCGCGAGGTGGACCCGCAGTCGCTGCTGCTGACCGGCCTCACCCGCGACGGCGTCTACCTCGTCGAGGACGGCGAGGTCGTCGGCGCGGTGAACAACTTCCGGTTCAACGAGAGCCCGGTGGACCTCCTCGGCCGCCTCACCGAGGTCGGCGCGACGCGTCCGACGCTGGCCCGCGAATGGTCGGACTACTTCCAGCGTTCGGCGATGCCGCCCGTTCGCGTGCCGGACTTCAACATGTCCACGGTGTCTCAGGCGTCCTGAGCACCCCGCCGCCGGGTGCCGGACACCGTCCCGGCCCCGGCGGCACCCAGCGGCGCGCGGCCAACCACACGCGCACGATCAACCGCAAGCGCACGGCCAACCGCAAGCGCACGGCCAGCCGCAAGCGCGCGGCCAACCGCAGGCCCGCGGCCAACCGCAAGCGCACGGCCAACCGCAAGCGCACGGCCAACCGCAGGCCCGCGGCCAACCGCAAGCGCGCGGGGAGCCGTCAGGCGCGCGGTCAGCCGGAGGCGCGGACGACGAGCCGCGTGCGGAGGAGGACGGCGCGGTCGGTGGACGTCCGGCCGTCCATGCGGGCGCGCAGTTCGCGGGCGAGGCGGACGCCCAGCTCCTCGGCGGGCCGCCGGACGGTCGTCAGCGGCGGCCGGGTGCGGCGCGCGATCGGCGCGTCGTCGAAGCCGACGACCGCCACGTCGTCCGGCACCCGGCGGCCCGCGCGGCGCAGGGCCCGCAGCGCGCCCGCCGCCATCGCGTCGGACGCGGCGAGCACGGCGTCGGCGTCCGGCCTGCGCGCCAGCAGCGCCCGCATCGCCAGCTCGCCGGAGCGCGCGCCGAAGTCGCCGCGCCCGACCAGGCCGCTGGTGTCCATCCCGGCCGCCCCGGCGGCCTCGCGGTAGCCGTCCAGGCGGTCCGCGCCGGACGCCCGGTCGGCCGGGCCCGCGATGGTGGCGACCCGGCGGCGGCCCGACTCCAGCAGGTGCCGGGTCGCGTCGCGCGCGCCGCCCCGGTCGTCCACGCCCACATACGGCAGCGCGGTCCCGGCGGGCGGACGCTCGGCCAGCACGACCGGCGCGCCGCACACGGCCCTCGCGATCTCCCCCGGCCCTTCGTGCGCGCCGACCAGCAGGACGCCCTCGACGCGTCCGCCGCGCAGGTACTCGGCGGCGGCGTGCAGCTCGTCCGGCGACGACGTCATGAGGACGAGCACGGGCGCGACGCCGGACAGTTCGCGCCTCACGCCCCACAGCATCCGCGCGTGGAACGCGTCGCCGACGAGGCGGGCGCCGTCCTCCCGGATCACGACCGCCACCGCCCCCGGCAGGGGCCGCGCGGCGGAGTTTCGACGGACGTATCCGAGCTGCTCCACGGCGTCCTCGACCCGGCGGCGGGCCGCGCGGCTGACCCGCGCCGATCCCGTGAGCACGCGGGACGCCGTCGCCGGTGACACCCCGGCGAGCCGCCCCACCTCCGCAAGCGTCGGCGCGCGCCGGACGTCTGCCGGAGCGGACGCCGGAGCGGGTGCAGGAATGGGCGCCGGAGTGGACGCCCGGGCGGGCGGAGCGGACGCCGGGGAGGGCGCGGGAACGGGTGGCGGAGCGGACGCGGGAACGGGGGGCGGAGCGGACGCTGGGGTGGGCGCGGGAACGGGGAACGGGGCGGAGTCGTGCTCGCGGGGAGGTTCGGGGCTTGCGGGGGGCGGGGGCTGGGAGGGGGACGGCATGCTTGCACTCCCTTCGGGGGAACCCGGCGAGTCGGGGGCAGGCCGGGACGGGAGTAGTGGGAGCGCTCCCAAGAATCGGAGCCGCGTTCCCCTCTGTCAAGGTCTCCGCGGTCACCAGTTGCGGGGGCCGTCAACTTCGCCCCGGCGGCTGCCGCGAGTCGCGCCGAGCCGAGTTCCGAGGCCGTGCCGCTGATGCGTGAAAAGCGTGGAAGGAGGGTTCCCAGGGGCACGACGCCGGGTTACGTTCCTCGCGATCAGGAGTGGGAGCGCTCCCATCACCTCTCGTCCGTCCGGAGGTCCCATGTCTCACTTCACCTCGCGGCTTCGACGCGCGGCCCGCCCCCGTCCTCCCGACCGCGTTCCCCGTTCGGACGGGCGGCTCCGGGACTCGCGCGGCGGGGTGCCGTCCGGCCGGCTCCTGGCGTGGAGCGCCGCCGCGGCCGTGTGCCTCGGCGCGGCCTGGGGCGGGGTCGGGGTCGTCGCTCCGGTGGGAGCGCACGCCGCCTCGTCCTGCCAGGTCGCGTACGCCGAGAACGACTGGGGCACGGGCTTCACGGCGACCGTCACGCTCACCGACCGCGGCGCGGCGTGGAGCGGCTGGAAGCTGGAGTTCGCGTTCAGCGGCGACCAGAGGCTCGGCAACGGCTGGAACGGCCGGTGGTCGCAGTCCGGCAGGACGGTCACGGTCGTGAACGAGAGCTGGAACGGGAACGTCGCGTCCGGCGCGTCGGTGCAGGTCGGCGCCAACTTCGGCTACAGCGGCGCCAACACCGGTCCGAGCGCGTTCAGCGTGAACGGCGTCGCGTGCGACACTCCCGGCGGGCCCACGACACCGCCCACGACACCGCCCACGACACCGCCGACGACGCCGCCCGCTGGTGCCGCGCCGTCGCTGAAGGTGTCGGGGAACCGGCTGGTGGACGCGTCGGGCGCCACCGTCCGGCTGCGCGGCGTCAACCGCTCCGGCGGCGAGTTCTCGTGCATGCAGCAGAAGGGCATGTGGGACGGCCCGATGGACGCGGCGTCCGTCGAGGCCATCCGTGGATGGAACGCCAACGCCGTC
Source organism: Actinomadura gamaensis (assembly GCF_042652125.1). Classification (NCBI taxonomy): domain Bacteria; kingdom Bacillati; phylum Actinomycetota; class Actinomycetes; order Streptosporangiales; family Thermomonosporaceae; genus Actinomadura; species Actinomadura gamaensis. The sequence continues at coordinate 279,535 of NZ_JBHSIT010000005.1, read as the reverse complement.
CGGGTGCCGCTGAACGAGGACTGCTGGCTCGGCCTGCCCGACGCGGACGCCGGCGCGCGCGGCGCCGCCTACCAGGCCGCCGTGAAGGACTATGTCGCGCTGCTCGTGCAGCACGGCCTGACGCCCGTCCTCGATCTGCACTGGTCGAACGGGTTGTGGGCGGGAAGCGACTCGCACTGCCAGACGGCCGACGCGAAATGCCAGAAGCCGATGCCGGACGCGCAGTACGCCGTCCCGTTCTGGACGCAGGTCGCCGGCGCGTTCAAGGACGACCCGGCCGTGGTGTTCGACCTGTTCAACGAGCCGTACCCGAACAACCTCCAGGTCATGGACTACGCGCAGTCCTGGAAGTGCTGGCGGGACGGCGGCGCGGCGTGCCCGGGCCTGACCTACCGGGCCGCCGGGATGCAGACGCTCGTGGACGCGGTGCGCGGCGCCGGCGCGGCCAACGTGATCCTCGCCGGCGGCGACAGCTACTCCAACGACCTGTCGGGCTGGCTCGCGAACGAGCCGGACGACCCGTCCGGCAACCTCGCCGCCGCCTGGCACTCCTACAACTTCAACTGGTGCGCGTCCACGTCGTGCTGGGACCAGCAGCTCGGACCGGTCGCGGCCAGGGTCCCGCTGGTCGCCGGGGAGATCGGCGAGAACGACTGCGCGCACGGCTACCTCGACCAGGTGACGGGCTGGCTGGACGCGCACGGCGCGTCCTACCTCGGCTGGACCTGGAACACCTGGGACTGCTCGTCCGGGCCATCCCTGATCAGCGCCTACGACGGCACGCCGACCGCGTTCGGCGCGGGCCTGCGCGACCACCTGCGCGCCACCGCCCCCTGACCGTCCCCGCACCCCTGACCGTCCCCGCCCCCTGGCCGTCCGGACCCCGCTCACCCGCAGGGAGCGGGCGCGGGCCCTTCCCACCCCCACCCCCACCCCCACCTCCGAGGAGGACGTCCATGAGGAACACTCCGCTACGCCGGGGAGCCGCCGCCGGCACCGCCGCGCTGCTGCTCGCCGGAGGCGCGGTCGCCCTGGCGCAGGCGCAGGCGCGGGCCGCCGCGGGCTGCAAGGTCGACTACGCCGTCAACCAGTGGAACAGCGGGTTCACCGCGACCGTCAACGTCACCAACCTCGGTGACGCGCTCAACGGCTGGACGCTCGAATGGGACTTCGCGGGCGACCAGAAGGTCACGAGCGGCTGGAACGGCTCGTTCGGCCAGGGCGGCACGCACGTCACCGTCAAGAACGCCGACTGGAACGGCTCGCTGGCGTCCGGCGCGACGGTCTCCCCCGGATTCCAGGCGACCTACTCGGGGACGAACGCGAAGCCGGCCGTGTTCAAGCTGAACGGCGTCGTCTGCGACGGGACGACCGGCGGCGGCACGACCCCGCCCACCACACCGCCCACGACGCCGCCGGGCGGACGCGTCGACAACCCGTACGCGGGCGTCAAGGCGTACGTGAACCCCGAGTGGTCGGCGCACGCCGCCGCCGAGCCGGGCGGTTCGGCGGTCGCGAACCAGCCGACCGGGGTGTGGCTCGACCGGATCGCCGCCATCAACGGCGCGAACGGCGGCATGGGCCTGCGCGACCACCTCGACAAGGCGGTCGCGCAGGGCGCGGGCCTCGTCCAGCTCGTCGTGTACGACCTGCCCGGACGGGACTGTGCGGCGCTCGCGTCCAACGGGGAGCTCGGTCCGACCGAGATCGACAAGTACAAGACGCAGTTCATCGACCCGATCGCGGACATCCTGAAGGACCCGAAGTACGCGGGCCTGCGGATCGTCACGGTCGTCGAGATCGACTCGCTGCCGAACCTGGTCACCAACACCAGCGGGCGCTCGACCGACGTCCCGGCCTGCGACACCATGAAGGCGAACGGGAACTACGTCAACGGCATCGCCTACGCGCTGAACAGGTTCGGCGCGATCCCGAACGTCTACAACTACCTGGACCTCGGCCACCACGGGTGGCTCGGCTGGGACACCAACATGGACCCGGCCGTCCAGCTGCTGGCGCAGACCGCGCAGGCGTCCGGGTCGATGTCCAACGTGCACGGGTTCATCACCAACACCGCCAACTACGGGGCCACGAAGGAGCCCTACTTCGCCATCGGCGACAGCGTGAACGGCACGTCGGTGCGGCAGTCCAAGTGGGTGGACTGGAACTGGTACGTGGACGAGACGACCTACGCGCAGGCGATGCGGCAGAAGCTCGTCGCCGCCGGGTTCGACGCGAACATCGGCATTCTGATCGACACCAGCCGCAACGGGTGGGGCGGCGCGAACCGGCCGTCCGGTCCGGGGCCGAAGACCAGCGTGGACGACTACGTCAACGGCGGCCGGATCGACCGGCGCATCCACCTCGGCAACTGGTGCAACCAGTCCGGAGCGGGCCTCGGGGAACGCCCGAAGGCCGCGCCGGAGGCGGGCATCGACGCCTACGTGTGGATGAAGCCGCCGGGTGAGTCGGACGGCTCCAGCACCGAGATCCCCAACGACGAGGGCAAGGGCTTCGACCGGATGTGCGACCCGACCTACGGCGGGAACGCGCGCAACGGCAACAACCCGTCCGGCGCGCTGCCCAACGCGCCGCTGGCCGGTCACTGGTTCTCGGCGCAGTTCCAGGAGCTGCTGAAGAACGCCTACCCGCCCGTCCAGTGACCGACCCGTCCGCCCAGTGACGGACGCGGCGAAGCGCCGCGTCCGGGCGCCGCGTCTCGCGGCGTCGCCGAGGCCGAGCCCGTGAAGCCCGCCGCTTCACGGGCTCGGCTGTGGTCGCGGTCCCGAGACGTCCGGCCGTAGGGTTCCGTTGCGGACGGGCCTGGCCTCACCGGGGTCTTTCCGGCGCTGGCCTGGAAGTTTCGCGTCACGGGCGGCCGACGGTGAATGTTTGCGCTAACACGGCCGGGCGCAGGGTCTTGACACCCGGAAGTGTTAGCGCAAACATCTTCTGCACCACCCCGATGTGCAGGAGATCACATGACCCCGGTCACACCCGCGTCCCCGTCCGGTCCGCCGGACGAGCGGCCGCGTCCGGCCGTGATGGGGGACGTGGCCGCGCGCGCCGGGGTCTCGCAGATGACGGTGTCGCGGGTGCTCAACGCGCCCGAGAAGGTCCGCGCGGCGACCCGCGCGCGCGTGCTCGCCGCCATGCGCGAGCTGGACTACCGGCCGAACAGCGCGGCCCGCGTGCTGGCGTCCGGACGGTCCGGTGTGCTGGGCGTGGTCAGCTTCGACACGACGCTGTACGGCCCGGCGTCCACGCTCTACGGCATCGAGGTCGCGGCGCGGGCGGCCGGGTACGGCGTGACGATCGCCAGCCTCGGCCTGCTCACCAGGCACTCGATCGAGGAGGGCGTGGAGCGGCTGCGCGGCCAGTCGGTGGACGGCATCATCATCATCGCGCCGCACGCGTCCGCCGCCGGGAGCCTGCGCGGGCTGCCGCCCGACCTGCCGGTCGTCGCGGTCGGGGTGCACGAGCCGGTGCCCGTCCCGGTCGCGACCGTGGACCACCGCGCGGGCGCGGTCCGGGTGACCCGGCACCTGCTGAGCCTCGGCCACCGCACCGTCCACCACATCTCCGGCCCTGCCGACTGGGTGGACTCCACCGCGCGCGTGGACGGCTGGCGCGCGACGCTGGAGTCGGCCGGATGCGCCGTCCACGAGCCGCTCGCGGGCGACTGGAGCGCGCGGTCCGGCTACGAGCAGGGCCGCCGCCTGGCGCTCGACCCCCGCGTCACCGCCGTCTTCGCCGCCAACGACCCGATGGCGCTCGGCCTGCTGCGCGCGCTGCGCGAGGCGGGCCGCCGCGTCCCCGAGGACGTGAGCGTGGCGGGCTTCGACGACATCCCCGAGGCCCCCTACCTCGCGCCGCCCCTGACCAGCGTCCGCCAGCCGTTCGACGCGGTGGGCCGCGAGGCGTTCCGCCTGCTGCTCGACCGCGTGGACGGCGCGGACGGCCCGCCTCCACGCCGCGTCGTCGAACCCGAGCTCGTCGTCCGGGAGAGCACCGCCGCTCCCCCGCCGGCCCGTCCCTGACCCGCTTGTCCCTGACCCGCACGCCCTGAACCGACCCGTTCCACAACTGACCCGACCCGCCCCTGACCTTCCCTGAGCCGTGCCGGCTCCGGCGGACCCCGCCGGGACCGGCCCGCTCCCACCGTCCGTCCGAACCCTGCCGGGAGCGCTCCCAGCAGCCGAATGTTAGCGCTACCACAAGCAAGCAATAGCTTGGCAAAGGAAGCTTCACGTGCGCATCAGCAAGATCGAGACCCATGTGGTGGGGACGCCCTGGCGCAACCTCACCTTCGTCACCGTCCACACCGACGAGGGCCTGACCGGCGTCGGCGAGACGCGGATGCTCGGGCACACCGACGCGCTGCTCGGCTACCTCGCCGAGGCCGCGCGGCGGCACATCGTGGGCACCGACCCGTTCGACATGGAGGACCTCGTCCACCGGATGAAGTACGGCGACTACGGCCGCGCGGGCGAGATCGTGATGTCCGGGATCGCGTGCGTCGAGATGGCGTGCTGGGACATCGTGGGCAAGGCGCTCGGCCAGCCGGTGTGGCGGCTGCTCGGCGGCCGCACGCGCGACCGCGTGAAGGCCTACGCCAATGGCTGGTACACCGTGGACCGCACGCCCGAGGAGTTCCACGCCGCCGCCCGCCGGGTCGTCGCCGCCGGATACGACGCGCTGAAGCTCGACCCGTTCGGCACCGGCCGCTTCGAGCTGGACCACGCCGAGACGGTGCGGTCGATCTCGCTGGTGGAGGCCGTCCGCGACGCGATCGGCCCCGAGCGGGAGCTGATGGTCGAGATGCACGGCCGCTTCTCCCCCGCCACCGCGATCCGGCTGGCCAGGCTGCTGGAGCCGTACGACCCGGCGTGGCTGGAGGAGCCCGTCCCGCCGGAGAACCTGAAGGCGCTGGCGAAGGTGTCGCAGCACACCGGGCTGCCGATCGCGACCGGCGAGCGCATCCACGACCGCATCGAGTTCCGCGAGCTGTTCGAGTCGCAGGCGGCGGACATCCTCCAGGCGGACGTCGGGCACTTCGGCGGCATCGGCGAGTTCCGCAAGCTCGCCGCGACGGCCGAGACGCACTACATGCTCGTCGCCCCGCACAACGTCGGCGGCCCGGTGCTCACCGCCGCGAGCCTGCACCTGGGCGTCGCGGTGCCCAACTTCAAGATCCTGGAGCACTTCAACGACTTCGCCGACGCCGGCGTCAAGGCGGTCGCCCCCGGCGTCCCCGAGGTGGTGGACGGCCACTTCGCCGCCCCGACCGCCCCCGGCCTCGGCGTCGAGCTGGACCTGGACGCGATCGCCGACTTCCCGCAGCAGAACGCCGACTTCGACCTCTTCGCCGAGGACTGGCACTTCCGGCGCGGAACGGGCGTCCACCGGTGACCGACCAGTTCCGGCGTCCCGCCTCCACGGCGTCCGCCGAAGCCCCCGCCGGCACGGACGCGACCGTCCTCGGCGAACCGATCGCGACCGCCGGGACGGCCGTCACCCGCGCGCCCGGAGCCGCCGGTTCGGCGGGCGTCTCCCGGGCGCTGGTGCTGGAACGGCCCGGGACGATCCGGCTCCAGGACATGCCGATTCCCGTGCCGGGGCATGGCGAGGTGCTCGTCCAGGTCGCCGCGGCCGGCGTCTGCGGAAGCGACCGGGAGCTGTACGAGGGCGCGCGGCCCGACGGGTTCGCCTCGTACCCGGTGGTGCCGGGGCACGAGTGGTCGGGGACGGTCGCGGCGGTCGGCGACGGCGTGGACGCGGCGCTGGTCGGCGCGTCCGTCGTCGGCGAGGGCTACCGGGGCTGCGGGACGTGCGCCGCGTGCCGGGACGGGATGCCGAACCTCTGCGCGTCCGGTTACGACGAGACCGGGTTCACCCGGCCCGGCGCGTTCGCCGAGCACCTCGTGGTCCCGGCGCGGCTGCTGCACGTGCTCGCGCCGGACGCCGACCTGCGGGCGGCGGCGCTGCTGGAGCCCGCGGCCGTGGTCGCCGCCGCCGTCCGGCGGGCCGCGCCGCGTCCGGGCGAGTCCGCGGCCGTGGTCGGCGCGGGGACGCTGGGCGTCCTGGCGCTGCAACTGCTCGCCGCCGCGTCGCCGGGACGGCTGGCCGCGATCGACGCGCGGCCGGAACGGGCGGGCGCGGCGTTCGCGGCCGGCGCGGGCGCGTTCCACCCGCCGGGCGAGGCGCCCGAGGCGTCCTTCGACGTGGTCGTGGAGACGGCCGGGGCACCGGGGACCGCGCGCGGCGCCGTCGCGCTCGCCCGGCGCGGCGGACGCGTCGTCCTCACCGGCATCCCCGGAGACCCCGCCGACGCCGTCCCGACCGGGCTGCTCGTCACGCGCGCGCTGACGCTCGCGACGGTGTTCGGGGCGGGGCCCGCCGACTGGGCGTACGCCGTCCGGGCGTTCACCGCGGGCCTGCTGCGCCCCGGCGACCTCGTGACGCACGAGCTGCCGCTGACCGCGTCCGCGTTCGAGACCGCGGTCGGCCTCGGCGCCTCTCCCGGAGCGGGCAAGGTCCTGCTCCGTCCGTCCACCACCGGCCCGACCGCCGGCCCGACCACCACTGGCCCGACCGCCGCCGGCCCGATCCTCACCGGCCCGACCACCACCGATCCGACCACTAGCGACCCGAGCACTGACGAGCGGAGAAGTCGATGAGCGAGTACCCGGGCGAGCGGGCGCTGGCCGCCCTGGGGTTCCCGGAACGGGACCGCGGCCCGGCGGGTTCGGCGCACCGGTTCCCCGACGGCGGGACGTGGCGCACCGAGCTGCCGTCCTGCGAGGGGCCCGCCGTCCTCGAGGCCGTCCTGGCGGAGAGCGAGCGGCTGGAGGTGCCGCTGCACCGGATCAGCCAGGGCAGCGGCGTGTGGATGCTGACCGACGCCGAGATCGGCGAGATGGTCGCGGCGTGCGCGGAGCGCGGCGTCGAGCTGTGCCTGTTCCTCGGGCCGCGCGGCACCTGGGAGCCGGGCGGCGGGGCGCGCACGTACGCGGGTTCGGGCCCCCGGGCGCGCGGGCGCGACCAGCTCGCGCAGTGCGTCGCGGAGGCCGAGCGCGCGGTCGCGCTGGGCGTCCGGTCGCTGCTGGTCGCCGACGAGGGCGTGCTGTGGACGCTGCACCGGATGCGGACGGCCGGCGCGCTCCCGCGGGACGTGACGTTCAAGGTGTCCGCGCTGGTCGGGCCGGTCAACCCCGCGTCGTTCGCGGTGTGGGAGGGGCTCGGCGCGGACTCGGTCAACGTGCCGTCCGACCTGACCCTGCACCAGTACGCCGAGATCCGGGCGGTCAGCGGCACCGCGCTGGACCTGTACGTCGAGGCCCCCGACGACCTCGGCGGGCACGTGCGCATGTACGAGGCGGCCGAGCTGGTCCGCTGCGCCGCGCCGCTCTACCTGAAGTTCGGGCTCCGCAACGCCGCGCCGATCTACCCGGTCGGCGCGCACCTGCGGGCCCTGGCCGTCGAGTCGGGCCGCGAGCGGGTCCGGCGCGGACGGCTCGTCCTCGACATGCTCGCCCGCCTGGACGCGGCGGACGGCATGTCGCCCCTCGGTTCCCGCGTCCTGCCCCCGCCGCGCCGCTTCCCCGCACCGGAGGCCGCGGCGGGCACCCCCGACGCCGCCGGCGCCGCCCCGGCGGCGACGGCCGGCGACCTCGCGTCGACGTCCTGAACCACCCCCCCACCCCTTGAGGAAACGACCATGAAGATCGGACGCCTCGTCCCCGCCCTGTCCGCCGCCGCGCTCGCGGTGTCGCTGTCGGCGTGCGGGTCCAGCCAGAAGACCATCGACAAGCAGGCCGGTTCCGGCGACGTGAAGGGCGCGCTGGTCGGCGTGACGATGCCGACCAAGCAGTCCGAGCGCTGGATCCGGGACGGCCAGAACGTCAAGGCCGGCCTGGAGAAGCTCGGCTACAAGGTGGACCTCCAGTACGCCGAGAACGACATCCCCACCCAGGTCAGCCAGATCGAGAACCAGATCACCAAGGGCGCGCGGCTGCTGGTGGTGGCGTCCATCGACGGGACGGCGCTGACCACGCAGCTCCAGGAGGCCGCCGACAAGCACATCCCGGTGATCTCCTACGACCGGTTGCTGCGCAACTCCAAGAACGTCGACTACTACGCGACGTTCGACAACTACAAGGTCGGCGTCCAGCAGGCGACGTCGCTGCTCGTCGGGCTCAAGGTGAAGAGCGCCGACGGGACGGGCGAGGGCACGGCGAAGGGCCCGTTCAACATCGAGCTGTTCGCGGGCTCCCCCGACGACAACAACGCGACGTTCTTCTACAACGGCGCGATGTCGGTGCTGAAGCCGTACATCGAGAAGGGCGTGCTGAAGGTCGTCAGCGGCCAGACGGACTTCAAGACGATCGCGATCCTGCGGTGGGAGCCGTCCACGGCGCAGAAGCGCATGGAGGACCTGCTGACGAAGTACTACAAGGGCGGGACGAAGGTCCAGGGCGTCCTGTCGCCCTACGACGGGCTGTCGATCGGCATCCTGTCGGCGCTGAAGAGCAACGGCTACGGCACGCCGGGCCAGCCCTACCCGGTGGTGACCGGCCAGGACGCCGAGGTCGCGTCGGTCAAGTCGATCCTGGCGGGCGAGCAGTACTCGACCATCTTCAAGGACACCCGCAAGCTCGCCGCCGAGACGGTGACGATGGCCGACGACGTGCTGCACAAGAAGCAGCCGCAGGTGAACAACACCACCGACTACAACAACGGCGCGAAGGTCGTCCCGTCGGAGCTGCTGCAGCCGGTGATCGTGGTGAAGGACAACGTCAAGTCCTCGCTCGTCGACTCGGGCTACTACAACCAGTCGCAGCTGGGGTAGCGCGATGACGGCAGCAGACGACATGACGGCGGCAGACGACACGACGGCAGCAGACGACACGACGGCGGCAGACGACATCCTGACGATGCGCGGCATCGGCAAGTCGTTCCCCGGCGTGCACGCGCTCAGCGACGTCCACCTGGGCGTGCGGCGCGGCGAGATCCACGCGATCTGCGGGGAGAACGGCGCGGGCAAGTCGACGCTGATGAAGGTGCTGTCCGGCGTGTACCCGCACGGCTCCTACGAGGGCGAGTTCGCCTTCGACGGGGAGCCGTGCCGGTTCACCGGCGTCCGGGACAGCGAGCGGCGCGGCATCGTGATCATCCACCAGGAGCTGGCGCTGTGCCCGCAGCTGTCGATCGCCGAGAACGTGTTCCTCGGCAACGAGCGGGCGGCGCGCGGCTGGGTGGACTGGAACCGCACCAACCACGAGGCGGGGCGGCTGCTGGAGCGGGTCGGCCTGGCCGAGAACCCGGTCACGCCGGTCGCCGCGCTCGGCGTCGGCAAGCAGCAGCTCGTCGAGATCGCCAAGGCGCTGGCCAAGCGCGTGCGGCTGCTCATCCTGGACGAGCCGACCGCCGCGCTGAACGACGCCGACTCCGCGCACCTGCTGGAGCTGATGCGCGGGCTCCGCGACGACGGCATCACCTGCGTGATCATCTCGCACAAGCTGAACGAGGTGACGGCGATCGCCGACCGCATCTCCATCCTGCGGGACGGCCGGCTCGTCGAGACGATGGACCCGGCCGAGACCGAGGTCACCGAGGACCGCATCATCGCGGGCATGGTCGGCCGCGACCTGGAGCACCGGTACCCGCCGCGCGAGCCGGACATCGGCGAGGAGGTGCTGCGGATCGAGGACTGGACGGTGCACAGCCCGACCCAGCCCGACCGGGCCGTGGTGTCCGGCGCGAACCTCACCCTGCGGCGCGGCGAGATCGTCGGGCTGGCCGGGCTGATGGGCGCGGGCCGCACCGAGCTGGCGATGAGCGTGTTCGGCCGCTCCTACGGCGTCGGGATCTCCGGACGCGTCGTCAAGGACGGCCGCCCGATCCGGGTCCGGAGCGTCCGGGAGACGGTCCGGCACGGCATCGCCTACGCCACCGAGGACCGCAAGCGGTACGGGCTGAACCTCATCGACGACGTCCGGCGCAACGTGTCGGCGGCGGCGCTCGGGAAGCTCTCGCGGCGCGGCTGGGTGAACGGGCACGAGGAGATCCGGGTCGCCGAGTCCTACCGCGCCGACCTGAACATCAAGGCGCCGAGCGTGCTCGCCGCGACCGGCGGGCTGAGCGGCGGCAACCAGCAGAAGGTCGTGCTGGCCAAGTGGATCCACACCGACCCGGACGTCCTGATCCTGGACGAGCCGACGCGCGGGATCGACGTCGGCGCCAAGTACGAGATCTACACGATCGTGAACCGGCTCGCGGCGCGCGGGACGGCGATCCTGCTGATCTCGTCGGAGCTGCCGGAGCTGCTCGGCATGTGCGACCGGATCTACACGATGGCGGCGGGCCGGATCACCGCCGAGGTCCCGCGCGCCGAGGCGACCCAGGAGACGTTGATGCGGCACATGACCCGCGTCGTCCCGGACGGCCGGGCCGGCGGCGGACGGAAGGAGCAGGCGGGATGAGCCAGACGACCTCCCCGGCGGCGGCGTCGGCCGCGCCGGAGGCGGCCCGCCGGACCGGCCTGCGGGCCGCCGGGCTGCCGTTCAACCTGCGGCAGAGCGGCATCTACGTCGCGCTGGCGCTGATCGTGGCGCTGTTCTCGGTGCTGACCGGCGGCGACCTGCTGCAACCGCAGAACATCTCGAACATCGTCGTGCAGAACTCCTACGTGCTGATCCTCGCGATCGGCATGATCCTGATCATCATCTCCGGGCACATCGACCTGTCGGTCGGGTCGGTGGTCGGCGTGACCGGCGCGGTCGCGGCGGTGCTGATGGTGAACCACCACGTCCCCTGGCCGCTGGCGCTGCTGGTGACGCTGGTGGTCGGCGCGGTGATCGGCGCGTGGCAGGGGTACTGGACGGCGTTCTTCGGGCTGCCGTCGTTCATCGTGACGCTCGCCGGGATGCTGATCTTCCGGGCGCTCACCATGACCGTCCTCGGCAACCAGGGCATCGGCCCGTTCCCGGACGCGGTGCGGACCCTGTCCAACGGGTTCACCTCCGGCTACCTCGGCAACGTCGGGCTCGGCGCGCTCGGGGGCGCGGACCTGTTCAGCCTGCTCGCCGGGGTCGCGACGGTCGCCGCGCTCGCGCTGTCGCAGTGGCGGACGCGGGTCGCGCGGCTCGGCTACGGCCAGGCCGTGGACCCGCTGCCGGTGTTCGGCGCGCGGATCCTGGCGGCGGGCGCGCTGATCATGGCGATCACGGTGCAGCTCGCCCGGTTCCACAACCTGCCGTGGGTGCTGGTGCTGCTGGCCGCGCTCGTCCTCGGCTACTCGCTGCTCACCGGCCGGACCGTGTTCGGACGGCACGTCTACGCGGTCGGCGGGAACCTCCAGGCGGCGATGCTGTCCGGCGTCCGGGCGCGCGCGGTGGTGTTCTGGCTGTTCGTCAACATGGGCGTGCTCGCCGCGCTGGCCGGGGTGATCTTCGCCGGGCGGCTGAACCAGGCCGGGCCGACGGCGGGCAACCAGTTCGAGCTGGACGCCATCGCCGCCGCGTTCATCGGCGGCGCGGCCGTGCAGGGCGGCGTCGGCAAGGTGGTCGGCGCGATCACCGGCGGCCTCATCATGGCTGTGATCAACAACGGCATGTCGCTCATCGGCGCGCCGAGCGAACGCGTCATGCTCGTCAAGGGACTGGTGCTGCTGGCCGCCGTCGCGTTCGACGTGTGGACCAAGCGCCGCGCCGGGGCACCGCTCCTGCGCTGACGCCGGCCGCTCCGGTCCCGTGCCCCTCGACGCCCCTTCGGAAAGGAAGCCCTCCATGGTCGACACCCCCTCCGCCGAGGTCGCCGCGCGCTGCGCGGCGGCCGGAGCCGCCGCCGTCCGCCTCGCCGATCCGGAGGCGTTCCCGCTGGCGACGCGGGCGCGGTGGCTGCGCGCGATCGCGGACGCGCTGGACGCCGACGGCGAGGGACTGGTCGCGCTCGCCGCCGACGAGACCGGCCTCGCCGAGGCGCGGCTGACCGCCGAGCTGGCCCGCACCACCGGCCAGCTCCGGCTGTTCGCGGAGGTCGCCGGACGCGGCGACTTCCTGGACGTCGTGATCGAGCCCGCCACCGGCGCCACGCCCGAGGTCCGGCGGATGAACGTGCCGATCGGGCCGGTCGCGATGTACGCGGCGAGCAACTTCCCGTTCGCGATCTCGGTCGCGGGCGGGGACACCGCCGCCGCGCTCGCCGCGGGCTGCCCGGTCGTGGCGAAGGCGCATCCGGGCCATCCCCGGCTGTCCCGGCGGACCGCCGGGCTGGTCGCCGAGGCCCTCGCGGACGCGCCGGACGGCACGTTCGCCCTGGTGGAGGGGTTCGAGGCAGGCAAGGCGCTGGTCACCGCGCCGGAGATCCGCGCGGCGGCGTTCACCGGCTCCGCGCGCGGCGGGCGGGCGCTGTACGACCTGGCCGCCTCGCGTCCCGACCCGATCCCGTTCTACGGCGAGCTCGGCAGCGTGAACCCGGTGTTCGTGACCCGCGCGGCGGTGGCGGCGCGCGGCGCGGAGATCGCCGCCGGGTTCGCGGCGTCGTTCACCGGGTCGGCGGGCCAGCTGTGCACCAAGCCCGGCCTGCTGTTCCTGCCGGCCGGGCACGGACTCGGCGAGCCGCTGGCGCGGGCGGTCGCCGCCGTGGGGCCGCATCCGCTGCTGACGCCGGGCATCGGTGAGGCGTACGCGAAGGAGCTGGCGCGGCGGGCGTCGGCGCTGACCGTCCTCGCCGGGCCCGCCGACGCCGGCGGCGGCGAGGCCGCGCCGACGCTGCTCGCCGTCCGCGCGGACCAGCTGACCGCCGACCTGTGGGACGAGCTGTTCGGGCCGTCCGCGATCGTCGTGGAGTACGACTCGGAGGACGAGCTGCGCACCGCCGCCGAGGCGATGCCCGGTTCGCTCACCGCGTCCGTGCACGCCGAGGAGGACGACGACGCGCTCGTCCGGGACCTGCTGGCGCTGGCGGCGCGGCGGGCCGGGCGGCTCGTCGTCAACGGCTGGCCGACCGGCGTCGCGATCAACACCGCGACGCACCACGGCGGCCCGTGGCCCGCGACGACGTTCGCCGGGGCGACCTCGATGGGCACCGCCGCGATCCGCCGGTTCCTCGTCCCGGTCGCCTACCAGAACGTGCCCGAGCGGCTGCTTCCGCCGCCGCTGCGCAGCGCATGACGCCCGAGATCGCGCTCCGTGCAGCCGCCCTGCTCGGCGAGGGACCCACGTGGGACCCCGCGGCGGGGCGGCTGCTGTGGGTGGACATCCTGCGGTCCGAGATCCACCGGTACGACCCGTCCGGCGGACGGGACGAGGTGCTGGACGTCCCGCAGCACGTCGGCGCGGCCAAGCCGTGCCGCGGCGGCGGGCTCGTCCTCAACCTGCGGGACGGCGTCGCGCTGCGCTCCCCCGCCGGCGACCTGACGTGGCTGTCCCGCTTCCCGGACGACCCGGACGTCCGGGGGAACGACGCGACCGTGGGCCCGGACGGCGCCTTCTGGGCGGGCACGATGCGCTACGACGAGGCGGCCGGCGGCGGCGCGCTCCGCCGCGTCACCCCGGACGGCGCGACCACCACGGTCTTCCCGGACGTGACCGTCAGCAACGGCCTCGCGTGGAGCCCCGACCGGACCCTCGCCTACTACGTGGACTCGCCGACCGGCCGCGTCGACGTGTTCCCGGCCGAAGCGCCCGAACGCCGCGCGCCGTTCGTCCGGATCCCGCCGCCGGGCTTCCCGGACGGCCTGACCGTGGACGCGGACGGCTGCGTCTGGGTCGCCATGTGGAGCGGCGGCCGGGTGCACCGCTTCACGCCCGACGCGCGCCTGGACCGTACGATCGAGCTGCCCGCCGCGCAGACCACGTCCTGCGCGTTCGGCGGCGAGGGGCTGCGTGATCTCTACGTCACGTCCGCCACGGCGAAGGCCCCGCCGGGCGACGCCCTGGCGGGCTCGCTGTTCGTGATCCCGGACGCCGGCCAGGGACTTCCTCCGCTTCCCTTCCCCGCCTGACGACGGCAGGGCCGCGGTGCGGCGCCCGGGCGGTCGAGGCCGCTCAGGCGCCCTACCGCGGCCCGAAGCTCCTCAAGACGTCTCGGGACACTTCCGGGCACCTTCCGGACGTCTCAGGACGCTTCGGGACGCTCTCAGGACGTCCCGGGAGCCTGGAAGCCGTCCCGCCGGCACGGCCGGCGCGTCTCCGGAACGCCATCCGCCCCCTCCGGTAGCGGCCACGTGGTTCGGTCCGACCTGGTGTCGCCGATCGGCCCCCGGGGGACTACCGTTAAGTTGTGAAGGTCAAGCACCAGCGCGGGCACGCCGGGCGCGAGCACGGTGATCACGTGGTGTACACGGTCACCAACGCCCCCCGGCCCCTGTCGGAGGACATCAGCCGGCGGCAGAAGCGGTACCTGCTGTCGATGGGCATCCGCACGGTCTGCTTCCTCGGCGCGGTCTTCAGCGGCATGGGCGGGGCCCCGCTGTGGGTGGTGGGCCTGTTCGTCGTGGGCGCGGTGTTCCTGCCCTACATCAGCGTGGTGGTCGCCAACGGCGGCCGCGAACCGGTGTCCCGGGCGCGGTTCGACGGCCCGGAAGGCCCAGACCGGAAAGAGATTTCCGGACATCGACCAGAAATCGGGTCGTGACATTCTCTTGACTCGGGCCGGGGGGTTTCGGTGTACGATTTGTACCGGCGCTCTGGTCCCCCGTCGGGGCGCCCGTGCCGGTGTTCCGGGCCCCCGTCGGAACACCGATGATGCGACGCCGGGTGGATTGCCCCCGTATCCACCCGGCGTCGCTTTTACTTTCTCCGGGCCCCACAGCGCCGTGGCCGTGGCTTCTCCTTGACGAACGAGCAGGCCTTCCCCGTGCCCTTCCGCGTGCTCTTCCGCGTCCCGGACGGCCTCAGCAGGTCGGGCCGTTTCCGTAGCCGCCGCCGGGCCTGATCGCAAGGCCCGGGCGTGGCCGGATGCGGCCAGGGACCGAAACCCCCTCCGCCCGAACTTCCCGCGCGCCCGGGTCGTCCTGCTCCGTCCCGAGACGGCCGGTACCCATTGCCCGCCGGCGGCCGGGACCCTAGCGTGAGGGGCTGACCGACGCCGTCGCGAGAGAGGCCGGGCCGTCGATGGGAACCAAGCGCGCACCGTCCGGGCACCCCGCCCGGCTCGCCGTCGAGAGGGAGCGGGCCGAGGACCTGCAGCTGCGGGTCGCCGACGGGATCACCCGGTTCGCGGGCTCGATGGCGTTCGTCTACCTCCACGCGGCGCTGTTCGCCGTCTGGATGGTCTTCTTCGAGAAGAGCCCCTGGCAGACGCTGACGCTCATCGTCTCGCTCGAAGCGATCTTCCTGTCCACGTTCGTGATGATCGGCCAGAACCGGCAGGCGGAGTTCGCCCGCCGCAAGGCCGACCACGACTACGAGGCGCAGGAACTCGAACTGCACCACAACACCGAGGTGACCGAGCTGATCCACACGCTGACCCGGGAGATCCACGCGGCCGTCCGGGACGGCCGGCCGGACGGGTGGCGGGACGGCCGGGTCAGGGGCTGACGACGAGGAACAGGAAGCTGACGAAGACCACCAGGTGCAGCCCGGCCTGGAGGAGGGTCGCCCGGCCCGGGACCACGGTCAGGATGGAGACCGCGACCGTGATCGCGAGGAGCACCGTGTGCACCGGCTCCAGCCCCAGCTTCAGCGGCCCGGACAGCCAGACCGACGCGACCGCGATCGCCGGGATGGTGAGGCCGATGCTCGCCATCGCCGAGCCGAGCGCGAGGTTCAGGCTGGTCTGGAGCCGGTCGCGGGCGGCGGCGCGGACGGCCGCGATCGTCTCGGGCAGCAGCACCAGCAGCGCGATCACCACGCCGACGACGGCCTGCGGCAGGTCCGCCGAGGCGACCGCGGACTCGATGGTCGGCGACTCGACCTTCGCGAGCCCGACCACGCCGACCAGCGCGACCAGCAGGAACGCCAGGCTGAGCAGCGCCGTGCGCAGGGACGGCCGCTCCGCGTGCCCGTCCTCGTCGATGACGCCGCCGCTGCGGTCCACCGGCAGGAAGTAGTCGCGGTGCCGGACGGTCTGGGTCAGCACGAACAGCCCGTACAGCACCAGCGAGGCGATCGCGGCGAACGCCAGCTGCGCCGGGCTGAACTCGTGCCGCGGGCGGCTCGTGGTGAAGGTCGGCAGCACCAGGCTGAGGGTGGCGAGCGTCGCGACGGTGGCGAGGGCGCCGCCCGCGCCCTCGGCGTTGAAGACCGTCGTCCGCCGCCGGAGCGCCCCGACCAGCAGCGAGATCCCGATGATCCCGGTCGTGGTGATCATCACGGCGGCGAACACGGTGTCCCGGGCGAGGGTGGCGGCCTTGGCCCCGCCGCCGGAGATCATCATGCTGACGATCAGCGCCACCTCGATGACCGTGACCGCGACGGCGAGCACCAGGGAGCCGAACGGCTCGCCGACCCGGTGCGCGACCACCTCAGCGTGGTGGACGGCGGCGAGCACGGCGCCGCAGAGCACCAGGGCCACCAGCGCCGCGAGCAGGCCCGGCAGCTCGCGGCCCCAGGTGGCGGCCAGCGCCGCGAGGGCCAGCCAGGGCGTCAGCCCCGCCCAGGTGATCTTGCGGCCGGCGAGAGCGATCATGTACGCATCGTGCCCGCTGCCGGGTCCGTCCAACGACGTCCGCGCAGGTGAGCGGCGTCTTTGCCGGTTTCGTCCGGTAAATTTTCGGCCCGCCGCGCCCGCGCGGGAGACGGGTCAGCGCGGGAGCGGGTCGGTCGTCCACGCACCGCCGGGCCGGGAGTTCTCCGGATGGTCCGGCGGGAACTCGCCGTACTCGGCGATCACCTCGGCGGCGAAGACCTCCGCGTCGTCCTGCGGCTCGTAGCCGAGCTTGCGGGCCGGTTCGAGGTCCCACCAGCCGCGCGTGTTGGCCGAGATCCCGTAGACGACCTCGTAGTGGACGGGCGCGGTCAGCGCGGCGTGGAACAGCCGGTTCGCGTCGCCCGGGCTGAGCCAGGTCGCCAGCATCCGGACGGACGTGGGCCGCTCGAAGCACGACCCGATCCGGATCGCCACGACCTGCATGCCTTCCTTGTCGGCGTAGAGGCTGCAGAGCCCCTCGCCGAAGACCTTGGACAGGCCGTAGTAGCCGTCCGGGCGCGGGACGGCGTCCACCGGCAGCAGGCCGGAGCGGGGCGTGGCGCCGACGGCGTGGTTGGAGCTGGCGAACACGACCCGCCGCACCCCGGCCCGGCGCGCGGCCTCGAAGACCTGGTAGGTGCCGTCCATGTTCACCGACAGGACGTCCGGGAACGGCGCCTCGATCGACCGCGCGGCCAGGTGGACCACGGCGTCCACGCCGGCGCAGGCGGTGTCGAGCGCGGCGGGGTCGCGGACGTCCCCGACCACCCAGTCGCCCTCGCCGGGCGCGACGTCGAAGCCGCGCAGCTCCCAGCCGAGGGCGGGCAGCCCGGCGCGCAGGATGCGGCCCACTCCCCCGGCGGCTCCGGTGATCAGCGCTTTCGGCATGCGGTGCTCCTTCTGGGACGTGGCCCGACGGGGGCGAAGCGCGTCGTGGCCGGTCGGTGTCTCGCGAGGTCGCTCAGAAGCGCGGCCGGTGGCCGGTCCAGCCGGGGACGGCGACGCGCATGGCGGCGACGTCGTCGCGGTCGCGGAAGCCGCAGCGCAGGTACTGCTCGTGCAGCCGCGCGAGGGCGTCGCGGTCCAGCTCGACGCCGAGGCCGGGACCGCCGGGCACCGCGATGCTCCCGTCCCGGATGGCGATCGCGCCGGGCTCGACCACGTCCTCGCTCTGCCACGGCGAGTGGGTGTCGCACGCGTAGGTGAGGTTCGGGGTGGCGGCGGCCAGGTGCGTCATCGCGGCGAGGCTGATCCCCAGATGGCTGTTGGAGTGCATGGACAGGCCGAGGCCGAACGTCTCGCAGATCCCGGCGAGCTTCTGGGAGGCGCGCAGCCCGCCCCAGTAGTGGTGGTCGCCGAGGACGACCCGCACCGAGCCGAGCGCGACCGCCTCGGGGATCTCCTCGAAGGCGGTCACGCACATGTTGGTGGCGAGCGGCAGCCCGGTGCGGGCGGCGATCGCCGCCATCCCGTCCCGGCCCGGAACCGGATCCTCGAGGTACTCCAGGCGGCCCTCCAGGGCGGGCAGCACGCGCAGCGCGGTCTCGATCGTCCAGTTGGCGTTCGGGTCGAGCCGCAGCGGATGGCCGGGGAAGGCGTCGCGCAGCGCCTGGACCGCCTCGGCCTCCTCCTCGGGCCGCCGCACCCCGCCCTTGAGCTTGAGGGACGCGAAGCCGTACTCGTCCACGAGCCGCCGCGCCTGCGCGACGATGCCGTCGGGGTCGAGCGCCTCGCCCCAGCCGTCGGGGGCGTAGCCGGGGTCCCGCGGATGCTCGGCCCAGCGGTAGAACAGGTAGGCGCTGAACGGGACCGCGTCGCGGACGCGCCCGCCGAGCAGGTCCGCGACCGGACGGCCCAGCAGCCGTCCCTGCGCGTCGTAGCAGGCGACCTCCAGCGGCGCGACGACCGACGCGACGGCCTTGGCGACGCTCGCCTCCCCCGCCAGCTCGGTCGGCGTGGCCGCGCCGACCCCGGCGAGCGCGGCGGCGACCCGCGCGGCCAGGCCGTTGAGGTCGAAGACGTCCAGGCCGGGGAGCGCGGCGGCGGCCGTCCGCAGCCGGTGCAGCGTCGTGTCGTCGCCGTAGGCCTCGCCGAGGCCGGTGATCCCGTCGCCGGTGCGGACCTCGACGATCGAGCGCAGCGCGTAGGGCTGGTGGACGCCGATCGACGTCAGCAGCGGCGCGTCCTTGACGGCGACCGGCGTGACGGTGACGTCCGCGATCCGGCTCACGGCGCGACCCCCTCGGGAGCGGGGCCGGCGAGGAGCGCGCGGCCCGCGGTGACGATCTCCGCCAGGCGGTCGAGGTGCGCGGGCGGTGGTTCGGTCAGCGGCGGACGGACCGGGCCGACGTCCACGCCGTCCAGGCGGACGCCCGCCTTGACCAGCGAGACCGCGTAGCCGCGGCCGAGGTCGCGCAGCTCGGCCAGCGGCCGGTAGAAGCCGTCGAGCAGCCGCGCCGCCGTCGTCTCGTCGCCCGCCCGGAAGGCGCGGTGGAACGCCATGGCGATGTCGGGGGCGAAGGCGTACGCGGCGCTGGAGTAGCGCTCGACCCCGGCCGCGCGGTAGGCGGGCGCGCTCAGCTCGGCGGTCGGCATGCCGTTGAAGTAGGCCAGCGCGCCGTCGCCGTGCCGGTCGCGGACGGCGCCGACGATGCGGCGGACGAGTTCCAGGTCGCCGCGGCCGTCCTTGAAGCCGACGATGTCCGGGACGGCGGCGAGGTCGGCGACCAGGCCGGGCGGGAAGCGCACGCCGTCCCGCTGGTAGAGGATCACGGGCAGCCCGGCGTCGGCGGCGAGGGCCGTGTAGTGGGCGCGCAGGCCCTCGGGGCCGCCGTCGGCGACGTACGGCGGGAACGCGAGCAGGCCGTCGGCCCCCGCCTCGCGGGCGGCACGGGCGAACCGGCGGGCGAGCGCGCCGCCGTAGCCGGTCCCGGCGACGACCGGGAGCGGCCCGTTCGCGGCGCGCGCGGCCTCCTCGACCGCGGCGCGGACGACGGCCGCGTACTCGTCGGGGTCGAGGGAGAAGAACTCGCCGGTGCCGCAGGCGGCGAAGACCGCGACCGCTCCCGCGTCCACCCGCGACCGCAGGTGCTCGCGGTAGGCGGGCAGGTCGATGCCGCCGTCGCGGCCGAACGCGGTGACGGGGAAGAACAGCAGCCCGTCGAGGCGGTCGCGCAGGGCCTGGCCCGGGGCCGGGGCCGCGGTGCCGGACGGGACGGAGGGAGGCGGCGCCATCAAGTCTCCCTTCCCGTGCACGAACAGCAGCCAGGTACCCGAACGGCCCTGTCGGGGACCGTAAGTCGCGCCCCCGCCGACCGTCAACCCGCGCGGCCCTCCGGAGGCCGAGGACCCGCGGGGACCCCGGATGACTGAGGACTCCCGGGCCGAACTAGAATCGCCTTCGAGACGAGTTAGCGTTCCGCTAAGTCGGCCCGGCAGCCGGGCCGCTGGCGGCCGTCGAGAGGGGCTGGACGTGCGCCGCACGCTGTACAACGAGGACCACGAGGCGTTCCGGGAGACCATCCGGGACTTCATCGACGCCGAGGTCGCGCCGCACTACGAGGAGTGGGAGCGCGCGGGCCACCCGCCGCGCGGGTTCTACAACCAGCTCGGCGAGCTGGGCGTGTTCGGCATCCAGGTCCCCGAGGAGTACGGCGGCGCGGGCGAGACCAGCTTCAAGTACCAGGCCGTCATCGCCGAGGAGTGCGCCCGGCGCGCGGTGAGCTTCGGCGGCTACAGCGTGCACGTCAACCTGTGCCTGCCGTACCTGCTGAAGTACGCGAACGAGGAGCAGAAGAAGCGCTGGCTGCCGTCGTTCGTGTCCGGCGACACGATGTTCGCCATCGCGATGACCGAGCCGGGCACCGGCTCCGACCTCGCGGGCATCGCCACCACCGCGCGGCGCGACGGCGACCACTACATCCTCAACGGCGCCAAGACGTTCATCACCGGCGGCGTGCTCGCCGACCGGGTGCTGATCGTCGCGCGCACCTCCCCCGCCACCCCGGAGAACCGGCGCGCGGGCCTGTCGATCCTGGTCGTGGACACCAAGAGCGAGGGCTACTCGGTCGGCCGCAAGCTGGAGAAGATCGGGCTGCGCTCGTCCGACACCGCCGAGCTGTCGTTCACCGACGTCCGCGTCCCGGTGGAGGACCTGCTCGGCGAGGAGGGCCGCGGCTTCGAGTACCTCACCCACAACCTCGCCGAGGAGCGGCTCGGCATCGCGCTCAGCTCCTACGCGCAGGCCGCCGCCGCCGTGGAGTTCGCCAAGGAGTACGTGCAGCAGCGGCAGGTGTTCGGCAAGAACGTGTCGTCCTTCCAGAACACCAAGTTCGTGCTGGCCGAGTGCCAGACCGACGTCGAGGCGGCGCGCTCGCTGGTGGACCGCTGCATCGAGGCGCTCGACGCCGGGGAGCTCACCCCCGCCGACGCGGCCGTCGCCAAGCTGTTCTGCACCGAGGCGCAGGCCCGCGTGGTCGACAAGTGCCTCCAGCTGCACGGCGGCTACGGCTACATCCTGGAGTACCCGATCGCGCGGCTGTACACCGACGCGCGCGTGACGCGCATCTACGGCGGCACCAGCGAGGTCCTGAAGACCATCATCGCCAAGGACATGAAGGTCTGAGCCGTGGCCGCCGAGAACGGTCCCGGCCGGCGGCCCGCCGAGGGCAGGCCCGCCGGCCGGGACCGGGGCGCCACCGAGGACGCGCTGCGCGCCGCCGCGATCGCGCGGCTGCGCGCGGGCGGCGTGCTGGCGGGCCTCAACCTGCGGGAGGTCGCCGACGAGGCGGGCGTCAACCGGGGCCTGGTGTACCAGTACTTCGGGTCGCGCCGGGCGCTGCTGCGCTCGGCGCTGCGCGGCGAGGCCCGGCGGAACGCGGCCGACGCGGCGGCGGCCTCGGCCGGGCCGATGCCCGAGCGGCTGGCGCGGCTGCTGGCGTCCAACATCGACGCGCCGGAGGCGATCCGGCTCGTCACGCTGCTGGTGCTGGACGGCGACGACCGGCCGCGCATTCTGCCGAACCGGGGCGCGGGCCGCGCGGCCCTCGCCGCCGACGCCGAGCGCGGCGACCTCGCGACCACCGACGTGGACGCCGCGCACGCCGCGCTCGCGTCGGTCATCTACGGGTACACGCTGTTCCGCGAGCATCTCGCGCGGGAGATGAACGTCCCGGTGGACGAGCTGGACGAGCGCATGGGCCCCTGCCTGGAGGCGCTGTTCTCCGCGCGTCCGGGTCCGGAAGGCGGGCTTGAGGCGGAAGGCGGACCGGGCGCGGGAGGCGAACCGGGGGCAGACGAGCCGAAGGCGGAAAGCGGACCGGGCGCGCCCGTTGCGGACGCGCCCGGTTCCTGAAGGCAGGTGGCGAGGAGAGCGAGGGGACTAGGTTCATAGAAAGTGAGAAGGAAGCCCCCTCATGGCCTCGCCGCGATCACGCTAACACTCACGACGGGATCAGGTCACGCAGGTTTTCCGGCGTGATGACCACGGTGCCGTCCGGCAGCCCGTCGGGACGCTCCAGCCCCAGGTAGAGGACCTGCCGGCCGTCCCCACCGGACGCTTCGGCCTCGGACGCGCCGTCTCCGCCGGCCTCGGACGCGCCGTCTCCGCCGGCCTCGGACGCGCCGTCCCAGCGCACGACCTCGGCGCCGCGTCCGGCCATGAGGTCGACCAGGTGCGCGACGGTCAGGTAGCGGCGGTCCGCGAAGGCGCGCAGCAGCGCGGTGACCGTCACCCGGTTGCCCTCGACCTGGTTGTAGAGCGGGTTGCCCTGGAGGTACAGGTGCAGCCAGAGGGCGGTCCAGGCGCCGTCCTCGCGGCGCTGGAACACCATCGGCAGCGCGACGCGTCCCGGACCGCGCAGGTCGGACTTCATCCGGACGGTGCGCGGCTCGAACGGGCGTCCCGCCTGGGCGAGGTCGCGCGTCATGAACCCGAAGAACGACTCCTCGACCTGGTCGAACCCCTCGCCGGAGTAGATGTTCACCTGCGGCGCGAGGTAGGTGCGCGTGAACCGTCCGAGCCGCATGTTGATGAACTCGCTCGCGCCGTCGGGGGCGCTGGTGATGTCGCCGGAGTGCTCGCCCGCGCCGTCCCGCAGGTTGGTGTAGGAGATCCACGCCGGGTCGGTGAAGCCGTCGCCGAGCATGAGCGCCGACAGGTCGTAGTCGGTCCTCGACCGGTGCTCCTTCCAGTACACGAAGAAGCGCAGCACCTCGCCCTCGACCCGCGACCGCGTCCCGCGCGGCAGCACGCCGAGGCCCGCCGCGGCGGCGCGTCCGCTGAGCGGGAGCGCGACGTCCAGCATGTCCGGGTCGACCAGGATCCGGCCGGGGACGGGCAGCCGCCGCGCGACCTCCGCGTCCAGCAGGACGGCCAGCCGCTCCCGGACCGGAGCGGGAATCGCCTCGCGCGTCTCCGGCGTCGTCCACGCCCGCCCCCGCCGATTGACGAACACCCGATACGTCCCCTTCCCGCCACGCTTACCGCGCTTCTCCCGCTCCCCCACGCCGTCCGCGCGGTTGTCCAGGTGGTCGCGGACGGACAGGAGGACGCGGGCCGAGACGTCCTTGGCGGTGCGCTCGGCGGCGGCGAGGACGGCCTCCTGCTCGGCGGGGAGCAGGGGGAGGCGCAGCAGGCGGTCGAGGGCGCGGAACAGGCGGCCGGGCATGGTCGCGAGCAGGTCGAGCGCGCCGTGGACGTCGCCGGCCGCGAGGAGCGCCTCGATCCGCGCGTCCGCCGTCGGGGCGGACTTGTCGCCGCGGGCGACGGCGAACGCGTCGGCGGCGCGCGGGAAGCGCGGGTACTCGTGCGGGTGCAGGCGCTCGCCGAGGCGCTTCCAGCGCTCGCGGTGGACGCCGACGTCGGCGAGCTTGGCCGGGCTGCCCGCGATGACGGCGTCGAGGGCGCCGAGCAGCACGCGGCGGAGGCGGCGCGGGAAGGCCGGGAAGCGCGTCGGCTCCTGGAGCGTCACGTCGCCGTCGCCGAGCGCGCAGGCGAGGCGGAGGACGTCGGTGACGGTGTCGAGCAGCGGCTCGCCGCCCGCCTCGACCCGCGCGCGGTTGATGACGGCGCGGATCTCCCGGACCGGGATCGCCTCCGGCTGCGGGCCGTGCACGCAGTGCGCGGCGAGCACGGCGAGGTCGCGCGCGTCGTCCTCGTTCAGCGGGGTGGCGCTGCCGCCGAGGGCGAGGTACAGCGCGCGGGCCTCGGCGTCCACGTCGCGGCCGAGGTGCAGGACGGCCACGCGGTCCCGGGCGGACGCGATCAGCTCGTCGTGGACGGCCAGCATCTGCTCGTAGGTGTGCTGGTAGTCCCCGTACGTGGCGAGCGTGAGCAGGTCGAGCGCGCCGTAGCTGAGCGCGGCCTCGGCCTTCTCCAGGTCGGCGGCGTCGGAGAACGTCGCGCGGACGCAGTCCATCCAGAACTCGAAGGTGTCCGGGACCCGGTCCGGGAAGGAGATGAAGTAGGAGTTGTGCCGGACGTGGTCGCCGACCATGCCCCGGACGGTCGCGAGGGTGCGGACGGCGAGGCTCACCACGGTCCGCTCGTCCAGCCGGGACAGCGCGGCGAGCAGTTCGCCGGACAGCTTGAACCCGGCCTCCATCAGCGCGGCGTCGAGGCGGCGCGCCATGCCCGCGCCGTCCCCGGCGGGTCCGTCCGGCACCGGGACGCGCCGGGTGTGGCGGAGGACGAGCGCCTCCAGGTCGGTCTTCATCCGGCCATGGTGGCAAAGCGGGATCGGCTAGGTCATTCCGTTTTCGAGCTGCCGGCGCAGCACGGCCGGGGCCTCGGCGAGCGACGGACCGTACCAGGTGAGGTGACGGCCGCTGACCAGCGCGGACGGCACGCCGGGGAACGCCTCCGGGCCGTCCTCGGCGGTGAAGGCGTACGGCTCGTCGGGCAGGACGACCAGGTCCGGCCGCGCCGCGTTCAGCTCCTCGACCGGAATCTTCGGATACCGCTCGGGATGGCCGGCGTAGAGGTTCTCGACGCCGAGGCGGCGCAGCACGTCGCCGGTGAAGGTGTCGCGGCCGACGACCATCCACGGACGCCGCCAGACCGGGATGACCGCGCGGCGCGGCGGCGCCAGCGGCTCGACGGCGGCCCAGGCGCGTTCAGCCTCGTCCAGCCAGGCGGGCGCGGGCAGCCCGCAGCCCTCGACGAGCATCGCGCGGAGCTGCGGGAACGCGTCGTCCACGGTGCGGATGTCGGTCATCCAGACGCGGATCCCCGCCGCCCGCAGCAGCGTGATGTCGGGCGGACGGTTCTCCTCGGCGTTGGCGAGCACCACGTCCGGCTTGAGGGCCTTGACGGCCTCCAGGTCCGGGTTCTTGGTGCCGCGCACCCGCGTGACGACCAGGTCGGCGGGATGGCTGCACCAGTCCGTCGCGCCGACCAGGACGTCCGGCGCCGTCGCCGCGACCGACTCGGTCAGCGACGGCACCAGCGACACGACCCGCACGTCCGCGTCCCCCTTCCGCGCTCCGGCCTCAGACGTTACGCCGGTACTGGCCGCCGACCTCGAAGAACGCGTCGGTGATCTGCTGGAGGCTGCACACCCGGGCCGCGTCCATCAGCACCGCGAACACGTTCTCGCCGGAGCGGGCGGCCTCCTTCAGCGCGGCCAGCGCCGCGTCGGACTCGCCGCGGTGCGCGTCCTGGAAGGCGCGGACGCGCTCCAGCTGCGACCGCTTCTCGTCCTCGGTCGCGCGGGCCAGCTCCAGCGACGCGCCCGCCTCGTGGTCGCCGCCGGGGTTGCGGAAGGTGTTGACGCCGACGATCGGCAGCGACCCGTCGTGCTTGCGCTGCTCGTACAGCATCGACTCGTCCTGGATGCGGCCGCGCTGGTAGCCGGTCTCCATCGCGCCGAGCACGCCGCCGCGCTCGCTGATCCGGTCGAACTCGGCGAGGACGGCCTCCTCCACGAGGTCGGTCAGCTCGTCGATGACGAACGACCCCTGGAGCGGGTTCTCGTTCATCGCGAGGCCCCACTCCTTGTTGATGATGAGCTGGATCGCCAGGGCCCGCCGGACGGAGTCCGCGGTCGGGGTCGTGACGGCCTCGTCGTAGGCGTTGGTGTGCAGGCTGTTGCAGTTGTCGTAGATGGCGATGAGCGCCTGGAGCGTCGTCCGGATGTCGTTGAAGTTCATCTCCTGCGCGTGCAGGGACCGTCCGGACGTCTGGACGTGGTACTTCAGCTTCTGGCTGCGCTCGTTGGCGCCGTAGCGCTCGCGCATCGCCACGGCCCAGATGCGGCGGGCGACGCGTCCGATGACGCTGTACTCCGGGTCCATGCCGTTGGAGAAGAAGAACGACAGGTTCGGCGCGAAGTCGTCGATGTCCATCCCGCGCGCGAGGTAGGACTCCACGTAGGTGAAGCCGTTGGCGAGCGTGAAGGCGAGCTGGCTGATGGGGTTCGCGCCGGCCTCGGCGATGTGGTAGCCGGAGATCGACACCGAGTAGAAGTTGCGGACGCCGTGGGCGATGAACCACTCCTGGATGTCGCCCATCATCCGCAGGCTGAACTCGGTGGAGAAGATGCAGGTGTTCTGGCCCTGGTCCTCCTTGAGGATGTCGGCCTGGACGGTCCCGCGGACGGTCGCGAGCACCCGCGCGCGGATCTCGGCGGCCTCGTCCTGCGACGGCTCGCGGCCGTGCTCGGCGCGGAACGCGTCCATGCCCTGGTCGATCGCGGTGTTCAGGAAGAACGCCAGGATCGTCGGGGCCGGGCCGTTGATCGTCATCGACACCGAGGTGGTCGGCGACGACAGGTCGAACCCGTCGTAGAGCGCCTTCATGTCGTCCAGCGTCGCGATCGACACGCCGGACGTGCCGACCTTGCCGTACACGTCGGGACGCTCGTCCGGGTCGCGCCCGTACAGCGTCACCGAGTCGAACGCGGTGGACAGCCGCGTCGCCGGCTGGCCCTCGCTGAGCAGCTTGAAGCGGCGGTTCGTGCGGAACGGGTCGCCCTCGCCCGCGAACATGCGCGCCGGGTCCTCGTTGTCGCGCTTGAACGGGAACACCCCGGCGGTGAACGGGAACCGGCCGGGCAGGTTCTCGCGGCGCAGGAAGCGCAGCAGCTCGCCGTGGTCCTCGTAGCGGGGCAGCGCGACGCGCGGGATGCGGCTGCCCGACAGCGACTCGCGGGTCAGCCTCGTCCGGATCTCCCTGTCCCGGACGCGGACGACCTGCTCGTCCCCGGAGTACGCCTCGACGGTCGCGGGCCACTGCGCGACGAGCCCGGCCGCCTCGGGCGCGACGGCGCGGCGCGCCTCGTCCAGCCGGGCGTCGATCTCGGCGGTGTCGGTCAGCTCGTCCCGGACGAGCTCCAGCCGCTGCGCGCGCCGGACGGCCGCGACCTGCTCCTCGGTCTCGGCGTGGTAGCCCCGGACGGTCTCGGCGATGTCCGACAGGTACCGGACGCGG
The DNA here is from genome assembly GCF_042652125.1 of Actinomadura gamaensis. Taxonomy (NCBI): domain Bacteria; kingdom Bacillati; phylum Actinomycetota; class Actinomycetes; order Streptosporangiales; family Thermomonosporaceae; genus Actinomadura; species Actinomadura gamaensis. Next base: position 252,471 of record NZ_JBHSIT010000005.1, on the reverse strand, counting down.
TTCGGCGGGATGATCTGGGCCGCGCCGGTCGAGACCTTCGTGTCCGCCTTCGGCAGCGTGCCCTCCTCCAGCCGCAGGCCGTGCTCGGCGAGCGAGGCGGCGAGGTGCTGGTAGAGGGCGGTGACGCCGTCGTCGTTGAACGTCGCGGCGCTGGTGCCGAAGACGGGCATGTCCTCGGGCCGCGCGCCGAACGCCTCGCGGTTGCGGACGAGCTGCCGGGACACGTCGCGCAGCGCGTCGGCCGCGCCGCGCCGCTCGAACTTGTTGATCGCCACGACGTCCGCGAAGTCCAGCATGTCGATCTTCTCGAGCTGGGACGCGGCGCCGAACTCGGGCGTCATCACGTACAGCGACACGTCCACCAGCGGGACGACCGCGGCGTCGCCCTGCCCGATCCCCGGCGTCTCCAGGACGACCAGGTCGTACCCGGCGGCCTTCACCGCGGTGATCATGTCCTCGGCGTGCTCGGGCAGCTCGCGCGCGCCGCGGGTGGCCAGGGACCGGAAGAACACGCGGTCGCCGTCCAGGGAGTTCATCCGGATCCGGTCGCCGAGCAGCGCGCCGCCGCCGCGCCGCCGGGTCGGGTCGACCGCGATCACCGCGACGCGCAGCTTGTCCTGCTGGTCGGCGCGCAGCCGCCGGACGAGCTCGTCGGTGAGCGACGACTTGCCGGAGCCGCCGGTGCCGGTGATGCCGAGCACCGGGACGCGCCGGGAGGCCGCCGCCTCGCGCAGCGCGCCGAGGCCCGGGTAGCGGCCGGCCTGGAGGCAGGTGATCGCGCGGGCGAGGGCGCGGCGGTCGCCGGACAGCACCTCGTCCACGCCGGACGGCTCGGCGGCCAGGTCCACGTCGGCGTCCCGGACCAGCTCGTTGATCATGCCGGGCAGGCCGAGGCGCTGGCCGTCCTCGGGCGAGAAGATCCGCACCCCGGCGTCCGCGAGCCGCGCGATCTCCTCGGGGACGATCACTCCGCCGCCGCCGCCGAACACCCGCACGTGCTCGGCCCCGGCCTCCTTCAGGCTCCGCGCGAGGTACTCGAAGTACTCCACGTGGCCGCCCTGGTAGGAGCTGATCGCCACGCCCTGGGCGTCCTCCTCCAGCACCGCGTCCACGACCTCGCGGACCGACCGGTCGTGCCCGAGGTGGACGACCTCGGCCCCCTGCGACTGGAGGATGCGCCGCATGATGTTGATCGCCGCGTCGTGCCCGTCGAACAGGGCGGCCGCCGTCACGAACCGCACCGGGTGCACCGGCACGTGCAGCTCTCCCGACATCACAACTCCTTGGACATCCAATATTTGGGAGTTAAAATAATAACCGTGAGCGAATCGGTCAAGGGCGGCGGGGTGCCGTACGGTAGCCCCGTGACCGGCCAGAAACCCCTCGACCCCATCGCCGAGGCGCACCGCCAGTGGAGCGCCCGGTGGCCCGGGCACGCCGACCAGATGGCCGCCGTGACCTCGGTGATGCGCGCCCAGCAGCTGCTGCTCAGCCGGGTCGAGGCGGTGCTGAAGCCGTTCGGGCTGACCTTCGCCGCCTACGAGGCGCTGCGGCTGCTCGCCTTCACCCGCACCGGCACGCTCCCCATGGGCAAGATGGGCGAGCGGCTCATGGTGCACGCCGCCTCGGTCACCAACGTCATCGGACGGCTGGAGGCGCGCGGGCTGGTCGGCCGCCGCCCCTCCACCGGGGACCGGCGGGTCGTCCTCGCGACGATCACCGACGCCGGACGCGAGCTGGCCGAGGCCGCCACCGCCGCCCTGCACGACGCCGACTTCGGCCTGCCCGGCCTCTCCCCCGCCCGGGCCGCCGCGATCACCGCGGCCCTGCGCGCCGTCCGCGCCTCGGCCGGCGACCTCCCCCCGGACGGCGCGGAGGCGACCGGTGCCCACGTGAGTGGCGTCCGGGCCGCAGACGACGGCGGGTGACCCGGCCTACCGTCGGGGCATGGCCTTCGAGCTGCTCTGCGAGATCGAGCCCCCGACCCGTCCCGACCTCACCCGCGTGCGGCACCAGATCGAGCTCCTCGCCCCGGTCGCGGACGCGTTCCTCGTCCCCGACACCCGCGTCGGCCGGCCCACCGTCTCCAGCCTGACCGTCGCGCACGAGATCGCCGCGCTCGGCGCGGACCCCGTCGCCTGCCTCAACTCCCGCGACCGCAACCTGCTCGGGCTGCGCCGCGACCTGCTGACCGCCGCGACCTACGGCGTCCGGCGGCTGCTGTTCGTGTACGGGGACCGGCCGAGCGCGGGCGGCCGCGCCGGGGACCTGACCGTCCGCACGATGATCGAGGAGGCGCGCGCGTTCGAGGACGCGCCGCCCTTCGAGGTCGGCGTCGCCACCGGCCTGCGCCCGGTGCCGGACTGGAAGCGCGCCGCCGACTTCGTCCTGACGCAGGTCACCTTCGCGCTGGACGACCTGCTGCGCTGGCGGGACGCCACCGACCTCGCCGGGCCGGTCTACGCGGGCGTGCTGGTGCTGGCCAGCGGCCGGATGGCCCGCCGCGTCGCCGCCGCCATGCCCGACATCGCCGTCCCGGACGCGCTCGCGGACGCCGTGGACCGCGACCCCGACGCCGGGGTGGACGCCGCCTGCGCGCAGATCGAGGCCGTCCGGGCGTCGGGCGCGTTCGACGGCGTCCACCTGGTGCCGGTGTCGCGGTACCCCGACGTCGCGGCGCGGCTCGGCGCGCGGGGGTTCAGCCGGTCCAGCGGTCGCCGGTGAGGCGCTCGTAGACGTCGACGTAGCGGGCGCGCGTGGCCTCGACGATCTCGGCGGGGATCTCGGGGCCGGGCGGCGTGCGGTCCCAGTCGAGCGTCGCCGACCAGTCGCGGACGAACTGCTTGTCCAGCGAGTTCTGCGGACGGCCCGGCGCGTACTCGTCGGCGGGCCAGAAGCGGGACGAGTCGGGCGTCAGGACCTCGTCGCCGAGGACGAGCGTCCCGTCGGCGGCGCGGCCGAACTCCAGCTTGGTGTCGGCGATGATGATCCCGCGGTCGAGCGCGAGGGCCGCGCCGCGCCGGTACACCTCCAGGGTGGTCTCGCGGAGCCGCGCGGCGGTGTCCGCGCCGATCTCCTCGGCCATCTCCTCGTAGGTGATGAACTCGTCGTGGCCCTCGGTGGCCTTGGTGGTCGGCGTGAAGATCGGCTCGGGCAGCCGGTCGCACTCGACGAGGCCCGGCGGGAGCTCGACGCCGGAGACCGCGCCGTCCTTCTGGTACTGCTTCAGGCCGAGGCCGGTGAGGTAGCCGCGCGCGATCCACTCGACGGGCAGCATCGTCAGGCGCTGCACGCGGAGCGCGCGCCCGGCGAACTCGGCGGGCACGTCGGTCGCGGAGATCACATGGTTGGGCACGACGTCCGCGAGCTGCTCGAACCACCACAGCGACAGCCGCGTGAGGATCTTCCCCTTGTCCGGAACCTCGGTCGGCAGCACCACGTCGTACACGCTCACCCGGTCGGTGGCGACCAGGACCAGGTCGTCCCCGTCCGCGTAGACGTCGCGGACCTTGCCCGAGTGGATCAGTTCCATGCGGATCGTTGCCTCAGCTCTCGTTTCCCCGGGTCGCCGGCGGCGGGCGACGCCGCCGGCGTCCGGCGGCGGTGGCACCGCCCGCGACCAGGAGTGTACTGGGACGCCCCGGCCGGGAACGGCCGGGGCGTCCCGGTCACGGCCCCGGCCGGCGGCGGTCACCGGTGGCCGGCCCGCTCGCGTTCGGGCCACGCGCCGTCGTAGACGTTCACGCCGCGCGCCCGCCCGGCGCGCGTCCGTCCGGCCGGTGTCCGCGCCGCGGGCCCGATCGGGCCTCCGGTCGGGCGACCGAGCACGTGCCGCAGGGTCGCGGCCGCCCACAGCGCCGTCACCGCGGCGAACATCATCGCCAGCAGCGCCTCGTCGCCGGTGACGAGCGCGATCAGCCCCGCGCCGAAGGCGACGAACCCGAGCACGGTCGTGACCGCCAGGTAGGCGCGGCCCGCCCGGCCCGGCCGTCCCTCGTTCAGGTCCTGCGCCCGGCCGAGGGCGCAGCCGCCCACGACGCCGAGGACCAGCACGAAGGCGGTGGTCCAGCGCACGCCGGCCAGCAGCGGCAGGCCCGCCCCTCCGTTCAGGAACGCCACGTAGACACCGGCGTTGACGGCCATCACCAGGGTGGCCACACCGTCTCTCCAGGTCGGTCTCATGGCCCGCACCTCCCCGGTGCGCCCCCGCCCAGAAGGAGGGCGGGCGGGGGCCGCACCTTCAGGATGCCCGCGGGAGGGCCGCCGCGCAGGTGCCGAACGTCCCGCCGGCGGCGGCATCGGTCACGTCCGCGGCGGCAGCGGTCACTTCCTCGGGCCGGTGATCTTGGGCAGGGTGTCGGTCCACTCGGCCGTGATGCTGACCGTCCTCCCGTCGCCCATGGTGATCAGGCCGCCCTGCCAGTCGACGTAGCTGCGGGAGTCGCGCAGCCTGCCGGTGGTGGGATCGAGCGTCACGTCCAGCCCCTGCGGGTCGTTCCACACCGGGATGTTCAGCCGCACCCCGCCCCCGGACCGGCCGAGGCTCTTGACCTCCGGCGCCGCCGCGAGGGCCCGGAACGCCGCCGCCCGGACCCGCTCGGTGACCGGGGACTGCGTCGCCAGCACGAACAGGTCGTTCAGCACCTCGACGCGCCGCCCGGCGGCGTCCAGCTCGCCCGCGCTGGTGCGGATGTGCGCGGCCTGGACCAGCTCGGTCAGCCGCGCGACCAGGGCGGACGGTTCGGACGGCAGCGAGCGGAGCGCGGCGAAGCCGAGCACCGGCCCGCCGATGCGGAACCCGGGCTCCTGCTTCGGGTCGAACCACGGCTTCCAGTCGCTCTTCAGGCCGCTGCTGTAGTGCCGCCCGTCGTGCCGGAACCACTGCTCGAACCCGTCGTCCGGCACCGGCCTGCCCTGCGCGTCCTTCGTGATCATGGTGAGGTGCCAGTAGGTCCCGACGCGCTCGGGCTCGCGCGCGGCGGTCTCGGCGGCGGTGAGGAAGACCTGGCGGGCGCTCGCCGGCGCGGCGGCCGTGGCGGTGGGCGGGTCGCGGTGGGTGGACGTGCCCGGCGTCCCCGACGTCCCGGCCACCAGCGCGACGGCCACTCCGGCGGCGGCGACCCCGGTCAGGCCCGCGCTGCCGAGCATCCAGCCGACGCGGCGGTGCCTCGGCCGCACGGCCGCGCCGCCGCGCATGGCGTTCTGCAGCTGGTGGCGGCGGCGGTCCACGACGTCCTGCGCCGGGTCGGGCTTGGTGAGCGCGTCGGCGACGAGCCGCAGGTCGTCATCCATGGAACTTCTCCTTGTCGATGGCCTTGTCGAGCTTGCGGCGGGCGCGGCTGAGGCGGGAGCCGACGGTGCCGTAGGAGATGCCGAGCGCCTCGGCGATCTCCTCGTGGGTGAGCTGCGCCAGCGCCACCAGCAGCAGGACGTCGCGTTCACCCTGGTTGAGGGAGGCGAGGCCGCGCGCCAGCTCCGGCCGCATCCGGCGGGCGGCGACGGCCGTCACCACGCCGCTCTCGTGGCTGCCCTCGGCGGGGTCCGCCGCGCTGCGGGCCAGCGCCTTGTAGTGCCGCGCCTCGCGGCGGCGATGCCGGGCGATGAGGTTGGTGGCGATGCCGTACAGCCAGGGGCGCAGGCCGCCGCGCTCGGGGTCGAAGCGGTCCCGCGAGGCGAACGCCGTGCAGAACGTCTCGGCGGCGATGTCCTCGCCGGCCTGGGTGTCCAGGCGTCCGGCCGCGTACAGGTAGATGTCGCGGAAGTACCGGTCGTAGACGGCGGTGAACAGCTCCGGGTCGCGCCGGAAGTCCGCCGCCAGCCGCCGGTCGTCCGGCGCGCCGCGGCCGGACGGCGCGGGTTCCGCCTCGGCGGGCGGTGCCAGGTCGGCGGTCACGCGATCAGATCCATCATGGGCGTCTCCGCGAAGGGGGTCGGTGATCGGTCACCCATGCTTCACCGATCGCGCGGATCGCTTTCCCGCGCCCCGCTGCGCGGTCCGGCGATCCGGACGCGCGGTCCGGAGACGGCTCTGGGGCCCTGTCATAACGGGATGGATATAGCTGGAGGAGAAAAGGGTTGAGCTCCTCCCCTGACATGGCATCCGTCCGCCTTCATAGAGTCTGCGGTATATCCACCCGTTTGGTGCCGTTCTGCGGCATCTTCGCCCGGCACACCGGCGTACCGGCGCGGGACGGGGACGAAGGAGGACAGGCGATGGGCGAACCGGCTCCACAAGCCCTCACCTACGGCGGCTACCTGCGGCTGGACCGGCTGCTGGACTGCCAGGAGCCGCGCACCGGCGCGCACGACGAGCTGCTGTTCGTGATCATCCACCAGGTGTACGAGCTGTGGTTCAAGCAGATCCTGCACGAGGCGGACCTGCTGCAGCGGCGGCTGGAGGACGGCGACAGCGCCGGCGCGCTCAGCACCGGACGCCGGATCACCAAGATCCTCAAGACCGTGGTGGGCCAGCTGGACGTGCTGGAGACCATGACCCCGCGCCAGTTCGCCTCCTTCCGGGACGCCCTCGGCACGTCCAGCGGGTTCCAGTCGGCGCAGTTCCGGCAGATCGAGGCGAGGCTCGGCCGCCGCACGTTCCCGGCGTCCGACCTGCGCGACGACGAGGGACTGAAGGCCGCCGTCGCGCGCCGCTCGCTCATGGACTCGCTGCTGCGGTACCTGGCGGCGCACGGCTACCCGGTCCCGGCGGCGGCGCTGGAGCGCGACCCGTCCGCGCCGTGGCGGGCCGACGCGGGCGTCCAGGAGGCGCTGCTGAAGGTCTACGCCGACGAGAGCGCGCCCGCCGTCGAGGTGTGCGAGATGCTCGTGGACCTCGACGAGGGCGTCCAGGAGTGGCGGTACCGGCACGTCAAGATGGTCGAGCGGACCATCGGGGCCAAGCTCGGCACCGGCGGCTCGGCCGGGGCCGACTACCTGCGCTCGACCCTGTTCGTCCCGGCCTTCCCGGACCTGTGGGAGGTCCGGTCGCAGATCGAGGAGACCGTCACCCATGGCAGCTGAACCGTCCGGCGCGTCCCGGCGGGACGAGGCACCGCGAGGCGACGCGCGGCGAGGGGATGCGGGACGAGGCGAGGCGCCGCGAGGCGAGGCGCGGCGCGTCGCCGTCGTGGGCGCGGGCCTCGCCGGGGCGCTGCTCGCCACCCTGCTCGCCCGGCGCGGCGTCGCGGTGACGGTGTACGAGCGGCGTCCGGACCCGCGGGTCGCGGGCGCCGAGCGCGGCCGGTCGATCAACCTGGCGATCTCCGCGCGCGGCCTCGCCGCGCTGGAGCAGGTCGGCCTGCGCGAGCTCGCGCTGTCGCGGGCGCTGCCGATGCACGGCCGCATGGTCCACCCGAGCGGCGCGGCGACCAACTTCCAGTCCTACAGCGCGGACGGCACGCGCGCGATCAACTCGATCAGCCGCGCCGAGCTGAACGCCGCGCTGCTCGACACCGCCGAGGCCACGCCCGGCGTGACGCTGCGGTTCGAGCACCGCGTGACCGCCGTGGACACCGCGTCCGGCAAGCTCACCCTGGACGGCCCGGACGGCACCGTCACCGAGCCCGCCGACGTCGTCCTCGCCGGGGACGGCGCGTACAGCGCGGTCCGGCGCGGGACCGGCCCGGGCGGCGCGTTCGACGCCGACACCGACTTCCTGGAGCACGGCTACAAGGAGCTGACGATCCCGCCGCGCGGCGGCGACTTCGCGCTCGACCCGGACGCGCTGCACATCTGGCCGCGCGGCACGTCCATGATGATCGCGCTGCCGAACCTGGACCGCTCGTTCACCTGCACGCTGTTCTGGCCCAAGGACGACTTCGCCGCGCTGGACACGCCCGAGGCCGTCACGGCGCACTTCCGGCGGCACTATCCCGACGCCGCCGAGCTGATGCCCGACCTCGCCGACGACTTCGCGCAGAACCCCGTCGGGTCGCTGGTGACCGTCCGGGCGTGGCCGTGGGTGCGGATCGGCGAGGGCGCCTCGGTCGCGCTGCTCGGCGACGCCGCGCACGCGATCGTGCCGTTCTTCGGGCAGGGCGCGAACTGCGCGTTCGAGGACTGCCTGGAGATCGACCGCTGCCTGGACGAGACCGGCGGCGACTGGACCGCCGCGCTGCCCCTCTACCAGGAGCGCCGCAAGGCCAACACCGACGCGATCGCCGAGATGGCGCTGGACAACTTCGTGGAGATGCGCGACCGGGTCGCCTCCCCGGTGTTCCGCGCGAAGCAGGCGGCCGTGCACGCGCTGGAGCGGCGGCTCGCCGGTCGCTACGTCTCGCGGTACGAGCTGGTGTCGTTCTCGACCCTGCCGTACGCCGAGATCCCCGCCCGGATCAGGAAGCAGAACCTCGCCGTCGCGGGCGTGGCCGCCGCCGGGACGCTGCTCGCCGCCGGCGCCGTCCGGGTGCTGCGCGGCCGGTCACGGCCCAGCTGAGGTCTCACTGACGAAACGGCTCGGCGATCCGGCCGCCGTTCGTCCCGCCGCCGCTCGTCCCGCCGCCGCTCGTCCCGCCGCCGTTCGTCCCGCCGCCGCTGCTCAGGCCATGCGGCGGCGGATCGGCTTCAGGCCGCCGCCGAACAGGTCGAACAGGCTGAGCACCAGGGCGGCCAGGACGAACGCGAACACCACGAGCAGGCCGTGCCGGAACGCCACCGCCCAGTCGCCATGGCTGTTCGCGACGGTCGCGAAGAACACCGCGCCGACGCACGCGATGCCGACCGCCGTCCCGACGCGCTGCCCGGTCTGGAGCACGCCCGCCGCGCTGCCGCCCTCCTGGAACGGCACCTCCGACAGGGTGATGGTCTGGTTCGGCGAGATCACCAGGCCGCTGCCGACGCCCGCGACCAGCAGCGGCAGCGCCGTCCACCAGGCCACGCCGTTGTCCGGGTGCAGTTCCACCGCCAGCCAGGTCAGCAGCAGCCCGACCACGACCAGCCCGAGGCCGGCGCAGACCAGCGGACGGCCGAGCCGTCCGACCAGGCGTCCGCCGACCGCCGAAGCGATGCCGGAGCCGAGCGCGAACGGCGTGATCGCGACGCCCGCCGACAGCGCGCTGTAGCCGAGGCCGTTCTGCAGGTACAGCGTGAAGATGAAGAAGATCGAGGTGAACCCGGCGAAGTACAGCAGCGCGATCCCCGAGCCCAGCGAGTACGAGCGCAGCCGGAACAGCCCGAGGTTCACCATCGGCGCGCCGGTGCGCCGCTCCCAGGCGACGAACGCGCCGAGCAGGACGACCCCGGCCACGACCAGCAGCCACTTGGCGCCGCCGTGCCACGTCCGCTCCTGGAGGAACGGCAGCATGATCGCGATGACGGCCGCGCCGAGCAGCACCACGCCGACCGGGTCCAGGCCCTGGCTCCGGCCGTACACCGGGTCGGGCAGCAGCCGCCGCGCGAGCACCAGCGCGACCAGCCCGATCGGGATGTTGATCAGGAAGATCCAGCGCCAGCCCGCCTCGTTCCCCGCGATCTGGATGAGGATGCCGCCGAGCACCGGCCCGACCGCCGTCGCGATCCCGATCACCGCGCCGAGCGCGCCGAAGGCCCGGCCCCGCTCCGCGCCCTGGAACAGCTGCTGGATCAGCCCCGCCACCTGCGGGTTCAGCACGCCGCCCGCGACGCCCTGGACGAGCCGGGCGATCACCAGCCAGAGCAGTGTCGGCGCGAGCCCGCACGCCGCGCTCGCCAGCGTGAACAGCGCCAGCCCGAACATGAACGTCGCCCGGCGGCTGCGCGCGTCCCCGATCCGGCCGGACGCGACCAGCACCAGCCCGAACGTCAGCGCGTAGCCGGACAGGATCCACTGCAGGCCGCTCTCGGACGCGTGCAGCCCGCTGCGGATCGAGGGCAGCGCCACGTTCACGATGCTGACGTCCAGCAGCGTCATGAACGCCGCGACGAGGCACACCGACAGGGCCCGCCACGGGTGGACGCATGACGTGGACGTCGCCGGCCCCGCCGACGTCTCCGGTTCGGAGCTCACGCGACGATCTTCACCGGCCAGGAAGCGGGCAAACACGACACGCGCGTCGCGCGACCAATCCCGGTCCCGTCCTTGGCCCCCGCTTTAGTCCGCCGACCGGCGCGCCGGCCCGGTTGACTACCCTGGCAACGTGACCGAATCCCACCCCGACGGCACGCCGGACGGCGAGCTCATCTGCTCGTCGAAGGGCTGCCGGGCCACCGCCGCCTGGGCGCTGCGCTGGAACAACCCCAAGATCCACACGCCGGAGCGGCGCAAGGTGTGGCTCGCCTGCGACGACCACCGCGACCAGCTCTCGCGGTTCCTCGACCGCCGCGACTTCCTGCGCGACGTGATCCCCGTGGGCGACCTGTCACCGTCCGACGGCTAGAACGCCCGACCGCTGAAGCCGCCGCCGACGCTCAGCCCCCGGACGCCGGTGCTCAACCTCAGACGCGGGCGCCCAGGCGCGGGCGCGGACGCTCAAGCGCGGGCGCGGACGCTCAAGCGCGGGCGCGGGCGCTCAGGCGCGGGCGCGGACGCTCAAGCGCGGGCGCGGGCGCTCAGGCGCGGGCGCGGACGCTCAGGCGCGGGCGCGGGCGCGGACGCTCAGGCGCGGGCGCTCGGGCGCGGGCGCTCAGGCGCGGGTGGCGTCGTCGGCCTTTTCGCCCTCGTCGCCCTTGTCGCCCTTCCAGGACGCGGCCATCCCGCTGACGCGGGCGGCGGCGTCCCGCGCGGGCGCGCCGCGCCCCACCGCGAGGCCGAGCAGGTAGGCGGTCAGCGGCGCGGCGGGCCGGGCCACGCCGTGCGCGACGTCCCGCGCCAGGTCCAGGACGAGGTCCCGGTCCACGTCGGCGCGGTCGATGCCCAGTTCGAGGCAGACCGCCTCGATCCAATCCTCCAGCACGGTCGTCTCCCCCTTCGCCGGATGCCCGCCCCGATCGTACGGCCCGGACGCGGCGCGGTCTGCGGCGGCCAGCGCCTGCGGGGTGTCGCAGTCGAACCAGGGCGGCCGGTCCCCCGCGTCCCGCATCGCCACCCCGGCCGGACGCAGCTCCCGCAGCACCTCGCGCAGGCGCGCGCCCTCGTAGCGGTCGAGCACGCGCCGCAGCGGCGCCGTCCGCCACACGCCGGTCAGCCACTGGATGCGGCCCTCGTCGTCCACGAACACCGCGCCGTCCGCCTCGGCCCGCAGCGCCACCTCCATCAGGACCTCCACGTGCTCGGACGTCAGGAACGGCAGGTCGGCCGCCAGCAGGACCGTCCAGGGCGCGGCGACCTCGGCGAGACCGGCGCGCAGGGCCGGGACGGGCCCGGACCCCGGCGGGTCCTCGCGCACGTACGTCGCGTCCGGCAGATCCGGATGCGGCGGGCCGACGACCACCAGGCGCCCGGCCGCCCCGACCGCCCGGGCCGTCCGCACGAGCAGCGGCGTCCCGCCGACCTCCAGCGCGGGCTTGTGCGCGCCGCCCAGCCGCCGCGCCGCCCCGCCCGCCAGCAGCACCGCGTCGAACTCAGTCACCGTGCGTGCTCGTCCCGGTCTCGCGCTCGTAGGCGCTGAGGTTCTGCTCCAGCGCCCGCATCAGCTCCCAGACCTGCCCCGGCGGGATCCGGACGCGCGCGACCACCCGCGCGGGCACGTGCACGTACCGCTCGCCGGTCGCCCGGTCCTCGGCGACCTCCGGCGGACGCACCTCGGTCGCGAAGTCCAGCACGAAACTGTCCCTGGACCGCCACACCGAGGCGAACGCGGCGAACGCGCCGACCTCGGCCTCCGGCGGGACGGTGATCTCGACACGGGTCTCCAGCGGCTCGTCCGTCACCCCGCCATCGTCGCACGCCGCCCCCTCCCGCGAAGCCCCCCGCCCGGGACAGCACCCCACCACCCCGAGCCCCCGCCCGGGGACGCTCCGCCCGGCATGTGGAACGGTCCCACCAGGACGGGCGATCAGCCGCCGATCGCGGACATCGGACGCGCCGGTTGCAGGAAGGCCGGGTCGTCGATGCCGTGGCCCGCGCGCTTGCGCGCCACCGCCGCCCGCCAGCGGTCGGCCAGGTCGTCGTCGGACGCGCCCGCCCGCATCGCGTCCCGCAGGTTCGACTCCTCGGTCGCGAACAGGCAGTTGCGGACCTGGCCGTCCGCGGTGAGCCGCACCCGGTCGCACGCCCCGCAGAACGGGCGGGTCACCGAGCCGATCACCCCGACCGTCTCCGGACCGCCGTCCACCAGGAACGTCTCGGCGGGGGCGCTGCCGCGCTCGTCCGCGCCCACCGGGGTCAGCGCGAACGCCGCGCCGAGCCGGGCGAGGACCTCGTCCGCCGTGATCATGTTCTCGCGGCTCCAGCCGTGCTGGGCGTCCAGCGGCATCTGCTCGATGAACCGCAGCCGGTACCCCTGCTCCAGGCACCAGCGCAGTAGCGGCACCGCCTCGTGGTCGTTGACGCCGCGCATCAGCACCGCGTTCACCTTCACCGGCAGCAGGCCCGCGTCCCGCGCCGCGGCCAGGCCCGCGAGGACGTCCGGGAGCCGGTCCCGGTGCGCGAGCCGCTTGAACGTCTCGCGGTCGAGGGTGTCGAGCGAGACGTTGACCCGGTCGAGGCCCGCGTCCGCCAGCGGCCCGGCGAGCCGCGCCAGGCCGATCGCGTTGGTCGTCAGCGACACGCGCGGACGCGGCTCCAGCTCCACCGTCCGCCGCACCAGGTCCGGCAGCCCGCGGCGCAGCAGCGGCTCGCCGCCCGTGTACCGGACCTCCCGGATCCCGAGCCGCTCCACCCCGATCCGGACGAGCCGGACCACCTCGTCGTCGGTCAGCAGCTCGGGTCGGGGCAGCCACTCCAGCCCCTCCGGCGGCATGCAGTACGAGCACCGCAGGTTGCACCGGTCCGTGAGGGAGACCCGCAGGTCCGTCGCGGTCCGACCGAAGCTGTCGACCAGCACGGGCGCCCCTTCCTGCCGTTCGAACGTCTGGACGGTCCAGCCTATTGCCCGGCTTGACGATCCGGCGCACCGCGGGAGACGGTATCCGCGCGATCACCGCTCCCCGCGTTCGGAGGTTCCTCCAAACGCCCGCCACCCGGAGGTGCCCATGCCCGCCGCCCGCCAGTGGGAGTTCGCCGGAACCGGCGGCGCCGTCACCGCCCGGATCTGGCCGCCCACCGCCCCGTCCGACGCTGCGTCCGGCGCCGCGCCTGTCGCCACGTCCGACGCTGCGCCTGTCGCCGAGCCTGTCGCCACGTCCGCCGCCGCGGCCGACGCCCTGGGCGAGGCTTCGGACGGAGCCGCGCTCGGCGCTCCGCGCTACGTCGCCGTCCTCGTGCACGGCTACGGCGAGCACCTCGGCCGCTACGAGCACGTCGCCGCCTTCCTGAACCGGCACGGCGCGCTCGTCTGCGGCCCCGACCACGCCGGGCACGGCCTGTCGGCGGGCGAGCGGGTCCTCATCACCGACGTGGACGACCTGGTCGCCGACGTGCGCACCGTCGTCGAGTCCGCCCGCGACGACCTGCCCGGCGTCCCGGTGATCATGATCGGGCACTCCATGGGCGGCCTCATCGCCACCCGGTACGCCCAGCTGCACGGCTCCGAGCTCACCGCGCTCGTCCTGTCCGGGCCCGTCCTCGGCCGGTGGGACGCCCTGTCCGCGCTGCTGGAACTGCCGGAGATCCCCGACATTCCGATCGACCCGGACACGCTCTCCCGCGACCCGGAGGTCGGTAGGGCCTACGCCGCCGACCCGCTCGTCTGGCACGGCCCCTTCAAGCGGCCGACCCTCCAGGCCCTGGACGCCGCCATCCGCGCCGTCAGCGAGCACGGCACCCTCGGCGACCTCCCCGTCCTGTGGCTGCACGGCGAGGACGACCGGCTCGTCCCGGTCGAGGGCACCCGCGCCGGCATCGAGGCGATCCGCGGACCGGGTCTCACCTCGAAGATCTACCCCGCCGCCCGCCACGAGATCTTCAACGAGACCAACCGCGACGAGGTCCTCACCGACGTCACCACCGCCATCGACGCCGCCCTCGACGCGCGCCGGCACTGAACGACCGACCCACCCGCCTCGTGCCGCCGGCACCGTGCTTGACCCTCACACCGTGTCAGGCGCTGAGCTGGAGCCACCATGTTCACCATCGGAGAGTTCGCCCGGCACGGGCGCGTGTCGGTCCGCATGCTGCGGCACTACGACGCCATCGGGCTCCTGCGCCCCGCACAGGTCGACCGGGCCAGCGGGTACCGGTACTACACCGCCGCCCAGCTCGCCCGGCTCAACCGCGTCATCGCGCTCAAGGATCTCGGCTTCACCCTCCAGCAGGTGCGCGAGATCCTCGACGACGAGGTCACCACCGAGGAACTGCGCGCCATGCTCCGGCTCCGGCGCGCCGAACTCGAGGCCGCGATGACGGCCGCCGCCGCCCGGCTCGTCCAGGTCGAGGCGCGCCTCCGATCGATCGAAAGCGAGGGGCGGATGCCCAGCGAAGACGTCGTGGTCAAGAGCCTGCCGTCCGTGCGGGTCGCCGAAGTGTCCGGCGTGGCGCCCGGATTCGACGGCATCGGACCGGTGATCCAGCCGCTGTACGACGAACTGTTCCAGCTCCTCGGCAAGGCGGGCATCGCCCCGTCCGGTCCGGGGATCTCCTACTACGAGGACGCGCCGGACGGCGGCGTCCTCATCCACGCCTGCGTCGAGGTCGACGCGCCGCTCTCCGACGACGGCCGGCTGCGCGTGGTGGACCTGCCGCCCGTCGAGCAGGCCGCCACCCTCGTCCACCACGGCTCCATGGCCGCGATCCTGCCGTCCGTCCAGGCCCTCGGGCGCTGGATCGACGCCAACGGCTACCGCTCGACCGGCTACCCGCGCGAGGTCAACCTCGAATGTCCCGCGGACCAGGAGGACTGGGTGACCGAACTCCAGGAGCCGGTCACGCGGGCCTGACCACCGCCCCGCTCACGTCCGCGCGCCCGCCGCCCTGCTCACGTCCGCACGCCCAGCGCCCCGCTCACGTCCGCGTGCCTACCGCCCGGTCCGGTCGGCGCTTGAGGAGATCGGCCCGGTCCCAGACCAGGGGCCGCAGGTCGGCCGGGGCGACGGGCTCCGCCAGGCGTGCGACGACGTCGGCGCGGGCGCGGCGGGCCACCGAGACGTCCCGGTGGAAGTCCCGGAACACCTGGACCTCACCGGAGGCGTAAAAGCACATTCCCTCCCCCAGATACGAATAATCCATCCCGTACCGGTTGTGAGGATCGAGCATCCCGGACAGGACGGCCCACTCGCGCATCTCATGCGGCGTGTGCACGCGCAGCACGACCAGGCCGTTCAGGTTCTCGACCCGGCCGCGCAGCGGATCGTCCGGGTCGTCGTGCTTCCGGAACCACGCCCGCGGATCGGCCAGCGCCGCGTCCAGGCCGTGCGTGCGCCAGCGGACCGTCCCGTCCGGCGCGGACGCCCGCGGAAGGCGCGCCTTCAGCGCACGCGCGTGCCGGACGGTGAACGGCGTGTCCCACGCCGGGACCAGCACGATCGGATCCGCCGGATCACCGTCGAAGGGCGTGGTGGTGACGAACTCGCGGTCGATCACCACCACCGTCCCCGGCCGCGACTGGTACGACAGGCCCCACAGCAGCCGTCCGAGAAGCCGCGCCCCGTGCCGGTCGGACAGCACGTGCCACGTCCCGTGGAACAGGTTCGTGCTGAACCGCACCGCCGTGCCCGGCCGCAACGTGACGACCGTGCGCGGACGGCCCGCCAGGACCATCGAACGGCGATGCAGCTTCATGCCGTCCACGGCGGCCCGCGCCGCACCGGGACGCTGCCTCCGGCGGACCGTCCTCACCGTCATCCCTTCACGCAGATCAGCTGGCGCAGGTGCGCGACGACCTCCACGAGGTCCGTCTGCGCCTCCATCACGGTCTCCAGGTCCTTGTACGCGCCGGGGATCTCGTCGAGCACGCCCCCGTCCTTGCGGCACTCGACACCCCGCGTCTGCTCCTCCAGGTCCCGGACAGTGAACGTCTTGCGCGCCTTGTTCCGGCTCATCCGCCGTCCCGCGCCGTGCGACGCGGAGTTGTAGGCGAGCGGGTTCCCGAGTCCCCGCACGATGTACGTCCCGGTCGCCATCGAGCCGGGGATGATCCCGAGGTCGCCCTTCCCGGCGCGGATCGCGCCCTTCCGGGTCACCAGCAGCTCGACGCCGTCGTAGGTCTCCTCCGCCACGTAGTTGTGATGGCACGAGATGACCTCGCCCCACTTGCAGCGCTTCTCCCCGAACCGCCGCGTGACGACGTTCTGCGCGAGCGCCATCATGACCGCGCGGTTGCGCCGCGCGTACTCCTGCGCCCAGAACAGATCGTGCCGGTAGGCCTCCATCTGCTCCGTCCCCGCGAGGAAGACGGCGAGATCGGGGTCCGGCAGATCCTGGTTGTGCGGCAGCCGCCGAGCCGCCGCGACATGCCGCTCAGCCAGTTCCTTCCCGATGTTCCGAGACCCGGAATGCAGAACAATCCAGATGGAACCATTATCATCTGCGCACAGTTCACAAAAATGATTACCGCCGCCCAAAGTGCCAAGTTGTGCGCGAGCACGACCAAATCGGGCACCAACCCCGGGATGGAGATCCTCGAACCCCTTCCAGAATTCGTACCATCCGCGCTCGTTCAGGCCGGGGATCCCCGAGGGGTCGACCGGATCCTTGTGCGCGGCGAACCCCGTGGGGATCGCCTTCTCCATGCGGCTCCGGAGGGCGGACAGATCATCCGGCAGGTCCTCGACGGTCAGCGACGACTTCACCGCGGTCATGCCGCAGCCGATGTCGACCCCGACGGCGGCCGGGGAGACCGCGTCCCGCATGGCGATCACGGAACCGACGGTCGCGCCCTTGCCGTAGTGGACGTCGGGCATCACGGCCATGCCCTCGATCCACGGCAGCCGCGACACGTTCTGCAACTGGTCGAGCGCCTGGTCCTCGACCGTCGCCGGATCGGTCCAGATGCGGATCGGAACGCGACCGCCCTTCAGCTTCTGGTACGGCACCACTTGCTCCTCTCCGAACTCGACAGTGATCCGAACCAGAACTATGACGCCAGATCACCGCAATCCAGTTCAACTTAATTTCCGGCCCGCCGAAGACGCCACAAGGCCGTTACTTCGAGCAAGAACATGCTCACTCATCGTTATGGCCCTTTGGGCTCGACCACTCCGGATCCAGGGCGAGAATTTGACCCGAGGCCTCGAACAGAGACTCGAAGCCGATCCTTCGAAAGGAAGACGATGAGCGAGAGCGAATGCTCGGAGCGCAATTGCGACAAAGCCGCCCGAACTCGAGGAATGTGCGCCCTGCATTACGGCCGCTGGATCCGCGCCACACCCAGGAGGCTGCGGCCTCCCTCGATCCGCGAGGAGCGGTCCCGGCGACCCGACATCACCCACGCGCTCGGGGTCTTCGATCCGACCCGGCCCGAGATGGCCTACCTCCTCGGCTTCCTTCAGGCGGACGGCAACCACCGCCGCGCCGGCCCCGGGAAGGGGCTCGTCAGCGTCGAGCTGACGGCCCGGGACATCGACCTCCTCAAGGCGTTCCAGCGCCTCGTTCCGTACCGGTCGTCGATCAGCACGAGGTCTCGGGAGACCAACTTCTCCAACGGCGTTCACACCAGCGCCGTCTGGTCGTTCGGAGCGGCGGAGGCCCGCCATGCCCTCGAAGCGCTCGGGCTGCCGCCGGGGAAGAAGTCGGCCGTGATCGGGCCGCCGAAGGTGCCGTTCAGCGAGCCGGACTACGTGCGCGCGCTCGTCGACGCCGACGGGTCGGTCGGGTTCACGGGAAGGGGGTATCCGTTCGTCAGTTTCACGACGGCCAGTCCCGTCATGAGCGGCTACGTGTGCGACAAGGTGTTCGAGGTGACCGGCGTGCGGCGCACGGTCCGGCCGAACGGGCGCGACGGCGTCTACAACCTCCTGGTCACCTCCGATCCGGCCGCCGAACTCGCGCGCTGGCTGTACTACGAGGGCTGCCTCGCCCTCGAGCGCAAGTACGCGAAGGCGGTGGAGGTCGCCGGGTGGGTCCGTCCGGAAGGGATGCGGGCGCGTTCCAGCCCTCGCCGGTGGACGCCGCAGGAGGACGAGGTCGTTCTGGCGATGACGACGCCCGAAGCGGCCGAGGTCTTGGGCCGCACCGAGAAGAGCGTGGCCATCAGGCGGGTGCGTTTGAGGAAGGGCGTCACCGCCCGCGTCCCCTACCGCTGACTCCTCTTGTCAGAGGTCCCGCTAGTGCATCTGGACGATCTGGAGGAGGTTGCCGCAGGTGTCGTCGAGGACGGCGGTGGTGACGTTGCCCATCTGGAGCGGGTCCTGGGTGAAGCGGACGCCGAGGCCCTTGAGGCGCTGGTGTTCGGCCTCGATGTCGTCGACGGCGAAGGAGGTGGCGGGGATGCCGTCGGCGACGAGGGCGTCCTTGTAGGCCTTGGCGGCGGGGTGGGCGTCGGGTTCGAGGAGGAGTTCGGTGCCGTCGGGGTTCTCGGGTGAGACGACGGTGAGCCAGCGCGCGCCGCCGACGGGGATGTCGTTCTTCTTCTGGAAGCCGAGGGTGTCGGTGTAGAAGGTCAGGGCCTTGGCCTGGTCGTCGACGAAGACCTGGGTGACGTAGATCCTCACGGGTTGTCCTCCGGTGGTCGGTGGGCGAGCCATCGGGTGGCGATGCGCTCGAGCGGTTCGGTGTTCAGGTCGTGGAACTTGTAGCGGCCCTCGCGGCGGGTCCGGACGAGGTCGGCGGCTTCGAGGACGGCGAGGTGCTGGCTGATGGCCTGCCGCGAGAGGCCGACCCCGTGCTTGCCGATCAGGCGGGTGCAGATCTCGAAGAGGGACTGGCCGTCGCGTTCGGCCAGCTCGTCCAGGATCAGCCGCCGGGTCGGGTCGGCGAGGGCCTTGAAGAGGTCGTCCTCCACTACCCCATGTTAGGCAAGCCGACACTTGCCTATCAAGGGGTGTAGAGGTGCGTGGGGAGCGCCGGGCGAGCGTCGAGGCAGGTCAGCCGCTCGCGTTCTCTTCCGCGGGTACGCGGTGGCCGTCGGGAAGGCGCTCGGTGCGTCCCTGGCGATGGAGGTGTTCGAGGAGGGCGATGGTGACGCGGCGTGGTGCGTCGAGGGCTTCGCGGGCCTGGCCGACGGTGAAGGGTTGCGGCAGGTCGTGCAGGACGCGGAGCGCCGCGCGGTCGGCGCCGGGAAGCAGGACGATGTCGCCGGGGAGGCGGAGGACGACCCCGGCGCGTTCGGCGACGGCGAGGATCGGCGGGGTGAGGCCGAGTTCGGTGAGGCGGTCGGCGGTCGGGGCGTGGAAGGGCTTCTCGGCGAGGTCGGCGCGCAGTGCCTCGACGGCGGCGACGACCGGGGGCGGGAGTCCGGGTCCGTGGACGCGTCCGGCGTCGAGGCGGAGCGGCGGGCGGACCAGGGCGGTGACGAGGCGGCGGGCGGGCAGGGCGAGCCGCAGCCGCGCGGTCTCGACGGGCAGGCCGGGCGCGTGGGGCCGGTCGGCGGCGTGCCGGGCGACCTCCTCGGCGAGGCGCCGGTGGAGGGACTCCCAGTGGGCGGGGTCGGCGAGCCAGTCGCCGTCGAGGGCGACGGCGCCGGACGGCGGCCGGCAGCCCATGACGGTGAGGTCGTCGCGGCGCAGGACGCCGTGGCGGCGCAGGACGTGCGCGCCGTCGGGGCGGTCGGGCCAGGTGGCGAGTTCGCGGGCGCGGGCGGCTCCGGCTCCGCGCCGGACGAGGGTGGGCGGCCGGACGTCGAGGACGCTGACTCCGGCGACGGCGCGGCGTCCGGGGTCGCGGAGGAGGGCGGTGTCGCCGACGTGCAGGGGGAGGCGGTGGTTGAGGGTGAGGCGGGCGGTGTCGGGGCCGAGCGGCCGGAGCCGGACGGGGACGGCGGCGGATCCGATGTGGAGGGTCATCTGCCGGGCGAGGCGTCCGGAGGCTTCGCCGAAGTGGGTGCGGACGTCGAGGGTGGTGGCGGTGGTCCAGTCGCCGGGGCTGACGAGGGCCATGCCGCGCGTGATCTCGTCGCGGGCGACGCCGCGCAGGTTGAGGGCGACGCGGGCGACTCCGCTCGCGTGGTCGACGCGGTTCTTGGTGGTCTCGACGGCGCGGACGCGGACGCGCCGTCCGGCGGGCATGAGCAGCAGCTCGTCGCCGGTGCGGACGGTCCCGGCGGGGAGGGTGCCGGTGACGACGGTGCCGCTGCCGGCGACGGTGAAGGCGCGGTCGATCCAGAGCCGGACGGGCGCGGCGGGGTCGGGGACGGGGAGCCGCGCGGCGAGCCGGTCGAGCGCGGCGACGAGTTCGGGCAGGCCCTCGCCGGTGGTGGCGCTGACGGTGACGGCCTCGGAACCCTTGAGCCGGGTGGTGGCGAGGCGGGCGCGGGCCTGGCGGAGGGCGTGCCGGGGGTCGGCGAGGTCGGAGCGGGTGACGGCGAGGACGCCGTGCCGGACGCCGAGCGCGTCGAGGGCGGCGAGGTGCTCCTCGGTCTGCGGCATCCAGCCCTCGTCGGCGGCGACGGCGAGCAGGACGGCCGGGACGGGCCCGACTCCGGCGAGCATGGTCGTGACGAACCGCTCGTGCCCGGGCACGTCGACGAAGGCGAGGCGCACGCCGGACGGAAGGTCCGTCCAGGCGAAGCCGAGGTCGAGGGTGAGGCCGCGGCGGCGCTCCTCGGCGAACCGGTCGGGTTCCATGCCGGTCAGGGCACGGACGAGCGCCGACTTGCCGTGGTCGACATGGCCGGCGGTGGCGACGACCTGCATCAGTTCCCTTCCGTCGCAGCACCGGGCCCGGCGGACGCCCCGGCGCCCCTGCCGGCTTCCGCGGCAGACGCACCGGAGGCGGGGATCGCCGGCTCCTCGTCCGAGACATCGGACGCAACCGACGAATCCGCGCCGCCGGCGGCCGAACCAGCGGCCCCTCTGTCAGAGGCGGCAAGCGCCCCAGCGGAAGCAGCAGGTGACCCGGGAGGAATGGCGGGCGGGTCGGCGGGAAGGGCGGGCGGGTCGGCGGGCGGGTCCGCAAAAGCGGCGGGTGGGGTGGTTGGGGGTGTCGTGGGGGTTGGGGGTGGCGTCGTGGCGGGGGTGGCCGGGGCGGGGGCCGGGGTCAGGGCTTGGCGCACGGTGATGTGAAGGATCTCGTCGTCGGCGGGGTTGATGGATCGAAGGTCGAGGAGGAGGCGGTCGTGGTCGAGGCGTCCGATGACGCGGGCGGCGCGGAGGGCGGGTTCGGTGGCGGCGGGCAGGGACACCGCGAAGCTGGGCAGGGGGACGCCGGGGGCGCCGCCTCCGCCGACGACGGCGGTGGTGGCGGTGACCTGGACGTCCGGGACGGGCAGGGCGGCGGCGAGGGTTTCGGCGCGGCGCCGGAGGTCGTCCGGGCGGGCGTCGAGCATGGCGCGGACGGGCGGGGCGGGGCCGCGCAGGGTCGCTTCGAGGGCGGCGAGGGTGAGCTTGTCGACGCGCAGGGCGCGGTAGAGGGGGTGGCGGCGCAGGCGCGCCAGCAGGTCGGGGTCGCCGAGGAGCAGGCCCGCCTGGGGGCCGCCGAGGAGCTTGTCGGCGGACGCGGTGACCAGGTGGGCGCCGTCCTTGAGCGTGGTGAGGGCGTCGGGTTCGTCGGGGAGGGCGGGGTGCGGGGCGAGCAGGCCGGAGCCGATGTCCACGATCAGGGGGACGCCGAGCCCGGTCAGCGCGTTGACGGGCGGGGCATAGGTGAAACCCTCGATCGTGAAGTTGGACGGGTGGACCTTGAGGACGAATCCCGTGTCCGGGCCGATGGCGTCGGCGTAGTCGGCCGCGGTGGTGCGGTTGGTGGTGCCGACCTCGCGGAGCCGCGCGCCGGTGGCGGTGAGCAGGTCGGGCAGCCGGAAGCCGTCGCCGATCTCGACGAGTTCGCCGCGGCTGACGATGATCTCGCGTCCGGCGGCGAGGGCGGTGGCGGCGAGCGTGAGCGCGGCGGCGTTGTTGTTGACGATCTGGACGCCGATGCCGGGCGGGCAGGCGTCGCGGAGGGCGGCGAGGGTTCCGGCGCCGCGGGGTCCGCGCCGTCCGGTGGCGAGGTCGTATTCGACGTCGGCGTGGCCGGCGGCGGCGGTGAGGGCGTCGCGGGCGGCGGCGGAGAGCGGGGCCCGCCCGAGGTTGGTGTGCAGCAGGACGCCGGTCGCGTTGAGGACGGGCCGCAGCGTGGTGGCGTGTTCGGGCAGGCTCGCGAGGACGGCCGTGATCAGGTCTTCGGGGGGCAGCTCCCCCGCGCGGACGCGTTCCTGCGCCTGCGCGACGGCCGCCTTGACGAGCCGTCGCCCGAGTCTCGTCCGCGCGTCGCGCAGCGCGGGGTCGGCGAGGACGGCGTCGGTGCGCGGCACGGCCCGCCGCGGATCGCCATCGGGCGGTGCGGTGCGTCCGGGGCCGTCGGCGCTGGGGGTGTGCGGCCGGGGGTCCACCGGCATCACCCTAGGCAGGCGGGACCACTCTAGGAAGTCAGCCGCGCCCACACTGTGAGGCGAATGACATCACCCGAACCTCTGTCGCGCCGCGCGCCGAGCCGTCCGCCGGACGTGAGCGGAAGGCGGCGAGCGGGAAGCGGGCCTAGGCCGGGGACGGGGCTGAGGCGGCGGAGGTGGTTTCGGGGTCGGCTGGTAGTGGGTGGGGGAAGCGGGGGGTCGTTGTTTCGGAGTGGGCCACGAAGTCGTCGACCATGCGGTGGACGAGGCGGGCCAGTTGGCGGAGTTCGTCGGGGGACCAGTCGGCGAGGGCGTCGTCCATCCAGGCGCGGCCCACGGCGCGGATGCATTCGACGGCGTCGCGTCCGGCGTCGCTGAGGCGGACGCGTTGCGCGCGGCGGTCGTCCGGGTCGGGGACGCGGTCGACGTAGCCCGCGCGTTCGAGCCGCTGGACCTGCCGGGTGACGTGCGGGGCCTCGACGACGAGCCGGGCGGCGATCTCGCTGGGACGCATCGGCTCGCCGTTCTCGGCGAGCAGCCGGAGCAGCGGGACGGCGGCGCGGTCGACGGCGACGCCGGACGCGGCGACGACGCGGTCGTGCTGGCGCGCGCGGGTGAGCAGGTGCGCCATGCGGGTGAGCGCCCGCTCGATCTCCATGATCTCGCCGGACGAGGGGTCGGGGCGCTTCGGGGACGTCATGTGACTCACCTTACGACGTATTTGCTTAACTTAAGTAAGTATAATCGGCGGGTCGCGCCCTCCGGCGCGATCCCCCGACCGACGAAGAGCCTCCGACTCACGAAGAGCTTGAGAACCACGAAGAGCTTCCGACAGACGAAGAGCTCCCGACCGACGAAAAGCTTCCGGCCGCGGTCCCCGGCGCAACCCCCGGACCGCGGTCACCGACCACCCCTCGAACCACTCCCCCGGACCGCGTCCCCCCGGACCCGCGTCCCCCCGAGCACGGAAGGCCGACGACGCCCATGACCCGCGCCACCGCGGCGCCGCCCAGCACCCCCGGGCAGTCCGCACCCGCCGCCCACACCGGGCTCGTGCTGTTCGCCCTCGCCATCGCCGGGATGGTGGTGTCGGTGCAGCAGACCCTCGTCATCCCCCTGCTGCCCCGGCTGATGCAGCACTTCCACACCTCGGTCACGACCGTGACCTGGGTGTTCACCGCGTCCCTGCTCGCCGGCGCGGTCGCCACGCCGCTGCTGTCGCGGTTCGGCGACATGTACGGCAAGAAAACGATGATCATGCTGGCGATGGCGCTGCTCACCGCCGGCTCGGTGGTGAGCGCGCTGTCGTCCTCGCTCGGCGTGCTGGTCGCGGGCCGGGCGCTGCAGGGCGTGTCCTCGGCGATGATCCCGCTGGCGATCGGGATGATCCGCGACACCTTCCCGCGGGAGAAGGTGACGACCGCGATCGGCCTGGTCAGTGCCACGATGGGCGTCGGCGGCACCGCGGGCATGATCGTCACCGGCCTGATCGCCGACCACACCGACAGCTACCGACCGGTGTTCTGGATCGCGGCCGGGCTCGCCGCCGCCGGGATGGTGCTGGTCGCGGTCAGCGCCCGCGACCTCGGCGCGCGCGGCGGCGGACGCCCCGACCTCGTCGGCGCCGTCCTGCTCGCCGGGTTCCTGGTCAGCCTGCTGCTCGGCATCAGCGAGGGCAACGCCTGGGGCTGGACGTCCGGGCGGGTGCTCGCGCTGTTCGCCGCCGCGGCCGTGCTGTGCGCGGTGTGGGTCGCGGTGGAGCTGCGCGTCCGCGAGCCGCTGGTGCGGTTGAACCTGCTCGTCGGGCCGAAGTCGCTGACCGCGAACCTCGCCTCGGTGCTGCTCGGCTTCTCGATGTTCGCCGCGTTCACCCTGATCTCCAACTTCGTCCAGGCGCCGAAGGACAAGATCGGGTACGGGCTGAGCGGCTCGGTGCTGGACGTCGGCCTCTACATGCTGCCGAGCACCGTCACGATGCTGGTCTTCTCCGCGCTCGCCGGACGGATCGCCGCGCGCCTCGGCCCGGCGTTCACGCTGGCGGTCGGGTCGGTGTTCGCGGGCCTCAGCTACGTCTGGCTGGCGCTGTCGAACGGGCACGTGTACGACGTCCTGGCGTTCAGCGCGATCCAGGGGATCGGGTTCGGCGTCGCGTACGCGGCGCTCGGCACGCTGGCCGTGCAGCACGTCCCGATGACCCAGAGCGGCATCGCGTCCGGCATCAACTCGCTGGTCCGGACGGCGGGCGGCAGCATCGCGGGCGCGGTCACCGCGTCCGTGCTGACCAGCCGCGTCATCCCGCACACGCCGGTGCCGACGCTGCACGCCTACGTGCTGTGCTTCTGGATCGTCGCGGCGGGCGCCGGCCTGGCCGCCCTGGTCGCGCTCTACCACGGCCTCCGCCACGGCGCGCACCACCACCCGGCCGACGAGACCGCCCCCTCGGTCGTCGTCGAACCCGCCGACTGAGCCCCGGGGCGCGGACGTCCCCCAAACGCCCGCGCCCCACCCTCCACGCCCCGGCGCGAGAGTGTCCCACCGCCCGCGCGTCCCGCACCCGCGCGCGGACGCCCTGCATCCCCGCGCTCCCACGCCCGCAGCGGCGCGGACGTCTCGCACGCCCGCGCCGCCGCGCCGGCGTCGGCGCGCGCGGACGCCCTGCATGCCCGCGTTCCCGCGTCGGCGCGCGGACGCCTCGCACTCCCGTACGCCCACCCCCGCATCGGAGCACGGACGTCTTGCACGCCCACGCCTCCGGCGCGTTCGTCGGCGCGCGGGAAGGTCTTGCGCGTCCGCGCCGCCGCGCCCGCGTCGGCGTCGGCGTGCGGGTGTTTTGTATTTCGTGGAGGCGCGCGGCTCGCATGTTGCGGCCCGCGGGCTGTAGCTCGTGAACGTTTGTGCTTAGGCGCGAGCGTCCGCTCGCGTTGCCCGGGAACTCGGCAGGTGGCCAGGCAGGCGGGTTGACGGATGGTGGACGGGGCCGGCGGGGGCGCTCCGGGGCGGATCTAGCTGCGGCGTGGGTGGTTGATGGCCCTGGCGGGAGGGTGCGGGGCCCTTGACGGGAGGCGTCCGGGCCGTCCCTTATAGGGGTGCGCCCCGAAACAGGGATTGGGGCCGGGGAGCCGACCGGAGGACGACATGGGCGCCTACGCCGCGGCGTACGAACGCAGCATCTCCGACCCCACGCGCTTCTGGGGGCTGGCGGCGCGCGACATCCGCTGGCTGGTGCCGCCCGACCGGGTCCTGGACGACGGCGCGCCGCCGTTCTACCGGTGGTTCACCGGCGGTGAGCTGAACACCTGCGACAACGCCCTCGACCGGCACGTCGAGGAGGGGCGCGGCGACCAGGCCGCGCTGGTCTACGACTCCCCCGTCACCGGGACCGTCCGGACCTACTCCTACCGGGAGCTGACCGAGCTGGTCGCGCGGTTCGCCGGGGCGCTGCGGGCGCAGGGCGTCGACCGCGGCGACCGTGTCGTGATCTACCTGCCGATGATCCCTGAGGCGGTCGTGGCGATGCTCGCGTGCGCGCGCCTCGGGGCGGTCCATTCGGTGGTGTTCGGCGGGTTCGCGGCGCCGGAGCTGGCCGCGCGGATCGACCACGCCCGTCCCAAGGCCGTGGTGTCGGCGTCGTGCGGCATCGAGGGGTCCCGGCTCGTCGCGTACAAGCCGCTCCTGGACGAGGCGCTGGAGCTCGCGTCCCACAAGGTGGAACGCTGCGTGATCCGGCAGCGGCCGCAACTGCACGCCGATCTCACGCGCCCGCGCGACGTCGACTGGGACGAGGCGGTCGCGGCGGCCGAACCGGCCGGGTGCGTGCCCGTCGCCGCGACCGATCCGCTGTACATCCTGTACACGTCCGGGACGACGGGCCGTCCGAAGGGCGTGGTGCGCGACAACGGCGGGCACGCGGTCGCGCTGCGCTGGTCGATGGAGAACCTGTTCGGGGTCGGCGCGGGCGACGTGTTCTGGGCGGCGTCCGACGTCGGATGGGTCGTCGGGCACTCCTACATCGTGTACGCGCCGCTGCTGACGGGCTGCACGACCGTCCTGTACGAGGGCAAACCGGTCGGGACGCCGGACGCGGGCGCGTTCTGGCGGGTGGCGTCGGAGCACCGGGTGAAGGTGCTGTTCACCGCGCCGACCGCGATCCGCGCGATCAAGAAGGAGGACCCGGACGGGCGGCTGCTCGCCGAGCACGACCTGACGGCACTGGACACGCTGTTCCTGGCGGGCGAGCGGCTGGACCCCGACACCTACCACTGGGCGGCGCGGATGCTGGACCGGCCCGTCGTGGACCACTGGTGGCAGACCGAGACCGGCTGGCCGATCGTGTGCAACCCGCGCGGGCTGGAGCCGCTGCCGGTCAAGCCGGGGTCGCCGTCGGTGCCGGTGCCCGGGTACGACGTGCGGGTGCTGCGTCCGGACGGGTCGGCCGCCGCGCCCGGCGAGGAGGGCGACATCGTCGTCCGGCTGCCGCTGCCGCCGGGCACGCTGCCGACGCTGTGGAAGGACGACGCGCGGTTCGTCGAGTCGTACCTGACCCGCTTCCCCGGCCACTACCTCAGCGGCGACGGCGGGCGGATCGACGAGGACGGCTACGTGTGGGTCATGGGCCGCACCGACGACGTCGTGAACGTCGCCGGGCACCGGCTCTCGACGGGCGTGATGGAGGAGGTCATGGCCGCGCACCCGGCCGTCGCCGAGTGCGCGGTGATCGGCGTCCGGGACGCGGTGAAGGGCCAGGTCCCGCGCGGCCTGGTGGTGCTGAAGAGCGGCGTGCGGGACGCGCCGGAGGCCGTGTGCGCCGAGCTGGTCGCGATGGTCCGCGAGCAGGTCGGGCCGGTGGCGGCGCTGAAGGAGGTCGCGGTCGTCGGCGCGCTGCCGAAGACCCGCTCCGGGAAGATCCTGCGGGGCGCGATGCGCGGGATCGCCGACGGCCGGGACGTCCCGGTGCCGTCGACGATCGAGGACCCCGCGGTGCTGGAGAGCCTGCGCCCCGTCCTGCGGGGCGATACCGGCGAACCGGCGTGAACCGGCCGGCCCGCCTCGCTAGTAGGACTTCTTCGGCCAGAAGGCGGCCACCAGGTAGACGCCGATGACGGCGAACGCGATCTGGAAGAGCGTCTCCCAGAAGTTCCAGCCCTTCGTGTGAAGGCCGAACAGGTGCGCCAGGCCGGTTCCGAGGAACGCGGCGACGATGCCGACGACCACGGTGAGCCAGATCGACATGTTCTGCTTGCCCGGCACGATGAGACGGCCCAGGGCGCCGATGATCGCGCCGAAGACGATGGCGGTGATGATGCCCCCGATGGTCATGTCCGCTCCTTCGGTAGGGAAAGGGCCCCGCTCGGTCACGGAACCGTCACCGGTCAGATACCCCATGAAGGATCATTGACACGACCCGCGATCATCCTGTCATGGAGCGGACAGACCTCCCGACCTGCGAACCCGTCCGTCCGAGGCGTCGGCGAGGGCCTCGGCAAGCGCCTCGGCGAGGCGTCCGCGAGGGCCTTGTCGAGGCGTCGGCAGGGGCCTCGGCGAGGCCTCGGCAGGGCTCTCGGAGGGAGCGGCGGCGAGGGCGGCGGCGAGGGCGGCGACAGGAGGAGGCGTCAGGTGCGGCTGGGCGCCAGTTCCTCGCCCTCGCCCATGATCCGCCGCAGGGCCCGGACGAACAGGAACAGCACCAGGCCCGCGGCGACCGAGAACAGCCCGAGGACGAGGAAGTACCGGACGTCCCCGAAGCGGTGCTGGAGCCGCGCGACCTGCCCGCCGACGGCGTCGCCCGCGGCGGTGGCAAGGAACCAGACGCCCATCATCTGGCTGGCGAAGGCGGTCGGCGCGAGCCGCGTCGTCACCGACAGCCCGACCGGTGACAGCGACAGCTCGCCGAGCGTCTGCAGCAGGTAGACCGCGATCAGCCACAGCAGCGACACCTTGACCGTCCCGCCGTGCGTGGCGTGCGAGGCGACCGACATGAGCACGAACGACAGGCCGCTCATGATCAGCGCGAACCCGAACTTCAGGCCGGTGGAGACGCGGTCGCCGAGGCGCAGCCAGAGCCAGGCGAACACGGCCGAGAAGCAGATCACGATGATCGGGTTGATGTTCTGCGTCCAGGACGCGGGCATGTGCCAGCCGAGGACGTTCAGGTCGACGTTGTCCTGGGCGAAGATGTTCAGCGGGCCGGCCGCCTGGTCGAAGATCATCCAGAAGAGGGCGGCGGCGAGGAACAGCCACGCGTAGGCGCGCAGCTTGACCCGCTCCCCCGCGCTGACCTCGTGGCTGCGGAACATGTACCCGAAGTAGCCGACCGGCACGGCGATCGCCAGGACGGTCAGCGCGACGGTGACGCCGTCCACGGTGAGGTGCCCCGTGGCGGCGGCGACCGCGACGACCACGAGCGCGGCGGCCACGACCGCACCGGTGATCTTCAGGAAGCGGGCGCGCTCGGCGGGGGTGAGCCGGTGGCCGGGCTGGTCGCCGACGCCGCGCAGGTGCCGTCCGCCGAGGACGTACTGGACGAGCCCGACCGCCATGCCGACCGCCGCCGCGCCGAACCCGAGGTGCCAGTTGACGTCCTGCCCGAGGTATCCGACCACGAACGGCGCGAGCGAGCCGATGTTGATGCCCATGTAGAACAGGGAGAACGCCGAGTCGCGGCGGGCGTCGTCCTCCCCCGCGTAGAGCTTGCCGACCATCGTGGAGATGTTCGGTTTCAGCAGCCCGGTGCCGAGGATGATCAGTACGAGGCCCAGGTAGACGAACCCGGCGCCGCCGGGGATCGCCATCGCCAGGTGCCCGAGCATGATCACGAACCCGCCGAGCAGGACGGCCCGGCGCGCGCCGAGGATCCGGTCGGCGACCCACCCGCCGGGCAGCGCGACGAAGTACACCATCGACATGTACACGCCGAGCAGCGCCTTCGCCGTGCCCTCGGCCATGCCGAGGCCCGACTCGGACGGCGGCGCGATCAGGAACAGCACCAGGATCGCGCGCAGCCCGTAGAAGCTGAACCGCTCCCACATCTCGGTGAAGAACAGCGTGGCCAGCCCCCACGGGTGGCCGAAGAACGTGCGTCCCCCGGACGCACGGTCCGACGTCGTCGTCGCCATGCGGTCTGAAGCCCCCCAGCCGTCGTCCGCGCCACCGGCCCCCTGCCGGCTTCTCGCGGAACGTACCCGCGTGATCGCGGATAAAAGTCCGGACGCGACCGCCCGGGTGGATCTTGCCGAGCGCCCGCGCCCCGTGGTGCGATGCATGTCTGCAAGTGCTTACTGACATCGGGAGGGCGCGATGACGACCATCTGCACGGCGCTGGCCGAGACCGCGGGACGGCACGGCGACAGGCCCGCCTACTCCGACCGCGCCGACGGCGGATGGCGGACGCGCGGCTGGTCGGCCTTCCGCGACGCCGCCCTGGAGGCCGCCGCCGGGTTCGCCGCGCTCGGCCTCGAACGCGGCGACGTCGTCGCGCTGATGATGCCGAACCAGTCCGAGCACGTCCTCGCCGATCTCGGCGCGGTGCACGCGGGCGGGGTCCCCACGACCGTCTACGCCACGCTCGCCGCCGACCAGATCGGGTTCGTCGCCGCCGACTGCGAGGCCCGCTACGCCGTGCTCGACGGCCGCGACCAGCTCGACCGCTGGCTGCCCGTCCTCGACCGGCTGCCCGGGCTGCGCCGCGTCATCGTCGTGGACGCCGCCGCCTGCCCGACCGGCGACCGCTTCCTCACCTGGGACGCCTTCCTCGGCCTCGGCCGCGCGCACCTCGCCGCGCACCCCGCCGACGTGGAGGCCCGCTGGCGCGCGGTCGCGCCGTCCGACGTGCTGACCCTGCTCTACACCTCCGGCACCACCGGGCGGCCCAAGGGCGTGCTGATCACGCACGAGATGGCGCTCGCCGAGGCCGAGCTGGTGGAGAACGCCTCGGACCTGCCCGACCACAACGACGCGATCTCCTACCTGCCGTTCGCGCACATCGCCGACCGCGTCCTCAGCTACTACCTGCCGATCCGGCGCGCCGCGCACGTCCACTTCTGCCCGGACCCGGCGCAGCTCACGACCGTCCTGCGCGAGGTCCGCCCGCACGGCTTCTTCGGCGTCCCGCGCGTCTGGGAGAAGATCATGGCGGGCGTCCAGGCCGTCCTCGCCGCCGAGCGGGACGAAGCGAAGAAGCAGGCCGTCGAATCGGCCCTGGAGGCGGGCCGCGCCTACATCGCGGCCCAGGAGTTCGGCAACACCCTGACGCCCGAGGTCGAAGCCGCCTTCACCCGGGCGGACGCCGCCGTCCTCGCGCCGATGCGCGCGCTGCTCGGCCTCGACCGCGTCCGCCAGGCGTCCAGCGCCGCCGCGCCGCTGCCCGTCGAGGTCGCCCGCTTCTTCGCCGGCCTCGGCCTGAAGATCTTCGACGCCTACGGGATGACCGAGACCACCGGCGCCGTCACCGCCAACCTCGGCGACTGCTTCAAGCTCGGCACCGTCGGGCGCGCCTTCCCCGGCGTCGACCTCGAGCTCGACGCCGACGGCGAGATCCTCGTCCGCGGCGCCACGATCACCCCCGGCTACCTGAACCGTCCCGAGGCGACCGCCGACCTGTTCACCCCCGACGGCTACCTGCGCACCGGCGACATCGGCGCCCTGGACGCCGACGGCTTCCTCCGCGTCGTCGACCGCAAGAAGGAGATCATCATCACCGCGGGCGGCGAGAACATCGCCCCGTCCCTGCTGGAGAACCACCTCAAGGAGCACCCGCTCGTCGGCCAGGCCCTCGCCTTCGGCGACCGCCGCCCCTACGTCGTCGCCCTGATCACCCTGGACGGCGAGGTCGCCCCCGTCTGGGCCGCCGCCCACGGCATCGACACCACCGACCTCGCCGCCCTCGCCGAGCACCCCCTCGTCCTGGAGGAGATCGCCCACGCCGTCGAGGACGCCAACACCCGCCTGGCCCGCGTCCAGCAGGTCAAGAGATGGCGCCTCCTCCCCGCCGAGTGGACCGCCGAGTCCGAGGAGCTCACCCCGACCCTGAAACTCCGCCGCCGCGTCGTCCACGCCAAGTACGCCGACGCCCTGGCCGCCCTCTACACCCCCTGACTAGACTCCCGCCCGGAGGCGGAAGAGCGCCTGGTGGCCTCCCCTGTCTTCAAAACAGGTGGTCCCGAGCACCTCGGGACGGCGGGTTCGATCCCCGCCCGCCTCCGACCAGCACGAACGCCCCCGCCACCCGCCCGCCTCACCCCCGAGACGATCCCCGAGCCCCCGTTCTGAGAACCAAACGAGAACACACGGCTAGGAACCCGTCCCGGTGTCTCCCCCCGGCAGCAGCGTGAGGATCTTCTCCGCCGCGGCGTCGTGCACCGCTTCGCGGACGCGCGTGTAGTAGCAGCTTATGGGGTTACATAGAAGGAGACCTACCCTGATGAGTATTAAGTATTAAGTTGCTCCGCTCGACCGGCTCACAAGAAGTGGCGACCACTCAGGAATTCCCGAACACGACCGCGCAGGCTCACCAAGGGGTGGGTGCCAGGCACCGGACGAACTTTCTCGGGTAACCCGCTTGGGTGAGCCGGGGGGCGAAGCGCGGCTCCGCCCCTCATCCAGCATCTCCACCGCAACTGCCACCTGGGCCGGTGGGGCACCTCGGGCGGGACGCGGCAGCGCCGGTGCCGCTCGGCGGCACCAGGCCTGTCCCAGCTCTCAAGCAGAAACAACCGCCAGGCCAGGGGGCAGGACGCGGGATCGGTGGCCGCGTGCACACTCACCGCCACCTGGCAATTGGCGGTCTTGCCCAGCGGCGGACAGTGCTGCCCGGCCACCGCAGGCGACAGGTCACCGTCCGTGGGGAAACGGTCTCATCCACCACCCACACCTGCGGCCGGACCACAGCCAACACCCGGCGCGCCGGCCGCTGCCCCACCGCGACCACCGGCCCGGCCGAGGAGATGACGAACTGCTGCAGCCGCCGGTAACCGACACCGACCCGGCAGGCCATCGGCTGCACCGACGTGCGCCGCCCGCCCAGGAGCAGACCCCGCAGATACAGCCCACCCGTAACCCGCTGACCCGACCGCACCAGCGGCACGAACACCTCCGCCGTGAAACCCCCCGGCCGCTCACCACACCCAGCAAGCTCCTCCGGAGACACACCCCGGCGAACCACCAGACCCCGAACCCAACCAACCACCTACAAAGTCCTCCTAGAGTCCCGCCGCCGACGGCGCCGTGCCTCTTGCCGACCAGTGGGCAAGAAGCACGGCCGGGCCTTCACGTCACGGGCGCAACCTGATCGAGTTGATCGGGGTCATGTCGTACCAGACGAGGTCACCGGCGACCGGGCCGGGAAGCAGTTGCTGCCCCCCGTAGCCGTAGCAAAGATCGACGTGAGCGTTTCCCGACTAGTCATTGTCCACAAACCACCACCCGTTCCGTGATGCAAGTTATAGGTGCCGTAGTAGTAGTACTTGCGCCAGGAAGCGCCGTCTTCGGTGAACAGGCACACATCGCCGTACGGGCAGCCGTAATCGTCATCCAGTGCGGCTGCGGTCGGCTTTGGTTTGCCGGGTGCGTGGTCTGCGGCGTTCGCGGTCGACGTTCCGCCGGCGAACAGGGTCGTCATGGTGGTCGCGGCGGCGACCGCCATGAGCAAGGTGCGCGGCTGACGCATTCCGCCTCCTAGGGGTTGGTGAACCGGAGCGGACGGCGACCGAGGGGGCTGAGATGTGGCCGCCGGTTCCCCGCATCCGCCAATCCGAGGCCGACTGCCGTCGCGACGGTTGCTGTCCTGCTCGACATGATGCTCGCGTGGGTCGCCCGTCAGAGAATCGTCCGGTTTCGGTCGTGCCGAACAAGCGGGGCGGACGTGGCGACCAGGCGGTGCTTTGCTCCCGGTGGCCGGTGCATGGGTGTAGGGGAAGGCCGAACGCTCGTCGCCGGCGAGCGTTCGGTTTACAGACCTTGTCAGTCCCCTTGCTCCTCGGCGGCTGCGAGGTCGAGCAGGAGAGCGGCCAGAGCCTGGTCGTATTGTGCTCGGTCGAACAGGAACGGCCCGAACGCCGTGTAGTCGCGAGTACGGCGATGGATCTGCTCGAAATCGTTCCACACCACCAGGTTCCCCCCGGTGTGATCCGGGTCATGAGCGGCCAGCAGCCGACCTCGCCACACTCGCAGGCCAGTACGGCCGTCTTGGGGCCGAGCCCGGGGTTGTCCTTCCCCAGGAAGTACTCATCGAGTGGTCCGTATCGGTAGGAGGCGGGGATCAGGCCTTCGTAGGCGCCACCGGCCGGCCGCATACCCGAGTCGATCTCGAATCCGTCGATCAGCTCAAGCAGTGGCCGACCGTCCAGGATGGGAACCACCTCGTGGACCTGTCGTTCAGGCCGCTGCCGGATGGCGAACTCGATCGTGCGCAGGCCCGTGGTCATGACGCGCTCGTGCTCTAGGGCTGCTCGGCGACCGCCGTGCGGTTCAGGACCCGGTAGACGGTGGCGCGGCCGACGCAGAAGACCTCCATGAGTTCAGCGATGGTGTCGTCGCCGGTGGCGTGCATCCGCACCAGCTCGGCTTGCTGACGGTGGCCAGCTTGGACGCGCGGCCTTTGAGTCCGCCGCAAGAGCGGGCGATGACCATACCTTCGCGGCCGCGCATCAGGTCAGCCTCGAACTCCGCGAATACGGCCGACATGGTAAAGAACATCTTGCTCACGGGGTCGGCTGGGGCGTAGATGCCGCCGCCCAGCGACAGGCGGACGCCGCGATTGACCAGAGTGCCGCCGATGTCGCGGGCATCGGCACCGACCAGGCCAGTCGGCCCAGTCTCGGGACGACCAGGGTGTCACCGGCGCGGACGGCCGCCAGCGTCTGGTCCAGGCCGGGCTGTTCCCGCTTGGTGCCGGTGAGCCCGTTATCGCGATGGATCCGGTCTTCGGGCGCCCCCGAGGCCGGTGAGGATCTCGCCCATGGCGGCGGCGTAGCCCGTCGGCATGATCACCGCCTCAAGCGAGCCGGGCCCACCGAGCACCGACGTCGTGATCAACCGCTGATCCACCGGCCTTCCGCAGACACTCCATCGCGGTCGAGGAGCGCACACCATCCACCGAGATCATTCTCGGCGCCAATGCTGTCCGCAGGTACTTTCCCCCCCCCGAGGAGGCCTTGCCAGGACCGTCCCCTCTTCGCAGGACCACGCAGAACATACCGGGCCCGGCCCCGAAATACGCTTATGTTCCCTTGAGTGCCCGGTTCCTGAAAAGATCTCACCCGAAAGCTTGATCCTCGAAGGGGGCCGTGTGGGATGGAACCGCTGCGGGACACCGATCCCCGGCGGGCGGGCCGCTACCGGCTCGCCGCCCGGCTTGGCGGCGGCGGGATGGGCGAGGTCTACCTCGGTGCGTCCCCCGGCGGGATGACCGTCGCGGTCAAGATTGTCCGTGCGCACCTGCTGCAGGGCGACCCGTCCTTCCGGGCCCGGTTCGCACGCGAGGTCGCCGCCGCCCGCAGCGTCGGAGGCTTCTACACCGCGCAGGTCGTGGACGCCGACACCGACGCCGAGCAGCCTTGGCTCGCGACCGCCTACATCCCCGGCCCGTCCCTGTACGACGCCGTGCGCGCACGCCGCGAACCGCTTCCCGAACACGCCGTCCGGGTGCTCGGCGCGGGCCTCGCCGAGGGCCTGGCCGCCATCCACGGATGCGGCGTCGTCCACCGCGATTTGACCCCGCGCAACATCATCCTCGCCGACGGCGGACCGCGCATCATCGACTTCGGTATCGCCCGCGCCCTGGACTCCGCGCCCAACCCCGCCAGCGGCGTCTTCGGCACCCCGGAGTACATGTCGCCCGAGCACGCCAAGGGCCGCGCGACCGGGCCGTCCAGCGACGTGTTCTCACTAGGCTCGGTACTGACCTTCGCCGCGACCGGACGCAGCCCCTTCGCGGCCGAGTCGCCGCTGGCCGCGCTGCACCGCGTCATCGACGACGCGCCCGACCTGCACGACGTGCCCTCCAGGCTGGTCTCCGTGATCGCCGCCTGCCTTGCCAAGTCCCCGGACACGCGCCCGGACGTGGAGGACGTCCTCGAACGCCTCGCCTCACCGGCCGAAGCCGTCACCGAGTGGCTCCCTCAGGACGTCATGGACATGGTCACCGGCTACCGCACGCGCAGCCGGAACGCCCTTCACCGGACCCGCCGCACCGTCGAACAGACAGACCCGCCGCTCGCGGCGAAGCCCGACTCGGTGGACGGGCCTGCGGAACCGGGCGCTCCCCGGCCGACGGGAGAGCCGATGTCGGCGCCGATCCCACGAGTGATCCCGCCGAAACCCGATACGGCTCTGTGGACTCCGCCCGCGAACCAGTCGGCCGCCCAGAATCAGGCGTCCTCGACCGCTGCGAAGACGCGACTCACCGCAACACACGGCCCACAGCCGACACCCGCGGTGCCGGGCCGACGACCGGCGAACAAGCTGAAGCGCACGCTGTCCTCCATTTTCGCGCCAGCCAAGCCGGCCGCCGGAAGGAGTTCGTCGCCCAAACCGTCCGGCCCGGCACAAAGTGGCAGGGCAACGTCGGCCTGGACCTCGTCATGGTCCAGGTCGCCTGTCCACCGCACCAACTTCGTCCGCCGCACCAGCTTCGTGATGGGTCCCGCGCTCATGGCGGCGCTGGCCATCGGATGGGTGATCCTGCATTTTTATGTGGGTGGCGCGCGCCAGGCGAGAATCGGTGACTGCCTCTACCTGTGGAACAGCAGGGTGTGGAACAAGGAACCCTGCAAGCACCCGATGATCGGCGAGCCCGCCTTCAAGGTCGTGGGTCGCCGCACCACCGACCCGGCCAACCCCGTACCCATCGACCCACCCTGCGCTCCAGACGATCGGGAGGTGCACTTCCTTACGTCGAAAAAGCAGGCCGGTGTGACACTGTGCCTACGCCCTTTGGTGGAGAACTAGTCGGCTTGTCTTAAGCGAGAACGGTCGATGTCCAGGGTTGAGCTCTACGCGGCCGTCCGGAACGCTCGGTAGTCGAGTCCTGCCGGACGGCTACGACATTTCGAGTCGAGAGCGCCGGCCCCAGACACCTCGCCGGTCGGCATACGGTTGCTCTGGGCGCGGCCCGCACGGGCGTCACCTAAAGGCGCCGGTGATGTCTGCCCTGATTGCCCAGCCAGGTGGTGTGCAGCTGGAAGCGGTGTGGAAGCCCCCCTCCATCCGCAGATGCAGACCGCCTGGCCGCCAGAGGCCTTCTGGCGCTTCGCCCGTGAGGTGCTCGGCTCGGCCGGGCGACCGGGCTCCGCTGCCGGTGCCGGTGCCGGTGCCTGAACTCTTCCTCGTTCGGCAGGCGGGGCGCCCTTGCTATGCGTCTGAAGGAACCTCTTCAGGTCCTTGCGTTCGGCGGCGAACCCAAGCGGCGGAAAGCGCCCCAGCACCCATCTCACATCGCGCAGGAGCCCGGGTTGGGGCGTTCGGTCTTGGTGCGATTCAGGATGATCTCCACCCAGTCCGCCACCCAGGCTACGTCGCGGACAGCCGTATTCGCCTGGATTTCGGCGATGCGGGCAGGCGCCGGCGCATGAGGGGTGAGCGTTCGGTGGTCGCCTTCACTGCCCTGCTGGCATCTTCGGATCGTCGTCGTCGAGCACCACCGCGACCTTCTTGCGGCCGTCGGAGGATTCGAGCAGCAGGCCAGCACACCCTCCTGCTGCGGCAGCAGACTCCTGAAGGAATTCAGGAGTCCTGGCGGGCGCCCCTTGGCGGGCGAGCCACGCCTGCAGATCACGGTCGATGAACGGGTGATCCGCGCTGTCTTCTCCCAACCTGGTCCGCCTGCACCAGTCTTCCGCGTCCGGGAAGTGAGCGAAATGCGGGACTCTCTTCTTTCCGATCCGCGTCGTGATGCGGCGGCCGCATCCACCCAGCCGGGTGCCGCACCAGAAGGTGGCGCCTTTGTGGGTCAGCCGCAGGCCCATGG
Organism: Actinomadura gamaensis; assembly: GCF_042652125.1. Classification (NCBI taxonomy): domain Bacteria; kingdom Bacillati; phylum Actinomycetota; class Actinomycetes; order Streptosporangiales; family Thermomonosporaceae; genus Actinomadura; species Actinomadura gamaensis. Next base: position 215,097 of record NZ_JBHSIT010000005.1, on the reverse strand, counting down.
CGGTGGCGTAGTCCGTCGGCATGATCACCGGCTCCAGCGAGTCGGGCCCACCGAGCACCGCCGTCTTGATCAGCCGCTGATCCACCGGCCCTCCACAGACGTTCCATCGCGGTCGAGGAGCCGACGAGGCCCGGCGCCCTGGGGCAAATCTTCGTGGCACAAATAGCCCGTGAACGCTTCAGCCGATCAGGCTCCGCAGCCCTTCCTGCGGTCTTCTCGTGTTGATGCTCGCCGAGCGCGGTACGCCACACAAGCCCACCCGGTCGAGACCGAGTGGACGTGCGGGCCAGGACACCACCCCGGGGGCTGCTCCGCTCAGACCGCTGACACTGGCGGGGTCTGCGACGGGTCACCGAGTGGGCGTAGACACGCAGCCATGGCGGTCGAGTAGTTGGTCGAAGAACGTGTTGAGGTGGGATTTGGCCGTCTCGGGGTCGGCGAACTCAGCGGTGCCGAACCGATAGACCTCATAGCCGCTGAGGGTCAGAGCCCGGTCCTCAGCCATCATCGCGGCGTAGCGCTGCGGGTCGGCCCGGCCGTTCTGGTCGGCGTAGAGCAGCCGGCCGTCGACCTCCAGGACGACGCGGGCGTGCTCGGACAGTAGCACTAGGAAGTCCATCCGGGCCTGGCCAGGCGCAGACGGTCCAGCGATGACCACAACCGGCGGACTAAAGGACGATCGGGGCTTGCTGGCAGCTCACCTGGGCCGTTGGTGGGGCCGAGTTCGCATGGCTGGATGCCCTCACCCGGGAGCCGGGTGAGGGCATCGCGGTTGCCGGGGGCCGACGGGTTCGGCTGCACCCTGGACGCTCGGGCGGATTGTCGTGGCGGGATCAGAAGCCCTTGATATGGATGAAGTGGTCGGGCCAGGGCACCGTCCAGGCGTTGTGGCCGTTGGAGGTGTCCACTGCCCCCTGCCCCGCACGGAAGTACAGGGTGGAGAACCGGCCGTCTTCCCGCAGGTTGTATCCGGCGATGGTGATGCCGCCGTCCGGGAACACCGCGGTCACCTCGGCGACGTGCCCGACCTTCATTTGGCCATTGTCGGCGTTGTTGTCCCACTGCGCGATCGAGCCGACGCTGGGTGTCCTGTTGCCGGTCGCTCCATTGCCCGCGGCGTTGGCCGACCAGTCTCCGGCGTTGCCCCAGTTATCCACGACGTCGATGGACCTACGCCAGTCAGAGGGAAGATTTCTGTCTCTGGGAACCTGTGTGCCTCCAGAGTTCTCATAAATTTTCCACGCGGCGAAGGACACGCATTCCTGGTTCCAGCCCCAGAGGTTGCGGAACGTGTCCTTGCCCGCTTTCCATGCGGCCGGATAGTCGTCGTAGCCGGAGACGAACCGGTTGGTGAACACGAACCTCTCCCACGGCCCGATCGAACTGGCGGAGGTGCGGGCGCGTAGCGTCCCCTTGCTGTTGCCGCTCCAGCTTTCCTCGGCCGCGACGACGTAGTAGGTGCCGTGACCGTCGTAGGCACCGAAGCTGATCGTGCCGTCGGAGTTGGCCCGGTAGTAGAAGGTCTCCCACAGGCCCGGCGTGGTCGAACCCGACCGGACGTCGAGGATCCCGTACTGGCTGGTTCCCGGCTGGCCGCCGAACTCGGCCGACACATAGTTCTTGGCCTGGTTGGACCACAGGTAGAACGAGTTGTCGCCGTCACCGGTCGGGACGAACTTCCAGTGCTCCCAGGGACCGGGGGCGGCGCTGCGGGACCTGATGTTGCCCCCGGCGCCGGTGTCGGTGGCCACGAACTGATGGTCGTAATTGGAGACGAGCAAGGTGTCGGTCCCGGACGGGGCAGCCTGCCCGGACCGGGCTGACGGGGCCGCCTGGGCGGACGGGCCGGCGGCTACCAGCGCGCTGACAGCCAGGGGGATTACAGCGAACGCGGCGACGATGCGGATGAAGCGGAGCGGGCTATGGCCGCTTTTCGTTGACATAGGGCATTTATACAAATCGTTGCGATCGATGGGGAGTCGCTTTTGTTTGGTCATTGATTGATTGGTGGAATCGGTGTCTGCCGGGCAGGGCCACGTGGGAAAACGCCTTGAAGTTCCTGCGTCGAACGGCTACGGCAAGGACGTCTCGCGGCCGGCCGGGCCGGACTGCATGCCGTCCTCGGCCGATCTCGACCTTCGAGCCCAGGTCGCGGACGTTGCCAAAACAAAAAGGCGCGCGCGAGCAGCGGCCTACCAGGCCGCCTACCCGGGGTCTATCAAGGCCCGCAGAACCGCCGTAATGATGCGCGCACTGGGCTGGGGCCGGTGCCCTTCCCGTTTACGGACCAGGCCCGAAGCAACCCGGTGAGCCGGGCGAACACCCCGTCGTGCCCCCACCGGGCGAAGTAGGCGTAGACAGTCTGGAAGGGCGGGCAGTCGTGCGGCAGGTAGCGCCACGGGATCCGGTGCGGTTGAGGTCGAGGACCGCGTTCATCATGGCACGCAGGTCATGTTCGGGTGGACGCCGAAGTCCAGCACGGCGGCGCGGCGCTGCTCGGGCCAGGCGGCCAGGGTCGGCTCGATCAGCTTCCACCGGGCATCGGACAGATCACTGGGACAACGACGAGCTGCCCTCATGTTGGGTGGTGGAGCGCACGTTCGGCCGGCTGATGTTGCACCGCCGCCCGGTCCGCGACTACGGGGACGCTGCCTGCCCGCTCCGGAGCCGTGATCCACATCGCGATGATCGACTTGATGACCCGCCATCTCACCGGCGAATCCACCCCAACCTGGCGTGATCCCTGAGCCAGCAGATGCAGAACGAAACTCCCCTTCAAGACGACGCCGTCCTGGTGGAACACCGGCCTGCGCGACGGCGGCGCCACCGTCGCAGAGGACCATCCCAAAAGGGGATTCGCGTATCGCTTTCTGCTCGGACCGAACGCGGCCGACACCCGACCGGGAGGCGAACGGACCGTCCGGGACGGGTTCGGACCGCGGCGCGCCGCGTCCGGAAAGGCCAACATTGACCCTTGCCGTCCGGCAGCGAAAACATGGTCATGCGAAGTGGCACGGGGGCCGACTGAGGAGAGGCGGTCATGGGCAGACGCGAGGCGCCGGTCCCCGAAGGGCCTTTGCACGACTTCGCCCTGGGGCTGCGCGCCCTGCGAGCGAAGGCGCCGGGAAGTCCGGCCTACCGCCAGCTGGCGAAGACGGCCTGCTACTCGGCGTCCGTGCTCTCGATGGCCGCTTCGGGGCGGGCCCTGCCCACCTGGGACGTCACTCGCGCCTACGTCCAGGCGTGCGGCGGAGACACCGAAGAGTGGCACGCGATCTGGACGCGGCTCAACGACACCCTGCGTTCCACCCATCCCGAGTTGGTCACCGCGCAGGTCGCCGACAAGGCACGCGAGGGGACGCGGGAGACCACGCGGAATGCCGCACAGGAGACCGCGCGAGACGCCGCCGCACCACGGCCGGACGGTACCGCACCGCAGCACGGCCGCGTCCCGCTGTCCGAGAGCGGCACGGTCTCCGCGGACGACCGCACGGGTTCTTCCGGCCGGACGGACCGTCCCGATCGGAGCGCGGCGCGGCGGACGGCCACGGCCGATGACCGCACCGCGGCCGTCGCCCCGCTGATGCGCTCCGACCCGGCCAGCATCGGGCCGTTCCGGCTGCTCGGACGGCTGGGAAGCGGCTCGATGGGCGTCGTCTACCTGGGCGCGACCAGGACCGGACGGCCGGTCGCGGTGAAAGTCGTCCGCGCGCATGTCGCCGAGGACTCGCATTTCCGGCGCCGGTTCGCCGCCGAGGTCGCCGCCGCGCGGCGCGTCCAGGGCCCCTGCACGCCCGCCGTCACCGACGCGGATCCGGACGCCGAACCGCCGTGGATGGCCACCGCGTACGTGCGCGGTCCGGCGCTCAGCGACGTCGTCGAGGAGCGCGGGCCGCTGCCCGCCGAGGCGGTGCTCGCCCTGGCGGCCGGGACCGCCGAGGCGCTCGGTTCCATCCACGCCGCCGGGGTGCTGCACCGCGACCTCAAACCCTCCAACGTGCTGCTGGACGGCGACGGCCCCAAGGTCATCGACTTCGGTGTCGCGGCCACCGCCGACGCCTCGCGGCTCACCCAGACCGGCGCCCGCGTCGGTACCGTCCCCTTCATGGCGCCCGAGCAGGCGGAGGGGCGCCCGCTCACCGGCGCGGCCGACGTGTTCGCCCTCGGCTCGCTGCTCGCCTACGCCGCCACCGGGCACCCGCCGTTCGGGGACGGCGGCGCGGGCGAGGTGCTGTACCGCGTCGTCCACGCCGACCCGGACCTGTCCGGGCTGGACGGCGGCGGCGAAGCGGACCGTCGGCTGCGGGAGCTGATCCTGCGCTGCCTGGCCAAGGATCCGGACCGCCGTCCCACGCCGCAGGAGGTCGTCGACGCCGCGACCGCCGCGCTGCCGGACGGCGTCCCTGCGTCACTGCCGCATCCGGGCACCACCGCCCGCGACGAGCAGGTCGCCGCGCTCCTCTCCCCGGCCCACCGGCGGAACCGGGTACCAGCGCGGCGCCTGCTCGTCGCCGCGGCCGCCGTCATCGCGCTGGGCATCGCGGCGGGCATCGCCGTCCTGCTGCTCGGCGGCCCCCGGCACACGCACGACCGCGGGACGCCGACCAGCAGGACCGCCACGCCGAGCAGCGGCCTGGCGCACGCTCGCTCCTCCTACGCCCCGGTCTACCGGGACCGGCGCCTGGAACTCCCCGACTACAACTTCTACATCGACCTCGACGCCGGCACGGTCGTCGAGGGCCACGGCGGCTGGACGATGAGCAGCAACGCAGGCGGCGACGGGCACGGGGCCTTCGAGCTTCCCGCCGCCACCGACGCCTACGTCCCCGCACCCGGCGGCGCATCGCTGACGGCCGACGCCTGCGCGGCCGGCCTCGCCAGCGCCCCGACGCGGCTGCCGACACTCGACGGCGACACGATCCTGCGCTTCCCGCGCGTGCCGCCCGGAAGCAGCTTCTGCCTGCGCTCCCGCCCGACCGGCCGGCTCGCCGTGATCAGGGTCATCGACACCGACGACGGCGACTACGGCGCCAAACTCGCCATCGACGCCTACGAGCGGTCCTGACGACCGACCCCACATGCGGAGACCCGCAGCGCTTTGATGCGGTTTTGATTGTTTGACCGGAATCCCGGGATCGGCGTTGCCGCAGGTCGCGTGCGGCGCGCAACCTTGCCGCACACCCACCGACTCCCGGGAGGAGCCCATGCCCGCACCATGGTCCGCCGGTCCGCGCCCGCGGCGGGCGGCAGGCGCGTGCGCCGCCGCAGCACTGACGGCCACCGCCGTCTGCCTGTCGGCGAGCCCGCCGGGCCCCGCCGCGGCCACCGCTCCGACAGCCGCGATTGCCCGACCGGCGACCGCGACCGCCGACCCCCTCTTCGGCGCCAACATGTCCTTCTACAACGCCAACGACTCCCTGGCGACCAACGCCGACACCCAGGCGCTGTTCCGCAGCTGGGGCCTGCCGTTCATCCGGGTGCCGCTGCGGGCCGCGTTCGACGGCGGCGCGACCGTGACCGACGCGCAGCTGCTCACCGCCCTGAAAGCCGTGAGAACGGTCGGCGCGACTCCGGTGCTGATCCTGCGGGGTCCGGGCGGCGGACGAACCACCGGCGCCATCACCGCGACCGACACGCACCTGCTCGACCTCGTCCACCAGGTCTTCGGCGACGGAACCGCGTATTTGGAGTTCGGCAACGAGCCGGACCTGGCCGCCAACCCGCCCGTCACCGCCGACGCCTACACGGCGGCATGGAACGCGGTGATCCCCACATTGAAGGCCAGATACCCCTCGGCCGGATACAAGTACGTCGGGCCGGTCACCTCGCGCGTCGACCACTCCTACGTCGACTACCTCGCCACGTTCGTGGCCGGAGCCGTTCCCAAGCCCGACCTGCTGTCCTGGCACGAGTATGTCTGCGACTCCAAGGCCGCCGGCTGGCAGGACACCTGCACCGGCAACCTGCCGCACTGGCAGACCCACGTCACCAACGTCGAGGACGCCGTCACCGCGAAGCTGGGCCACCCGCTCGACTACATCGTCTCGGAGTGGAACATCGACCCGAACGCCACGGGTCCGGTCTACACCGACGGCGCCAACGCCCCCTACCTCGCCAAATGGACCACCACGGCGCTGGCCACCCTACGCGCGCTGACCCCGGCGCCGAAGGCGACGATGATCTACACCGCCACCGACCACGGCGACTTCGCGCTCGTCAAGGGCTCGACCACCCTCACCGCGCAGGGCCCGGCCTTCCACGACGCGATGACCTCGTCCCCGCCCACGACCCCGCCTACGACCCCGCCGGGGGCGGTCACGGTCGGGTTCGAGGACGGCACCACCCAGGGCTGGAGTGGCTACTACGGCAACGCCGGCCCCGCAGTCACCACCGACCTGGCCTACGAAGGCACCCACGCCCTGCACTTCACCCAAAACACCAACGGCCACACCGCCGTCGGCACCACCACCAACCTCACCCCAGGAGCCACGATCACCTACCACGTCCACGCCACCCAACCCACCACCGTCACACCGTTCACCCGCGACCCCAACTACACCCCCACCCTCACCACACCCACCACCCTGACCCCCAACCAATGGACCACCATCACCTGGCACACACCCACCACAACCACCACCAAAGCCATCGGCCTAGACGCCGACCCCGGCACCGGCACCATCACCATCGACGCCCTCACCTGGCCCACCTCCTGACGACGTAGGCGGCATCCTGGAACCGGCGCCTTCTCCGGTCCGCGGCCGATCACCCCGGCCGCGGACCGGTCGCGCCTGGGCCTGTTCAGCCGACGACGGGCCGCGGAAGCTGGCCGAGGATCCCGCCGAACGTGCGCAACCACCACCGGCCGGCCTGCTCCACGCCCTTCTGAGTCCACCCGGTCGACAGACGACGACGCCACATCCCGTCCACACACCGTTCGTGCAGCTGCTCCCAGTGGGGCCGCCAACCTGATCCCAGGCGACCTGCCCCACGCCTGCACCTGCTCGCCGCTGACCTGGCATGCACGCGGCGGGGCCGGACGACCGGGTCGTCGGGCGCCTCGGAGGCGAACCGCGTCTGCCGCCCGACACCCGGTGGCCGTCCTGCGACGGCCACGGCCCGCTGTCGTTCGTCGCCTCGCTCGACTGCGCCCGGCTGCCGGGAACGGGCCTGCCCGAGGGCGGTGAGCTGCTGTTCTTCTACTTCGACGGGCAGCTCGACGACTACGCGTCCTTCGTGAGCGCAGCGGACCCGCAGACCCGCGCCGCCTCGCGCGTCCTGTACGTGCCGGAGGGCGTCGAGACCGCGCCGCGTCCGGCTCCGCAGCCGTTGGAACCGTTCCGCCAGGTGTCCCTGCGGGCCGAGCCGGCGGTGCCGCCGCTCCGGATCACCGATCCCGAGGTGTGGGAGTCACTCGGCATCCCACCGGACGGCCTGGACGAGCTGGAGGCGTTCAAGTACGTCCTCATCGACAACGACGAACCAGGGCACCAGGTCGCCGGGCGCCCGTGGATCGTCCAGCACGAACCCGCCTACGAGATCGCCTGGAGCGTCCTCGGCACGTCGGACTACGGCGACCCGCGCCTTGAGCGCGAAGCTGCGAGATGGGAACTGCTGGCCCAGTTCGCATCCGACGACGACGCGGGGATGACATGGGGAGACGGCGGAACGCTGTTCTGGCTGATCACTCCCGACGACCTCGCCGCCTCGCGATTCGACCGGGCCCGCTTCACCTGGCAGAGCCATTGACCCACGGCCGACCGCCATGGCGTCGCCGGGCCGTGCCACGCGCTGCGGCCCGGCGTCGCCGTACCGACGGCGGCGATCGGGCCGGTGCCCCCGGAAGCGGCTCGGGTCCCGGGATCGAGGTCTCCCGGGACAGGTCTAGGACAGGGCAGTGCCGCGACGGCCGCCGTGACGGCACCCCGCTCGCGGGGCCACCCGGCGAGAAGGAACGCCTCGCAGCCAGGACCGCCGAGTTCGGCGCGCGCCGTGCCGAGCAGTGGATCAACGGGCTGAACTGTGAAAACATACTAAAGCGACGCCTGTCGCAATAGCGTCGCCTGCCGACCAGACCGAGAGGAACCATCTCCACGATGCCCCCCGTACCGGCCGACCCGACCGTCCTGCATCCCATGCCGGAACAGCCCCGCGTGGTGCTGCTCAAGCCGCTGGTGAAGTCCCCGCTGATCGAGGTCGGTGAGTTCTCGTACTACGACGACCCGGACGACCCGACCGCGTTCGAGACCCGCAACGTGCTCTATCACTACGGGCCCGAGCGGCTCGTCCTCGGGAAGTTCTGCGCCCTGGGCACGGGCACGCGTTTCATCATGAACGGCGCCAACCACCGCATGGACGGCCCGTCCACGTTCCCCTTCCCCACCATGGGCGGCTCCTGGGCCGAGCACTTCGACCTGCTCACCGGACTGCCGAACCCCGGCGACACCGTGGTGGGCAACGACGTGTGGTTCGGCAACGGCGCGACCGTGATGCCCGGCGTCCGGATCGGGCACGGGGCCATCATCGCGACCGGCGCGGTGGTCACGCGTGATGTGCCCGACTACGGCATCGTCGGCGGCAACCCGGCCAAGCTCCTGCGCCGCCGCTACCCCGACGAGGACATCGACCGCCTCCTGGCCTTGGCGTGGTGGGACTGGCCCCTGCCGCACATCACCGAGCATCTGCGCACGATCATGTCCGGCAGCATCGAGGACCTGGAGAAGGCGGCTCCCACACCGCCCCGCGTGCGCTGACCCGTCCTCCCACCCATCCGGCACGCCACAATCGAGCTTTCAAGATCCTCGCCGGGCACTGATCCGAACGAAAAGGTCGGACGATTCTGGCACAATCGCCCCTCCAAATGATCTTCGAGACCGCACCGGAGGCCGACCATGCCCGCGCTCGACGACTTCGCCACCTGGGAGCCCCTGCTGAAGCTCATGCGTGCGGCCCTCGACGCCCCCGAAGGCCGGGCTGCCGGGTCGATCGCGCCGGGAGTCTGGAGCGTCCCGGTGAAACGGCCGCCCATGACTCCCGGCCGGGCCATGCGGATCGAGGACATGCAGGAAGAAAGGGATGCCGTGCGGCGCGTCCAGGAGGCGCTCGGCGGCAGGGACGAGATCTCGTTCATCGCCGACTTCGAGGCGTCCGGACGGATCGTCCTGCGCCTGATTCATCAGACGACCACCGCGCGACCGGGCATGGGGACCAACGGACCGGGCTCGGTCGTCCTCGTGGACGGCGCCGTCCCGGAGCCCTGGCGCCGCCTCCCCGAACCGGCCCCGGACGCCGCACCCTCCCCCACGGCGGACGCGGCGCTGCTGGAGCGGACGCTCCGCGAACGGCTCCCCGACGCGATCGGCGCGACGGACGAGGAGATCGCCGCCGCCGAGGCGCGGCTCGGCATCGCCCTACCCGAGGAGCTCAAGGCGATCTACCGCGTCACCCGGTCGCGGTGGAGCGACTTCGACGGCGACGAGGCGATGAACAGCCACGCGAGCGCCGTCCGCGCGAAGCTCTATCCGCTGGACTCGCTGTACATCGCGGACGCCGCGTCCCGTCCGGCTTTCTCTCCGCCTCTGTGGGAGTACGCCGCTACTGAGGCGGTCGTCACGCGGCCGGACTCGGCGGTGCAGGGGCTGGTCGGATCGCCGGGCTGGATCGCGTTCGGAGAGGACCGCGGCGGTGACGTCTACGCGATCGACCTCACGCCCGGCCCGGCGGGGTACACGGGACAGGTGATCTTCCTGAGCCGTAGCGCGCGCATCGGCGCGGAGCCGGTCGCCGACTCGCTCACCGACATGATCGTCCACGGGCGGGAGACCTGGGGGCGGACGCCGGACGCGACGCCGGAGGTCGCCTACGTGAACGTCGGGAACCGTTCGAGTGTGAAGGCCGCTGCGCATCCTGACCTGGAGGTGCTGCACCTCGGCGTCTGGGAGGACGAACCGCACAGCCTCGCCCCGGTCTTCGGCTGCCCGAAACTGCGGACGCTGGCCGCCTACCCCGACACGCTCGCCGACCCGCTGGAGATCACCCGCCTGGCCGGCCTGGAGTACCTGGGGCTGTCCGCAGCGTACTGGCGCGTCCTGCTCGACGCGGACGCGGTGCCGCGGAGCCTGCTCGCGGCGGGCTTCGAGGGCCACGATGACGACCCGCTGGAACGGGTGGAGAACGCCAACCGGCTGCTCGCGCTGTTCGGCAGGCCGCAGATCACTCAGACCGTCGTCGAAGGCGTCCTCTAACGCCCCGCCCGCCGCGCCCGCCGGAGCCGCGTTCGCCGGAGCCGCCGCGCGTCCGGTCGTCGCCGGCACCGCAGCGGGCGCGGTCGCCTCGGGGGTTCAGCCGGGCGCGGGCACGGTCCCGCAGGGTGCGCTTAGGAGCGCGGGCGGACACCGAACCGAAGATCATCGTGCCCGCGATCTCCACGGTCGGGCCGTCCGCCTCCGGACGGGTCCGCAGGTCGCGGGTGCTCAGCGCGCTGCGGCCGCATCCCCGTCCCGACGCCACCGCGTCGTTCGGCTCCTCTGAGGACGAGGTCCTGGAAGACCGCATCCAAATCCTCTTCATTCCCGGGAATCCGGACGCGGCCCTCGCCTACCTCGAACCCGAGCTCGCGATCCGCAGGAACGCCGGCGCATCCAGCAGACGCCGCCTCCTGCTCGCCGACTGGCAGGCGAACTTCCCAAGCACCCCGCGGTGTTCCCGACCGAAGCCCGACCCGTCTGCTCAACGTTCTCAACCTCCCACCCCACCGCCCCCGTGCCACGAGGAAGAGCAGGACCACGCCTGACATCTCCGGGCGCAGCCCGCTGCAGTCCGGTTCCCGCAAAGCGGCACCACGTTGATCATGAGAAGGCGGGAACCTGTCCTTCCGCCATGGACCCAGTGACCAGGAGGAGAGACGCGGATATCGTCGCCGCGCCGGCCGTCCCGGCGAACTCCAGGGTTGGAAAGGGCCCGAGCGACTGGAGCATTTCCAACTCATCAGCGAGAAACTGCTGAGCTACGTCACCGCCCAGTTCCTCACCAAGGACCCCCGATTCGAAAGCCACGATACCTGGGAGGCCGCTCAGCGGACCGCACCTTCCCGACCACATCGCCTGGAGCTCCGTGGCGCTGGCCGCACTCGCTCACGACAGCGGCATGCCCGTCGAGGCGCGCTCGGACCATCTCCCCGCGCGCCTGGTCACCGGAGAGAGACCGAAAGAGGCCACTCCCGCGACCCGAATCTCTCGCGCGCCGTTCGCCGTGGAAGACCTCAACGCCCGAGGCACTCCCCGCCCTTCGCCACGTGAGCGACCAGGTACTCCCACCCGGCCGCACATCAACGCGGGATTGGTGACGCCCGACGAGGGCGTACTGTCGGCCTGCCTGTTGCGCCCGCCCCTGCTCATGCTGGTCGCGGTCGAAGTTCTTGGCGGGAGGGCGCGATGACCGATGATCGGATCGGTCAGCCGAATACGCGGGCCTGCATACGAGCGATCACCACGGCACCACGCCGTCGTCGTCGAAGAACCCTCCGGTCGGGCCGTCCGCGCCCAGGGTGGCCAGTCGCACCACGATCGCGGCGCCGTCGTCGGCCGTGCGGGTGACGGGGAGGCCGAGGTGCCGGGTGAAGTCCGTCGCGCAGGGACCAGGGGTACAGGCGTTGATCAGGATGCCCCGCTCCCGAAGGTCCTTGGCGTACTGCACGGTCAAGGAGTTGAGCGCCGTCTTCGAAGGCGGGTACGCCGCGTGCCCCGGCAACCGGGACATGTAGTGGTCCGGATCGGTCATGTAGGCGAGCGACCCGATACCGCTGGACACGTTGACGATGCGGGCCGCCGCCGAGCGCGACAGCAGCGGCAGCATGGCGTTGGTCACCGCGATCACACCGAAGACGTTGGTCTCGAACACCCGCCTGACCAGGTCCAGGTCGGCGGTCGCCGGCTCCGTCTGTCCGGGGCTGCCGGAGATTCCGGCGTTGTTGACCAGCACGTCGAGCCGACCGAAGCGTTCGTCGATCTGTCCGGCGGCCGACTCGATCGTCGCCGCGTCGGTGACGTCGAGCTTGAGGGCGCGTACGTCACCGCCGCCGGACCTGAGCGCCTCGGCAGCCTCCTCGCCGCGTCCCAGGTCCCGGGAGCCGAGAAGGACCGTCGCGCCGCGATCCGCGAGCCGGCGGGCGACGGCACGCCCCACTCCTCTGTTCGCTCCCGTGATCAGGGCGATCGTCTCGTCAGTCATGACGATGACCTCACCACCGGGGCCGCAGCAGGACAATGCCCGGCTGAGTCTCGGCCGATACCCTCAGGGTATGGATCGACTGCAGACCCGCGAGCTCGCGTACTTCGTGGCGGTCGCCGAAGAACTGCACTTCGGCCGGGCGGCCGAGCGTCTGGGCATCGCGCAGCCGCCGCTGTCCAGGGCCATCAGCCGGCTCGAACGCCGGATGGGCGTGCCGCTGCTGGAACGCAACAGCCGAAAGGTCACGCTCACCCCGGCCGGCGAGGTGTTCCTCACCGAGAGCCGCCGGGCCCTGGACGCGGTCGACGCGGCCGTGCGACGCGCCCAGCGCGCGGGCCGGCCCGCCTCACGGCTGGTCCTGGTGATGAAAGCCGGTGGTGACTGCGGCCTGCTGCCCGACATCCTGGCCGCCTACCGGACCGTCCCGGACGCGATCCCGGTCGACATCGTCCTGTGCTCGGCCCACGAACGCGCCCAGATGATCCGCGACGGTCGCGCCGACGTCGGCCTCCTGCACCGCTCGAACGCCGACCTGACCGGTCTGGACACCGAGGACCTCCTGACCGAAGACCAGGTCGTCGTCCTCCCCCACAACCACCACCTGGCCGACCGGGCGAGCGTACGTCTCGCCGACTTGGAGGGCGAAACAATGCCCCACTGGTCGGCCGATCCCCCCAACTCCCCCGACAGGCTGTCGGTACGAGACGTCGGCCAACTCATGCAGCTCATCGCGCTCGGCCGCGCGGTCGCCGTGGTGCCCGCATCCGTACGCGGCCAACTCCGCGACGACCTGACCTGCGTCCCCGTCACCGACGCCCCGCCCACCACCCTCCTCCTCGCCTGGCCACAAGGGCACCGCGCATCCGCACTCGCGGCATTCGTCCGCACCGCGACCACCATCGCGGCCCACCGGCAGCAGACTCCCAGCCGGATCAAGCGAAGGAGAATGCACGCCACCCAGCCATCGACCTGAACCAGCGCAGTCAGCGGGACCTCCTCCCCCACGTCGAACCCCGAGGTTGGGGAACCTGCGGGCACGGCCAGTTCAGCGCAAGCTGGACGCCCCGGCCCTTCACCAGGCGGGCCGGTATGCAACGCGCGTCCTGATCTTGTAGCGCTTACGTCACGGGATCAGGACGTGGGCCGAACCCGGGCGGCGGGGCCGGCGCGGCTCATGTGCTGACGGCGAAGACATGGAGGGCGGGAGCCTTGCCCGTCACCCATTCGGGGCCGGAGGGCAGGCTGATCGAGGCCAGTTGCTTGGTGGGATCCGATGCGATGGCGAGGGAGTAGACGTTGGCCGTGCGGGTCAGCTGCGCTCGGCCGAACCCGTTGACCTTCGTGCCGTGGACGGCGACCACGGCTCCCGTCGGGGAGGCTGCGCTCCAGTCGGGGACGCTGATCGTGAAGGGTGTGGTCGTGCCGTCCGTGTAGGTGAGCTTGCCGGTGCCGGTGAGGTTGCCGGACGGCGCGTAGGTGGCGGTGGCCAGCAGTCCGACGCGGTCGGTTCGGCCGCTCAGCGGGATGGTCTGGCCGTGCGCAAGGGTGTTGTCGGGCTCGCCTGCGGGGGTGTCGGGCCAGATGTAGCGGAATCCGTCAGCGGTTACCGGCTTGCCGGGTGCTGCTCCAGCAGCGGCCAGGTCTTGGCGCGAGAAGCTGCTCATCGCGCCGTCGACGTTGCCGCGTTGCGGGTTCGTGTCATCGGTGGTGGCGATGTCGTCGAAGGCTTGGGTGAGTGAGACGACCGGAACCGTGCTCAAGGCCGTGGCGCGGGTGGTGAGTCGTTCGGCGCTTCCCGGGTTCTGCCGATAGGTGAGATCCGCGGTGATGCGGTAGTCGCCTGCCGCCGCGTGTCCGGTGGGGAGCGTTACCGGGATCGCGATGGTTCGCCTGGGGCCTATGGCTCCGGGCAGCGGGTTCTGCGCGCCGTCCAGTCGTCCCTGGTCGGCTCGCCCGTTGGCGGTGACCTTCAGGGACAGGTGGTCGGCCGGGCGGTCTGAGGTGTTCGTGAGCGTCACCGTCACCGTGGTCGGGGCGGATGGGGAGAGGCGTGGCGGTGCCTGAACCCGCACCTGGAGCGGGCTCGCCGGCGGGGTGAGGAACTGGATTTCGGCGACCGCGCCGGTGGAGCCCGGTGGGCTGACGTAGCGCAGCCACCGGTAGCGGGCGGCGTCGTCCACGGGCAGGGTCAGCCAGTCCATCGTGGGTGTCCAGCGCACTTTCGCCAGGTCGTGGCAGCCGGTGTCCGGGCCGTCGCCGCATCCCTGGATCCGGCCGCCGACCAGGGCGGCCAGGTCGGCGGTCCGGTTGCTCCGGGGAAGCAGGCGCACCTCGCTGACCTGCGCGGCCTGGCCGACGTCCATGCCCGCGGACGTGCCGGTGAACGCCGTGGCCGGGTCTCCGTCGAAGGCGGCGGCAGCGTTGTCGGCTCCGTTGGGAGTGCCGTGCAGCACGGTCGCGGTGGGGTCGCCGGTTTCGGCGACTCCCGGGGCGTTGCCGATCCGGTCTGCGGTCAGTTCGTAGTCGAGGTGACTACCGCTCCGGGGTCCGTTCCACGCGCTCGACGCGAGGATCTGCATCGGACGGCGCAGGTAGTGCGCGAAGTACGCGGCGGGCATGGGGTAGGCGTTGTCTCCCCATTCCGCCACCTGCACGCCATCGACCTGCGACGACGCCGGAGGTGCGTAGGAGCCGTACAGCGCCGCGTCGTCCGGGATGTAGTTGCCGTTGCCCGTTCCCGGCGGGTCCTTGGGGACGACGTACAGGCGGGAGTGCTCGTTGCTGACCAGCACGTGGTAGCCCTGCGCGAGGAACGTGGCCTCGTCGCCCAGCCACGCCTGGATATGGACGTCCTTGTCGACCGCTATCGATCCGCCCCCGCCGACCTGCGGCCACCAACCCCAGATCTCCAGAGTGCGGTGGTGGCCGCGGACCAGGTCGTCGAGGTGGTTCTCGTAGGCGAGGAACACATCCTCGGTCTTCGCATAGCCCTGGCTTTTCGCGTAGGCGCCGAGTTCTGGGCACTGGCCCTGCAGCGTCGCGTCCGGGGTCTCGTCGCCGCCCAGGTGCACGACCGGCGAGTGGAACACCGACAGGAACGACTCGACCAGACCGTCCAGCCACGCGACGTTGGCCTGCTTGGTGATGTCCACGGTGAATCCGGGATCGACGCGTCCGGCGTGGATGATCTGGTTCATCGACGGACAGTCCCAGCGGAGGGACGGCCGGAACGCCGTGAGCGAGGTGGCGTGGCCCGGGATGTCCAACTCGGGGACGACCGACACGTGGTAGCGGCGGGCGTACGCCTCGATCGTCCGCACGTCGTCGGGCGAGTAGGAGCGGGCGGCGGCCAGCCCTTCGTAGCCGGGCAGGCGGAGGCGGAACGCCTCGCTGTCGGTGACGTGCCAGTGGAAGGTGTTCAGCTTCATCCAGGCCATCTGGCGGATGGTGTCCAGCAGCGTGGCGACGGGCCAGTACTCGCGCGCGGTGTCGATCATGACGCCGCGTTCGGGCCGGACGGGCCGTTCGTGGGCGGTGCCGACGGGGAGGGTGGCGTGGCCGGGAGTGGACTTCAGGATCTGCTCGACGGTCTGCTCGCCGTAGAAAACGCCGGTCGGGCCGCCGCTGATCGTCACATGGGACGCGTCGACGGTCAGGTCGTAGGCCTCGGCCGCCTCCCCGGGACGCGAGGTGAGGAAGATGTCACCTCGTCCGGGGCGCCTGCCGGTGACCACGGGGAGCCGGGTCGTGCCCAGGTCGGCGGCGAAGGTTCGGGCGTCGTCCAGCAGGTCGGTGGCGTGCGCGGCGTCGACCACGATGCGTGATCCCGGGCGCAGCGAGAACGTGCCCGTGCCGCCGTTCCAGGACCGCAACGCCGGGACGACCTCCGGTGCGGCCGCGGGCGCGGCGGACGCCCTGGTCGGCGCGACGGTCAGTGCGGCGAGGACGGCCAGGGCGGCGAGGACGGCCAGGGCGGTCGGCATCGACATCAGGCGGCGCATGCGCTCTCCAGTGCACGTCTCACCTGCCCCGGAGCACGGGTGGCGTTCCGGGGCAGAAGCGGGTCGGGAATCGCTCGGTCAGGATCCGGCGCGGACGTTGACGAGGGCTCCGCTGCCACTGGTCGCGAATCCCTGCTCGCCGGTGCAGGGTCCGCCTTCACGGGCGGCGCTGAGGGTGCCGTTGTACTGGGTTCCGGTGCTGGACCAGCCGATCGGTGACCGGTAGTCCACGTTGAAGTAGGGGATCTGGCTGAGGGTGCAGTTGTAGCCGTCGAGGTACCGCTCGGCCCACGCGACATGGGACGGGGACAGCAGTGACGGTTCGGCCAGCGTCCAGGTGCCGATGTGGAGGACGGTGTCGGTGGCCATGTCGGAGACGGCGCCCTCCCACGTGCCGCCCCCGCGGTGCAGGCCGGCGGCGGGCGCGTCGGTGATGGACCAGTTCAGGCTTCCGGTCGGGGAGGCGAACGCGGCGGACGGGGTGACCAGGACGAGGGCGAGAGCCGACAGGACCGCGAGGACGGAGTGCTTGCGCGACCATCGGTGCCGGCGGTTCGTGGAGGGATTCACGTGTTCTCCGCTCGGTGTCGAGACCACGGGGACGCCAGAGGGGGGTTGGCGTCCCCGGACGATACATCACCGATTCCCGCGTGAAAATGCGCACTTCTGTTGACTCGTATCGACTTTCGACCTAATTTGCGCATCATTGAGCATCAACGTTCAGGTCTCGTCCCCTCCCGCGCATGACCGAGCCCAGGCCGTCTCCGACCAGCCCTGACCTCCCACCGCCCCGGAGCTCCCATGGCCCGCCCCGCCTCCCCGACCTGGCGACCAGCGGTCGCGTATTGCGCCGCCCTGCTGGTCGTCCTCGCCCTGTCCATGCCGGGCTCGCGTCCGGCCGCTGCCGCTGACGGGCTGCGCTTCGTCCAGCCCACCGCGTATGACCTGCGCGGCGTCACCGATGTCGCGGTGGCCGCACCGGCGGGCACCACCGCCGTGCGCTTCTCGATCGACGGCATCGCGTTCGCCGAGCTCACCGACCAGTACGCGAAGGGCACGGGCCTGCCACCGACCTGGCGGACCGCCACCGACGCCGCCTGGTTCCCGTCCGGCGCACATGTGCTGCGCGCCGAGGCCGACACCCCGAACGGCCACGTCTCCGCGACACTGAGCGTCGTCACTCACCGGACCGATGCGACGTCCCTCGACGGCGGATGGGCCTTCGCCTCCGCAGCGCAACTCCCCGGCGGCGCACTGGACGGCGACAGCCCTCCGGCGGTGCGGCCCGGGTTCGACGATCCGGCGCTGACCACCGTTCTGGTGCCCGACTCGTTCGGCGCGGTTCGAGCGCGATGGAACGACGACGACGGCCTGGTCGGCGTCTACCGGCGCACGGTCGAGGCGCCACCCGGCCAGGACGGCCGACAGACGACGCTCGTTTTCGACTCCTGCTACTGGACCTGCCGGATGTTCGTGAACGGCACACAGGTCGGGACGACGACCGGCGGCTATCTGCCCGCGCGGTTCGATGTCACCGGGCACCTGCACGCCGGGACGAACACGATCGCGGTCCTGGTGGACAACAGGGCCACCGAAGAGTTCGCGGTCAATCCGCAGCTGTACTGGAACTGGGGCGGCATCTTCGGGGACGTCCACCTGGAGACGAGCCCGAGGGTGGCGCTGACCGGGTTCACGGCGCAGGGCGCCGGAAACGGCACGCTGACGCTGCGCCCTAGCGGGATCAACGCGTCCGGCCGGGCGCAGAACGTCGAGGCCGTGGTGAGCGTGCACGGCCCCGACGGGCGCGTCGCGCTGCCCGCCCGGCGGGTCACCACGACGCTTCCGTCCGGAGCCCCGCAGGTCGATGGCGCACCGATCGTGCTGCACGTCGCCGAACCCCGGCTCTGGGACCTGGACCACCCGCAGCTGTACACCATCGACCTTCAGCCGTTGCAGGGCGCGGGACGGGCGCTGTCCGAGAAGACCGGGTTCCGCGATGTCGCCACCCGCGGGCTGGACGTGCTGCTGAACGGGAAGCCGGTCGAGAACCTGCACGGCTTCAACCGGCACACCGACTATCCGGGGCTGGGCCGCGCGCAGCCCGACGGGCTCGCCTACCGGGAGTTGAAGCAGCTGCGCGACAAGGGGTTCCGGATCTTCCGCCCGGCGCACTACCCGACCACGCCGGGCGAGCTCGCCGCCGCCGACCGTCTGGGCCTGTTGGTGATCGAGGAGGTGAACGTCACCCAGCGCTTCGACCCGGCCGTGCTGTCCAGCGCGAAGATGGTGGCGTTCGGCGACGCGCAGCTGGACGGGATGATCCACCGGGACCGTGGCCATCCGAGCGTCATCGCCTGGTCGGTGGGCAACGAGAACGGCACCGACTCCGTCCAGGGCGCGCAGTACGTCCGGCAGACCATCGCCCACGGTAAGGCTCTGGACGGCAGCCGCCTGTTCACCCACGTCACGGCGTGGCACACCGCCGACAAGGGCTACGCCTACGACGACCTGGTCAGCGTCAACGACTACGACGGCTGGTACTACGGCGCGATCGGCGACGTCGCCGCAACCCTGGACTCGATCGCCGCGATGGACGGCGGCAAGCCCATGGTGCTGAGCGAGTACGGCGCCGACGCGGTGAAGGGGCACCCCGGCTACGGCAAGGGCACCGAGTACTACCAGGCCCTGCTCATCGACGGGTACAACCAGCTGCTCGACCACCGGCCGCACCTGCTCGGCCAGATGTACTGGACGTCCAGCGAGTTCATGCTCAACCCGGCCGGAAGCTCACCGGTCCCGGTCCCCGGCTTCCACACCAAGGGGCTGCAGACCTACTGGCGGGAACCGAAACTGGGCTGGCGCGTCATGTTCGCGCCGATCCGCATCCGTCCGCTCCCGGCGCTGCAACTCGACTCGCCGGACGCCACGGACCTCCATCTGCCCGTGACCATCGACGACACCGGCCACCACGGCGCGAGCGGACGCGTGACCGTCACCCCGCCGGACGGTTTCACCATCGTCGGCGGCGACACCCCGTTCACCGTCCCGGCGGACGGCTCCACCACCGTCGACCTCACGCTGCGCGGGCATCTCGACGGCCCGGCGGCCACGCGGCCGGGGCTCGTCCGAGCGACCATCGACGGCGAGACCGAGGCGCAGCCGCGCACCTTCCAGGTGCTCGCCGCGCCACCGACCGCGCCCTGGCGGACGTTCGACTCCACCGGCACGGCCCCGAGGGCGCGTTTCATGCAGTCCGGCGACCGGCTCGGCATCCTCGCCGCCGGCGCCGACACCTGGCAGGGCGACCACGCCGACGAGTACGGCACCGTCTACCGACCCGGCGCGTTCGCCGACCACGGGCAGGCGACCGTCCGCGTCGACCAGCAGGAGCCGGTGGACGCCTTCGCCAAGGCCGGGCTCATGATCCGGAACGACCTGACCGCCGCCGGGTCCTCCCCCGGCTACGTCGAGCTCGACCTCACCCCCGGCAACGGCGTCTCGTTCGGCTGGGACGGCGACGGGGACGGCTACATCGACCACACGGTCAAGAGCGGATCCGGCACCGCCCGGGCACCGGTCCGGCTCAGGTTGACGCGCGACGGCTCGTCCTTCACCGCCGCCTACTCCACCGACGCGGTCACCTGGACCCGGCTCGGCACCGCCACGGTCCCGAAGGTCGCCGCGCGTCAGGACGTCGGCGTGTTCGACTGCGCCCGCGCCGCGGGAACACCCGGCCTGGCCGAGTTCAGCGCCTTCTCAGTGGCGACCGCAGTGGCGACTCACTAGCGACCAGCCCGTTCTCACCCGCGACCAGCCCGTTCTCACCGGCGACCAGCCCGTTCTCACCGGCGACGAGCCCGTTCGAACAGCACCCGGATTGGATGGTTCATGAAGACAGGCGTCAGAAAGACAGGCGTCAGAGCTCTGGCCGTCGCGTGCGGACTGCTCGCGGCGGGGGCCGTCGCGTCGCCCGCCTCGGCGGAGCCGGGCCCGAAGATCTACCACGTCGCGTCCGGGGCAAGCGGCGCGGCGTGCAGTGCGGCGCGTCCGTGCTCGCCCGCCGTCGCCAGGGACAAGGTCCGCCAGGTGCTCGCCGGAGGCATGGACCGCGACATCGAGGTGCGGCTGGCGGACGGCGACTACCCGCTGGACGCGCCGCTGACGTTGGGCGCGGCCGACTCCGGACGCGCCGGGCACACCGTGACGTGGACCGCCGAGCCGGGGGCGCGTCCGGTGCTGTCCGGGGGCCGGCGCATCGGCGGCTGGGAACCGTCCACGGGTGGACGCTGGACGGCCAGGGTCCCGGACGGCCTGAGCCCGCGCCAGCTGTTCGTCGACGGTGACCGCGCGGTGCGTGCGCGCGGTGACGCGTGCCCCGCGTCGGTGTGCCGCACCAGCAAAGACGGCATGACGGGCGCGACCGCGACCGGCGTCGCGTCCTGGACGGAGCCGACGGCGGCCGAGGCCGTCATCCGCGTCCGGTGGCGGAACTACCACTGCCGCATCGCCGGGGTGAGCGGCGACGTCCTGACGTTCGTGCGGCCCTGCTGGACGAACTCGTCGAGCGGGACCGACCGCACCGGCCCCGCCTGGGACTCCACCGCGGTCGACTCCAGCCGCTACACGGGCGTCGCCTACTTCGAGAACGCCGTCGAGTTGCTCGACACGCCGGGTGAGTTCGCCTGGGACCCGGCCGCCAGAACGATCACGTACCTGCCCCGTCCGGGTCAGGACATGCGGCGCGCCGTCGCCGTCGTCCCGGCGACCGAGCGTCTGGTCGTGCTGGACGGCGCGCACGACCTGCGGCTGTCCGGGCTGGGATTCTCCTACGCGGCCTACCACCAGCCCGGCACCGACGAAGGCTATGCGGGAACGCAGGCGGGCCTGACGCTGACCGGTGCCACCGGCCCGGTCGATCACGCGGGCCGGTACTACACCAAGCCGTCCGCCGCCGTGACGGTACGCGGCGGGTCCGGCGTCGTCATCGACCAGGCGACGTTCACCCGGCTCGGCGGCGCCGGAGCGGTGTTCGAGGCGGGCACCAAAAACTCGCGCATCACGCGTTCGACCTTCACCGACCTGTCCTCCGGGGCGGTCTACGTCGGCGACACCGAGCCGAACCCGCCGGCCGCGCTGGCGGGCGAGCACAACACCGTCTCCTTCAACACCATCAGCCGGACGGGCGTCGAGTACACCGACTCGGTCGGCATCTGGGCCGGTTACGAGGCCGGCCTGACGATCGACCACAACTCCCTCGACCAGCTGCCCTACTCGGGCATCTCGGTCGGCTGGGGCTGGAACCAGCCGGCGGCGCAGAAGTCGGTGCTGCGCGACAACGCGATCACCGGCAACCGGATCACCAACGTGATGCTCGTCCAGTACGGGCAGCACGACGGCGGCGCGATCTACACGCAGGGCGCGCAACCCGGCAGCGTGATCAGCGGCAACTACATCGACCGGTCCGCCTACGGCAACACCGAACGCGACGGCAACGGCGTGTACCTGGACGAGCAGTCCTCCTACATCCTCGTGGAACGCAACGTGCTCACCCGCGTCGGGTACAAGTGGGTGTCGAACTGGGCGGGCTACGGCATCCAGAACACCGTCCGGGGCAACTGGACCGACACCGACGCCCCGCCCCTGGCGGGCCAGGGCTCGACCAAGGCGGACAACGCCACCAAGCTCGACGTCCTCCCGGACGACGCGCTCAGGGTCGCCGCCGCGGCGGGATCCCGTCCCGGCACCGAGCGGGTCGAGCGGTTGCGGCCCGACCTCGCGCGGCACGGCATCGTCAGCCAGTCCTCGACCGCCGGAACCGCCACCGCCTCGCTCGCCGTCGACGGCGACACGACCACCGACAGCAGGACCCTGGCCGAGGCCGGGGCCTGGTGGCAGGTCGATCTGGGATCCGCCCGGCACATCGGCCAGATCGAGGTCTGGAACGACGCGTCCATGACCAGGGCCGACTTCGACGTCCAGATCTCCGGCACCCTCGACTTCGCGGACGCCACCACCGTGCACGTCACCGGTAAGGCGGCGCGGCCGACGCTTCTCGACACCGATGCCCGGGGACGTTACGTCCGGATCCGCCTGACCGGCACCGGACGCATCGGGCTCGCGCAGGTCGCCGTACACCCCATGAACGAGCAGGCAGACCCGGGGCGGGTCAGCGCTTGACCTGGTTGCGGCTGGCGAGGATGGCCAGGCCCAGCAGCATCGGCCCCAGGAGTCGGACGGCGATGTCCGAGGAATCGACGCATGCACGAAACTACGTTCCCGGACGTTCGTCCGGAGCGGTTGAGCCATGTCTACTGGATCGGCGGGGGCAGCGGGTCCGGGAAGGGGCGGCTAGTGCCCGGGTGCGATGCGGCGCTGGGCGGGTCGTCAGTGGGTGGTTGCCGCCGGGACGGTTCGGGTGAGCCAGTGCAACGGGACCTGGTCGGCCATGGCCCGGTAACCGGCGTCGTTGGGGTGGAGGGAGTCGCCGCTGTCGAACTCCGGCCGGATCCGGCTCGGGTGCCGGGGGTCGCGCACCACGGCGTCGAAGTCGATCAGTGCGTCGAAGTCGCGGCTGTGCCGCAGGTAGGTGTTGACCTGCCGGCGCACCGCCTCCCGCTGCGGCGTGTAGGTGCCGTAGGCGTTGTTCTCGAACGGGGTCACGGTGGCGACGGCGATCGGCATCCCCCGCCGGTGGCTGCGCGCCGCGATGTCGCGTAGCCCGGCGATCAGGTCGGCAGCACTCGAACCCGGCGGGATGTGGATGTCGTTGACCCCCAGGGCCAGGATCGTCTTGCGCACGCCGGTCTGCCCGGCCACGTCGCGCGCGAAGCGGTCCAGGCCGCTCTCGCCCCACTCGGGGTATCCCAGTTCGCCACCGGGCTTCAGCACCCTGTTGCTCGCGATCCCCGCGTTGAGCACCGCGGGCCGGCGCGCCCCGTACGAGCGCGCGAGCCGCTCGTTCAGCCGGTCGGTCCAGCGGCGATGGGCGTTCGGGGTCGAGCCGACCCCGTCGGTGATCGAGTCGCCCAGCACGACCACCGAGCCGCGCGCCCCGCGGCTGAGGACGTCCAGCCCGGTCAGGAAGAACCACGAGTCGACCCGCCCGCCGAAGGCCCCGCCGTCCCGGTCGGTGGAGTGGTCGCCCGCCTCCGAGACGTACGAGGTCTGGCGGGATTCCCAGTGCCAGGTGGCCGGGCCCGTCGCCGCCGGAAGATAGACCGACACCACGACGTCCTCGGACGCCTTCACCGCGAACCGCACGGGGTCGCTGTACAGCTCTCGTCCCGGAGGAATCGTCACCTGGCGGCGTCCCCCGAAGGTCAATTCGCGCTGCGGTCCGGACGCCGCGCCCTTCCCCGCCTGTGCCAGCGCCGCGTGCCCCACCCGCAGCGGCCGGTCCCCGTACAGGTTCGACAGCCGGACCCGCGCCCGCTCCCCGGCCAGCGAGGAGTGGACGACCATCCGCACCGTCCGGTTCGCGAACCCCTCCCGCGAAGGGCCTGACAGCGCCGCCGGCTCCGGAGCCCCGGCCCAGCTTCCCACCCAGCTCCGAGGTTCCGGCGAGGCCTCGGCCGTGCTCCCGGGGAGCGCTCCGGCACCGAGAACCAGGCCGGCCAGCACGCCGGACACCACCCGTGAACGTCGCACGGCTTCCTCCCTGAATCGGGACCACCGCCCGTTGCGATGATCACTCGGACACCGTAGCAGCTTTATGAAGCGATCACTAAAAAAATACGTTCCGGCCGGGGCGGGCGGTGCCCTCCTCGGGGTCGGCCGTGCGCCGCCGCCCGTGCACCACCGGGTTCACCCTGACCGGGCTACCAGGATCAGCGGCTTCGCTCGCGTCCGGTGCCCGGGCGCTGCGAACCAGGCCGGAGGCAACGAGCCTCTACGGGAACCAATTCCTTACCTCCGACCCGAGGCATCGATGGCCCGTCGGCCGGGAATCGGCCGGGCTCAATCGGCTGCGGGGAGCGGGTGGGCTGGGTTACGTTGGCCCGGGCGGTGATCAACTTCGGGGAGTTGACGGTGCGGGACCGGGTGTCGGTGCTGGTGGTGGGCGCGGGGCTGGCCGGGTTGGCCGGTGCGGCGTTCCTGGCGGGGCGCGGGGTGGACGTTCTCCTGGTCGAGCGGCGTTCGGGGACGTCGCCGTTCCCCAGGGCGGTCGGGCAGAACCAGCGCACGATGGAGCTGCTGGGCTTCGCCGGCATCGCCGAGGACGTGCCGGCCCTCGCTCCCGGGCAGGGCGGCGGCTTCCGCGTCAGGGTGGCGGGCAGCCTGCCGGGGCCGACCTTCCACGAGGAGGTCACCGACGCCGACACGTCCGACGTCGGCGTGCTGTCGCCCGCGGCGCCGGGTACCGCCGGTCAGGACGTGCTGGAGCCGATCCTGCGGCGGCACGCCGAAACGCTGGGCGCCGAGCTGCTCTTCGACACCGAACTCGTGTCGTTCGAGCAGGATGAGCACGGCGTGACCGCGCAGGTCCGCGGGCGTGACGGGCGAACCCACCGGGTGCGCGCCGACTACCTCGTCGCCGCCGACGGCCACCGCAGTGGCGTGCGCGATGCATTGGGCGTCGAGCGGCACGGCCCCGGCGGCCTCGGGCACAACGTCAGCATCATCTTCGACGCGGACCTCGGCGCGCTGTCCAGCCCGGACCGTCCGACGCTGCACGTGATCCACGGCGAGCAGGTGAAGGGCGTCTTCATCACGATCGACCACGCCGCCGGCCGGCACCTGCTCAGCGTCGCCTACGAGCCGTCCACGGGGCAGTCGCCGGCGGACTTCACCACCGAGCGCTGCGCCGAGCTGATCCGCCTGGTCACCGAGATGCCCGAGCTGCGGCCGGAGATCCAGGCCGTCCAGCCGTGGGAGATGGCGGGCGCGGTCGCCGACCGGTTCCGCGTGGGACGGGTCCTGCTGGCGGGGGACGCCGCCAAGGTCACCCCGCCCAGCGGCGGCTTCGGCGGCAACACGGCGGTCGGTGACGCCTACGACCTGGCCTGGAAGCTCGCCGCCGTGCTGGACGGGACGGCGGGCCCGGCCCTGCTGGACACCTACGACGCCGAACGACGCCCGATCGCCGAGCGGGTCGTCGCCGAGGCCCTGCGCCTGGTCGCCGCCCGCACCCCCGGCGCGGACGCCCCGGAGCCCGGCGCCGAGCAGGTCTCCGACCAGCAGCGCGCCGCCGAACTCACCCTCGGGTTCCGGTACTGCTCGTCCTCGGTGCTCACCGATGACGACCCCGCCGACACGGGCACCGAGGATCCCTACCGGCCGTCCGGCCGACCCGGATTCCGCGCGCCGCACGTCTGGCTTCACCGCGACGGCGAGAAGCTGTCCAGCGTGGACCTGTTCGGGCGCGGTTTCGTCCTGCTCGCCGGACCGGACGGCGGCCGGTGGCGGTCCGCAGCCGACGAAATCGCCGCCCGCCTGGGGCTCATCCTGCACGGCCATCAGATCGGCGCCGACCTCGCCGACCCGGACGACGCCTTCCTCTCCCGTTACGGGATCGGTCCGGCGGGCGCGAGCCTGATCCGTCCGGACGGCGTCGTCGCCTGGCGCGCCACGGACATGCCGGACGATCCGGCCCGCACGCTGCACGCCGTCCTCACCGCGATCCTCGCGCGATGACGTCCGGCCCTTTCGTTCGGACGAACCGGTCGTGACGCGCTAGCCGACCGCTCGGATTTCGTCCGGGGCCGGGGTGGGAACGATCACCGCCATGGACATCGATCTCACCGGGCGGACCGCGCTGGTCACCGGATCCACCAAGGGCATCGGCCTCGCCATCGCCGCGGGACTGGCACGGGCCGGAGCGGCCACCGTCGTCAACGGACGCTCGGAGGCGAGCGTCAGCGGCGCCTTGGACACGCTGCGTTCGGAGGCGCCGGGAGCGGACCTGCGGGGTGTGGCCGCCGACGTCGCCACCGCGGAGGGCGCCGAGACCGTGTACGGCCAGGTGCCCGACGTCGACATCCTCGTCAACAATCTCGGCATCTTCGAGGCCCGCGCCGTCCTGGACGTCGACGACGACGAGTGGCGGCGCTACTTCGAGGTCAACGTCCTGTCCGGTGTGCGGCTCACGCGCATGTACCTGCCGGGCATGACCGGGCGGGGCTGGGGACGGGTGCAGTTCATCGCCAGCGACTCGGCGGTGGCCATCCCCGAGGAGATGGTGCACTACGGCATGTCGAAGACGGCGCTGCTCGCGGTCTCGCGCGGTTACGCCAAGGCCGCCGCCGGGACGGGCGTCACCGTCAACACCGTCCTCGCGGGGCCGACCCACACGGGAGGCGTGGAGGACTTCGTCGCCGAACTGGTCGGCGGCGACCTGCCGTGGGCGGACGCACAGCGCCGGTTCATGGCCGAGCATCGCCCGAACTCCCTGCTCAAGCGCCTGATCGAGCCCGAGGAGATCGCCAACATGGTCGTCTACCTCAGTTCGGAGCGGGCCTCGGCCACCACCGGCGGCGCGGTGCGCGTCGACGGCGGTTACGTCGACGCGATCCTGCCGTGAGCGAGCGCGGGGTCCGGGCCGGACTTGACACTCGGCCGCCGGAAACCTACAACTGTGTTAGGAGGTTTCCTAGCGGACCGGTTCCGGGGGCCGGACGGCTTCCGGGGATCTTCGGAGGTGAAGCACGATGCTGCTGACGTCGATCGACCCGTTCGTGCAGGAGTTCGAGCGGCAGTTCGACCGGGTGGCGCGGCAGGCCTTCGGGCAGGCGGCCGGCCAGGGCAACGGGGCGACGATGGCCATGGACGGGCTGCGGCGCCGGGACGACGTGCTGCTGCGGTTCGACGTGCCCGGCATCGACCCGGACTCGATCGAGGTCACCGTGGACCGCGGCGTGCTGAGCGTCAGCGCGCGGCGCGAGGAGGAGTACGGCGAGGGCGACCGGCTCTTCGTCCGGGAACGGGTGATGGGCACCTTCACCCGGCGCGTCTACCTGTCGGAGCACCTGGACGCCGACGCCATCGAGGCCGCCTACAACAACGGCGTGCTCGCGGTGCGCATCCCCGTCCTGGAGAAGGCCAAGCCGCGCAAGGTCGAGGTTCAGCGCAGCGACACCAAGGCGATCAAGGCCTGACCGGGGCCGATCGTCGGGTGCCGTGACCACCGGGGACGAGACCGTCCCGGGCAAGTGTTCCGGAAGGACCGGCCGGGGCCGGGCAGCGATGGGATGCCCGGCCCCGGCCGGCGGCGTTTCCGCCCACGGGCGCGGAAGGAAGGAGGCTGCGAGCGTGGACGTGTCGTGGCTGGACGACGAGCACGCGCCGCTGTTCACCGTCGGCCAGGTCGCCGACATGCTGGCCGTCCAGCGGGCCTTTCTGCGCCGCATCGACGAGTTGCAGGTGGTGTCGCCGCGCCGCTCGCCCGGCGGCCAGCGCCGCTACAGCCGCCACGAGATCGGCCGCGTGCAGCGGGTGGTCGGCATGATGGACGAGGGCATGACCCTGCCGGCGATCCGCCGCATCATCGAGCTCGAGCACCAGCTGGCCGAGCTCACCCGCGAACGCGACGAGCTGGCCCGGCGCCTGGCCGAACAGAACCGCCGCCCGCGCTAGGGCCGTCCAGAGTCGTTCAGAGCCGTTCAGCGCCGTTCAGCGCCGTTCAGAGCCGTTCAGAGCCGTTCAGAGCCGATCAAGGTCACGATCGTCCGCGACATCGGCGCGGTCGCCGTCCACCCCGCGGTGGAACAGGCCCTCGACAGGGCCGCCGCCTGCCTGGCAGCGGGCGGGTGAGAGATCGAGGACGCGGAGATCGTTCCGATCCTCGCCGAGGACGCGCGCAGGACGCCCCGTTTAGCGGTGCGCCTCCGGGTACGGGGCGGTGATGGCGACTACCGACTCCCGGGAACTCCTGGGCATCTACTTGAACGATCACCTGGCCGGCGCGGCGGGCGGAGTGGCGCTGGCGCGCCGCGTCGCGCAGGCGCACGGCGACTCCGCCGACGCCGACCGGCTGGCGCGGCTGGCCGACGACATCGCCGCCGACCGGGGCGCGGCGCTGTCCATCGTCCGGTCGCTCGGCCTGCCGGTGCGCCGGTACAAGAGCGTGGCGGCGTGGGCCGCCGAGAGAGTGGGGCGCCTGAAGTTCAACGGGCGGCTGCGCAGCCGCTCACCGCTGAGCGACCTGGTGGAGTTCGAAGGTCTGCGCGTGGCGGTGGAGGGGAAGGCCGCCGGATGGCGCACGCTGCTCGCGATCGCCGACCGGGAACCGGCTCTGGACGCTGAGACCCTTCGCTTCCTGCTCGAACGCGCCGAGGCGCAGATGACCTTCCTCGAAGAACTCCGCGTGAAGGCGGTCGAGGAGGTGTTCGGCGGAAGGGACGTCCGCGCCGTCGTCGGCGCATCCCGCTAGGACGGGCTTGCAGCGCCTCGGTGGCTGCGCGCTCACCGCCGAAGGGGAAGCAAGGCCGGTGGCCGGGACTCGTCAGGCGTCCCGGCCACCGGCTCGGGGGCTCACTTCCTGGTGCTCTTGCGGATCTCGCGGGCGGCGTCCTTGGCCTGCTCGCCCACCTGCTTCACACCGCCGGCCATGCGGTCCCTGCGTCCCTCGGCCTCCAGGTAGGGGTCGTCGGCGGCCCGTCCGGCCGCCTCCTTGCCACGCCCCTTGTTGCGCTGCGTCTTGTTCTTCAGCTTGTCGAGGAAACCCATGATTCCTTCCTCCGATTCGCCGTACGCGCCTGCCCTTGCCCGGTCGGCACCGAACTATGCGGACAAATCCATGCATTCAGTCACTCGCGCGCGTAGCGGAGCAGGAGCCGAAGCAGTGCGGGCGCAGCCGCCGGAGGCCGGCGAGGGGGCGGTCAGACGAGGTCTTCGAAGGTGGGGCCGGTGGACTCGGGGGCGGTCGGGGTGGTGGCGCGGGCGCGGGACTCGTTGGCGGCCCAGGTGTAGACGCCCCGGGCCATCAGGGAGGATTCGGCCGCGGCGCGGGCGGCGTAGACCTCGGCGCGGACGGCGTGCAGGTCGGCGTCGTCCGGGTCGGACTGGACGGCCATCTCGGCGAGGTGGCAGGCGAGCCGCAGGTCGCCGTCCTCGACGGCCCGGCGGGACGCGTCGGCGAGGCGCGCGGTGCCGCCCGCGAGGGCGGCGACGGCGCGGGCCAGGTCGGCGTCGCGGGCGGGCTTGAGGCGCGCGGGGTTGCCGTCGTACCAGCCGCCGTACATGCGCCACAGGTTCCGGACGATGAACTCCGGCTCGTCGTACTTGGCCTGGAGGTAGACGCGGTCGGCGAGCCGCGCGGGCGGGCGGACGGCGTGCACGACGTCGTCCAGCCGGGCGCCCTCGTTGAGCAGCGCGAGGGTCTGCTCGACGATGCTCTCCAGCCATTCGGCGGTCTCGGTGAGCGCCTGCTCGATCCGGTCCGCGCCGAAGATCGGCGCGCCGTGCGAGGGGATCATCAGCTCCGCGCCGAGCGCGGCCATCCGGCGCAGCGCGTGCGCCCACTCGCGCGGGTACCGCTGCACCTTCTGCGGGTTGCCGCAGTTGGGCGTGAGCCAGATGAACAGGTCGCCGGGCAGCAGCAGCCGGTGCTCCGGGACGTAGGCCACGGCCGCGTCGTCCGTCTCGCCCTTGGCGTGGAACAGCTCGAACGTGAGGCCGCCGCGCGTGACGGTCAGGCCGTCGGCGAAGGTGACGTCGGGGTGGCGGTACTCGCTCGGCCAGGTGAGGTCCGGGGACTGGAACTGGCGCCGGTTGATGACCGCGTTGTAGCCGTTCGTCAGGACGTACCGGTCGAACCGGTCGCGGACGGCCTCGTGCGCGACGACCTGCGGCCGCGCCCAGCCGCGCTCGCGCGCCTCCGCGTCGAACGGCCCGACGCCGAAGACGTGGTCGATGTGCCCGTGCGAGTAGAACGCCGTCGACAGCGGGTGCGGCGACCAGGCGCGGACGTGCCGGTGCAGGCGGTCGGCGGTGAGCGGGTTGCCGGTGTCGAACAGGACGACCTCGTCGCCGTCCGTCCGGAAGGTGATGACGTTGCCGAATCCGGGCGCCCAGCCGACGCCGTCGGCGACGTCCACGACGCCGGTGCCGTGCAGCCCGCTGTGCGCGATGCTGTCGTCGGCCTCGCCGCGCCAGATCCGGTCGGCGTAGTCCCTGATGTCGAGGTCGGTCACGAGGTGGTCCTTTCGGTGATCACGGAGTTCCGGACGGCGCCGTGCCCGCGTTCCGCACGCTCGGTGCGCGGGAGGCGTCGCGTTCGGGGTTGACGAAGGCGACGGCGAGCAGGCCGCCGGCGATGAGGAGGGCGCCGGCCAGGTCGAACGCATCGCGGAAGCCGGCGAGGTCGTCGCCCGCGCGGTCCACGAGCGCGCCGGTGACGGCGGGGCCGATCGCGCCCGCGGTGGACGCGACGGCCGTGACGACGCCGAGCGCGGCGGCGCGCTGCCGGGTCGGCGCGATCTGCGCGACGGCCGCCTGGACGAAGCCGAAGAACGGGTTCGCGAACGTGAACGCGGCCATCAGCGTGAGGACCAGCGGCGCTCCCCCGCCGATCCGGCTGACCAGCAGCACGGCCGCCCCGGAGACCAGGACGGCGACGCCGCCGAGCACGCCGAGCGCGACCCGTCCGGTCCCGCCGCGCCGGAGGATCCGCTGGGACGCGGTGGCGAACGCGAGGATCACGACGATGCCGACGATTTGCGTCCCGGCGGCGAGCAGTCCGGCGCTCTGCAGCGTGTAGCCGTGGACGCGCTGCATGAACTGCGGCATCCACGTGATCGCGACGGCCATCAGCCAGAACCCGGCGAAGCCGCACGCGAGCCCGGCGAGGACGGTCGGCCGCGTCAGCAGCCGCCGGTAGGGGACGCGCGGGCCGGCGTCCTCGTGCGCGCGCACGTTGTACGGGCCCTCGGCACCGAGCCTCGTCCACGCGACCAGCCACAGCAGGCCGAGGACGCCGGTGAGCGCGAAGGCCGTCCGCCAGCCCGGCCCGGAGATGACGGCGGCGAGCAGCGGCCCGCCGACCGCGACGCCGCCCGCCGCGCCGACCGTCAGCAGGTTCCCGGGCAGGCCGCGCCGCCGGCCCGGGAACCAGCCGAACGCGGTGTGGCTCGCCAGCCCGAACGCCGGGCCCTCCGCCGCGCCGAGCGTCACCCGCGTCCCGAGCAGCACCGCGAGGCCCGCTCCGGGCACCGCGACCGCGAGCTGGGACGCGCTCCACAGCGCGACCAGCACGCCGACCAGCCGCCGCGCCCCGAACCGGTCGGTCACGAACCCGACCGCGATCCCGGACACGCTGAACAGCAGGAAGAACGCGCTCCCGATCGCGCCGAACGCGGTGTCGGTCAGTCCGAGGTCGTGCCGCACGCGCTCGCCGGCGAGGCCGAGCACGGTCTTGTCCATGAAGTTGATCGCCATGAACAGCACGAGCAGCGCGACGACCGTCCAGGCACGCCGATCGTGTGCCGTCCGCTCGGGTGCGACGGGACCCGCTGACGCCATACGCGCCTCCATTCGGCGGGGATTGGTTCCGATCACTCTTCCGACCGCCTCCGTCCTGGGACAACCGCGTGATGGACCAGCGTTTCGCGCCTGCGACTGTGAGATGTCACAATCGGCGGGTGACGGACGACTCCGGAGAAGAGGCGGCCAGCGCCCGCCGTCCAGCGAAGGACGGCCCGGACGCGGAGACCCGGAAGGCCGCCGCCGCCCTGGCCGGACGATGCGAGCGGCAGGTGAACCGGCTCGCCCGGGAGCTGACCGAGCGGCGCTTCACCGCCCTGCCCGAGTACGCGGCGCTGCCCGAGGACATGCGGACGCTGGAGATCGCCGACACCGCGCGGCAGGGCATCCGGCGGTTCCTGCGCGAGGCCGCGGGACGCCGGACCCCGGACGCCGACCTGCGGGTCTTCACCGAGCGCGCCGCGCAGCGGGCCGAGGAGGGGCTCGAACTCTCCTCGCTGCTGGAGACGTACTTCATCGCCGCCGAGGCGGTGTGGGACATGCTCTGCGACACCGCCCTGCCCGGCGAGGAGGCGGCGCTGCGGCTGCTGGCGCGCCGGCAGCTTCGCGGCCTCGGCCAGGTGGTGACCGCCGTGACCGACGCCTACCAGGCCGAACGCGAGGCGATCCGGGCCGAGCACCGCGAGACGCTGCGGGAGATCGCTCGCGCGCTGCTCACCGGCGAGCCGGTGGGACGCTTCGGGATCGCGGCGTCCGCGAGCCACCTCGTCCTGACCGTGCGGACGCTCGAATCGTCCTCGGCCGAGGGCGGCGTGCGCCCGCTCCAGGGGATCGCCGAGCGGCGCACGCTCCGCCGCATCCGGACGCGCCTGGAGAACCTGGTGGACGGCGCCGTCCTCATGCACCGGGACGAGCGCGGCGGTCACATCCTGCTGCCCTCGACCGTCCGGACGTCGGACCTGACCGAACCGCTGGTCGGCGCGGCGGCGGGCGGGGAGCGGATCATCGTCGGCGCGGCCCGGTCCGCCGACGTCGCCGACGTCCCGCGCACCGCCGCCCGATCCGCCCGGATCGCCCGCATCGCGGACGCGACGGGCCGCCCGTCCGGGGTGTACGAGCTGGACGACGTCCTGCTCGACTACCACCTCAGCGGCCCCGCCGACAGCGCCCCGCTGCTCGCCGCCCTGCTGGACCCGCTCGCCGACCGTCCCGAACTCGTCGCGACCGTCCGCGCCTACCTCGACCACGACATGGACCGCCGCCGGACGGCCCGCGCCCTGGCCGTCCACCCCAACACCGTCGACAACCGGCTCGCGACCGCGGCGCGCCTCACCGGCGTGGACCCGCGCACCGCCCGCGGCCTGCTCCGCTACGCGGCCGCCCTCACCCTGCGCCAGCTCGGCTGAGCCGAACCGCCGCCCGAGGCGGCGGATGCCCAGCGCCCGGATGAATCGGCTGGTGGCCTGGGCCGACGCTCGCCCGCGTTCCCGGCGGCAGCGGAACCTTCCTTTCGGCCGAACGCTCCTTCGGGACGCTTCTGCTTGACGGGTCTGATCGCTAACCGCTATCTATTGGCTAGCCGTTAGGGGTGGTGCATGCAGGACGCGGTTCTGGCGATGCTCGCGAAGGAGCCGTCGCACGGTTACCGGCTGCGCGAGCGGCTCCGGAGGGCTCTCGGGCCGCTCGGGGAGTCGATGAACGCGGGGCAGGTCTACGTCACCCTGGCCCGGCTGGAGAAGGCGGGGCTGGTCGCGTCCGAACGCGCCGACGGGCTGCCCGACCGGCCGGACCGCAAGGTGTACGCGCTGACGCCGGCCGGGCAGCGGCGGGTGGCCGCCTGGCTCGGCGAGGTGAGCTGGCCGAAGCCGAACCTGGCGGAGTTCCATCTCAAGCTCGCCGCCGCGGCCGCGGGCCGGCTCGCCGATCCGGTCGAGCTGGTGGACGCGCAGCGCCGCGAGCTGCTGCGCCGGCTCGGCGAGGCGCAGCGCGCGCTGCTGGCGGAGGCGGACGGCTCGACCGCCGGCCTGCTGCTGGAGGGCGTCGCGCTGCGGCTGCAGGCCGACCTGCGCTGGTTGGAGGCCTGCGAGCGGGTCTGGTCGAGGATCGCCGACGAATCCGAGGACGCATGAACGAGTTCGGCGCGGTGCTGCGGGTCCGCGGCCTGTGCAAGGAGCACGGGCAGGGGCAGGGGCTGGTCCGGGCGGTCGACGAGGCCGATCTGGACGTCCCGTCCGGGCAGCTGCTGGCGGTGACGGGACCGAGCGGCTGCGGGAAGTCCACGCTGCTGCACCTGCTGGGCGGCCTGGAGCGGCCCAGCCGCGGGGAGGTGTGGCTCGCCGGCCGGCGCATCGACACGCTGAGCGAGCGGGCGCTGGCCCGCCTCCGCCGGCGGTCGGTCGGTTTCGTCTTCCAGGCCTTCCACCTCGTGGAGGAGCTGTCGGCGCGGGAGAACGTGGAACTGCCGGTGCTGCTGGCCGGCGGTTCGCCGCGCGCGGCCCGGCGCCGCGCCGCCCTGCTGCTGGAACGGGTCGGGCTCGCCGACCGCGCCCGGCACCTGCCGCCGGAGCTGTCGGGAGGGCAGCGGCAGCGGGTGGCGATCGCCCGCGCCATGGCGAACGAGCCGCTGGTGCTGCTGGCCGACGAGCCGACCGGGAACCTGGACACCGCGGCGACGCGCGAGGTGCTGAGGCTCTTCGCCGGGCTGCGGGCCGCCGGGCAGACGGTCGTGATGGTCACGCACGACGAGCGGGTCGCGGCCACCGCGGACCGGGTCGTCTCCATGCGCGACGGGACGTTCGTCGACGACACCCGGCTGGCGGGCCGGGCCGCCGGAGGGCTCGGGGACCTGCTCGGGCTCGGGGACTGAGCCGCGTGGGCCGCCTCCTGCTGCTGAGCCGCGTGGGCCACCTCCTGCTGGTGATCCGCCTCGTCCTGGCCGACGTGCGCCGCCATCCCGCGCAGGCCGCGATGATGCTGCTGGCGATCACCGCCGCCACCGCCACCCTGTCCCTCGGCCTGTCGCTGCGCGGCGCGACCGACACGCTGTTCCGGCAGACCCGCGCCGCCACGGCCGGGCCGGACGTGGTCGCGATCGCCCCCGGCGGCGACCGGACCACGGCCTCGGCCCTGGCGTCGCTGGCACGGGCGTCCGAGGTCAGCGCCCACAGCGGGCCGTACCGCGAGTACTCCACGACCGTGACCGCGCACGGTCTGACGTCGGCCGCGGTGGTGCAGCGCGCCGCCGCGGTACCGGGGCCGGTCGATCGCCCGCTGGTCACCTCGGGCACCTGGGTGCGTCCCGGCGGCGTGGTGGTCGAGCGCGGCTTCGCCACCGCCCTGGGCATCCGGGTCGGCGACCGCGTCACCGTCGCCGGACGCTCGCTTCCCGCCGCCGGGATCGCCGTGACCACGTCGCACAGCATCTATCCGTGGGCGCAGACGCCGGGCCCGGGCGGCGGCCCGAGCGACTACGGCGGCCTGGTCTGGATGAGCGAGGCCGACGCCGGGACGCTGCGCACCGCCGACCTTCCGGTGACCTCCCTGCTCTTCCTGAAACTGAGGAACCCCGCCACCGCGCCGGAGTTCGTCGAGTCCCGGCGTCACTACAGCGAAGAGCATCCGACGAACTTCGTCACCTGGCAGTCCATGGACAGGGAGAGCGCGCACATACTCCGGCAGAGCCAGCCGGTGCTGGTCATCGGCAGCTGGCTGCTCGCCCTGCTGGCCGTCGGCGGGGTGGCCACGCTCGCGGCGGGACGCGCCACCAGGCAGACCCGGCGGGTGGGGCTGCTCAAGGCGGTCGGCGCCACGCCCGGGCTCATCGCCGCCGTCCTGCTCGGCGAGTACCTGGCGCTCGCGCTGGCCGCCGACGCGCTGGGGCTGACGATCGCCCGGCTCGCCGCGCCCGGCCTCGCCAACCCGACCGCGAGCCTGCTGTCCGGCGCGGCGGGCCCGTCCGGCGACACCATCGCCGCCACCACGGTCCTCGCCCTGGCCGTGGCGGTCCTGACCACCCTCGGCCCCACCCGGCGCGCCCTGCGCGCCGAGACCGTGACCGCGCTCGCCGACGCCGCCCGCCGGCCCGGCCACCGGCCCCGGCTGAACGCCCTGTCGGCGCTGCTGCCGCCCTCGCTGCTGCTCGCGCTCCGCCTGATCGCCCGCCGGCCCGGCCGCGCCGTCCTGCACGCGTGGAGCATCGCGGTCATGGTGATCGGCGCCACGGCGCTGCTGGTCGCCCGCGTCGAACCCCGGTACGACTACGGCCTCGGCTCGTCCCGTCTGGGCAACGTCCAGGCCGAGCAGGGCCACCGCCTGCTGCTCGCGGTCACCGCCGCGCTGGCCGTGCTCGCCGCGGTGAACATCGTCACGATCACCTGGACCACCGCGCTGGAGGCCCGGCCCGTCATCGCCATCGCCCGGACGCTCGGCGCGACGCCGGGGCAGATCACGGCCGGACTGTCCGCCGCGCAGCTCCTCCCGACCGTGCCCGGTGCGGTCGCCGGCGTCCCGTTGGGACTGTTCCTGGTGCTGGTGTTCTCCCCTCCGAACGTCGTCGTCCCCTCCCTGTGGTCGCTGCTCGTCCCCGCGGTCGCCGCCCCGTTGGCGACGGCCGCGCTCACCGCCCTGCCCGCCCGCCTCGCGGCCCGCCGGTCCATCGCCCGAACCCTCACGACCGACGCAACCTGAGCCCCCACGCCGCGCCGCACCGCGCCGGGCGAACCGGCACAGGCGTGACACGGTACGGCCGTGACGCGGTACGGCCGTGGCGCGGGGGCGGGGCGGGGGGAAACTGGCGGGATTCGCCCTTAGCGGGGCGGAGCCGGCGGCGGGGGGAAGGCTTTACGGAGCGGGGGTGATCGTTTACACGGGGGCCGGGTAGACGCAGGAAGTCGATGATCATCAACTTCTTGCGGAGGTGTCTCCATGCCTTACGGATCGGCCGCCACCGGCGGGACGCTCGCCTACACCGGCCTGGCGATGGGCCATGTCTGGCTGGCCGCGTCCGGCCTCGGGCTGGTGCTGTTCGGCGCGGCCCTGGTCAGGTTCGGGTTCCGGCGCGGGCAGGGGCCGCTTGAACGCTGAGTTCCGGGCGCCGCGGGCGCGGTACGCCCCGCCGCGGGCCTCCATCATGCTCGCGGCGCTGCCGCTCGCCGCGTTCGCCGCCTGGGGGCTGACCCATCTCGTCGCGGCCATCACCACCTTCACGACGTCGTTCGGTGCGACCTGCGTGGCCTGGACCGCGTCCTTCCTGGCGCTGTGGTGGGTCCCGGTGTCCTGGCTGGAACGCCCGTTCAAGGCCTCCGGCGAGCAGCGGGCCGCCCTCGACGAGCTGACCGTCACCGTCCAGGTCCCCGTCTACAACGAGGATCCGGCGGCGCTGCGCGCCTGCCTGCGCTCGGTCCTGGACCAGAGCCGCCGCGTCGACCGCGTCCACGTCGTCGACGACGGATCGGCGGACGCCGCCGGAAAGCCCGTCACCTACGACGACGTGCGCCGCGACTTCCAGGCCGCCGCGGCCGAACTCGGCATCGGCACCACCTGGCAGCGCACCCCTAACCGGGGCAAGCGGTTCGCGCAGATGCGCGCCCTCGCCGACGATGACGCCGACGTCTTCGTCACTCTCGACAGCGACTCCGTCCTGGACCGGCATGCCGTCCGCGAAGGGCTGCTGCCCTTCGCCGACCCGCGCGTGCAGTCGGTCGGCGGCCACGTCCTGGTCCTCAACCGGACGGCGAGCCTGCTGACGCGCATGACGTGCGTGCTGTACCTGCCGTTCACCCGCGGGGTGCGCAGCGCCCAGTCGGTGCTGCGCCGCGTCACCATCAACTCCGGCACGCTCGCCTTCTACCGGGGCGACGTGGTGCGCCGCGCCGCCGGCGTGTACGAGCACGAACGGTTCGCCGGACGCCCGATGCAGATGAACGACGACTCGATGCTCACCTTCTACGCCCTGCTCGCCGGCGACACCGTCCACCAGCCCAGCTCCATCGCCTTCACCCTCGTCCCGCAGCACGTGAACCACTACGTCAACCAGCAGCTGCGCTGGATGCGCGGGACCACCGTCCGGCACCTGTGGTGGCTGCGCTACATGCCCGTCACCGGCGCCGTGTTCTGGATGACGGTCAGCGAGTACCTGCACCTCGTCCTGGCGCTGCTGCTCCCGGCGGTGCTCCTGTTCGACCCGGCCTACCGGACGCACCTGGACTCGATCGCGGTCGCGGGAGCGCAGGCCGGGATCATGATGAACTACCTGACCGCCCTGCGGATCTTCACCGTCCGGCGCAGCGACGAGCCGCCGTGGGCGCGGGCGGCGCTGTTCGCCTGCGCGCCGCTCATCGCGCTGTGGCGGCTGCTGGTCCTGCGGCCGCTCTACCTGTACGCGATGTGCACCTGCCGCCGGGTCGGCCACTGGGGAACCCGCCAGTCCGTCGAGGTCTCCCTCGCAGAAGCGCGGTGACCCGGGGACGCGCGGCCGGAACGCGACCGCGACGCGACCGGAACGCGACCGGGACCCGGCCGGGGCACGGCCGGGACGCGACCGGGACGCGGGCGGAGCGCGACCGGAGCGCGGCCGGAGGGCGGCCGGGACACGGCCGGGGCGCGGGCGGAGCGCGGCCGGAGCACGACCGGAGGGCGGCCGGAGCACGACCGGAGGGCGGCCGGGACGCGGCTGGAGGGCGGCCGGGCGCGTGGAAGACGGCAGCCGTCCCCGGCCCG
Organism: Actinomadura gamaensis; assembly: GCF_042652125.1. Classification (NCBI taxonomy): domain Bacteria; kingdom Bacillati; phylum Actinomycetota; class Actinomycetes; order Streptosporangiales; family Thermomonosporaceae; genus Actinomadura; species Actinomadura gamaensis. The sequence continues at coordinate 176,734 of NZ_JBHSIT010000005.1, read as the reverse complement.
CACGGCGGGCCGGGGACGGCGGTATCACGTCAGGTCGGCGTCACCCTAGACGCGGTGACACCCCAAGCCGCGCAGGCCGCCCTCGTGGGCCCGGACGATCATGCACTGGTGGCGGTCGTGGCGCGAGCCCTTCTGGTCGATGACGACGAAGCGGAGGCGGCCCTCCTCGCGGGGTCCGCAGCCGGTGGCGACGATACGGCTGTGGTCCTCGCTCATCTTCACCTCGTCGCAGAGGAAGTGATGGCCGGCCCGGGCGGCGTGCGCCGAGGCGGGAAGGGCGGTCAGGGCCAGGGCCGCGGCCGCGACGGCCGTCGTGACGGTGAGCTGTCTGCGCATGGTGTCTCTCCTTTGAGTTCTCATCCGGGCGCAACCCCCTACCTTCCCCTCTGTAGTCGTGACGACACTCAGAGTAATCACGCGTGCCCAGACGAGCCGGGAACGCTGATCAGCACGGTCTCCACCGTCCAGTACGGCGGGACTTCGCCGACCAGACAGTCCTCCGGAGTGCGTCATGGACGCGGGGGCGGGCGAAGAGATGGACCGGGTACTGACGGCCGACTCCCTCCGGGTCCCTCGTGAGGCGCTGCAACCGGAGCAGAAACCGAGAACGCAAATAACAGCTGAGACCCCGGACGTCCTGTTAGAGCCTATAACGCGAGCTTGAAGAAGACACGAAAAGACTGCCGTCGAGGCGCTGGAACGGGGAAGAACGACCTTCAGGCTCAGTCGCGAAGGGCCAGTCTTACGCAGACCTCGCCTAGCTCGGAGACGAAGTTCGCGGGTATGGCCTGCCATCGCATCGGCCCGTCCCACGAATCGGTGACGGTTCTTGAGGCGACCGGCTCGACCAGGTCGCCGTAGCGTTCCGGATGCTCGCCGGGGAGTCCGAGCGCGACGGCCATCCACGGCAGGAGGTTCTCCAGGTCGAGGTATTGCCACCACTCGGCGTCGTCCCAGCCGCGTCGGCGATGGACCTCGACGGCCTCGTGCCATGCGTCGAGGCACAGTCGCGTCACCACCTCACGCACACGGTCGATCGGTGGCCGACCCTCGACCGGGACGGTCGCGATCGCGGCGTGCACGTCGCGGATGCGACGGACCACAACATCGAACCGGTTCGTGGCGCTGGACAGGGCATCGCGCAGGGACCGCCGCACCGGAAGTTCGCCACCCCACCGAGCCGGCCTGGGGAGGGACGGCGGACGGAAACCCTCATCGGCCGTCGTGCGGGCCGGCGCGCCCCACAACCCGTGCGGGCCGCCGTAGGGCCGTCCGACGACCGTCTCGTATCCGTGATCGGCGAGCGTCCGGCCCAGCAAGGCGTTGCGCCAGCCGAGCGAGCACGCCTCCTCCAGAGCACGCAGCACCGAGATCTCCTCATCGGTGATCAACGCGTCGAGTTCTTCCTCGGAGGTGTCCCCCTGCCACATCAGCCACGCCTGGAACACGGCTTCGGCGAACTCACGGCGCGTCTCGTCCACCGGCCGGAGGACCTGCGGGAGCAGAATTCGGTACGTCTCGTCCCAATGCGCGCGTGCACCCACGAAAGCCATCCTGTCAGTCACCGAAACGACGACGTCCGACCCCTACGCGATCCAACGGAGAGCCATGAGCGACGGCAACACGAACTACTGCCAGGCGGTGTTTCCCCCACCCCCACTGGACGACGCCGCGCCCTGCGCCGTGTGCGGCGGCCTCGGCCTCACCCACGAGCGCGTGTCCACCAATTGGAGCCCCGACCCGCTCACGGGCCGGGCGCGGCTGCTGCTCCTCCCGGTCTTCTGCCCCGCGTGCGGCGGCTGCGGACGCAGCGGACACGACGGGTGCGCGTGGGAGTCGCACGGCTACCCGTCCGGCGCGCTCGACGAGCTCACCGACGGACCGCCCCCGAAGCCCGAGGAGGACGACGCCTTCCCGGATGGGCGCTCCGCCCGCGACCGCGAACGGCGGTGCCCCTGGTGTGACGACCGCGGCTGGCGGCACATCCAGGCGTTCCGTGAAACCTCGGACGGCGCCAGGATCTTCGCGCGCACACCGTGCGGCTGCACCGAGCCCCTCATCGAGCCCGTCCCCGCCGAGGACGTCGAATGACCCTCCCCAGCGACCGCCCGAACAGCCCGCCGAGTGAGGCGAAACCGAGCGAGGTCACGCGGAATCCAGCGAGGTCAGCCCACGCCGGACGGGGCAGGCGGGGTCGGGCCGAGAGCAGGCGCGGGGAACGCAGGGTCACGCGGGGTAACGCGGGCCAGGCGGGGGCACGCGGGCCAGGCGGGGTCAGGCCCGGTCAGGCGGAGTTACGGGGGTGAGGCGGGGGCAGGCGGGTCACGCGGGTCAGGCGGGGCCACGCGGGTCACGCGGGGCCACGCGGGTCACGCGGGCCAGGCGGGGTCAGGCCCGGTCACGCGGGTCAGGCCCGGTCAGGCGGCGCGGTGGTAGTTGGGGAGCGGGCGGGCGGTGCGGGCCCGCAAGCGGCGCTCGACCGCTTCGGCCGTCTTCAGCAGCGGCAGTCGCACCAGCGTGTCGCGGACGCACCGGCCGCCGTCCGTCTTGGGGACCATGAGGCGGACGTTCGGGCCGATCTGCTGCTTGCGGTCGACCAGCGGACGGTGCGCGGCGTCGTAGCGGGCGAACGCGACCCGGTGGTCGCCGCCGGCGGCGGCCAGCTCCCCCGCGAGCCGGTACGCGCCGACCAGGGCCAGTTCCGCGCCCGCGCCCGAGGCCGGGGAGGCGCACCAGGCGGCGTCGCCGGCCAGCGCGACGCGTCCGTTGGACCAGGAGTCCATGTGCACCTGGGCCAGGGCGTCGAAGTAGAAGCCGGGGTCGGCCAGGGCGGCGTCCAGCAGGCCGCGGGCCGGCGCCCAGGGCTGGTCGGCGAACGCCTCGCCGACCAGGCGCTTGTGCTCGGCGACGTCGCGGTGGTCGTAGTCGAGCCGCGCCGAGCGGAAGACGAAGTAGGCCTTGGCCTGGGCGTGGTTGCCGGAGCGGTAGATCCCGGCCATCTTGCCCGGGGTGTTGAACATCGTCACCCAGCGGTCCTCGCCGAGCGCGGCGTCCGCGTCGGCGAAGGCGAAGTAGTGGTCCTTGTGCCGGATGAACCCGTCCTCCGGGCCGAAGGCCAGCCGTCGCACGTTGGAGTGCATCCCGTCGGCGCCGATCACGAGGTCGAAGCGGCGGGCGGGCGCGTGCTCGAAGGAGACGGTCACGCCGTCGTCGTCCTGTTCCAGGGCGCGGATCGAGTCGCCGAACAGGAACTCGGCGTCGCCGGCCGCCTCGCGCAGCAGCGCGACGAGGTCGCCGCGCATGATCTCGACCGAGCCGGCGTCGCGGGTGTCGATGCGGGCGACGGCGCGGTCGGCGGCGTCGACGAACTTCATGCCGTGGACGTCGGCGGCCAGCTCCCGCGCCCGGGACATCAGGCCCATCCGCTCCATGACGGTGACCGCGTCGTCTCGGATGTCCACGCCGTTGCCGCCGGCGCGCGGGGCGGGGTCGCGTTCGACGACGGTGGGCCGGAAGCCGTGGCGGGCCAGCCAGTGGGCCAGGGTGAGGCCGGCGATGCTCGCTCCGGAGATCAGGATCCGCTCGTTCATGGGGGGCTCCCTCGCGCTAGACTTAACTGAAACGTGCGTTCCAGATGAGTATGTGGAAGGGGAATTCCAGTTGTCAACACCCGCGCCGAAACCGGCCCCCGCCCCGAAACGCCGCGCCGACGCCGTGCGCAACCGGCAGCTCGCCCTGGACGCCGCGATGGCGCTGCTCGCCGAACCGGACCGGGCCCTGACCGTCGAGGCCATCGCCGCACGGGCCGGCCTGGGTGCCGCGACCGTCGTGCGCGCCTTCGGCGGCAAGGACGCCCTGCTGGACGCCGCCATCGCCCGGTTGCTGGAACCCGTCGTCCGGCGCGCCCGCGACCTGCTCGCCGAAGCCGCGCCCTACGACGCCCTGTGCACCTTCCTGCGCGAGCTGGTCGCCTTCCAGACCGCGCACCACGCCGCGAGCGACCAGCTCGGCGGCCTCGACCTGCCCGCCACCACCGCGCTGCGCGCCGATCTGGTGGCCGCCGTCGAGGAGATGCTCGACGGCGCGCGCCGCGACGGCCGGATCCGCTCCGACCTCGACCCCGCGCTCGCCACGTCCCTCATCGGCGCCACCGCCCTGGCCGTGGCCCGCGCCGAGCCGTCCTCACCCGGCCTCACGGACGCTTACCTCACCGTCCTGCTGGACGGGCTGCGCTCTCCGGCGGCATCTCCGTCCGCCCGCGGAACGTGAAGCGGCGGAACCCGGTCGGCGCCGGCCGGGTTCCGCCGCTTCGCTAGGCTCACGAGAGTGGATCTTGACGAGGCGGTCCGGCTCTGGGACCCGGAACCGGGATGGCTGAACTCGGCGAGTTACGGCATTCCCCCTGCCCCGGCGTTCGAGGCGCTGCAGAGGGCGCTGGCCGAGTGGCGGCACGGCACGACCGGCTGGGACGCGTGGGACCGTTCCACCGACCGGGCGCGCGCCGCGTTCGCGCGCCTCGTCGCAGTCGCGGCCGAGGACGTGGCCGTGGGCGCCTCCGCCTCGCAGCTGCTGGCGCCGGTCGCGGCGTCGCTGCCGGCCGGCTCGCGCGTCGTCGTCCCCGACGTCGAGCAGACGTCGAACCTGTTCCCCTGGCTCGTCCAGGATCTCGACGTGGTGACCGTGCCTCCCGCCGACCTCCCCGGCGCGATCGACGACCGGACGGACGCCGTCGCCTTCAGCGTCGTCCAGTCCGCGACGGGCGAGGTCGCCGCCACGGACGACGTGGTCGCGGCGGCGAGGGCGCACGGCGCGCTGGTCGTCGCCGACGCCACGCAGGCGGTCGGATGGCTCCCGGTCGACGCGTCCGCCTTCGACGTCATGGCCGTGTCGGCGTACAAGTGGCTGATGTGCCCGCGCGGCACCGCCTTCTGCTACGTGAGCCCGGACGTGCGCGGCCGCATCCGGCCGGTCGCGGCCAACTGGTACGCCGGTGAGGGCGACGCCTCGTACGGTCCGCCGCTGCGGCTGGCGAAGGACGCCCGGCGCTTCGACATCGCCGTCCCGTGGTTCTCGTATGTCGCGGCCGCCCCCACGCTGGAGCTGCTCCTGGAGATCGGCATCGGCCCGATCCATGCGCACGACGTCGGGCTGGCCAACCGTTTCCGGGACGGGCTGGGCATGCCGCCCGGCGACAGCGCGATCGTCACCGTCGCCCGTCCGGACGCGTCGAAGCGGCTGGAGGCGGCGGGGATCCGGGCGTCCGTCCGCAAGGGCGCCGCGCGCCTGGCCTTCCACCTCTACACGACCGAGGACGACGTGGACGCCGCCATCGCCGCACTGACCTCCTGACCCGCGGGGGCCTGGTCAGCCGGTGGGCGAAGGAGACGCCTCGGGCATCTGCGGAGGCGAGCCGTCCGGCGACGACGGCCCCGACGACCGGACGACCCGGACGTAGCTGGGCTTGCCCGGAAGGTTCTGGTGGATCACCACGCGGGTCGGCGGCCCCTCGGCGATCAGCCATATCGACACGGTGCAACTCGCGTCCCGGGCCAGTGACCGATGCGCGCACTCCCCCGCGGCGACCCGCACGCCCTCACTTTCGGACAGCACGTTGCCGATGCGCAGCGGCGCCTTCCCGGTACTTCTGACGGTCACCGTCTTCAAGCAGCCCTGGCCGCGTCCGACGCAGGTGAGCTCGACGCTGTCCGGGTTCACCTCGATGCCCGGACCCGCGCCGCTCTCGGTGAGCACCGGCCCGCCCGAACCGCCGGACGCACGGCCGGACGCACGGCCGGTGCTCTTCGCCGCGCCGCCCGGCAGCGGCAGGTTCCCGGGCTTGTCGCCCGAGACGCCGTAGGTGAGCGAGAAGCCACCGTAGGCGATGGCCAGCCCGATCGCCGCGGCCAGCACGGCGACGCTGAGCCGTAGCGCGTGGAACGGTCCGGCAGTGGCGATCAGCGGCGGGATCGCCGCCCCCGCGACGGTCGCGACGAGCGTCCCCACGGGCGGCGCGCCCGCCCCGCTCGCCAGCAGCGTGGTCAGGACCGAGCCGGCCACCGCCGTGAGCACCGCCACCACCAGCGGACGCGCGCTCTGCCCGCCGGCCGCCGCTCCCTGCCGCGAGTCGTGCACCTGCTTCTCCCCTGAGGACGCTTCCGAGTCCCCCGGTTCGACGGCCGCTCACCGTCCGGTGGTTCGTGATCGACCGAGCGCCACCCCGTCCACTTCCGGCCGCCACGCGGAGGCCCGCCCTCCACCGGGATCGCGCCGCCGCTCAGAGGCGCGCCCTCCACCGGGATCGCGCTTGCCGGTCGGGCCGTCGCGGTCGGTGGAGGGCGCCGCCTCGCCGGGGGGCCGGCTGAGGTCGCGGGCGGTGCGCCGCCGGTGGCGGATCAGCTGTCGTCGACGACGGGAGTGGTGTCGGCCGGGTCCAGGAAGGGGAGCAGGCCGCCGGGAAGGGTGAGCGGGTCGGCCTCGAAGGGGGCCGGGACGGCGCCGCACCACTGGTTCTTCTCGGTCTGGGTCATGGCGCGGTCCTTGCTCACCATGGCGCCCTTGGGGCGTCCGTCGGTGGCGGGTCCGGTGATGCCGCCGTTGCCGTAGAAGGCGAGGCGGACGTCGCCGAAGAGCGCGTAGAAGATCCAGATCTCGCCGGTGAGGATGTGCAGGGCGGCGCTGCGCTCCAGCCAGCCGACGTGCTTGGAGGCCACCGGGAGGGTGTGGCCGCGGGAGACGCTGTCGGTCTGCTGCCAGGACAGCCCGAACGACGCGGTCAGCGAGGCGTTGACCACGCCGTAGAAGGACGCCCCGACCGCGGCGCTGACCGCGAAGGTCGCGGTCGAGCCGACCGTGTGGTTCCAGGTGAGGTCGTAGTCGGCCTGGTCGGGGGTGCAGTTGAAGTGCAGGTCGGTGACGGCCTCGAACGGGCCGGGCGTGTAGGTCAGCTCGCTGCCGCGCACCAGCACGACGTAGTTGGTCGGGTCGCTGAGCGCGTCGCGCAGGACCTTCTCCCCGGCGGCGGAGGACAGGTCGATGGAGGTGGCCAGGAACTCCGAGCCGATCTTCTTCTTGGTGTCGGGGTCGTAGCCCAGCTCGCGGATCTGCTGGTCGATCCGGGTGTTGTCGGGAGTCCGCCGGTCCGGCCACCGGTTCGCGGGGAACGCCGGGGTCGGAGGGATGATCAGAGGCGTGGTCATCGGGGGGTTTCCCTTCCGTCGAGGTGGGGCAGCGCAGAAGGTCCCATTCCCGCGATAACGGTAAGTAGTCAAAAGACTTCGTAAAGTATCGGACTGTCCCCGGCGATCGGTATGTCCCAGCCGGACAGGCCGCGGCCATGCACGCGCCATGAGCCGAAAACTCGTTTTCGGACGCGCGCGGCACGAGATCGTCCGCGAGTGGATTTCGACCCCGCGGGGCAGACAGTAAGCGATCGAACGCTGTCCGTGACCAGGGCGTTCAGGTACGCCTCTGCACGCCCGTCCCGGGTCCGCGTCCCACGGCTGGCCCCGCAGGCAGCCCAAGCCAAAAAGGAGGTTCGTCATGTCGGCGGTGTACAGCGGGGAGTCCGAAAGGCACGTGCCACCGGAGGCCGACGTGGAGTGGCCGCTCTCCCGGCGCGGTGACGTGGTGCCGGAGGTCTGCGCGTGGCTGCGCGAGAACAAGCCCGTCGCGCGCGTCCGCACGCTGACCGGCGCACCGGCGTGGCTGGTCTCCACGCACGAGCTGGCCACCCGCGTCCTGCAGGACGAGGTCTTCAGCATGTCGGCCATGGCCGAGCCCGGAGCGCGCCTCCAGTACGCGCCGGTCTTCCCGGCGACCAGCCGCAGCAGTGTGCAGGACATCGGGAACGCGGGGCTGCGCGAGGCGGTGATGCGGGCCCTGTCGCCCCACGCGGTCAAGCAGGCCGCCGGCGGCTTCCGGCGGCGGGCCGACGCGCTGCTGGACGAGCTGGTGGACGAAGGTCCCCCGGCCGACCTGCGGGCGCGCTTCACCGATCCCTACACCGTGTCCGTGATGTCCGCGGTGCTGGGCCTGTCCGACGATCACGGACGGCTGCTGATGGACGGCCTGGACATCGCCATCATGACCGTCCCGCGCTCGTTCGAGGGCGCGCAGGTCAACTGGGACAAGGGCATGGCGCTCACCCGGGACCGCCTGCGGGCGCCCGGCGCCGCCGAAGCCCCCGGACTGCTCGGGGCGCTCGCCCGCATCCGCGCCGGCAAGGGCGATCAGGACGTCACCGACGACGACCTGGCCTCGGCCCTCAACGGGCTGTTCACGGCGGGCGCCCTGAGCACCGCGGCGTTCCTCCTGCTGGCCGTCCTCCAGCTCATGCGCCATCCCGACCAGATGGAGTGGCTGCGCGCCCACCCCGAGGCCATGGACGACGCGGTGGAGGAACTGCTGCGCTGCAACCTCGCCATCGGGGACGGCCTGCCGAGGATCGCCACCCGGGACACCGAACTGGGCGGGACGGCCATCGCCGAGGGCGACCTCGTCCTCGTCCTGGTCGAAGGCGCCAACCACGATCCCGCCGTCTTCCCGCGCCCGCACGAGCTGGACCTGACCCGCCGTCCCGGCTCGCATCTCGCCTTCGGCGCCGGACGGCACTACTGCGCGGCCACCTTCCTCGCCCGCACGCACGCGTCCGTGGCCCTGTCGGCCGTCCTCGACCGGATGCCGGGCCTGCGCCTGGCGATCCCGGTCGAGGAGATCAGCTGGCGCTCGGGGTGGATCAAACGCACCGCCGAACGCCTCCCGGTCCTGTGGTGACCCCGCGACCGCCTCGCACCGTCGCGCAGCACCGGGCCGACTGGAGAGAGACGATGACGTCCGAGTACTGGCCGCTCGACGACCTGTGCGTCCGGTCCGGTTCGATCGAACTGCGGCCGCCCCTCCCAGCGGAGTACGAGGCACTCGCGGACGCGGCCGCCCGCGAAACGCACGTGCACCCGCTCATCCCCTTCCTGGAACACGCGTCCGACACCCCGATGGAGCGCGGTCGGCGCACACTGCAATGGCTGTGGCGCAACTACGGCACCTGGCGTCCGGACGAATGGTCGCTGGCGCTGGCCGTCCTCGACCGGGGCCGCCTGGTCGGCGTGCAGAACGTCCGCGCGAGGGATTTCGCTCGCGACCGCGTGACCCAAAGCGGGGTTTGGGTCTTCCGGGACGAACGCGGGCAGGGAATCGGCAAGCACTCCCGGCACGCCCTGCTGCATCTCATCTTCGACGGCCTCGGTGCGGAGCGATCTCGTTTCCGTGCCGCGGCCGACAACCGGGCTTCTCTCGCACTGGCGCGCTCCCTCGGCTACGTCGAAGACCCACCACCCGCTACCGGCCGGGGCGGCGCCCGGCACTTCTCGCTGACCGCCGACCGCTGGCGCGCCCGCCCGCACCCGGTGCCCGCGCACATCGAGGGCCTGGACCGCGCCCTGTTCATGTTCGGCATCGGCCACGAATGACACGACGCGCGGGGCGCAGAGCGGGACGGGTTTATCGATCACCTCGAGAGAGTAGATCACCTTCGGTAGTCAAGTGCGCACATAGTGCGATCGCGCCGAGCGGAGGGGCTCGTCCTCGCGCTTCGTCGAGACGGGCCGGAGAGCGATCTTGAGGGGGCGTTCGGTGAAGAGGTCCAGGAGTCTGGCCGTGCTGGTCGGCGGGGCGGTCGCGTGTGCGGCGGTCGGCGTGAGTGCTCCTTCGGCGTACTCGTTCGGCACGCTCGACGGGAGGCTCGGGCAGCGGGCCGAGCACGAGCACATCACGCGCGCCGCGCTGGCGTGTCCGCCGGGGCAGCCGAGCGACGACTACTGCTTCGAGCCGGCGTCGCTGAGCGAGCTGGCCGGCGCCCACCACAAGGGCGGGGCGATCGGCGCGCCGGATCTGGGCACGGAGGCGGTCAGGCAGGAGGCGCACTGCGACAACGCCGACTACCTCGCGGAGAGCGGGTATCCGCAGAGCCGGGCGGAGGCGAGCAGGAACCTGCTGGGATGCGTCGACCACGCCGCCCAGCGGATGAACAACGCGGTGAAGGAGGCCGGGCGCCTGCTGAGCAACGGCAAGATCGTCGGGTGGCATGTCAGCCTGCTCGTCCGCTGCGGGAACAACCAGGTCGGCGGGCGCGCCAAGTGCGGCGTCATCGAGCAGTTCGGACGGGGGCTGCACGCCGTCCAGGACTTCTACTCGCACAGCAACTGGGCCGACGATCCGAAACCCGGGCCCTTCGGGGTGACCAACCCGCCCGGGCTCGGGCACGTCGAGCTCTTCCCCCTGTTCGAGCTGTTCGCGCCCCGGCCGCCCACCGCGGAGGAGATCCCCGAGCACCTCAGCACCGGGTGCTTCGACCTCGCGGCGGCCGGGTCGGGCGAGAGGCTCGGCTGCTCGGGCGGCAAGCGGATCAGGCACCGCTCGCTCAACAAGGACACGGGGATGATCGACCCGTCGACCGGCGAGACCTCCGATCCGACCACCGAACGGGGCCGGGTCGGCGCCAACTTCGCGCGCGTGGTCAAGCTGGCCATCGCCGAGACCCGGCGCCAGTGGCGGGACGTGGTGACCGCCCTGGAGCAGCGCTACCCCGGCCAGGGCGCCCGCATGGCCTGCGCCGTCACCCACGACCATCCCACCAAGTCCTGCCGCTGACGCCGGACGAGGCGGGAAGGCCCGGTCCGCTCAGCCGCAGGACGTCAGGACGTCAGGACGGCCGGGTGTGGTGGCGGGCGCGGAACTCGGCCAGGAGCTCGTCGGTGACCGTCGCGCCCGCGGCGACCGCCGCGTGCACTTCGCGGAAGTAGTTCTCGTAGCCGGCGGGCGTGTAGAGGCAGAGGGCCCGGACGGGCGCGGTCCCGGCGTTCCGGAAGCCGTGCGGCGTTCCGCGCAGCGCGGCCAGCAGGTTCCCCGGCCCGGCGCTGAACTCGCCGTCGCCGTTGTGGAGGGTGAGCTCGCCGTCCAGGACGTAGAAGTACTCGTCGTGCCGTTCGTGCACGTGCGGACGGGCCCCGACGATGCCCGGGGCGAGCCGGAACTCCTCGAAGGCGAAGCGTCCGCCGGTCTGCTCCCCGGTCAGCCGGAACAGGTGCGCGACCCCGGCCACGTCGATCAGTTCGCCCTGGCCGGGCGCGCTCAGCAGCGCCCGCTCGCTCGTGTCGGCCATGGAAAGGATCATGCTCGGCCGGACCGCCCCGCGTCCAGCCGAACCCCCCGAGACCAACCGGACCGCCCGCCTCCAGCTGGCCCCCCGGACCAACCGGATCCCCCCGGACCAACCGGGCCGCCCTGCGTCCAGCCGGGCCGCCGCCGGGACGGGCCGGCCGGAAGGCGGGCTCTCAGCTCCGGGGAGCCGGACGGGCCTCGGCGGCGGCCGGGCACGTCGTGCGGTGGCGCGCCACCGCCTTGCGGGACAGGACGACCGACACGGCGGTGACGGCCGTCCACAGCGGGGCCATCAGGACGTGCAGCACGCCCAGCCAGGCGACGGCGGAGAACCGGTAGAGGACCGCCTGCGCCGCCAGGCTCGCGCAGCTCACCAGGCCGATGACCAGGGTCGTCCGCGAGTAGAAGCGCTGGAGCGGGCGGTGCGCGCGCCAGTCCGGCGGGCCGCCCGCGATCCGGTTCGCGACCAGGCCCGCCAGCGGCGCGCCGGTCAGGACGGTGAGCAGGCACGCCGCCGTCGCCACCGCCGGGACGAGCATCGGCAGCAGGAAGAAGCCCCGCGCCTGCCCGGTGCCCGCCGCGACCGCGGCGCAGACCGTGGCGAGGAGCGCGCCGACGAGCGCGTGCGCGACGTGGTGCCGGGCGCGCAGCCGCCAGGCCAGGACCAGCAGGGCGCTGGTGACGGTGGCGACCAGGGCGGTCCGCAGGCCGCCGAGGCCGACCGCCGCGAGGAAGACGAGCGTGGGCGCGGCCGTGGCCGTCAGCGAGGCGACCTGGTCCCTGGTTCCCGGCCGCCGTCTCTCGTGTGCTGGATTCATCGGCATTCCCGGTGGAGGGAGAGGGTCAGACGGTCTTCGGGGCGGGGCCGTGGTCGCGCCAGGCGACGCCCCGGCGCTCGTGCTCGAAGAGGGTCTCGACGGCGTGCGCGATCCGCGGGCCCACCTCCCGTTCGACCAGGTGGAGGCCGAGGTCCAGGCCGGACGTCACGCCGCCGCCGGTGACGAGGTCGCCGTCGTCGACGACGCGGGCCCGGATCACCTCGACGCCGCCCATGCCGAGCACGTCCAGGCCCTGGTGGTGGGTGGTGGCGCGGCGGCCCTCGATGAGCCCGGCCATCGACAGGACCAGCGAGCCGCCGCAGACCGTGGCGACCGTCGTGCCGGGCGCGGCCAGGGCCTTCCCCAGCAGGCCGGGCAGGTCGGTGCCGAGGGCCCGGCCGAGGATGTCGGGGACCGTCTCCGGCCGGTCGGCGTTCGGGTCGTCCTCGTCCGGGGGCTGGGTCCGTCCGGCCGCGCCGGGGACGACGACCAGGTCCGCGCGGTCCGGGTCGAGGCGGGCGGTGGCGGTCAGCGAGATCGCGGCGAGCGCGCTGGGGACCTCGCGCGGCCCCTCGGCGGAGACCAGCTCGCAGGCGACCTGCCCGCTGAACAGGCCCGCGGCGCTGAAGACCTCGAACGGGGCGATCACGTCCAGGGGGTCGAAACCGTCGAAGAGAACGAACTGGGCGAGCATCGGTGCCTCACTAACGTCGTGCCGTCGTTGTGACGATCACGCTAGGAGCCGCGCCGGAACTCGAACACGGGCTGGAACGACAGTTTCCAACGGGTTCTCGCCAACTCGTCCGAGCTGGGCGATCGGACGTCCGGCGCAGGTCTGTGCCGTGGCGGGAACCCGGCGTACGCTGCGATCGTGCATACAGTGGCGATCCTTGCGCTGGACGAGACGGTGGCGTTCGACATGGCCGTGCCCATCGAGGTGTTCAACCGCGTCCGGCTCCCGGACGGGCGGCGCCCGTACCGGGTGCGGGTGTGCGGGACGCGGCCGGAGGTGCCGACCGAGACCTTCACGGTGCACGTCCCCTGGGGGCTGGAGGCGCTGGCGGACGCCGACACCGTCGTCGTGCCGGGCCGCGCGGAGCACGCCGGGCCGCCGCCCGCCGAGGCCCTGGAGGCGCTGCGCGACGCCGCCGCGCGCGGCACGCGCATCGCGTCGATCTGCGGCGGCGCGTTCACCCTCGCGGCCACCGGCCTCCTGGACGGCCTGGCCGCGACGACCCACTGGACCGCCGCGCGGCGCTTCGCCGAGATGTTCCCGAAGGTGGAGGTGCGGCCCGACGTCCTGTACGTGGACAACGGGCAGCTGCTCACCTCGGCCGGGGCGTCCGCGGGGCTGGACCTGTGCCTGCACCTGGTCCGCCGGGACCTCGGTTCGGCCGTCGCGGCGGACGCCGCCCGGCTGGCCGTCACCCCGCTGGAGCGCGAGGGCGGGCAGGCGCAGTACATCGTGCACGACCGTCCGCCGCTGCCGCGCGGGTCGCTGCTCGAACCGACGCTCGCCTGGATCGAGGACCACCTCGCGCGGGACCTCACCCTGGAGGACATGGCCGCGCACTGCGGCGTGAGCCCGCGCACGTTCAACCGGCGCTTCCGCGAGCACACCGGCACGACGCCGCTGCAGTGGCTGCTCCGCGTCCGGGTCACGCGGGCCCAGTTCCTGCTCGAACACACCGACCATCCGGTGGAGCGGATCGCGCTCCAGGCCGGTTTCGGGTCGGCGACGGCCTTCCGCGAACGCTTCAAGCGCGTCACCGGCACCACGCCGAACGCCTACCGGGCCGCCTTCCGCGGCTCGCACGGCCCTACCCATCGCGGCGCGGCCGGGATACCGTCCAGTCACCTCGCCTCCCACGGTCCCGGCCGGAGCACGCCGCCCCCACCCGCCCTCCCCGACGGCCCGGTGCCGCCGGGGGACGCACGCGACGGACGAGAGGAACGCCATGGCCGGCAGAGGAGCGTCCGCTCCGCCGTCCGGTGAGGCGGACTCCAGCTTCCTGGCCGCCCTGGACGACGAGCAGCGGGAGGCGCTGCTCGCGGCCGGGCGGCGGCGCGCGTTCCGGCCGCCCGCCGCGCTGGTGCACCAGGGCGAGGACTCCGACCACGTGTTCCTCGTCCGGTCCGGGTGGGTGAAGGTCGTCTCGACGACCCCGGCCGGGCACACCGTCACCCTCGCGGTGCGCGGGCCCGGCGACATCCTCGGCGAGTCGGCCGCGCTCTCGGGACGGCTGCGGTCGGCGACCGTGATCGCGCTGACCCCGGTCGACACGCTGGTGGTCCCGGCCAGCCGGTTCGCGGAGATCCTCGACACCCACCCGATGATCTGGCGGGTGCTGTCGGGGACGCTGGCCCGGCGGCTGGACGACGCGAACGGGCGGGTCCGCGCGCAGGCGACGCTGCGCGGCGAGCAGTGCCTGGCGCTCCTGCTCGTCCACCTGGCGGAGCTGTCGGCGCGCGAGGCCCCGCCGAACCCGGACGGCAGCATCGACATCGCTCCCCCGCTGTCCCAGACCGACCTCGGCTCCTGGTTGAGCCTGTCCCGCGAGACGGTCGCGCGCGGCCTGCTGCGCCTCCGCCGCAACGGCCTCGTCCGGACGGGCTGGCGGAGGATCACCGTCACCGACCTCGACGCCCTGCTGGCCTTCGCCACCACCCCGCTGGACTGACGCAGCCCCCGCGGCGCACGCGCGCGCGGGAGGCTGCGCCAGGACGCGGGAACCGGGGACGGCGGGCCCACGTCGATATCGGCGGAAGATCCGTGATCATTCAGGAGCGGCAGTGCTGACCGAGCATCCCGAGGAGCTGTGGAACGAGGCGGCGGCGCACGCGCTGCTGGGCGCGGCGCTCCCGGACCAGGCGATCATCACGTTCGAGGAGGACGGCGGCGGGCTGCGGCGCCGGGAGTTCGGCTGCGGGAGCTGGGGCGTCGCGTGGGTCGAGGGCGGGCGGGCCGTCACCTTCGGCTACGACCTCGACCACAGCATCGCGCGGCACCAGCTCCCGCCCGTGGACCTGCTCGCGGGCGCGCCCGACTGGTTCCCCTGGGACTACGTCCACGCCGCCCAGGAGGAGATGCACCTCGTCTCCTGGGTCTACTGGTGGGACGGGCGGCAGTGGGCGCGCGCGGAGTATCCGGGCGAGATGGACGGAGGCCCCGACTCGGGGAACGAGTGGTCCTTCGAGTCGTACGCGGACGGCGCGGAGGACTGGGACGCGGCGCGCGAGCCCTACGAGGCGCTGGTGGCGGCGGTCGAGGCCCGCACCGTGGACGCGGCGGTGATCGAGGCCCTGTACGTCCCGCTGGAGGAGGACGTGCGGCCGGCCGACCCGGCGGCGACCGTCGAGGACGTGCTGGCGCTGGCGCGGCGGCTCGGGGTGACGCCCGGTTCGGCGCGGCCCGAGCTTCCCGCCGGGTCCGGGGAGCCCGCCGGGCGGCGCGTGCACGTCCTGGACCCCGAGCAGGTCGCGGGGTCGATCGCGAAGGCGATGCGGAACGCGTCCGAGCTGGACCGCCCCGTCCCGGCGGGCGAGCCGGACGAGGTGGCCGCGTGGGTGCGCGCGAGCCTCGGCGTCACGTCCATCGAGGTCGCGCACACGGGCACGGACCGTCCGGGGCGGAACTACAAGCTCGGCCCGGAGTGGGGGCGGACGGCCGACCCGGAGCTGTCCGCGCTGCTCGACGCGTGGCGCGAGCGGGAGGCCGACCCGGAGCGCGGCCGGTGGACGCACGCGCGGGTGGTCGTGACCGCCGACGGGTTCACCGCCGAGCGCGCGTACGACCATCTCCCCGAGTGGTGGCCGGGGTTCCAGCCGTACCTGTCCGGGTTGCGGGCGGAGATGGCCTCGCGCGCGCCCCGGTGGCGCCCGTCCTGGGCCGGGCTGCTGGACCAGGACCTCGCGTTCGAGGGCGTGCCGCCGGAGCTGGCCTGGAAGCCCGGCGAGCCGTTCGAGTCGACGGCCCCCTGACTGCCCGTCCGGCCGGGCGCCGGCGACTGGGCCGACGCGCGCCGCACACCGTCTCGATCCGCGGCGGAACGGGGGTTGCCGGGTGCGGCCGGTGGCGCGCACAGTGGTAGGTGAAGCGTCAAGCGGAGGGGGAAGCCCGTGTCCTCGGAGGTCGAGAAGCGGGAGCGAGCCGCGATGGAGGCGCTGACCGACAGGCTGGTCAGGGAGTTCGCCTCCCAACGGGACATCGCCGAGATCAACCGCGTGATCGGGGCCGTGTACGGGCGGTACGCCACGGTGCCCATCCGCGACTTCGTGCCCATCCTCGTCGAACGCCGGGTGCGCGAGGAGCTCGCGCCCCGGGAGCTGGAGACCACGCCCTGAGCAGCGGCCCGGCGGCTCCCGGCGAGCACGGCGCCGGGAGCTCCGGTGCCGCCCCGGCGGGCGCCCCCGGCCGCCGGCCACTCGATCCCGCGCCGGCTAATCGATCCCGCGCCGGCTACTCGATCCAGCCGTTGGCGCGCGCTCGGTCGAGGGCCTCGCGGGACTCGCGGGTGTCGAGCATCTCCAGCCCCCGGACGGCCCAGAACCGCAGGGACTCGTCGTCGGCGCCCAGCTGGACGGCCAGGACGGGCAGCGCGTCCGGCGACCGGGCCTCGGCGAGCAGCTCCAGCAGCCAGCAGCGCAGCCCGTGGTCGGTCTCCCCGTCGAACTCGGCCGCCAGCTCCGCCACGTAGGCGTCGGCGTGCTCGCGCAGGAAGTCGAAGCCGCCCTCGCGGAGCCCCGGATCGGACGCCCGCATCATCGTCATCGCCTTCTCGAACCGTCGCAGCGACATCCTCAACCCCCTCCCGCCCGTTTCTAGCGTCCGGCAGTGACATTCGCGAACCCCGCGCCTTCGCGAGCGCGGGGTTCACGGACGCGGGGTTCGCGAGCGGGGGTTGGCGGGCGCGGGGTTCGCGAGCGCGGGGTTGCCGAGCGCGGGGTTGCCGAGCGCGGGGTTGCCGAGCGCGGGGTTGCCGAGCGCGGGGTTCGCGGACGCGGGGTTCGCGAGCGCGGGGTTCGCGGGCGCGGGGTTGGCGGGCGCGGGGTGGGGGCGGGTCAGTGGTGGAAGGACGGGTGGGCGGGCGCGCCGGTGGTGCCGCCGGAGAGGCGATCCAGGCAGCGCTTCATGTCGTCCACCAGAAGGGACGCCTCGTCGCGGCCGATGCCGTGCCGGATCAGGACCCGCTGGATCACCGTGCCGTCGCGGTGGGCGGGCAGCGGGTAGGACGGCACCTGCCAGCCGCGGACGCGCAGCTGCTCGGTCAGGTCGTACAGGGTGAAGCCGCTGTGGTCGTCCTTGAGCTTGTAGGAGACGGCGGGCAGGGCGCCGCGGCCGTCGTAGAGCAGCTCGAACGGGCCGAGCGAGGCGATCTGCTCGCCGAGCCAGCGGGCGGTGTCGGCGCACGCCTGCTGGACGCGCCGGTAGCCCTCGCGTCCGAGCCGCTGGAACAGGTAGTACTGCGCGACGACCTCGCCGCCGGGCCGGGAGAAGTTGAGCGCGAACGTGGGCATGTCGCCGCCCAGGTAGTCGACGTCGAAGACGAGGTCCTCGGGCAGTTCCGCGGCGTCGCGCCAGATCGCCCAGCCGACGCCCAGCGGCGCCAGCCCGTACTTGTGCCCGGACGCGTTGATCGACACGACGCGCTCGACGCGGAAGTCCCAGACGAGGTCCGGCTGGAGGAACGGCGCGACGAACCCGCCGCTGGCGGCGTCCACGTGGATCGGGACGTCCAGGCCGGTGTCGGCCTGGATCCGGTCGAGCGCGGCCGACAGCTCGGCGACGGGCTCGTAGTCGCAGGTGAACGTCACGCCGAGGATCGCGACGACGCCGATCGTGTTCTCGTCCACGTGGTCGGCGAGCTGGTGGGGACGCAGCCCGGTCGCGCCGTCCTCCAGGGGGATCTGGCGGAGCTCGACGTCGAAGTAGCGCGCGAACTTCTCCCAGCAGATCTGCACCGGCCCGCAGACCAGGTTCGGCTTGCCGGCGGGCCTGCCCTCGGCCTCGCGGCGCTTGCGCCAGCGCCACTTCATCGCGAGGCCGCCCAGCATCGCCGCCTCGCTGGACCCGGTCGTCGAGCAGCCGACCGTGGCCGCCTCGGCGGGCGAGTTCCACAGGTCGGCGAGGATCCGGACGCAGCGCGCCTCGATCTCGGCGGTCTGCGGGTACTCGTCCTTGTCGATCATGTTCTTGTCGAGGCAGACGTCCATCAGCCGGCGGACCTCGTCCTCGGCCCAGGTCGTGCAGAACGTCGCCAGGTTCTGCGAGGCGTTGCCGTCCAGCAGCAGCTCGGACCTGACCAGCTGGAAGACCGCCCGCGGGTCGGCCATGCGGTCCGGCATCCGGGCCTTGGTGAGGACGCCGTTGCCGGACGGCTCGGCGAACAGGTCGTCGTACGCCGAGGGCGCGTCCCGCCACTCCCCCGCTCCCGCCTGGACGCCGTTCTGGTCCCGCTCGGACTTGTCCCACTCGCTCCTGTGCAGCGCCACGCCAACCCCCAAACCCAGCATCCACCTACAAGAGGCACATTCCGGAAGTCGCCCCTCCCAAACCTGGAGAGGCGCGCGACCGGAGGCCGTCAGTGGCCGAGTTCGACGCCGTCCAGGGCGCAGACGGCGTTCGGGATGGGCACGGCGAGGGAGTAGTAGGAAGTCACCAGGTGGCTCTCGACGGCGTGGGCGTCGGTGCCCGCGCGCTGGACGGTGACGCCGGGCTCGTGCTGGCCGGGAAGGTCGGCGGGACGCAGGCCGACGACGCCCTGCCGGTCCTCGCCCGGCCGGACGACCAGGATGGTGGTCGTCGTCCCGTTGATGGGGATCTTGTCGCAGGGAAGCATCGGCAGGCCGCGCCAGCCGAGGAGGCGGTGCCCCGACACATCGATCGTGTCGGGCATGAGGCCGCGGCGGGTGCACTGGTGGCCGAACGCGGCGATGGCCCGCGGGTGGGCCAGCAGGTAGCGGGGGCTCGTCTGCTTGCAGATCAAGGCGTCCAGATCGGCCGGGGTGGGCGGACCGGTGCGGGCGGCGACGCGATGCCGGGGCGGCGGCGCGTGCAGGAGACCGAAACCGGGATGGTTGACCAGGTCGTGCTCCTGGCGCTCGCGCAGGGCCTCCAGGGCCAGGCGGAGCTGCTCGTCGAACTGGTCGAGCGGCTCGTTGTGGACGTCCCGGACGCGCGTGTGCACGCGCAGCACCGTCTGCGCGAGGCTCAGCGGGTACTCGCGCGGAGGCAGGCCGTAGGTGATGCCCATGCCGGGCAGTCTCGGCTCGCCGGTGTGCCCCGCGGCGAGGATCACTCCGGGCTGGTCGCTGCCGGGACGCGCGAGCGTCCGGCGTTCGGTGCGGGTGAGGCGGTAGGTGCCGCCGGGGACGTCCCGCCAGGGCAGGATGCGCAGGAGCCAGCGCGGCGTGATCGCGGCGGCCTGCGGCGGCGTCTTGGTGGTCGTCGCGAGCCGGCGCGCCGCCCCCGTGGAGAGTGCGGTCGCCGGGCCGTCCGGCGGCTGGACGGGTGGCTCGATCAGCGTGGGCATGCGGATCCTCGCAGGTCCGGGGAGTGTCGCGGGCGGGGCACGGCCCGCTCGTAGCGGCGGGTCCGGCTTCCCCAGAGCCGGTCGCCCGCCAGCCAGTCGCGCAGCGCGTCGGCCGTGCGCAGCGCGTCGGCCGTGCCGAGGGCGTCGGCCGTGCGCAGCGCGTCGGCCGTGCGCAGGGCGTCGGCCGTGCGCAGGGAGCGGGCGGCGGCGAGGCGGTCGAACTGGGCCGCGCGGGCGGCGGCCAGGTCGGCGGTGATGTCGGCGGCGCGCTGCAGGTCGCAGCCGAGCAGGCGCTGGACGACCAGGACGCCGTTGCAGGTCTCGCCGGGCGTCCCGATCTCCTTGGCGTACGAGCGCAGGTCGTTGGCGATCGTGGCCTGGTCGGAGAAGGCGTCGAGGAGCGCGCGCGGGACGTCCGCGTCGAGGTCCAGGGCGTATCCGAGCAGGTCGCAGGCCAGCGCCGTGGCGCCGGTGCGGCGCCGCATCTCCAGGTAGTCGACCGCGTCGGGGACGCGCTGCTGGGCGGCGGCGGCCATCTCCCAGAGGCAGCCGTCCAGGAACTCGCCGAAGTGGCGGGACAGCCGGGCGCGGGCGGGCTCGTCCAGCTCGGCGGCGGTGACGGGCCAGAGGTCGGCGAGGCCGCGCTCCACCGCGCCGGCGGGCGGGGGCGGGTCCTCGGCGAGGAACGCGGGCAGCCGGGACAGGAACGCCTTCGCGCCGGGCAGGTCGCCGCGCGGTTTGAACGCCCGGTCGAGGAGGTCGTCCAGGTGGGCGAGCAGGACGCCCCAGCGGGCGACGACGCGCAGCCGCGCGGGCGGGGCGTCCGGGACGGTCATCGCGGCACGGCCGCCGAAGTCGGACGCCGCGAAGGTCGCGGCGTCCCAGATCGTGCCGTCCAGCATGCCGAGCCCGGCGGCCCACGCCGACACGTCGCGCCGGACCTCGGCGACGTGCGGGCTGACGCGGGCCGGACGCGCCGCGCGCTCGTCGCGGACGTCGAACCGGCGGGGCAGGCGCAGCACCGGACGGTGGGCCGCCCACAGCCGCGCCGCCGAGGTCCCCAGCCCGGACGGGCCGCGCCACACCGGCACGCGCGGATCCGCGTCCCGCGTGGCGGCGTTGCTGTAGCGCGCCGACCGCAGGTGCCACTCGTGCGCGCCGGCGTCGGCGTCCCGAACGCAGCGGACGAACGTGAACAGGTCGCGGCGGACGCGCGCGTCGAGGCCCCGCTCGTCCATCATGGCCGGCAGTTCGGTCAGCGCCGTGTTCTCCAGCTGCAGGAGCCGGGACGCGTGCAGGTCGGCGACGGTGTCGGCGGCCCGCTGCGGGTCCGCGCCGAGGAAGTCGCCCAGGATCAGGGCGAGGTTGTGCACCTCGCCCTCCTCCTCGACCTCCCGCTCGTAGGAGAAGAGGTCGTTCATCAGGAACTGCGCGTCGGTGAACGCCTCGCGGACGACCCGCACCGGCCGCGTCGCGACGACCTCCTCCGGCAGGTCCAGGCCCATCGCCAGCTCGATGAGGTCGGCGGCGAAGTGCCCGGCGCCGACGCCGCGCTTGTGTTCGAGGTAGTCGATCGGGTTCGGCGTCCGGCACTCGGCGAGGTTGTCCAGCTCCCACAGCGCGTCGGTGATCTGCGCGAGGGTGCTGGTGGCGAAGCGGGCGCGCCACGCCGCCGTGCTCAGCGGGACCGTCCGCGTCCAGAGGTCGTGCAGGGCGCGCTGCACGGGATCCTCCGGCTCCGGGCCCGTTCCGGACGCGTCGGACGACATGAAGCGGCGCGTCCGCTCCAGCCAGGCCGCCGCCCCCGCGGTGTCCCGGCCGCCCTTGAACGTCCGCAGGAACCAGTCGTCCAGGTAGAAGCCCCAGACGAACCAGTCGGTGATCAGCAGCAGGACGGGCTCGTCGGCGTCCGGGTAGCAGTACGCGGCGAGCAGCGGCAGGTCGATCGCGTCGAGCACGGAGCCGTCCCACACCGGGCCCGCCGTGAAGCCCTGCTCGCGCGACCAGGCGCGGTTGTGCTCGCGGGCCGCGTCCAGATGCGGGTTCAGGCGGGGCGGCCAGGGCCGGTACAACTCCGGCATCCGATACGCGAGGCCCGCCCCGGAGGCGGATGCGGATGCGGCGCGAGGCGGCACGGGCCGCGCGGGCGGCACAGGCTGCGCGAGCGGCACAGGCTGCGCGAGCGGCACAGGCTGCGCGAGCGGCACAGGCTGCGCGAGCGGCACGGGCTGCGCGGGCGGCGCGGGCCGCGCGGGCGGCACGGGCTGCGCGGGCGGCACGGGCTGCGCGGGTCGCGCGGGGGGCGTCATCTCGGGTCGCCTCAGCCCTCGTGGCCGAGCTCGACGTTCTCCAGCACGCCCAGCGCGTCCGGCACGAGGACGGCCGCCGAGTAGTAGGCGCTGACCAGGTAGGAGATGACCGCCTGGTCGTCGATGCCCATGAACCGGGCGTTGAGGCCGGGCTCGTACTCGTCGGGCAGGCCGGTCTGGCGCAGCCCGACCACGCCCTGCGCGTCCTCCCCGGTGCGCATCAGCAGCACCGACGAGGTGCGCGTCCCGCTGATCGGCAGCTTGTTGCAGGTCAGGATCGGGACGCCGCGCCAGGCCGGCACCTGGCGGCCGAGCATCTCGACCGTGCTCGGGTACAGGCCCCGGCGGCTGCACTCGCGGCCGAACGCGGCGATGGCCTGCGGGTGCGCCAGGAACACCGCCGGGTCCTTCCAGACGGCCGCGAGCAGGTCGTCCATGTCGTCCGGGGTCGGCGGACCGGACCGGGTGGTGAGCCGCTGCGCCGGGTCGGCGTTGTGCAGCAGGCCGAAGTCGCGGTTGTTGACGAGCTCGTACTCCTGCCGCTCGCGCAGCGCCTCGACGGTCAGCCGCAACTGCTGCTCGACCTGGTTCATCGGCTCGTTGTACAGGTCGGCCACGCGGGTGTGGACGCGCAGCACGGTCTGGGCCACGCTCAGCTCGTACTCGCGCGGCGCGGTGTCGTAGGCGACGAACGTGGACGGCAGCACCGGCTCGCCCTCGTGCCCGGACGCCACCTCGATCGCGGCCTCGCCGCCCGGGTCGGTGGCGGGGGCGGCGGCGCTCAGCGCGTCCTCGACGTGCTCGCGCAGCGCGGTGTCCCGCTGGAGCGCCTCGCGGAAGTCGCGCCGCATCAGGACCAGGGCCGTGCAGCCGGTGACGGCGCGCACGCCGTGCTCCCAGACCGCGTCGTCGTCCACGAGGGCGGTCTCGCCGAGGTACCCGCCGTCGCCGACGATGCCGTGCGAGACCTGCTCGCCGTACTCGCCGGTCCCGACGCGCTCGACCTTGCCGTGGACGATCACGATCAGGCGGTCGGCCGCGACGCCGGGCTCGGCGATGGTCTGGCCCGCCGTCCACTCGGTCTGGGTGAACCGGTCGGCCAGGGCCGTCAGCGACACCTCGTCGTCGAAGCCGCGCAGGTACCGCAGCTCCCCCAGGTCACCGGGGATCACCCGCGCGGACGCGCCGGTGGACATGCACTCGATCAGGCCGTCCCCGACCGTGTAGGACAGCCGCCGGTTCACCCGGTACGCGCCGCCCGCGACCTCCACCCACGGCAGCACGCGCAGCAGCCAGCGCGTCGAGATGCCCTGCATCTGCGGGACGGACTTGGTGGTCGTCGCCAGGTTCCGCGCCGCCGCCGTCCCGAGGCTGGACGCGGTCTGCTGCTCGGGTTCCGGAACGGTGGTGGTCATCGGGTCCGCCCTCTCGATCGGCCGGGACGCCCAGCGCGCCCTCGCACGGCGCACCACAGTGCCGACGCCCGGCCGCAGCCCCTCCCGTCTTGGCGAACGCTTTGCCGCCTCCACACCAGCCCCGCCCCGAACGCCGCGGGGACGCGCGGCGGTGGCGAGATCACCGGCAAAGGATTGACGCCCGCGCGGCAAAGTCCGCCGGGGGACGTCCCGGTGGTGGCGAGACTGCGGAGGACGTCCGTTCGTAAGGAGCCCCGCATGACCGCCAGCCTCCCGACCGCGACCACCTCCGCCCCCGCGCCGTCCGCGCGGGCGCTGCTGGACCGGTCCCGCGAGGTGGTCGAACCCGCTTACCGGCGCGCCGTGGGGCTCCTGCCGTCCCCGGTCGACCGGGTCGCGGGCTACCACGCGGGCTGGTGGGACGCCTCCGGCCGTCCGTCCGACGCGAGCGGCAAGGCGATCCGTCCCGCGCTCGTCCTCGCCGCCGCCTCCGCCGCCTCCGCCGCCTCCGCCGCCTCCGCCGCCTCCGCCGCCTCCGCCGCCTCCGCCGCCTCGGCCGCCGGGTTCGGCTGGGAGGGCGAGACGTGCGCGGCGATCCGGGCCGCCGGTGTCGCGGTCGAGATGGTCCACGACTTCTCGCTGCTGCACGACGACGTCATGGACGGCGACACCACCCGCCGGCACCGTCCGGCGGCGTGGACGGTGTTCGGCACCGGTCAGGCGATCGTCGCCGGGGACCTCCTGCTCACCACGGCCCTGGACCTGGTGCCCGGCCCCGATCCCGTGCCCGCCGCGTTCGCCCGCGAAGCGCGCTCCGTCCTGTCCGGCGCCGTGGCCCGCCTCTGCGCGGGCCAGGCCCACGACCTGCGCTTCGAGCAGTGCACCACGGTCACCCTCGACGAGTGCCTGGCGATGGCGGACGGCAAGACCGCAGCGCTGCTGGAGGCGTCCTGCCGGCTGGGCGCGCTGGCCGCCGGGGCCGACGGTCGCGCGGCGGACGCGCTGGCGACGTTCGGCCGCCAGCTCGGCATCGCCTTCCAGCTCGTGGACGACCTGCTCGGCATCTGGGGCGACCCGTCCGTCACGGGCAAGCCGGCCGGGTCGGACCTGGCGTCCCGCAAGAAGTCCCTGCCGGTCGTGGCGGCCCTCAACGCGCGGACGAAGGCCTCCGCCGAGCTGGCCGCCCTCTACGCGACGTCCCGGCCCCTGACGGCGGACGAGATCACGCGCGCCGCCGCGCTGGTGGACCGCGCCGGCGGCCGCGGCTGGGCCCGGAACGAGGCGGATCGGCGGCTGGCCGCCGCCTTCACCGCCCTGGAAGCCGCCTCCATCCCCGCCGGACGCCAGTCCGGCCTCCGCGCCCTCGCCGCGCTTCTCGCCACCCGCGACCACTGACCGCCCTTCAGGCGCCGTCCAGTGGGCGAGGGTTCTCGGTGCGGGCGGAGGCCGCCGCCTTCCGGGGCGGGGTGCGGGTCGTCCGGCAGGCGGCGGCCGGTGCGGCGATCAGCCGCGCGGGCGGGTGAGCGTCACTTCGGTCTGGCCGTCGTTCTCCTCCGTGGAGAGCCAGCGGTAGGCCGGGAAGTCGACCGTTTCGCGGCCGTCGTCGACGACCACGCGGTTGAGGAACCAGCCGGGTCTCGCTCCGCCGTTGTCGTGGGCGATGTGGACGCAGTCGAGCCGTCCGATCCGGGCGAGGTCGAGTTTGAAGCGGTCGACGTCGTCGCGTTCGAAGTTGTCCCGCCCGTCGTTCAGGCGTATGGGACCCGCCGTCCCGTCCTCGCCGTAGAGGGTGATGTACACGTCGGCGTTGGTGCCCGCGCCTTCCATGTCGCCGGTCTCGACGGTGATCTCGTAGCTCGCCATGCGGGGTTCCTTCCACTCCTCCTACACGTAGCCGAGACCGTTGCCGGTCCCCATGGTCACTAAAAGCGACGTGACGAACGCTCTGAGTAACCGTACGGTGACGTTGGGCTTCCAGGGGAGGCGAGGCGCTCCAGCGTTCAAGAGATCCGGAGAGGACGCGTCCACGCTGGGACGATGGCGAGTGACAAGCGTCCTTATCTCTTCCTGTCGGCCACGATGCTGCTGTGGGGCGGCGCCTTCTCCAGTTCCAAGTCCGTGGTGGGGCACATGCCGCACACCGTGGCGGCGCTGCTGCGGTTCGGCGGGGCGGCGGTCGCGCTGCTCGTCGCGGTCGGGCTGTTCGGGGCGGCCCGCGACCGGCCCCCGGTGCGCGCCGCGGGACGCGCGGCCGCCGCCGGGGTGCTCGGCGTCTTCGCCTACAACGGCTTCTTCTTCTGGGGACTGGCCCTGGCCCCCTCGGTGGACGGCGGGATCCTGATCCCGGTGCTCAGCCCGGTCCTGACCACGGCGTTCCGCACGGTCGCCGGGCGCGAGCGGGCCTCGCGGGCGCGCCTGGCGGGGCTCGCGCTCGGGCTCGCCGGGGCGGTGGTCTTCTTCTGCGGGACGGGCGGCAGCGGGCACGGCGGCGCGGACCGGCTCGCCGGGGACGGCCTGTTCGCGCTCGCCGCCGTGTGCTGGGCCGCCTTCACGCTGGCCGGGCCGAAGGTGATGGCCGGTGTCGAGCCGCTGCGCGCGACCGCCTACGCGACCTGCGCGGGGGCGGTACTGCTGGGCGTCCTCGCCGTCCCGGACCTGGGGAAGGTGGAGTGGGGCGCGCTTCCGGCGGGCGTCTGGCTGAACGTGGTGTACCTCGCCGTCGGCGCCGCCGCGATCGCGAACCTGCTCTACTACCGGGGCGTGGCGCAGGTCGGGCCGTCCTCGGCGTCCCTGATGATGTTCCTGGTGCCGGTGGTCAACACCGCCCTCGGGACGCTCCTGCTCGGCGAGTCCTTCACGTCCCTCCAGGCGGTGGGCGCCGTGGTCCTGCTGGCGGGCGCCGTGCTGGCGGTCGCGAGCAGGCGGTCAGGGGGCGGAGCGGGCCAGGTGCGGGACGCCCGTAGCCGGAGCGGACGGCCACAGGCGACCGCCGAGGACGGCCAGTGCCGCGGGCAGCAGGACGCCCCGGACGAGCGTCGCGTCGATCAGGACCGCGGCGGCGAGGCCGACGCCCATCATCTTGTACTCGATCGCTGACAGCATCACGAAAACGCTGAACGCGCAGGTCATGATGGCCGCCGCGCTGGTGACGACGCCCGAGGTCGCGCCGACCCCGGCGACGACGGCGGCGCGCGCGGTCATGCCGCCGGCCCGGTGCTCGCGGATCCGGCTCAGGATGAAGAGGTGGTAGTCCATGCTGAGCCCGAACAGGATGACGAACATGAACAGCGGGAGCCAGCCGATCACGCCGCCGTAGGCGGTGAAGCCGAGCGGGCCGCCGAGACGGCCGTCCTGGAAACCGAGGACCAGCACGCCGTAGGCGGCGCCGATCGACAGCAGGTTCAGCAGGATCGAGACCACCGCGACGGCGGCGGAGCGGAACGCGACCGCCAGCAGGACGAACGCCAGCGCCAGGACGGCGACGACGACCGGCGCCGAGCGGTTCTCGACGACTTTGGTGAAGTCGTAGGCGAAGGCGGTCTTGCCCGCGACGGCGTGCCCGACGCCGTCCAGGCCGCCGAACACGGCGTCGCTCCGGCGCCGCAGGTCGAGCAGCGAGCGGTCGGCGTCGGGACCGGTGCCGAAGTGCGCCAGCGGCACGCGCGCGACCAGCACTCCCCCGCTCCGCGCCGTGACGGTCGGGCGGAGGCCGGCGACGGCCGCGTCGACCTCCGGGCCGTCCAGCGCGCCGGGGCGCTTCTCCCACAGCACGACCGACGCGGGCGACGGGCTGCCGGGGAACGCCCGCTGCATGCGGATCGCCGCGTCCACGACGGGGACGGACCGGGGAAGGCTGTCGGTGACCGCCGCGTCCTGGAGGCGCATGCCGAGCGCGGGCAGCGCCGTCACGACCAGCGCGAGAACGGCGAGCCCGCCCCACAGCAGCGGACGCCGGACGACCCGCCGCGCCACGGCCGTCCAGAACCGGGACGGCCCGGCGGCGGTGCGGCGGCGGCCGATCCACGGCAGGCGCAGGCCGTCCGCGCGGGGGCCGAGGGCCGCGAGCAGCGCGGGCAGGAAGGTGACCGAGCCCGCCATGGCGAGCCCCACGACCAGGACGGTCCCGGCGGTCAGGCCCTTGAAGTTGTCGAGGCCGGTGAACAGCAGCCCGGCGAGGCAGAGCATCACGGTCAGGCCGGAGACGACCACGACGTGCCCGGACGTGCGGGTCGCGACGCGCAGCGCCTCGTCCGCCGGCCGGCCCGCCGCCCGCTCCTCGCGCGTCCGCCGCAGGTAGAACAGCGAGTAGTCGACACCGACCGCGACCCCGACGAGCAGCACGATCGAGGACGCGGCGCTGTTCACCGGCACCCAGTGCCCGGCGAGCCGCAGCAGCCCGAACGTCCCGGCGACCGTCGTGACCGCCAGCAGCAGGGGGATCCCGGCGGCGACGAGCGACCCGAACACCACCAGCAGGATCAGCACGGTCAGCGGCAGCGAGACGTACTCGGCGCGCTTCATGTCGTCCTTGATGCCGCCGTTCACGGCGTCGGAGAGGCTCTTGTCGCCCGCCTGCGCCAGCCGGAGGTCCGGGTGCCGCGCCGCCGCGTCCCGGACGGCCGCCACGATCCCGGCGTAGTGCGCGCGGAACCGCTCGTGCGGTCCGGCGATCTGCACGGTCACCAGGCCGGACCGTCCGTCCCGGGAGACGAGGGCGGGGTCGTCGAGGGGCGAGCGCACGGTCCCGTACGGGCGCAGGGCCGAGGCCAGTTCGCGGGCGGCGGCGCGCTTCACGCCGTCCTGCTCGAACGGCGTCGTTCCGGACCTGCTCTCGACCAGCACGTTCTCCAGCAGCGGCAGGTAGCCGGTGTGCGCGTCGAGGACGCGGTCGGCGCGTCCGGACTCGCCGGGATCGGTGCTGTTCTTCTGGTCGAGGCCGAGCGAGGCGGCGGCGAACAGGGCCGCGACGACCAGGGCGAGCCAGCCGGTGATCGCGAGGGCGCGGTGCCGTATCGACCAGCCCGCGACGCGCTCGGTGATCGGTTTGCGTTCAGGCAGCATGAAGTGCTGTCCTTTCGGTGAAGGAAGGCTGCGATGAGAACCCGCCCGGAAACGGGCGGGGTGTGGTGTTTCTTCATGCCGGGTCGTCGAGTGGCCGCTCGACGGCCCGGCGCTCGTCCGCTCACTCCACGGTGAGCAGGACCTTCTCCAGGGAGTCCATCCTCTTCTCCATCTCGCCGAGGCTCCGGGCGGTCTCGGCGAGCCGCCGCTCGATCCGCCGCTGCGTCTCCAGCCCCGCCTCGGCGATCCGCCGGTACTCCTCCTCGCGGGCCAGCGCCGCCCGCGCCCGCACGGTCGCGCCCACCTGCACGATGATCACTGTGATCACGGTGGTGACCAGGGCGAAGATGCCGATCGCCCCGGCCACCTCCGCCAGCTCGTGACCGTCCATCATCCGTCCACCTTCCTGTCCTCCGCCCCGCCGGCGCCGGCGGCGGGGGCGCTCAGCGTCCGCGCCGCCCGCCTGACGACCTCGGGCGTCAGCTCGAACCGGAACGGGGCGATCTCGTAGTACTTCATCGCCCGACCGTCCGGCGAGACCTCGGCGCGTCCCTCCACCAGCCCGGCCGCGACCAGCTTGCGCAGGTGGACCTGGAGCAGCGGCCGGCTGATGCCCAGCTCGCGCGCGAGGTTGCTGACGTAGTCGCGCTCGTCGGCCAGCGCCGCGAGGATCCGCAGCCGGTGCGGGTTGTCCAGCGCCGCGAGCACGCGGAGCAGCTCGTCCCCGGTCGTCACGCCGCCTCCTCCCCTACC
Organism: Actinomadura gamaensis; assembly: GCF_042652125.1. Classification (NCBI taxonomy): domain Bacteria; kingdom Bacillati; phylum Actinomycetota; class Actinomycetes; order Streptosporangiales; family Thermomonosporaceae; genus Actinomadura; species Actinomadura gamaensis. Next base: position 147,692 of record NZ_JBHSIT010000005.1, on the reverse strand, counting down.
TGCAAAAGAAAATTAGCAGGTGCTCACAGAAGTTGCCAGGCCGAAACCGCGAGAGACGGCCCGGAGTCCGGGCCGTCTCTGGTGAGCGTGCTGGTCAGGCGGTGTCACACCCGCCGGACGATCGAGATCGTCAGACGGGGAGGTCGGCGACGCGGGGGGCGACGCGGCCGAAGATGTCGCCGATCGTGGTGAGGGCGGCGGCGTGCAGGACGTCCGCGGGGATCGGGGCGCCGTCCGGGCCCGCCAGCGGACGCGTCGCGCACGCCTCGGCGACCACGGTCGGGCTGTAGCCGAGGTTGAACGCGCCCTGCGCGGTGAACTGGACGCACATGTGCGTCATGAACCCGGCGAGGACGAGGTCGGGTCCGGCGCCGAGGTCGCGCAGGACGTCCAGCAGGTCGGTCTGGTGGAAGGAGTTCGGGAACCCCTTCACCACGACCGGCTCGCCGTCGCGGGGCTCGACGCGGGACTCGATCTGGCCGACCTCGGCGCGGATGTCGTACGGCGTGCCCTCGCCGCCGTCGTTGATGACGTGCACGACCGGCGTCCCGGCGGCGCGGGCGGCGTCGAGCAGCCGGGCGGCCGCGTCGAGGGCCGCGTCCGCGCCGGTCAGCTCCATCACGCCCTTGGTGTAGGTGTTCTGGTAGTCGATGAGGACGAGGGTGCTGGACGACAGCGCGGGCAGCGCGCCGTCCAGGCCGATCACGTCGCGCAGGGTGGTCGAGACGGTCATGGTGGTCTCCTGTTTCTGGACCGGTTCTCGGGCAGGGGGGACCACCGGCCTGGCGGGCCGGGGGCGGAAAACGGAATCGGGGTCGAGGGGGAAAGGGTCAGGCGGCGGTGCGAAAACGCCGCCGGTAGGCCGCCGGGGTCGTGCCGAGGCGGCGGCGGAAGGCGCGGTGCAGCGTCTCCGGCGAGCCCAGCCCGGACGCCTCGGCGACCCGGTCGAGCGGCTCGTCGGTGCCCTCCAGCAGCCGCCGGGCCGCCTCCACGCGGGCGGCCTCGACGAACGCGGCGGGCGTCGCGCCGGTCTCCTTGCGGAAGACGCGGCTGAAGTGCCGCTCGCTCAGGCACATGCGGTCGGCGAGCGCCGCCGCCGACAGGTCGGCGGTGAGGTTAGCGGTGATCCAGGCGCGCAGCTCGTCGATGTCCCGGCGCTCGGCCGGGGCCTGCCACAGCGGAACGCTGAACTGGCTCTGGCCGCCCTGCCGCTTGAGGTACATGACGAGCTGCCGGGCGACGTCCAGGGCCACCCGCTCGCCGTGGTCCTCGGCGACGAGGGCGAGCGAGAGGTCCATGCACGCGCTGATGCCCGCGCCGGTCCAGACGTTCCCGGACCGGACGTAGATCGGGTCCGGGTCCACGGTGACGTCCGGGTGGTCGGCGGCGAGCCGGTCGGCGGTCGCCCAGTGCGTGGTGGCCGTCCGGCCGGTGAGCAGCCCCGCGGCGGCGAGCAGGTGCGCGCCGACGCACACCGAGGCGACCCGGCGGGCGTGCCGGGACGTCGCGGCGATCCACGCGACCAGGTCCGGGTCGATCACGGGCGCGCCCGCGCCGTCCACCGCGCCGGGGACGATCAGGGTGTCCACGCTCCCGCCGACCTCGGCGAAGCTCAGGTCGGTGGCGAGCCGGACGCCGGCGCTCGTCCGGACGAGCCCGCCGTCCGGCCCGGCGAGCCGGACGTCGTAGCGCGCGCCGCCGTCCGGCAGCGCCCGGCCGACGAGCGCGAACACCTCGGCGGGCCCGGTGACGTCGAGGAGGTCGACGTCCGGGAACACGGCGATGACGACACGGTGCGGAGCTGGCATGACTCCATTCTGCGACCTGACGGGCATGTCCGCCATGACGAGCTTCTGTCATATCCGGCCATCCGGCCCTCCGGGCCGAGACGCCGGGCCGCCCCGCGCTACGGGATCAGGACGAGTTTTCCTCGCGTGTGGCCGGTGCGGCTGGCGTCGAAGGCGTCGCCCACCTCGGCCAGCGGGAAGGTCTTCGCGATCTCGACGGTCAGGGCGCCCTGGTCGGCGAGCGCGGCCAGTTCGGTCAGCCCCGCGGCGTCCGGGCGGGCCCAGACCCACATGCCGCCGTGCTCGCCCACGCCGGGATCGGCGATCGAGGCGTGGCGTCCGCCGGGGGCCAGGACGGCGAGCGTCGTCTCCAGCTGCCCGCCCACGCAGTCGGCCACGGCGGTCACGCCGTTGGGAGCCAGCTCGCGGATCCGGTCGGCCTGGCCGTCGCCGTACGCGACGGGTTCGCCGCCCAGGCCGCGCACGTAGTCGTGGTTGCGGGGCGACGCCGTCCCGATGACGCGGGCGCCGCGCTCGCGTCCCAGCTGGACGGCCGTGCCGCCCACTCCCCCGGACGCGTTGTAGACGAGCAGGACGTCGTCCGGCCCCACCTCCAAGCGGTTCAGCATCCGCCACGCGGTGACGCCGACGAGCGGCAGCCCGGCCGACTGCGCCCAGTCGAGCGCGACCGGCCGCCGCGCGACGAACTCGGCCGGGACGGCGACGTACTCGGCGAACGTCCCGTGCCGGACGATCGGCATGCGCGCGTACGAGAACACCTCGTCGCCGACGCCGAACTCGGGCGTGTCCGGGCCGGTCGCGGTGACGACGCCCGCGACGTCCCAGCCGGGGACGACCGGGAAGATCGCCTCGATCATCGCGTCGAGGCCGCCCGCCATGAGCTTCCAGTCGACCGGGTTCACCCCGGCGGCGCGGACCTCGATCAGAACCTGCCCCGGCCCGACGCGCGGATCCGGCACGTCCCCGTACCGCAGTCGCGAGTTGTCCTCGGCGTAGGCGTCGTAGCTGGCTGCCTTCATCGTGATCGGTCCTTCCGGACGGGGTCAGTGGGCGTTCTCGGTGGGGCGGAAGTCGGGCGGGACGATCCGGTACCCGACGTATCCGGAGGCGAGCAGGAGGATCGCGGCGGCGAGGAACGCGACGCCGAGGGCGTGGGTGAAGGAGGCGGACGCGGCCGACAGGATCCGGTCGCCGGCCGCGCCGCCCTGCTGCCCGGCGACGACGGCGGCCTCGCCGATGGAGTCGCGGACGCGAGCGAGCTGGGCGTCCGGGAGGCCGAGGCGGGGCACGTCGCCGCGGTACAGGACGGCGGCGAGGCTGCCGATCGCGGCGACGCCCATCGCGCCGCCGAGCTCGTAGGAGATCTCCTCCACGGCCGCGGCGCCGCCCGCCTCCTCCTGCGGCGAGGACGACAGCAGCGCCACGGACGCGGCCGTCGCGGCGACGCCGAAGCCGGTGCCGAGGCAGAGCAGCGCGACGGCGATCTCGACGTACTCCAGGTGCCCGGCGAGGTCGGCGATCCACGGGACGGCCATGCCCAGCGCGGCGAGGGCCATGCCGGCGCCGAGCACGACCCGGACGCCGAACCGCTCCATCAGGCGGGGCGTGAACAAGGGCGCGACGATCAGCGCGGCCGGGGCGGGCAGCAGCCGGAGCCCGGCGGCGAACGGCTCCAGGCCGCGCGCGTACTGGAACCACTGGGTGATCAGGAACAGCACCGCGCCGAGCGCCATCATGCCGAGGAAGATCGACACGGCCGCGACGCTGAAGACCCGGTTGCAGAACATGCGGACCTGGAGCAGCGGGTCGGCGATCCGCAGCTCGCGCCGGACGAACAGGGTCAGCGTGACCGCCGCGACCGCCAGCAGGACGATCCCGACCGGCACGTCGTGGCCGCCGACCAGCTTGATTCCCCCGGCGAGCGTGACCATCCCGACGACGGACAGCGCCACGCCCCACCAGTCCCAGCGGCCCTCGCGCGGATGGGACGACTCGGGCACCAGCCACAGCGCGAGCGCGACGCAGGCCACCGCGACCGGGACGTTCAGCAGGAACGCCGCCTTCCAGCCGTGCGCCTGCACGACGAGGCCGCCGATCAGCGGGCCGAACGCCATGCCCGCGCCGATCACGGCCGTCCAGACGCTGTAGGCGACGGCGCGCTCGCGCGGGTCGGTGAACACCACCCGCAGGATCGAGATGGTGGACGGCATGATCGCCGCGCCGCCGACGCCGAGCAGCGCCCGCGCCGCGATCACCACCCACGGCGCGGTCGCGGCGACGGCGAGCAGCGACGCCGCGGCGAACACGGCGAACCCGCCGAGCAGCAGCCGGCGGCGCCCCCACCGGTCGCCGAGCGCGCCGGCGGTGATGAGCAGGCCGGACAGCACCAGCGCGTACGCGTCGATGATCCACAGCTGCTCGACCGAGGTGGGCCGCAGGTCCGCCACCAGCGACGGGAACGCCACGTTCAGGATGGTGGCGTCCATGGCGATGATCAGCAGGCTGCCGGACAGCACCGCGAGGACGGCCCAGCGCCGCCGCGCTCCCGTCACTCCGGGTCCTCCGACACGTCCGGTCCCTCCTTCACCGCCCGTCAGTGGACCCGTAGCCGCAACCCCTCAGCGGGAAGCCCAAAACGGGCCCCGGGTTGGGCAAAGGGTGAGGGAGGGGAGCAGGTCAGGCGGTGCCGGTGACGGCGTGCGCGACGACCATCCCGATCCAGGCCGCGCCGAGCCCGGCGCCGAGGGACGCGACGGCGTTGAGGACGGCGTAGGGCCGCGCGCCGGTCTCGGCCAGCCGCAGGGTCTCGTAGCCGAACGTCGAGTAGGTGGTGAGGGCGCCGCAGAAGCCCGTCCCGGCGAGCGCCGTCACGCCGTCCCCCGCGGGGTAGGCGATGAGGAAGCCGAGCAGCAGGCAGCCGGCGACGTTCACGGTGAACGTCCCCCACGGGAACACCGAGTCGTGCCGGGACTGGACGGCGCGGTCGGTCAGGTAGCGCAGGGGCGCGCCGACGGCCGCGCCGAGCGCGACGAGGAGCAGCGTCATCGGGGGTCCCCTTCGGTCGCGGCGACGCGGTCCTGCTCTCCGGCGTCCGGGGCGGGCTCGGACGCCGCCCGGTCCCCCGCGATCGCGCGGGTCAGGTGGACGCCCGTCCAGACGGCGGCGAGGGCCGAGGCGAGCGTCGCGGCGAGGTAGAGCAGCGCGGTGCGGGACGAGCCGTCCTCGACCGCCTTCTGGACGTCCGCCATCGCGGTGGAGAACGTGGTGTACCCGCCGAGGACGCCGACGCCGAGGAAGGGCCGCAGCAGGTGGTGCGGGCGCAGCACCTCGGTGATCACGACCATGAGCACGCCGATGAGCAGGCAGCCGGAGACGTTGATCCCGAACGTCGCCCAGTCGAACGCGCCGGGTTCGTGCGGGAAGGCGGTGGACAGGCCGTAGCGGGCGAGCGCGCCGAGCGCCCCGCCCGCCGAGATCGCGCCGAGCGTCGTCCACGGGGCGCCGGCCAGCTCGCGGCGCTGCTCCGGGACGCGCAGCTCCACGTCGGGATCGACGGGCAGCCGGGGGTCGTGCATCGGTTCCTCCCACCAGGGCATGGCTGACTACGCTGGCAGGGACCGTTGGCAAGGGTTCGCGGTTGCCCCGCGTCCGCCCGTCCGGCCGGTCGCGGGGGCGGCGGGCCCCACCGCCGCGGCCTCGTCCTCACGAGGACCAGGAGCCATTCTAGCCGTCCCTCTGCGACCTCTGTCACAGGCGGAGGCCCGGACGCGGAGGCGCCCGCCCCGGACAGCGGCCGGGACGGGCGCGGATCTGGAGAAGGTCAGTGCCGGATCGACAGGAGCCGAGTGCCGAGCCGGACGAAGGTCAGTGCTGGCGCGGGTGCGCGTTCAGGTGCGCCGGAGCGACCCGCTGCGGCGCCGGACGCGCGGTCGGCGGGCCGGAGCGGAGCGGGTTCGGCCCGAAGACGCCGGTGTAGACGTCCGTCGGGTCGGACGCGTCGCCGGTCGTCGCGACCAGCACCGGCCGGAACGCCGTGCCGCCGCTGACCGCGACCGACTCGTAGTCGCCGAGGAAGTGGCCCCAGCCGGCGTAGGGCGCGAGGAGCCAGTCGAACACCGGGGTGATCCGCCGCTCGGACGGGTAGTTCTCGCCGCCGCGCGGGAACGTCGCCAGCCACATGGCCGTGGGCAGCGTCGTGGTGTCCCCCGGCTGGAGGTATCGCACGTCGTAGTAGGTGACCGCGACGACGCCCCGGTCGTTCACCGCGATGGACGGCGTGAACGCGGGCGAGCCGGGCGCCTGGTTGATCCGGACGGGCGCGGACCAGGTCCGCCCGCCGTCGGTGGAGTGGACGAGCTCCACGTCGTCGTACTTGCCGCCGGTGAACGACGAGCCCTCGAACGCGGCGTACAGCTCGCCGGTCCGCGGGTCGATCGCCGCGCTGATCAGGTTCGCGCCCGCGCGCAGCGCCTTGGTCGGGTCGTTCGGCGCGTTCGGGTGCACCTCGGGCACGGACGTGTCGTTCGCGATCTTGGTGGGCGCGCTCCACGTCCGCCCCTGGTCGCGGGAGGTGACGAACGCGAAGTGCAGGTCGGTCGCGCTGGTCGCGGTCGGGTCGCTGTAGGTCTGCCACTCGAAGAAGTCGTAGAGCGTGCCGGTGCGCGGGTCGGCGACGATGACGTTCCCGATGGTCTGCGAGTTCGGGATCACGCTGGTGTCCACGAACTGGTGCGCCGGGCCCCAGGTGCGTCCGTGGTCGCGGGTGATCGAGATGTAGGACGGCCCGTCGTAGTGCGCGCCCGGCCCGGACGCGACCTGGTCGATGCGGTCCCACACCTGGTAGGCGGTGCCGGGGTGGCGCGGGTCGGCGGTCACCGAGTTCTTGTCGTCCACGATCGCCGGGTCGTTGTCGTCGATGAGCTGCGTGACGTGCGTCCAGGTCCGGCCGCCGTCGTAGGACGTGGCCGCGCCGACGCCGTTGCGCGGCGTGGTGGCGTCGAAGTCCAGGCCGCTGGCGTAGGCGACGCCGTCCGGGCCGAAGTCGACCCAGGCGTCCGAGGCGCGCTCGTAGTTCAGGCCGCCCGGGGCGCACTTGCTGAACGGCAGTGGCGTCTTGGTGAAGTGGCGTCCGTCGGTGCTGTAGGACGCGGCGAGCCCGTGCGCGCCGCCGTTGGACCAGCGGTCCTGCTGGTAGACCGAGATGACGTGGCCGGGGCGGTGCCGGTCCACCGCGACCCACGGCTCCTCTTCGGCGCCGGGCGTGACGGTCGCGCCCGGTGTGGCGCCCGCCGTGCAGGAGGCGTACGGGTTCCCCGGCGAGATGTTCCGGACGGGCGACCCCCCGTCGGCGGACGCGGCGGCCGACGAAGCGGCGGTGAGCGCTCCGCCGAGCACCAGGGCGAGCCCGGCCGCGGTCAGACTTCGTCGTCTCATTCGATGCTCCTCATTCGGTGTTCCTCAGTGGACGGCAACGGCCGAGGTGTGGACGTCCTCGTCGTTGGCGGGCGAGGCGTTGGCCGCCGGAGCCGTGCACAGCTCGGGCGGACGCCCTGGGGTTCCGGTGCCGGGGCAGAGGAACAGCGCCGGAGATCGGGTGTCGGACCACACCGGGTGGGCGGTGGCCGCGGACGCGTCGACCATGATGTAGTCGCCGTAGAACCGGCCGTTGAACTGGCTCGGCGGCGGCATGCTCGACGAGGTGGCCCGGCCGCCGGTGAAGCGGGCGAGGTCGCGGCTGGTGGCCAGGGTCACGTCGGAGAACCCGGTCGTCTCGTCCGAGCCGTAGCCGCGGTCGTAGTAGGCGATGACGAGCGTCCCGCGCGGGGTGAAGACCGTGCCCTGCCAGAACCGGTCGGCGCGGGCCGGCCGGACGCTTCCCCCGATGACCGGCAGCTTCCGGACGTCCGTGGCGGTGCCGGTGAAGGACGCGCCGCCGTCCGACGACACCGACAGCACGATGTCGTTGGCGCAGCCGCCGTTCTTGACGCCGTCGTAGAGGCTGCCGAGCCCGGAGTCGAACGAGGTGAGCCCGGCGGGCGCGCAACCGCCGGCCTCGTTGGAGTTCCGGTTCACGTACGAGCCGGTCGTCACGACGAGCCGCTTCGGGTTCGCCGGGTCCACGGCCAGGTTCGGGTAGTTGGTCGCGCGGAAGATCGAATTCGTGCTCGCGCCCTTCTCGGGCACGCAGTCGCGGCCGGGGTTCTTCCCCGTCCCCTGGTAGGTGTCGCAGTCCGGGAGGTCGTAGTAGTCGGCGGCCTTGACCGGCGCCGAGAACGTCGCGCCGCCGTCGGTCGAGCGCGCCACGAACACCTGGAACCGGTTGTCCCTGCCGGTCTGGGCCACGTTGTAGTTCGACCAGGTCACGTAGAGCGTGCCGTCGGGAGCGGCCACCGGCTGCGAGTTCTGGTTGTCGTTGCAGCGGCCGTGCGGCGTCGGGATCCCGTAGGTCTGCGCGCACAGCGCCGAGTCCGAGCTGATCAAAACCGGGGCGGAGAAGTGCTCGCCGTAGTCGGCCGAGCGGGCGCCGTAGACGTAGGCGGTCCCGTCGTCGGCGAAGGTCGTCCAGGTGACGTAGACGCGGTCGCGGTAGGGGCTGCGGGCGTGCGCGTCCACGGTCATGAGCGGTTTGTCGAGCAGGAACGTCCCCGCCCCGGCGGTGTCGTCGTGCTCGGCGACGGGCCGTCCGGGGAAGTCGAACGACGCGCCGCCGCTGCCGGTGGACCGGTACACGTAGATGCCGGACGACTGGTCGGCGTCCGGGGACACCGCGTTGCCGCGCTTGAACTCCTGGCAGGCCAGGTAGGCGTTGCCGCGGGTGTCCCAGGCGACCGACGTGTCCCCGGCCGCCTGCATGTACTGGCGCGGCTTGCCGCCGAACGCCGCGCCGGACACGAAGCCGTTGGGCGTCGTGGAGTCGGTCCAGGTGCGTCCGTTGTCGGAGGAGTAGTCCACGCCGCAGGTGCCGTCGCCGCGCCGGTAGTCGTTGTACGACGCGAGGATCCGGCGCGGGTCGTTCGGGTTGACCGACACCCACGTCTCGTTCTGGGCCTGCCCGCGTCCGGCGAGCGGCTGGTCGGTGACGGTCTGGCAGTTCTGGTTGACCTTCACGTCGGCGCCGCGCCGTCCGTCGCAGCCGGGCGCGGAGGTCCGGCTCGCCCCGGGGAGCGCCTTCGGCGCGGCGCGCTGCGGGCCGAGCGCTTCGGCGAGGGCACCGGACACGTGCCGCTTCTGAACCGGAGTCAGCTTGTCGTACCCGAACCCCTGCGCGTGCGCGCCCGGCGCGGCCAGGCTCAGCGTCCCCCCGAGCACCAGGACGATTCCGGAGGCGGTCAAGCTGCGCCTTCTCATGCGGGGACTCCTCGGTGAGCTGTCGCTACAGAGGTGTAGATGTTCACGGCCTTCGCGGGGAACGTAGATCTGCGCTCAGGCCCCTACAAGCCCCATTGGCCGACCCCGGTCAGTCCCGTCCGTCCGGAAACGGCCGCCTGACCGGGGTCGGCCACGGCGTCCTCAGGTCACCCGCGTCCCGCGTGGGCGGTCCGGTTCCGCCGCACCCGCAAGGCGACCGCGAGCGCGGCCGACAGGACGGCGATCTGGAGGTGCGCCAGGCGGCGTCGGGTCATGGTCCGAGCCTGGCCGCCCGGGCGGGGCCGGCGGGGCCGGCGGGATACTCGGAGCCGGGCGCGCCGGTACTCATCCGGCCGGACGCTACGATCGACGCGTGCCCGCGCTCCCGCTCCCGTCCCTGCTCGTCGTCGCCGTCCTGGCCCGGATGGCGCTGGAGCTCGGCTGAGCCCGGACGGAGCGGGGATGGGGCGATGGTGACGCTGGAGGAGGTCGCGCGGCGCGCCGGGGTGTCCCTGGCCACCGCGTCCCGGGTGCTGAACGGCAGCACCCGCCGGGTCGGGGACGCGCTGCGCGAGCGGGTCGAGCGCGCCGCGGCCGACCTCGGCTACCGGCCGGACGTCACGGCGCAGGCCCTCGCGCGCGGCTCGGCGGACGTCGTCGGGCTCGTCGTGCACTCGCTCACCGACCCCTACTTCGCGGCGCTCGCCGAGGGCGCGATGGCCGCCGCCGAGCGGCGCGGGCTGACCGTGATGATCGGCGCGACGCACCGCGATCCGGCGCGCGAGGTCGCGCTCGTCGCGACGCTGCGGGCGCAGCGGGTCCGCGCGATCGTCCTCGCCGGGTCCCGCACGGCCCGGTCGCGGTCCGAGCTGACCGCCGAGCTGGACCTGTTCCGTGCGAAGGGCGGCCGGGTCGCGCTGGTCGGGCAGGAGCTGGCGGGCCTGCCCGTCGTCGCGCCCGCGAACCGGGACGGCGCGGCGGCGCTCGCCCGCGCGCTCGCGGGCCTCGGGCACCGCCGCTTCGCCGTCCTCGGCGGCCCGCCCGACCTGCTGACCGCGCGGCACCGGACGGCCGGGTTCACCGCCGCGCTGCGCGACCTCGGCCTGCCCGGGCCGCGGGTGCTGCCCGGCGGGTTCGACCGGGACGGCGGCCACGCCGCCGCCCGCGCCCTCCTGGACGCCGGGCTCCGCGACGTGACCTGCGTGTTCGCCGTCAACGACGTGATGGCGGTCGGCGCGCTCGCGGCGCTGCGCGAGCGCGGTGTGGCCGTCCCGGACGAGCTGTCCCTGGCCGGTTTCGACGACATCGCGACGCTGCGCGACCACGTCCCGGCGCTGACGACCGTCCGGCTGCCGCTGGCCGAGATGGGCGGGCGCGCCGTGGACCTCGCCCTCGGCGACGGTCCCGGCGTGGTGACCGTGCCGGGCGAGGTCGTCCTGCGCGCCAGCGCCCGTGCCCTCTAGAGGTGCGGCTCGACGAGGGCGGCGTAGCGGGCGCGGACGGTGGCGAGCACCTCGTCCGGGTCGGCGGCCCAGACGTCGGCGTTGAAGACCTCGACCTCGACGTCCCCGGCGTACCCGGCGGCGGCGACCGCGGCCGTGAGCGGGCCGAAGTCGATCACGCCGTCGCCGGGGACGGCGCGGGCGAGCAGCACGTCCGGCGGGAGCGGCGAGAGCTGGTCGCAGACCTGGTAGCTCGCGATCCGGTCGCCCGCGCGGGCGATCTGCCCGAACACGTCCGGGTCCCACCACTGGTGGAAGGTGTCCACGACGACGCCGACCTGCTCGGACGGGTGGCGCTCGGCCAGGTCGAGCGCCTGCTTCAGGGTCGAGACGACGGCCCGGTCCGCGCAGTAGATCGGGTGCAGCGCCTCCAGCGCCAGCCGGACGCCCCGCTCCCCCGCGTAGGGCGCGAGGACGTCCAGCGCGTCGGCGACGCGGGCGCGCGCGCCCGCGAGGTCGCGGGAGAAGCCGGGCGCGGGCGGCTCGCCGGGCGCCACGCCCGGCAGGCCGCCGACGACGAGGACGAGGCAGGCCGCGCCGAGCTCGGCGGCCTCGTCGATCGCGGCGCGGTTGTCGTCCAGCCACGTCCCGCCGGTGAGGAAGCCGCCCCGGCAGAGGGACGACACGCGCACGCCCGCGTCCCGGACGAGCCTGGCCGTCGCGGCGAGCCCGTGGCCCGCGACGTGCTCGCGCCAGAGCCCCACGGCCTCGACGCCGTGCCGGGCGCAGCCGTCCACCGCCTCGGCGACCGACCAGCTCCGGGTCGTCCACTGGTTCAGCGACAGTCGTCCCGCGCTCATCCCGTCACCCCGAACGTGGCGAGGAGGGCGCGCATCCGGGCGGCGGCGAGGTCGGGGTCGGGCAGCAGCCGGGCGCGGTCGGCCAGCCGGAACACCTCGGCGAGGTGGACCGCCGAGCGGGCGCTCTGCGCGCCGTTGACCATGGTGAACGCGTCCTGGTGGCCGGCCAGCCAGGCCACCAGGACCAGGCCGGTCTTGTAGTGGTAGGTCGGCGCCTCGAAGATCTTGCGGGCGAGCGGGACGGTCGGCCCGAACGCCTCCTCGTAGGCGGCGGTGTCGCCCGCGTCCAGGGCGTGCAGCGCGGTGGCGGCAGCAGGCGCGATCGCGTCGAAGATCCCGAGCAGCGCGTCGCTGCCCCCGGCGATCAGCTCCGGATAGTTGAAGTCGTCGCCGGTGTAGAGGCGGACGCCGTCCGGCAGCGCCTCGCGCAGCGCCACCTCGCGCGCGGCGTCCAGCAGCGAGACCTTCACGCCGTCGATCCGGTCCGCGTGCTCGCGGACGAGCGCGAGGAAGCTCTCCGACGCCTCGTCGAGGTCGGACGAGCCCCAGTAGCCCGCGAGGTTCGGGTCGAACATCTCCCCGAGCCAGTGCAGGATGACGGGGCGGTCGGCCGCGCCCAGCAGCGTCCCGTAAACGCGGTGGTAGTCCTCGGGGCCGCGCGCGAGCCGCGCGAGCTGCCGGCTCGCCATCACGATCACGCCCGCGCCCGCGTCCCGGACGGTCGCGATCTGTTCGGTGTAGGCGGCGACGACCTCGTCCAGGGACGCGGCGTCCGGCGCGTGGTCGGTGCCCGCGCCGCACGCGATCAGCGCGGACGGGTCGCCGAAGTCGCGGGCCTCGGCGGCGCTGCGCCGGATCAGCTCGCGGGTCGCGGCCCAGTCCAGGCCCATGTTCCGCTGCGCGGTGTCCATGGCGTCGGCGACCCGCATCCCGTGCGACCACAGGTGGCGGCGGAACCGCAGCGCGGCGTCCCAGTCCACCGCCGCCGGACGGCCCGGGCCGTTGTCCGCGCGCGGGTCGGCGACGACGTGCGCGGCGGCGTACGCGACGCGCGTCTCGGGCATGCCGCCGGGGAACGCCCACTCGGGCGGCTCGCACATCGCGTAGCGCTCCAGCCCGCCGTCCGCGGTCGGCAGCGTGACGACCGGCCCACCGGCGGGGGCGACCGGGCCGCCCGCCCGGGTCGGCGGCGCGTCCGGCGCGGTCACCGGGTCTCCTCGAGGACGATCCGGCGGCCCTCGGCCGAGGAGCGCAGGCCCGCCTCGGCCAGCGCGACGCCGCGCGCGCCGGACGCCAGGTCGTGCGGGAACGGGCCGTCCTCCAGGACGTGCCGCAGGAACAGCTCCCACTGCGCCTTGAAGCCGTTGTCGAACTCGGCGTTGTCCGGGACCTCCTGCCACTGGTCGCGGAACGGCTCGGTGGCGGGCAGGTCCGGGTTCCACACCGGCTTGGGCGTGCCCGCGCGGTGCTGGAAGCGGCAGCGGCGCAGGCCCGCGACCGCGCTGCCCTCCGTGCCGTCCACGTGGAACTCGACCAGCTCGTCGCGGAACACCCGCGTCGTCCAGGACGAGTTGATCTGCGCGACGATCCCGCCCGCCAGCTCGAAGATGCCGTAGGCGGCGTCGTCGGCGGTGGCGTCGTACCGCTCGCCGCGCTCGTCCCAGCGCTCCGGGACGTGCGTGACGGCCCGCGCCGTGACCGCCTCGACGCGGCCGAACAGGTGCTCCAGCACGTAGTGCCAGTGCGGGAACATGTCGAGCACGATGCCGCCGCCGTCGGCCGTCCGGTAGTTCCAGCTCGGCCGCTGCGCGTCCTGCCAGTCGCCCTCGAACACCCAGTAGCCGAACTCGCCGCGCACCGACAGGATCCGCCCGAAGAACCCGCCCTCGATCAGCCGCCGCAGCTTGAGCAGGCCGGGCAGGAACAGCTTGTCCTGGACGACGCCGTGCCTGACCCCGGCCGCGTCGGCCGCCTTCGCGAGCGCCATCGCGTCGGCGTACGACTCGGCGGACGGCTTCTCGACGTAGACGTGCTTGCCCGCCTCGATCGCGGCGGTCACGGCGGGCACGCGGGCCGAGGTGACCTGCGCGTCGAAGTAGATCTGGTTGGCCGGGTCGGCGAGGGCGGCGGACAGGTCGGTCGTCCAGTCCGCGATGTCGTGCCGCGCGGCGAGGTCGGCCAGCTTGCGCTCGCTGCGGCCGACCAGCACCGGGCGCAGCCGGACCCGCTCGCCGTCCGCCAGCGGCAGGCCGCCGCCCGCGTTGATCGCCAGCACCGACCGGACGAGGTGCTGGCGGTAGCCCATCCGCCCGGTCACCCCGTTCATCACCACGCCGAGGACGCGTTCACTCACCTGGGTACTCCCCTGCTCAGCCGCTTGGAAAGCGCTTTCCGAACTTCCCGGCGACCCTACTCGCCCGCGCCCGCGCCCACAACGCCCCCGGCGTCCCGGCGCCCGCCCGGCCGCGTCCCGGCGACCACAACGCGCGGCCACGCCCGGCGCCCGGCCGGACGCGGCGGGCCGCGCAGTAGCCTGGAGGGATGAGGCGCCGCAAGGTGGCGTACGGGATCATGATGGGCACCTGCCTCACGCTGTTCGTGCTGGCGTGGGCGGTCGTCAGCCGGTTCAGCCCGCCGGTCGCGATCGTCATGTCGATCGTGGCCATGGTGATCCCGCCGTTCGCGGCGATCGTCGCCAACTGGGGCATCGACCGCCGCGACTGACCGGCCGTCCTGAGAAGATCACCGTATGAGCGACCTGGGGATCCCCGGCGTGCTCGACCTCGCGGGGATCTTCGTGTTCGCGGTGTCAGGCGCGCTCGCGGCCGTGCAGAAGCGGCTGGACGTGGTCGGCATGGTCGTGCTGGCCGAGATCACCGCGCTCGGCGGCGGGATCCTGCGCGACCTGGTGATCGGCGCGGTGCCGCCCGCCGCCTTCACCAGCGTGAGCTACGTGCTGGTCCCGCTGGGCGCGACCGTGCTGGTCTTCTTCTGGCATCCCCAGGTCACCCGGATCATGCCGGCGGTGACGATGTTCGACGCGGCCGGCCTCGGGCTGTTCTGCGTCACCGGCGCGATCAAGGCCCTCGACTACCGGCTGTCCCCGCTGCACGCGGTGCTGCTCGGCGTCATCACCGCGGTCGGCGGCGGCATCCTGCGCGACATGCTGAGCGGGCAGATCCCCGGCGTGCTGCACGACCGGCAGCTGTACGCGCTGCCCGCGCTCGTCGGCGCGATGGTCGCGACCCTGCTGTGGCACTCGGGCCTGCACGGGGTGGTCGTGTCGGCGGGCTCGGCGCTGCTCGCGTTCGGCCTGCGCGTCGCGGCGGTGCGCTGGGGCTGGCGCACCCCGCGCGCCCGAGGCGTCCGCGACTGAACGTGAGCCGCCGACGGCGCGCGGACGGGACTCGGTCGGCGGTGGGTCGGGCGCCGGATGGACGGCGCGGGAAGGGGTAGTTTTGGGGGCATGGGGCGGATCACGGTGCGCAGGCCGGTCGAGCGGCTGGCGGTGGGCGGCGCGCGGAACCGGCGGGCCGACACGCTCGCGGTCGAGGAGCCGCTGGAGATCCGGGTGGCGGGCGCGCCGCTCACGATCACGATGCGGACGCCGGGCGACGACTTCGACCTGGTGGCGGGGTTCCTGTCGGCGGAGGGGATCATCGGGTCGGCCGGCGACATCGCGGCCATGCGGTACTGCGCCGACACCCGCGAGCAGAACAACCTGGAGGTCGTGCTCGCGCCGGGCGTCCGGCCGCCGGACGCGTCGCTCGTCCGCGCGTTCGCCACGACGAGCGCGTGCGGGGTCTGCGGCAAGTCGAGCATCGAGGCGCTGCGGGCCGAGCGGCGCTACGACGTGGCGTCCGACCCGCTGGAGCTGGACGCCAAGGTGCTCGCGGAGCTGCCGGAGTCGCTGCGGGCCGCGCAGCGGGTGTTCGACCGGACGGGCGGCCTGCACGCGGCGGGCCTGTTCGACGCGGACGGCACGCTGCTCGCGCTGCGCGAGGACGTCGGACGGCACAACGCGGTGGACAAGGTCGTCGGCTGGGCGCTGCGCGACGGCCGCCTCCCGCTGACCGGGACCGTCCTCATGGTGAGCGGGCGGGCGTCGTTCGAGCTGACGCAGAAGGCGATGAGCGCCGGCATCCCGGTGCTGGCGGCGGTGTCGGCGCCGTCCTCGCTGGCGGTGGAGCTGGCCGAGGACGCCGGGATGACGCTGGTCGGCTTCCTGCGCGGCGAGACCATGAACATCTACAGTCGTGGCGGCCGAATTCGCGCGTGATGTGACTACTCACCGGTAAGTCACTTCTGTAGCCTGCTCCCCGTTCCACTTGTGCGGAAGTGGCGGACGTGAAGGAGCGGACATGACAGGGTCCCTGACACCTCCGGGAGCGGAGTTCAAGATCGACGAACGGCATCCCCCGATCCGGCCGCGCCGGGTGACCTTCGACTGGTCGTCCACCCCGCTGCACTGGATCCCCGGGGACCCGGTCGCCACCCACATCATCAACTCCTTCCACATCGTCCTGCCCGAGGGCGAGAAGTGGTTCATCCAGGCCGTCAAGGACGCCCGGCCGTACCTGCGCGACGAGAAGCTCCAGGAGGAGATCCGCGGCTTCATCGGCCAGGAGATGGTGCACGCCCGCTCGCACCAGGGCGTCCTGGACCAGATCCTGGAGGCCAACGGGATCGACACGGCCAAGATCACCGACCAGATGGCGGCGGGCAACGCGCGGCGCCCGGCGGAGATGGCCGAGCTCAAGGCGAAGTCGCCGCGCGCCTGGCGGCGCCGGCTCCGGTTCGAGCTGGCCGCGGTCTCCTCGATCGAGCACTACACCGCCGTGCTCGGCCAGTGGATCATGGACAACCGGAAGCTGGACGAGGCGGGCGTCGACCCCACCATGCTGGACCTGCTGCGCTGGCACGGCGCGGAGGAGGTCGAGCACCGGTCGGTCGTGTTCGACACCTACCAGGCGATGGGCGGGCGCTACCCGATGCGCGTCGCCGCCTGGGTGGTCTCCCTGTTCTTCCTGTACTGGGCGCTCATCGGCGGCTCGCTGTACCTGCTCCGGCAGGACCCGACGATCAAGGGGCGGGTCACGCTGCCGCGCGTCTGGTTCGCCTACCGCCGCTCGGTGCGCAAGGGGCACGTCCCCGGCATCTTCAAGCTGCTGCTCGGCGAGGCCCCGGTCTACCTGCGCCCGTCCCACCACCCGTCGCAGGTCTGCTCGACGCCCCGGGCGCTCGACTACCTCATGAACTCCCCCGCGGCGAAGGCCGGTGGCTACACGCCCTACTAGCCGGCCGCGGCGGGCGGCGGGGTGGCGCGCGTCACTGCGCGCCCGGCTTGACCGCCGGCCCGTCCGCGCGGTTAATTAACATCGTGTCCAATAAAGTCGCGCTCGCCCGCACCGACAACGCGGCGGAGCTGGAGCGCTTCCGCGAGATCCAGCGGCTGTGCTACGCCTGCGCGGACGAGGTGGCCGCGACGCTCGAACCCGGCGTCACCGAACGCGAGGCCTGCCGCCGGATGCGGCGCTGGCTGCGCGACCGCGGCGTGGACGACTGGCTGCACACCCCCTTCGCCTGGTTCGGCGACCGCACCGCCTTCCAGGGGTTCAAGGTGCCCACCCAGTTCCTGCCGAGCGGGAAGCGGCTGGAGGAGGGGATGCCGTACATCCTCGACATGGCCCCGGTGAAGAAGGGCTACTCGGCCGACATCGGGTACGGCGGCGTCCTCGGGGAGAACCGCGTCTGGCGTCGTCTCGACACCGACCTCGCCGAGTACCGGACGCTGATCCTGGATCTCGTCCGCGAACGGCGGACGTTCGCCGACATCTACGCCGAGGTGGACGCGCTGATCGAGCGCCAGGGCTACCAGAACCGGCACAAGAAGTATCCGGGACGCGTCATCGGCCATCAGGTCGGCGTCATCGGCGGGCCGCTGCCGAAGGGCGTCGGATTCCCGTTCGGGGTACGGTTCCTCCAGACCCTCGGCCGCGAGCTGGTGAAGGAGCGGCTGGAGGGCCGCTCGCCGCTGTGGAACGGCGCGAGGCAGTCCCAGCACCCGCCGACGCCCGGGCTCTGGGCGGTCGAGCCCCACATCGGCTTCCGCGGCGTCGGGGTGAAGTTCGAGGAGCTCCTCGTGGTCACCGCGGACGACGCGTACTGGCTCGACGACGACCTGCCCCACGTCCACCGCTGGGCCGCGCGAAAGGCTGACGCATGACCACCGAAGTACGGCGCCGCCGGGTCCGCGGCGACGGTGTCGACCTGGCCGTCTACGAGCAGGGCGACCCCGCGCGGCCGACCGTCCTGCTGATGCACGGCTACCCGGACACGCACGCCGTCTGGGACGAGGTGGCCGGACGGCTCGCCGAGCGGTACCACGTCGTCCGGTACGACGTGCGCGGCGCTGGCGCGTCGTCGCGGCCGTTCGGGAAGCGGAACTACACCTTCTCCTACCTCATGGCGGACATGCGGGCCGTGCTGGACGCGACCGCCCCGGACCGCAAGGTCCACCTCGTCGGGCACGACTGGGGGTCCATCCAGGCGTGGGAGGCCGCCTGCACGATGCCGGAGCGGTTCGCCTCGTTCACCTCGATCTCCGGGCCGTGCCTGGACCACGTCGCGGAATGGACGCGCCGCAACCTGCGCCGTCCGACGCCGCGCAACGTCCGCGCCGGTCTCGGGCAGGCCGTCCGGTCCTGGTACATCTACTTCTTCCAGACGCCGCTGCTGCCGGAGATCGTGTGGCGCGCGGGCATGGGCGGGCCGTTCGCGAAGGCGCTGGAGATCGGCGAGGGCGTGCCGTCCCGGCCGGGGCACCCGGCCCGCACGCTGCCGCGCGACGGCGCGGCCGGGGTCGGCCTGTACCGGGCGAACATGCTGCGCCGGATGCGCAACCCGCTCCCCCGCCGCACCGACGTGCCCACGCAGGTGATCGTCCCGACGCGGGACCTGTTCCTCTCGCCGCACCTGGTCGGCGGGCTCGGCGAGCGCGTCCCGAACCTGTCGCTGCGGACGATCCCGGCCGGGCACTGGGTCGTGCGCAGCCACCCCGAGGTGATCGCGCGCTGGATCGGCGAGCACGTCACCGGCACGACCGGCGGGCCGCTGACGGCCGCCGAGTCACGCGCGCTGCGCCGCGCGAAGGTCTCCCCGGACCGGCGTCCGTTCGAGGGCTCGCTCGTCGTCGTGACCGGGGCGGGCAGCGGCATCGGCCGGGCGACGGCGCTGGCGTTCGCCGAGCGCGGCGCGGAGGTCGTCGCCGCCGACCTGGACCTGGCGTCCGCGCAGCGCACCGCCGAGCTCGCGCACCTGCTCGGCCCCGCCGCGCACGCCGTCCAGGTGGACGTGTCGGACGCCGCCGCCATGGAGGACTTCGCCAAGACCGTCCTGCACGAGCACGGCGTCCCCGAGGTCGTCGTCAACAACGCCGGGATCGGCATGGCGGGCGGCTTCCTCGACCACACGCCGGACGACTGGAAGCGCGTCCTGGACGTCAACCTCTGGGGCGTCGTCCACGGCTCGCGGCTGTTCGCGGCGCAGATGGCCGAGCGCGGGCAGGGCGGCCACATCGTGAACACGGCCTCGGCCGCCGCGTTCACGCCGTCCCGGACGCTGCCCGCCTACGCCACCAGCAAGGCGGCGGTGCTCATGCTCAGCGAGTGCCTGCGCGCCGAGCTCGCGGGCCGGGGCATCGGCGTCACGGCGATCTGCCCCGGCGTGGTCAACACCAACATCACCAGGACGTCCCGGTTCGTCGGGCGGAACTCGGCCGAGCAGCAGCGGGACCGCGAGCGCGCCTCGCGCGCCTACGCCCTGCGCAACTACGGTCCGGACCGGGTGGCCGAGCAGGTCGTCCGGGCGGTGCTGCGCAACCGCGCCGTCGTCCCGGTGACGCCCGAGGCGCATGCGGGACGGTTCCTGTCGCGGCTGTCACCGGGCGCGATGCGCCTGCTCGCCCGCCTCGACCTGCGCTAGCCCGCGGGCCGCCGGGTCGGAGGGTGCGGGCGTGTCCAGCGGAGTCGCGCGGGGTTCGCGTCAGACCGGGGTGGCGACGGTGTGGTCCAGGTCGACGGCCGCGCCGGTGCGCGGGTCCAGGAAGCCGAGGCGGATCAGGTCGTCCCCGGCGACGGCGTGCAGGCCCCAGTCGCCCAGCACCCGCGCCTTGGCCCGGAACCCCGGGACGGTCGACAGGTGGTAGCCGCGGGTCACGGCCTGCGCCAGCGGACCGGTGAGGCTCATCCCGAGCGGGCGCGCGACCGCCTGCGTGCCGCCGAGGTCCACGACCATGCCGAGGTCGCGGTGCCGGTACAGCCGCGGCTGGTGGCCGCGCAGGCCCGCCGCGACGTTCGCGGCGGCGACCCGTGCCTGCCGGGTGGCGTGCTGGGCGGTCGGCGGGCAGACCGAGCCGCCGCCCTTCGCCAGGTCCGGGACGGCGGCGGCGTCGCCGAGCGCGATCACCTCCGGGAACCCGGCCAGCCGCAGGTCCGCGCCGACCACCAGGCGGCCCTTCTCGGTCGGCGCGTCCAGCGTCGCGACGACCGGCGCGGGCTTGACCCCGGCGGTCCAGATCGCGGTGCGGCACGGCAGCGTCCGTCCGTCGGTGAGGGTCGCCGAGTCGGCCGCGAGCCGGTCGATGCTGACGCCGAGCCGGACGTCCACGCCGCGCCGGCGCAGCGTGCGCATCGCGACGTCGCCGAGCCGCTCGCCCAGCTCGGGCAGCAGCCGGGGCGCGACGTCCAGCAGCGTCCAGGACAGCATCGCCGGGTCGAGCCACGCGAAGCGCCGCAGCGCCTTGGCGGTCAGCAGCTGCAGGTTCGCGGCGGTCTCGACGCCGGAGTAGCCGCCGCCGACCACGATGAAGCCCATCCGCGCGGCGCGCTCGCGCGGGTCGTGCGTCGCCGCCGCCAGCTCCAGCTGCGCGATCACGTGGTCGCGCAGGTAGACGGCCTCGGCGAGGTTCTTCATCCCGTGCCCGTACTCCTTCAGGCCGGGGATGTCGAAGGTGCGGGTGACGCTGCCCGGGCACAGGACCAGCCGGTCGTAGCGCAGCGTCGTCCGCTCGCCGTCGATCTTGTCGACGGTGACGGCGCGCTCGCGCAGGTCCACTCCCGCGGCGGTGCCGGGGACGAGCCGGGTGCGGTCCAGCAGCCGGTGCAGCGGCCCGGCGATCGACCGCGGGTCGAGCGTCCCGGACGCGACCTCGGGCAGCAGCGGCTGGTAGAGCGTGTACCCGGACGGCGCGACGAGCGAGATCGCCGCCTCGCCCGGCCGGAGCGTCCGCTCCAGGCGGCGCGCGGTGCCGTACCCGGCGAACCCGGCGCCCACGATCACGACGTGGGGAACGGCCACGGCGACTCCTCTCCAACGCGCGGACGGTGACTGATCACTCACTGTAGGTAACCGCTCCCGGCGGGGATACACCGGGGGCGCGCCACGGGTCTTCGCCCTTATCCACGACATTTGTCGTTGCCGGAGCGCCAGCCTTTGCGGTTCAGGGGTTTCCTGCGCGCGCCGGGCGTGCGACCTTGGCAGATGACCCTCACCGCAACCCTGCACCGAACCCCCGGAGCGTGTGAGATGCGCATTCGCGACATCCTGCGAAGGAAAGGCAGCACGGTGGCCACCGTCGAGCCCGGCGCCACCGTGCGCGAGCTGCTGGCGGTCCTGGCCCGGCACAACATCGGCGCGGTGGTCGTGTCGCCGGACGGCACGAGCATCGCCGGCATCGCGTCCGAGCGCGACGTCGTGCGCCGCCTGCACGAGCACGGCGCCGACCTGCTCGGCCGGCCGGTCTCGGAGATCATGACCGAGCGGGTGCGCACCGTCGCGCCGGACGCGTCCGTCGAGGACCTCCGGCAGACGATGACCGAGCATCGCATCCGGCACGTCCCGGTCGTCGAGGACGGCCGCCTGACGGGCATCGTCAGCATCGGCGACGTCGTCAAGAGCGCCATCGACACGCTGGAGAGCGAGCGCGAGCACCTGGTCGACTACATCCAGCGCGCCCCCTGACCCGGCCGCCCTCGAAACCGTCCTCCCAGCCCGGCCCGCGTCCCAGCCCGAACCGGCACGCGTTCCGGGCCAGGGCGGGGCGGGTTCTAGACCAGGACCTGGACGGGGCGGACGGGCGGGGCGTCGCGGAGGTCCTCGCGGGCCAGGGCGAGCCGCTCGACCGCCTCGCGCAGCGTCGCGGGCGGCAGCACGAACGGCAGGCGCAGCCGGTCCTCCAGGACGCCGTCCGCGCCGAACACCGGCCCGGCGACCACCCGGACGCCGCGCCGCGCGGCGACCTCGGCGAACCGCGCCGCGACCGGGCCGCCGACGCTCACCCACAGCGACATGCCGCCGGCCGGGACCTGGAACGTCCAGTCGGGCAGCCGCTCGTGCAGGGCCTCGACCAGCGCGTCCCGGCTCGCGGCCAGCGCGGCGACCCGTTCGGCGCGCAGCTCCCCGGCGCGCAGCAGCAGCTCCCGGACGATCATCTGGTCCAGCACCGGGCTGGCCATGTCCATCGACTCGCGGGCCAGCGTGATCCGCCGGGCGACCGGGGCGCTGGCCCGGATCCAGCCGATCCGCAGCCCGCCCCACGCCAGCTTGGACACCGAGCCGATGCTGATCACTCTCCCGTCCCGGTCGTGCGCGGCGACCGGGACGGGCTCGGGGGCGCCGGGGTCGAGGGCGAGCCCCGCGAACGTCTCGTCCACCACGAGGAGCGCGTCGGCCGAGCGGGCGGCGGCGACGAGCGCGGCGCGGTCGGCGTCGCCCATCAGGTGGCCGGTGGGGTTCTGGAAGTCGGGGATGAGGTAGCCGAGCCGGACGGCGGCCTGCCGCATCGCCTGGCCGAGCAGCTCCAGGTCCCAGCCCGCGCCGACGCCGACCGGGACGAGCCGGGCGCCCCGGCGGCGCAGCGCGTCCAGCGCGTTCGGGTAGGTGGGCCGCTCGACCAGCACGCCGTCGCCGGGCGTCAGGAACATCTCGGCCAGCATGGCGAGGGCGTGCTGCGCGCCGTTCGTCACGATGATCTGGTCGGCGTGGGTGGGGACGCCGCGCGCCGCGTACCCGTCGGCGATCACCTCGCGCAGCTCGCCGAGCCCGGCGGGCTCGTAGCCGGGTCCGCCGTAGTGCCGGGGCAGCGCCGCGACCGCGTTCTGCACCGCTTGGTGGAAAATCGACGGGACGGTCGGCGCGGCGCAGCCGAGGTCGATGAACCCGGCCCCGGAGTCGGGCGCGTGCGCCATCCCGTACCGGGCCACCACTCCGCCGGACGCGCCGAGGCCGGGACCGGGCCCGGCGCCGGGCCTGGGCAGCGCGGTCGAGCCGTCGGCCGGCAGGGTCGTCCAGCTTCCCGCGCCCTGCCTGCTCTCCACGTAGCCCTCGGCGCGCAGCCGGTCGTAGGCGGCGGTCACCGTGGTGCGGCTGACGCCGAGCGCCGAGGCGAGGTCCCGTTCGGCGGGCAGCCGGGTGCGCAGCGCGAGCCGCCCGTCCTGGACGAGGCCGCGCACCGCCCGCGCGAGCCCCGCGTAGAGGGGCCGTTCGCGCGGCACGTCGCCGAGGAGCCGGGCCAGTTGCAGTCCACTCACGTACCGCGTACCGCTCATGAAGGCCACTTTCGCACATTGGCCCTACAATCGCCAGGCCACTTGCACCAGCATTGGCTGACATGAACGGACTGGCCCTGATGTTTCGCCGACTCCTCCAGCTCTACGCCGGACTGGCCCTCTACGGCTTCGGAATCTCGCTCCAGGTGGCCTCGGCCCTGGGCAACGACCCGTGGGACGTGTTCCACCAGGGCCTCGCCCGCCGGTTCGGGCTGTCCCTCGGCACCTGGATCATCATCGCCGGCGCCGTGGTCATGCTCGGCTGGATCCCGCTGCGGCAGCGGCCCGGCCTCGGGACGATCAGCAACGTGGTGCTCGTCGGGGTCTTCGCCGACCTCGGCCTGTGGATCCTGCCCCACCCCGACGGCCTCGCCCTGCGCTGGGGCTACCTGATCGCCGCGATCCTGGTCGGCGGCTTCGCCACCGGCTGCTACATCGGCGCGGGCCACGGACCGGGCCCGCGCGACGGCCTGATGACCGGCCTCGCCGCCAAGGGCGTCCCGATCCGGGTCGCCCGGACCGGGATCGAGCTGACCGTCCTGCTGGTGGGCTGGCTGCTCGGCGGCACGGTCGGCCTCGGGACCGTCCTGTACGCGGTGCTGATCGGCCCGATCTGCCACTGGACGGTCCCGGCCCTCGCGATCAAGCTCCCCGACCGCGCCCGCTCCGAACGGCCCGGGCAGGCCGCCGACCCCGTCGAACCCGAGCCCGTCACCGCCTGAGCCGACTCCGGCCGAGGCGCACGCCGCGGAGGCGGGGTCAGCCCTCGATGCCGTCGCTCGTGGTGGCGGGGTCCACGCTGGGGACGTCCGGCAGCGGGGTGTCGGACAGCTTCTCCAGGCCGGGCCGTCCGGCCGTCACGCGGAACACCGCGCGGACGTGCTCGGGCGCGCCCGGCTCGTGCACGTAGGGGACGACCCGGAACTCGGCCCGGAGCGCGTCCGGCGTGATCGTGCAGCGCGTGTGGCCGCGCAGGTCGTTCCAGAACCGGATGTGCGGGTTCGCGGCGAGCACCGCGTCGCCGTCCCGCCGCAGGTCGCCGCCGTCGCCGCGGGACGTCACCGAGGTGGCGACCAGCTCCGAGCCGAGCGTGCCGGACGCCGGGTCGCCGAAGTCCGCCTTCAGGTCGGCGGCGATCGCGGTGTGCGCGTCCCCGGTGAGCACCACCAGGTTCGGCACGTTCCGCTCGGCGATGGCGCGCAGCAGGCGTGCCCGGGCCACCGGGAAGCCGTCCCAGGTGTCCAGCCGGAACTTCTCCGGACGGCCCGGCGCGGCCAGGTTCCGCTGCGCGAGGACGACCTGCTGCGCGACCAGCCGCCACCGCCCCGAGCCCCCGGACAGGCCGTCCAGCAGCCAGCGCTCCTGCTCGTCACCCAGCATCGAGCGGCGCGGATCCAGCCGGTCGCCGGCGAGCCGGTCGTTGGCCTCGGGCTCGGGCGTCAGGTCCGCGTCGGGCGGGTTCGCGATCCGGTACTGGCGCGTGTCCAGGACGAACAGGTCGGCGAGCCTCCCGAACGCGAGCCGCCGGTACAGTCGCATGCCCGTCCCGGACGGCGCGGCGGACGCCCGCAGCGGCATGTGCTCGTAGTACGCCTTGTAGGCGCCGGCGCGGCGCTCCGCGAACTCCTCGCGCGTCATGCCGCGCGCCTCGTCCCCCGAGTAGTTGTTGACCACCTCGTGGTCGTCCCAGGTCACGATCCACGGCGCGGCGGCGTGCGCGGCCTGGAGGTCGGGGTCGGTCCGGTACTGGGCGTGCCGCAGCCGGTAACCCGCCAGGTCCACCGGGTCGGGCGTGGTGTGCCGCCGCGCGCGCGGCTCGCCGCCGGCCTCGTAGATGTAGTCGCCGAGGTGGACGATCGCCTGCGGCGGGTCGTCGGCGAGGTGCCGGTACACGGTGTAGTAGCCGTGCTCGAACTGCTGGCACGAGACGACGGCGAGGTCCAGCCGGGACGGGTCGCCCGCCGGGGCCGTCCGGGTGCGGCCGGCCGGGCTGAGCTCCCCCATCGCGCGGAACCGGTAGAAGTACTCCCGTCCCGGCCGCAGCCCGCCGACCTCGACGTGGACCGAGTGCGCGAGCTCGGGCGTGGCCGTCGCCGTCCCGGACCGGACGATCCGGGCGAAACCCGAGTCCTCCGCGACCTGCCACTCGACCGGGCGCGGCTCGGACGGCATCCCGCCGGGCCGCTCCGGATCGTCGTTCAGCGGGTCGGGCGCCAGGCGCGTCCAGAGGACGACGCCGTCCTCGGCCGGGTCGCCGGACGCCACGCCCAGCGTGAACGGATTGCCGGGCGCGCTGCCGCCCCGGCGCGTCCGGGCCGGCGCGGGCGCGGGCGTGGCCGGCGCGGACGCGGCGAGCGCGGGCGTCGCCAGCGCGGGCGCGGCGAGGACGAGCCCCGCCGCGCTCAGGAACGTCCGGCGGCCAGGATCGTACGGGGTCGGCACAGGAACGGGACCGTAGCCGCGCGATCTCCGGCCGGCACGCGACCGCGCCTCCCTTGATCATCCTTTGAGCCGGGCGTGGTCCAGCCCGTCCGGTCCGCCCTTGAGCAGGGCGTGGCGCAGCCCGTCCCCGAAGCGTCCGGAGGTCAGAGGGGTTCGGCGCGCTCGCTGCGGGACGCCGAGCCGACGACCACGGCGGCGAACTCCTCGGGCAGGACGACCGCGTCGTCCTGGTAGCGGAGGTCGAGGCGGGCCATCCTGCCCGCGCGCCACCAGTAGACGTGCGGGCTGAGCGAGCCCGGGCCCTCCTCGTAGGCGTGCCGGGCGTGCGAGTGCAGCTCGTGCGCGGCGGTCGCGGCGGACCGGTACCGGTTGCGCGGGGACGGGTCGGACGACAGCAGCGGGTGGACGACCACCAGGCTCCGGTTCGGGACGGTCACCAGCGCGCCGTGCGAGCCGATGTGGAGGTACTCCTCCAGCCAGGCCAGGTGGGTCGCGGTGTAGGCCGTCCAGCCGGACAGCACCGCCACCCGGACGCGGCCGAGGTCGTGCTCGTCCAGCCGCAGCGGGCCGTCCGCGCGGACGTTGGCGCGGCCCAGCATGAACAGGGCGTCGCCGGAGACCGGCCAGCCGGCCGCCTCCTGCGTGGTGACCGTCCGCACGGCGGTCGGGGTGTCGACGACCACGGCCTCCAGCAGGCCCGGCGCGAACGGCCGGGCGGCGAGCCCGCCGATGTCGGCCTCGCTCTGGTAGAGCCGGGTCCGCAGCAGGTGCTGGGCGAGGTCGAAGTCCGACAGGTCGAGCGGTTCCTCCAGCGCCGTGGTGAGCGTGGTGATGTGGTCGGACACCAGCGCGGGCCAGTCGTCGCGCGGGACGAGCCGGGCGATCTGCCGCAGGTCCCGCATCCCGACGTGCAGCCGGGTCGGGCCCTCCAGCAGGATCACGTCGCCGGCCACCGCGCGGCAGGCGTAGCCGAGGCTCTCGGCGACCAGCACCACCAGCGAGTCGAGCGTGCCGTCGGCCGCGGGGTCGGGCCGGGCGTGCCGTCCGGTCATCCGGTACCTCCGAGGAGGTGGCGGGCGCCGGTGTCGAGGACGGCCGGCGCGCCGAGTTCGAGGGTGAGCTGGCGCGGGCCGTGCCCGGCGGGCAGCCCCGCCAGCACCGGCACGCCCAGCGGGGCGAGGCGGGCCGCCAGCACGGCCAGCGCCTCGGCGGGGTCGCCGCAGTCGTGGAAGGAGCCGAGCGCGACACCGGCCGCGCCGTCCAGCCAGCCGGACTGCAACAGCTGGGTGAGCATGCGGTCGATCCGGTAGGGCTCCTCGGTGACGTCCTCCAGGAAGACGATCTTCCCGGCGGCGGGGGGCGGGGCGTGCGGGGTGCCGAGCAGCGCGGTCAGCAGCGCGAGCGTGCCGCCGGTCAGCGGTCCCTCGGCGCGCCCGGCGCGGATAACCGACGTTCCGGGCACTTCGATCGTTCCACTCCCGAACAGCGCGGAGCGCAGCCCCGCCAGCGCCTGCGCGCCGTCCTCGGCCGGGTCCGGCGAGGCGATGATCTGGGAGGCGACCATGGGGCCGAAGGACGTGGTGACGCCGAGGCGCGCGCCGAACGCGGCGTGCAGCGCGGTGACGTCGCTGGAGCCGTGCAGGATCTTCGGCTCCGGGCCGGTCGCGGCGGCCAGGGCCGTCCAGTCGAGGTGGTCGAGCAGGCGCGTCGCGCCGTAGCCGCCCCGCGCGCAGAACACGGCCCGGACGGACGGGTCGCACCAGGCGTCGGTGAGGTCGGCGGCGCGGTCGGCGTCGGTGCCGGCGAGCCGGTACCAGTCACTCCGGGCCGGACGGCCCCCGTCCAGGCCGACCTGGTCGAGGACGTGCTTGCCGAGGGCCACGTCCAGGCCCATCCCGCGCAGCAGCGCCGTCCCGGCCGCGAGGCGGTCCGGATCCACCGGGCCGCTGGGGGCGATGACCGCCACCCGGTCCCCCGGACGGAGCCTGACGTGCCTGCGGGGCCGGGAGTCAGGCAGGCCGTCACAGCCGTCCCGCTCCGTCTCGCGAGCGCCCCCGCTGCTCAACCCGTTCCCTCCTCGCACCGCGATCCCTAGAGCTTGTCAGGAGATGTCCTCCGATGGAAGGGGCGCGTGGTCACGACGTGCCAACGGTTCATGACCGGGCGCCCGCGAAGCCGCCGCTCAGCCGGGCGGACCGTCCGGCGCCTCCCCGGGCCGGGCGTCCGGCCCGCCGCCGGACGGACCGGCGGGCGGGGTGGCGCCCGGCGGGGTGGCGCGCGGCGGGGTGGCGAGGGCTGCGGCGACCAGGCGCGGCAGAGCCTCGCCGATGGGGTCGCGGACGATCGCGTCCGCCATCGGGTCGTACGGCGTCGGCTCGGCGTTCACGATCACCAGCCGGGCGCCGTTCTCCACCGCCTCGTCGCACAGCCCGGCGGCCGGGTGGACGGTCAGCGAGGTGCCCACCGCCAGCATCAGGTCGCAGGACCGGGCGGCGGCGACCGAGGCGTCCAGGACGTCCTGGCGCAGCGCCTGCCCGAACGAGATCGTCGCCGACTTCTGGATGCCGCCGCACTCGGGGCAGGGCGGGTCCTCCTCGCCGGCCTCGACCCGCGCGAGCACCTCCGGCATCGGGGTGCGCAGGCCGCAGGACAGGCACTCGGCCTCCCGCATGGTGCCGTGGATCTCCAGCACCAGCGCCGGGTCGGACCCGGCCGCCTGGTGCAGGCCGTCGATGTTCTGGGTGACCAGGCCGTGCAGCCGTCCGGCGCGCTCCAGCTCGACGAGCGCGGCGTGCCCGCGGTTGGGCCCGGCGCCCCAGGCCGGGTGGGCGAGCCGGTGCCGCCAGGCGCGGCGGCGCACCTCCGGGTCGGAGATGTAGGCCCCGATGGTGGACATCGCGGCGGCGGCCGGGTCCTTCGTCCAGACGCCCTGCGGGCCCCGGAAATCCGGGATTCCGCTGTCGGTGCTGATCCCGGCGCCGGTCAGCGCGGTGATCCGCCGGGCGGCGGACATCAGCGCCGCGGCGCGCGCCGCGCCGTCGGGCCGGCGCTCGGGGGGTGCTGCTGCCATGCCCCCAGCGTAGGGCCGGACCGCCGTGCTTCCGACCGCCCGCGGACCCGGCCGTCCCGCCGCCCGCCCCGGGGGCGCGAGAATCCTCCCACCGGGCGAAACGCTGAGGTCGGGACGGCGTGGCGGCCCGGCCCGCGGCCGCGGGATGTCAGACTGGGGGTACGTATGAGGTCGACGCCGCACATCCTGGTGATCAACGGGACCAAGGTCCGCCGTCCCGTCTTCCTGCTGGGATCCCCCCACTCCGGCGCGGACGTGCTCGCCCGCGCCGTCAAGCGGTCCGCCGGGTTCCACCTGACGGCGGGCCGCCCGAGCGTGCTGCGCCTCGTCTACGCCTACGCGCGGCGGCCGTCGATCGCGACCGGCAGCGGCGTCGGGGCCGCGCGGGTGCTGCGCGACGCCTACGCCGAGGCCTGGCAGATCACGCCCGGCGGCTGCCTGGCCTGCTCCGGCGAGTGCCGGGCGCTGGCGGGCCTGCCGCCCGCGCCGCCGCGCGCCGCCGCGGGGCCGCCCGCCGCGCCGGGCCGTCCGGCGGAGGAGCCGTGCGTCGAGCCGCGCGGCGTGGAGCGGTTCGCCGACGCCACGCCCGACCTGCTCTACAGCGCGGACGTGCTGCTGGACGCCTTCCCCGACGCCCAGCTCGTCCAGGTGATCAGGGACGGCCGGGACGTGGTCGCCGAGATGCTCGCCGACGACGGCTGCCTCGGCTGGTTCCGGCCGGGCCTGTCGAACCTGGACGAGGTGTTCCCGAACCCGTTCCTCGGCGTCGAGGACCTCGGCGAGCGGCGGCGCTGGCCGGACGCGGCCCTCGCGGTGAAGTGCGCGCTGCGCTGGCGCGGCTCGGTGCGGCTGTCCGCGCGGCTGCGCGCCCAGACCCCCGAGGACCAGCTGTTCACCGTCCGCTTCGAGGACCTGGCCGCCAGCCCCGGACGGGTCGCCCGGGACGTCTCGGAGTACCTCGGCACGCCGCTGTCGCCGGGCGTGCTCGCCGGGCTCGTCCGGCCGGGGGAGCCCGCCGACCCGTCCGCGCCCGAGCGGCGCGTCGGGATCTGGCGCGACCGGCTCACCCCGCGCCAGGTCGCGCAGGTGGAGCGGGTCGCGGGCAACGAGCTCGGCCGGCTCGGCTACCGGCTCGGCGACTGATCCGGTCCCGCCTCAGCGACCGGCCCGATCCCGGCTCAGCGGCCGGTACCGGCGCGGCGGGCGTCGCGGCGCAGCTCGGGGCCGAGCCAGCCGATCGCCACGCCGGCCGCGCCGAGCCCCACCAGCAGCACGGTGACCCGGCCGGTGCCGCTGCGGACGAGCCGTTCCGGACGGATCGCTGCGCGCATGATCATCTCCTCGGACCTCGCGGGCTCCGACTCCCACTGTGACGCGCGGACGTGGCCGCCGGGTTGCCGTACCGGCGCACCGAAGGGAAGACCAGGAAACCGCACCGACACCCGGTACGTCCGAAATTCCGGAAATCCGGGCAACGCGACCGTGCCGGGATCCGCCGGTCGGCGCCCCGGCCGCGCGCTCACTGCTGCTGCCAGCGCGCCTTCCCGCCGCCGGACGCCTTGGCGCAGGTGTAGGCCGCGCCCTGCGCGGTCTTGCCCTTCGCCTCCTGCGGCGCGCAGTACGCCCCGGGACGGACGGCACCGGGCACGCTCACCGTGCCGGTCCGCGCCTCGCCCCAGCGGGCGCGGCTCTCGCCCTCCGGCTTGACGCAGGCGGCCTCCTTGCGGTCCTCGGTCTGGTCGATCGCGCCCACGTCCGAGCAGGCGTCGCCGACCTTGACCGAGCCGGTGACCGCCGGCGCGGCGCCCTTCGTGGCCGCCGTCCAGCGCCCTTCCCTCCCGCCGTGGCTCCTGTTGCAGGTGGCGGGCTCGCCGTCGGACGACCGGGCCACCGAGCCGACGTCCGAGCAGGCGCTCCCCACCCGGACGGACGCCTGCTGCGCGGCCACGCCGGTCAGCCCGCGCGTCGCGTTCCCGCCACCGGACGACCCCGACGCCGACGGCGACATCGACGACGACATCGACTGGGACGTCGAAGGCGACATCGACGGCGACGAGCCGCCCGACGACGTCCCCGACGCCTTGGACGTGGCGCTCGCGGCCCATTTGGAGACCTTCCCCGCGCCGCTGGAGATCGCGCCGCTGGCCCCGGACTTCACCGCGTTCTTGCCGTCCCCGCCGCACGCCGAGCCCGCCAGAGCCACGGCCGCCAGCGTCAGCACGGCCCCCGCCGTGCGCATCCTCGTCATCGCGTGCCCCCCGTTGTCGTGACGCTTTGACAACAGATCACTGTACGTAACGCGATGGCGCCGCCCCGTCAGCGGGGTCGGGCGGGACGGTCAGTCGGCGGCCAGCGCGGGGGTCCCGTCGCGGGACTCCTGGCGGGCGAACTGGGTGCGGTAGAGCTCGGCGTAGAGGCCGCCTTCGGCCAGCAGCTCGTCGTGCCGTCCGCGCTCGACGATGCGGCCGCCGTCCACCACGAGGATCTGGTCGGCCTCGCGGATCGTGGAGAGCCGGTGCGCGATCACCAGGGACGTCCGGCCCGCGAGCGCGGTCGCCAGCGCGCGCTGCACGGCCGCCTCCGACTCCGAGTCCAGGTGCGCGGTCGCCTCGTCCAGGACGACCACCGAGGGCGCCTTGAGCAGCAGCCGCGCGATCGCGAGGCGCTGCTTCTCGCCGCCGGACAGGCGGTAGCCGCGGTCGCCGACGACGGTGTCCAGGCCGTCCGGCATGTCCGCGATCAGCTCGCCTACCTGCGCGGCCTCCAGGGCAGCGACGATCTGCTCGTCGGTGGCGTCCGGGGCGGCGTAGCGCATGTTCTCGCGGATGGAGTCGTGGAACAGGTGCGCGTCCTGGCTGACGACCCCCACCTGGGCGCGCAGCGAGTCGAGCGTGACGTCGCGGACGTCCTGCCCGCCGATCCGCACCGCGCCGCCGGACACGTCGTACAGCCGCGACACGAGGTGGGTGATCGTGGACTTGCCCGCCCCGGACGGCCCGACCAGCGCGACGAGCTGCCCCGGCGCGGCGGTGAAGTCGACGTCGAACAGCACGTCCCGGCCGGGCGCGGTGTCGCTGCGGGCGATCGACTCCAGCGAGGCCAGCGAGACCTCCTCGGCGGACGGATAGCGGAACGAGACGTGGTCGAAGCGGATCGCGGGAGCCTCGTCCCGGTCGATCTCCAGCGGCTCGGCGTCCGGCTTGTCGTCGATGAGCGGCTTGAGGTCGAGCACCTCGAAGACGCGGTCGAAGCTGACCAGCGCGGTCATCACGTCCACGTGGACGTTGGACAGCGCGGTCAGCGGCCCGTACATGCGGGTCAGCAGGGTCGCGAGCGCGACCAGCGTGCCGAGCTGGAACTGGCCGTCCACGACCAGGAAGCCGCCGACGCCGTAGACCATCGCGGTCGCGAGCGCCGCCACCAGGGTCAGCGCGGTGAAGAACACCCGGCCGTACATGGCCGAGACAACGCCGATGTCCCGGACGCGGGCGGCCCGTCCGGCGAAGGTCTCCTCCTCCTCGGCGGGACGGCCGTACAGCTTGGCGAGCATCGCCCCGGCGACGTTGAACCGCTCGGTCATCAGCGAGCTCATCTCGGCGTCCAGCTGCATCTGCTCGCGGCTGACGGCCTGCAGGCGCTTGCCGACCCACTTGGCGGGCAGCACGAAGATCGGGAGCAGCAGCAGCGCGATCAGGGTGACCTGCCAGGACAGCACCAGCATCGTGACCAGGACCAGGACCAGGCTGATCACGTTGGACACCACCGACGACAGGGTGGTGGTGAGGGCCCGCTGCGCGCCGATCACGTCGCTGTTCAGGCGGCTGATCAGCGAGCCGGTCTGGGCCCGCATGAAGAAGGCGACGGGCTGCCGCTGGACGTGCCCGAACACCTGCGTCCGCAGGTCGTAGATCAGCCCCTCGCCGATCTTCGCCGAGTACCAGCGCTGCGCGAGCCCGAGCACCGCCTCCAGCAGCGCGAGGCCCGCGACGGTCGCCGCCAGCGCCACCACGACGCCCTGCTCGTGCGGGATGATGCCGCGGTCGATGATGCCCTTCAGCAGCAGCGGGTTCGCCACCACGATCACCGCGCCGAGCGCGTTCAGCGCCAGGAACAGCACCAGCTCGCGGATGTAGGGCCGCGCGTACCCGGAGATCCGCTTCACGGTCCCCTTCGCCAGCTTCTTCTGGGTGACCGAGCTGTCCCGCCGGAACGAGGCCATGACCTGCCACCCGTTCCCCGGCATCCCGGGCATTCCCATACGGCCCCTCCAAGGCTCCTCGCGCGCACATCCCGCCGGACGCCGCTCCAGGGCGGCGCCGCCAAGCGAACGTAATCAAGTAAGCATCTCAGTTCGCATCGAGCACAACGCCCGGAAGCAGCCCCGGCTTCCCGAGCGGTGCCTCCGAGCCGCTCCGGCGCTCCGGCGCTCCGGGCCGGAGGGGACGCCCGGCCCTTCCCAAATGCGATCTTGTGGGGTTCACTCCCATGTGACATTTCAGTCACAACCAGGCTCTACTCCCCCAGGAGCCCCCATGAAGCGTTTCATCACGGCGGGCGCGGCCGCCGTCGCGGTCGCGACGCTCACCGCGCTCGCGCCGGACGCCGGCGCCGCGACGCCCGACCGCCCGTCCGGCCCGAGCGGCAAGCCGTCGATCCAGGTCCGGGGCGGCGAGACCCAGCCGGTCTTCTCGCGCGCGGACGCGGTGACCCAGACGGTCAACATCGAGACGGCGGTGGACAGCGACCACGACGGGAAGCGGGACACCGTCCAGCTGCGGATCATGCGGCCGAAGGAGACCGACCAGGGTCTCCGGGTACCGACGATCATGGAGCCCAGCCCGTACTGGGCGGGCATCCTGGACGTCCCGAACCACCCGGTCGACATCGGCGGCGTCCGCGGCCTCGCCACGACGCGGTTCCAGCGGAACCTCGCGGAGATCTTCCCCGGCTACTACGACAACTACTTCCTGCCCCGCGGTTACGCCGTCGCCGACCTGGACAGCCTCGGCACCGGCGGCTCGACCGGCTGCCCGACGTCCGGCGCGCGCAACGAGCAGGCGGGCGCGAAGGCCGCGGTGGACTGGCTGAACGGCCGGGCGCGCGGCTGGGCGCCGGACGGCACGCCGGTGAAGGCGGACTGGTCCACCGGCAACGTCGGCATGATCGGCCAGTCCTACGACGGGACGCTGCCGAACATGGCCGCCGCGACCGGCGTGGAGGGCCTGAAGGCGATCGTCCCGATCGCGGGCATCTCCAACTGGTACGACTACTACCGCGACAACGGCGGGGTGATCGCTCCGGGCGGGTTCCAGGGCGAGGACCTCGACGTGCTCGCCAAGGCCGTCCTGACCCGGAAGGACCCCGAGGTCTGCAAGAAGGTCATCGACGACATCGAGGCCCGCCAGGACCGGGAGACCGGCGACTACAGCCGCTTCTGGGACGAGCGGAACTACGTCAAGGACGCCCGGAAGGTCAGGGCGGCCGTGATGGTGGTGCACGGCCTGAACGACTGGAACGTCAAGACCGAGCAGTCGGTCCGGTGGTGGAACGCCCTGAAGCAGGCGGGCGTGCCGCGCAAGCTGTGGCTGCACCAGGCCAACCACGCCACGCCGTTCCGCTGGCGGATCGACGAGTGGCTGCGGCAGACGCACCACTGGTTCGACCGGTACCTGTACGGCATCCGCAACGGCATCGAGAACGAGCCGAAGGTGGACATCGAGCGTCCGGACGGCTCGTGGGAGACCGCCAAAGACTGGCCGCTGCCCGGCACCCGCACGGTGCCGATCAGCCTGAACGCCGGGTCCGGCGGTTCGGGCGGCCAGCCGGGCGTGCTGTCGCCGCTGCCCCGTCCGGGCGCGGCGCAGTCGTTCGTGGACGCGGGCCGCACCCGCACGGCCGAGCAGCTTCTCGTCGGGGAGGACAAGGCCGACCCGAACCGGCTGGCCTACCTCACGGGTCCGCTCAGCAGGCCGCTGCGGCTGGACGGCATCGCGAAGGCCGACATCCGGGCGTCGCTGAGCGGCCAGTCGCCGTTCCTGACCGCGCTGCTGGTCGACTACGGCACCGACACGCGGCCGACGGGCGACCGGATCACCACGACCGACAAGGTCTGCTACGGCCAGGGCGTGCCCGGCGACGACGGCTGCACGTTCCGGCAGGAGCTCGCCACCCAGACGGCGCCTTACAAGATCATTACGCGCGGCTGGCTGGACGCCCGCAACCGCACCTCGATCAGCCGCAGCGAGCCGCTGAAGCCCGGCAAGACCTACACCTTCCGCTGGGACATGCAGCCGACCGACTACACGGTCAAGGCCGGCCACCGGCTCGGCGTGATCGTCCTGTCCACCGACTACGACTACACGCTCCGCTACCCGGCGGGCACGACGGTCGCGGTCCAGCCCGGCGTGAGCCGGGTGTGGCTGCCGGTCGCGCCGGGCGGAGATGCGGCGCTCAAATAGCCCGAAACTCTGGAATTTCCGAAGGCGATAGCCTTCCGGAATCCCGGGTTAGGGGAGAATGACTCCGCCGTGCGGACGGGCGCGCCGTCCGCACGGCGGGTTTTCTCTCCTTGACCGAATGGGAAGTGGAACGTTCCCTTCCCGTTCGGCCGACAAATCTTCCGGTCAGCCGCGCAGGGCCGCGGAGAGTTCCCGCAACCGGCCCAGTTGTTCGCGGCGCTCGGCCGCGCACTGCTCGGCCAGAGTGTTCTGCGGCGCCTCCAGGAGCAGCCGCTTGGTGGCGACCGCCGCGCCCGCGTTGACCGCGAGCAGCTCGACCGTCAGGGCGGCCACCGCCTCGTCGAGCCCGCCCACCGGGACGACCCGCTCGACCAGGCCGAGCCGGGCCGCCTCGGCGGCGTCCACGGTCCGGGCGGTGAGGCACAGCTCCAGCGCCCGGTTCACGCCCACGATCTCGACCAGGGGTTTGGTGCCGGTCAGGTCCGGCACCAGGCCGAGCGCGGGCTCCTTCATGCAGAACTTCGCGTCCTCGGACGCGATGCGGATGTCGCACGCCAGCGCGAGCTGGAAGCCGCCGCCGATCGCGTGCCCGTGGACGGCCGCGACCGTGACGATCTCCGGACGCCGCAGCCAGGTGTACCCCTCCTGCAGCTCGGCGATGAAACGGTCCCCCGCCGCGCCGTCCTCGCCCGAGGGGAAGCCCTCCTCCCCGCCCGAGAACATCGACAGGTCGATCCCGGCGGAGAACGAGGGGCCGTCGCCGCGCAGCACGACGACCCGCACCTCCGACGGCAGCGACCGGCCGACGGCCGCCAGCGTCCGCCAGGTGGCGAAGGTCATGGCGTTGCGCCGCTCCGGCCGGGCGAGCGTGACGGTCGCGACCGCCCCGTCCACCTCCAGGCGCAGCCCGCCCTCGGCGAGCCGGGCTTCGGTGGGGGGTTCGGCGACCGTGGCCGGTTCCGGCCGTCGCAGCTCCGCGTCCGCCATGACATACCCCTTTTCCACGGTGAGTCCTTACCTCACGGCGGTCCGGGGCGCCCCGCGCGCGGCGCGCGCGGGTGCGGTGTCCGGCCCGCCGTCGCGACCGAACCCTACTCGGTCGGTCCCGACGGCGGGTCGGGCGGTCCGCCCGTCCGGGGGGCGGCGCCGCACCGGATGCGGCCGGCGCGGGCGGACTCCCTCCCGTCCAGGCCCGGGGTCAGGACTTCTTGCCGCGGGTCGCCCCTCCGCGACCGCGCAGGTTGACGCCGGATTCGGTGAGAATCCTGTGGATGAAGCCGTAGGAGCGGCCGGTGGCGGCTGCCAGGGCGCGGATGCTCTCGCCGGAGTCGTACCTCTTCTTGAGTTCCGCCGCCAGCTTGTCGCGCTCGGCACCGGTCACGCGGGTGCCCTTCTTGAGGGTCTCGGCCACGAGTACCTCCCGTAGTGATGTGGTGACCGCTGCGTTATCCCCCGCCATGATCAGTCATTCCCGCGCGTTCGGCTACCCACTCCGCCAGAAAAGATCTGCCGAACTCCCCATGCAGGTCACGCAAGTGCCACCAGATCGGCAAACTCGTCACTCCAGATGTCCTCGACCCCATCCGGAAGCAAAATCACTCTTTCCGGTCGGAGCGCCTCGACCGCACCCTCATCGTGCGTCACCAGGACGATGGCCCCGGCGAAGGTCCGCAGCGCCGCGAGGATCTCCTCGCGGGACGCCGGGTCGAGGTTGTTGGTCGGCTCGTCCAGCAGCAGCACGTTGGCGCTCGACACGACGAGCATGGCGAGCGCGAGCCGGGTCTTCTCGCCGCCGGACAGCACCCCGGCGGGCTTGTCCACGTCGTCGCCGGAGAACAGGAACGAGCCGAGGATCTTGCGGACCTCGACCGGCGGGAGGTCCGGCGCGGCGGACTGCATGTTCTCCAGCACCGAGCGCTCGACGTCCAGCGTCTCGTGCTCCTGGGCGTAGTAGCCGACGCGGAGCCCGTGCCCGGGGACGACCCGGCCGGTGTCCGGCTCGTCCTGGCCGGCCAGCAGCCGCAGCAGCGTGGTCTTGCCCGCGCCGTTCAGGCCGAGGATGACGACCCGGCTGCCGCGGTCCACGGCGAGGGAGACATCCGTGAAGATCTCCAAGGAACCGTACGACTTGGACAAACCCTCCGCGGTCAGCGGGGTCCTGCCGCAGGGCGCCGGGTCCGGGAACCGGATCTTGGCGACCTTGTCGGCCTGCCGCTCGTCCTCCACGCCGGCCAGCAGCTGCCGGGCCCGCCGGTCCATCTGCTGGGCCGCCTTCGCCTTGGTGGCCTTGGCGCGCATCTTGTCCGCCTGGGACAGCAGCGCGGACGCCTGCCGGGTGGCGTTGGCCCGTTCCCGCTTGCGGCGGCGCTCGTCGGTCTCGCGCGCCTCCAGGTACTTCTTCCAGCCGACGTTGTAGATGTCGATCACGCTGCGGTTGGCGTCCAGGTGGAACACCCGGTTCACCACCACGTCCAGCAGCTCCACGTCGTGGCTGATCACCACCAGCCCGCCCTGGTGCGACTTCAGGAAGTCGCGCAGCCAGACGATCGAGTCGGCGTCCAGGTGGTTGGTCGGCTCGTCCAGCAGCAGGGTGTCGGCCCCGGAGAACAGGATGCGGGCCAGCTCCACGCGGCGGCGCTGGCCGCCGGAGAGGGTGCCGAGCGGCTGGGTCAGCACCCGGTCGGGCAGCCCCAGGCTGGACGCGATCGACGCGGCCTCCGCCTCGGCCGAGTACCCGCCGAGGATGTGCAGCCGCTCCTCCAGCCGCCCGTACTGCCGGACGGCCTTGTCCCGCTCCGCGCCGCTCTTGGTGGCCATCCGCTCCTCGGCGGCGCGCAGCTTGCGGATCACCTCGTCCAGGCCCCGCGCCGACAGGATGCGGTCGCGCGCGAGCTCGTCGAGGTCCACGCCGCGCGGGTCCTGGGGCAGGTAGCCGAGCGTGCCCGAGCGCGTCACGCCGCCGGCGGCGGGCTGGGCCTCGCCCGCGAGCACCTTGGTGAGCGTGGTCTTGCCCGCGCCGTTGCGGCCGACCAGGCCGACCCGGTCGCCGGGGTTGACCCGGAAGGTGGCCCCCTCGATCAGCAACCGGGCCCCGGCGCGCAGCTCGATGTCGTTCGCGATGATCACAGTGGTGTTTCCCTGACAGGTGAGGCGGGTGGAAGCGCAGCCGATCAGTCTACGTGGACGCGCCGCCCCGTCCGGCCATGCCGATTCGGCCCGGACGTCTGTCCCAACGCGCGCGGGAGCGGGAGCATGCCCTCACGGCGACCACCGAGGCCGGGACGGGCCCGGCCCGCACACCCCAGGGAGGGCGACCGCCATGGTGCGCGTGACCGCGAACCCACCGCACGGGACCCCGAGCTTCATCGACATCGGGCTGCCGGACCTCGACCGGGCCAAGGAGTTCTACGGCGGCCTGTTCGGCTGGCGGTTCGAGAGCCTCGGCGACGAGGCCATGGGCTACGAGGCCGTCCTGCTCGGCGACACCATGATCGCCGGGATGGCCCCCGCCACCGGCGAGGACACCGGCGGCCGCCACTGGTGGAACCTGTACTTCGCCACCGACGACGCCGACGGCACGCTCAAGCGGATCGCCGACGCGGGCGGCTCGGTCGTCCAGCCCGCGGTGGACGTGGCCGACCAGGGCCGGCTGGCCATGGCCAAGGACCCCGCGGGCGGCCAGTTCGGCCTGTGGCAGGGCGCCGGCTACCCCGGATCGCGGATCGTGAACGAGCCGGGCTCGTTCTCCTGGGAGGAGCTGTACACGCGCGACACGGGCGCGGCGGCGGAGTTCTACCGGAACGTGTTCGACCTGCGCCCGGAGCGCCTCCAGGAGCCGTTCGCGCCGTCGGACATGGACTACGTCCTGCTCAGGCACCCCGACGCAGGACGGCCGGCCGCGGGGATCTGCTCGGACGACCGCGACGTCCCGCTGTGGGTGGTCTACTTCGAGGTCGCCGACACCGACGAGGCCGTCCGCCGCGCCCAGGACGGCGGCGCCACGCTCGACGCCGGCCCGTGGGACACGCCCTACGGCCGCGTCGCCGGGCTGCACGACCCGTTCGGCGTCGATTTCCGGCTGCTCCGCAGCAACCCGCCGTCCTAGGGCTCCCGGAGCGGGTGACGGCCTTCCGGGCTGCCGCGAACGGCTGTCCGGAGTGCCGGTGATCGGGGAAGATGTCCCCATGTGGTTGGCACCCGAACGCAGGTCGGCACGTCGGTGGGCGGTCCCCGTCCTCGTCCTCGCCGCGGGTCTGGTGGTCGGCGGGGTGCTGCTCGCGCACGGCCGCCGGGCGCCCGCGCTGATCGCCCTGGCGGTGCTCGCCGGGTACGCGGCGCACCTGGCCTACCGGCGGGACGAGCCCGGCCTCGCGGTCAGCGAGGCGTTCGGCCGCGGCCACCGGGGCCGCACCCACCTCAGGGCCGCCGCGATGACCGGGGACGCGCTCTCGGCGGGCATCGTGGCGGCGCTCGTCGTCCAGGCGCTCCGGGGCGCCGACATCGCCCCGTACGCATGGCTCGCGCTGCTCGCCGGGGTGACGTACCTGGTGTCGGCCCTGGCGGGCGGCCGCGCGCCGTGACCGGACACCGGACGGACGTAGATCATCACCGCCGGGTGACGAAATGTTGGTGAACGTCGCCTGACGACCCTCGATCCACCCCCGGTGGGCAGGGATGATGCGGTCGTGTCCCCGTCAGATGTGCTGATCCCGGCGCGGGAGCTGTTCCAGCCGGTCATCGACCTGGAGTCGGGCGCGGTCGTCGCGGTCGAGGCGCACGCCCCGGAGGCCGGGACGCTGCCGCCGGACGCCGTGCTGAGCCCCGTGCCCACCGACGACGCGGTCCGCGCGGACGCCGCGCGCGCCGCGCACGCCGCCGAGGCGGGCGCGCTGCTGCCCACCCGGCTTCCCCTGATGGTGACGGTCCGCGCGGAGACGGTCGCGCGCGGGGAACCCGTCCTGACCGAGCTGCACCGGCGGCTCACCGCGACCGGACGGCGGCCCGGCGAGTTCATCGTCACCGTCGCCGGCGGCTTCCCGCCGTTCCAGCGGCAGGCCGTCGCCGCCGCGCTCGGCGCCCTGCGCGGCGCCGGGTACCTGGTCGGGCTCGGCGAGCTCGGCGCGGCGCACGCCCCGCTGGACCTGCTCGCCGAGACCGTCCCGTACCTGGTCGCGGTCCATCCCGCCCTGGCGCGGCGGGCGCCGTCGGACGCGCGCCGGACGGCGCTCGTCCGGGCGCTGGTGGAGCTGGCGCACGGCCTCGGCACCCACCTGCTCGCGCCCGGCCTCAGCACCGAGGACCAGGTGCTCCGGCAGCGGGAGCTGGGCGTCCGGCTGGCGCTCGGTCCGGCGTTCGCGCCGCCGGAGTGGCGGCCGGGGATGCCGGTCACGGTGCCGGTCACCGGGCGCGACGGCGGCGGCGGTCCGGCCCGTCCGGCACCGGTGGACCTCGGGCCGCGGGTGTCGGAGTTCACCCTCCCGGCGGTGACGCTGGCCGACACCGCGACCGCCGACGAGGTGCTGACCACGCTCAACGCCGAGACCGGCGCGACCAGCGTGGTGCTCGTGGACGCGCGGCAGCGGCCGGTCGCGAGCGTGGACCGGACCCGGTTCCTGCTGAAGCTGTCCGGGGCGTACGGGCACGCGCTGCACGCGCACAAGCCCGCCACCCGGCTGGCCGATCCGCCGCGTCCGGTCCCGCGGACCGTGCCGGCGGTCGCGGCGCTGCGGGCGGCCGGGCAGGACGCCGAGCGCGTCTACGACGACCTCGTGGTCACCGACGAGGTCGGCCGCTGCCTGGGGATCGTCCGGGTGGCCGACCTGATCCGGGGCATGGCCCCTTCGGCGTGAGCCGACGGGGGCATGCCCCCTTCGGCGTGAGCCGACGGGGGCGTGGCCCCTTCGGCGTGAGCCGACGCCCAGTCGAGCGGACCGAGGCCCGGTTGCCTCCCCGCCTCAGTCCCATTCCCAGCGGATGCCGTGCACGCCCGGCCGCAGGTCCTCGGCGACCAGGTGGACGGACCGGTGCGCGTTCGGCACCACCTCCGCGACGTCGAGCTCGGGCGCTCCCACCGAGCGGCGTGCGAACCGGTGGCATCGAACCGGCAGCGCCGCCGCGTCGAACGCCACCTGGAGCACGTACTGGCCGGTCGGGAACCGGAACCCCCGCTCGTAGCTGTCGCACTGGCGGCGGCTGTCATCGGCGACCTCGTAGCGCAGCAGGTACGTCTCGTCCGGGAGGAGCACCGAGTCGAACATCAGCTCGGCGACGACCAGCAGCGCGGCGGGATGCCGCCGGACGCGCCCGACGCGGCAGCCGTCCAGCGCCCTGACCTGCACCGCGTCCACGTCGCAGCCGGGATCGCCGCGGTAGACGGTGACGCAGCGGTCGACCCGCTCCTCGCCGGGCCGGGCCCGGACGGTCTGGAGCAGCTCGCGGCGCCGCCCGTCCCGGTCCGGCCCGACCTCCAGCCGCTCGTACAGGTGGACGGTCTCCAGCCCGCGCCCGGTGAGCGGCCCGCCGAAGTCGGCGAGGACGGCCTCCAGCACCGGCCCCTGCGGCAGCACCTCCCGGTAGGCGACCGAGCCCGGCGGCAGCCCGGCGGCGCGTCCGCGCGGGCGCGGGGCCTCCAGCAGGGCCGTCAGGGACCGGTCGGGCAGGTCCAGCACCTCCTCCAGCGCCCGGACGGCGCGCAGCGACTCGGGCCGCTCGGGGCGCCGGCGCCCGCGCTGCCAGTAGCTGAGCGTGGTGACGCCGACGTCCACGCCCTGCCGGGCGAGGTGGTGGCGGACCCGGTGCAGGGACAGCCCGCGTTCGGCGATCGCCGTCCGGAGGGCTTCGTGGAACGGTCCTTCGCGGAGCGCGTCGGTGAGCCGGTTCTGCATGGTCGGTACCTCCCGTGGCGGGGTCAGGGGTCCGATCGGCGTTCACCGTGAACTTTCACAGCGCGCCCGTCACCTGACTCTTCGCATCCCACCTATGCGGCGTTTCACCGCATTTCAGGCATCGTTCACGGCCGTTCACACCCGGATCCGTTCCGCGCGCGGCCCGCGAGCGTTCACGTTCGGCGCCCGCCCGGCCCGCGGGCCCCTTGTCCGGGACGTCCGGATCTTCCGATCATCGTGGCGCGCGGGTCCCGCCGGACGCGGCGGATCCCCGGCCCGCGCGGGGCGCCCCGCCCTCGTCCCCGGCCCTGCCCTCGTCCCACCGGGCAGGCTCAGTCAGGAGCACACGATGCACCTCCGCAGACCACTGCGCGGCCTCACCGGCCTCGCGGCGGCAGGCGCGGCCCTCGCCGCCACGACGGCGGTCCTGTCCTCCGCCCCCGCGCTCGCGGCCACCAAGAACATCCTGAACATCTCGATGCAGGTCCAGCAGAACTCGAACTGGTGCTGGGCCGCGTCGGGCAACACGGTCGCGTCCTACTTCGGCAAGAACTACAGCCAGAACCAGTTCTGCAACCTCGCGTTCGACCGCTCCATCAACTCGTCCTGCGGGAACTGGCAGGCGACCCTCGCCGACGACCAGGAGGCGTTCCGGCAGATCGGGATCTCCCCCGGCAACTACGTCTCGACCTACCTGTACTACTCGTCGATCATCCGCGAGGTGGACGCCGGACGTCCCGTCCTGGCCCGCATCCAGTGGTCGTCCGGCGGGGGCCACATGGAGGTCCTCTACGGCTACGACCAGTCCAGCAACTGGGTCTACTGGGGCAACCCCTGGGGCTCCAGCCCGCGCTACAACTGGGCGACCTACGACTACTACGTCGGCAACGACTCGTTCAGCTGGACCCACTCCCTCGACCGGATCAACGAGTAGGGAAGCGCCATGACCCCCATCCGCACCACGGCCGGGGCCCTGGCCCTCGGCGCCGCCGCCCTCCTGGGCACCGCCCCGGCGGCCTCCGCCGACCCGTCCCCGACCGCCCCGGCGCCCACCGCGCCGTCCCCGGCCGACCTCGCCGCCGCGCAGCGGGCCGCGTCCGGGCAGCTCCCGCAGATCGGCCGGTTCTTCGCCGCGCACGGGCAGGGCCGCCAGGTCGCGCCCGCCGCGGCCGACGCCGAGCACGCCCGGCTCACCGCCGCTCCCGTCCCGGTCTACGAACTCGACCCGGCGTTCGTCACCGGACGGGCCGCCGCGCCCGGCCGGCTGGCCTACCTCGCGTCCCCCGCCGCCGCGTCGGACGGCCAGACCGCCTCGGTCTGGTCGGCGCGCGTGCGCGGCGTCTGGAAGGTCGTGAACATCGCGTCCGGCACGGACGAGGAGACCTACGCCGCCAAGGCCGGCGCGGGCGCGACGGCCTTCCACGAGCCGCAGATCGACGCCTGGTACGCCCTGCGCGGCGGCACGGTCGTCCCGCTGAACGCGTCCGCGCGGACGGTCGGGGCGTCCCTGCCGCTCGCCGCCTACCAGAGGCTCGTCCACCAGCGGTACGCCGACAAGCTGCCCGGCTCGGCCTACGCACGGCAGGGCGCGGCGGGCGGGTACGGCTTCGTCCCGCCGTCCCGTCCGGCCGCCCGCGCGGGCGGCTCCGGGTCCGGCTCCTGGACGCTGCTCACCGGGGCGGGCTGCGTCGGGACGGCCGCCCTGGCCGGCGGCGTCCTGCTGGCGCGCCGCCGCCGCGTCACCTCCTGACGCGGCCTCCCGGCCCGGCGACCGTCCTCCCGCGGTCGCCGGGCCGGGCTCTGCTTCCCCGCCGCCGCCTTCCCTGCCGCTGCCTTCCCGCCGCTACCGGAGGCGGCCGGCGTGCTCGCGGGCCACGATCGCCGCCTGGACGCGGCTGCGCAGGCCCAGCTTGGCCAGGATGCGGCTCACGTGCGTCTTGGCGGTCGTCTCGGCCATCCGCAGCCGCTCGGCGATCTCCTGGTTCGACAGGCCGTCGCCGAGGCAGGCGAGGACGTCCCGCTCGCGCGCGGTCAGCTCGTCCAACGGGACGGACGCCACCGGCGGCGCGGCGGCGAACGCGCCGATCAGCCGCCGGGTGACCTGCGGCGCGATCACGCCCTCCCCCGCCGCGACCGTCCGGACGGCCTCCACCAGCCGGTCGGCGTCCACGTCCTTCAGCAGGAACCCCGCCGCGCCCGCGCGCAGCGCGCCGAACACGTGCGCGTCGGCGTCGA
Source organism: Actinomadura gamaensis (assembly GCF_042652125.1). Taxonomy (NCBI): domain Bacteria; kingdom Bacillati; phylum Actinomycetota; class Actinomycetes; order Streptosporangiales; family Thermomonosporaceae; genus Actinomadura; species Actinomadura gamaensis. The sequence goes on along the minus strand of NZ_JBHSIT010000005.1, from coordinate 103,540 downwards.
ACGTGGTCAGCACCAGCACGTCGGCCACGCCCGCGAGCTCGCGGGTGGCCGCGATCCCGTCCATCCTCGGCATCCGGACGTCCATCAGCACCACGTCCGGCCGCAGCTCGCGGGCCAGCGCGACCGCCTGCTCGCCGTCCGCCGCCTCCCCGACCACCTCGACGTCCGGGGCGGCGCGCAGGATCAGCGCGATCCCGGCCCGCACCGCCGCCTGGTCGTCGGCCACCAGCACCCTGATCACCGCGTTCCCCCTCCGTCCACGGGCAGTTCGGCCCGCACCCGCCAGCGCCCGCCGGACGGCCCGGCCTCGAAGCCGCCGCCGAGCAGCGTCGCCCGCTCCCGCATCCCGATCAGCCCGGCCCCGGCCCCCGGCACCTCCGACGCGCCGCCGAGCGGGCTGGTCACCTCCACGCCGACCAGGGACGTCCCGTAGGTCAGCCGCACCTCCGCCTCGCCCGGCCCGCCGTGCTTCAGCGCGTTCGTCAGCGACTCCTGGACGATCCGGTAGGCGGCCAGCTCGACCGCCGACGGCGGCGCGTACGGCTCCCCGACGACCTCCAGCCGCGCCGTCAGGTCCGGCCGCGCGACCTGCCCGACCAGCCGGTCCAGCTCGGCGAGGCGCGGCGCCGCGGACGGCTCGGCCTCGTCCTCCCGGAGCAGCCCGATCATGCGCCGCATCTCGCCGAGCCCCTGGACGCTGTTCTCCCGGATCACCTCCATCGCCCGCCGGAGCCCGTCCGGGTCCAGGTCGGGCACCCGCAGCAGGGCCGTGGAGTGCAGCGCCACCGCGCTCAGATGGTTGGCGACCACGTCGTGCAGCTCCCGGGCCATCCGCGCCCGCTCGGCCGTGACCGCCGCGAGCCGGTCCATCTCGGCCAGCCGCGCCACCTGCGCGGCCCGCTCCCGCTCGGACTCGGCCCGGTCCCGGTGCTCCCGGACGATCATGGCCGTCAGCACCGGCGTCAGCCAGGTCGTCCCGGCGACCGCCCCGGTCACCACCGCCGGCCCGAACGCCTCCGCGAGCAGCCCGACCGCGACCGCGACGGCCACCGACGCCCCGCCCGTCGCGCCGAGCAGCCACCGCTCCGCCCGCCGGGGCCCGTACAGCGCGGCGGCGTACACGGCGTCGGTGTAGATGATCGCGCCGCCGATGCTCGGCCCGAGCACCACCTCCGCGACGTTCCCGGCCGTGGAGATCGCCAGCCCGGCCATCGGCGCCGTCCGGCGGAACAGCATCCCGGCGCACATCACCGCGATCGGCACGGCCCGCAGCCCCAGCGGGGCGCTCCACCCGTGCGCGGTCCACCGCACGTAGCCGTGCGCGACCAGCAGCAGCACCCCGCCCGCGAACGCGAGCGCGGCGAGCAGCACGCCCTGCAAGGCGGGGGCGTGCTTCCAGGTGACGAGGCGGCGCACTCCCCCATCTCAGCACCCCCGCACCCCTGCCACGTCCACCCCCGAGACCGACCGCCCTACATCCTTCGGAGTACGGCCGACCCCATGACGACCTTCCGCCGGGCGCCTGTCGCTACGCTTGTCAAGAGCAGAGGGGGACGACCGTGCACGACGGAATCTTCAACGAGGAGACTCGTGCCAAGGCTCTGGAGGAGCTGGCTCGCTTCGGCGAATCGAAGGGGTTCACCTTCTCCAAGTTCGAGTCCCTCGGCGACGAGATCATCATGCTCGCCGGGACCCGGTGGGAGCACGACGGGATCATCGATCTGATCAAGGAACAGGTGCCCAGGGGACGCTTCTGCAAGCTCTCCAGCGTGGACCTGTTGCTGACCTCGGATCCCGGCGAGCCCGTGCCCGCCCTCGTCGTCGTGCCCGACCAGCTCAAACCCGGGGCCAAGCCCTGGGCTCACGAGACGGAGCTGCTCGTCGAGGTGGTCTCCCAGCGCAACTACCGGGAGGACTACCACGGCAAGCGCCGCCGATACGCCGAGTCCGGGGCGCCTCAGTACCTGCTGGTGGATCCCCGCGAGGGCGTGTGCGTGCTCCATGACGGGCCGCAGAAGGCGGAGGGCAAGTACCGGAACGTCACCAAGAGCGTTTTCGGCGAGTCCATCAGGGGCCTGCTCTGCATGGACGGACGCGACCTCGACACCTCGGAGTTCCCCCGTTACGTGTGAGGGGCCGCGACCGCGCGGACGGCGAGGGTGATGAGGGGGAGGTCGAACTCGCCGTCGGCGGTCTCCGGGGTCGCGCGGAGGTGCGCCACGACGCGTCCGAGCAGGGCGTCGCGGTCCGCGGGGTCCATCACGAGGACGTGCGAGTGGGTGCCGATCGTCGCGGCCATCGACTCGGCCGTGCGGCGCTGGGCGTGCGGGAACTCGGTACGTTCCAGGCCGGGGAACAGGGGGCTGTCCGGCAGCGTCTTCGGCCGCCACTTCCTGGCGGTCACCGTGCTGCGGGCGATCCGCTTCATCTCCGCCACCCACGGGACGGCGTCGTCGTCGAGGTTCCAGAAGCCGCCCATCACGCCGCCGGGCGTGAGGACGCGGTGGATCTCCGGGTACGCCCGGTCCAGGTCGAACCAGTGCATCGCCTGGCCGATCAGCACGGCGTCCACCGAGCCGTCCGGGAGCGGGATCTCCTCGGCGCGTCCTTCGAGGGCCGTGACGCCGGGGTGGACGCGGCGCAGCTCGGCCAGCATCGCGGCGTCGGGCTCGACGGCGGTGATCGCTTCGGCGGGGATCCCGGCGGCGAGCAGCACGCCGGTGAGCTTGCCCGTCCCGGCCGCCAGATCGAGCACGCGGGCCGGACGGCGCTCCAGCCGGTCCAGCACCCACCGGACGGCCGCGAGCGGGTAGTCGGGCCGTTCGGCGGCGTAGGCGGCCGCGTTCGCCCCGAAGGACGCGGCGCGGCGGGCGACGAGGTCACGGGGGGACTCGGGGAAGGCGTCCTGCATGGGCACCAGGCTAGGACGGCGAAGGCCGCACCCCGCTCCGGGGTGCGGCCTTCGCACGGCGCCTCAGGTCAGACGCGGAACGTCCGTACGGACGTCCGCGGGGACGGCGGCGCGTCAGACGTTGAAGCCGAGCGCGCGGAGCTGGTCCCGGCCCTCGTCGGTGATCTTGTCCGGGCCCCACGGCGGCAGCCAGACCCAGTTGATCTTCACGTCCTTGACCAGGCCCTCCAGCGCGCTGTGCGCCTGGTCCTCGATCACGTCGGTGAGCGGGCAGGCGGCGCTGGTCAGGGTCATGTCCAGGGTGGCGACCCCGTCGGCGACGTCCACCCCGTAGACCAGGCCGAGGTCCACGACGTTGATCCCGAGCTCGGGGTCCACGACGTCCTTGAGGGCCTCGAGGATGTCCTCGGTCGGGGGGGCGTCGCCCTCGGGCGCGGCCTGCTCCGCAGCGGCCTCCGGGGCCGTCTGCTCGGCGGTCGTCTGCTCCGGGGCCTGCGGCTCCGGGCTCTGCGTTTCGGTGGCGTTCTCGCTCATGATGCCTCTCCCAGGGCGCGGGCGGTCGCGTCCTTGAACGCCATCCAGGCGAGCAGGGCGCACTTGATCCGGGCGGGGTACTTCGACACCCCGGCGAAGGCGATCGCGTCCTCCAGGACGTCCTCGTCCGGCTGGACGTCCTGGCCGCGCGACTGCATCAGCGCGAGGAACTCGTCGCCGACGCCCATCGCCTCCTTGACCGGCTTGCCGATGACCAGGTCGGTCATCACCGACGCGCTGGCCTGGCTGATCGAGCAGCCCATGGCGTCGTACGAGACGTCGGCGACCAGCGCGTCCCGGCCCGTGCCGTCGAGGTGCACGCGGACCGTCGCCTCGTCCCCGCAGGTCGGGTTGACGTGGTGCGCCTCGCCCTCGAACGGCTCCCGCAACCCCTTGTTGTGGGGGTTGCGGTAATGGTCCAGGATGACCTCCTGGTACATCGCCTCAAGCTGCATGGCTTCCGTTTCCTCGTGAGGGGCCTTCGCCGTTCTTCAACAGCCCGCCCGGTCAGGCTGTTCCGAAGAACTTCTGCGCCTGCCGGACGCCGTCGGCGAGGGCGTCGACGTCCGCCAGGGTGTTGTACACGTAGAAGGACGCCCGGGTCGTCGCCGGGATGCCGAACCGGCGGCAGATCGGCTTGGCGCAGTGGTGCCCGACCCGGACCTCGACGCCCAGCTCGTCCAGCACCTGGCCGACGTCGTGCGGGTGGATGTCGTCCACGGTGAACGACACCGCGCCGCCGCGCGCCTCGGTCGTGCCCGGCCCGATCACCCGCACGCCCGCGATCTCGCCGAGCCGCTCCAGCGCGTACCCGGTGAGCGCGGCCTCGTGCGCGTGGACGTCCGCCATGCCGAGGTCCGACAGGTAGTCGACCGCCGCGCCGAGGCCCACGGCCTGCGCGACGTTCGGCGACCCGGCCTCGAACCGCTGCGGCGGCGGCATGAAGGTCGTGCCCTCCATCGTGACGGTCTCGATCATCGAGCCGCCGGTGATGAACGGGGGCATCGCCGCGAGCAGGTCGCCGCGGCCCCACAGCACGCCGACGCCGGTCGGGCCGAGCATCTTGTGCGCGGAGAACGCCAGGAAGTCGGCGCCGAGCGTCGCGACGTCCACCGGCATGTGCGGCACCGACTGCGCGGCGTCCAGCACGACCAGGGCGCCGACCGCGCGGGCCTTCGCCGCGATCAGCTCGACCGGCGGGACGGTGCCGAGGACGTTCGACTGGTGCGTGAGCGCGACGAGCTTCGTGCGCTCGTTGACCAGCGAGTCCAGGTCCGACAGGTCCAGGCGGCCCTCGTCGGTGATCCCGAACCAGCGCAGCGTCGCGCCCGTCCGCCGGCAGAGCTGCTGCCACGGCACGAGGTTCGCGTGGTGCTCCATCTCGGTGACGAGGATCTCGTCGCCGGGACCGACCCGGAACCGCTCCGCCTCCGCGCCGAACGTGGCGGCGTTGCTCATCGCGTACGCCACCAGGTTGATCGCCTCGGTCGCGTTCTTGGTGAACACGATCTCGCTCGGGACGGCGCCGACGAACCGGGCCACCTTCTCGCGCGCGGCCTCGAACGCGTCCGTCGCCTCCTCGGCGAGCAGGTGCGCGCCCCGGTGGACGGCCGCGTTGTGCCGCTCGTAGAACTCCCGCTCGGCGTCCAGCACCTGGACGGGCTTCTGCGAGGTCGCGCCGGAGTCCAGGTAGATCAGCGGATTGCCGCCGCGGACCGTCCGCTGGAGAAGGGGGAAGTCCTTCTTGATCTCCTCGGGCAGCAGCTCGCCCATGGTTACGCGCCCGCCTTCACGTACTTCTCGTAGCCCTCGTTCTCCAGGACGTCGGCCAGCTCGGGGCCGCCCTGCTCGACGATGCGGCCGTGCGCGAACACGTGCACGAAGTCCGGCTTGATGTAGCGCAGGATCCGCGTGTAGTGCGTGATCAGCAGGACGCCGGTCTCCGGGTCGCCGTCGTGGAACCGGTTGATGCCCTCGGAGACGACCTTCAGCGCGTCCACGTCGAGGCCGGAGTCGGTCTCGTCCAGCACGGCGACCTTCGGCTTGAGCATCTCGAGCTGGAGGATCTCGTGCCGCTTCTTCTCGCCGCCGGAGAAGCCCTCGTTCAGCGAGCGCTGCGCGAACGCCGGGTCGATGGACAGCGCGTCCATCGCGGCCTTGGTCTCCTTGGCGAACTCGCGCAGCTTCGGCGCCTCGCCGCGGACGGCCGTGACCGCCGAGCGCAGGAAGTTCGACACCGACACGCCCGGCACCTCCACCGGGTACTGCATCGCCAGGAACAGGCCCGCGCGGGCGCGCTCGTCGACGCTCATCGCGAGGACGTCCTCGCCGTCCAGGGTGACCGTGCCGGCGGTGACGGTGTACTTCGGGTGGCCCGCGATCGCGTAGGCGAGCGTGGACTTGCCGGACCCGTTCGGGCCCATGATCGCGTGCGTCTCGCCCGCCTTCACGGTCAGGTCGACGCCGCGCAGGATCTCCTTCGCGGCCTCGCCGTCCCCGACGGAGACGTGCAGGTCGCGGATCTCAAGGGTGGCCATATCTCTCGGAATCTTTCCTAGTCCTCGGAGTCGAGCGAGACGTAGACGTCGCCGTCCTCGACCTTGACCTTGTAGGTGGCGACGGGCTGCGTCGCGGGCGGGTTGGTGGGCTTGCCGGTCCGCAGGTCGAAGCAGGACCCGTGCAGCCAGCACTCGATCGTGCCGTTGTAGACCTCGCCCTCGGAGAGCGAGACCTCCGCGTGCGAGCAGATGTCGCTGACCGCGAAGACCTCCTCGCCGCTGCGCACCACCGCGACCGGGGTGTCGTCCACCTCGACGGCGAGCGCGCCGTCCGCCGGAACCTCCGCCAGGGGGCAGACCTTCACGAAGTTCATCGGTCCCGCTCCGGACGGTCGAGCTCGGCCTCGATCGCCTCGGCGACCTTCTCGCGCACCTCGGCGACCTCGATCCGCTCGACCAGCTGGCCGAGGAACCCGCGCACGACCATGCGCCGCGCCTCGTCGAACGGGATGCCGCGCGCCTGGAGGTAGAACAGGTGCTCGTCGTCCAGCCGCCCGGACGCCGACGCGTGCCCCGCCCCGGCGACCTCGCCGGTGAGGATCTCCAGGTTCGGCACCGAGTCGACCCGCGTCCCGTCGGTGAGGACGAGGTTGCGGTTCAGCTCGTAGGTGTCGGTGCCCTCGGCCTCGGCGCGGATGATCACGTCGCCGATCCAGACGGCGTGCGCGTCCTGGTCCTGGAGGGCGCCGCGGTAGTCGACGCGGCTGCGGCAGTTCGGCACGGTGTGGTCGACCAGCAGCCGGTGCTCCAGGTGCTGGCCGCCGTCCACGAAGTACACGCCGTACAGCTCGGCGTCGCCGCCGGGCTGGGCGTAGGCGACGGACGGGGAGACCCGCACTAGGTCGCCGCCGAGGCTGATGTTGTGCGAGACGAACCGGGCGTCGCGGCCGAGCCGCGCGTGCTGCCGCGAGACGTGCACGGCGTCGCCGGCCCAGTCCTGGAGGCTGATCACCGACAGCGAGGCGCTGTCGCCGACGACGAACTCCACGTTGTCGGCGTAGACCGCCGAGCCGCGGTGGGTCAGCACGACCGTCGCCTTGGCGAACGGCTCCAGCACGATGGTGGTGTGCCCGTAGGCCGCGCCGGACGCGTCCTCGCCGCGCCGCCGGATGATGACCGGGGCGGACGCCTCGACCTCCTTGGGCACGGTCACGACCGTGGCCTCGGTGAACGAGGACCACGCCTGCGCGCTGACCCGGTCGGCGGGCACGAACGCCTTGCCGAGCCGCTCGTCGTCGCGTCCGACGGTCTCGACCTTGACCTCGGCCGGGCCGGAGACCTCGGTGATGACCTTGCCGGACGCGTCGGCGGTGCCGTTGTGCAGGCCCTTGAGGCGGCGCAGCGGCGTGAACCGCCACTCCTCCTCGCGGCCGGTCGGCACCTCGAAGTCGGCGACCTCGTGGGAGCCCTTCTCGTGCAGCGTCGAGAGAGTGCGCGTGTCCAGCCCCATCAGCCGACGGCTCCTTCCATCTGAAGCTCGATGAGCCGGTTCAGCTCAAGGGCGTACTCCATCGGCAGCTCGCGCGCGATGGGCTCGACGAACCCGCGCACGATCATCGCCATCGCCTCGTCCTCGGTGAGGCCGCGGCTCATCAGGTAGAACAGCTGGTCCTCCGACACCTTGGAGACGGTGGCCTCGTGGCCCATCTCCACGTCGTCCTCGCGGACGTCCACGTAGGGGTAGGTGTCGGACCGGGAGATCTGGTCGACCAGCAGCGCGTCGCACTTCACCGTGGACTTGCTGTGGGCCGCGCCCTCCTGGATCTGCACCAGGCCCCGGTAGGACGTGCGGCCGCCGCCGCGCGCCACCGACTTGGACACGATCGTGGACGAGGTGTTCGGCGCGGCGTGCACCATCTTGGCGCCCGCGTCCTGGTGCTGGTCCTCGCCGGCGAAGGCGATCGACAGGGTCTCGCCCTTGGCGTGCTCGCCCAGCAGGTAGACGGCCGGGTACTTCATGGTGACCTTGGAGCCGATGTTGCCGTCGATCCACTCCATGGTCGCGCCCTCGTAGGCGACGGCGCGCTTGGTGACCAGGTTGTAGACGTTGTTCGACCAGTTCTGGATGGTCGTGTAGCGGACGCGGGCGTCCTTCTTCACGACGATCTCGACGACGGCCGAGTGCAGCGAGTCCGACTTGTAGATCGGGGCGGTGCATCCCTCGACGTAGTGCACGTAGGAGCCCTCGTCGGCGATGATCAGCGTCCGCTCGAACTGGCCCATGTTCTCGGTGTTGATCCGGAAGTAGGCCTGGAGCGGGATCTCCACGTGCACGCCCGGCGGGACGTAGATGAACGAGCCGCCCGACCACACCGCCGAGTTCAGCGCGGCGAACTTGTTGTCGCCGACCGGGATCACCGAGCCGAAGTACTCCTGGAAGATCTCCGGGTGCTCCCTGAGGCCGGTGTCGGTGTCGAGGAAGATGACACCCTTCTCCTCCAGGTCGTCGCGGATCTTGTGGTAGACGACCTCGGACTCGTACTGCGCGGCGACGCCCGCGATGAGGCGCTGCTTCTCCGCCTCCGGGATGCCGAGCTTGTCGTAGGTGTTCTTGATGTCCTCCGGGAGCTCCTCCCAGGAGGCGGCCTGCTTCTCGGTGGAGCGGACGAAGTACTTGATGTTGTCGAAGTCGATCTCCGACAGGTCCGAGCCCCAGTTCGGCATCGGCTTCTTGTCGAACAGCCGCAGCCCCTTGAGCCGCAGGTCGAGCATCCAGTCGGGCTCGCCCTTCTTGGCCGAGATGTCGCGGACGACATCCTCGTTCAGGCCGCGGCGCGCCGAGGCCCCGGCCGTGTCGGGGTCGGCCCAACCGAACTTGTACCTGTCGAGCCCTTCCAGCTCGGGGTGGGCTGCCGTAGTCATAGGGAGGACCCTCCGGTCTCCTCGTCACGTGTGTTCTGACCGTCGTTCCCGGCCGCCTCGCAGAGGGACCGGGAGCTGACGTGGGTGGTGCAGATACCGTCGCCGTGGGCGATGGTCGCCAGCCGCTGGACGGGGGTGCCCAGCAGGCGGCTGAACGCCTCGGTCTCGGCCTCGCACAGCTGCGGGAACTCCGCGGCGACGTGCGCGACCGGGCAGTGGTGCTGGCAGAGCTGCTCGCCGCCGCCCGGCTGCGGGGCCTTCCCGGCGGCGGCGGCATAGCCGTCCGCCGACAGGGCCTCGGCCAGGCGCCGCACCCGCTGCTGGGGCGGGGCCGCCTGGACCACCGGGTGGTAGCGTCGTTCGAGGTCGGCGATCTGCCGCCGGGCGAACCGGGCCACCGCCTGCTCCCCCGCCGTCTCGGCGAGGAAGCGCAGGGCGCTGGTGGCCAGGTCGTCGTAGGCGTGCACGAACGCGCTGCGGCCGGCGTCGGTGATGGCGAACCACTTGGCCGGGCGGCCGCGGCCGCGATGCGCCGGACGGCGGTCGCGGCGGACCTCGATCATGCCCTCGGCGAGCAGGGCGTCCAGATGCCGGCGGATCGCGGCGGGCGTCAGGCCCATCCGCTCCCCCAGCGTGGAGGCGGTGATCGGTCCGTGCTCGAGAATGAGCCGGGCGACGCGGGCGCGGGTGTCGCGCTCGCCGCTCGGCGCCGCCGACGGCACGCCGGCGGGCCGCGCGATGGCGGCCTCGGCGCTGGTCGGTGTCTCGCTCACGTTTTTCACAACATCAGTGTGCCGTAATTCCTTCCCGGCCATCAACCGTTCGCCGATGCAGTGGCTCACGCAGGCAAGGCTTACCTAATCGGCGCGTCCGGGGCACCCGGGGCGCCAGGCGCCGCCGCCCCGCTCGCCGCGGCGGCGGCCCGGGCCGTCCGCCAGCGCATCAGCACGTACACCGGGATCGCCGCCAGCACCAGCAGGACGCCCTGGTAGACGGCCGCGTAGCCCGCCCCGGCGCAGAGCCAGATCGTGAACCCGACGGCGACCGCCGAGACGGCCACGTCCCGCGCGAACCGGACCCCGGCCTCCGCGCGGCCCGCCGGTCCGTGCTCGGTGAGCAGCCAGAGCAGCTGCGCGGCGGCGGAGAAGACGTACGGGACGCAGGCGGTGAAGGTCGTCAGCAGCGCGAGCGCCGTGAACGCCGACTGGAGGCCGCCGGTGTAGTTCGCGACGGTGATGAGGGAGGCGAGAAGCCCCGAGGTCACCAGGCCGATCCACGGCACGCCGCGCCCGTTCTGCCGCAGGAAGATCCCCGGGAACAGCGCGTCGCGGGCGGCGGCGAAGGGCATCCGGGCGCTGATCAGCGTCCAGCCGACGAGCGTCCCGGCGCCGGAGACCACGGCGGCGACGGCCATCGCCTCGCCCGCGTGGCTCCAGCCGCCGACCAGGGCGCCCACGGCGTCGGCGTACGGCGCGGTGGACCGCTGCAGCCGATCATGCGGGACGAGCCCGAAGACCGCGATCGTGCCGAGGACGTACACGACCGCGGCGGCGACCGTCCCGGCGACCGTGGCGCGCAGCACGTTCCGGCGGGCGTCGCGGACCTCCTCGGCCGCGACGGTCGCCGACTCGACGCCGAGGAAGCTGAACATGAGCACGGCGCCCGCCGCCGACAGCGAGCCGATGGGATTCCCGTGGGTGACGAACGGCCCGAAGTTCTCGCCCTTGACGAAGAACAGCCCGACCACGGCGACCAGCACCAGCGGCACGAACTTCAGGACGGTCGTGACCACCGCGATCAGCCCCGCGCCGCGCACCCCGGCGAGGTTGGCGAGGACGGCCAGCCAGAGCGCGCCGACCGTCACCAGCAGGGACGGCCCCCGTCCGTGCAGCGGGACCAGCACGTTCACGTAGCCCGCCCACGCGACCACGAGGGCGGCGTTGCTGGCCCAGGCGGTGATCCAGTACGACCAGGCGGTCAGGAACCCGGCGAGGTCGCCGAAGGCGTGCCGGGCGTAGACGTAGGGGCCGCCGGTGTGCGGGAGGCGCTGGGCGAGCCAGCCGAAGACGAGGGCCAGCAGGACCGAGCAGACGCCGACGACGACGAACGCGACGATGCCGACCGTCCCGTACCCGGCGATGGCGGCCGGGAGCTGGAAGACGCCGACGCCGATGACGTTGCCCATGACCAGCGCCGTCGCGGCGAGCAGGCCCAGGCCGCGCCGGGGCCTCGGCCCGGCCTCGGCGGCCGCGTCCGCCGCCGCGACCGCGTCGCCGGCGCCGCCCGCGGCGCTATCGGGCATGGGCGCGCGGAAGCACGAGGACGGGCACGCCGGACGCGCGGACGATCTTGCCGGAGCTCTCCCCGAGGAACACCTTGCGCAGCGGGCCCTCGTGGCTGGACATGGTGGCCAGCACCTCGCCGGGCCGCATCTCGACCCCGCCGAGGGCCTTGGTGATCCCGGCGCCCTGGACGGCCTCGGTCTCGACGTCCCGGACGCCGCGCTCGGCGAGCAGCCCGCGGGCGTGCTCCAGGTCCTTCTCGGCCTGGTCGAACTGGCGCTGGACGACGTCGTCCGCGCCGCGGAAGCGGGCCGGCAGCCCGGACGGCCGCAGCACCAGCGTGATCAGCCGGACCGGCAGCCCGAGCGCGGCGGCGAGGGTCGCGACGGCGTCCAGCGGGGCCTGCACGTCCCGCCGCCGGAAGTAGGCGACGCTGAGCCGCTCGAACTTCTTCGGCGCGTCCTCGGCGTAGCCGCGCGGGGCGAGCATGACCGGGATCGGCGAGCCGTGCAGGAGCTGGTCGGCGGTGCTGCCGATGGCGAAGCGGTCGCGCCGGCCGCGCGGCGCGGACCCGACGACGACCAGGTTCGCGCCCGACTCCCGGGCGACCTCCAGCAGGCCGCGCCCGCTGCCCCGGTGGGCGAGCGTCCGGTACTCCACGCCCCGCTTGGGGTGCTTCATCTCGGCGAGCCGGTCGGCGGCCTGGGCCAGCGCGGCGGCCGACTGCTCCCGCAGGTAGGCGAGCCACTCGGCGTCCACCGAGCCGGGACCCCGGCTGGGCCAGCTCGGCGGGTGGACGTTGGCGACCACGAGCGGCGACCCGGCGGTGCGCGCGGCCAGCGAGCCGAGCGCGAGGGCGTCGTCGCCGCGCTCGTCGGGCGAGTAGCCGACCAGGACGCGCAGGCCGTCCTCGAGCCGGGCCGTCCCGGCGCCCGTCCCACCCTCCGCTGCGGCGCTCTTCGCGGGGTCCTTGCCGGCGGGCTTCGGGGCGTTCTTCGCGGACGGCTTGGCCGCCGTCTTGGCCGCGGCCTTGGCGCCGGGCTTGTCGGTGGGCTTGTCGGTGGGCTTGTCGGTGGGCTTGTCGGTGGAGTTCGCGGTGGTCTTCGCCGCCTTCTTCGCGGCGTTCGTCCCGCCGTCCTTCGCGGCGGACGTGGCGTCGGTCATGGCGCCCCCTTCTGGGTGGTCGCCGTCGCCGTCCGGGCGGCGTTCCGGCCGAGCAGCGAGTGGCGGCGGCTGTAGAGGAAGTAGACGACGAGGCCGACGACCATCCAGGCCAGGAAGATCCGCTGGGTCACGCCGTCCAGCGTGAAGATCAGCCCGGCGCAGAACAGGACGCCGAGCAGGGGGGTGACCGGGAAGAGCGGCGTCCGGAAGCTGCGCGGCAGGTCGGGCCGGGTCCGGCGGAGCACCATCACCCCGATGTTGACCAGGCCGAACGCGAACAGCGTGCCGATGCTGGTGGCGTCGGCGAGCTTGCCGAGCGGGATCGCGGCGGCGAGCAGCGCGATGAACCCCGAGACGATGAGCGTGTTGGCGACCGGCACCCGGTGCCGGGGGCTGACGCGCTGGAAGATCCTCGGCACCAGGCCGTCCCGGGACATCGCGAACAGGATGCGGGTCTGGCCGTACATCACCGACAGCACGACGCTGGCGATCGCGACGACCGCGCCGAGCGACAGCACGGCGCCGGGCCAGGACGTGTTCGTGGCGCGTTCCAGGACGACCGACAGCGACGCCTCGGTCTCGCCCTCCTTGAACTCCGTCCAGCGCATCCCGCCGACGGCGGCGAGACCGACCGCGACGTAGACGACGGTGACGATGACCAGGGAGCCGATGATCGCCAGCGGCAGGTCGCGCTTGGGGTTGCGCGCCTCCTCGCCGGCGGTGGACGCGGCGTCGAAGCCGATGTAGGAGAAGAACACCTTCGACCCGGCGGCCTGGATCCCGGCCCAGCCCATCGGCGCGAACGGCTTGAGGTTGCCGCCCTTGAAGGCGGTGAAGGCGACCGCGCAGAAGAACACCAGCACGCCGATCTTCAGCAGCACCATGACGGTGTTGACCCGCGCGCTCTCCGACGCGCCCCGCAGGAGCAGCAGCATCGCCAGCATCACCACGACGATGGCCGGGACGTTGACGTAGCCGCCGGAACCGGGCGGGTTGCTGATCGCGTCCGGCAGCGTGAACCCGAACGTCTGGTTGAAGAAGTCGTTCAGGTACTGGCCCCAGCCGACCGCGACGGCCGAGACCGACACGGCGTACTCCAGCAGCAGGCACCAGCCGCAGACCCAGGCGACCAGCTCGCCCATGGTCGCGTAGGCGTAGGAGTAGGACGAGCCGGACACCGGGATCGTCCCGGCCAGCTCGGCGTAGGACAGCGCGGAGAACAGCGCGGTGACGGCCGCGACGACGAACGCCAGCACGACGGCGGGACCGGCGAGCGGCACCGCCTCGCCGAGCACCACGAAGATGCCCGTGCCGAGGGTCGCGCCCACGCTGAACATGGTGAGCTGCAGGAGGGACATCGAGCGCGACAGCTCGCCCTCGCCGCCCTCCGCGACGATGACGTCCACCGGTTTCGTCCGGAACAGGCCGTGCAGCGTGCCTCGCGTGCTCACGGATGTCGCCCTCCGCCCTCGATCGTACACTCAGCGTCATCTCGGCATGGTCATGACGGCGTCACAGCGTGCTCGCGAGCGGCCAGGTGGCGTTCGGCGTGATGATCGTGCCCGCCGCGCCGTCCAGGATGTCCATGCACTGCTCGAGCTTGCCGATGGCGGCCATGTCGCCGGTCTTCTCCACGAACCCGCAGACCGCGTCGATCTTGGGTCCCATGGAACCCGCCGGGAAGTCCTCCGAGCGCAGCTCGAACGGCGTCGTGTGGGTGATCGGCTCGGCGTTCGGGGTGCCGAAGCCGCGCACCACGTTCGGCACGTCGGTGAGGATGAGGAAGGTGTCGGCCTCCAGCGTCTCGGCGAGCAGCGCGGCGGTCAGGTCCTTGTCGATGACCGCCTCCACGCCCTCCAGCTGGCCGACGTCGTTGCGGAACACCGGGACGCCGCCGCCCCCGGCGCAGACCACCACGGTCCCGGTCCGGACGGCCTGCCGGATCAGCCGCGTCTCGATCACCCGCTGCGGCTTCGGCGAGGGCACCACGCGGCGCCAGTACTCGCCGTCCGGCTTCACCGTCCAGCCGTACTCCTCGGCGTACTTGTGGGCCTCCTCCCGGCTGTAGACCTGCCCGACGAACTTGGTCGGGTCGTCGAACGCCGGGTCCACCGCCGACACCAGGGTCTGGTTCACCAGGGCCAGCACCTGGCGGCCGGGCAGCGCGTTCTGCAGCGCCTGGAGCATCCAGTAGCCGATCATGCCCTGCGTCTCCGCGCCGATGGTGTCCAGCGGGTAGGGCCGGCTCAGGTTCGGGTCGTTGATGCTCTCCAGCGACAGCACCCCGACCTGCGGCCCGTTGCCGTGCGTGATGATCAGCTCGTGCCGTTCGGCCAGCGGCGTCAGCGCCTTCACGGCGGTCTGCACGTTGGCGCGCTGGGTCTCCGCGTCGGGCTTGTCCCCGCGCTGCATCAGGGCGTTGCCGCCCAGGGCGACGACGACTCTCATCGGTTGCCTTCCTCGTCCGTCGGCGGCAGGGTCAGCCGAGCGTCGCGACCATGACGGCCTTGATGGTGTGCATGCGGTTCTCCGCCTCGTCGAAGACGATGGACGCGGCGGACTCGAAGACCTCCTCGGTCACCTCCAGGGCGTCCAGGCCGGTCTTCTCGTAGACCTCCTCGCCGACCGTCGTCTCGCGGTTGTGGTAGGCGGGCAGGCAGTGCATGAACCGGACGCCCGGGTTGCCCGTCGCCCTCATGACGCCGGCGTTGACCTGGTACGGCTTGAGCAGCCTGACGCGCTCGTCCCACACCTCCTTCGGCTCGCCCATCGACACCCACACGTCGGTGAGGACGAAGTCGGCGCCCTTCACGGCCTCCTGGACGTCCTCGGTGACCAGCAGGCTGCCGCCCGTCCTGGCGTTGAGCTCCCGGGCGGGTTTGACCGCCACGTCCTGCTCGGGCCAGAGGGCCTTGGGCGCGGCGATCCGCACGTCCATCCCGGACAGCGCGCCCGCGACGATGTAGGAGTGCGCCATGTTGTTCCGGGCGTCGCCCAGGTAGGCGTAGGAGAGGTCGCTCAGCGGCCTGCCGTTGCCGTGCTCGATCATCGTGAGCTGGTCGGCGAGCATCTGGGTCGGGTGCCACTCGTCGGTCAGGCCGTTCCAGACCGGGACGCCGGAGTACTCGGCCAGCTCCTCGACGATCTTCTGCTTCGCGCCGCGGTACTCGATGCCGTCGAACATGCGGCCCAGCACGCGGGCGGTGTCCTTGGCCGACTCCTTGTGGCCCATCTGCGAGCCGGACGGGTCGAGGTAGGTGACGTGCGCGCCCTGGTCGTGCGCGGCGACCTCGAACGAGCACCGGGTCCGGGTGGAGGTCTTCTCGAAGATCAGCGCGATGTTCCTGCCGGTCAGCCGCGGCCTCTCGGCCCCGGCGTACTTGGCCCGCTTCAGGTCGCGGGACAGGTCGAGCAGGAACCTCCACTCCTTGGGGGTGAAGTCCAGCTCCTTGAGGAAGCTGCGGCCGTGCAGGTTGTAAGCCATGGTCTCTCCGTTCGGGCGAGGTCGGACGGGCTCGGGCGGGACGGGCCGGCTCGGGCGGGACGGGCCCGGCTCGGGCGGGCTCGGGCGGGCGGTCAGGCGTCGCGCTCCAGCGGGCAGCTCATGCAGCGCGGGCCGCCGCGCCCCCGGCCGAGCTCGCTGCCCCGGATGGTCAGCACCTCGATGCCGTTCCGGCGCAGGAAGTTGTTCGTGGTCGTGTTGCGCTCATAGGCGATGACCACGCCCGGCTCGATCGCGAGGACGTTGGAGCCGTCGTCCCACTGCTCGCGCTCGGCGGCGAACACGTCCTGGGTGGCGGTGAGGACCTTGATGTCGTCCAGGTCGAGCGCCATGGCGATGGCCTTGTGCATGTCCTCGGCCGGATGGTCGGTGACCTTGAGCTCCTTCTCGGTGTCGCCCGGCTCGACGGTGTAGGACGGCAGCATCCCCATCCCGGCGTACTTGGTGAACACGCCGTGGTCGACCATCGTCATGACCGTGTCCAGGTGCATGAAGGCGCGCTTCTTCGTCATCCGCAGCGCGACGATCTTCTTCGCCGACCCGCGCGCGAACAGCGACTCGGCGAGCATCTCGACGGCCTGCGGCTGGGTGCGCTCGCTCATCCCGACCAGCACCGCGCCGTTGCCGATGACCAGCACGTCGCCGCCCTCGATCGTGGCGGGGGCCATCGCGGTGCCCGCGTTCCAGACGTTGAACCCGCCCGCCTCCGGCCGGTCGTACGCCTCGGCGAACATCGGGTGCCACCTGTAGATCGCCTCCATGTTCACCGTCTCGCGCATCCGGGCCTTCTTCTTCATGGCGTTGATGGACACGCCGTCGTAGACCCAGCAGGAGGTGTCGCGGGTGAACAGGTGGTTCGGCAGCGGCGGCAGGATGAAGTCGTCCATGTCGATGGCGTGGAACGCGATCGACTTGATGTCCTCCATCCGATCCAGCAGCTCGCGCTTGGTGATGCCGCCGATCAGGAAGGAGCCGAGCTCGCGCAGGTCCATCGCGTCGAAGGCGTTGCGGATCCCGTCGGTGGCGAGCGGGCCGAACCAGTGCGGGTCGATCACGTAGTCGAGGATGTGCTTCTTGGCCTCGGGGATCTCGATCGTCTCGCGCAGCAGGTCCAGCAGGAGGTGCACCTTGACGTCCCGGGAGCGGAGCACGCTCTGGAACTCCTCGTGCTCCTCGCCCGCCCGCTGCACCCACAGCACGTCGTCGAACAGCAGGTCCTCGGAGTTGGACGGCGTGAGCCGCTTCAGCGACAGCTCCGGCCGGTGCACCAGCACCTGGCGCAGCCTGCCCACCTCGGACTCGACCTTGAACGGCATGGTTCAGCCTCCTTGCTGAGTGGTGGAAGTTCGGTGCCGCGCGGGCCGGGCGACGCGCGGGCGCGGGCGGCTCAACCGCCGGGACCGGTGACCGGGCCCGGTCCCCCGGGCGGCCCTGGCGGGGCGGGCGGAACCGGCGGCCCTGGCGCGGCGGGCTGGGCATGCGCGGGCGGGGCGGCCCCGGGCGGAGCAGGCGCGGGCGGAGCGGACGCGGGCGAGGCGGACGCCGGCGGAGCGGGCGCGGGCGAGGCGGGCGCGGGCGGGGCGAAGTCGCTCCTCGGGCCGTACTCGCCGCGCCGGGCCTTCGTCCAGATGTAGACGACGACGCCGATGAGCATCGCGAGGATGCCGAGCATGACGGCCTGCTCGCCGGAGCTGTAGACGATGGCGAAGGAGAAGACCAGGGCGAGGACGGCCACCGTCATGTCCTTGGCCAGCCGGGCCCTGCTGACGTCCCGGCCCCCGGTGACGAGCCAGAACAGCTGCGCCGCGGCGGAGAAGAAGTACGGGATCGCGGTGGTGAAGGACGCGAACAGCAGGATCGTGTTGAACGTGTCCGCGGACGCGTAGGCGAACAGCAGCATCAGCGTGGTCAGGACCGTCCCGACGAGGATGCCGGTGACCGGGGCCTCGCGCCCGGACAGCTTCGCGAACGCCTTCGGGAACAGGCCGTCCCGGGCGGCGGCCATCGGCATCTCGGCGACCAGCATCGTCCAGCCGTTCAGCGCCCCGATGCCGGAGATGATCGCGCAGACCGCCATCACGTTGCCCCAGGCCGAGCCGCCGAACATGTTGTTCAGCGCGTCCGCGAACGGGGCGGACGAGCCCTTGAGCCGGTCGTGCGGGACGTTGCCGAAGACGGCGAGGGTGGCGAGCAGGTACATCAGCCCGCAGGCGAGGACGCCGTAGACGCTGGCCTTGCCGACGTTGCGCTCGGGGTCCCGGATCCGCTCGGCGACGATGGTCACCGACTCCATGCCCGAGTAGATGAACAGGATCAGGCCGAGGGACAGCGACACCGCGTTCCACACCGAGCCGCCGCTCGCGTTGAACGGGCCGAAGTTGCCCGACTTCATGAAGAACAGCCCGACGATCCCGACGAAGATCAGCGGGACGAACTTCAGCACGGTGGTGACGCTCTGGAAGATCCCGATGTTCTTCACGCCGGTCAGGTTGATCAGCGCCGGGATCCAGACGCCGACCAGCCCGATCGCGATCTTGCCGCCGGTGCTGTCCCAGTGCAGGAAGTGGTTGACGTAGCCGACCCAGGCCACCGAGATGCCCGCGTTCCCGCCCCACGCGGTGAGCCAGAACGACCAGGCGCTCCAGAAGCCCATGAACTCGCCGAACGCGCTGCGGGCGTACGCGTAGGGTCCGCCGGACGCCGGGATGCGCTCGCCGAGCCGGCCGAACACCAGCGCGAGGGCGATCGCGCCGACCGTGGTCACGATCATGACCGGGAAGCTGACCGTCCCGATGGCGGCGAGCGAGACGGGCAGCAGGAAGATGCCCGTCCCGACGATGTTGCCGACGACCAGGGCGGTGGCCTGGGGCAGGCCGAGCCGCCCGCCGCCCGCGCCGAGCTCCCGGCCGGGCGGCGGCTCCGCGGCCCCGGTGGGCGCACCGGCCTGCCGGGCCGGTGTCGTCGCAGGCTCGCTCATCTCCGGTGCCCCCTCGGCCGATCGCCTTCGCCCCCGCGCCGCACAACGATCATGCGGCACGCGGGGAATTACCCTTGGGCGGGTTGACGAAAACGCGAGAACGATCAAGACGCCTGCCCACCCGTAATGCGCTGCGCGCCGAGCCGATCTCACGTTTACTTCACGGTGAGCGTGGGATGACCTCTGGTTTGTTATGCCGACTCGCTCCGTGCAGGCCACAGGCGGGATGCGCGGCAAGCACACGGCCTGCCACCGCCAAATCAGAGACGGTTTTTGGCGCCCTCTTTGCGAGCGCGACGACGGGCATACGTCGGCCGAAGAGAGGGCCTACGAAAGGCATGAGAAATGCGTCACCCCGGCCGACGGTGAAGCGACCGAGGGGACGCTCGAATAGCTTTCGAGAGGGTCAGCCTCGGCAGTTTCCGGCGAGCGCCTGCGCAGGGTGCCCGGCACAGGCCGCCCGGCTCGATCCGGGCGGGCGGAGTTCGGCGCCGGAGGCGACGTGGCGACCGTCACGGCGCGGCGTGGCCGCCCCGGGCCGGATCGCGAAGTGGCCGGTCATAGACTCGACGCCATGGCACCACCCCCCGGAGACGACACCCGCACTTCCGGCAGCGCCCTCCGGCTCGACGGACTGGTCAAGCGGTACGGCGCGAAGACCGCGGTGGACGGGTTGTCCTTCGAGGCGGCGCGCGGCGAGATCACCGCGCTGCTCGGGCCGAACGGCGCGGGCAAGACCACCACGATCGAGATCTGCGAGGGGTTCCGGCGCGCCGACGAGGGCACCGTCCGGGTCCTCGGGCTCGACCCGTCCGCCGACGCCAGGGCCCTCAAGCCGCGCGTCGGCGTGATGCCGCAGTCCGGCGGCGTGCCCGGCACCGCGAAGGCGGGCGAGTTCCTGAAGCTGGTCGCCGCGTTCCACGCCCACCCGCTCGCCCCGTCCGCGCTGCTCGACCGGCTCGGCCTGACCGAGCACGCGGGCACCCCGTACCGGCGGCTCTCCGGCGGCCAGCAGCAGCGCCTGTCGCTCGCGGTCGCCATCGTCGGACGCCCCGAACTGGTCTTCCTGGACGAGCCGACCACCGGCCTCGACCCGCAGGCCCGGCACGCCACCTGGGACCTGGTCGCCGAGCTGCGCGACGCCGGGGTCTCGGTCGTGCTCACCACCCACTACATGGAGGAGGCCGAGCGCCTCGCCGACCGCGTGGTCATCGTCGACCACGGCAAGGTCGTCGCGCAGGGCTCCCCCGCCGAGCTGACCGGGGCCGAGCGGCAGCTTCGCTTCCGCGCCCGCCCCGGCCTCGGCCTGGACGAGCTGCTCGCCGCCCTCCCGGCGGGCAGCGCCGCCAAGGAGTCGCCCTCCGGGCACTACCTCGTCGAGGGCGACGTCAGGCCCGAGCTGCTCGCGACCGTGACCGCCTGGTGCGCCTCGCACGGCGTCCTCGCCGAGGACCTGCGGATCGAGCGCCGCACCCTGGAGGACGTCTTCCTCGAACTGACCGGACGGGAGCTGCGTTCGTGACCGCCTCAACCGGATCGCCGCCCGCCGGACCGCTCGACCTGTCCCCCGCGCCCGGAGCCGTCCCGCTGCCCCGGATGATCGCCGCGCAGACCGGCTACGAGCTGCGCGCGGTGCTGCGCAACGGCGAGCAGCTGCTGCTGACGCTGATCATCCCGGTCGTCCTGCTGACGCTGTTCTCGGCGACGTCGCTGCTCGACCTCGGGCCCGGCAGGCGCGTCGACTTCCTCGCGCCCGGCATCCTGGCGCTCGCGGTCATGTCCACCGCGTTCACCGGGCAGGCCATCGGCACCGGCTTCGAGCGCCGCTACGGCGTCCTGAAGCGGCTCGGCGCGACGCCGCTGCCGCGCGCCGGGCTGATCGGCGCCAAGACCCTCACGGTCGTCCTGGTGGAGATCCTCCAGGCCGTCGTGATCGGCGCGGTCGCGTTCGCGCTCGGCTGGCACCCGCACGGCGACCCGCTGTCGGTGATCGTCCTGCTGCTGCTCGGCACCGCCGCGTTCAGCGGGTTCGGCCTCCTCATGGCCGGGACGCTGCGCGCCGAGGCGACCCTCGCCGCCGCGAACCTCGTCTACATCCTGCTGCTCGCGGTCGGCGGCGTCGTCTTCCCGCTCACCAAGTTCCCGGACGGCGTGCGCTCCGCCCTCGAACTGCTGCCCATCTCCGCGCTCGCGGACGGCCTGCGCCAGGTGCTCCAGCACGGCGCGACGCTGCCCGGAAAACCCCTCCTCGTCCTCGCGGTCTGGGCCGTCGCCGGTCTCGCCCTCGCCGCCCGACTCTTCCGCTGGGAGTAGCCCGTGGCCCTCGCCGAAGCCCCCGGTTCGGCAACGACGGCGGGCGGCGCGGGCCGCCGCGCCGCGTTCTCGCTCGGCGCGGTCCCCCCGCCCGCCCTGATCCTGCTCGGCATCCTGTCGCTCCAGGTCGGCGCGGGCATCGCCAAGCACCTGTTCGGCCAGCTCCCGCCGAGCGCGCTGGTCCTGCTGCGGCTCACCACCTCCGCCGCCGTCCTGGCGTCCGTGTCGCGCAAGGCCCTGCGCACCGTCCTGCGGGACCACTCGCGCCGCAGCCTCGCGGTCGCGGCGGGCTTCGGCCTCACGCTCGGCCTGATGAACTTCGCGATCTACCAGTCGTTCTCCCGCATCCCGCTGGGCATCGCGGTGACCATCGAGTTCCTCGGCCCGCTGTCGGTCGCGGTCTTCGCCTCCCGCCGTCCCCGCGACCTCCTCTGGACGGCCCTGGCCGCCGCCGGCGTCCTCTTCCTCGCCCGCGGCGACGGCGCGACCGACCTGACCGGCATCGCCTTCGCCCTGCTCGCCGGGGTCTGCTGGGCCGCCTACATCCTCCTCAGCGCCGCCACCGGCCGCCGCTTCTCCGGCTCCACGGGCCTCGCCATCGCCAGCGTCGTCGCGACCGCCGCCGTCCTCCCGATCGGCGTGGCGTCCGGCGGCGCCCGGCTCCTGGACCCCCGCCTCCTCCTGCTCGGCCTCGGCGTCGGCCTGATGTCCTCGGTCATCCCGTACTCCCTGGAGCTCGAAGCCCTGCGCCGGATGCCGCCCCGCGTCTTCGGCATCCTCATGAGCCTCGAACCCGCCGTCGCCGCCCTCGTCGGCGTCGTCCTGCTGGGCGAGGTCCTCTCCGGCCTCCAGTGGCTCGCCGTCGTCTGCGTCATGGCCGCCTGCGCCGGCGCGACCCTAGGCGACAACCCCCCACCCGAAACCCCCGAACCCTGACCGTCCGCCCCCGCGGGGCGTGATGTGGCGGGTGATGCGAGTACCGTGCAAGGATCGAACGATCGTGGGCGTCCGCCCCGGGGAGTGAGAGGAGTCGCCGTGACCGGCCTGAACGACGAGCAGGGGCTGCCGCCCGAGTTCTTCGAGGCGGGACAGGCGTCGTTCGTGGACTTCCTGCGGGTGAACGCGCCCGAGCTGCTGCCCGTCAACCGGACGCCGGAGGCCGCGCGGCCGCTGGACCTGCCGCACGGGACGACGGTGCTCGCGCTCACCTTCCCCGGCGGGGTGCTGATGGCGGGCGACCGCCGGGCCACCCAGGGGCACCAGATCGCCTACCGGGAGCTGAACAAGGTCCAGCGGGGCGACGAGCACAGCGTGGTCGCGTTCGCCGGGACGGTCGGCATCGCGATGGACATGGTCCGGCTGTTCCAGGTCGAGCTGGAGCACTACGAGAAGATGGAGACCGTCCCGCTGTCGCTGCCGGGCAAGGCGCGGCGGCTCGGCGCGGTCGTCCAGGCGAACCTGGCGCAGGCGTTCCAGGGGCTCGCGGTCGTGCCGCTGCTCGCCGGCTGGGACCTCGACCAGAACGTCGGG
Source organism: Actinomadura gamaensis (assembly GCF_042652125.1). Lineage (NCBI taxonomy): Bacteria > Bacillati > Actinomycetota > Actinomycetes > Streptosporangiales > Thermomonosporaceae > Actinomadura > Actinomadura gamaensis. Next base: position 80,907 of record NZ_JBHSIT010000005.1, on the reverse strand, counting down.
CGCATCTACTCCTACGACATCACCGGCGCGCCGTCCGAGGTGAAGCGGTACCACGCGGACGGGTCCGGCTCGCCCTACGCGGCGGGCGCGCTCAAGAAGCTGTACCGGGACGACCTCACCGAGGAGGAGGCCGCGCTCGTCGCCGTCCAGGCCCTGTACGACGCGGCCGACGACGACTCGGCGACGGGCGGTCCGGACACGTCCCGGCGCATCTACCCGTCGCTGGCCGTCGTCACCGAGGACGGCTTCCGCGCCTACTCCGACGAGCGCGCCGGGGAGATCGCCGAGCGCGTCGTCCGCGAGCGCACCGAGCGTCCGGACGGCCCCGTCGCCCCGCTGCGCTGAGCCGTCCCCAGGGCCGCGTTCTGTCGGAGGGGCCTCGTAGGCTGCCGGTATGGCACGCGCGAACGAGGAGGCCGCCGAGCTGCTGCGGGAGCTCGCCGACCTGCTGTCCATCACCGGCGGCGACGCCTTCAAGATCCGGGCTTACGAGAAGGCCGCGCGGGCGGTCGAGGGGTATCCCGACGACATCTCCGGGCTGGAGCTGCCCGGGCTGCGCAAGATCCCGACGGTCGGCGAGGCGATCGCGAAGAAGCTGCTCGACTACAACCGGACGGGCACGATCCGCCAGGTGGAGGATCTGCGCGCCCAGATCCCGGCGGGCGTGCGGGCGCTGACGGAGATCCCGACGCTCGGCCCGAAGCGCGCCCACCAGCTCTACGCCGAGCTGGGCGTGTCCTCGGTCGCGGAGCTGACCGAGGCGATCGACGAGGGGCGGCTCAAGGGGCTGAAGGGCTTCGGGCCGAAGTCGGTGGAGAACATCCGGCACGGCATCGAGCTGCTCGTGCAGGCGCAGGACCGCTCGCCGATCGACGTCGCGAGCGAGCTCGCCGACGACGTGGTCGCCGCGGTCTCGCAGGTGCCGGGCGTCGAGCGGTGCCAGTACACCGGGTCGCTGCGGCGCATGCGCGAGACGATCGGCGACGTGGACGTGCTCGTCGCCTCGGACGACCCGCAGCCGGTGATGGAGGCGTTCAAGGCGCTGCCGTTCGTCACCGAGATCATCGGCAGCGGCGACAAGAAGACCTCGGTGCGCACCTCGCGCGGCCTCCAGGTGGACCTGCGGGTCGTCCCGCCGGCGTCCTGGGGCGCGGCGCTCCAGTACTTCACCGGCTCGCAGGCGCACAACATCCGCACCCGGGAGATCGCCGCCCGGGCCGGTCTGAAGCTGTCGGAGTACGGGCTGTTCGACGTCGAGTCCGGCGCGCTGATCGTGTCCGAGACCGAGGACGAGGTGTACCGCCGCCTCGGCCTGCCGTGGATCCCGCCGCCGCTGCGCGAGGACACCGGGGAGATCGAGGCCGCGCAGAAGGACGCGCTGCCCCGGCTCGTCCGGGTGGAGGACCTCCGCGGCGACCTGCACACCCACACGGACCTGACCGACGGCGTGGCGTCCCTGGAGGCGATGGTCGCGGCGGCGGCCGAGCGGGGCCTGGAGTACTACGCGGTCACCGACCACGCGCCCGACCTGGTCATGCAGCGGATGACCGACGAGAAGATGCTCGCCCAGCGCGAGCGGATCCGCGAGCTCCAGAAGGACTACCCGAACCTGGCGATCCTGCACGGCACCGAGCTGAACATCGGCCCGGACGGCTCGGTCGACTGGGACGCCGACTTCCTCGCGGGCTTCGACGTGTGCGTGGCGTCCGTCCACTCGCACTTCACCCAGGACCGCGACGAGGTCACCCGCCGCCTGATCACCGCCTGCGAGAACCCGCACGTCAACGTGATCGGCCATCCGACGGCCCGGTCCATCGGCCGCCGCGCCCCGGTGGACGCCGACTGGGACGAGGTGTTCCGCGCCGCCGCCCGCACCGGGACGGCCATGGAGGTCAACTCGTTCCCCGACCGGCTCGACCTGCCCGCCGACCTCGCCCGCCGCGCGCTGCGGCTCGGCGTGAAGTTCGCGATCGACACCGACGCGCACTCGGTCGGGAACATGCGCAACATCCGGTTCGCGGTCGGCACCGCCCAGCGCGCCTGGCTCACGCCCGACGACGTGATCAACGCCTGGCCCCTCCCCCGCCTCCGCGAGTTCCTCGCCAAGAAGCCCTGACCCGCCGGAGGCCGGCAGACGCCGAAGGCCGCGTCCGAACACGGTCGGACGCGGCCTGCCGCGCGGTCAGGCGGGCTGGGGGGCGGTGCGGGGGGACGGCGCGGACGGCGCCGGCTCGGCGGCGGGCATCGGGCCGCGGTCGCGGGTGGCGAACAGGATGCGCAGCGCCATGATCCACACCAGCACCGAGCCGAGCATGTGGAGCACGACCAGCGGTCCGGGGACGCCCATGAAGTACTGGATGTAGCCGAGCGCCCCCTGCGCGAGCTCCAGCCCGACCAGGGTCAGGACCCGGTTGCGGTAGGCGGTGGGCGCGCCGGTCCGGTAGGCGGCGATGAGGGCCAGGACGGTCAGCCCGACGGTGAGCCAGGCCAGGCCGCTGTGCACGCGCGTGACGTCCTCGATCTGGAAGCCCCAGCGGCGCGCCTTGTCGTCGCCGGCGTGCGGGCCGGTGCCGGTGACGACCGTCCCGGCGACCAGGACGGCGGCGGCGGCGCAGGCGAGCAGCGCCGACAGCCGGCGCAGCAGGGGCCGGACGACCGGCTCGGGAGCGGCGTCGCCCTCCCGCGACCGCTCCCACAGGGCGACGCAGAAGACCAGCAGCGCCGGGGAGACCAGGAAGTGCAGCGCGACCGCCGCCGGGTGCAGCTTGGTGAGCACCACGATGCCGCCGACCACGGCCTGCGCGACGACGCTCATGGGCTGCGCGAACGCGAGCCGGACGAGGTCCCGGCGGCGCGGGCGGAGGCGCAGCGCCGCGACGAACACGAGCACGCCGAGGGCGAGGACCACGAAGGTGAGCATCCGGTTCCCGAACTCGATCGCCATGTTGGCGGCCGAGTGGGACGGGTTGTGCGTCGGGACGAGGCTGTCGCCGGTGCAGCGCGGCCACTCGGGGCAGCCGAGGCCCGACTTGGTCACCCGGACGGCGCCGCCGGTCGCGACGATCCCCGCGTTGCCTATCACGCCGAGCAGCGCCAGCAGCCGCAGCGACGCCGGGGTCGGGTTCCAGAAGGAGTCGATCGCCCGGGTCAGCGGGTTGCGCGACGGGTGCGGCGCGGCGCGCGGCGGGCGCGGGGCGGCAGCGGTCTCGGATCGTTCGGCCACGCTGTTCATCGTATGGCCGCACCGGCGAAGCCTTGACCCGGCCCCCTGTCAAGGCATATAGGCGTGTCGTCCCGCTGGTCAGCCGCAGGACCCGGCGATCCCCCGCACGGCCCGGCGATCCCCCGCACGGCCCGGCGATCCCCCGCACGGCCCGGCTATCCCCGCACGGCCCGGCGATCATCCGCAGGGGCAGCGCGATCCATCCCCGGGGCAGGGCCGTCAGCCGTAGGGGCCGGCGGCGGGCGGGGGCGGGGGCGGGCCGAAGCCGGACGGTCCCGGGCCGGCCCAGGGCGGCCCGTGCCGGCGTTCGGGCGGGGCGGTGCGCAGGAACGCCTGCCGGGCGAGGCCCATGAGGCTCAGCAGGGCGTCGCGGCGCCCCTCGAACCAGTGGGGTTCGGCGACGCCGCGTTCGGCGCGCTTGTGCAGGAGGGCGAGTTCGGTCGCGGCGAGCTGGTAGTCCTCCATGGCCTTGGACGCGCCGCGTCCGCCGAGGGCGCGGGCCCAGCGGCGGGCGGCGCGGCGGGCCGGGATGGACCGCAGCATCCGGATGTCGGCGGGCGTGACCAGGCCGGTCGGCTCGTACATCGGCAGGACGTGCTCGATCCGCTTGACGGTGTTGTGCCGCTCGACGAACACGACGGTGAGCAGGCCGCACAGGACGAGGGCGTCCAGCACGTAGACCGCGCCGAGGCCGCCGAGGCCCATCGAGGCGGCGCCGTTCCACAGGCCGTGCAGCAGCATGGCGCCGAGCAGGCCGAGGGCGGGCGCGAGGACGCGTCCGCGCCGGTGGGTGGCCGCCCAGGCGACGCCGATCCCGGTCATGGACGTGAACAGCGGGTGGCTCAGCGGCGCGACGACCCCGCGGAGTATGAAGACGGCCTGGAGCTGCTGCGCGCCGCCCTGGTCGAACGCGCGCATGTAGTAGGTGACGTTCTCCATCATGGCGAAGCCGAGGCCGACCATGCAGGCGTACATGATCCCGTCGGCGAAGCCGTCGATCTCGTTGCGCCGCCACCAGAGCAGCCCGAACAGCACCGCGCCCTTGAGCGACTCCTCGATCACCGGCGCGCCGAAGGCGGCGCTCACGAAGTGCCCCTTGACCTCGCCGAAGATCGGGACGGTCACGTAGAGCAGCCCGAGGGTGTTCAGGACCAGCGCGCCGAGCACGGCGACGCCCGCGCCCCACATGAACGAGAACAGCAGCGCGCGCGGCGGCTCGGGCTCCATCCGGTCGAGCGTGAGGACGAGCGCGATCAGCAGCGGGATGGGCAGAATGGCGAGGACGACCCCGACCCAGAAGCCCGCACCGCCGTAGAGGGCGTCGATGGCGAGCGCGATGAGCGCGCACAGGGACGACACGGTGAGGCCCATCACCAGGGCCACGGGGGGACGCCCCGGCAGCCGCCCTTCGAGCACCGCCTTGGGATCAATGCGCGCCATAAGCGGGAGCGTAACGGTCCCGCCGCCGGCGCGCCGACACGACCCCGGCTGACCTGGGCGGATCACGCTCAGTGCAGGAGCGGATCCACGGCCACGGCGGTGAACAGCAGCGCCAGGTAGACGTTGGAGAGGTGGAAGAAGCGCATGGGGCGCAGGTGGACGCCGGTCACGCCGCGCAGGACGTCCCGCATGAGCCGGTGCCCCTCGGCGAGGAAGACCAGGCCGAGGACGACCGCGACCGTCCCGTAGACCGGGGTCATCCCGGCGACCGGCCAGAGCAGCAGGGAGCAGGCCACGGTCGCCCAGGTGTAGGCGAGGCTCTCCCCGATCACCCGGCGCTCGGACGCCACGACCGGCAGCATCGGCACCTTGGCGACGGCGTAGTCCTCCTTGTAGCGCATCGCCAGCGTCCAGGTGTGCGGCGGCGTCCAGAGGAACACGACGCCGAACAGCACGAACGGGGTCCAGTCGACGGTGCCGCGCACCGCCGACCAGCCGATCAGCACCGGCATGCAGCCCGCGATGCCGCCCCAGATGATGTTCTGGGAGGTGCGGCGCTTGAGCAGCAGCGAGTACACGAAGACGTAGAACAGGATCGCGAACAGCGACATCGCCGCGGACACGAGGTTCACCGCGAGCGCGAACCCGACCGTCGAGACCACCGCGAGCGCGATCCCGAAGGCGAGCGCCCGGCTCGGCGCGACCTGCGCCCGGGCCAGCGGACGGCGCCGGGTGCGGCGCATCTTGGCGTCGATGTCGCGGTCGATGTAGCAGTTGATCGCGTTCGCCGCGCCCGCCGACATCCACCCGAAGGCGAAGGTCAGCAGGACCCGCTCCAGCGACGGCACGCCGCCGGCGGCCAGGAACATCACCGGGATCGTCGTGATCAGCAGCAGCTCGATCACGCGGGGCTTGGTGAGCGCCACGTACGCGCGGACGCTCGCGCCGAGCGTCCGCCTCTCGGCCGGGGCCGCCGCCGGAGGGGCCGACACATGTGCCGCCCCCGGCACCGGGTCGTCCAGCTGCTCGACGCCGAGCTTGTTACTGAGCACCGTCACAATCGGGTCCACGTCCAACTAGGCAAGGGAATTCGCGTCGCCGAATCGCGTCCACCGTCTCGGTGCCCCCGCGATCCTTCGGGGCCGCGCCGAGGCGGGTGCCTCGGCCCGGCTACTGCTTCAGCGGTCGCTTTCGACGTCGTTCCGGGTCGCCCTCAACCGCGGGTCCACTGTAGTCCGCCCCCTCCGGGGGTCACGCACCGGGGCACCGGACGCGCCGCGCCCGGCCGGGCTCCCCCCTCCGACGTGGGCTTTCGCCGGACGGCCCCGGTCCCGCACCGGGGAGGGGCGCTCACCCGCCGGTTCCCCCGCGCGGGGGGTTATGCCGCGAAACGATCGGGCAGGCTCCCGGAGTGGACGGCCGGAACGGCCCGCGCGGACCCGTCCGGCGCTTTCGCCGGGGCGAGGTCACGGGAGCCGGCCCTGCCGTTGGATAGGCTCGGAGGCGGGCCGGAGCGATCTCGCCGAAGCGCCCGTGACACGGTTCGTCCATCGTCCCGTGGGCCCGCAGGGGAACACGCTCGGTGCGCGTCATGTTGCGAAGGACGGACGCGACAGAGGAACTCCGCCTCCGTGTGAGAGACATCGCTGAATAAAAGTGGTTCGAGAGGAGCCTGGCGTTCCGTGAGTGGGGACAAGAGCACGTTTGAGTGGTCCGAGCTGGACCGGCGGGCGGTGGACACGGTCCGCGCCCTCGCGATGGACGCGGTCGAGGAAGCCGGTTCCGGGCACCCCGGGACGGCCATGAGCCTCGCGCCCGCCGCCTACCTGTTGTTCCAGCGTTTCCTGAAGCACGACCCGACCGACCCGAACTGGGCGGGGCGCGACCGGTTCGTCCTGTCCTGCGGGCACTCCAGCCTGACCCTGTACATCCAGCTGTTCCTGTCGGGCTACCCGCTGACGCTGGACGACCTGAAGCAGCTGCGCAAGTGGGGCAGCCTCACGCCGGGGCACCCCGAGCACGGGCACACCGCCGGGGTCGAGACCACGACCGGGCCGCTCGGCCAGGGCATCGGCAACGCGGTCGGCATGGCGATGGCGGCCCGCCGCGAGCGCGGCCTGTTCGACCCGGAGACGGCGCCGGGCGAGTCCCCCTTCGACCACCGCGTCTGGGTGATCGCCTCCGACGGCGACATCGAGGAGGGCATCAGCCACGAGGCCAGCGCCCTCGCCGCGCACCAGCGGCTCGGCAACCTCGTGATGATCTACGACGACAACCACATCTCGATCGAGGACGACACCGCGATCGCGAAGTCGGAGGACGTCAAGGCCCGCTACGCCGCCTACGGCTGGGACGTGCAGACCGTCGACTGGACGGTCGACGGCGAGTACCACGAGAACGTGGAGCGGCTCGCCGAGGCGATGGAGGCCGCGCAGCGCGAGACCGGCCGCCCGTCGCTGATCTCGCTGCGCACGATCATCGGCTGGCCCGCGCCGAACAAGAAGAACACGGGCAAGGCCCACGGTTCCGCGCTCGGCGCGGACGAGGTCGCCGCCACCAAGAAGGTGATGGGACTCGACCCGTCCGCCAAGTTCGCCGTCGCGCCGGAGGTGCTGCAGCACGCGCGCGGCGTGGTGGAGCGCGGCCGTGCGGCGCACGCCGAGTGGAACAAGAAGTACGAGGCCTGGCGCGCAGCGAACCCGGACCAGGCCGCCCTGTACGACCGGCTCGCCAAGCGCGAGCTGCCGGGCGGCTGGGCCGAGGCGCTGCCGACCTTCGAGGCGGGCAAGGCGCTGGCCACGCGCGCCGCGTCCGGCGAGGTGCTGAACGCGCTCGCGCCGGTGCTGCCGGAGCTGTGGGGCGGCTCGGCCGACCTCGCCGAGTCGAACAACACCACGATGAAGGGCGAGCCGTCCTTCGTCCCCGAGGAGTTCCAGACCAAGGAGTTCCCCGGCGGCCCGTACGGCCGGACGCTGCACTTCGGCATCCGCGAGCACGCCATGGGCTCGATCATGAACGGCATCGCGCTGCACGGCGGCACGCGTCCCTACGGCGGCACGTTCCTGGTGTTCAGCGACTACATGCGCCCGGCCGTCCGGCTCGCGGCGCTGATGAAGCTGCCGGTCACCTACGTCTGGACGCACGACTCCATCGGCCTCGGCGAGGACGGCCCGACCCACCAGCCGGTCGAGCACCTGTGGGCGCTGCGCGCGATCCCGGGGCTGGACGTCGTCCGCCCGGCCGACGCGAACGAGACCGCGGTCGCGTGGCGGACGATCCTGGAGCACTCCGACCGTCCGGCGGGCCTGGTCCTCACCCGGCAGAAGGTGCCGACGCTCGACCGGTCCGGCTCCGACATCGCGCCCGCCGAGGGCGCGGCGAAGGGCGGCTACGTCCTGGCCGAGGCCGACGGCGGCCGTCCCGAGGTGCTCATCATCGCCACCGGCTCGGAGGTCGAGCTCGCCCTCGCGGCCCGCGAGACGCTCCAGGGGCAGGGCACCCCGACCCGCGTGGTGTCGATGCCGTCGGTGGAGTGGTTCGAGGCGCAGGACGACGCCTACAAGCAGCAGGTGCTGCCGCCCGCGGTCCGGGCGCGCGTCGCGGTCGAGGCGGGCGTGGGGCTCGGCTGGCGCGGTTACGTCGGCGACGCCGGCGAGATCGTCAGCCTGGAGCACTTCGGCGCGTCCGCCGACTACAAGACGCTGTTCGAGCAGTTCGGCTTCACGCCCGAGCGTGTCGTCGCGGCGGCCAAGGCCAGCCTGATCAAGGCGGGCGTGCAGGACGCCGGGCGCGGCAGCACCACCGGAAACTGAGGGGAGAGGAAGAAGCGATGAGCGACACTCTGAAGAAGCTCTCCGGCCTGGGCGTGTCGATCTGGCTGGACGACATCAGCCGCGAGCGGCTGCGCAGCGGCAACCTCGAGCAGCTCGTCAAGGAGAAGAACGTGGTGGGGGTCACCTCCAACCCCACGATCTTCGCCAAGGCGCTGAGCAAGGGCGACGCCTACGACGAGCAGGTCCGCGACCTGACCGTGCGCGGCGTGGACGTCGAGGAGGCGGTCCGCGCGATCACCACCTACGACATCCGCTGGGCCGCCGACGTGCTGCGGCCGGTCTTCGACCGGACCGAGGGCGTGGACGGCCGGGTGTCGATCGAGGTGGACCCGCGGCTGGCCCGCGACGCCGAGAAGACCGTCGCCGAGGCGCGCGCGCTGTGGTGGATGGTCGACCGGCCGAACCTGTTCATCAAGATCCCCGCCACCGAGGAGGGGCTGCCCGCGATCACCGCGGCGCTGGCCGACGGCATCAGCGTGAACGTGACGCTGATCTTCTCCCTGGAGCGGTACGGCAAGGTCATCGACGCCTACTTCGCCGGGCTGGAGAAGGCCCGCGAGAACGGGCACGACCTGTCCAAGATCGAGTCGGTGGCGTCGTTCTTCGTGTCCCGCGTGGACACCGAGATCGACAAGCGGCTGGACAAGATCGGCTCGGCCGAGGCCAAGGAGCTGCGCTCCAAGGCGGGCCTCGCGAACGCGCGGCTCGCGTACGAGCTGTTCGAGGAGAAGTCCCGCAGCGACCGCTGGGCGAAGCTGCGTGACGCGGGGGCGCGTCCGCAGCGTCCGCTGTGGGCGTCCACCGGGGTGAAGGACCCGAACCTCCCGCCGACCCTGTACGTGGACGGCCTGATCGCCGACGGCGTCGTCAACACGATGCCCGAGGCGACCCTCGACGCCGAGGCGGAGAAGGGCGAGCCGGCCGGCGACACGGTGACGACGAAGTACGACGACGCCCGCGCCGTCATGCAGGGCCTGAAGGACGTCGGCGTCGACTACGACGACGTCGTGCGGGTCCTGGAGGACGAGGGCGTGGAGAAGTTCGAGGTCTCCTGGAAGGAGCTCCTCGACACCATCTCCGGCGAGCTGAAGGACAAGGCGGGGGCCCGCGCGTGACGTCGGTGGTGACCGCGGCTGGGGTTTCGGTCACCATCCGGGGGCCCCTGGTGGACGAGACCGAGTCCGTGCTGGAGCGGCTCGTCTACGACGGGGTCCCCGGCGCGCTGGTCCAGCGCAGCGGCAGGCTCTGGGGCCCGGACGCCGCGCCCGAGGCGGCGCGGCGGCTGGGCTGGCTGCGCCTGCCCGAGACCTCCCGCGACCTGCTCGGCCCGCTGGCCGAGCGGGTCCGGGCGGCCCGGGCGGGCGGGCTGACCCGGATCGTCCTGGCCGGCATGGGCGGCTCGGCGCTGGCGGCGGAGGTCGCCGCCCGCGCGTCCGGGGCCACGCCCGCCGACCTCATCGTCCTGGACACCAGCGACCCGCACGCGCTGCGCACCGCGCTGGACGAGCCGCACTCGACCATGCTGGTGGTGGCGAGCAAGAGCGGCGCCACCGTGGAGACCGACGCCCACCTGCGCGTGTTCGAGGAGGCGTTCCGCGGGCTCGGGATCGACCCGGCCGCGCGGATCCTGGTGATCACCGACCCGGGCTCGCCGCTCGACGGCCGGTACGACACCGTCCACGGCGATCCGGAGACCGTCGGCCGGTTCAGCGCTTTGAGCGCGTTCGGCCTGGTGCCGTCCGCGCTGGCGGGCGCGGACCCGAAGGCTTTGCTGGACGAGGCGTCCGCGCTGGCCGGGACGCTGCACCTGCCCTACGACAACCCGGCGCTGGCGCTGGGCGCGGCGCTCGGCGCGTCCGCGCTGTCGGGCCGCGACAAGCTCGTGCTCGCCGACCACGGCTCGGGCATGCCCGGCCTGCCCGACTGGATCGCCCAGCTCGTTGCGGCGTCCACCGGCAAGGACGGCAAGGGCCTGCTGCCCGTCGTCGTCGAGAACGTGGACGCGCCCGGCTTCGCGCCGGCCGACGACCTGCGCCGCGTCGTGCTCGGCGGCCGTCCGGACGAGCCCGGCCCCGCGCGGGAGGCGGGCCTGTCGGTGTCCGGCCCGCTCGGCGCGCAGTTCCTGCTGTGGGAGTGCGCCGTCGCGGTGGCGGGCCGGGTGATCGGGATCAACCCGTTCGACCAGCCCGGCGTGGACGAGGCCAAGGCCAACACCGCCGCGCTGCTGCGCGCGGCGGAGGGCACGGCCCCGACCGTCATCCCGAGCGTCCCGGCGCTGGTGGACGACGCCGTGGAGGTGTACGGCCGGGAGGAGCTCCTCCAGGGCGCCGGCTCGCTCAACGACGTCCTGGACGTCCTGCTGGACACCGTCCCGGACCGGGGCTACCTCGCCGTCCTGGCCTACCTGGACCGGCGGCTCGACGCGTCCGCTGCCACGCTGCGCCCGCTGCTGGCCGAGCGGGGGGACCGCGTGCGCCGCTCCCCCGTCCCGGTCACCTTCGACTGGGGTCCCCGCTACCTGCACTCGACCGGCCAGTACTACAAGGGCGGTCCGGAGAACGGCGCGTTCCTGCTGGTCACGGCCGGTTCGGACACCGACGTCGCGATCCCCGGCCGGCCCTACAGCCTGGCCGAGCTCCAGCTGGCCCAGTCGTTCGGCGATCTGCGCGCCCTGCGCGCGCGGGGCCGGCCGACCGTCCGCCTCCACCTCAAGGACCGGACGGACGGGCTCAACCAGCTCATCAAGGCCCTCACCTGACCCGTCCGCCCGCCGGTGAACCGTTCGTGCGCGCAGACCCGGCCGTCCGTCCGGCGGCCGGGTTTCTCGCACTTGTTCACAAATCGACATCTGGAAGATCGGGGAGTTGGTCGCGGATGCCTCGTCTCTCCTGAAACGATGGGGGTGGGGAGGAACGGTGTCCGGATTCGACGTACTGACGCGCGGCGACGTGCTGGAGCAGGCGCTCCAGGCGCGCGACTACCTGGTCGCCTGCGGGGTGCCCGCGGCGCTGGCGGCCAAGGACCCGCGGCTGTGGGGCCGGCGGGCCGTCGACCACAGCCGGCTGGCCTGGCTGGACCTGCCGTTCGCCTCCCGCTACCTGCTGGACAAGGTGGACGGCGTGGTCGCCGAGGCGCGGTTCGCGGGCCTGGACCACGTCGTGCTGGTCGGGGTCGGCGCGGACGCGCTGGCCGCGCAGGCGATCATGGAGGAGCACGCCGGGTCGGGCGGCGCGCTGACCGTCCTGGACGGCTCGGACACCGCGGCGCTCGCGTTCACGCTGGAGCGCCTCGACCGCACCCTGGTGGTGCTGGCGAGCAAGTCCGGCGTGTCCCTCGAAGGGGACGCCTACCTGCGCATCCTCGCCGACGCCTTCCGCAGGCGCGGGCTCACCGACCGCGAGGTCGCGGCGCGATTCGTGGTGATCACCGACCAGGGCAGCCCGCTGCACGGGTTCGCGCGCGGCAAGGGCTACCGGGTCGGGCTGACCGATCCCGGCCTTCCTGGGCACCTGGCGGCGCTGTCGGCGTACGGGCTGGTGCCCGCGGTGCTGGCGGGCGCGGACGTGGGCCAGGTGCTGGACGAGGCGGCGGCGCTCGCGCCCGCGCTCCGCAACGACAAGGACAATCCGGGCCTGCTGCTCGGCGCGATCATCGGGGGCTGCGCCCAGCGCGGCCCCGAGGGCCTCGCGCGGGACAAGCTGGCCCTGCACGAGCCGGGCGGGTCCGGCGCGCTGAGCGGCTGGATCGCGCAGGCGCTCGCGGCCGGGACGGGCAAGCGCGGACGCGGCGTCCTGGTGCTGGAGCCGCCGGGCAGCCCGGCCGGCCTCGCCGACGCGCACGCGATCGCGCTGAACCCGCGCCAGGGCGCGCAGGGCGACGCCGAGACGTCGGTGTGGGCGCCGCTCGGCGCGCAGTTCCTGCTGTGGGAGTACGCGACGGCCGTCGCCGGGTGGCTGCTCGGGGTCAACCCGTTCGACCCGGGCGGCCCGGTCGCGCAGGACGCCGAGGACGACGCGGCCGAGCTGCTCGCCGCCGCGGCGGGCGGCCCGCTGCCGACCGGACGGCCCGCGTTCGCCGACGGCGACGTGGAGGTCCACACCGACCTGCCCGTCCCGCGGGGCGCGGACGGCCTGAACGCGGCCCTCGCGGCCCTGCTCGCGCGGGTGCCGCCGGAGGGCTACCTGTCGGTCGTCACCTACCTGTCGGGCGAGCTGTCCGGGCGCTACCTCGCGCCGACGCTCGCCCGGCGTTCCGGGCGTCCGGTGGTGTACGGCTCGGGACCCGGGTATCTCCACGCGACCGGGTCGGTGCACAAGCGCGGCCCGGGCGGCGGCGCGTTCCTGCTCGTGACGGGCGATCCGCCGGAGGGCGACCCGGTCGCCGACACGCCGGTGCCGGGCCGTCCGTACGGGCTGGCGTCGCTGCAGCTCGCCCGCGCGCTCGCCGAGGAGCGGGCGCTGCGGGCGCTGGGGCTGCCGGTCGTCCGCGTCCACCTGCGGGACGCGGTGGAGGGCGCGGGACGCCTCGCCGAAGCGGTCCGCGCGCTGGGCGCGGCGGCCGAGGCCGCCGGGACGAGAGCACAGGCCGCGGGGTGACGGACCGGGCTGTGAACAACGCCTGGGGTTGCCGTTACCCCGACGAAGGGAATGATCTTCGCGAGATGGGCGTATACCTGGGGGTGACCGGTGCGCACGCGCCGGTCCGGGACCGGTGCCGCGAGCCCGGCCCGGCGCGCCGCCCGCGAGGCCCTCGCCGAAGCGCACGGCGCGCGCCGGACGCGCTGCGGCGAGTGAGCACGGGAAATCAGTGGGCAAGAACGGTCCACGGCATAGTGCGAGAAGAGGGGACCGCCACGTGACGGACACAGCACCCAATCCGCTCCGGGATCCGCGGGACAAGCGGCTGCCACGCGTGGCCGGGCCGTGCGTGCTGGTGTTGTTCGGGGTCACCGGGGACCTGTCGCGCAAGAAGCTGCTTCCGGCCATCTACGACCTGGCCAACCGGGGGCTGCTGCCGCCCGGTTTCTCCCTGGTGGGCTTCGCCCGGCGGGACTGGGACCACCAGGACTTCCGCCAGATCGCCTACGAGGCGGTCAAGGAGCACGCGCGCACCCCGTTCCGCGAGGACGTCTGGAACCACCTGTCGGAGGGCATGCACTTCGTCCCCGGCGAGTTCAACGACCCCGGCGCGTTCGACGCCCTGGCCATGGCGGTCAAGGAGCTCGACGCCAGCCGCGGCACCGGCGGCAACTACGCGTTCTACCTGTCGATCCCGCCGAAGTTCTTCTCGACGGTCACCGAGCAGCTGCAGCGCAGCGGCCTCGCCGACCGGACGGAGAGCTCCTGGCGGCGTGTCGTCATCGAGAAGCCGTTCGGGCACGACCTGAAGTCGGCGCAGGAGCTCAACGACATCGTGCACCGCGTCTTCCCCGAGGAGTCGATCTTCCGGATCGACCACTACCTCGGCAAGGAGACCGTGCAGAACATCCTGGCGCTGCGGTTCGCCAACACGATGTTCGAGCCGATCTGGAACCGGTCCTACGTGGACCACGTGCAGATCACCATGGCCGAGGACATCGGCATCGGCGGGCGCGCCGGCTACTACGACGGCATCGGCGCCGCCCGCGACGTCATCCAGAACCACCTGCTCCAGCTGCTCGCGCTGACCGCGATGGAGGAGCCGACCTCGTTCAGCTCCGAGGCCGTCCGGGCGGAGAAGGCGAAGATCCTCTCCCAGGTGCGCCTGCCGGAGGACCTGTCCCTGGCGACCGCGCGCGGCCAGTACGCGCCGGGCTGGCAGGGCGGCGTGAAGGTGAAGGGCTACCTGGAGGAGGAGGGCATCCCGCAGTCGTCCACCACCGAGACCTACGCGGCGGTCAAGCTGGAGATCGACAGCCGCCGCTGGGCCGGGGTGCCGTTCTACCTGCGCACCGGCAAGCGGCTGTCGCGCCGCGTCACCGAGGTCGCGCTGGTCTTCCAGAAGGCGCCGCACCAGCCCTTCTCCCAGACCGACACCGAGGAGCTCGGGCAGAACGCCCTGGTCATGCGGGTCCAGCCGGACGAGGGGATCACCGTCCGGTTCGGCTCGAAGGTGCCCGGCACCTCGATGGAGATCCGCGACGTGAACATGGACTTCGCCTACGGCGAGTCGTTCACCGAGTCCTCGCCCGAGGCCTACGAGCGGCTCATCCTGGACGTGCTGATCGGCGACCCGCCGCTGTTCCCGCGCCAGGAGGAGGTCGAGCTGTCCTGGCGGATCCTCGACCCGGTCGAGGAGCACTGGGACACCTCGAAGAAGGTCGACCAGTACAAGTCCGGCGGCTACGGGCCGGACAGCGCGGACGAGATGATGGCGCGCGACGGCCGCGTCTGGAGGCGGCTCTAACCCATGAACATTGATCTCACCGACACCACCACCCGCCGGATCCAGGAGGCGCTGACCCAGGCCCGGCACCTGATGGGCGGCCCGGCCGTCGGCATGGTGCTGACCCTGATCATCGTCACCGACGAGTCGGCGCAGTACGACGCGGTCCGGGCGGCGACCGAGGCGGCCCGCGAGCACCCCTGCCGGGTGCTGACGGTGATCTCCCGGGACGCGCGCGGCAGCTCGTCCCGGCTGGACGCCGAGATCCGGATGGGCGAGACCGGGCCGGGCGAGACCGTGCTGCTGCGCATGTACGGGCCGCTCGCCGAGCACGCCGACTCGGTCGTCGTGCCGCTGCTGATGCCGGACACGCCCGTGGTCACCTGGTGGCCGGGCGGCCGGGTGCCGAAGGTGCCGTCGGGCGACCCGCTCGGCGCGCTCGCGCAGCGCCGCGTGACCGACTCCTACGCGGCCCGCGACCGACTCGGCACGCTGGCGCGGCTCGCCGAGGTGTACCGTCCCGGCGACACCGACTTCTCCTGGACCCGCATCACCAACTGGCGCTCGCTGCTGGCCGCGGCGCTCGACCAGGACCACGACGACATCACCGGCGGGGAGGTCTCGGCGGAGCCGGACAGCCCGTCCGCCGAGTTGCTGGCGGCGTGGCTGGAGGTGCGGCTCGGCGTCCCGATCGTCCGGGCGACGTCGGACGGGCCGGGCATCACCGGCGTCCGGCTGACGACGCGCGAGGGCGACATCGAGGTGTCCCGGCACGACGGCCGGGTCGCGACGCTGTCGCGTCCGGGCCAGCCCGACCGGCAGGTCGCGCTGCACCGGCGTCCGATGGCGGACCTGCTGGCCGAGGAGCTGCGGCGCCTCGACCCGGACGAGGTCTACCAGGACGCGGTGACCCGGTTCGCCAAGGACCTGACGGCCGCGACGACCCCCCGGGAGTCCGGCGGCGCCTCCGGTGACGGAGCCGCCTCGGGCGACGAGTCCCCTTCGGCTGGCGAGTCCTCTTCGGGCGGCGCGTCCGCCGCGAAGAAGGCGGCGGCGAAGCGTCCGGGGAAGGCCAAGTGAGCACTCCGACCGTCCTGATCCACCGCGACCAGGAGCTGCTGGCGAAGGCGGCGGCGGCGCGGCTGGTGACCCGGATCGTGGACGCGCAGGCCGCGCGCGGCGCCGCCTCGGTGGTGCTGACCGGCGGCGGCGTCGGCACGGCCGTGCTCGCGGCGCTGAACGCCACGCCCGCGCGGGACGCGATCGACTGGCGCAAGCTGGACGTCTGGTGGGGCGACGAGCGCTTCCTGCCGTCCGGCGACCCCGAGCGCAACGAGACCGGGGCGCGCGCGGCGCTGCTCGACCACGTGGACCTCGACCCGGCGCGGGTGCACCCGATGCCCGCGACGGACGGTCCGGACGGCACGGACCCCGAGGCCGCCGCCGCCCGGTACGCCGAGGAGCTGCGCCGGGCCGCCCGCCCGGAGGACCACGGGCCCGTCCCGTCGTTCGACGTGCTGATGCTCGGCGTCGGGCCGGACGCGCACGTCGCGTCGCTGTTCCCGGAGATGCCCGCGCTGTACGACGACCGTCCGGTGGTGGGCGTGCGGGGCGCGCCGAAGCCGCCTCCCACGCGCATCTCGCTGACCCTGCCGTCGCTGCGGGCCGCGCGGGACGTGTGGGTGCTCGCGGCGGGCGAGTCGAAGGCGAAGGCCGTCCGGCTGGGCCTGTCCCCCGAGGCGGGCCCGGTGCAGGTGCCGGTGGCGGGCGCGCGCGGACGCCGTTCCACGCTGTTCCTGCTCGACCGGGCCGCCGCGTCCGAGCTGCCGCCGGGGATCGAGCGCATCGCGTCCCCCTGACGCGCACGTCGCCCCGTTCGAGAATGGTCTGTTGAGAAGGAGCCGCACCGTTTCGGTGCGGCTCCTTCGGGTTATCCCCAGAACCACGCTCGGTGTTCCGGTATGAGCGTCCTTGCCTACCCTGGAGTGGACGACGGGGAGGTCAAAACGTGGGCAAGACTGTGGCAGGTGCGGCTCTGGTGGCGGCGTTGACGCTGGTGGCGGGCTGTTCGTCCGGTGGTGGCGGGGGCAAGGGAGGCGGCGGTGGCAAGCAGGCCGCTCCCCCGCCGACGATCACGCCCGCGAACGGGACGCAGCAGGTCGCGCCCGACCAGCCGGTGGTGGTGAAGGCGAGCTCGGGCAGGCTGACCGACGTCACCGTGACCGACGCGAAGGGCCACAAGGCCGAGGGCAAGCTGTCGGCGGACGGCAAGAGCTGGCAGACGTCCTGGGGCCTGATCCCGGGCGCGACCTACACGGTGACGGCGCACGGAGGCACGAGCACCGCGACGTCCACCTTCACCACGGTCGCGGCCAAGCAGAAGCTGGAGAGCGGCATGTCGCCGCTCGACGGCGAGAACGTCGGCGTCGGCATGCCGATCCAGTTGCTGCTGAGCGACGAGGTGCCGACGAAGGCGGGCAAGCAGGCCGTCGAGCGCTCCCTCGAACTGCGCGCCTCCACGCCGATCACGGGCGCGTGGTACTGGATCAGCGATAAGGAGGTCGACTTCCGGCCGAAGGAGTACTGGCCGTCCGGCACGAAGGTGAAGCTGGTCGCGCACCTGGCCGGGGTGAAGGCGGGCGACGGCCTCTACGGCGTGAAGGACCGCACGCTCTCCTTCACGGTCGGCGCGAAGCACTACACGAAGATCAGCGCCGAGAGCCACGAGGCGAAGGTGTACAACGGCGACAAGCTGGTCCGCACGATGCCGGTCAGCCTGGGCCGTCCGGGCGACGACAGCTACACCGGCGTGATGATCGCGCAGGAGAAGGACGCGCACATCATCATGGACTCGGCCACCACCGGCGACCCCGGCGCGTACCGCATCCCGACGGACTGGAACGTCCGGATGACCTACAGCGGCACCTTCGTGCACGCCGCCCCGTGGTCCACCGGCGCGCAGGGCAACTCGAACGTCAGCCACGGCTGCGTGAACGCCGCCCCCGACGACGCGAGGTGGTTCTTCAACTTCACCAACCGGGGCGACATCATCGAGGTCACGGGCACCTCCCGCAAGCTCCGCTTCGGCAACGGCCCCACCCCGTGGGCGAAGAGCTGGGACGCCTGGCTCCAGGGCAGCGCCCTCGGCCAGCCGGTGACGTCGAGTCCCCTGTAGCCGAGGTCAGGGTCGGTCGCGGTGGCGCGTCCACGGCCAGGTGATCAGCGCCCAGCCGAGCGCGATCACCGCGATCTCGACCAGCACGTACCAGGGCCACGGCCCCATGAGGTCCAGCACCGACCCGCTGTCGGGCTTCCGGTTGAGGAACCCGTAGTTGCTGCCGGCCGCGGAGTTGAACAGGAGCATCGCGACCGCCCACCCGGCGGTGACCGCGACCGCGAACCGGTAGCTCCGCCAGTCGGGCCGCATCCCGAGGCCCCAGGTCAGGTACACCGCCGCCCAGATGACGAGGAGGTGCATCCCGAAGAACTTCAGGTAGTTGATGCTCGGATAGTCGGGGGCGTTCAGCGCCGGGGTGAGCAGCGCCTGGACGGTCAGCGTGAGCCCCCAGTAGTACGCCAGCGCGAACCCGCGCCACCCGAGCGTCCACAGCGCGACGATCACCGCGGGCCAGGCCACGTCGCACAGCTCCAGCGGCAGCGACGACCCGATGCTCCACTGGCCGGGAAGCATCCAGTAGATCTGGATACCGATCACGGCGTAGACGATGGCCAGCGCGAATCCCCGCGCGAACCCCTTGGCCTCGCCGCCGAAGCCCGCCGAGGTCACCGACGTCGGCCGCTGGGCGCGGCCGACCAGCACCAGCACCACGCACCCGGCCGCGAACACCCCCAGAGCCGCCCAATGGGACGGTCCGTAAGCGACGAACCGGCCCGCGACGGTCGACGTCATCCCCCGACGCCCTCCCAGCCCATAGGAAATGTTGCGCCCCTCACCCTAGAAGTCGCACCGGGTGCCGCGGGAGCCCCGCGGGCGGATCCTCACCCTCAGTGCCCTTAAAACCAGAAGCCGAGGCTGAGGCCTCAAGGGCGGCCGGTGTGGACGACCTCGTGCTGCCAGCGGTCGCGGGGCTGGGTGTGCAGGTCCCAGTAGCGGGCGGCGATGTCGTCGGGGTCGAAGTCGGTGCCGGGGGCCACCTCACCGGCGATCGTGACGCTCGCGGCGTGCACGCCGGACGGGCCGTACTGCTGGTCGATGAGCGTGACCAGCGTCCGGACGCCCGCCTTGCCCAGCGAGAGGCTCACGTACTCCGGCTTCGGCTCCGGCATGCCGCCGGTGATCAGGAAGCTGCCGCCGCCCGCGTCGGCCATGGGCGGGGCGAGGCGCGCCGCCGCGTTGATCGCGCCGACCACGTTGACGGCCCAGGCGTCCAGGTGGCCGCGCACCGACAGCTCGCCGAGGGTGTCGGGACGGATGAGCGCGGCGTTGTACACCACGACCTCCGGAACGCCGTGCCGGTCGAGGGCCCGGTCGAGCGCGGCGTCCAGGCTCGCCCGGTCCGCGGCGTCCGCCTGGAACGTGGCGATCGGGACGCCGGTCGGCGCGAGCGCCTCCGCGGCGGCGGCGAGGGTGGACTCGCCGCGCGCGAGCAGCGCGAGGGGCAGGCCCTCGGCGGCGAACCTGCGCGCGACGGCCCGGCCGACGCCCGGCCCGACTCCGATGACCACCGCACCCGGCATGACGACCTCCTGTTTTCGTGATCAGCAACGGGCTCACGATAGGGGTTCACACCGGTGTCAGGGTCAAGCGCATAGACGAAAGTCGATGGGCGCGCGACCGAGGACGGCTCGCGCCGGGCCCGCGGGTCGATAGCGTCGGACGGGTGAGAGGTGGGCGGTCGGTCCGGGAGTGGGCCGGGGACGTCGGCGTGACCGTGCTGGCGGGAGCGCTGGCGATGGTCACGGTCGGCCTGTCGCAGATCGACCAGCCGAGCCAGAACGGCGCGCACGCCCAGATCCGGGAGCTGGTGCTCACCGCGGTGTGCTGCCTGGCGGTGCTGCTGGTGCGGCGCCGGTACCCGGTGGGGCTGGCGGTCGGGCTGATCGCCGCGCAGTTCGTCGGGGCCGCCGCGTACGGGGTCGCGGCGGTCGCGATCTTCAACGTGGCGGCGCTGCGGCCGTGGCGGGTCGCGGTGCCCGTCGCGGTGGCGCAGTCGGCGGTGGTGTGCGGGCTGATGTGGCTGGTCGCCGCGTCCCGGCCGGGGTTCCTGGAGGGCGCGGTCGTCTTCACGCTGCTGCACGCCGTGCTGGTCACGGCGGGGATGCTCGTCCGGTCGCGGCGGCTGCTGGTGGAGTCGCTGCGCGAGCGCGCGCGGCAGGCGGAGGAGGGGCAGCGGCTGCGCGTGGAGGAGGCGCGGCTGCTGGAGCGCGAGCGGCTCGCGCGCGAGATGCACGACGTGCTGGCGCACCGGATCTCGCTGCTCGCCGTCCACGCCGGCGCGCTGGAGTTCGGACCGGATGCGCCGCAGGCGCAGCGCGACGCCGCCGGGGTCATCCGGCGCGGCGCGTACGAGGCGATGGAGGATCTGCGCGAGGTCATCGGCGTCCTGCGCGCCAGCCCGGACGCTCATGGCGGGCCGGGCGCCTCGGACGCCGCGCCCGAGCGTCCGCAGCCGACGCTCGCCGACGTGCCGTCGCTGATCGGCGAGGCGCGCGACGCGGGCGACCACGTGGAGCTCGACGACGGCGTCCCCGAAACGGCCGAGGTTCCGGCGCGGATCGGACGGCACGCCTACCGGATCGTCCAGGAGGGCCTGACGAACGCGCGCAAGCACGCGCCGGGCGCTCGCGTGCGCGTGGCGCTGGGTTTCGAGGACGGCGAGCTGGTCGTCCGGATCGAGAACCCCATCCCGCCCGGGCGGACGCTCGCGCCGGACGGATCGGACGTGCAGGCCCGGGCCGGACGCCTGCCCGGCGCGGGGGCCGGGCTGCTCGGGCTCGCCGAGCGGGTCGCGCTCGTCGGCGGCGCTCTGTCGCACGGGCGGACGGACCACGGCACGTTCCTGCTGGTGGCGCGGCTACCGATCGGTGACTCTTAGGGTGAGGGATGTGGCTGAGGTGATCCGGGTGCTCATCGTGGACGACGACCCGCTCGTCCGCGCGGGGCTGTCGATGATGCTGGCGGGCGCGGACGACCTGGAAATCGTCGCGGACGTCGCGGACGGCGCCGAGGTCGTCGCGGCCGTGAACGAGCACCGTCCCGACGTGGTGCTGATGGACATCCGGATGCCGCGCGTGGACGGCCTGGCCGCGACCCAGCTGCTGCGGTCCCGGCGCGAGCCGCCCGAGATCATCATCCTGACGACCTTCGACACCGACGACCACATCCTGCGGGCGATGCGCGCCGGGGCGAGCGGCTTCCTGCTGAAGCACACCCCGCCGCCGGAGATCATCCGCGCGATCCGGCAGGTCGCGGCCGGGGAGCCGATGCTGTCCCCGGCGGTGCTGCGCAAGATGATGGGCTACGTCGCCGAGGCGGGCGTCGACCCGCGCCGCGAGCGCGCCCGCGCGCTGCTCGGCCGGCTCAGCGAGGGCGAGCTGGCCGTCGCCACGCGCGTCGGGCGCGGCCTCACCAACAGCGAGATCGGCCGCGAGCTGTCGCTGAGCGTCGCGACCGTGAAGGCGTACGTCTCGCGGCTGCTGGCGAAGCTGGAGCTCAACAACCGCGTCCAGATCGCGCTGCTCGTCCACGACGCGTCCCTCGACGACTGACCCGCCGCTGACCCGCCGCCCGCGCACGGGCGGGTCGGCCGGGTGGGGGGTCGGCCGGGTGGGGGGTCGACCGGGTGGAGGGTCGACCGAGGTCGATCGGGTGCCGACCTTCGGACGTTTCGGGCACCCGGCCCAGGCAGCCAGGCTGGACCCATGATCGAAGTCGAGCGACTGACCAAGCGCTACGGCCCGGCCACGGCGGTCGAGGACGTGAGTTTCGCGTGCCGTCCCGGCACCGTGACGGGCTTCCTCGGGCCGAACGGCGCAGGCAAGTCCACCACGATGCGGATGATCTGCGGGTTGACGCCCGCGTCGTCCGGGACGGCGACGGTGCTGGGGGTGCCGTTCCGGTCGCTGCCGAACCCCGGACGGCACGTCGGGGTCCTGCTGGACGCGTCCGCGCAGCACGCCGGGCGCACCGGGCGCGAGACCCTCGCGCTGACCGCGCAGCTCCTCGGGGTGCCGTCCGCGCGGGCCGACCAGATGCTGGAGACGGTCGGGCTCGCGGGGAAGGCCGCGGGCCGCCGCGTCGGGAACTACTCGCTGGGGATGCGGCAGCGGCTCGGGATCGCGCAGGCGCTCGTCGGCGACCCGTCCGTGCTGATCCTGGACGAGCCCGCCAACGGCCTGGACCCCGAGGGCATCTACTGGATGCGCACGCTGCTGCGCGGCTTCGCCGACCGGGGCGGCACGGTGCTGCTGTCCTCGCACCTGCTGCACGAGGTCGAGGCGGTCGCCGACACGCTCGTGGTGATCGCGGGCGGACGCGTCGTCGCGAACGGCACCAAGTCCGAGCTGCTCGCGCCGTCCGGGCGGACGCTCGTCCGCGCCCTGGACCCGGCCGCCCTGTACACCGCGGTCGTCAGCGCGAACCTCACCGTGATC
Source organism: Actinomadura gamaensis (assembly GCF_042652125.1). NCBI lineage: Bacteria > Bacillati > Actinomycetota > Actinomycetes > Streptosporangiales > Thermomonosporaceae > Actinomadura > Actinomadura gamaensis. The sequence goes on along the minus strand of NZ_JBHSIT010000005.1, from coordinate 58,434 downwards.
CGCCGCGAGCCGCCGACGAGCGACGGGCTCGGCGAGGGCCTGGTCGTCGAGGCCCCGGCCGAGGCGGTCGGACGGGCCGCCGCCGCGTCCGGCGTGGCGCTGACGGAACTTCGCCAGGCCGGCGGGGGCGGTCTGGAAGAACTGTTCCTCACCCTCACCGGCCGGCCGGCCGCCCCGGCCGCTCCCCGCCCGCCGGCACCGGCCGGTCCGTCCGTTCCGCAGGAGGCGCTCCGATGACCGTGCTGGATCTGACGCGGGCTCCGGCGCGTCCGCCGCTGCACCGGCTCACGCTGGTCGAGCTGCGCAAGATGACCGACACGCGGGCGGGACGCTGGCTGCTCGCGATCATCGCGCTCGTCGCGGTCGCGACGGTCGGGATCTTCATGGGCGTCCGGCCCGCCGGCGAGCAGTCGGCCGGGCAGCTCTTCGCGCTGTCCCAGGTCGGGGTCGGCCTGCTGCTGCCGGTCGTCGGGATCCTCGCGGTGACCGGCGAGTGGTCGCAGCGGACGGCGCTGGCGACGTTCGCGCTCGTCCCGCAGCGGCTGCGGGTGCTGGTGGCGAAGATGCTCGCGGCGGCCGTCCTCGCGACCGGCTTCCTCGTGCTCGGCCTGGCGCTCGGCTGGCTGGGCCGCTCGGTCGGCGGCGTGTTCGGGCTGTCGTCCGGCTCGTGGGGCATCCCGCCGCGCGCGATCGGGTCGATGCTGCTGGTCGAGGTCGCGACCGTCCTGATCGGCGTCGCGTTCGGCGCGCTGCTGATGAACACGCCGGTCGCGATCGTCCTGTACTTCGTGCTGCCCACGGTCTGGTCGACGGTCGGCTCGATGGTGAAGGCCCTGCGCAGCGCGTCCGCGTGGCTGGACACCAACCGCGCGTTCGAGCCGCTGTCCGGCGAGACCCCGGCCACCGGCACCGAGTGGGCCCGCGCGGGCACGGCCGCCGCGGTCTGGCTGGTCCTGCCGATGGCGCTCGGGGCGTACCGCCTCCTCAAACGCGAAGTGAAGTAGCCGTCCGGCGCGGACGGCCGTGGTCTGGACAGGCCGTCCGATCCGTCCGCTCCGTCCGCTCCTGACGCCTGGTCCGGGCGGGTTTGTGCGATCCTGCTCAGGATGGACGGAGCGGAGGACCGGGGCGCCGTGTTCCGGGCCGCCGTGTTCCGGGACGGCGTGGCGCGCCGGCTGCGGGGTGAGGTGACGCTCCCTCCCCCGGTTCTCGACGCGGCCGTCTGCGTGGCCGCGGCGCTGGCGAACGTCTACCGCATCGGCACCGGGACCCCCGGGCCGGGCGGGCGGAACGCCGACGCGTGGGCGTTCGGGCTCGGCGTCGCGATGGCCGCGTGCCTGATCGTCCGGCGGCGGTGGCCCGCGCTCGTCCTCGGCCTGGTGTCGGCGCAGTGGCTGCTGTACCACGTGCGCGACTATCCGGGCGGCGCGCCCGCCGTCCCGGTGTGGGTGGCGCTGTACTCGGTGGCGGTCGCGCGGCGCCGACGGGTCGGGCTCGTCCTCGCGGGCGCGCTGATCCTGTCGGACGCGGCGGGCCGGCTGCGGCATTCGGCGGGCGAGCCGTTCGACTCCGTGCTGGACGGCTCGACCGTCGTCTTCGCGGCGATGCTGCTGCTCGGGGACGCCGTCCGCAGCAGGCGCGCGAGGCGGGCCGAGTACGAGGGCCGCCTCGCGGCGCTGGCGGAGCGGCGCGAGCACGAGACGGCGCAGCGCGTCGCCGAGGAGCGGATCCGGATCGCGCGCGAGCTGCACGACGTGTCGGCGCACACGATCACGGTGATCGGAGTGCAGTCGAGCGTCGCGGCGGAGCTGCTGGACGACGATCCCCCGCGCGCGCGTGAGGCGTTGCTAGCGGTCCGGCACGCGACGAGCGAAGCGCTCAGGGAGCTCCACGCGACCGTCCGGGTGTTGCGCGAGGAAGGCGACGCCGAGGGGACGGCTCCCGCTCCGGGATTGAGTGATTTGCCGCGACTCGTCCGCACTTATGGGAACGCGGGGCCTCGCATCGAGCTTCGGACGGAGGGCGACGCGCATGCGCTGCCGCGCCTCGTCGAGCTGACGGCGTACCGGATCGTCCAGGAGGCGCTCGCCAACGCGCTGCGGCATGGCGCACCGAACACGGTCGAGGTGACGGTCCGGTACGGTGACGGCGGACTCGATCTCGAAATCCGAGACGACGGACGCGGCGCTCCCCCGCCACAGCCCGCCCCCGACGCCTCCAACGGCACCGCCGCGCCCAGCGAACCCGGCGCGTCCGGCAGGATTGGGATGGGTGTGGGTGGGGGGCATGGTTTGCGTGGCATGGCCGAGCGCGTGGGCGGGCTGGGCGGGCGGTTCGAGGCCGGGCGCCTCGACTCCGCCGGACGCGGTTTCCGCGTCCGAGCCTGGCTGCCGGACGGAGGACCGGAATGACGCGCGAGCCCGTGCCGAACGACGTGCCGGACGGTCCGATCCGGGTGTTGCTGGCGGACGACCAGACGCTCGTCCGCGCCGGGTTCCGGGTGCTGCTCGAACGCGCCGGCGACATCGAGGTGGTGGGCGAGGCGGCGGACGGCGACGAGGCGGTGGCGCTCGCGCGGGCGCACCGTCCCGACGTCGTCCTCATGGACGTGCGGATGCCCGGCACGGACGGCCTGGCCGCCACCCGGACGCTCCTCGCGGACGACCGGCTCGCCGCGACCAGGGTCGTCGTGCTGACGACGTTCGACGACGACGAGTACGTCTTCGGGGCGCTGCACGCGGGAGCGAGCGGCTTCCTGCTGAAGGACATCGATCCGGAGTCGCTGCGGCGGGCCGTCCGGACGGTGATGGCGGGCGACGCGCTGCTCGCGCCGAGCGTGACGCGGCGGCTGATCTCGGCCTTCGTCGGCCGGACGGGCCCCTCGCGCTCCCCGGTCGAGCCGGGCCGGCTGGCCGCGCTGACCGTCCGCGAGCGCGAGGTCGTGGCGCTGGTCGCCGAGGGGCTGAGCAACCAGGACATCGCCGAGCGGCTCGCGATGTCCCCGACCACGGCGAAGACGCACGTCAACCGGGCCATGGCGAAGCTCGGCGCCCGCGACCGCGCGCAGCTGGTCGTGATCGCCTACCGGTCCGGACTGGCCGGGCTACCGCGTCCGGAGTAGAGCCCCTGCCGCGACCGCCGTAGCCGGATCCGTTCCGGGGACGGACGGAATGGCGGGCGCTTTTCTCTAGCGTCGAAGGCATGGTCGCGAACACGAGAATCATCGCCGGGAGCTGTCTGGTACTCGCTCCCACCGTCCAGGCCCTTTCGACGTTCTTCTGGGAAGAGAACCGTCAGGGAATCACCACTGGAACGCTCATCATGGTCTCGACGGTTTTCTGGATCGTCGGACTGGCGCAGCTCTTCCGGGACATCGAGCCGCGCGTGCCGCGATATGCGACGGTCGCCTTCCCGCTCGCCGTCTACGGCTGTCTCGGCGGCGACTCCTTCGGGCTCCAGGGAATGTTCGAGGAGCTCTTCGGGGTCGGTCACGATCACGCCGTCCGGCTCCTCCAGGAACATCAGGCGGCGGCGTTCACCACGTTCTGGATGGCGGGCGTGCTCTTCCCGACCAGCCTGTTCGTGCTGGGTGTCGTCCTGACGCGCATCAAGTACGTCCCGGCCCCGAGCGGCATTCTCCTGGCCGTCGGGGCCGTCGTCTTCCCGGCGAGCCGGATCCCGCGCGAGGTCGTCATCGCGCACGTCGCCGACCTCATTCTCATCCTGCCGTTCGCGCACATCGGCATTCTCATGCTGAGGTCGCGGTCGCAGGCCGCCGTTCCTTCGATCGTTTGACCCGTCAATCGGCGGGACGCGAGGGGCGCCTTTCCGTTCAGCGCTCGTAGCGCGCGGAACGGTCAGGCGAAACGCCAGCGGGTCGCGCCGAACGGCTCGGCGAGCGCGACGCCGACGGCCGCGCGGACGGTGAAGCGATACAGGTGCCAGGGGCCCGGCCCGGCGCTCTGCGCGCTGTAAGGCGCGGTGATCGCGTCGCCGTCCGCCTCGGCGGGCCAGCCGCCCGCCGCGTAGAGCGCGGCCACTCTGGCGATCTCCGCGTGATCGGTCGTCCGCGCCGCGTCCCCTTCGAGGACGAGATCGACCCCCGGCAGCCGCGCCGAGAGCGTGCAGGCCGGATTGGCCTCCAGCCGCTGCGACTTGCGCGTCCCCGGGCCGCTGGTGAAGTACATGCGCCCCTCCGACTCGACGGCTCCGATACCCGCCGAATGCGGACGCCCGTCCGGTCCCACCGTCCCGAGGAAGACGGGCGTCTCGGACAGCGGAAGCCCGGCGGCGAGCGCCTCGGCCACCAGACTCCAGGACAGCTTCCCGTCCCCGTAGATGTTGAGGTCGGTCGCCTCGACAGGCTCAGCCAGCATCTTTTCCTCCTTGGACCTGATACCGAGACTGACCGCCGGGCAAACGGGAACTCATCGCTCCGTCGCGTCCCGGTTCCGCAGGTCATCCGGCCTGGGCCGCCTCCTGAGCCGTGAGGAGCTCGTCGGCGTGCTGGTTGAGCCAGCGGCCCATGGCCTTCAGCGGGCCGTCCAGGAGCGTCCGGCCGAGCGGAGTGAGCGCGTACTCGACGCGCGGCGGGGCCTCGGCGAAGGAGCGGCGGGTGATCAGGCCGTTCGCGAGCAGCCGGTGCAGAGCCTCGGTCAGCACCTTGTCGCTGACGCCGCCGAGCGCGTCCTTGACGGCACGGCGCCGCAGCGGCTCGTCGCGCAGCGCCACGATGACGAGCGGGTCCCAGGTGTGGGCGAGAAGCTCCAGGCCGGCGCGCAGCTGGCAGTCGACGATCAGCTCATCGGTCACCCGTCCATCGTCCCGCATCCGACACGTACCGAACGGTGCGTTTCGGAACGCCTAACTTGGCCGTCCGACCAGCGAAGGAAGGCTGACAATGCGCATCGGGATCATCGGGACGGGCCACATGGCCAGGACGCTGGGCACCGCGTGGGCGCGCGCCGGACACGACATCGCGATCACAGGCCGCTCCCCCGCCAAGGCCCGCACCCTAGCGACCACCATCGGCGCGGCGGCGGCGGTCGCCGTGGGGGTTGACGAGGTCGGTGTCGGGCGGGACGCCGTGCTGGTGGCGGTGCCGTGGGACGCGGCGGAGCACATGGTCGCGCGGGCCCGCGTGCCCGTCGGGACGGTGCTCATCGACGCGACCAACGCCGTTCCGCACGGCGGCGGCACGCTGCTCGTCGGCCCCGGGGAGTCCATGGCCGGACGCCTCTCGCAGGCCGCGCCCGGCGCGCGCGTCGTGAAGGCGTTCCACACTTTCCCCTTCACCCAATGGCTCCAGCCGGTGCCCGACGCGCCCTTGGCCGTGTCCGGAGCTTCGGCGCCGAACGCGAAGGCAGAGCCCGGGGCGGGGGCGGAGAAAACCGAGGGGGTGCCTCTCGTCGCCATGTGCGGGGACGAGCCGGAGGCCCTCGAGGTCGTGGGTGAGCTGGCGCGCGATCTGGGCGGGGAGCCGGTCGTCCTGGGCCGGATGGAGCGGGCGCGGCAGTTGGAGGAGGTCGCGGCGTTCGTGATCAGCCTGGCCTTCGCCGGCCGTGATCCCTCGGCGGCGGTTCCGGCGGTTCCGGCGGTTCCGGCGGTCCCGGCGGTCCCGGCGGTTCCGGCGGTTCCGGCGGTCTGACGCCGGGAAAACCTGATCGGCGGGGAGCCGGGACGTCTACGGTGTGACGCATGACGGGACAAATTCCTGATGTCGTGCTTTATCGGGACCTCAGCTACTCGCTGACCGGCCAGGAGGGCGAGGGCCTGTTCGATCCCGTCGACCTCGGGGTGACGCCGACACCGATGTCGTCGGCGTGCTGGCGCGGCTTCGTGTGCAGGTACGCGGTGGTGGACGGCGGGCTCGTCCTCACCGGACTGGACCTGTCCGTGGACGGCGAGCCGCCGGCGCTGTTCGGCGTCACCCCCGTGCGACACGAGTTCCGCGACAACGTCTACAACGACCTGCGCGAACCGGTGCGCTTCACCGGACGGCTGCTGCTCGGCCGCGAGTTCATCGACGGCCTGTACGTCCACATGGGTTTCCAGAGCGCGTGGAAGTACGAGGACGTGCAGGAACTGATCTTCGAGAACGGCCACCTGACCGCGGCGTACGACCGCTCGGAGGACGCCGCGCGACGCCGCGCCGAGCCCGACCCGGCGGAGGCCCCGCCGCCCCACACCGATCGGGACGCCGTCGATCGCTGGATCAAGAAGACCTTCTCCCAGGACATCGACCTGTAGGACGAGGGGACCGCACCGGCCCTTCGCGAACACTTCCCCGCCCCTCCCTGTACCTACCAGTACGTTGCTTCTGTACCTACTAGTATGTACATTGCGCTCATGGACACCAGGGAGCGGTTGATCGAGAGCGCTCGGGAGCTGCTGTGGGAGCGCGGTTACGTGGGCACCTCGCCCAAGGCCGTCCAGCAGCGGTCCGGCGCGGGCCAGGGCAGCATGTACCACCACTTCCGCGGCAAGCCGGACCTGGCGCTGGCCGCGATCACCCGTACCGCCGACGACCTGCGCGGCCGGGCGGAGGCCGAACTCTCCGCGCCCGGCAGCCCGATCCAGCGCATCACCACCTACCTGCGGCGCGAGCGCGAAGCCCTGCGCGGGTGCCCGGTCGGACGCCTGACCCAGGACCCGGACGTCATGGCCGATCCCACGCTCCGCGCGCCGATCGAGGAGACCTTCGCCTGGCTGCGGAAGAGGCTCACCGACGTCCTCGCCGAGGCGCAGCGGCAGGGCGAACTCGACGGCGAACTCGACCTGGCCGACACCGCCGCCGCCTTCGTCGCGGTGCTCCAGGGCGGCTACGTCCTGGCCCGCGCCGCCGGTGACGCGGGCGCGTACACGCAGGCCGTCGACGGTGTGCTCGGCCTGCTCTCCGGCCACGTCCGCTGAAGGACGCCGCCACGGCATCCCCGCGCATCTCCGAACCCGCCCGCTGAAACGAACCCGAAAGGGAGACGGCAATGCCCCTCGTACGCATCGACGCGGTCCGGGCCGACCAGGAGCGGCTCGAGGGCCTCGGCCGGGCCGTCCACGACGCCCTCGTCCAGGCCATCGGCATCCCGGACGACGACTTGTTCCAGGTGCTCAACGGCGGCGGCCAGCAGAGCGTGATCCGGTACGACGACGGCTATCTCGGCGTGAGGCGGGACGACGGCTTCGTGGTCATCGGCATCACGATGCGCTCCGGACGCACGTCCGAGCAGAAACGGAACCTCTACCGGCGCATCGCCGAACTGGCGCACGAGTACACCGGCACGGAACCGCGCAACGTGTTCGTGAGCATCACCGAGAACGAGTTCGTCGACTGGTCGTTCGGCGAAGGCGTCGCCCAGTACGTCGAAACGACCTCCCGGACCTGACCGCCGGGCGCGCGCAGCGAAATGCGACCGCGCCCTCGGAGCTGACCACCGGGCGCGCGCGGCGGAAAGCGATCATGGAATTCCGGTGCGTCAGCAAACCTTACGGACATCGAACGTGCAGGCCGACGGGGTGTCCAGGGCCGCCGAGTGATCATTAGGTTCGCGGCATGCCTCACATCACGCACCGCGTCCGGCGGCCCGGCCTGGCCGCCGCGGCGATCGCGCTCGCCCTTCCCGCGGGTGTCGTCTCCGCCCTTCCCGTCCACGCCGACACCACTCCGCAGGTCGCCTCGACGACCGTCTCGCCGTCCACGATCACCGGTGGCGACGAGGCCGTCCAGACCGTCCGGCTGACCGCTCCCGCGCCCGCCGGCGGGCTGCCCGTCGAGGTGCTCAGCGTCGGACGGTCAGACCAGAACTACGCCTACTCGACCGGGGACGTCGTCCGCGTCCCGGCCGGGGCCACGAGCGTCAGCTTCCCGATCCGGCTGGAGGCGTACTCGGAGCGGACGACCGTCCCGCTGGTCGCGTCGGGAAGCGGTTCGAGCGCGACCACCAGCGTCACGGTCGTCCCGCCGGACTGGCGCGAGCAGACGGTGGAGCGGCTCGACCTGAACGTCCCGGGCGACGCCAAGGCGATCGTCGCGGGGACGAAGGCGACCGGCACGGTGACGCTGGCGGCCCCCGCCAAGCCCGGCGGAACCGCGGTGGACCTGCGTCTCGCCCACCACTCCGGCCTTCCGAACAGCCCGGAGCCGAAGATCCCGCCGTACGTGGTCGTCCCCGCCGGCAGCACGCAGGGCAACTTCACCGTGGACTACCCGAGCATCCCGATCTGGCCGATCGGCCTCACCGACATCGACGCCGACCTCGGGCACCCGGCGCAGGGACGCGCACCCCTGTTCGTGCCGAAGAACTTCACGGTCGGCGTCACCCGCACGCTGCGGCACGGCGCGCCGAACAACATCGGGTCCATCGGGCTGGGCGACCGCTGGCACCCGTTCGGAGCCGTCATCGAGCTCACCAGCCAGACGCCGGGCGTGACGGTGCCGGCGAAGGTCGAGATCCCGTCCGACCAGGCGGGCGCCAACTTCTCCATCAAGGTGGACGACTCGGTCCCGGTCGGCACCGAGGTCAAGCTCACGGCCAAGTGGGTCCTGTCCACTGCGGGCACGGTGACGACCACCGCCACGGTCGAGGAGTAACCCCGCGCGGAACACGGTCGGCGATCCCCGCCGACCGTGTTCCGCACCTCACCTCGCCGCACCTCCCGTCGCCGCACCTCCCGTCGCCGCGCCGCGCCGGAAAGGCCCGGCTTCTCAACGAACGCACCGTTCGAACGTGCCGCGTCCTCGTAGACTCCCGGCATGCTCCTCAAGGACGCCACGCGCATGATCCTCAGCGAGTCCGCCGACCACCCCGAGCTGATGCGCCTCTCGCGCCGGGTTCACGACGAACTGGAGTCGGGCCGTCCGGTGCCGTACCCGGCCCTGAGCGAGATGCTTCGCCTGGCCGCCCGCAAGAACCTCTTCCCCGCGCTGAAGGGCAAGCACGGAGCGGTCGCGTTCGACGACATGGTGATGACCCTCGGCCGCGAGATCGACCGCCAAGCCCCGATCGTCCGACACTGAGGCCCAGCCGCAGACGAACCCCGCCCACCGGCTCCGGTCCGCCAGGGCGCGTTCTCGCGGGTGGGCCGGCATCCCTCCTCATGGGTTGACCGGCATTCCCGTGAGGGTGATGGTCCGGCTTCGCGGGTCGATGCCGCCGAGCGAGGCGCAGCGTCCGTCCCGGCCGTACACGTGGCCGAATCCCTGCGTCACCACGCGCCATCCCGCCAGCCCGTTGGCGGTGAGGCGCTCTCCGGTGACCTTGATCGACGTCTGCTCGGTGACGCAGCGGGCGGTGAACCGGGTCACGAGTTCCTCCCGGAGCCGACCGAGCGCGAGCGCCTGAGCCTTCTCGGCACCCGTGAGCGGACGCCACGGACGGAGTCCCAGTCTCCGGCACGTGCCCGCGTCGCCGGGGAAGACGCCGACCGCCTTGTCCAGGGCGCAGGCCACGAGGGGCGGCGCCGTGCGCCTGCCGTTCTCCACCTTGCCCTCCTGCCACAGCCGGGCGCACTCGGCGACCGGATCGGCGGTCCCGGACCCGATGGCGGTGGTGTCGGCCTTGCGGTCGGCGTGCGCGTAGCAGCCGGTGGTCAGGGACTGTTCCACCCGCTCGTTCAGCAGGCCGCCGGCGACGGCGGCTCCGCCTCCGGCCAGGACGAGGGACGCGGTGATGCCCGCGATCCAGCGTCCGCGCCGGGCGACGCCGCGACGCCCGGCCGGCCGCGATATCTCGGCGACGAGGTGCCGCCTTCGCAGGGCGCGCGTCGCGGGGGCGAGGTCGCGTTCGCGCGGCGGCGAGTACTCGTTCACAGTTCCTCCTGCGTCGGATTCAGCGTCGGAAGGCGTTCACCGCTCGGGCGCGCGGGGTACTCGTTCGCGAGGAGTTCCCGCAGCCGCGACTTCGCTCTGGACAGGCGGGAGCGGACGGTTCCCACCGGTACGCCCAGGGCGACGGCCGCTTGGGCGTAGCTGAGTCCGTCCCCCGCGCACAGGGCGAGGACGTCCTGGTCGTCGCGGGAGAGCTTCTTCACCAGGCGCAGGAGCCGTGCCATCGCTTGTTCCGCGTCGAGCCGTTCCGCCACGTCGTCGGCGTGGTCGGGGGCGTCCGGACGAGCGGGGATCCGGGCCAGTGCCTCACGGTGCCGGCGCATCGCGCGGTTGCGGTTGCGGGCGACGTTGGCGGCCACGCCGAGCAGCCAGGGCAGGGCCGAGTCGCCGTCGAGCCGTATTTCGGCACGGCGGCGCCACGCCTCCAGGAACACGACCGACGTCAGGTCGTCGGCGACCGACCAGTCGCCGATGCGGCGGAAGCAGTGGTTGTAGACGGCGCGCGAATGCCGGTCGAACAGCACACCGAATCCCTCCGCGTCGCCCTCGACCGCCTGCCGCCACAGCTCGGCGTCGGTCGGCTCCGGGCCGGTTGGCACGTATCTCATGCCCTTCTGTGTCCGTCGGCAGAGGAAAAGTTCCGTACGTCCCCCGGGGAACCCGGCCGGTGGTTGCGGACACAGACCCGGTGAAAGTGATCCACGACCACAGGAGCCCGGATGAACCAGACGATACGCAGACGACCGATCCTGTTCGGGAGTGCCGTCGCGTGCGGGGCAGCGCTCGCGTTCGGCGTCGGTGCCCTTGCACCGGACGGCACGACGCGGAGCACGCTCGCCGCGAGCCCCACGCCACGCCAGGTCACCGGAGGCACCGTGAAGAAGATGGCGCCACGCAACGGACGGCGGGTGATCGAACGGAAAGCCGCGACGCCGTCCAGCGCCTCCCCGCGGCGCCGTGCGGTCGGTCCGTCCCACCGGCTCGCGGTCTCGGTCCTCGATCGTGCCGGCCGGGCGCCGGGGGACGCCGATGCGCAGAGCTTCGAGGTCTTCGACCTGGCGACCGGCGAGGAGCTGGACGGCGTGTTCACCGGCGGATCGGGGCAGATCGAGGTGCCGGCGGGCACCTACCGGGTGGGCGCCTGGATTCGCACGCCGGAACCCGGCCACCCGAACGCCAAGGCCCTGATGATTCGGCCGTCCGTGCGCATCACCGGGGACACCGAGCTCGTGCTGGACGCCCGCACCACCAGGAGGGTCGAGGTGAGCCTGGACATCGCGGACCCGAAGCTGTTCCTGGGCGATGCGGTCGTCCCGATGACGACGGAGGGACAGCGGCACTCCTACGACCTGCCGCTGGAGGACGGGCTCTTCGTCTCCCCGGCCGCCGGTGTGTCCCTCCACGTCTTCACCACCTGGACGCGCGACGGCGCGGGCCGCGGCCCATACCGCTACTCCGTGCTCACCACCTCAAAGGGCCGGATTCCCGACAACCCGACGTTCCGGGTCCGCACCGCCGACCTGGCCGACGTGCGCACCGGCTACCCCGCACCCGGCGACACCTCCTGCCTCGTGATCAGCGACGGGCCCGACCTGCCGGACCTGTCGTTCGTCGTCTCGCACGACGTCACGGCCGGCGCGACACCGGTGGCGCAGACCGTTCACGCCACTCCGGGCGTCCTGTGGCGCAGCTCCCACCGCATCGGCGGCGCCGACTGCGCGTCCGGCCGGCCGGAGGTCACGGAGGTCACGGAGGGCGCGGAACGCTTCCCGAGCGCTCGCGACTACACGCGGCGATGGCTCACCGCCCCGCTCACCCCGGGGCCGTCCTTCTGGAACGCCCGTGACCTCTCCCCCGCCGTCGTACGCCACCAGGACCTACTGGACGTCAACATGTCCCTGTTCTCCGACGGCGTCCCCGGCCACGTCGGGCCGCGGAGCGCCCCCTGGGAGGACGGTCACATCACCGGCCGCACGACCCTCATGCAGGACGGACGGCAACTCGGCACCAGCCCGTACGCCGGTTACGGCAGCTTCACCCTTCCCAGGGAAAGCAGCCACTACCGGCTGGAGACCCATGCCGAGCGAAAGGTGCCCTGGTCACCGCTGAGCACCCGCACCGACGCCGTTTGGACGTTCACCTCCGCGCACACCGACGGGACCGCCGTTCCGGCGCTCATGACCGTCCGCTACGACGCGGGACTCGACGACCACAGCCGTGCCCCCGCGGGCAGTGCGCACCGCATCGAAGCCCGGATCCAGACCCCGCCCGGCGTCGAGGCGGCCGAGGTGGAACAACTCCGCGTCCGCGTCTCGTACGACGACGGCAAGACCTGGCACGACACCAGCGTCCAGGCAGGTGACGACGGCTGGACCATCGACCTCCACCACCCGGCACACGCCGAGTACGTCTCACTCCGCGCGATCGCCGCCGACACGCGGGGGAACACGGTCACGCAGACCACCATCCGCGCCTACGCCCTGCGCCGCTGAGCAGCGTCGGGCCGGGCACCTCATGTCGGCGTCGAGCGCCGCGCCGCAGGTCCCGGCCGCAGCCGCTCAAGCGGCTCGGACCGGCGCGTTCGGGCAGGCGTGCAGCAGCCAGGCGCCGCCGTCCTGCTCCCTTGGTCGAGCAGATCCAAGCCCTGGACGATGCGGCGCCCACCGCCGAAGCACGGGCCGTCCGGGCCGCCTGGTCGCGATCGCCCTCGGCGGCCTCGCCGAGACGCCGCGCGCCGACCTGCCCGGACCCCTTCCCGCGCAACGCCTGCTGACAGCACGTTGGCAAGCGTGACCCGGCCCGACGTCGAGCACTAGAAGGCTCTTCTCGCGGCCATGGAGTGGGCCGCCGACTTCGGCGGCGACTTATGATTCGGCTCCGTGCTCCCGAGCCCCGTGGAGAAGACGCGTGAGTGATATGGGCACCGGCAAGGTCGTCGTGAACCGGGTGATGTCGCTGGACGGCTTCATCGCCGGGCCCGGGCACGCGATGGACTGGTTCGCCGAGTACCTGACCCCGGACACGTTTCCGGAGGTCATGGCAGCCACGGGCGCCATGCTCGTCGGCCGGGGCACCTACGAGGTCGCCAAGCGGATGTCCGAGCAGGACACCGCCTACGACGGGGGCGCACAGTTCGTCCTCACCCATGAGCCTCCCGACGAGCCGGACCCGTCCGTCACGTTCCTCACGTGCGAGCTTGAGGAAGCGGTCGCGACGGCGCGCAGGGCGGCGGGCGGCAAGAACCTGGAGATCCTCGGCGCCGACGTGGCCGCCCAGTGCCTGAAGCGCGGCCTCGTCGACGAGATCCTGGTGTACGTCGTGCCCGTGCTTCTCGGCGACGGCGTCCGCTTCTCGCCGCCGGGCCTGGGCAGAATCGACCTGGAGCCCGTCGTCAACGTCCAGTCGGGCGCCGTCACAATGCTCCGCTTCCGCGTCCGAAAGTAAGCCCTCCGCCCACCGGCGAGCGGTCAGAGATCGAGCGCGCCGCCCTTCACCCATTGGATGAGGCCAGCCCACTCCCCCGCGCCCAGGGTGAGCATGGGAGCGGCGGGGTCCTTCGAGTCGCGTACGAATACGCCGCTCGCACGTGGTGAGGCAGCGATCTCAATGCAGTCGGTCTGATCCACTCCGCTATGGCTGCTCTTCCGCCACCTGAGCCCGCAGATCGAGTCGTCGCTCATGCACCTGACGCTAGCGCGTCCGACGGGTGTCCGGTTTGCCAGAGCGAGCCTCTGGAGCCGTTCAAAACTGAGCTTCTCAGCGCCGGTACAGGCGATCAACGATCGAGCGCGCCGTTTTTCACGGACCGGACGAGGTCGGCCCACTCCCCCGCGTTCAGGGAGAGGACGGGGCCGGACGGGTCCTTCGAGTCGCGTGCGGCTACGAGGTTCGCGCCGGGGCGGGAGCCCACCTGCACGCACTCCGTTCCCTGGCCTGTCGAGTAGCTGCTGGTCCGCCAGCGGAAACCGGAAAATTGCTGCTCGCTCATGTCTCAGAGCGTATCTGTTCGATCATTGCTCGGGAATCGCTTTCGGACAGGGCCACCTCCCGTATCCGGTCGAAGACCTCGCCGTAGTGATTGAGTTCCGGCTCATCGTCGATGTACCAGCTGCGCGTGAGGCTGTGTACGGTGACGACCTGGAACATGGGTTCCGGACCGACGTCGAGAATGGTGAACGGGCCCTCCACGCCGGGGTGGAAGCCGGCCGAGAACGGCAGGACGCGCAGGCCGAAACCGGGGAGCCCGCCGTCCGCGAGCAGCCGTTCCAGCTGCGCGCGTTTCAGCTGCGGGGCGCCCGACATCTGCCGGAGCGCCGTCTCGCCGATGATCGCCTCCACCCGTACGGACCGGCCCGGACGCAGCAGGTCGCGTTGGCGTCCGAGCCGAAACTCGATTTCGGTCTCCACATCGCGCGTGCTGCGCAGCGCGACGCCCGAGTGGGTGATGATCTGCCGGGCGTAGTCCTCGCTCTGGAAGAGGCCGTGCACCCAACTCGGGGCGAAGATCCGGATGCGGAGGGCGTCGGACTCCAGCGAGGCGAAGTCCAGGACGCCGGGCTCCAGTCGTTGCTCGAACGTGTGCCACCAGCCGTACTGGCGTCCCTGGCGGGCCAGGGAGAGCAGGCGGGCGCGCTCGGCCGCGTCGGTGACGCCGTATTCGTCCAGGATGTACAGCAGGTCGCGCGGGCGAATGGACTGGTATCCGTTCTCGAACGCGCTCAGCGACGAAGCCGAACGATCGACGAGCAAGGCCGCCTCTCCCTGCGTCAGACCGCGTTCTTCACGGAACTGGCGTAGCGCGTCGCCGATCTTCCGGCGGCGGTACGCCTTGCGCTGCTCATATGCCATGCACCGAGCTTGTCACGCAGAGTACCGACCTCGAACCCCTACGTAAGAACTCTGTAATATCCGCTTCTGAAATTTCAGCATCCGGGCCGAGCCGCGAACAGGAAGAACGCGATGGTTCCCAATGCGTTGAAGTGATCACGCTCGGCGACGAACCTTGCCATGACATGGAACGGAGGGTGTCGATGACGTTGCCGAGTGAGGATCGGTTTCGGCTGTTGACGCGGCTGGTGTGGGAAATGCGGGCGGTGCCCGCGTCCACTGTGCTCGTTTTTCCCTATTACGCGGAGCCCGTGCTTTTTGTTCCTTGCCGGGACGGGCACAGCGAGCCCGTTCTCGCCGTCGTCCGCGACGGGTGCTGGGGGCTCGTCTGGCGCGGGCGGGCGCTGGAGGGCGCGACACTTCACCGGGTCGCTCGGCTCATCGCGGCGGAGGCGGCGGCGTGAACACGCAGATGACCGTCCTCGCGTCGCTGACGCTGCCCGGGCATCCGCGCTCCGTCCGGCACGCGCGCCGCTTCCTGCGGGACACCCTCGTCCCGGCCCATGCGACCGACGGCGGGGAAGTCCTGGACGACCTCACCCTCGTCGTGGACGAGTTCGCGGGCAACGCCATCCGGCATACCGCGTCCGGTAGGGGCGGGCAGGTCACGATCGCGCTGCTGCTCGGGTCCGGTGCCGTGCGCGTCGAGGTGACCGACGACGGCGCGGACGGCCGGCGGCCGGAGGTGCGGGACGCGCCGGAGGACGAGTCCGGGCGCGGCCTCCACATCGTCCAGGCCCTTGCGGCGGCGTGGGGCCACCGCGCGGACGGGCATCGGACGACCGTGTGGGCCGATGTCCGGCTCACGCCTGCACGGTGACGGCCGGAAGAAGCTCCGGCGCCTCCTGCCCGGAGTCTGCGGGCAGGAGGCGCACGGGATCAGCTTGCGGTGCAGGACATCTGGAAGTCGTTCGCGCCGCCCTGCGGGCCGAAGTCGATGTAGACGAGGCCGTTGAAGGGGGTCCCCGACGCGATCGGGGACGCCGGGATCATCAGGTAGTAGACCGGGTACTGGCCGGTGCCGACGATGCCGAGCCGCCAGGTGTTCCAGTTGTTGTGCTGGAGGTACCACCCGTCCAGGAACGCGTTGTCCAGAACGGGGGTGTTCGTGGTGATGTCGACCTTGCCCGTCGCGACGTGGGTGACGGTGGCGGACAGCAGATCGTCGGTTCCGTCGATCGTGCCGGAGGCCGCGCGTTTGTAGGCGGGCCTGGTGACGCTGGTCTGGGTGCAGCTGAAGCTGCGGGTGCCGGTGGTCGCGTGCGCGGCCGGGGCGGTGAGCGCGGTTGCCGCCAGGGCGAGGGCGGCGGCTGTGCCTAGGCGTCCTCTCATGTGCAGCGCACGGCCGAAGCGCGGGTTCGGTTCGGGCGGCGGCCGGAGGTGGCCGCGATGACTTCCGGACGGCTCGGAGGTCGGAACCGGTTATGAGAGATCTGGTGGTCACGGAGAACATCACGCTGGACGGGGTCGTCGACGCGGCCGGAGGGTGGTTCGCGGTCGCGTCCGAGTCCGGGGTGGACGACTCGGACATGCTGGACGAGCTGCGCGCGCAGTCGGCGGCGTCCGACGCGACGCTCTTCGGGCGGGTCACGTTCGAGGAGATGCGCGGGTACTGGCCGGAGCACGAGGACGACCCGTCCGGGGTCGGGAAGCATCTGCGGGACGTGGCGAAGTACGTCGTGTCGAGCACGCTGGACGAGCCGGGATGGGACAACTCGTTCGTCCTGTCCGGCCCTCTGGAGGACGAGATCCGGAGCCTGAAGGAGCGGCCGGGAGGCGACATCGTGGCGACGGGCAGCGTCCGGCTCGTCCACTCGCTGATCGCGCTGGATCTGGTGGACGAGTTCCGGCTGTTCGTCTATCCCGTCGTGGTCGGGCGGGGAGCGCGGCTGTTCGAGGACGCCGAGGGCGTCCCGCGGCTGGCACTGGCGGAGACGAAGCCGTTCCGGAACGGGGTCGTCCTCTTGCGGTATCGCCGCCGGTGAACGGCGGCCGGATGCGGACGGGAAGACCCGTCCGTGATCCGCGGCGTTCATGATCGCGGCATGACGGTGAGCGCGTGGATCAGGGTCGGCTGGGGTTTCATGGCGGTGACGGGTCTGCTGGCGGTGATCGCGGCGGCGATGGTGTTCGCGTCCATCACGGACGACGCCCTGGTCGTCCAGCCGCTCCTCCCGCAGCGGTCCACGCCGCAGGTCATCCACCTGGGACGGTTCCTCGCAGGGGTGACCGCGGCGGTTCTGGCGGGGGCGGCGTTCTTCGCGGGGCTCGCCTGCTTCTTCTGGGGAGCGACCTGCCGCCGCCGCGAACTGCTTGAGGAGCTCCTGCGGAGACTGCCGGATCAGGCCGTCGGCAGGGCGTGACTCAGGAGCGGGCGAACGCCAGGGTCGTCCAGTGCACGTCGGGACGGCCGAGCAGGTCGTCCCAGGCGCTGCGGTGGACGGTCCGCAGGCCCGCTTCGGCGGCGTGCGCGACGGTCTCGTCCGCCGGGACGTCGAACATGTGCCGTCCGGGCGGCGTCGGGCCGTGCCGCAGCGTGAGCAGCACGACTCCCCGGGACGCCAGGAGATCGGCGAGGCGGCGCATGGCGCGCGGGCGCTCGTCCGGGTCGAGGTGCATCCAGACCGCGACGAGCAGGACGGCGTCGTACGTCCCGCGCACGGCGGTCAGGTCGGGAAGCGTGTCGTCGAGCCACTCGATCCCGGCGTGCGAGTGCAGGCGGCGGCCGTGCGCGCGCAGTTCGGCGGTCGGCTCGACGGCCGTCACCGCGTGCCCGCGCAGCGCGAGCGCGGCGGCGTCCCGGCCCGTGCCCGCGCCGACGTCCAGGACGCGGCCGGGCTTCTCCGGGAGCAGCGGCAGCACGTCGCCGAGGACCTGGTCGCTGCTCAGCGACTCGTACTGCCGCGCGAGCGCGTCGGCCTCGGCGGCGTAGCCGCGCGTGCCCCGATACGTCATCCCGGCGAACCTACCACCGGTTCAGTGGCCGGTGATGGCGTCCGCCACGCGCGCGATCGCCGACGTCCGCGACGCGTCCGTGGCCGCCTCCCGGGCGTCCGCGACCTGGTAGAGCGCGTACATCGACTGGACGCCGAGCCAGCGCAGCGGTTCGGGCTCCCAGCGCCGCACCCGCCAGTTCACCCACGGCAGCGCGGTCAGCTCGGTGTCGCGGCGGAGCAGCAGGTCGCGGAGGGTGCGTCCGGCGAGGTTGGTGGTCGCGACGCCGTGCCCGGTGTAGCCGCCCGCGTGGCCGAGCCCGGTGCGGTGGTCGAGGACGGCCGTGGCGCACCAGTCGCGCGGGACGCCGAGCACGCCCGACCACGCGTGGTCCACGCTCGCCTCCCCGGCGACCGCCGGGAACATCCCGGCGAGCATCCGCCAGAGCTGGTCGACGGTCCCGGCGCGGGTGACGCCCGCGTCGTCCACGCCGGAGCCGTAGCGGTAGGGCCGGCCGCGCCCGCCGAACGCGATGCGGCCGTCCGCCGTGCGCTGCGCGTACATGTAGTAGTGCGCCATGTCGCCGAGCGCCTCGCCGTGCCGCCAGCCGATCCGCTCCCAGACCGCCTCCGGCAGCGGGGTGGTGACGATCATCGAGCTGTTCATCGGCAGCCAGTCGCGGCGGTGCCCGGCCAGCCGCGCGGTGAAGCCCTCGGTCGCGCGGACGACGTACTCGGCCGTGACCGTCCCGGACGGGGTGACGGCGGCGGCCGGACGGCCGTCCCGGCGCGGGACGACGCGCAGCACCGGCGTGCCCTCGTAGATCTCCACGCCGAGCGCGCGGACGGTCGCGGCGAGCCCGCGGACGAGCTTGGCGGGTTGCACGCGCGCGCAGTGCGGGGAGAACGACGCGGCGCGCTGGCCTTCGATGCCGATGCGCCGGTCCGCCTCGCGCCCGGTCAGCAGGACGATGTCGTCCCGTCCCCAGCCCCATGCGCGGTTCTCCTCGACCGTCGCGCGCACGCGGGCCGCCTGCGCCGCGTTCCGCGCGGTGGTGAGGACGCCGCCCTTGACCAGGTCGGCGTCGATGCCCTCGTCCTTCGCCACGCGCAGGATCTCGTCCACGGTCGCGAACATCGCCCGCTGGAGATCGACGGCGGCCTGGCGGCCGTGGCGGCGCGCGTACCGCTCGCGCGATCCGGCGATCTCCCCCACGACCCAGCCGCCATTGCGCCCGGACGCCCCGAACCCGGCGAACTCCTTCTCCAGCACGACGATCCGCAGGTCAGGTCGGGCGCGCTTGAGGTAGTAGGCCGTCCAGAGGCCGGTGTAGCCCGCGCCGACCAGGCAGACGTCGGCGGTGCGCGGGCCGGGCAGCGGCTCGCCCGGCGACGGCAGGCCGATCTCGCGGAACCAGTGCGACACCGAGCCGTTGCCGAACGCCTCGGACCGCGGAGCGGAAGACGCAGGGACGGCGGGAGAACCAGAAACGGCTGCGGGGCTCATGGCCCAATACTGCTGTATTCGCCAGCCTAAAGCATCTCTGGCGACGGATTCTGTTGCCTGCGCACGATACCGCGACGCGTTCCGAGCCACTGGACGCGGTCGATCGCGAAGATCGCGGTGCCGCCCGGGCCCATCCCCCGGTGCCGCATCCCGAGCTGCTGCGCGACCGCCAGCGATGACGCGTTCGCCATGTCGATCTCGGCGGTGACGCGGCGCAGCCCGGCGATCGTGAACGCGTGGCCGAGCACCGCCTGCCCCGCCTCGGCCGCGAGGCCCTGGCCCCAGCGGTCCGGCTCCAGGCTGTAGACCATCTCGACGTCGCCGCCCGCGTCCGGGCCGGACAGCCCGGCCACCCCGAGCAGCGAGCCGCCCGTCACCACGGCCTCCCCCAGCCGCCGGAAGGTCGGGCGCAGCGCCCACAGGCCGTAGCCCCGGGTGGCGAAGTCCCGCTGGCTGGCCGCGATGATCTCGGTGACCTGCTCGGCCGAGACCCGCCGGTCGTCGAACAGGTGCCGGCGGACGAGCGGGCCCGTCCAGTGCGCCAGCAGCGCCGCGTGGTCGCTCATGCTCACCGGGCGGAGCGCCAGCCGCCCGGTGCGCACCTCCTCGCTCACCGTCCGCGACGGCGGAAACCGCCGCCCGGGACGGACAGGACGCAGATCACTCACGGAACGGTAGGCGCTCGCACCGGACCGCTCAAGAGCGGCGGCGAAGGTGAAACTCTCACCTCACGCCGGTGTAGCGCTTCCGTAACACCGCGCGGCGACAGTGACCGGGTCGAACACCGCAGGGCCCATCGGAAGGGACCACAGGTCATGCCGCTGCTGCGCATCCGCACCGAGATCGAGGACCGCCCCGGCCGCCTCGCCGTCCTGACCGCGGCGCTCGCCGCGCGCGGCGCGAACATCCTCGGGCTGACCGTCCAGGTCGGGACCGAGGGCGTGGTGGACGAGTTCGTCGTGGACGTGCCGTCCGGCGGGGCGGGCCCGGACGAACTGGCCCGCGCCGCCGCCTCGGCGGGAGGCGTGCGCACGGCCGTCGTCCCCGCGCGCCCGCGCGAGCTGGTCGACGAACCGACCCGCGCGCTGGCCCTCGCCGCACGCGCGCGCGTCGAACCGCACGCGCTGCCCGAAATCCTGGCCGAGCTGTTGCGCGCGCACGAGGCCGCCTGGACGTCCGGCACGGCGGTCTACGACGACGAAGACGACGTGCTGACCGTCCGAGCGGGACGGCGGTCGGTGCGGTTGAGCCGTCCGGACCTGCCCTTCACCGCGACCGAGGCCGCCCGCGCCGACGCGCTCGTCCGCGCGGCACTGCCGGCCGAACCGCCGTCCGCCGCGTCGCAGCGCGTGACGCTGGCCGACGGGACGCGGGTGACCGTCCGGCCGATCGAGCGGGACGACGCCGGCGCCGTCCGCGCGATGCACGAGCGCTGCTCCCTCGACAGCAGGCGGATGCGGTACTTCAGCCCCAAGCCGTTCCCGCCGCGCGCGGCCGTCGAGCGGTTCTGCGAGCCGTGGCACGGCGTGACGCTGGTCGCCGAGGGCCCGGACGGCTCGGTGCTGGCGCTCGCCCACCTGATCCACGTGCTCGACCCGGGCGTCGCGGAGATGGCGTTCCTCGTCGAGGACGCCTGGCAGGGCCGGGGCCTCGGCCGCGCGCTCGCCGGGCTGCTCATCGTCCTCGGCCGCGAGCGCGGCCTGGTCGAGCTGCGCGCCACCGCGCTCAGCGAGAACGCCCGCATGCGCCGCCTGCTGGCCGGACTGGGCGGCCGGACGCGCCGCACCGAGGAACCCGGCATCGTGGAGGTCCGCCTCCGGCTGGACGGCCGTCCCGCGCGCCCCGAACCGCTCCGCGCGGGGCTGGCGTGAGGGCGAGGGAGGGGCGGCTGGCAGGATTGATCTGTGAGCGGCATCTACGACGACCCTTGGGCCTACGAGCTGGCGTGCTCGTTCCGCGACGTGTCCGCCGAGGTGGACGCGCTGCTCGGGTGGACCGTCCGGCACCGCTCGTCCGGTGCGGCGGCGCGGACCGTCCTGGAGCTGGCGGCGGGGCCGGCCGAGCACGCCCGCGAGTTCGCCCGGCGCGGGCTCGCCGCGACCGCGCTCGACCTGCACCCGGCGATGTGCGCCTACGCCGCCCGGCAGGCCAAGGACGCGGGCGTCGAGCTCGACGTCGTGCAGGAGGACATGACCTCGTTCGCGCTCGGGCGCCGGTTCGACCTGGTCGTGACCATGCTCGACTCGACGTCCCACCTGATGACGCTGGACGCGTTCGTCGCGCACCTCGACCGCGCCGCCGACCACCTCACCGCCGACGGCCTGTACGTGGTGGAGATGTCGCACCCGCGCGACCGGCTCACCGACGACCCGACCGTCGCCACCGGCTGGACGGTCGAGCGCGACGGACCGGACGGCCGCGTCGGGGCGACCGTCCGGTGGGGCGAGCCGTCCGACCGGCTCGACCCGGTCACCCAGATCGCCGACGACCACGTCACGATGACGATCACCCGGCCGGACGCGCCGGTCCGGGTGATCCGCGACGTGGTGCCCTACCGGTTCTGGACCGCGACCGAGCTGACCGCCGCCGTCCGGCTGTCCGGGGCGCTGGAGACGGTCGCCCAGTACGGCGACTTCGGCGACGTGGCGCTCACCGACGACGAGGCCTGGCGCATGATCACCGTCCTGCGCCGGGCCTGACCGGTCAGGGGGCGGGGGCCCAGCCGGGCATCGGGTGGCCGGCCATCAGCTCCCGGATCTCGGCGGCGACCCGCTCCACGACCGCCTCGTCGCCCTTGGCCGTCGCCTGGACGACCTCGTCGATCCACGCGGCGACCGGCTCCATGTGCCGCTCGGTCAGGCCGCGGGTGGTGATCGCGGCGGTGCCGATGCGCAGCCCGGACGGGTCGAACGGCTTGCGCGGGTCGAACGGGACGGCGTTGTAGTTCAGCTCGATCCCGGCCCGGTCGAGCGCCTGCGCGGCGGGCTTGCCCGCGACGCCCTTGTTCGTCAGGTCGATGAGGATCAGGTGGTTGTCGGTGCCGCCGGAGATCAGGTCGTAGCCGCGGGCGAGCAGCGCGTCCGCGAGCGCGCGGGCGTTCGCGACGATCTGCCGGGCGTAGGCCGGGAAGTCCGGACGCGCGGCCTCGCGCAGCGCCACCGCGATCGCGGCCGTGGTGTGGTTGTGCGGGCCGCCCTGGAGCCCCGGGAAGACCGCCTTGTCGACCGCCTTGGCATGCTCCTCGGTGGACATCACCATCGCGCCGCGCGGGCCGCGCAGCGTCTTGTGCGTGGTCGTCGTGATCACGTCCGCGTGGCCGACCGGGGACGGGTGCGCGCCGCCCGCGATCAGGCCCGCGATGTGCGCGATGTCGGCGGCCAGCACCGCGCCGCTCTCGCGGGCGATCTCGGCGAACGCCGGGAAGTCGATCGTGCGCGGGATCGCCGTCCCGCCGCACCAGATCAGCTTCGGCCGCTCGCGCAGCGCGAGGTCGCGCACCTCGTCCATGTCGACGCGGCCGGTGTCGGGGCGCACCCCGTACCGGACGGGGTTGAACCACTTGCCCGTGGCCGACACCGACCAGCCGTGCGTGAGGTGGCCGCCCATCGGCAGCGACAGCCCGAGGACGGTGTCGCCCGGGTTCAGGAACGCCAGGTAGACGGCCAGGTTGGCGGGCGAGCCCGAGTACGGCTGGACGTTGGCGTGCTCGACGCCGAACAGCGCCTTGGCCCGCTCGATCGCGGTCAGCTCGACCGGGTCGACGTTCTGCTGGCCCTCGTAGTACCGGCGGCCCGCGTAACCCTCGGAGTACTTGTTGGTGAGGACGCTGCCGGTCGCCTCCAGGACGGCCGGCGAGACGTAGTTCTCCGAGGCGATCAGCCGGAGCTTGTCGTGCTGGCGGCGTGCCTCGGCCTCCACCAGCCCGGCGATCTCGGGGTCCTCGGCGGTGAGGTGGGGGATCGACGGCTCGTGCATGGCTGCCTCCGCGAAGCTCGGGCCGGAGGCGCGGTCTCGGGCACCCCGGCCGTGATGAGGTGTCCCGTACACCCAGGCGCGCGGTGTGCGGCGGCGTTCGCTCCCCGGTGGTCGGATCCACCTTGACTGCGCCAGTCGCGTGCTGGTCATCATAGCGGTCCGCACCACCCCGCCCGGATGATCCTTTTTATGCCCGCCGGACCGGAAAGCCGCTAGGGTCCGGGGGATGCGTTCCGAACTCCCCCTCCGCAGGCCGGACGCGACCGTCCGGCTGGCCTGGCTGGACGCCCTGCGCGGCCTGGCCGCGATCACCGTGGCGCTGCACCACGCGACCTACCACTACATGCCGCACTTCCGCCGGACGCTGCTGGAATGGTTCGACCCCGGGGCGTTCGGCGTGCTGGTGTTCTTCCTCGTCAGCGGGTACATCGTGCCCGCCTCGCTGGAGCGGCGCGGATCGGTGCGGCGGTTCTGGACGGGCCGGGTCTTCCGGATCTACCCGCTGCTCGCCGCCGCGGTGGCGTTCGTGGTCGTCCTGCACGTGACGGGCCTGTACGAGCTGCGGGAGGGGCTCGCGACCGCCTACCACCCGGCCGTCGTGGCGCTGTCCCACCTCACGATGATGCAGGACCTGCTCGGAGTGCCGAGCGCGATCAACGTCCTCTGGACGCTGTCCTACGAGATGGCCTTCTACCTGCTGGTCGTGGCGCTGTTCTCGGTCGGCTGGCACCGGCGGTCGGTGGCGACGGCGTCCGCGCTGGCGGTCGCGGCGCCCGCGCTCGCGACGGTGCTGCCCGCCGTCGCGCTGTCGGGGCGGTTCGGTGAGGGACGGGTCTCGCTCGCCGCGTTCGTGCTGATGACGGCCGCGATCGGGCTGGCCTGCGCGCGCCGCTGGATGATCGCGCGGATCGGCGCGCTGCTCGGCGGCGCGCTCGCGCTCGCCCTCGTCCTGTTCAACGGGCGCGTCGACCCCTGGCAGGGCCTCGCGATCCTCGCCGTCATGTTCACCGGGACGGTCGTGCACCGCGCCGAACGGGGCCAGATCCGGCCCCGCACGGCCCTCGCCGTCTGCGCGCTGGTGCTGGCGAGCGCCGCCGGGACCGGGTTCTGGCGCTTCCACCACTACACCACCTGGGACACCGACCTCGGCGCGAAGCGCGCCTGGGCCCTCGCCGTCGTCGCGGCGTTCGCCGTCTTCGCGGCCGGGTTCGCGCTGCGGCACCGGCACGTCCCACGTTGGCTCGCCTGGCTCGGCGTCGTCAGCT
The DNA here is from genome assembly GCF_042652125.1 of Actinomadura gamaensis. Taxonomy (NCBI): domain Bacteria; kingdom Bacillati; phylum Actinomycetota; class Actinomycetes; order Streptosporangiales; family Thermomonosporaceae; genus Actinomadura; species Actinomadura gamaensis. The sequence goes on along the minus strand of NZ_JBHSIT010000005.1, from coordinate 34,044 downwards.
ACTCGGCCTACCTGCTGCACGAGCTGCTGCTGATGGTCCTCGACATGACCATCGGACGGCCCCACGACGACCAGCCGCTGCTGCTGGTCCCGTTCGTGGCGCTGCTGCTGGCGGCGAGCTGGGCCACGCACCGCTGGATCGAGAAGCCGGGCCAGCGCCTCGGCCGCGTCCTCGCCGGCCGTTTCGATCCGGCTCCGGCGCCGTCCGAGGGACGAGAGCAGAGCAGGGAGCAGGACGGCGCGTCCGTTCCGGCGCCGCGTCCGTCCCAGGCGGAGGTCACCAGCCCCTGAGCCCGCGCCCGCCGCTCCGGCGCCCCGGCCGAAGCCGGACGCGGAAAGGCCCGGTCCCGCTGCTCGGGTACCGGGCCGAAGGGGGCGGCGCGTCAGGAGCGCGCGGCCTCCATCGCGCGCTTGACGGCCTCGCGCTTCTGGCGGAGCTTGGCGAGGGCCTCCTCCAGGATCGCCTCGCCGTCGGCGTCGCTGCGCCGCTCCTTCACGTAGGCGAGGTGCGTCTTGTAGGGCTCGGTCTTCGGCGGGGCCGGCGGGTTGTCCTTGTCCTGCCCGGCGGGGAACCCGCAGCGCGGGCAGTCCCACGTGTCGGGGACCGCGACGTCGGTCGCGAAGCTCGGCCGGGTCTCGTGCCGGTTGGCGCAGTAGAAGGTCACCCACACGCGGGGCGCCGCGTCCCCGCGCTCGGCCTCACCCATCGGACCGGCTCCGACACGGCTGCCCCGAATCGCGTTGCCACTACCCACGGACTTACTCCTCGGTTGGTACGCCGCCGCCCGCGGTCGCGCGGTAGCTCTGGGGAGCCGGGCGGCGGCTCGGCGGTGTTAGGCGTTCTTGTTCGCTCTTGGTGCTGTGGTTCGCTCGGCGGGAGCGCGGCTCAGCCGACGCCCTTGTGCTTGAACAGCAGGCCGAGCACGATGATCGAGGCGAACCAGACCACTCCGACCCCGATGGTCAGCCGGTCCAGGTTCCGCTCCACCACCGACGACCCGCCCAGCGACGACGAGATGCCGCCGCCGAACATGTCGGACAGTCCCCCGCCCTTGCCCTTGTGCATCAGGACGAGGACCACCATCAGCAAACTCGTGATGATGAGCACGATGGACGTAGCGATGATCACAGTTGCGCGCCTTCTCTGGCCGTCCCCGCCGGGCGGGGCCTGTCTGATGTTGGGACGGAGGATCTAGCCGGGCGGTTTACCCGTCACCCCCGAAGGGTACGACGAACTCTCCGCTGGTTCGGCAAGAACCGGCGGGTCGAGACCGAATTGATCTCAACCACCGGCCGCCGACGGCGTCGGGTTCAGACCGGGAACTCCCGGTAACGGCAGATCTTGACGAACTCACCCGCGTCCAGACTGGCACCACCCACCAAAGCGCCGTCCACATCCGGCTGCGCCATGATCCCGGCGATGTTGCTGCCCTTGACCGAGCCACCGTACAGGATCCGCACCTTCGCGGCCGTCTCGCCGTCGTACAGCTCGGCCAGCCGGGCCCGGATCGCGCCGATGACCTCCTGGGCGTCCTGGGGGGTGGCGACCTCGCCGGTGCCGATCGCCCAGACCGGCTCGTAGGCGATCACCAGCTCGGCGGCCTGGTCGGCGGGGATCTTCACCAGCGCGCCGGTGACCTGGTCCACGCAGTGGCCGACGTGCTCGCCCGCCTTGCGGACGTCCAGGCCCTCGCCCACGCACACGATCGGCGTGATCTTGCTGGCGAGCGCGGCCCGGGCCTTGGCGTTGACCAGCGCGTCGTCCTCGTGGTGGTACTGGCGGCGCTCGGAGTGCCCGACGGTCGCGTACGAGCAGCCGAGCTTGGCCAGCATCGCGCCGGAGATCTCGCCGGTGTAGGCGCCGGAGACGTGCGGCGAGATGTCCTGCGCGCCGTACTTGATCTCCAGCTTGTCGGCGTCCACCAGCGTCTGCACCGAGCGCAGGTCGGTGAAGGGGGGCAGGACGGCGACGTCCACCGCGGCGTAGTCCGCCTCCTTGAGCCCGAACGCGAGCTTCTGGACGAGCGCGATCGCCTCGAGGTGGTTGTTGTTCATCTTCCAGTTGCCCGCCATCAGCGGCTTGCGCGCGGGGGCGTTGGCGGAAGGGGCCATCGTCGTCAGTCCTCCAGAGCCTTCAGGCCGGGCAGGGTCTTGCCTTCCAGGTACTCCAGGCTGGCGCCGCCGCCGGTCGAGATGTGCGAGAACGCGCCCTCGTCGAAGCCGAGCTGCCGCACGGCCGCGGCCGAGTCGCCGCCGCCCACCACGGTGAACGCGCCGGAGTCGATCAGGCCCTGCGCGACGGCCCGGGTGCCGTGGGAGTAGGGCTCCATCTCGAACACGCCCATCGGGCCGTTCCAGAAGACCGTCTCGGCGTCCGCGAGCCGCGCGGCGAACAGGCGGCCGGACTCGGGGCCGATGTCCAGGCCCATCCGGTCGGCGGGGATCGCGCCGGCCGGGACGACCTCGTGGTCGGCGTCGGCGGCGAAGGCCGACGCGGCGACGATGTCGGTCGGCAGGACGAACTCGACTCCGTTCTTCTCCGCCCGCTCCAGGTACTCGCGGACGGTGTCGAGCTGGTCCTCCTCCAGCAGCGACGTGCCGACCTCGTGGCCCTGGGCCTTGAGGAAGGTGAAGACCATGCCGCCGCCGACGAGGATCCGGTCGGCCTTGCCGAGCAGGTTGTCGATCACGCCGAGCTTGTCGGAGACCTTGGAGCCGCCGAGCACGACCGCGTAGGGGCGCGCGACGTCCTCGGTGAGCTTGCGCAGCACGTCCAGCTCGGCCGCGATCAGGAGGCCGGCGGCGTGCGGCAGCCGCTGCGGGACGTCGTACACGCTGGCGTGCTTGCGGTGGACGGCGCCGAAGCCGTCCCCGACGTACAGGTCGGCGAGGCCGGCCAGCCTGTCGGCGAGCGCGCCGCGCTCGGCGTCGTCCTTGCTGGTCTCGCCGGGCTCGAAGCGCAGGTTCTCCAGGAGCGCGACCTGGCCGTCCGCGAGGCCCTCGACCGTCGCGCGGGCGGAGTCGCCCACGACGTCGGACGCGAACGCCACGTCCCGGCCGAGCAGCTCGCCGAGCCGGGCGGCGACCGGCGCGAGGGAGAGCTCGGGCTTGACCTCGCCCTTGGGACGGCCGAGGTGGGCGCAGGCGACCACCTTCGCGCCGCGCTCGGCCAGGGCGCGGATCGTGGGCACGCTCGCCCGGATCCGGCCGTCATCGGTGATCTTCCCGTCCTGGAGCGGCACGTTCAGGTCGGTGCGGACCAGCACCGTGCGGCCGGTCACGTCCAGGTCGTCGATGGTGCGCATCGGAACGCGGTGTCCTTCCGTGAGTCGCGTGCGGGGGCCTTGCGCGCCCGCGGGCGGCCCCGCGCCGGGGCCGCCCGCGGACGTGCGCCCGCCGTGGCCGCGGACACGGGTCCGCGGCCACGGCGGGCGGCACGGCTCAGATCGAGGAGCCGACCAGCTTGACCAGGTCGACGAGGCGGTTGGAGTAGCCCCACTCGTTGTCGTACCAGCCGACGACCTTCACCTGGTTGCCGATCACCTTGGTGAGGCCGGCGTCGAAGATGCAGGACGCCGGGTCGGTCACGATGTCGGAGGAGACGATCGGGTCCTCGGTGTAGGTGAGGATGCCGCGCAGCGGGCCCTCGGCGGCGGCGCGGACCGCGGCGTTGACCTCCTCGGCGGTGGTCTCGCGGCCGACCTCGACGGTCAGGTCGGTGGCCGAGCCGGTGGGGATCGGCACCCGCAGCGCGTAGCCGTCCAGCTTGCCCTTCAGGTCCGGCAGCACCAGCGAGATGGCCTTGGCCGCGCCGGTGGAGGTCGGCACGATGTTGATCGCGGCGGCGCGGGCGCGGCGCAGGTCCTTGTGCGGGCCGTCCTGCAGGTTCTGGTCCTGCGTGTAGGCGTGGATGGTGGTCATCAGGCCCTTCTCGATGCCGAAGGCGTCACGGATCACCTTCGTCATCGGGGCCAGGCAGTTGGTGGTGCAGGAGGCGTTGGAGATGACCGTGTGCTTCGCCGGGTCGTAGTCGCCGTCGTTGACGCCCATGACGACGGTGATGTCCTCGTTCTTGGCCGGAGCCGAGATGATGACCTTCTTCGCGCCGTTGTCGGCGTGCACCTTGGCCTTGGTCGCGTCGGTGAAGAAGCCGGTGGACTCGACGACGACGTCCACGTCGAAGTCGCTCCACTTCAGGTTGGCCGGGTCGCGGTCGGCCAGCACCTTGATGGCCTTGCCGCCGACGAGGATCTCGTCGCCGGACGCCTTCACCTCTTCGGGGAAGCGGCCCAGGATGCTGTCGTACTTGAGCAGGTGGGCGAGGGTCGCCGGGTCGGTCAGGTCGTTGACCGCCACGACCTCGATGTCGGCTCCGCCGGCCTTGACCGCGCGGAAGAAGTTGCGGCCGATCCGGCCGAAACCGTTGATGCCTACTCGGATGGTCACGGAACCGCTCTCCTCGTACGTCGTCACGCCCGGCACGGGTGATTCCGGGCGACTTCCTACCTGGATCCCGGGGTCTCCCCCACGCTCGACCCTATCGAATACCGCGCCGACTCCCCGCCACCGGCGGCGCGGATTTCGCCAGGTGGTGGGGCGTTGCCCGGCCCCCGCCCCGGATGAGGACAGGCAGAGGTCTAGACCACACCGTCTAGACCAATCAGACATGTCCCCTGAAACCGGCGGGTTCATCCCCGCCTCTTTCCGCGCACCCGCCGGTTCGACCGCTCCATACCCGATACCGGGACGACCGTGACGAACACCCTTCAAACTCCGCGAAAATTCCCGTCCCCGACCGCACGACGGCATCGGCGGGCGGGCGCGGGACGTGCGGAGAGCGCGGAGGCGGGAAGGTCAGGGGGCGAGCATCTCGGCGGTCAGGTTCGCCTCGGTTCCCGGGACGCCCTGGTCGCTGGCGCGCTTGTCGGCCATGGCGAGCAGACGCCTTATACGGCCGGCGATCGCGTCCTTCGTGAGCGGCGGGTCGGCGAGCTGGCCCAGCTCCTCCAGCGACGCCTGCTTGTGCTCCAGCCGCAGGCGGCCCGCGCTGACCAGGTGCTCCGGCGCGTCCTCGCCGAGGATCTCCAGGGCGCGCGCGACGCGGGCCCCCGCCGCGACGGCCGCGCGGGCGCTGCGCCGCAGGTTCGCGTCGTCGAAGTTGGCGAGCCGGTTGGCCGTCGCCCGGACCTCGCGGCGCATCCGCCGCTCCTCCCAGGCGAGGACGGAGTCGTGCGCGCCGAGCCGGGTCAGCAGCGCGCTGATCGCGTCGCCGTCGCGGACGACGACCCGGTCCACCCCGCGCACCTCGCGCGCCTTGGCGTGGATCTTCAGCCGGCGGGCCGCGCCGACCAGGGCGAGCGCCGCCTCCGGCCCGGGGCAGGTCACCTCCAGCGACATCGACCGGCCGGGTTCGGTCAGCGAGCCGTGCGCCAGGAACGCCCCTCGCCACGCCGACTCGGCGTCGCAGGCCGCCCCCGCGACCACGTGCCGCGGCAGCCCCCGCACGGGACGGCCGTTGTTGTCGATCAGGCCGGTCTGGCGGGCCAGCGACTCGCCGTCCCGGAACACCCGGACGACGTAGCGGTTGCCCTTGCGCAGGCCGCTCGGGGCGAGCACCACCACGTCGGAGGTGTGCCCGAAGACCTCGGCGACGTCCCGGCGCAGGCGGCGCGCGGCCGCCCCGGTGTCGATCTCGGCCTCGATCACGATGCGCCCGCTCACCAGGTGCAGACCGCCCGCGAAGCGCAGCAGCGTCGAGACCTCCGCCTTGCGGCAGCACGGTTTGAGCACCTGCAGCCGGCTCAGCTCGTCCTTCACCACGCCGGTCATCGCCATAGATGAACCCCTCCCCCTATCGAACTTCCAGCAGTGTGGCCGATCCCGGCCCGGCCGGACGTCAGTCAGCGAATATCTGTACGAAGGCTTGGGCCAGCAGGGCGGGATCATGACGCGGGGAGCCGTCGGCCGCCGCCACGTCGGCGAGCACCAGCCGGCCGCCGAGGTCGCCGACCGCCTTCTCCAGGGCGTCCGGGTCGTCCACCACCGCGCGGTCGGCCAGCACCACGTCGACCCGCAGGTCCGGCGCGTGGGCCTGCAGCACCTCCAGATGGTTCTGCGGCGAGAAGTCGTCGGTCTCGCCGGGCTGCGGCGCGAGGTTCAGCGCGACCGCGCGGCGCGCCCGCGTCCGGCGCAGGGCGCGCGCGAGCTCGGGCACCTTCAGGTGCGGCAGGACGCTGGTGAACCACGAGCCGGGGCCGAACACGACCCAGTCCGCGTCCTCGACGGCGGCGAGCGCCTCGGGGCACGCGGGCGGGTCGGACGGGATCAGCGAGATGCCCTCGACCGTGCCCGGCGTCTTCGCGCACGCCACCTGGCCGCGCACCTGGACCACCTCGCCCGGACGCAGCGGATCGGCGCCGCGCACGTCGGCGACGATGTCCAGCGGCACCGACGCCATCGGCAGCACGCGCCCGTGCGCGCCGAGCAGCCGTCCCACCCAGTCGAGCCCGGCCACCACGCCCGGCCCCTCCCGCCCCGCACCGGCCCCCGCGGCGCTAGCGGCGTCGGCGGTGCCCGGGTTGCCGGGGTTGCCAGGGTTGCCAGGGTTCCCGGTCGCCGCCGGCTGCTCTGGTGCAGTCGGACGCTCCGAGGCAGCCGGGCTCCCGGGCGCGGCGGGGGTGGACTGGCCGAAGAGTTCCCAGAGCGCGACGATCAGCAGGTTGCCGACGGCGTGGTCGTGCAGGGCGCCCTCGCTGCGGAAGCGGTGCTGCACCACGTCGCGCCAGGTCTGGCCCCACTCGTCGTCGCCGCACAGCGCGGCGAGCGCCATCCGCAGGTCGCCCGGCGGCATGACGCCCAGCTCGCGGCGCAGCCGCCCGCTGGATCCGCCGTCGTCGGCGACCGTGACCACGGCCGTGAGGGCGTCGGTGACGCGGCGCAGCGCCGACAGCGAGGCGTACAGGCCGTGCCCCCCGCCGAGCGCGACGACCTTGGGCCCACGGGGGTTCACCGGTTCGTCCGTCTCCTCGGTCCACCCGCGCGGGCGGTCACCCGCGCGGCTCACTCGCGGCCGAGGTCGCGATGGGCGACCTGCACCTCGACGCCCTCGTCCCGCAGCCGGGCGGCGATCTGCTCGGCCATGGCCACACTACGGTGTTTACCACCGGTACATCCCACGGCGAGCGTCACGTAATGCTTGCCCTCGCGCTCGTAACCGGTCGTGAGCAGGCGCAACACCTCGGTGTAGGCGTCCAGGAACTGCTTGGCGCCGGGCTGGGCGAGCACGTAGTCGCGGACGTCGGCGTCGCGGCCGGTCTTGGGCCGCAGCTCGGGCACCCAGTGCGGGTTCGGCAGGAACCGGCAGTCGACGACGAGGTCGGCGTCCACCGGCAGGCCGTACTTGTAGCCGAACGACACGACCGTGGCGCGCAGCCGCGAGTCGTTGCTGCCGTTGCCGAAGAACCCGATGATCTTGTTGCGCAGCTCGTGCACGTTCAGGCCGCTGGTGTCCAGCACCAGGTCGGCCTCGGCGCGCACCTCGCGGACCAGCTCGCGCTCGCGCGCGATGCCGTCCACCAGGCGGCCGTCGCCCTGGAGCGGGTGCGGGCGCCGGACGCTCTCGAACCGGCGCACCAGGTCCTCGTCGGCGGCCTCCAGGAACACCACGCGCGGGTGCACGCCGCGCGCCTCCAGCTCGGCGATCGACGAGTGCAGGTCGGCGGTGAAGGCGCGGCTGCGCACGTCCACCACCACGGCGATGCGCGGCACCGCGTCCTTCACCCGGCCGCCGAGGTCGGCCATCGTGGCCAGCAGCGCGGGCGGCAGGTTGTCCACCACGAACCAGTCCAGGTCCTCCAGGGACTTGGCGGCCGTGCTGCGGCCCGCCCCGGACATGCCCGTGACGATGACGATGTCCGGGATCTGCGTCTCGGTGGTCACGTTCGTCTCCCCCTGTGTTCGGCGTCGCCGCTGCTCTCCGTGCCGCCGCGCGCCGCCCCCGTGGCGCCCGGCGCCGGCCCCCCGCCGCCCGTTCCGGCGTTCCGCTCGGGCGCGCCGTCGTCGTGCTCGGACGACGCGCCGTCGTCGTGCTCGGACGCGCCGGCGCCGGGCTCGGACGACGCGCCGTCCTTCTGCACAGCGCCCGCGCCCTCGCCCGTGTTCCCGGCCGGACGCGTCGCGGCGGACGCGCCGGGCCCGTTCAGGGCGGCGGCGATCGACTCGGCGGTGCGCAGGCCGATGCCCGGCACCTCCGCGATCTGCTCGGGCGTCGCCTCCTTCAGGCGCTTGACCGAGCCGAAGTGCTTCACCAGCGCGGTGCGCCGCGCGGGACCGAGCCCGGGCACCGCGTCCAGCTCGCTGACGGTCATCGACTTCGACCGCTTCTGGCGGTGGAAGGTGATGGCGAACCGGTGCGCCTCGTCCCGGATCCGCTGGACGAGGAACATGCTCTCACTGTTGCGCGGCAGGATCACCGGATCGTCGTCGCCGGGGAGCCACAGCTCCTCCAGGCGCTTGGCGATGCCGACGACCGCGATGTCGTCGACGCCGAGCTCGTCCAGCGCCCGCTGCGCCGCCGCGACCTGCGGCGGGCCGCCGTCCACGAGCACGAGGTTCGGCGGGTAGGCGAACCGGCGCGGCTTGCCGGTCTCGGGGTCGATCGGGCCGTGCGCCACGGGCTCGCCGGAACCGTCCGGGACGCCGGACACCGCCCGGTCTCCGCCGCCGACCGGCCGGCCCCCGCCGCCGCCGTCCGGACCGTTCGTTCCGGGCGGTTCGGGCGTGTCGTCGCCGAGGACGGCGAGCTCGCCGGTCTTCTCGCTCTCCGCCAGGTAGCGGCGGAACCGGCGGGTGATCACCTCGTGGATGGACCGGACGTCGTCCTGCCCCTCCACCGCCTTGATCGTGAACCGCCGGTACTCGCTCTTGCGGGCCAGGCCGTCCTCGAACACGACCATGGACGCCACGACGTTGGTGCCCTGGAGGTTCGACACGTCGTAGCACTCGATGCGCAGCGGGGCCTCGTCGAGCTCCAGCGCGTCCTGCAGCTCGCGCAGCGCCAGGCTGCGCGTGGTCAGGTCGCTCGCGCGGCGCGTCTTGTGCTGCTTCAGCGCCTCCAGCGCGTTCCGCTGGACGGTCTCCAGCAGCGCCTTCTTGTCGCCGCGCTGCGGGACGCGCAGCCGCACCGGCCCGCCGCGCTGCTCGGCGAGCAGCTCGGTCATGGCCTCGTCGTCCGGCGGCAGCGCCGGGACGTACACCTCGCGCGGCACCGAGTCGCTGTCGCCGTAGATCTGGATGAGGAACTGCTCGACCAGGTCGGCGGTGGTGACCGCCTCGACCTTGTCGACCACCCAGCCGCGCTGGCCGCGGATCCGGCCGCCGCGCACGTAGAACACCTGGACGGCCGCCTCCAGCTCGTCCTCGGCGAAGGCGATCATGTCGAGGTCGGTGCCGTCGGCGAGCACGACGGTCTGCTTCTCCAGCGCGCGTTCGAGCGCGCGGATGTCGTCGCGCAGCCGGGCGGCGCGCTCGTACTCCATGGACGCCGCGGCCTCGCGCATGTCGCGTTCGAGGCGCTTGATGTAGCGGCCGGTGTTGCCCGCCATGAAGTCGCAGAAGTCCTCGGCGAGGGCGAAGTGCTCGTCCGGGGTGACGCGGCCGACGCACGGCGCGGAGCACTTGTCGATGTAGCCGAGCAGGCACGGACGGTCGAGCTGGCGCTGCCGCTTGAACACCCCGGCGCTGCACGTGCGCACCGGGAACACGCGCAGCAGCTGGTCGACCGTCTCGCGGATCGCCCAGGCGTGCGAGTACGGCCCGAAGTACCGCACCCCCTTGCGCTTGGCGCCTCGCATGACCTGCACTCGCGGGAACTCCTCGTTGAGGGTCACCGCAAGGTACGGGTAGGACTTGTCGTCCCGGTATTTCACGTTGAAACGGGGGTCGAACTCCTTGATCCAGCTGTACTCCAGCTGGAGGGCCTCGACCTCGGTGGAGACCACCGTCCAGTCCACCCGCGCGGCGGTGCTCACCATCGTCTGGGTGCGCGGGTGCAGGGTGGCGAAGTCGGCGAAGTAGGAGTTCAGCCGGGAGCGCAGGCTCTTGGCCTTGCCGACGTAGATCACCCGGCCGTGCTCGTCGCGGAAGCGGTACACGCCGGGTTCGTCGGGGATCGTCCCCGATGCTGGTCGATAGGTCGCCGGATCTGCCACGCTGAAAGCCTAGTAGGCGGCACCGACAACCGAGCCCCGCGCGTCCTCCGGCCCCGCCCCCGCGCCCGGGGCGGGGTGATCCAGATCTCGTTCGGGAGCGGCGCGCCCGGAAAGAGTGGACCGGAGTGAAGTCATATTCCGGTCAATCCGGAAGGGGGGATCCTGCTGTGTCGGCGCTCTGGGCGCTGATCGTTCCCGTCCTCGCCGTCGCGCTGTCGGTCGGCGTGGTGGAGGGCGCGCGCCGGGCGCTCGCCGGGAGGCTGTCGGCCCGCTGGCCCACCGCGGGCCGGGCGGCCCGCCGCTGCACCGCGCCCGCGTTCGCCTTCGCCGCCGCGATCAGCGCCGCCGCGGCCGTCCCGTACGAGGACCTGCCGCCGCGCCTCGCCGCGGACCTGCGGCACCTGCTGCACATCACGGCGACCGCCGCGACCACGTGGCTGGTGCTGCGCATCTTCTACGCGCTGACCGACCCGCCGCTGGAGCGGCTCACCCGCGTCTCGGGCGAGCGCAACCGGCGGGCCCGGCGCACCCGCACGCAGATGCTGCTGCTGCGCCGGATCGGCGCGGTCGTGCTGGTCGTGCTCGCGGTCGCCGCCGCGCTGTTCACCTTCCCGGCCGTCCGGGCGGTGGGCGCGGGCGTGCTCGCTTCGGCGGGCGTCGCCGGGCTGGTCGTCGGGATCGCCGCCCGGCCGACGCTGGGCAACCTGCTCGCCGGGCTGCAACTGGCGTTCAGCGACGCGCTGCGGCTGGACGACGTGGTCGTCGTCCAGGGCCAGTGGGGCCGGATCGAGGAGCTGACCCTCTCCTACGTCGTGGTGTGCCTGTGGGACGAGCGGCGGCTGATCCTGCCGGTGTCCTACTTCATCGAGCAGCCGTTCGAGAACTGGACCCGGCACACCAGCCGCGTCATCGGCGCGGTGATCCTCAACGTGGACTGGAACGTCCCGGTCGAGGAGCTGCGGACCGTCCTGCACGACTTCCTGCGCGAGCACCCGCTCTGGGACCAGCGCGACTGGGTGCTCCAGATCACCGACTCGCTGCCGAACGGGCTGGTCGAGATGCGCGCGCTGATGAGCGCCGCCGACTCGGCGAGCGCCTGGGACCTGCGCTGCGACGTCCGCGAGCACCTGATCGGCTACCTGCGCGAGCACCACCCGGAGGCGCTCCCCCGGTTCCGCGCCGAGATCCCCGAGGAGACCCGCGTGCGGGACGGCGCCGGCCCGGCCGATCCGGCCGACGCGTCGGTCCGCGCGTCCGAGTCGTCGGGCGCGCCCGCGGTCGGGCCCGACGCTCCGACGCCGAAGCCGGGGCCGACGCCGGGGCCGACGCCGGGGCGGAACGGTTCGCGTGGTGCGCCCGTCCCGTCCTGGAGCGGATCGCAGGACGGGACGGGCAGGTCGAACGGGACGAGCTCGTCGAATTCCTCGAGCTCGTCGAACGGGGTCAGGCGAGGTTGATCTCGCCGCCGGAGACGGTGATCTTCTTCGGGGCGAGCCGGGACGGCGCGGGCGGGCGGGCGACCGTGCCGTCCGCGATGTGGTACTCGCTGCCGTGGCACGGGCAGTGGATCAGCCCGCCGGACACCGAGCCGACGGTGCAGCCCATGTGCGTGCACACCGCCGAGAACGCCTTGAACTCGCCCTGGGACGGCTGGGTGACGACGACCTTCGCGTCCGGGAAGATCTTGCCGCCGCCCACCGGGATGTCGGCCGTGCGCGCGAGCCCGCCACCGCCCGCGCCGCCCGCGCCGCTCGTCCCGCCGCCGCCCGGGGACGACCCGCTCGACGAGGCCGACCCGCTCCCGGAGGAGGACGCCCCGTACGAGTCCGACGACCCGGACTTGCCGCACGCCGCCGCCAGCCCGGCGACGCCCGCGACGCCCACCCCCAGCAGCAGCCCGCGCCTGGCCAGATCGCCGGGCGGGGGCTGTTCCGATGCGGTACCGGTCGTGGTCTGCCGATGCTCCTGCGACATTCCGGGCCTCCAGTGCGTTCGCGGGGTTTCTCCGCCGTCACCGGGAGTACGTGCCGCGGCCGGGAACGGTTCAATCCGCGCCCGCCGGGCGATCACGTCACGACGATCCCGTCCCCCTTCACCTGCACCGGGTACTCCGTCAGCGCCCGGTTCGCCGGGCCCTGCGCCACCGAGCCGTCCGCGATCTTGAACTCGCTGCCGTGGCACGGGCAGTGCACCACGCCCCCGGACACCCGGTTGGTCAGGCAGCCCTGGTGCGTGCAGACGGCGCTGAACGCCTTGAACACGCCCTGGCTGGGCTGCGTCACCACGACCTTGGTGTCGGCGTAGACCTTGCCGCCGCCGACCGGCACGTCCGCGACCTTGGCGATCTCCTTGCCGCGCAGGTCGCCCACCGAGGCGGTCTTGGACTTGGGGCCGCAGCCGGCGAGCATCCCGGCCCCGAGCGCCGCTCCCACCGCGCCCGTCCCGCACAGCACCGCCCGGCGTCCGACGGCCCGCTGCGGGCCCTCTCCGGCTCCGGCGACCCGCTCGCCGCGGCCCCCGATCGTCGCATCGTCACTCATGGTCGTCCATCATTCCGGACGCCCCCCGAAACCCGCCGCCACCCCCCGTCCCCCGCCTGTCGCCCCACCCCGGACGTCTTGGCCCGCGCGCCCCGAAACCCGCCCTGCCCCCGACAACGGTGCGCCCGAACCGACGCTCGGACGCGCAAAGCCGCGCGGCCCGACGCACAGGCCGGCCGCGGGAATCGGTGCGCCCGAAACGACGCCCGGATGCGCAAAGCCGCGGCGGCCCGACGCACGGGCCGGGCGCGGGAATCGGTGCACCCGAAACGACGCTCGGACGCGCGAGGCCGCGCGGCCGTCCGGAGGACGGGCGCGCGGCCTCGGGTGCGTGCTGCGAGGGGTCAGTTGAGGATCTTGGCGAGGAAGGAGCCGGTGTGGCTGCCCTCGACCTTCGCCACCTCCTCGGGGGTGCCCTGCGCGACGACCATGCCGCCGCGGGAGCCGCCCTCGGGGCCCATGTCGATGATCCAGTCGGCGGTCTTGATCACGTCCAGGTTGTGCTCGATGACGATGACCGTGTTGCCCTTGTCGACCAGGCCGTTCAGCACGCCGAGGAGCTTGCGGATGTCCTCGAAGTGCAGGCCGGTGGTCGGCTCGTCCAGCACGTAGATGGTGCGGCCGGTCGAGCGGCGCTGGAGCTCGGCGGCCAGCTTGACGCGCTGCGCCTCGCCGCCGGACAGGGTCGGCGCGGGCTGGCCCAGCCGGACGTAGCCGAGCCCGACGTCGACCAGCGTCTTCAGGTGCCGGTGGATGGCGGTGACCGGCTCGAAGAAGACCGCGGCCTCCTCGATCGGCATGTCCAGCACCTCGGAGATCGTCTTGCCCTTGTAGTGGACCTCCAGGGTCTCCCGGTTGTACCGGGCGCCGTGGCAGACCTCGCACGGGACGTAGACGTCCGGCAGGAAGTTCATCTCGATCTTGATGGTGCCGTCGCCGGAGCAGTTCTCGCAGCGGCCGCCCTTGACGTTGAAGGAGAACCGGCCCGGCTGGTAGCCGCGCACCTTCGCCTCGGTGGTCTGCGCGAACAGCTTGCGGATGTGGTCGAACACGCCGGTGTAGGTCGCCGGGTTCGAGCGCGGGGTGCGGCCGATCGGCGACTGGTCGACGTGCACGACCTTGTCGAGCTGGTCGATGCCGTTGACCCGCTTGTGCTTGCCGGGGACGGTCTTGGCGGCGTGCAGCTGCTTGGCCAGCGAGTTGTACAGGATGTCGTTGACCAGCGTGGACTTGCCCGATCCGGACACGCCCGTGACCGCGGTGAACACGCCGAGCGGGAACGCGACGTCCACGTTCTTCAGGTTGTTCTGCTGCGCGCCCTTGACCGTGATCTCGCGGCCCTTCTGCCGCGGCCGGCGGATCTCGGGCACCGCGATCTCGCGGCGTCCGGACAGGTACTGGCCGGTCAGCGAGTCCTCGGAGCTGAGCAGGTCCTCGACGGTGCCGGAGACGACGATCTTGCCCCCGTGCTCGCCGGCGCGCGGGCCGATGTCCACGACCCAGTCGGCCGCGTTGATCGTGTCCTCGTCGTGCTCGACGACGATCAGCGTGTTGCCCATGTCGCGCAGCCGGAGCAGCGTCTCCAGCAGCCGCTGGTTGTCGCGCTGGTGCAGGCCGATGGACGGCTCGTCCAGCACGTACAGGACGCCGACCAGCCCCGACCCGATCTGCGTCGCGAGCCGGATGCGCTGCGCCTCGCCGCCCGCCAGCGTCGCGGACGCCCGGTCGAGGGTGAGGTAGTCGAGGCCGACGTCCAGCAGGAACCCGAGCCGGGCGTTGATCTCCTTGAGCACGCGCTCGGCGATGTGCCGGTCGCGGTCGTTCAGCTCCATCGCGAGCAGGAACTTGGCGGCCTCGCCGATCGGCATGGCCGCGACCTCGGCGATCGACCGGCCGCCCATGGTCACCGCGAGGACGACCGGCTTCAGCCGCGCCCCGTCGCACGCCGGGCACGGGATCTCGCGCATGTAGCCCTCGAGCTTCTCGCGCGAGGCGTCGCTCTCGGACTCGGCGTGCCGCCGGTGGATGTAGGGGATCACGCCCTCGTAGGCGGTGTAGTAGGACCGGGTGCGGCCGTACCGGTTCTTGTACCGGACGTGCACCTGGGTCTCGTGCCCGTTCAGGATCGCCTTGCGCGCCTTGGCGGGCAGCTTGCGCCACGGGGTGTTCAGGTCGAAGCCCATGGCGTCGCCGAGCGCCGACAGCAGCCGCAGGAAGTAGTCGCTGACGTGCCCGCTCGACCACGGCTGGATGGCGCCCTCGCCGAGGGTGAGGTCCTCGTCCGGGACGATCAGCTCGGGGTCGACCTCCATCTTCGTGCCGAGGCCGGTGCACTCGGGGCACGCGCCGTAGGGCGAGTTGAAGGAGAACGAGCGGGGCTCCAGCTCCTCGAACGACAGGTCGTCGTAGGGGCAGTAGAGGTGCTCGGAGTACATCCGGGTGCGGTTCTCGTCGTCGTCCGGGAGGTCGACGAAGTCGAGCACGATCGTGCCGCCCGCGAGGCCGAGGGCCGTCTCGACGGAGTCGGCGAGCCGCTGGCGGGCCGAGTCCTTGACCGCGAGCCGGTCGACGATCACCGAGATGTCGTGCTTCTCCTGCTTCTTGAGCTTGGGCGGGTCGTCCAGGCGGACCATCTGCCCGTCCACCAGGGCGCGGGAGAAGCCCTTGGACTGGAGCTCGCGGAACAGTTCGAGGTACTCGCCCTTGCGGCCGCGGATCACCGGCGCGAGCACCTGGAAGCGGGTGCCCTCCTCCAGTTCCAGGACGCGGTCGACGATCTGCTGCGGGGCCTGGCGGCTGATCGGACGGCCGCAGACCGGGCAGTGCGGGTGCCCGATGCGCGCGTACAGCAGCCGCAGGTAGTCGTAGACCTCGGTGATCGTGCCGACCGTGGAGCGCGGGTTCTTGCTGGTCGACTTCTGGTCGATCGACACCGCCGGGGACAGGCCCTCGATGAAGTCGACGTCGGGCTTGTCCATCTGGCCGAGGAACTGGCGGGCGTAGGCCGACAGCGACTCGACGTACCGGCGCTGCCCCTCCGCGAAGATCGTGTCGAAGGCCAGGCTGGACTTGCCCGATCCGGACAGGCCGGTGAACACGATCATCGCGTCCCGCGGCAGGTCGAGCGAGACGTCCTTCAGGTTGTGCTCGCGTGCTCCTCGCACGATGAGTCGGTCATGCACGGCGTGTTCCGGTTCCTCTTCTGGGCGCGGCGATGGGACGGGTCTCCCCACGGTAGTCAGGGGGTCCGACAGAACGCGTGCGCGTGGACTCCCCCGTCGTACTCAACAGCGGAACGGCCCGCCGAATTTCTGCCCGGCCCTCCCGCCCCCGCGGGACCACCGGCCACACTCGAACCGTACACGTGTTCGAAGATCTCTTGCCACCGGAACCGCCGCCGGAGCCGCCGTCGAGATCGCGCCGGGGTCGCCATCAAGATCGCGCCGGGGTCGCCGTCGAGATCGCGTCGAGGTCGCCGCCGGGATCGCCGGAGCCGCCGAGACCGCCGGAATCGCCGGTGACATCGGCGTTGCGGCCCTCAGGACCGGCGTTCCCACTCCTCGCGCGTGATGCCCCAGCGCATCCGCGGGCCCTCCTCGGCGGGCGCGGCGCGGATGTCGTCCTCGACGGCGAGCAGCCGGTAGCCGAGCTTGGGCGGGACGGCCGCGCTCCGCTTGTTGGCCACATCACAGTGGATCTCGACGCGCTCGACGCGCGCCAGCCCGAACGCGGCCGCGGTCAGGGCCCCGGCGGCCCTGGTGGCGTGGCCGCGGCGGGTGTGGCCGGCGTGCACCCAGTAGCCGATCTCCATGGCGTCCGGGCCGAGCCGGCCGTGGAGGGCGACCGTACCGACGATCTCGCCGTCCGGGTCCTCCATGACGTAGGCGAAGTCGTTGCCGCGGTCCCAGTCGGCGCGGCAGGCGGCGATCCAGGCGATCTCGGCCTCGATGGTCTGCTTCTCGGTGGCCCAGGGCATCCAGGGCCGGAGGTGCTCGAAGGAGTCGTTGACCGCGTTCATCAGGTTCTCGGCGTCGGATTCGACGGCGCGGCGCAGGGTGAGGCCGGGGAGGTCGATCCGTTCGGGCGGGCGCTCGTTGCTCATGGCCCGATGCTCGCCGAGCGGCCGGGGCCCCTCCACCCATTTTCCGGCCCGTGGCAGGGTGGGCCCATGGATCTTCAACCCGTGGACCTCCGGCCCCGGCTGCGCCCGCGCGGTCCGGCCCGTCCGGCCGCGCTGGCGCTGGTCCTGCACGGCGGCCGGGAGGTCAGCCGCGAGCCCGCCACCGCGCGCCAGACCGCCGCGCTGCGCATGGTCCCGTTCGCGATGCACCTGCTGAGCGCCGGGCGGCGCCGGGGCCTGGCGGTGTGGTCCCTCGGCTACCGGTACCGGGGCTGGAACGGCGCCGAGGCGTCCCCGGTGACGGACGCGCGCTGGGCGCTGGACGAGATCCGCAAGGCGCATCCGAACGTCCCGATCGTGCTGGTCGGGCACTCGATGGGCGCCCGCACCTCGCTGCGCGTCGCGGACGACCCGCAGGTGGCGGGGGTCGCCGCGCTCGCGCCCTGGGTCCCGAGGGACGAGCCGGTCGCCCAGCTCGCGGGCCGCCGCGTCCTGATCATGCACGGCACCGAGGACGGCACGACCCCGTACCGGGCGTCCGTCCGGTACGCCGAGCGGGCGCGGGAGGCGGCGGCGTCGCTCGACTTCGTCCCGGTGGCGGGCGAGGGCCACGCCATGCTCCGCCGTCCCGGCCTCTGGCACCGCCGGACGACGGCCTTCGTCATGGACGTCCTCGCCGACCGCTGACCGCCCGCCCGAGCGCGCCGCCGGCCCGGCCTCGCCTGACCAGCCTCGCCTGACCCGCCCCCGGGCCGCCTCGCCGGGCGCCGATCGAGGGCGGCGGCGAAGCCCTCGGTGGCGAACGGTCCGGCGACGCGTCCGCCGGACGCCGCGCTGGTCACGGCCGGGTCCGGGGCGGGCCTCGCGGGACTGCGCGAGCGGGTCGCGAGGCTCGGCGGCGACCTGCGCGCGGGTCCGGTCGGCGACGGCGGCTTCGCGGTCACCGCCGAACTGCCCTCCACCGTCGCGGCCGATGCGGAGGCCGGTCGTCCGGCACCGTCCCGACGTGGTGCTGATGGACCTGCGGATGCCGGGCGTGGACGGCCTTCACCGCGACCGGCCGGATCACCGCGCTGCCCGATCCGCCCGTGGTCGTCGCGCTGACCATGTTCGACTCCGACCGGCACGTGCTGCGGGCGCTGCGCGCGGGCGCGGCGGGGTTCCTGCTCAAGAGCACGCCGCCGGAGGACCTGGTCGGCCTGGTGCGGGTCGCGGCGGGCGGGCACACCGTCATGTCCCCCGCCGCGACCCGACGGCTGCTGGACACCGCCGCCGGGCGGGACGAGGCCCGCCAGCGCCGCGCGGCGTCGCTGCGGACCCTGACCGAACGGGAGACCGACGTCCTGGCGTGCCTCGGCGAGGGGCTGTCGAACGCGCGCATCGCGGCACGGCTGCGCCTCAGCGAGACGACGGTGAAGGGCTACGTCTCGCAGGTCCTGATGAAGCTCGGATGCGCGAACCGCACGGAGGCCGGGCTCCTGGCGTTCGAGGCGGGCCTCGGCGTGTCAGGATGAGCCTTCCTTCAGGACGCGAGGAGGCGTGATGGGCGGCGTGACGGGCGGTTCCGGGCCGGAGCGGACGGCGATGCTGGCGGCGATCGAGGCGAGCGTGGACCGGTTGGCCGCCTCGGTGGGCGGGCTGCGGGACGAGGAGCTCCGGGGGCCGTCCGGCCTGCCCGGATGGACGCGCGGGCACGTCGCGACGCACGTGGCGCGCAACGCCGACTCGCTGTGGAACCTGCTGGAATGGGCGCGCACGGGCGTGAAGACGCCGCAGTACCCGAGTTTCGAGGCGCGCGAGGAGGGCCTGCGCGCGGGCGCGGGACGCGGCGCGGGAGAGCTCGTCGAGGACCTGCGGTCGTCGGCCGAGCGGTTCGCGGCGCAGGCGCTGGCGCTGCCCGACGCGTCCTGGGACGTCCGGGTGCAGGGCCTGGTCGGGCCGGAACTGCCCGCCTGGTTCGTCCTGCACCGGCGGTGGCGCGAGATCGAGGTGCACCACGTGGACCTCGCCGCCGGGTACGGTCCGGCCGACTGGCCGGAGGGCTACGTGCGCGCGGAGCTGGACGTCACGCTGCGCGGTCTCGCCGAGTACGGCCCCGAGGCGCGCGGCGGCCTGCACGGGCTGCGGCTGCGCGCCACCGACACCGGCCAGGCGGCCGACCTCGGCGACGGCCCGGAGGTGACCGGTTCGGCGGCGGCGCTGCTGGCGTGGATCACCGGCCGGTCGAGCGGCTCGGGTCTCACGACGCGTCCGGACGGCGCGCTGCCCGTCCCCCCGAACTGGCCGATCGAGCCGTCCTTCCCGTAAGCGCTCAGCCCCGTAAGCGCTCAGCCGGCGGAGACAGACTCGTCGGTTTCGGGGTCAGCCGGCGGGGACCAGCTCGTCGTCGGGTTCGTCGCCCGCCAGGCGGTCGAGGACGCCGGGTGAGCGGAGCGTGATCGCCGTGCGGGAGACGGCGATGCCGTCGCCCAAGCGTTCGGGGGCGAGGAGCTGCGCGACCTTGCGGCGGCCCATGCCCGCCCAGCGTCCGAGGTCGCGCTGGCAGAGCGGGAGGCGGACGACCACGCCGCCCGTCGCGACGGGCGTGCCGAAGCGGTCGGCCAGGCGGCGCAGCCGGGACGCCAGGCGGCGGCCCGGCGCGTCCGGGAAGTGCGCGGCGCGCAGCTCGTCGGCGTCCCGCAGCTTCTCCGACAGGACGGCGGCGACGGCCCAGATGGCGGCGGGGTGCTCGTTCAGCACGGCCCGGAAGCGGTCGCCGGGCAGGACGAGCGCCTCGATCCGGGTGAGCGCCTCGACGTTGGCGTACCGCTCGGAGCCGTCGGCGACCTCCATCTCGCCCGAGACGTCGCCGGGGCCGAGCACCTCCAGGATGACGATCTCGCCGTCCCGGTCCACCCAGACCTTGGCCGCGCCGGAGCGCAGCACGTACACGTGGGTCGCACGCGTGTGCTCGCGCGCGAGGAACGCCCCCGGCCGGATCAGCGCGACGGTGCCGGCACGTTCGAGCGCCGTCCGCGCGGGTCCGGGCAGCGCGTCCCAGAACGCGACCCGCATCGCTGCCGCCTCCTCTCCTCGCGCGGCCGTCCCGGTCGGGCCGCCGCGCGCACCGGGGCTCCACCCTCCCGCTGGACGGCTGGACGCCCCGGTTCCCTGCCTCGTTCGGCACCGGTCCCTGCTCTGTCAGGCACCGGTCTCCTGCCTTGTTAGTGAACGCGGGCTAACCCCCGGAAACTAGGTAATTAGGCACATACCACCCGACATGACGGTCGTCACACCGGTTCCGGACCCTCCGAGTCGAGCCACTGGTCGATCGCGCGGATCCGGCGCGCGCAGTCGGCCGTCCCGGCCTGGTCGCCGAGCACCGACAGGGACGCGCCGAGCCGCTCCAGCGCGCGGCGCCGTCCCAGGTGGTCGCCCATGTCGCGGCGCAGCGCGATCTCCCCGCGCAGGTGCCCGGCCGCCTCGGAGTGCCGTCCGAGCAGCTGGCACGCGTGCCCCATGTGGTGCAGGACGCGGGCCTGCTCGCGGGTGTCGCCGAGCTCGACCGCGAGGTCCAGGCCGCGCCGTCCGGCCTCCAGGGCGTCCTCGGCCCGGCCGAGCTCCAGCTGGATCGACGCGAGGTGGACGAGCGCCGCGCCCTCGCTGTGCCGGTCCCCGACCTCGCCGAGCACCCGCAGCGCCTCGGTCTGCACCTTCAGCGCCTCCTCGGCTCGCCCGGCCGCGCGGAGCGTCGCGGCGAAGGTGTCCAGGCCGACGCCCATCCCGTAGAAGTCCCCGATCTCGCGGCGGATCTCCAGGGCCTGGCGCGCCGCGCGCTCCGCCTCGTCCGGCAGGCCGAGCTTGATGTAGGTGCGGGCGAGGCTGCCGAGCGTCCCGGCCATGCTGCCGCGCGCGCCGAGCCGGTGCCACAGCTCCAGCGCCTCCAGGCCGTGGACGAACGCCTCCTGGTGGCGGTGCAGGCGGCGCATCACGACCGACAGGTTCTCGAGGTCGTGCGCCTCGCCGTGCTGGTCGCCGATCTCGCGGCGGATGTCCAGCGCCCGGCCGAGCTGCTCGCGCGCCTCGCGGTAGCGGCCGAGCCGCCAGCAGACCACGCCGAGCTGCGCGAGCGTCTCGGCCTCGCCGTGCCGGTCGCCGGTGTCGCGGTGCATCCGCAGCGCCTGCCCGCAGAACGTGAACGCCTCGGCGAAGCGCGCGGCGTCGCAGGCCAGGCGGCCGAGCGTCGTCAGCGCGCGCGCCTGCCCGTGCCGGACGCCCAGCTCCCGGTAGATGCCCAGGGCACGCTCGGCGTCCCGGCGCGCCAGATCGCGCAGGCCGAGCGTCCCGTACATGCGGGCCAGCTCGGTGAGCGCCTGCGCCGAGCCGTACCGGTCGCCGTCCTCCTCGCGCAGGAACAGCGACTCCAGCGCGTGCGCGACCGCGTCGTCCACCCCGCCGCGCCTGCGGTGGACGAGCGCGGTGGTGAGCAGCGTCTCGGCGATCCCGCGGCGGTCGTCCAGGCGCTTCCTGATCTCCAGGGACCTGCGCGCGTGCCGCAGCGCGACGTCGTACTCGGCGAGCGCGAGGTGCGCGCGGGCGAGCGTCTCGTGCCCGCGCGCGACACCGCCCTCGTCGTCCAGCTCGTGGTGGATCGCCAGGGACCGCTGCGCGTTCTCGATCGCGGTCAGGTACCGGCCCTGCGCGGCGTGGACGTCGGCGAGCGTCGCGAGCGCGACCGCCTCCCCGTACCGGTTCGGCGGATCGGCCGAACGGAACGCGCGGCGGGCGTCCTCCCCGTACCCGATCGCCTGGACGGCCCCGCCGAGATCGAAGTGCGCGACGGCCAGGTTGTGCAGCATCACGGCCGCCGCCGCCCAGTTCTCCTCGGCCCGCGCCGCGGCCAGCCCCGCCTTCTGGACGGCGATGTTGTCCTCGCTGTAGCGGCGGAACTCCTGGAACCCGAACAGGGCGTCGGCCAGCTCCCAGCACGTCCGGTGCAGGCCGAGGCGCGCCGCGAGGTGGACGGCCGCGACGAGCGTCCGCCGCTCCGCCTCGAACCACGCGAGCGCCCGCGCCCGCCCTTCCCCGCTCCCGGCGTCGGCGCGGGCGGCGGGCACCTGTGCCGAGGCGTCGAGGGACGGTCGATCGCGACCGTCCAGCGCGTGGGTCGGGGCGTCCCAGGCACCGCGACCGTCCAGCGCGTGGGTCCGGGTGTCCCAGGCACCGCGACCGTTGAGCGCGTGGGTCGGGGTGTCGAGCGACGGACGGCGGCGACCGTCCAGCGCACGCGCGGCCGAGCGGGCGTCGGACAGGCAGGACGCCAGCAGGCGGCGCTGCGCGGCGAACCGGTCGGTGTCGGCGTCCTCGGCGAGGCCGCGCTCGCGCGCGAAATCGCGCAGCAGGTCGTGGATCCGGTACCGCCCGGGACCGGTCTCGTGCACCAGGAACGCCTGCCGCATCCCCTCCAGCGCCTCGGCCGCCGCTTCGGTCGTGCCGTCCAGCATGGCGGCGAGCGCGGCGGGCGTCACGTCGGGACCGGCGGCGAGGCCGAGCATCCGGAACGCCGCCCGGTGGTCGCGGCGCAGCCCCCGGTAGGCCAGGTCGAACGTCGGCCGCATCGGCGCCGGATAGGACGCGCCGGACCGGTCCGCCAGCGTCCGGACGGCCTCGGCGATCGGCACGTCCGGGTTCTCGGCGAGCGCGCCCGCCGCGACCGCGAGCGCCAGCGGCAGGAAACCGCACTCGCGGGCCAGCCGCTCGACCGCCCGCGGCTCCTCGCGCGGGCGCGCGTCCTCGGGCCCGAGCACGCCCGCGACGAGGTCGGCGGCCTCGTCCGGGCTCATCTCGCGCAGCTCCAGCACGCGGATGTCGCCGTCGCCGCGGCCGTCTTCGGCCGCCAGCTCCGGCATGCGCACCTGCGCGGTCACCAGGACGAGCCCGGCGTTCACCGCGTCCAGCAGCGGACGGATCTGCCGGGCGTCGGTCGCGTTGTCCAGCACCAGCAGCAGCCGCCGGTCGGCCAGCAGCGACCGGCACTGCGCGGCCAGCTCGCCCTCGGCGCGCGGCAGCTGGTCGCCCGGCACGCCGACACCGCGCAGCACCTGCCCCATCGCCTCGGCGGGCGTCGCCCGCCCGCGCAGCTCGGTGAAGATCACCCCGTCCGGGAACCGGCCCGCGACCCGGTGCGCCCAGTGCACCGCCAGGGTCGTCTTCCCCACCCCGGCCATGCCCTGGACCAGCACCGCGCGCGGCCACCGCGCCTGCGCGAGCAGCAGATCGAGCTTGCCGAGGCTGACCGTCCGTCCGGTGAAGAACGGCTTGTCGGGCGGCAGCCGCCTCGGCGGTCCGGACGCGCTGATCGACACCGGGGCGCGGCGCGCGAGCCCCGCGGGCCGTCCATCGGGTTCGGGCACGGCCTCCGGTCTCGGCACGGCGGGCCACTCGTCCCCCCACGGCGCGGCCTCCCGGCGCAGCGCCTCCGGGTCGAGCAGCGTCAGCGGACGCGGCAGCAGGATGCCCTTGGTCCGCCACTTCCGGTACCAGCGCACCAGCGTCTCGCGCGACACTCCCGCCCAGTTCGCGAGGTCGGCCTGGCTGAGCCGCGACGGCACGGTGATGCCGCCCGCGAACGCGTCCGGGCCGTGGAACTCGTCCGCCGAGTCGCGCGGCTCCGGGTCGCCGAAGCGGTGCGCGAGCTCCAGCAGATGGTGTGCGAGCCGCTGCGGATGGTCGGCGACGCGCACCGCGTGCCGCCGTCCGCTGTAAGCCTCCCGGCGCGCGAACGCGTCCATCGCGGCCGCCGCCACCTGCGGATTCGCCGCGAGCAGCCCGCCGAACTGGCGCCGGTCCACGCGCAGCGCCGCCAGATGGTCGATCGCCGCGACCGTCCCGCGCTGCGGATGCCCCCACGGCGCGAGCCCGGCGACGAGGTCCCCCGCCCCGAACAGCTCGATGATCGACTCGTCGCCCTCGCCGTTCCCGACGAACTCCTTCGCCAGGATCCGGCCCACCGTCCGCGCGCCCGCCGGGAACAGCACGAACACCGCCGGCGACGCCACCCCCTGGTGGCAGAGCATGCCGCCGGGCGGCACCTCGACGCGCCGCCCCATCGTCCACAGGGCCTGCCGCTCCGACCTGCCCAACCGGCTCCAGAACGCGCCGGGACGACCCTCGGATGCGCCCAACCGCCACCTCCTCAGCAGCCATGGTGCGGCCCACGGCCGGACGAATCCGCCACATCGGACACAACCTCGGTGAGTCCCCGGACTCATTCCACCCGTGCGCGCGCGATGGGGGAAGATGGCGAGCGGAGAAACCCGGATCGGAGGAGCCATGACCTACACCGGCAACGTCGAGGTCGGCGGACGACCGGACACCCGGGAACTGTCCGGCCTCACCGTCACCAAGATCGCGGTCGGTCCCTACGACAACAACGCCTACGTCCTGCGCTGCGCCGCGACCGGCGACCAGCTGCTCATCGACGCCGCCAACGAGCCGTCCCGGCTGCTGGAGGTCCTCGGCGACCGCCCGCTCGGCCGCGTCGTCACCACCCACCGCCACCAGGACCACTGGCAGGCCCTGGAGCACATCGTCCAGGCCACCGGCGCCCCGGTCTCCGCGCACCCCTTCGACGCCGAACCACTCCCGGTCGCGGTCGCCGAACCCGTCCAGAACGGCGACACCGTCCGCGTCGGCCAAGCGACCCTGGAGGTCATCCACCTGCGCGGCCACACCCCGGGCTCGATCGCGCTCCTCTACACCGCCGACGACCGCCCCCACCTGTTCACCGGCGACAGCCTCTTTCCAGGCGGCGTCGGCAACACCTGGGGCGACCCCACCCGCTTCAAGCAGCTCATGACCGACGTCACCGAACGAGTCTTCGACCGCCTCCCCGACGAAACGTGGGTCTACCCAGGCCACGGCCGCGACACGACGCTCGGCAAGGAGCGCCCCAGCATCCCCACCTGGTGGGAACGAGGCTGGTAACACACCGGTCCAACATCTCGCCTGTCGCGGGAAGCACCACTGCGCCCAACAGGTCTGCAAATCGCCACTGTCGAGTACTCGGTGGGAACACTGCAGTTGGTCCTGCGTCAGGCAGGCTTGCTCGCTGAGGCTGACACCTTGACACAGTAAGGTCGCAGTCGGCGCAAGCCGGGCACTTCGGTCCAGACACGAGCGGGCCGTCTCGTTCGAGACGATCCTGTCGAGCGAGGAAGGAGGTTCTGCCGGCATCGCCGTCCAAACGACACTCCGGTGGTGTGCGCGGACCCACTCCCCGAGCTTCCTGATCAATCTCGGCGACCTCGTCGTCGGGGCCATCGACCATGACGTCCGGCTCGACGGCGGCCGTGAAGGCCGTGCGGAAGCACGGGCCCGCGACGATTTCCGCGGTCTGTCAGACGCCCAACGCCTCGCGACCATGGTCAGACTGCGGGAATCGAACTCACTCGGTCCGGGACGATCAGTGAGCCCGGTATCACCGGCGAGCCCAGTGACACCGCCGCCGGGCTGGCGGAGCGTCCTGCAGAAAGCCCGGGAGCCGTTCGCGCGAACGCGGACGGCCCCACGCCTCTCGACCGCCACTGACAGCCTTCTCCCCCTGCACCCGATGACCTGGCCGTGCAAGCCTTGTCGGCTTCGCAGGGGTGACCGTGGGCGCTGGAGCTGGGGCGGCCCGGGATGCCGCGCTCGCCCGGTGGGCGTGGGGGCTCGGGCGTACAGTGCGGGCATGAACGAGCGGCGAGATGAGCACGACGCAGCCGCGCTGCGGCGTGAGCTGCACGCCCTGGTGGACGAGCTCGCCGACGAGCGGCTCCCGGCCGCGCTGCTGCGGCTGCATGTTGAGGCCGTGCGGCCGGTCTCCACGGTCGATGAGGCGCTGGCCGGTCTGGCGGCGCTGCCGGGCGGGCTGCCTGCGGGCGAGGTCGCGCGGGCCCGGTCGGCGCTGAGCGCGCACCGCCGCGCCTCCTGATCCGCCGGTGATCGGCGGACGGATCCTCGACGCGGACGCCGTCGCCAGCGCCATCACGGGACGACTCATGTACGCGCGTGCCCTGGTCGCCGCCGCCGCGACGCAGGGCAACGTGATCGTCATCCTCTGCGCCGCGCTGGTCGGGGGCCTGGCGCGCGTGCCGGACGGGGTGCGGCGGCAGGGTGCGGCCGTGCTTTTGGCGGTGCCGGTGGTGGTGGTCGAGCCGCTCGACCAGGACCGGGCGGTGCCGCTGGCCGAGTTGATGGCGGCCGCGCGGCCGCCGTCGGGGGACCTGGTCACCGCCGCGGTGGTGCTGTCGGCGCGCCGGCGCGGCTGGCCGATCGTGTCGGGCCGGGCCCGCGAGCTCCTCGCCCTGGACGCGGCGGTCGAGATCGACCGCCTGCCCCGACCTGCCCCTCCCCCGATCTCCCCTCCCGCTCCCGTGGCCTGCATCCGGCGTCCTCAGCCCGCGCGCTCGCCGAGGCCGTGCGCCTGGTGGTGACCGGCGGCTCAACCCCCGGTGCCGCCGCACCGCCGCACCTGATCAGCGACCGATCCGAGGCGGTCTGCCGCCACCGCACCGCGCACCACGCACCGACGTCGGGCGGCTGATCGTCTCGGCTCCAGGGGGTTCGGGGGACGGGAGTTCCCCGAGACCACACCCCAACCGGCTCGCCCTCGACGGCCGTAGGCTGTCGGCGACCACGAGCGGGAGGCGACGTGTCGACGGTGAGCGTGTCGGCGGAGGTCGCCGAGCTGGTCGATCCGGCCGATGTGGCCGCGCTGCGCGCCGAGGCCGCGAGCGACGGCTACACCTGCCCGAGCTGCCAGCGGGCAGCGGCGCCGGGCGAGGCCGCGGTGCTCCTGGTGCTGCGCGAGGATCCGGTGCTGATGGCCCGCCTCGTGCACCCGACGTGCGCCGAGTCCACGGTGGTGGACGGACGTGCCGGGCCTGGTCGCCGCGCTCGCCGAGCCCGAGCAGACCGCCGTCGCGGTCGCCGGGCTGTGGCCGCACGCCTCCGGACTGCGGCCCGTGCTGGTGGTCGAGCAGGACTTCCGAGCCGCGCACCGAGCCGAAAGCGGCGACCGGGTGGACGCCGTCCTCGCGCGCCTGCTCGGCCGGATCCCCGGGGCCGGCCCCGGCTGGCAGCTCCAGGCCCAATCCGGCTGGGCGACCGTCCGCACCCTCGACGGCAGCCTGTACGGTGGACCGCTCGTCCTGCCGCACAGCCGGACGCTCCGCGCGGCCGAGCTCGGCGGCTGCGTGCTGCTCGTCGGCACCGAGCTGCGCCTCGCGGACGGGTTGGGAACGGTGCCCGAGGGGATGGCGCGGCTCAACGCGGTCGCGCGGGAGGGGCGTCTGGTCGGCGGCGTGGACCCGGTCACCGCCTGAGGAAGTGCCTCTGACGTGCCTCGGCCTCAAGTTCGTGCTGAGGGGTCAGTCCTGCTCTGGCTCGTCGTCCGGGGGCTCGATGTCCTCCCCGAGAAGGCGGCCGAGGTAATCCTCAACCTCATGGACGACACCGATGAAGCCTAGAGCGCACTCCACCAGGTCTCTGAAGTTCTGCTCCTGCTGCTCAATCGCCTCCTGAAGCGCGCGACCGCCTACCTCAAGCCGCTCGCGAAGCTCGCGGGGTGAGGGCTCGATGTTCTCCCGGAGAAGGCGGCCGAGGTAGGTCTCGGCGGCTTGGGCGAAACCGATGAGACGTTGCGCGTCCTCCACCAGGTCTTCGAGGTTCTGCTTCTGCTGGTCAATCACCCTTTGGAGCGCGCGACGGTTCACCCGGAGCCGCTCGCGGAGTTCGCGGACCTGCGGGGTGTCGTCCACAGCTTGCTGATCGAGGCCCTGGGCAGCGAGCTGCTGCTTCATGGCGGCCAACTGCCGGCGAAGTGAGTCGTTCTCGGCTTTCAACCTGATGATCTGTTGCATCAGGGACTGGCAGTGAGCGAGGAGACTGCCGGCGTGCTTGGTCAACCGCTTGGCTACCGCTCGGTAGGATCGGGCCTCCGTGCGCAGCTCCGTAAGAAGGGCACGGGCCTTGTCTGTCAGCTCGCGCAGTTGCGCCCGCGCCTTCGCCTGCGCCTCCGCCTGCGCTTTCTCGTCTCTGGGCCCGTTTTCTTTGATGTGCTTCTCGACGTGTTCTTCGATCTTGCGGATCATGTCCGTGAGTTCAGTATCGCTCATGAGCCGCTCGCCCCGGTCGAGCGGTTCGAGCTGGTCACGCCGCTTTAGCGGCATAATCCGCCTTTTCACCGTGTCCGGGCTCCATCTCACCAGCTCCCCGACCTCGCTCTGGGTAAGTCCGGCCAGGCTGAACAGAGCCTTCATCGTGTTATCGAACGTGGTCGCAGCCGAATCCAGCTCGCTCGGGATGGGCAGATGAGGGGCTTTCGAAACCGGCACCACGCGCGGCTTCGTGCCGTCTCCCATGTTCCACACTGTCCGGTCGGAGAACACGCTGATGCGGGGTTCTTCTTCGGGTCCGGCAGGCTGCTTGCCGACCAGGCCGCCCCCGAAGTCGTAGACAGAGCTGGGAGGGCCATTCGGCGGCGCCGGCAGGGGATTCTTCTCGTCACGACGGCGGCGATGCGGCCAGCCCTCGGAAGGCTTGCCTGGGATCTTCATTCTGGTTCTGCCCCCGTCTAGCCGTGGAGCGCGCTGATCAGCGTTGCGATCGAGGTGATCAGCGCCGTGAGGCCGCCCAAGAGCACCGTGAGCTCGGCCATCCAGGTTTCACGGGAGGCGCGACGCTTGCGGGCCATCTTTGCTCCTTTGTAGAGATCGCCGTTTCCGAGACGGCGCTCCCTCAAGCGTGCAGGGCAAGTGAGGGTGATCGCCAGGGCAGAATGGTGCAGAAAAGCGGTGCGGCCCGCAGACTTATTCTGCGGGTTCGAACGGTCAGACACGGTTCGATCTCAAGCGTGAACCGACGGTCTCATCCGGGAGACCACGCACGGCAATCGGTGTCACCGAAGACCACGCAAACCCCAGTCTGAAGATCCCCCCGCGGCACGGACACGTCGATCTTCCCCCCGTTTGGCGGGCATGGATGTTAGGAGAGTAGGGTTCGGCGATCTTCCTGAAGGAGATCGTTGCCATGCCGAAGCCTTATCCGCCGGAGTTCCGGCGTCGTGCCCTGGATTTGCTGGGGTTGTGGAGAAGCGAGTGGGCCGTGGCGTTGGCGGTCTGGTCCTCAGACAGCACCGAGGCCTTGCGCGCGGTGCCGACGCCGAGCCGCGCGGCGCGCGCCTGGAGGTAGCGATCCAGCGGGCGGAGGATGGGGGCGGCGTGGATGCGATGCCTTGTCGCTGCCGGGGACTTCCCGTAAGGGCGATATGGCGACTATGTGCGACATATCCACCAACGCGGAGAGTGTGCGCCAAGTAGTGGATCGTGCGTTACTGGAGCTGGCCGACCCGCCCGGCGCTGTCCTGTCCCAGATGGCGCGGGCCCATGCCGGCGCGGGGCGACCGGACCACGCAGCGGGGTCGGTGAGGTGGTGTGGTGTGGCATGACGGTCGAGGCATGGCACCAGGGCGCCGCATCGGTGCCCGGCGGTGACCGTCGCAGCAGGTCCCGGACTTCGACGCGGATTCTGACGGAGGCGCGGGATGTGGTCGAGCCCGCGCACCGGGCGGCGGTCGACCGGTTGCCGGAGCAACTGCGGCTGGTGGCCGGGTATCACGCCGGCTGGTGGGATGTCGAGGGGCGGCCGTGCGCGGCGGCCGGAAAGGCGCTCCGTCCGGCGCTGGTGCTGGCCTGTGCTCGCGCCGCTGCAGGAGATCGGGCTGCGCAGGCGGCGGAGGCAGTGGTCCGGGCGGCGGTGGCGGTGGAGTTGGCGCACGATTTCACGCTGCTGCACGACGATGTGATGGACGGCGACCGGCTGCGGCGGCACCGACCCTCCGCCTGGACGGTCTTCGGCGTCAGTCAGGCGATTCTGGTCGGGGATGCGCTGTCGGTGCTGGCGCTGGATGTGCTGGCCGATGCGGCGCTCGCCTCGGTGTTGTCGGCGGCGCTGATGGAGATGTGTGCCGGCCAGTCAGCTGACCTTGCGTTCGAGTCTCGGGATGAGGTGGCGCTCGCCGAGTGCTGGACGATGGCCGAGGGCAAGACCGGGGCGCTGCTGGGCGCCGCCTGTCAGCTCGGCGCGCTCGCGGTCGGCGCCGACGGCGCTGCCGCGGCTTCCTTCCGCGGTTTCGGGCGGAACCTTGGCGTGGCGTATCAACTGGTCGATGACCTGCTGGGGATCTGGGGGGACCCCGCCTCCACGGGCAAGCCGGCCGGCTCTGACCTGGTTGCGCGGAAGAAGACGCTGCCGGTCGTGGCTGCGTTGACGTCCGGGAGCCAGGCAGGGGAGCGGTTGGCCCATCTGTACGGGCGGGACGAGGAGTGGGATGAGGAGACGGTCGCCCATGGGGCCGGTCTGATCGAGACGGCGGGCGGCCGGAGGTGGGCGAAGGCCGAAGCCGGCCGGCGGGCCGAGGTGGCGCTGGCCTGGTTGCGGAGGGCCGATCCTGACCCTGCCGCAGCCGCCGACCTGCACACCCTGACCGCTCTGATCACCGGTAGGGATCGTTAATGAGGAGCCGGAAAGCGCCGGGCGCGTCACGATTCGATCAGCCTGTCCCGGCCGCCGGCCGCGAGATCCGCCAGGCCCCGGGCGCACTCCCCGTCGTGGGACACGCGGTCGCGCTCGTCCGGGACCCGTTCGCGTTCCTGTCTTCGCTTCCCGACCATGGCGACCTGGTTCGTATCCGTCTGGGACCACAGACAGTGATCATGACGTGTGATCCCGAACTGACCCGGACCATGCTCGTGAACGACCGGATCTTCGACAAGGGAGGCCCGTTCTACGACCGCGCGAGGGAGGCATCGGGGGACGGGCTGGTGACCTGCCCCCACCGGCTGCACCGACGCCAGCGTCGGCTGTGTCAGCCGGCCTTCCTGCCGGACCGTTATCCCGGCTACACGCCGGCGATGGCCGAAACCGCCCGGGATATCGCCGGGGCATGGCGGCCCGGGCAGATCATCGACGTGAACGACCTCATGGTGACCATGACCATGCGGTCCATGGTGAAGGCGACCTTCGACACCCAGGTGTCACCGGAGATGACAAGGCAGATCGTCGACGATCTCACCGTCGCCACCGCCGGCATCTACCGCCGCACGATCAGCCCGCCCGTGGTCAACCGGATTCCGACCCCGGGCAACGTGCGGTACAACCGCGCCCAGTCCCGGTTGCGCAAACTCATCGACGACACCGTCAGCGCCCACCGCGCCGACCTCGTCGACCACGGCGGAATACTTCCGATGCTGCTGCGGGCCCAGGATCCGGAGAACGTCGGTGACCTCGCGGCCCTGAGCGACGCGGAGGTCTGCGAGCAGGTGCTGACCTTCTTCCTGGCCGGCGCCGAGACCACCGCGAACCTGCTGGCCTGGGCACTGTACGAACTCGGCCGCGCCCCGGACCTCCAAGAACGGCTCTACACCCAGACCGCGAGCGTCCTGGGCGACTCTCTACCCGCCCATGAACATCTGCCCATGCTGACCGCCGCCGACCATGTGGTCACCGAGGCGTTGAGGATGTATCCGTCCGCATGGTTCTTGACGCGCACCGTTGAACGCGACACCTCGCTCGGCGGGGTGTCTCTGCCGGCGGGCACGATGCTCGGCTACAGCGCCTACATGATCCAGCGGCGTCCCGAACTGTATCCGTCCCCCGACCGCTTCGACCCGGACCGCTGGGAGGGGAAGAAACCCGACCGGGTCGCCTACATTCCGTTCGGCGCGGGAGCCCGCAAATGCCTCGGGGACCGTTTCGCTCATATTCAGGCGACCCTGTCCCTGTCCACCATGATCTCTTTGTGGCGGTTCGAGCTCATCACCGACAGGGTTCCCCGGCCCGCGGTCCACGCCACGCTGATGCCTCGCGGGCTCCGGATGCGTGTCCTGGCCCGCCAGTAGCGATCGCCCGGCCCGTTCACCCCCCAGGAGGTGCTCTCCGATGCGCCGCTCCGCGATCACGAGTGCCCGCCCGGCCGCCAAGGACGAATATCTCAGGGCCGGCTCGTCGACCAGACTCTGGGACGGCACGTTCCTGAGCGAGCTCAGGACTCCACGCCACGACCTCACCGAACGGCCGCGGCCGTTCCCGGTGCAGCGCAACTACTTCCACGCCGCGGCGCTGGAGGAGAGCGCCCTGTGGCTGCGGGGCGTGACGGCCCTCGAGCCGGCCGATTGCCAGCGGCTCCTGCAGGAGGACGTCGGCGGATTCGTCTCGTGGGTCTATCCGGATGCCACGGCGGGGCAGATTCGGGTGTTGAGCGATTTCCACCACTGGGCGGTCTGGCTGGACGACATCATGGACCGCAGGAGCACCGCCGACGCCAGCCTGGCGGCATGCGCGGTCCTGGAATCGGTCGGCAGCGCCGAACTGGCCCCCTTCGACGACTGCTTGGCGCGCATGCGGGCGCTGGAGATGAAAGGGCGCTGCGCCGAGCGGTTCGTCCATGCCCTGCACCGGTACGGGACGGCCTCCCGCGTGGAGGTGCAGGCACGTCAGGGCCAGTCGCGGTTCTCCAGCGTCGCCGACTACATCGCCAACCGCAGGCTTTCGGCGGCGATGCCCGTCTACTACGCGCTGATCGCCTGGATCTCGCGTATCGACCTGCCCGACGAAATCTTCCAGCACCCCCTCGTGGTGAAGCTGGAGAATTGCTGCAGCGACTACTCGATGCTGTACAACGACGCAGGCTCCTTCATCAAGGAACACCTGGCCGGCCGGAGCCAGGGCACGTTCGTCCGCCTGCTATCCGAGGAGCTGGACCTTCCGGTACAGCAGACCCTTCTCGAGGTCGCCGACATGGCGGCCGCAGCGGCCGACGATCTCGAAGCGGCCAGCGACCTGATCGAGACGTGCGACCTGCCCGCGCAGCAGCGCGCACAGATCCATCACTACGCGGACGGCCTGCGCAAATTCGCCGGCGGCGTCAACCACTGGAGCAACAACACCTGCCGCTACCTGATCGGACAACCCGTCGTAGACACCGCGGCGACCTCCCGTGCCGGAGACGTCCACCGGATTCGCTAGCCGCCGCGACGCTTCCTGCCTCGTGCGGCCTCAGACAGGAAGGCGAAGACACGTGCCCATCATCGATCGGTGGCCGCCGACGACCGCGTCGAACGTCGAGCGAGCGCTGTCCGCGGCCGCCAAGGAGCTGCCGTCGCTCGATGCCCGCGTCGAGCACTACCACGTACCGCAAGGCGGATACTCCTGCCTGACCGGCAGCGACGGCTCGGAGGCATTCAGCCTCGAAGCCCGCGTGATGGCGGCCAACCGCAGACCCGGATACACCGTCTGGGCCGCCTTCCAGGTCTTCGACCCCCACCTGCCCAATCTCGCGATGCTGAGATTCGTGGAACGACGAGACCGCGACGGCGCGCCCGACGACGACCCGGCACGGCCGCTCTACGGCCTTGGACTCGACCGTACGGTCTGCCGGACATTCATGCCCGCCTTCAACCGGGCCTTGAACGACCTCGACCCGTCCAAACGCGGCCGAAGCCTCTACGTCACCTGTTTCCACGGCCGCCTAGGGAAGATCAACCTGGTCCAGCAGCCCTGGCTGGCCACGGGACTCTTCCGCCGATACCGGAGCGACGGTCAAGCCGCCATTGTCTACTGCGATTTCCACGAACCGCTCGGTAAACCCCTGGTGTACCTCACCAAGACCATCACGGCCCGCGGCAACGTCCATCTCATCCCCCGCACCACGACCCCCTCCGCCGCCCGCACCCTGCTACGCGGCCCAGACGGGCAAACCCTCCAACTCGGCCGCATGTCAACAGCCATCAACCGAGGAGTCACCCTGGCTCGGCACTACCTAGCGTGACCGTGGAGCGGCCCCATGAAAGCCGCACGCGTGTGGCCCGATGAGCATTCACTCGATCCGCCGTCACACTGTGAACGGAGGCCACGGGTTATGGCAGGTCCGCAGAGAGTCATCGTTGTGGGTGCAGGTATCGCGGGTCTGAGCGCGGCCTTCCGCCTGCAACAGCAAGGACACCAGGTGCTCGTGCTGGAGCGGTCGGACTGAAGCGCCCCGGTTTCGATGGAGGCTCTAGGTTGTGGCTGTGACCTGCAGTTCTGTGTGTTCCTGGAAGTAGCTGGTCTCGTATTCGTCGGGTGGGACATGGCCGATCTCACCGTGGAGGCGGGTG
>NZ_JBHSIT010000004.1:0-773861 GCF_042652125.1 Actinomadura gamaensis | reverse complement strand
CCGGCTGAAACAGATCCATGCGTTCTTCCGCACCCGCTCACCCGACCAACTCCTGGCCACCGCCGCGCCCTGGACCAGCCCCTGGCTCCCACCCGGTTACGAACAGAACTTCTGGAATCGCGCTTAGGGGTGCGGCGACCAGGGTGAGGGGCGAGCGCAATGCCGCGAACGCCGTGGTCGCCAGCAGAGATAGTAAATTCGCTGTTCGGCGAGGGCCGTCATGGCGAAGGCCATCAGCGGTACTGCGAAAGCGATCTCGTGGAAGTCGAAGGCGATGGCTCCCTGGATTCCCCAGGAAAAGCCGTAGGCCGTTGCGACGGCGGTGCCTTGGGCGGGGCCGAGCCGGCGGATCGCCAGGCGTGCCACGGGGATCACTGAAGCGGCGATCAGGGCCGCTTGGGCTGTCAACAGCGTTCGCGGGTCGTCCCAGAGCCAGTAGAGCGGGGCCAGTAACGCCAGGACGGGGTGGAAGTGGTCGCCGAGTAGGTTGAATCCGGGACCTTTGATGGCAGACACAGGTGCCCGGAAGTGCGCGTACGAACGGATCGCCTGGTCGAATATTCCGAGGTCGTAGCCGGCCGTCTGGATTCGCGCGTGCCGGACGAGCGAGAACGTCGTGTAGAGCACGAAGAACGCGAACGCCAAACCTCCGGGTAATAGAGATGGCGTCCGCCTTGGAAGACCGGGGACTGGCTGTGAAGCAGTGGTCATGCACCGGGTGGCGGACATCTGCGTGGACATGCGCGAGACCGACGGGTGAGCGATCGACAAGATCGTAGGAACGTGTCGAATTTCCTGTCAAGGTTCGTCAGATTGGTGACTAAAGGCGGTTGTGGAGCTTGAGGGCCGGAAGTGGTCGGGAGGGGCGTGTTTGGGGGGTGGTGGGAGGGATCAGGATGCGGGTGTGCGCGGAGATCTTGTGGGGCTGAGGGTGTGGCGGTGGGTCGGGGCTGTCGGGCTGCTGGCCGGGGTCGTGGGGCCGGTCGGGCCTGCTCTGGCGCAGGGTGGGTGCGTGAGCGGGACGGGTCCGGTGTCCGTGGAGGAGCAGCGGTTGGGGAACCGGTTGCCTCGGGACGGGGATCCCGGACGGGCTCAGGAGAAGGCGTTCGGCGAGCAGATGATCGAGGGCGGCGGGTTCGGGCAGTTCGCGCCGGGATTCGCTCGGGAGTTGTGCCGGGTCGGGGGGATCCGGGCGGCTCGGGGCGTGGTCGAGCGGGCCGGGGAGCGGTTGTGGCGCCGGGCGGTCGATCGGGCTCAGGGACGCGGCGGTGGCGGGACGCTGCCGGCCGGCGATGATCGGCCGCTGTACTGGACGCGGTTGCAGGCGCGGGTCGTCCTGCGGCACTGGACGCCGCGGTTCGCGATCGGCGAGGCGCAGCGGGAGGCGCTGATCGGGGCCTTCGACCGGGCGTCCCGCGGGATGGACGACATCCGGTATCCCGGTGGGAACGTCAAGCGGGTGCTCGTCAGCGGGTTCGATCCGTACACGCTGGACGGCGGCGTCACCGGGCCCGCGCCGGGGACGGTGGGGAACAACATCCGGCACGGGAACCCGTCCGGGGCGACGGCCCTGGCGTTGGACGGGACGCGGTACCGGCGGCCGGACGGGCGGATCGCCGTGATCCAGGCCTACCTGCTGCCGGTGAACTACACCGAGTTCGCCGCCGGGTACCTGGAGGACGCGGTCGGGCCGGTGATGCGGAAGCTGGACGCGTCGGTCACGATCAGCCAGGCGGTCGACTCGGAGTTCTGGCTGGAGCAGTGGAACGGGCGGTACCACGGGGTGTCGCCGGGGAACGACAAGTCGCAGCCGTGCCCGACAGTGGACGGGAAGCCGCAGCTCGCGGTGGACAACCACGCGTGCGACACGCAGGTCGTCCGGCGCTGGGGCGGGCCGTCGGCGTTCGATCTGCGGAACCCGCCGCAGTGGACGGCCACGACGCTTCCGATCAAGCAGATGATCGAGGCCGGCACGGGGCGGTCGGTGCCGCGTCCGCCCGGTGACCAGTGGCCGGACCCGTCCGTGGCCTTCGGGGTCATCTGGCACACCAGCTACACCGAGTTCCCGGACTGCGCGAAGGCGGCGGTGGTCACCCGGAACACGCCGGTTCCGGGTGACTATCCGCCGCCCACCGCGCCCGTGCCGCCCGACCCGGATTCCTGTGCGTACAGCGGAGGCGGCGGCAACTACCTCTCGAACGAGAGCGCCTACCGCAACACGCTGCTGCGCGACAGGTTCGGACGGCACATCCCGGCAGGACACATCCACACGCCGGACATGCAGCATTTCGACTCGCCGTTCGCGGTCAGCGACGCGACGTTCGACGCCTGGCGGACGAGCATCGTGGCCCAGACCCGCAACCTCGTCCACGTCGTGGCGAGTCAGTGAGTCGCGGCCGCATCCTCGATCACGTCGGGATCAGGTGGCGGGTGTAGAAGCGGGCCGTCGTCTCCGCCTCGTGCCAGGGGGTCTGGTTGTGGCGGCCCGGGTTGGCGTGCAGGGTCTTGTGCGGGGTCGCGAAGGCGTCGAAGAGGGTCAGGGCGTACTCGCGGGGGATCTCCTCGTCGTCCCAGGCGGCCAGGAGCTGGACGGGGACGGTGATCTTCCGCGCGGCTTCGGTCAGGGCGTCGAAGAGGAGGACGGAGCCGAACGAGGCCGCCCTGATCCGCGGCTCGGCGGCCGTCAGGAGCAGGCCGGTGGCCGTGCCCAGCGTCACGCCGCCGTAGCCGACGGGGGTCTCGGGGCCGAGCTCCGGCAGGAGGGCGTCGATCGTCGCCCGCCATTCGGGGACGGCCCGCTCGGCGAGGTCGGTGTTGTACTCGGCGACGATCGGGCCGATGGGCTCGCCTGCTTCGCGGGCGCGCATCATCGCGGCGACCCATTCCCGGTCCTTGGCGTTCCTCGGACGGTCGCCGTGGCCGGGCGCGTCGATGGCCGCGACCGAGAAGCCGTGGTCAGCCGCGTAGCGGGTCGCTCGGGCCGTGATTCCGGGGGCTCGCTTGTGCAGCCCGCCGCTGTGGCCCATCAGGATGAGGGGCGCGTTGTCGCGGCGCGTTTCGGGGGTCCAGAGGACGCCGGTCACGTCGTCCAGGACGAAGTCGCGTTCGATGACGCCCTCGGCGGACGTCTCAGTGGTGAAGTTCATGGCTGTCGCCTTTCGGATGCCGTGTTCGGGCGCTCCCGGCGACGTCCGCGTCAGCCTGCCGTGGTGAGGGGAGGGAGCACCCATGTGGTCGTAGCGTTCACGGGTCTCACCTCCTTGGTCGGCGTCACGGCCTCCGGAAAGGTAGCAGGCGGAGCTCGTCCAGGTCGAGGGGCTTTGTGCGGTGGCGCGGGGCCGGGCTTGTCCACCGGTCGGTGGACAACAGGTTCAACCGGTCGAGCCTGTCGGCGGGTAGGGCCCTCCGACCAGGCTTTTCGGTATGAAGAACCCCTCAGTGCGAGTGGCGCGGTGGAGCGCCCATCACCCGTGGCGCGCGATCGCCGGGTGGATCCTGTTCGTGATGGTCTGCCTCGGCGTCGGCATCTCGGT
This sequence comes from Actinomadura gamaensis, assembly GCF_042652125.1. Classification (NCBI taxonomy): domain Bacteria; kingdom Bacillati; phylum Actinomycetota; class Actinomycetes; order Streptosporangiales; family Thermomonosporaceae; genus Actinomadura; species Actinomadura gamaensis. Next base: position 770,328 of record NZ_JBHSIT010000004.1, on the reverse strand, counting down.
CGGCGGTCACGCGGCCACGTCGGAGGACTACCGGGTCGGTGAGGCGGGCCGCGCCGAGGCTTACGCCGCGCAGGGCGGGCTCCAGCAGAAGGCGCTCGAACGGGTCCTGATCGCGGCGAAGGGCGACGGGCGGCTCGACGCGTCGCGCGGCGCGGAGATCGCGCGGGACGTCCGGGAGCGGATGGGACGGCTTCCCGAGGTCGAGTCGGTGGCGGCGCCGGTGTGGTCGGCGGACGGACGGGCCGTCCGGGTGGACGTGACGCTGAAGGGCCCCGAGCTGGACGGCCGCAAGCACGTCGCGCCGCTGCTCGCGCAGACCGATGAGGTGCGCAGGGCCAACCCGGATCTGGCGGTCGACGAGGCCGGCAGCCCGTCCATCAGCAAGGACGTCCAGGGCCAGCGCGGGAAGGACCTCTCGCAGACCGAGCTGTTCGCGCTGCCCGTCACGCTGATCGTGCTGCTGCTCGTGTTCCGGTCGGTCGTGATGGCGGTCGTGCCGCTGCTGCTAGCGGTGTCGTCGATCGCGGCGGCCGTGGGACTGTCGATGGTCGCCTCGCACGTGTTCCCCGACGCGGGCGTCGGGACGAACGTGATCCTGCTGATCGGCATGGCGGTCGGGGTCGACTACACGCTCTTCTACCTCAAGCGGGACCGCGAGGAGCGGGCGCGGTCGGGCGGCCGGCTGTCCCCGGCGGCCGTCGTGGAGCTGGCGGCGGCGACGTCCGGGCGCGCGGTGGTCGTGTCGGGGCTGGCGGTCGCGGCGTCCAGCGCCACGCTGTTCCTGGCCGGTGACGTGATCTTCAGCTCGCTGGCGACCGGGGCGATCGTGGTCACGGTCGCGGCGGTGGTCAGCTCGCTGACCGTGCTGCCCGCGCTGCTCGCCAAGCTCGGCCACCGCGTCGGCGGCGGGCGGGCGCGCGAGTCGCGGGTGACCGGGGCCGTGCTGCGGGCCGTCGCGCGGCGTCCGCTGGCGCTGCTGGGCGTCGCCGTGGCGGTCATGCTGGCGCTGACCGGGCCGCTCGTCGGGATCAAGCTGACCGACGTGGGCCGGGAGACGTACTCGCGGCAGCTTCCCGCGATGCGGGCGTTCGACCGGGTGAACGCGGCGTTCCCCGAGCTCAAGGCGGTCAACCAGGTCGTCGTGCGGGCGGACGCGTCGCGGCAGCCGGAGGTGCGGGCGTCGCTGGACGCGCTGGCCGCCCGCGTGAAGGCCGACCCGCTGTTCGACGGGCGGACGCGCGTCCGCGTCTCGGCCGACCGCGAGATCACGATGCTGGAGGTCCCGGTCCCGGCGTACCCGAGCCAGCAGCGGGCGCAGGACTCGCTGAAGGTGCTCCGCGCCGACCTCGTCCCGGCGACGGTCGGGAAGGTCCGGGCCGACGTCGCGGTCACCGGGGACGTCGCGCGGTACGCCGACTACCCCGAGCACCAGAAGCAGCGGCTGCCGCTGATCCTGGGCGCGCTGCTGCTGGTCACGTTCGTGATCACGGTCCTGGCGTTCCGGTCGGTCGTGATGGGGCTGGTCGGGGTCGTGCTGAACCTGCTGTCGGCCGGGGCGTCGCTCGGCGTGCTGGTGCTCGTGTTCCAGCACCGGTGGGCCGAGGGGCTGCTCGGGTTCACCTCGATGGGGTCGGTCGGGTCCCGGGTGCCGCTGTTCCTGTTCGTGATCCTGTTCGGGCTGTCGATGGACTACCAGGTCTTCACGCTCAGCCGCGTCCAGGAGGCGGTGCGGAGCGGGGTCCCGGCGCGGCGGGCCGTCCTGGACGGGATCGGACGGTCGGCGGGCGTGGTGACCAGCGCGGCCGTGGTGATGATGACGGTGTTCGCCAGCTTCGTCCCGCTGCACCTGATCGAGATGAAGCAGTTCGGGTTCAGCCTGGCGGTGGCCGTCCTGCTGGACGCGTTCGTGATCCGGCTCGTGATCCTGCCCGCGCTGATGCTGCTGCTCGGCGACGCCGCGTGGTGGCCGTCCCGGCGGCGGCGCGTCGCGGGCGCGCACGGCGGGCACCAGGCGTCGGCCGGGGCGCCGACCGGGGCGCCGAGCGGGGCGGGTCGGAACGTAAGGTGATCGACGTGCCGTATCCCGACGACCAGTCCCGCGTCCTGCGCTGGAGCGCCGTCCTGTGGGTGGTGTTCGGCCTCGCCCCCGAGGCCGTCGCCTCGCACGACGACCCGGCCCGGTTCCGGTACTGGTCGTTGGGCGTTCCGGTCGCGCTGGGCCTGGCGTACGCGGTGTCGCGGCGGTTCGCGGGGCTCGGCGCGGCGTTCCTCTGGGTGCTCGTCCTCGGGATCGGCGCGGTCGCGTTCCTGCGGGACGGCGCGGCGACGCTGTTCGTCGCCTCGCTCCCCCTGTTCTGGCTGCACGCGCGGACGGAGCGGGAGTCGCTCTGGCTGAGCGGGTTCGCCGCGCTCGCCGCACTGGTCGGCGACGTCCTGCGCGGCGGCGACTTCGGCGGGAACGCGGTCGTGACCGCGGTGGCCTACGGCGTCGGGACGCTGCTGGCCCTCACCGTCAAGCGGCGGCTCGACCGCGCCGACCAGCGCGCGGAGCGGCTCGGCGCGGAACTCGACGAGGCCCGGTCGGCGCTGGCCGAGGCGCATCGCAAGGAGGGCGCGGCGGCCGAGCGCGAGCGCATGGCGCGAGAGATCCACGACACGCTCGCGCAGGGGTTCGCGTCGATCGTGGTCCTGGCGGAGGCCGCCCGGGCGGACGCCGCCCGCTCGAACGCCGCCCGGGCGGACGCGGCCCGGACGAACGCCGCCCGGGCGGACGCGGACCGGACGGACGCGGCCCGGGCGGACGCGGCGGACGACGCGTCCCGCCGCCTGACCTCGATCGAGCGGATCGCGCGCGAGAACCTCGCCGAGGCGCGGGTGCTCGTCGGGTCGTCCCCGAGCGAGGCGGTCGCGCCCGGCTCGATCACCGCGACGCTGCGCCGCACGCTCGACCGGTTCGCCGAGGACACCGGCATCGCCGTGCACGCCGAGCTGGACGACGTGGAGTGCGACCAGACCACCCGGATCGCGCTGCTCCGCTGCACGCAGGAGTCGCTGGCGAACGTCCGCAAGCACGCCGGGGCGGGCGCGGTCGGGGTCGTCCTCACCCGGCATCCGCAGCACGTGGAACTGGAGATCACCGACGACGGGCGCGGCTTCGCGGTCGCGGACGCCCGCGGTTTCGGCCTCGCCGGGATGCGGCGCCGGCTGGCCGAGCTCGGCGGCGACCTCACCGTGACCAGCTCGATCGGCGACGGCACCCGCGTGCTCGTCGCCCTGCCCCTGGAGGAGCGCCCATGACGTCGGTGATCGTGGCGGACGACCATCCGGCGATGCGCGCGGGAGTGATCGCGCTGCTCGCGGCCGACCCGGACATCGCGATCCTGGGCGAGGCGTCCGACGGGCGGGAGGCCGTCGCGCTGGTCGCCGCGCACCGCCCGGACGTCGCGCTGCTCGACCTGCGGATGCCCGTCCTGGACGGCGTCGCCGCCACCGCCGAGATCGCCGCCGCCCACCCGTCCACCCGCGTCCTCATCCTGACCACCTACGACACCGACGCCGACATCGAGCGCGCCGTCGAGGCCGGGGCGGTCGGCTACCTGCTGAAGGACACCACCCGCGAGCAGCTCGTGGACGCCGTCCGGGCCGCGTCCCGGGGCGAGACGGTGCTCGCCCCGAAGATCGCGCAGAAGCTCGTCGCGCGGATGCGCCGGCCGGCCCCGGCGGCGCTCACCGCCCGCGAGGTGGACGTCCTGCGGGCGGTGGCCGACGGCCTGTCCAACGCGGAGATCGGCGAGCGGCTCGTGATCGCCGAGGCCACCGTGAAGACCCACCTGCTGCGGATCTTCGCCAAGCTCGACGTCAGCGACCGGACCCGCGCGGTCGTCACCGCCCTCGAACAGGGCCTCCTGCCGCCCGGCCCACGCCGCTGACCGGCCCTCCCCGCTGACCGGCCCGCGGCGCAGACCGGCCCTCCCCGCTGACCAGCCCGCGGCGCTGACCGGTGCGCGGCGCTGACCGGTGCGCGGTGCTGACCGGTGCGCGGTGCTGACCGGTGCGCGGTGCTGACCGGTGCGCGGCGCTGACCGGGCCGCGGTGCTGAGAAGAAACTTCAGCGGAAGGCGCGGTAGAAGGCGCGGAGGTCCTCGACGAGCAGGTCGGGGGCGTCGTGCGCGGACCAGTGGCCGCCGCGGTCGTGCTCGGTCCAGGCGACGATGTTCTTGTGGTCGCGGTCGGCGAAGCGCCGCAGCGGACGGAAGTCGTAGGCGAACGAGGACAGGCCGATCGGGAAGGTCGTCGGGGCGGTGTCCCGCTCGGCGTGGTGGTTCTCGTAGTAGAAGCGGGCGGACGAGGCGGCCGTGTTCGTGAGCCAGTAGATCGTCGCGTTGGTGAGGATCACGTCCGGGTCGGGGACGCCCGCGAGGAGCTGGCCGATCCAGGCGAGCTGCCCGGCGGGCGAGTCGGCGAGGGCGTGCGCGAGGGTCTGCGGCTGCGCCTGCTGGATCTTGTCGTGTACGGCGTGCTCGACGAAACTTCCGAGGAAGCCGAGGTAGTTCTGCTCGTCCGGGGTGAGGTCGGCCAGCTCCGACGGGTCGCCGCTCGGGAACGAGAAGATCTGCGTCACGTGGACGGCGATGACGCGGTCCGGGTGGCGGCGGCCGATCTCGGGGCTGACGATCGCGCCCGCGTCGTTGCCGTGGGCGGCGAAGCGGTCGTAGCCGAGGCGGGTCATCAGCTCGGCCCATGCGTCGGCCGTGCGGGCCGCCTCCCAGCCCTTGGTGCGCGGCCGGCTGGAGAAGCCGAAGCCCGGCAGGGACGGGATGACGACGTGGAAGGCGTCGGCCGGGTCCTCCGGGTTCGTCAGCGGCTCGACCAGGTCGAGGTACTCGACGAAGGTGTTCGGCCAGCCGTGCGTGAGGATCAGCGGGGTCGCGTCCGGGTGCGGCGAGCGGACGTGGACGAAGTGGATGGTCTCGCCGTCGATCTCGGTCGTGAACTGCGGGAAGGCGTTGATCCGCGCCTCCTGCGCGCGCCAGTCGAAGTCGCGCCAGCGGGCGACCATGTCCCGGACGAACGACCCCGGCACGCCGTACTCCCAGCCGGGCTGGACCGGGCCGCGCTGGACGCCGTCGGTGACCTGGTCGTAGGGGAGCTCGTCCGCCCAGCGGGTGCGGGCGAGGCGGTCGGCCAGGTCGTCGAGGTCGGCCTGCGGGATGGTGACGCGGAACTCGTTGATCTCGCTCATGGGAAAGAGTCTGTCGCGGCATTAGGCGGGGTTCGTTCCTAATGGTGCGACAATCTGAGGGACATGTTGGAGACATCGGCGCGCCTGCTGAAGCTGCTGGCGCTGTTGCAGACCCCGCGCGACTGGACGGGCTCCGAGCTGGCCGAACGCCTGGAGGTGAGCGGACGGACCGTCCGGGCGGACGTCGAGCGGCTGCGGACGCTGGGGTATCCGGTGCACGCGACGCGCGGCTCGGCCGGCGGGTACCGGCTCGGCGCGGGCGCGGCGCTGCCGCCGCTGCTGCTGGAGGACGACGAGGCCGTGGCGGTCGCGGTCGGGTTGCGCACGGCGACCGGCGGCGCGATCGCGGGGAACGAGGAGGCGTCGCTGCGGGCGCTGGCCAAGCTGGAGCAGGTCATGCCGTCGCGGCTGCGGCACCGGGTCGGGACGCTCCAGGCGTACACGGTTCCGGTGCCGAGCGACCGTCCGGGGCCGTCGGTCGATCCGGACGTGCTGACAGCGATCGCGAGCGCCTGCCGCATCCGGGAGCGGCTGCGGTTCGACTACCTCTCGCACCGCGATTCGGCGTCGCGGCGGGAGGTCGAGCCGTACCGGCTGGTGAACTGGGGACGCCGCTGGTATCTGCTGGCATGGGACGTCGGGCGGGAGGACTGGCGGACGTTCCGGGTGGACCGGATGCGTCCGAAGACCCCGACCGGTCCGCGCTTCGCGCCGCGTCCGCTGCCGGACGAGGACGTCGCCGCGTACGTGTCGCAGCGCGTCTCGGCCGCCGCCTGGCGGTACCGGGCGAGGGTCCGCGTGCACGCCTCGGCGGAGGCCGTCTCCGCGCGGATCTCCGCTGCCGTGGGGGTCGTGGAGGCGGTGGACGAGGCGTCGTGCGTCCTGCACACGGGCGCGGACACGGTCGAGTCGCTGGCCGTCCATCTGGGGCTCCTGGACGCCGATTTCGACGTTGACGGCCCACCTGAGCTGGTCGAATACCTCGATCGGCTGGCGCGCCGCTACAGCAGATCGACTAGCGCGGTGAAAGGGACGGCGGCCGAAGTTTGAAGTGGCGGCGCAGGGCCGAGGCGGCGGCGAGGTAACCGGACATCCCGTGGACGCCCGGCCCCGGCGGCGTGGACGCCGAACACAGGTACACGCCGTGCAGGGGCGTCGTGTACGGGTCCCAGCGAAGCGCTGGGCGGGCGGCGATCTGCCGTAGCGTCATCGCTCCGGCGCCGATGTCGCCGCCCACGTAGTTCGGGTTGTAGGACTCGTACGCGGCGGCCGAAATCCCGCGCGCTTCGATGATGGTGTCGCTGAAGCCCGACGCATAGCGCTCGATACGCGCGCGCACGAGATCGACCGGCGGAGTGTCGTCGCCGTTGGGCACGTGCGCGTAAGCCCAGACCGGACGCTTCCCGTTGACGATCCGGCTCGAATCGACGACGCCGGGGTCCACGACGAGGACGAACGGCGAATCGCCCAGCGTCCCGCGTGATGCCATCTCTTCTTGGCGGATCATCGATGCGCGGGTGCCGCCTAGATGGACGGTTCCGGCGCGTCCGACTTCGGGGTTGGCCCAAGGGATCGGCTCGGAAACGAGGAAATCGGCCTTGGCGGCGCCCGGCGCGTAGCGGAACCTCGCCAGCGTTCGCGCGTACCGATACGGGAGAAGCCGACGGCTCACCGAGAGGAACTCGCGGGCGCTCGTGTCGAAGAAGATCAGTGGGAATCCGGCCAGTTCCCCCAGATCGGTCACGCGGTGCCCCAGGCGGAACTCGCCGCCGTGCGCGGTGATGTCGTCCGCTAGAGCCTGGGCGATCGAGGCGCTGCCGCCGCGCGGGAGCGGCCAGCCCGTCCCGTGCGCGAGATGCCCCAGCATGAGCGCGACGGCGTTCCCGACCAGGCCCGAGACCGTGCCGACGGCGTGGCCCGCGACCCCGGTGAACAGCGCGGACGCCTCCTCGCTCCGGAACGGGTCGCCCCTCAGCGCCCGCAGCCCGAACTGGACGGCCCCCACCGGCGAGGACGGCGGGCTGCGCAGGTCCGACAGGAACAGGCTGCTCAAGCTCTCGGTGTGGCGGAGCAGCGGACCGAACAGCCGGCGCCACGCCGGGCCGTCCGCGCCGAGCGCCGCGCAGGTGGCGTCGAGGGAGCGGTGGGCGAGGGCGGCGCGTCCGCCGTCGAGGGGGTGCGCGTAGCTGATCGACGGCCGGAGCAGCTCGACGCCGCGTCCGGCCAGGTCGAACTCGCGGAAGAACGGCGACGCGGCGGCCATCGGATGCACCGCCGAGCAGACGTCGTGGTTGATCGCCGAGTCGAACAGCGCCTCGCCGCGCAGCCCGCCGCCGATCTCCGGCGCGGCCTCGTAGAGCACCACGCGGAGCCCGGCGCGGGCAAGGGTGACCGCGGCGGCGAGCCCGTTCGGGCCCGTCCCGACGACGGCGGCCTGTTCCTCAGACATCGCCCACAACCGTATCGAAGCGGGTCAGGACGGCAGGGGACCGGTCAGATGCCCCGCCACGGCGCCCGCGACCATGGTCGCGAGGGTCTCGACGTCCATGCTGGCCAGCGGTTCGATGCCGAGCAGGTAGCGGCAGTAGACGACGCCGAGGCTCTGGCTGAGCAGCAGGGCCGCGCGCTCGCGCGCGTGCGGGTCGTCCGGGCGGGCGGTCTGGACGGCCGGGACGATCTCGCGGTCGAAGATCTCCTGCACTCGCGCGGCGGCGTCCGGATGCGTCGGGGCGGCGCGCAGCAGGACGGCCTCGGCGGCGTTGCCGCCGCCCTCCCACCGGGCGATCATGGCGCGCACGTACGCGGCGGCGGCGTCCTGCGGGTCGGGGTCGAGGGCGGGGACGGCCAGGTCGATCGTGGACGCGGCCGTGTACAGCGCGGCCTTGCTGCCGAAGTAGCGGATCACCATGGACGGGTCGATGCCGGCGTCCGCCGCGATGGCCCGGATCGTGGCCCGGTCGTAGCCGTCGGCCGCGAACCGCCGCTGGGCCGCCGCCAGGATCGCGGCCCGGGTCCGGGCCGAGCGCTCGGTGAAAGCCATGCGGCAACTGTAGGCCAACAACCGTTGGCAAACCGCCCCAGGTTTGCCACCATGTGTTGGCAAACATGCATTGGCAGACTTGGGAGCCCCCATGAACGCTCTTCCCGCCACCGCCGACGTCCTGGTCGCCGGGGCCGGTCCCGCCGGGCTCGCGCTGACGGCGTCGCTGCGCGCCCAGGGAGTGGACGCCGTCCTCGTCGACCGTCTCGCGGAGGGCCAGAACACCTCCCGAGCCGCCGTCGTGCACGCCCGCACCCTGGAGGTCCTGCGCGAGCTGAAGGTCACCGACGAGCTGGTCGCGCGCGGCGTCAAGGCGCCCCGGTTCACCGTGCGCGAGCGGGACCGCGTGCTGCTCACCGTCGACTTCGACGACCTGCCGACCGAGTTCCCGTACGCCCTGCTCGTCCCGCAGAACGTCACCGAGGAACTCCTCCTCGGCCGGCTGGAGGCGCTCGGCGGCGCGGTGCTGCGCCCGCACGAGCTGACCGCGCTCCGGCAGGACGCCGACGGCGTCACCGGCGTCCTCGGCGACGGGCACGAGATCCGCGCCCGGTACGCGGTCGGGACGGACGGCATGCACAGCCGCGTCCGCGAAGAGCTCGGCATCCCGTTCGAGGGCGACACCTATGCCGAGTCGTTCATCCTCGCCGACGTCCGGCTGGACTGGGCGTCCGCGAACCCCGAGGTCATGCTGTTCTTCTCCCGCGAGGGCGTCACCGTCGTCGCGCCCCTGCCCGGCGGGCGGCACCGCATCGTCGCCACCGTGGCCGACGCCCCCGAGCACCCGACCGTCGCCGACGTGCAGCGCCTCCTCGACACGCGCGGCCCGCGCCGCGACCCGGCCCGCGTCACCGACCTCGTGTGGAGCAGCCGCTTCCGCGTCCACCACCGCCTCGCGGCCCGCTACCGCGAGGGCCGCGTGTTCCTCGCCGGGGACGCCGCGCACGTGCACAGCCCGGCCGGCGGCCAGGGCATGAACACCGGCGTCCAGGACGCGGTGGACCTCGCGCACCGCCTCACCGCCGTCCTCCGCGACGGCGCGTCCGCGGACACCCTGGACGCCTACGAGACCACGCGCCGCCCGATCGCCGAGGAGGTTGTCTCCTTCACCGACCGCATGACCCGCGTCGCGACCGTCGGCAACCCCGCCCTGCGCAACCTGCGCAACACCTTCCTGCGCACCCTCGACTGGCTGCCGCCCGTCCACCGCGCCATGGCCATGCGCATCTCGGAGCTCTCCACGGCGGAATGATCCGGCCGGGATCTCCCGGACCGGTGGACACCGCCCGCGCCGCCCGGCAAGGTGATCAAGCGCGCCGCGCGGGCGGCGCCGCATCGGGAACCCCAACCCTCAGGAGATCCCATGACCGTTTCCGCATTCCGCCGCGCCGCCGTCCTCGGCGGGCTCACCGCCGCCGTCGCCGCGGCCTCGATGGGCGCCGCCAGCGCCGACGCCGCCGCGGCCAAGCCGTTTCCGGTGAAGAAGTTCGACGTCTGCTACCCGAAGGCGGCGCACTGCGCGACCGCCAAGCACCTCAAGGTGCGCGCCTACGGGACCGTCCAGTACCGCCCGTCCTATCCGGCCGGGCACGTCACCGCCTACAACAAGCTGGCCAAGCCCGCCTACGTCGTGGTGACCATCCGGATGAAGAACGGCGTGAGCCGATCGAAGTACATCCCGGTTCCCAAGCGCATCAACAACGTGGGCTTCGCCTACCCGGCGTCGTCCCGCTTCATCACCAGCATCACGATCAAGGTCTGCACGAGCACCGGCGCGAAGGCCTCCTGCGGCCTGCCGCAGACGCTCATCACGCCCAAACTGGGCTGATCGCGCGGAGGGTCCCGTGAGAGGATCTCGCTCCTCACACCTTTCGTCCCTTACGGGACCCTCCGCAGGAGCATCGTTTGCACCACCCTCTGAAGGCGACGCTCGTCGCCACGGCGGCCCTCGCGACCACCGTGACCACGGCCGCCGTCCCCGCGGACGCCGCCACCCACGCCTGGCGCGTCACGCAGACCTTCAAGCCGGCGGCCCGCACCCAGATGGACGCGCTCACCATCGCGTCCCGCAAGGACGGCTGGGCGTTCGGCAACGCGTACCACCCGAACGCCAAGCCCGCGATCGTCCCGTTCGCCTACCGCTGGAACGGCAGCCGGTGGAAGTACATCGCCCTGCCCAAGGGGCTTGACGGAATGGTGCAGGACGTCTCGGTCCGTTCGGCCACCGACGCGTGGGCGGTCAGCACGCCCGGCGAGTCGCCCGGCGCGGGACCGAACGCCGTGCTGCACTGGAACGGCAAGCGCTGGTCGGTCGTCAAGCGCGACCTGCCCGGCTATCCCGATTCCGTGCAGGCGCTGGGCCCGAAGAACGTGTGGGTGTTCGGCGCGCCCGGAGCCGACAGGGGCTCGGGCACCTGGCACTACGACGGCCGCTCGTGGAAGCGCGTGAAGACCGGCACGTTCATGCCCGGCCGGACGAGCGCGACGTCGTCCACCAACCTGTGGGCGGCGGGCCGCGACGCCGCGCCCGGCAAGGACATGAAGACCGTCGGACGGTTCGACGGCCGCAAGTGGACGATCTTGTCGGTCGGCGTTCCGGTGTGGTCGCTCGTCGCCGAGTCGTCCCGCAGCGTGTGGGCGACCGGTTGCCAGTACGGGGCCAAGCACCCGAACTCGCTGCTGCACTGGGACGGCCGTTCCTGGAAGCGCACGGCCGCCCCCGGCGGCGAGTGCCTGCGGGAGATCACCCCGGACGGGAGCGGCGGGTTCTGGTTCGCCTCCCAGGACGGCAGGCAACGCGGCGTGCTCATCCACCGGACCAAGGCCGGGAAGTGGAGCACCGTCCAGGTCCCCGGCCCGAAGGGGTCGCCGTTCGTGCGCGCGCTGGCCCGCGTTCCGGGGACCTCGGTCGTCTGGGGTGTCTCGACGATGGACATACTCGACCCGTCCAAGGCGCGGCCCAGCTCGATCGGTCAGTTGCTGCGGTACTCCTGACGGTTCGTGGCGATGGGATCTCGGGGGGCTCGGGTCGTCGTCGGCGGGTTGCTGGCCTGCTTGTGCGGGCTGTACGCGCTGACGGCGGTCGGGCGTCCGGTCGTGGTCCTCGTCGTCTCGTGCGTGCTGTGCGCCGGGGCCCTGGGTGTCTGGCTGCGTTCGCTCGGACGCGGCTGGACGGCCCAGGACCTCGGCGTTCTCGCCGTCTGCGTCTACGCGGGCGTCGCGCCGGGGTGGGTTTCGGTCGGGCTCGTCGGGATGCTCGGCGGGGCGCTGGTCGTGGCCGGACGGCACTGGACGGCCGGGGGCGTCGCGGCGAGCGCGCTCGCGCTGGCGGCGGCGCGCGGCGGGTCGGTCGCGCATGTCGTGGACGTCGCGCTGACGGCCGTGCTGACCGGTGTGCTGGTCGTCGGGCTCGCGCGGCTCGTGGCCCGGATCGACGGGCGGGCGGCGGCGCGGATGACGCTCGCGCTCGCGGCCGTCGAGGACGAGCGGCTGCGCGTGGCGGCCGAGCTGAACGCGGGCCTCGGCACGGCCCTGGACACGATCGCGCGATCGCGGCCGGACGAGCTGGAGCCCGTGTTGAAGACCGCGCGCGAGGCGCTCGGCACGGCAAGGGCCGCTTCGGTCGAGCTGCGGAGCCTGTCGCTCGCGCCGGAGATCGCGGCGGCGAAGGGGTTGCTGGCGTCCGGCGGCATCGAGGCGGACGTCCGGACCGGTCATCGCGAACCGCTCGGCCGCGCCGGAGCCTTGCTGGCGGTCGTGCTGCGCGAGGCGGTCACCGACGTCGTGCGGCGCGGAACCGCCCGCTCGTGCGAGATCACGACGGCCGAGCGGGACGGGCTGCTCACGCTGCGGGTCGTGAACGACGGCGTCCGGACGTCCGAGCAGGGCGCGGGCGCGCTCGACGGCCTGGACGAGCGGATCGCGGCGGCGGGCGGGCGGCTCCGGACCGTCCTGGAACCGGACGGCCGGTTCGCGGTCGAGGCGTCCGTGCGGGTGCCGGAGGAGCGTCCGGTCGCGGAGGCGACGGCGGAGCGGCGGCTCGCGGTCGGGCTGCTCGCCGCGACGGTCCTCGTGCTGACCGTGAAGGGGCTGCTCCAGGTCCCGCCGCGCGAGCTGCCGATCGCGGCGCCGTCGATGCTCGCGATGGCGATCCTGCTGCGCTGGACGCGTCCGCGCGGACGCTGGTGGGGCGCGCTGCTGGCGGTCCAGGCTGTCGCGAGCTTCGCGCCGCTGGTCCTGCTGCACGAACCGTGGGGGACGCTGCCCGGCTTCCTGGTCGGGTCGATGTTCGTGCTGCTGCCCGTCCGGGCCGCCGGGGCGCTGGCCGTCGCGGCGCTCGCGCTGACCGGGGCGGCGGTGTGGGGCCACGGGATGGTCGTGAACACGCTGGTCAGCGTGCCGCTCACGGCGCTGGTCGTGTACGGGCTGCTGCGCCTCGCCCGCCTCGCGGACGAGCTCGCCGACGCCGCGGCGGCGCAGGCCCGCGCGGCGGTCGTCCAGGAGCGGCTGCGCGCGGCGCGCGACCTGCACGACCTGCTCGGCCACGGCCTCGCCGCGATCCTGATCAAGGGCGAGCTGGCGCGCCGCCTCGCCGACCGCGATCCGGACCGCGCCGCGCGCGAGTTCGCCGACATGGTCGCGATGGCCGAACGCGCCCGCACCGACATGGCCGCCGTGACCGGCGCCGCGCCGCGGCTGGACTTCGCCCCGGAACTGGAGTCGGCACTGGGCGTCCTGGAGGCGGCGGGCATCGACGTCGCCGTCCGGCGAGACGGCGATCCTCCGAAGGACGCCGAACCCGTCTTCGCGATCGTGCTCCGCGAGGCCGTGACGAACATCCTCCGCCACACCACCGCCCGCCACGTGCAGATCACGGTCGCTCCGGACGCCCTGACCGTCACCAACGACGGCGTGTCCGGCGAGATCACCCCGCCCGGCTCCGGCCTGGGCAACCTCGCGACGCGGCTGGCCGCCGTCAACGGCACCCTAGAAGCCACCCGGACCCCCGAAGGCTTCCGCCTCAGCGTGCGACTCCCCGACATCACCTAGGGCCACGACCACACACCGGCACATCACGCTCTCCGCCCGCCTCTACGTGGTCAGCCAGTGGACGGGAGTGACTTGGCGTAGGTGGACGAGCACGTCGAACGCGTCCGGCAGGGAGGCGACGGCGAGGTGTTCGGTCGCGTCCTTGGACGGGTCGTAGACGCCGCTGATGACGCGTGCCTTGAACGGCCCGTTCCATCCGCCGTCGCGCAGGTCGAGCCAATGAGCGGGCCGGCCGGTCGCCCCGAGGCGGGCGTCGAGCCAGTCCGGGGCCGGTTCGGGGACGGTGACGGCGCCGAGGTCGCCGTGGTGGAAGCCGATCCCCACCGACAGGTAACCGGTGCCGTAGCGGTCGCGCAGCACGCTGCCGACCGTCGGCTGGGGACCGCGGTCGGGCGCCAGGCCCAGGGTCACCGGAGCCGCCGCGGTGTGCGCGATGCCGTCCCAGTAGGCCACGCGGCGTCCGGTCCGGTGCTGGTGGTCGATGATCGCGTCCGCCCAGGTCCGAGCGTCGCCGGCGTAGTTGTCGCGCCCGGCGACGCTGCGCTCGTGGAAGTCCGCGATGAGGCGCATCCGCTCCAGGACGAGATCGTCGGGCAACTGCTCGACGATCGCGAGCGCGTCCCGCGCGTGTTCGGCGAAGGGACGGCCCGGATGCAGGCCCCTGGCCCGCTGCACGTGCTCGTCGATCTCGTGGGCGGTGCGGATCGGGTCCAGGTGGGCGGCCAGGTCGGCCAGCCGGTGCGGGGCGACCCGGCCCGCGTGCGCCAGGACGGCGTCGTAGTCGGCGGGCCGCGCCTGGGCGGGCTTGACCCCGAAGATCCGGACCGGGTCGTCCGGGCGCTCCCGGTTGAAGGCGCGGATCCACTCCAGCGCCGCGGCCATCTCGGCGGTGCGCCAGGGCCGCCACGCATCGGCCAGAGCCGAATGCGCCGTGCTCGATCCGCCCGTGACGTATTCGTCGAGGGCCGCTCCGACCGAAGCGTTGTCCTGCACGGCCAGCGCGCGGAAGCCGTGCCCGCCGACCAGGCGGCGGAAGACCTGGTCCCGCACCTCGAAGGTCTCGCGGGCGAACCTGGTGGACTCGCCGAGCCCCGCGACGGTCGTGCCGGCGGCGATCGCGCCGGCCAGCTCGTCCAGCGCGGACCCGGTCATCGGGGCGGTCATGCCGCGACTCCTTCCCGGATCGGTGCCAGCGCCCGCGACCAGGCGACGACGTCGTCCAGCAGGGCGGTGAGGGCGGAGTGCTGGTGCGGGCCGGGAGTGAGGTCGCCCGGCTCGGTCGGAGCGGAGAAGGTGAAGTCGTGGTGCAGTGACAGCGCCACCTGGCTGCGGACGGTGGCCACCTTCAACTCGGCCAGGACCAGCCGCAGATGCTCCACCGCGCGGGTCGCTCCTTGCAGCCCGTACCCGACGAACCCCGCCGCCTTGTCGTTCCACTCGGCGTAGACGAAGTCCAAAGCGTTCTTCAGCGCACCGGGCATCGAGCGGTTGTACTCCGGCGTGACGAACACGAACCCGTCGCAACCGGCGACCGCCTCCGCCCACCGGACCGTGTGCGCCTTGCCGTACACCCCGGACGCCGGCGGAAGCGCCTCGTCCAGCAGCGGCAAGCCGAAGTCGGCCACATCGATGATCTCGAAGTCGATCCCCGGCCGCTCACTCGCGGCGACGCCGGCCACCCACTCGGCGACGATGCGTCCCCGCCGGCCGGGACGCGTACTACCGACGACGATGCCGATCTTGGTCATGAACCTCTCCTCAACGACAGCGTGTTGCACCGATCGGTGTAGACATTACGCCGACCGTCGCAACGAATGCAAGGATCGGTGCAACTGGCTAGGATCGGGGAGCGTGACCGAGAGGAAGAAGCCCGCCGGCCAGCCGGACAAGCGCCGGGCGATCATGGCCGGGGCGCTGACCCTGTTCGCCCGCGACGGCTACACGCGCGCCGGGCTGGACGCGATCGCCGCCGAGGCGGGGGTGTCCAACCGCACCATCTACAACCACTTCACCGACAAGGCCGAGCTGTTCCAGGCGGTGATGCGGGAGAGCACGCAGCGGGTCGCGGACACCATGGTCGACGTCATCGACCGCCACCTGACCAAGGTGGTCGATCTCGAGAACGACCTGATCGACTTCGGGCTCGCCTGGCTCGGCGTGCTGACCTCCGACCTGGCCCCGCACTTCGCGCTCGTCCGCCAGATCAACGCCGAGATCGAGCACATCCCGCCGGCCGCGCTCCGGCACTGGCAGGAGACCGGCCCCGGCCGTACCCGGCGCGCACTGGCCGAACGCCTGCGCCGCATCGCCGAGCGCGGCGACCTCACGATCGCCGACCCCGCTCGCGCGGCCGGGCACCTGATGCTGCTCATCTCCGCCGACAACCTCACCGACCGGGCGGACCTCCACAACGAGGACGCCCTCCGGGAGATGGTCACCGCCGGAGTCTCGACCTTCCTGTACGGCCACGCGAAACGCCCCAAGGACGGCTCGTGATGCGTCATCAAAAGCCACCCGAACCACGGAAGGCTCACGCCTCAGTGTGAGACCCCGCGACGACCCCGGCCCGCGCAGCGAGCGCGCCATCTGAGCCCCGGCGCGACGCCGAAGGCGAGCGCCGGGGCGAAGGTCGCGAAGCGACGTCGCGCTCGCACGAGTCTCCGGGCCGAAGACGAGCCGCTAGGCGAGTCTTCGGAGCCGGAGGCTCAAATCAACACAGCCAGCCTGATTCGCGGGCTATGCGGACGGCGTCGGGGCGGCCTCGGGCGTTCAGTTTCGTGACGATCGCGGTGAGGTGGTTGCGGACGGTCCCGGCGGACAGGTGCAGGCGGGTGGCGATCTCGGCGGGTTCGGCGCCGTCGGCGAGGAGGCGGAGGACGTCCTTCTCGCGGGGGGTGAGCGGGTCGGCGGCGAGGTCCCAGGCGGTGACGGCGAGGCTGGGGTCGAGCACGCGGCGGCCCTCGTGGACGGCGCGGATCGCGGCGACCAGGTCGTCCGGCGGGGCGGTCTTCAGCAGGAAGCCGCCGACTCCGGCGTCGAGGGCGCGGCGGAGCTGGCCGGGCGCGCCGTGGCCGGTGAGGATCAGCGTGCGGCAGGCCGGGAGCTTCTCGCGGAGCGCGGCGGCGGCGGTGAGGCCGTCCATGCCGGGCATGTCGACGTCGAGGACGGCGACGTCGGGGCGGTGGGCGAGGGCGGCGGACACGGCGGCGTCGCCGGCGCCGACGTCCGCGACGACCTCCAGGTCGTCCTCCAGGCCGAGCAGGGCGACCAGCCCGCTCCGGATGACGTGCTGGTCCTCGGCGAGCAACACCCTGATCACGGCACGAGGGTACCCGTGACGATGTCACGGGTGATCGATGACGACCGCTCTTCTGGGTGGAGCCGCAGGTCAGCAGAGTGGAACCCATGAGCGATGCGGTGGTCATGGCCGGGGTGAGCAAGGTCTACGGCCGGAACGGGAGCGCGGTGGCGGCGCTGCGCGAGGTGTCGGTGGCGGTGCCGTCGGGGGCGTTCACGGCGGTGATGGGCCCGTCGGGGTCGGGGAAGAGCACGTTCCTGCACTGCACGGCGGGGCTCGACCGGCCGACGTCGGGCGAGGTGCGGCTCGGCGGGACGGCGCTGTCGGGGATGAGCGAGGCGAAGCTGACGGAGCTGCGGCGCGAGCGCGTCGGGTTCGTGTTCCAGGCGTTCAACCTCGTGCCGTCCCTGACGGTGGAGCAGAACGTGACGCTGCCGTTGAAGCTGGCGCGACGCAGACCGGACCGGGCGCTGCTAGCGGAGGTGCTGGAGCGGGTCGGGTTGAGTGACCGGGCGGCGCACCGTCCGGGCGAGCTGTCCGGTGGGCAGCAGCAGCGGGTTGCGCTGGCGCGGGCGCTGGTCACCCGTCCGGACGTGGTGTTCGGGGACGAGCCGACCGGCGCGCTCGACACGATGACGGCCCGCGACGTGCTGGAGCTGCTGCGGCAGACCGTGGACGAGCTGGGCCAGACCGTCGTGATGGTGACGCACGACCCGGTGGCGGCCTCGTTCGCCGACACCGTCCTGTTCCTGGCGGACGGCCGGATCGTGGACGCGCTCGCCGCGCCGTCCGCGTCCGCCGTGGCCGACCGCATGACCCGGCTGGGGGCGTACGCGCGATGATCTGGAGCACTCTGCGGTACCGCAAGGCCGCGTTCGCGGGCGCGTTCGTCGCGCTGTTCTTCGCCGCCGCGCTGGTCACGGCGTGCGGGACGCTGATGGACACCGGGCTGAGCGGGACGGTGCGGCCCGTCCGGTACGCGGACGCGCCGGTCGTCGTGGCCGGTGACCCGCAGTCGCATTTCGTGAAGCAGAAGAAGAAGGGGAAGACGAAGCGGAAGTCGAAGCCGAACGCGGCGCGCGCCTGGATCCCGGCCGAGCTGGCCGAGAAGGTGAGGGCCGTGCCGGGCGTGCGGCGGGTCGTGACCGAGGTGTCGTTTCCGCTGGTCGTCCAGGGGGCCGGGCCGGTCGAGGGGTACGGCTGGGAGCCGCTGGGCGCGGTCCGGCTGCGGGCGGGGCGGGCTCCGCGGGCGGCGGACGAGATCGTCCTGAACACGAGGGCCGCGCGGGTGAACGTGCTGACGGCGAAGGGCCCGCGCACGTACCGGGTCGTCGGGGTCGCCGATCACCCGTACGTCGCGGCGGACGAGGCGCGGCGGCTCGCCGGGCATCCGGGGCAGGTCACCGCGATCGGCGTCTGGGGCGGGAACCCGGAGGACGTCGAGCGCGCGGTGCGGGGGACGAACGCGGTCGTCGCGACGGGTGACGAGCGCGGACGCGTGGAGTTCCCCGGTGTCGGCGCGGCCCGGACGAAGCTGGTCAGCATGGGCGCGGCGCTCGGCGGGACGTCCCTGATCGTGGCGCTGCTGGCCGTCGTCGGGACGTTCGGCCTGGCGGTCCAGCAGCGCGAGCGGGAGCTGGCGATGCTGCGCGCGGTCGCGGCCACGCCCCGGCAGCTGCGCCGGATGCTCGGCCGGGAGGCGCTGCTGGTCGGGGCGCTCGCGACCGTCCCCGGCGCGCTGGCCGGGCTGCCGCTCGGCGGCTGGCTGCACGGCCGGATGGCCGCCGGGGACGTGATCCCGAAGAACCTCCCGCTCGTCCTCGGGCCGTTCCCGCCGCTGGTGGCGGCCGGGGCGACCGTCCTGGCGGCCTGGCTCGCGGCGCGCGTCTCGGCGCGGCGGATCACGCGGCTGCGTCCGGTCGAGGCGCTCGGCGAGGCCGCGCTCACCCCGGCGCGGGTGCCGGTGCCGCGGATCGTCGCGGGCGTCGTGGCCCTCGCGGGCGGGATCGTGCTGAGCGTCGTCCTGCGGTCGGTGCACACCGACGCGGCGTCCGGCCCGCTGACGCCGCTGACCGCGCTGCTGTTCACCGTGGCGATCGCGCTGCTCGGGCCGCCGCTGGCACGGGCCGCGATCGCGGTGGCCGCCGTGCCGCTGCGCGCGTCCGGCGGGACGGGCGAGCTCGCCGCCGCGAACCTGCGCACGTCCGCGCGGCGGCTCGCCTCGGTGATCACGCCGCTGACGTTGATGATCGCGATGTCCGGGACGCTGCTGTTCGCGCAGTCCACGCTGACCGGCGCGGCCGAGGCGCAGGCCCGGACCGGGACCGTCGCCGACTACCGGCTCGGTCCGGCCGTCCCGGCGGCGACGGCGGACGCGCTGCGCCGCGTGCCGGGCGTGAAGGCGGTCACCGAGGTCGTCCGCAGCCGGGTGCGCGCCGCGAACAGCCCCTACAGCGTGCAGGGCGTCACGCCGGACGGCCTGTCCGCGACCATGGACCTGGACGTCCGGGACGGCTCGCTCGACCGCCTCGGCCCGGGCGCCATGGCCGCCCGCGAAGGGATCGGCATGAAGGTCGGCGACAGCGTCTCGTTCGCGCTCGCCGACGGCACCCGCACCACGCAGAAGGTCGTGGCCATCTACCGGCGCGGCCTCGGGTTCGGCGATCTGACGCTGCCGTACGACCTGGTGGCCGCGCACTCCGACTCGTCCATGGGGACGGCGCTGGTGTCCGCGCCGGGCGTCGCGAAGGACGCGCTGCGGCGCGCCCTGCCGCCGGGCGTCATGATCGGCGCGCCGGTGGCGGCGAACAAGGGCGTGTCGGGGGCGTCCGCCGTGAACTACCTGGCGCTCGGGCTGGTCGTCGCGTTCGCGGGGATCGCGATGGTCAACACGCTCGCGATGGCCGTCGCGGGCCGCTCCCGGGAGCTGGCGCTGCTGCGCCTGGCGGGCGCGACGAGGCGGCAGGTGCTGCGGATGCTGCGCTGGGAGACGCTCGCGGTCGCCGCGATCGCGACCGTCCTCGGCACGGTGATCGCGTTCTGGACGCTGACCTCCTACAGCGCGGGCATGACCGGCGCCGCGACGCCGCACGTCCCGGCTCTGGGTGCGCTCGGGATCATCGCCGCGGCGACCCTGCTCGCGCTCGCCGCGACCGCCCTCCCGGCCCGCGCCGCCCTGCGCGCCGACCCGACCCGGACCCTCGCCGCCCGCGACTAGGCCGGGGCTCGTCCGGGGCTCGGCGGGGACTGGGCCGGGACGGCGAGGAGGCTCTCGCAGGCCCGCAGCAGGCGGAGGCGGAGGGGCTCGGCGCGCCGGGAGAAGTCACGCTGGAGGGCCGCGTACTCGGCGCGGCCCTCCGCCGTCTCGATCCGGACGGGCGGGTAGCCGAGCCGGGCCAGGTCGTACGGGCTGGCCCGCATGTCCACGGCGCGGATGTCGCGGGCGAGCGCGAAGCAGTCGGCCACCAGCTCGGACGGCACCAGCGGCGACAGCTTGTACGCCCACTTGTACAGGTCCATGTTGGCGTGCAGGCAGCCGGGCTGCTCCAGCTCGTGCTGCGTCTCGCGGGTCGGCTGGAGCACGTTCAGCGGGCGCGCCGCCTCGGTGAAGAACCGGAACGCGTCGAAATGGCTGCACCGGACGCCGCGCGCCTCGACGATCCCCGCGATCTCGTCGGCGGACAGCCGCATCGGCCACGCCTCGTGCCGCACCTCGGGCGTCCGGTAGACCATGGCCCACTCGTGCAGGCCGAAGCAGCCGAACTGGGCCGGTCGGGCGGCCGTCCGGGCGAGCAGGGCGGCCGTCCACTCGACGGAGGAGCGGCGCCGGGCGAGCAGGCCGTCCACGTCCACGGCCGCGCCGCGCTCGGTGTTCACGTAGTCGCGGCCGAGGTCGCGCGCGCCGGCGAGCTCGACGCCCGCGCCGGGATGCCACTGGAGGAGCCGGTTCGGCCGGTGGCTGTAGTAGGTGAACAGGAAGTCCTCGACGGGGTGCTTCTCGCCGCGCCTGCGGCGCTCCAGGTGCGGTTCGAGCCAGGCGCCGACGCGCCGGCGGTGCGCGTCGGCGCGCGCCCGCCACTCGTCCGGACCGAGGATCTCCACGGATTCATGCTAGGCGCGATGAGTTACCGCTCGGCCGCCGGTCGAACCGGGTAGGGCACCCCCTCAGGAGGAAGACCGTGGACTGGAAGCTCGAACTGATCATCATGCCGGTGGCCGACATCGACCGCGCCAAGGCGTTCTACACCGAGCGCTGCGGTTTCGTCATGGACGTCGACTTCTCCGCCGACGACTTCCGCATCGTCCAGCTCACGCCGCCGGGATCGGCGTGCTCGATCACGCTGATGCGGAACGAGGAGAAGGCCGGGACGCTGGACGGGCTGCACATCGTCGTCCCGGACATCGACGAGGCGCGCGAGACCCTCGTGAAGGGCGGCGTGGACGTGAGCGAGCCGTACCACTTCGGCGAGGGCGGCGCGCGCGTGGACGGCCACGATCCCAAGCGCGGCGACTACGGCACCTACCTGGAGTTCCGTGACCCGGACGGCAACGGCTGGCTCATCCAGGAGGTCCCCTCCCGCGCCTGACGCCCGGCCCGCCCGGCGTCCGCCCACCCGGCGCGGCCGGGGCGGGGTCACTCGCGGGCGGCGGCCAGCGCGACCGGCGGGACGCGCGTCGCCGCCCGCGTGGTGAGCACGCTGGTCACGGTGGAGATCGCGAACGCGCCGAGGACGAGCAGGACGATCAGCGTCCACGGGACGGCGAGGATCTCGGTGCCGCGCGGCCCGAACAGGAACCCGCCGAGCGACAGCAGCGCGACCAGCAGCCCCAGCCCGACGCCGATCAGCGTCACCCCGGACGCCTCCAGCAGCGCGGCCTGAACGACCTGGCGGCGGGACAGCCCGGTCAGCCGCGCCACGGCGAACTCGCGGCGGCGCTCGGTGCCGGCGATGATCATGGCGTTGATGATCGCGATCACCGCGTAGGCGGCGGACAGCCCCATCAGCACCATCATGACGTTGTCGTTCTCCTCCTGCTGCTCGGCGACGCGCGCGTTCGACCACGCCGACACCGTCCGGACCTCGCCGATCCGCAGGTCGCGCAGGCGCCGCGCGACGTCGGCGGCGGACGCGCCCGGCGCGACCTGGACGATCGTGTCGGCCTCGGCCTTCGCGAGCATGTCCGGCGGCAGCAGCGTGCGCGGGACGTAGAACGCGTCGGCGTTGTTCTCCAGCGTCCCGGGCAGCCGCGCGACGACCTTCGCCTTCACCTTCCGGTCGCCGATGCCGAGCACGGCGGTCGTGCCGCGCCGGACGCCGTCCTCGGCCGCGCCCGGTCCGGCGAGGACGCCGTTGCCGCGCACGTCGCCGAGCGCCCCGGAGATCGGCCGCTGCTTGTGCGTGCGTGCCCAGTCGGCGGCGTCGATGGCGTAGATGCCGGAACGCACCGTCTCGCGGCGTCCCCGCTCGTCGGAGTCGGTGTGGACGTAGGTGAGCGTGATGTCGGCGACGACGGCCGTGGACGTCGCCCCGACGCCCGGCACCGAGGCGATCCGCTGCGCGTCCGCGCCCTTGGACGTCACGACGTACTGGCCCACGATGTTCCGCTCGACCTCCGCTCCGCCCGCCTTCGCCTGCGTGCCGAGCATCGCGGTCAGCCCGACGACCAGCGCGGTCAGCACGATCATCGGGGCGGCGGTCGCGGCCGCGCGGCGCTTGCCGTCCCGCAGGTTGGCCTGGGCGAGCTCGGCGAGCGGGCCGAACCGGGCGAACGGGCGCAGCAGGTGCCCGGCGAGCGGGACGACCAGCGGGCTGAGCGCGCTCAGCCCGATCGCCCCGGCGAAGGACACGCCGAGCCCGATCAGCATCGCGCCGAGGAAGTCGACCTTGCCCTCGGCCGACACCATGACCGCGGTGAGGGCGAGCATGGTGACGCCCCAGAACCAGCGGCCGACGGTCATGACCCGCGCGGCGCGTCCGATGTCGCGCAGCGCCTCCAGCGGCCGGACCCGCGCCGCCCGGAGCGTCGCGGCGAACGACCCGGCGAGCGCCATCCCGACGCCCGCGCTCACCGAGCCGATCAGCACGCCGTTGTCCCAGACCGGCTCGAACGAGCCGGGCACGAGCTTGGTCGACGTCAGCAGGAACGTCTGGATCCACATGAGCGGGACGCCGAGCATGATCCCGCCCGCCGATCCGAGCACGCCGAGGATCACCGCCTCGCTCATCAGCAGCGCCACGACCTGCCGGCGGCTGCCGCCGAGCGTGCGCAGCAGCGCGAGGTCGGCGCGGCGCTGCGCGACGGTGAACGCGAACGTCGAGCCGACGATGAACACCGCGAGGAAGCAGGCGAGCATGGCCGTCATGCCGAGCAGCGAGCCGGCGCCCTCGTAGGCGTCCTTGATCTCGGCGGCCTCGCGCGGCGACGCCCCGGCCGGGATCCTCGGGTGCTCCGAGCCGAGCACGACCATCATCGACGCCTGGACGAGCGCGACCCCGCACACGACGGTCAGCAGCGCGCCCGCGAACAGGGTCCAGCGCTCCCGGAAGGTGCTCCACGACATCCGCCACACGGGTCAGTCCTCCAGCGTCGCGAGCCGGTCGGCCACGTCGCGGGCGGACGCCCCGACGAGCCGGTCCACCAGGCGGCCGTCGCGCAGGAACACCACGGCGTCGGCGGCCGAGGCGGCGACCGGGTCGTGGGTGACCATGACGACGCACTGCGGCGAGCCCTGGACGACGCGCCGCATCAGGCCCAGCACGGTGCGGGCGGAGCGGGAGTCGAGCGCGCCGGTCGGCTCGTCGGCGAACAGCACGTCCGGGCGGGTGACCATCGCGCGCGCGATCGCGACGCGCTGCTGCTGGCCGCCGGACAGCTCGCGCGGCCGGTGCCCGCCCCGGTCGCCGAGGCCGACGTCGGCGAGCGCGGCCCGGACCTGCTCGCGCTTCACCCGGACCCCGGCGAGCCGGAGCGGCAGCGCGACGTTCTGCTCGGCGGTCAGCGCGCCGACCAGGTTGAAGTTCTGGAAGACGAAGCCGAGCGAGCGGCGGCGCAGCTCGGTGAGGACGTGCTCGGGCGCGCGCGTGATGTCGCGGCCCGCGACGAGCACCTGCCCCTCGTCGGCGCGGTCCAGCCCTGCGGCGCAGTGCAGCAGCGTGGACTTACCGGAGCCGGACGGTCCCATCACGGCGGTCCAGCTGCCGGGCGGGAACGCGATGCTCACCCGGTCGAGCGCCGTCACGGCCGTGTCGTCCGAGCCGTACCGGCGCAGGACGCCGCGGAGTTCGACGGCGGGCGGGGGCATCGGCGGGACCGCGTGCGGCATCGCGGGTCCGGCACTCGGGAAGCTCATGCCACGATTCCACCCGTCCCGCGCCGCGGGCGTAACGGGGCCTTCCACCGGATCGGCCTTCGGGTTGTCCCCACCCCTTCACATACAGGCTGCATGTATGTAAGTTCGCGGGCATGACCCGACACCTGCCGCCCGACCGCGACACGACCGTCAAGGGCCTGCTGGCCGAGTTCCGCGCCTTCGCCGACCTCGTGGACGGCCTCTCCGCCGCCGACTGGGACGCCCCGACCCGGTGCACCGCATGGCGCGTCCGCGACGTCGCCGCCCACGTGCTCGGCAACGCCGAGGACATCGTCAACCGCGCGTCCGGCACGCGCTCCCCCGACGAGCAGGCCGCGGCCGGGCGCGGCCGTTCCCCCGCCGGGCTCGCCGCCGCCCTCCGCGCGGCGGCCGGCACGATCGAGCCGGGCCTGTCCGCGCTGACCGACGAGGTCTGGGCCGGGCCCGGACCCGCCGGACGGACGGTCGGCAACGGCGTCCTGACGCTCTGGTACGACGCGTACGTGCACTCCGACGACGTCCGCGCGGCGCTCGGCCGTCCGGCCGGCACCGGCCCCGGCCTCGGCGCGGCGCTCGCCTGGCTGCGCGAGACGCTGGACGACCGCGTCTCCCTCACGCTCCGGCTCGACGGCTTCCCCGAGGCCGAGATCGGAGGCGGCGGGACGGTCGTCACCGGCGACCCGCACCCGTTCGTCCTCGCCGCCACCGGACGGCTCGACCCCGCCGCCCTCGGCCTGCCCGAAGAGGTGAACGTGTACGCCGCCTAGCTCCCTACGATGGGGGGATGAGCAGGAAGGTCGAGCAGGGCGACGCCACGCGGCGGCGGCTCGTGGACGCGGCCGTCGCCCTGTTCACCGAGCACGGCTTCGCCGGCACGTCCACGACCGCCGTGGTGCGGGCCGCGGGCGTCACGCGCGGCGCGCTCTACCACCACTTCGCCGACAAGGAGAGCCTGTTCGAGGCCGCCTTCCAGCAGGTCCAGCGCGAGGTCGCGGACCGCTGCGCCGCCGCCGCGCTGGGCGCGGGGCCGGGGCCCGCCGAGCGGCTGCGGGCGGGCATGGCGGCCTTCCTCGACACCTGCCTGGAGCCGCACGTCCAGCGCGTCCTGCTGCGCGAGGGGCCGCTCGTCCTCGGGTGGGAGCGCTCGGTCGCCTACGACGACCCGTACTGCGCGCGGCGGCAGCTGCGCGCGGGGATGCGGGAGGCCGAGCGGCTCGGCCTGGTCTCCCCCGGCCGCGCCGAGCCCCTGACGCACCTGCTGTTCGGCGCCGCCAACCAGGCCGGAGTGGTGATCACCGTCGCGGCCGATCCGGCCGCCGCCCGGGCCGAGACGGGCGCCGCCATGGACGATCTGATCACCCGCCTGCTCACGCGCTGAGCACGCTCGGCGGCACTGCGCAATAGTTGCGCAACAACGCAAACAAGAGTAGGCATGGACCCGTCCCGCCCGACTGTCCGCATCCGGACGGACCGCCGGCGCGGGCCGGGCTTTCGTCCGTCCATGGGGTGAACAAGCCTTGAATAGGGGCTTCACCCGGCACGTACGGATAGGCGAGCAAAGGCGGGACTTTTGCGTTTTGCCTGGCCGCCCCTATGATCCTGCCAGTTCGTGTGCTTCGGTGACCCGCGTCGCGGGGCGGCGGAGACGGCCTACGGGGAGGCCATTGATGACATCACGACGGAGCCTGCGCGGCATCGGGGCCGCGCTCGCCGCCGCCGCGCTCGTGGTCTCGACCGCCGCCGCATGCGGGTCCGGAGGAGCCAAGGCGCAACCGCCCGCGCCGTCCACGACGCCCGCGCAGGCCGCGCCCGCCGGGCGCACCGAACCGCCGGTGCAGATGCCGACCGGGCCGAAGGCGCACTTCAAGTTCTCGCACAACACGTCCGGCGGGCCGATCATGGTCACCACGCTCAAGGGCGCCAGGTCCGGCGTGACGGGCAAGGTGTGGGTCTGGCTGCCGCCCGAGTACAAGGACCCGCGCTACGCCAGGAGCGGCTTCCCGGTGCTGACGCTCTTCACCGGCAACACCGGCGTGAACTACAACTTCTGGGCGCACGAAGAGGTCGAGCCGATCCAGAAGACGGCCGTCCAGATGGAGAAGCGCCACAAGGCGCACCCGTTCATCATGGTCATGCCGGTGCTCCAGATGTCCACGCGCCAGGACACCGAGTGCAGCGACATCCCGGGCATGCCGAAGATGGGGACGTTCCTCGGCGAGGACGTCTACGCCATGGTCCGCGCCAACTTCCGCACGCTGCCCGGACGCGACGGCTGGGGGCTCGGCGGCGCGTCGTCCGGCGCGTTCTGCGCGGTCAAGCTGGCGCTGGAGCACCCGGCCAAGTACCGCGCCGCGATGTCGTGGGCCGGGTACTTCTCGCCCGAGCCGCAGGCCGGCCCGCGCTGGACGCCGCAGCAGATGCGCGCCAACAGCCCGGACGAGACGGTCAAGAAGCGGCCGGACGTGCGGCTGTTCCTGCTCGCGGGCGACCGCAAGCTGTTCCGCGCGGACCGGGAGCGCGTGATGCAGTTCAAGCGGCTCGTCCAGGCGCCGACGACCGCGCAGGTGGAGATCCAGAAGAACGGCGGCCACTACACCGCCGACCTCCAGAAACTGCTCCCGGACATCCTCGCCTGGTTCACCAGGAGCCTGAAGGGCCCCGTCGCGGGAAGCTGACGCGGGTGAAGGTGGGGCTCGCGCTAGGCGGGCCCCACCTTCCGCGCCTTACTCGTCCTTGGAGAGCTCGACCTCGAAGCCGTCCCGCCAGGACGCGTAGCGCGGACGCCAGTCCAGGCTCGCGCGCGCACGGGCGTTGTCCACGCCGCGCAGCCGGTTCAGGAAGGCCACGCCCCACTCCCCGGCGACGGGAAGGGCCTGCTCCTCGGACACCACGGGCGGTTCGAGCGCGCCGAGCATGCGCGCGACCTCGGGGATCCACTCGCGGGCCTGCGTCGGGTGGTCGTCCGCGATGTTCAGGACGCCGCTGACGTCCCGGTCGAGCCCGGCGACGACGGCGGCGGCCGCGTCGGCGGAGTGGATGAACGAGAAGTAGCCGTTCCCCCCGCCGATCAGCGGGAACTGCCCGGCCCTGATCGCGGCGGTGGTCGCGCCGTCGGCCGCGTAGCCCGAGCCCGGCCCGTACAGGTGGCCGAAGCGCAGCGCGAGGCCGCCGGCCTCGGTGAGCTGCCTTTCCAGGTCCAGAGCGGCTTCGAGCGTGGTGACGAACTGGTCGGGCGTGCCGTCGTACCAGGTCGGCGCGTCCTCGTCGGCGAGCCCGTCGCCCGGCTGGTAGACGAACGCGACGCTCTCGGCGATGTGCCGGGCGCCGGGGGCGGCGTCCAGCAGGTTGCGGGTCCCCTGCGTGCGCAGCCGGTTGGTCAGGACGAACTCCTCCGCCAGCCGCGAGACGTCGAGCTTGGCGGGGATCGCGGTCAGCAGGTTCACGACCGCGTCGGGCGCGGCGTCGCGGACGCCCTTCAGGACGTCCTCGCGGACGAGCGCGTCCGCCTCGACGGTCTCCACCCCCAGCCGCTCCCGCACCGCGCCGGGGTTGCGGGTGAGCGCGACCGGCTCGTGCCCGGCCTCCTTCAGCAGGGGGACAAGGCGGCGGCCGATGACTCCGGTGGCTCCGGCGACCAGCACTCGCATGACGGTCTCCTCTTCTTCTCGCGACTACGCAGAGAGGACTGGAGACCCTGCCCGGACGTGACAGTCCACGCTGTGACGTGCCTCACGTGCCGTGCCCGCGTCACGCGTCGCACGTCACGCGCCGCACGTCACGTGCCTCGCGTCACGACTCGCGCGCGGCCTCCTCGTAGCGGCGGAGCGTCTCGATGAACATCCGGCGCTCGGACGGGCTGAGCGGGTCGAGCGCGGCGCGCCAGGCGTCCGCGCCCTTGGCGAGCCAGCCGCTGATGCCGTCGTGGTGCTCGGGCGCGATGGCGACGATCGTGCGGCGGCGGTCGGCCTCGTCCTCGCGGCGTTCGAGGATGCCCTGGCGGCTGAGGTCGCCGACCATGAGGCTGACCGTCGTCGGGGCCACCTCCAGCCGCTCGGCCAGCGCGCGGACCGGCATCGGCCCGTCGAACAGCAGGTAGGCGAGCAGCGACAGGTGGCGCGGCGCGAGCGCGAACCCGGCCAGCGACGCGGGCGGCGGCGTCCGCTTCGCCCGGCCCACCAGGCGCGGCATGAGCAGCAGCATCGCGCGGACGCCGGCCTCGACGTCCGGCCCGTCCGGCTCCCGGCCCGTTGACATACAAACACCTTTGCATTCAAAGTAGATTTGCTTGCAAAGCAAACATGATTCGCCGGGATCAGCCTACGCGGAGGCCAGAGGCATGACCTACACCGAGTTCAACCGTCCGATCGTCGAGGAGTTCCGGGCGAACGGAGGCGTGGTCGGCGGCCCCTTCGCCGGGATGCCGCTCCTGCTCCTCACCACCACCGGACGCCGGTCCGGAGCACCGCGCACCTCACCGCTCGCCTACCGCGAGGACGGCCGCGGACGCCCCGTCGTCTTCGCCACCAACGCGGGCGGCGACGACCATCCGACCTGGTACGCCAACCTCGTCGCGAACCCGAGGGTGACCGTTGAGATCGGGACGTCCTCGTACACGGCCACCGCGATCCCGGCGCCCGAGGAGGAACGCGAGCGCCTGCACGCCGAGATGATGGCGTCGTCCGAGGCGTACGCCAGCTATGCGGCGCGCACCTCCCGGACGTTCCCCGCCGTCGTCCTGTACCGCGTGGACGAGGACCGCGAGCGGGCGCTCGGGAGCGAGCTCGTCCGAATCCACGAGTCCCTGCGCAACGACCTCATGGACGTGCTCGAAAGCTCGGCGTTCGGCACGGACGCCCCGTCGGCCCCGCTCCTGGAGCGGCTCCGCACGCACTGCCTGACCGTGTGCGGCGACCTGGAGTCCCACCACACCAAGGAGAACGGCGTCTTCCCGCGCATCGAGCAGCAGTTCCCGGCGCTCGCCCCGATGCTGGACGACCTGCGCCGCCAGCACGCCGTCCTCGCCGGGAAGCGCGCCGAGCTGGAGTCGCTGTGCGCCCGCACCGACCTCGCGGACGAGGAGCGGCGCGAGGGCGTGGAGCGGATCGTCGCGGAGATCGACGCCCACTTCGCCGACGAGGAGCGCCGCCTCGTCCCGGTCCTGGACGTCCTCGACCCGGCGACGGTCGGGCGGCCTCAGCTCCCCGGCCCGGACGGGGCGGACCGAAAATAAGGCTTTTGCCTGATCCCCCGGCGCGCCGGGCGGCGGACGATGGGAGGCCCGTCCCCCGGAAGGAGCCCGCTGGTGAGCGTCCGCGATGTCCCGGCCCCGGCCGCCGCCCGGCCGACGATCTTCACTCGGGCGTTCCTCGGCCTGCTGTGGTGCTCGCTCGGCGGGATGGCCGCCTGCTACCTGCTGATGTCCACGCTCCCGCTGTTCGTGGCGCGGCACGGCGGGGGCGGGTTCGGCGCGGGGCTCTGCACGGGCGTGATGATGCTCGCGACCGTCCTGGTCGAGCCGCTGATCCCGCGGCTCGCCTCGCGCTACGGATACCGGATGACGCTCGCGGGCGGGCTTCTCCTGCTGGGGCCGCCGTCGGCGCTGCCGATCCTGTCCGGGTCGCTGCCCATGGTGCTGCTGGCGTGCGCGCTGCGCGGGGCCGGGCTCGGCGTGCTGGTCGTGGCGGGCACCGCGCTCGCCGCCGAGTCGGTCGCGCCCGAGCGGCGCGGCGAGGCGCTCGGCGTCTACGGGGTGGCGGTCGGCATCCCGGCGCTGTCGTGCCTGCCGCTCGGGATCTGGCTCAGCGGGCACGCCGGGTTCTCCACGGTGTTCGTCGCCGCCGCCGTCGTGGCGGTGGTCCCGCTGGCCGTCCTCGGCGGGCTGCCCGGCGTCCGGTGCGAGGACGACCCGGCCGAGCACGGCGGGCTGCTGCGGGCGGCGCGGCGGCCGGAGCTGGCCCGGCCGGCGCTGATCTTCGCGGCGGTCACCTTCGCCACCGGCGTGCTCCAGACGTTCGTGCCGCTGGCGGTGCACGGCGCCGCGGCCGGGCTGGCGGCGGGCGCGCTGTTCGCGCAGTCGGTGGCGACGCCGCTGACGCGCTGGATGTCCGGGCGGTTCGCGGACCGGTACGGCGCGCGGCCCCTGCTCGTCCCGATGGTGCTGCTCACCGCCGCCGGGGCCGGGACGCTGGTCTGGACGGGCAGCCCGGTCGCGGTCGTCGTCGGGCCGCTGCTGTTCGGGGCCGGGTTCGGCATCGCGCAGTCCTCGACGCTGGCGCTGATGTTCGACCGCGTGACCCGGCCGGAGTACGGCCGGGTCAGCGCGCTGTGGAACGTGGCGTACGACGCGGGGATGGGCGTCGGCGCGGTCGGGTTCGGCATCGTGGTGTCCGTGGCGTCCTACGCGGGCGGCTTCGCGCTCACGGCCGGGCTGCTCGCGCTGACCCTCGTCCCGGTGCTGCTGGACCGGCGTGCCCGGTAGGTCTTCAAGGTGATGTTCTCGGCCGTCCTCCGGACGCTGTTCGCGATCATCCGCGATCGAGGTGCCCGAGATCAGGGTGTTCTTCGTCATGCCCCCGGCTCTGCGAGAGGCCGCTCACCGCGCGCACACCGCCGGTGAGTCAGAAGTCGGGGAAGACGCGCAGCGGCGATTTCCGGATGGTCTCCTCGGAGAGGCCCGCGAGGCGCAGGACGTCTTCGTGGCTGAGACGAAGGCCCTCGCGGTAGGCGGCGGTGTAGGCGTCGTCGCCGAGTTGCGCGCGCGTGGCCTTCTCGATGGCGGCGACTTCGGGATCGGCCACGGCGTCCATGCCGCGCAGGACGGTCGCCCCACCGAGCATCCGCGCCGTCTGCTCGCCCTCGTGCACGCGCGCGAGAGCGACCATCCCGCGCGCCCCCTCGGACAGTGCCCCGATGACCGCCGCGACCTCGATCGCCTGCCGGTACAGGTCCGCCGCCTTCGGGTCGGGCTCTGCGATGCGTCCCAAGCCGATGAGCGTGCGGACGCGGTTTCCGACGCTCTTGACCCACGTGGGATCGAAATGGTCCAGAGCCTCTTCGTAGAGGCGTTGCGCTCCGGCCGTGTCGCCTTCGGCGAGGGCGACGTCCGCCAGGCCGCGCAAGGCCGCCGCCAGGCAGGTCGCGTTGCCCGCCCGGCGGGCCACCGCCGCCGCTTCGGCGTAGTCGGCGCGGGCCGCCTCCAGGTCGTCCGGGGCGCGGAGGTCGCCCCGGTTGCAGAGCAGGTCGGCGACGTCGTCGGCCGCGCCGAGCTCCGCGCCGAGCGCGAGCGCCTCGTCGATGAGGGCGATGGCGCGGACGGCGTCCCCGGAGATCGCGGCGAGCGTGGCCAGGGCGTCCAGCGCGAGCGCCGTCCCCCAGCGTTCGCCCAGCTCGCGGAAGCCGTCGGCGGCGGCCTGGTACTCCTGCTCGGCCTGGCCGAGATCGCCCTGCGCGAGCTGCGGATACCCCGACATCAGCCGCGCCGCCGCACGCGCCCACGGGTCCGGGCTGTCGCGCTCGGCCCTCAGCGTCCTGAACTGGACGTCCACGTCACCGCCGCCGACCGTGTTCATGAGCCACTGCAAGGACGCCATGGAGTTGCGCAGCGGACGTCCGGCCTCCGCCAGCGCGACGGCCGCCATCTCCCGCTGCCGGTCGGTCGCGTGCGCCCCGGCGATCGTGACGCAGACCGCGAACTCCTCGCCGGGCAGGTCCGCGCCCGGCCGGTCGGCGCCGGGCAGTTCCAGGAGCGCGGCGGCGAGCGGCGCGGCCGAGCCCGCCAGCCCCCTGATCCACAGGTAGGTGGACATCGCGCTCAGCAGCCGGGACGCCGCTCGCACGCGCCCCGCGCCGATCGCCCGGCGCAGCGCCGCGATCAGGTCGTCGTGCTCGGCCGCGAGGCGGTCGAGGGCGGCGAGCTGGCCGTGCCCGAGCAGGTCGGCGCCCTCGGCGAGGTCGAGCAGGTGGGCGGCGTGCGCCGCGTGGAACTCCTCGGCCTCGCCCGCCTCCGCGAGCTTCTCGGCCCCGTAGGCACGGATCGTCTCCAGCATCCGGTAGCGGCCGTTGGAGAAGTCGAGGAGCGAGCGGTCGGCGAGCGCGTCCAGGGTCGCCTCGTGCGCGCGCGTTACCGCCTTGGCGGACGCGGCGGTCGCTCCTCCGGCGAACACGGTGAACCGGCGCGCCGCCCTGCGTTCCTCGCCGGTGAGCAGCTCCCAGCTCCAGTCGACGACCGCGCGGAGCGTCCGGTGCCGGGCGTCGGCCGTCCGGCTGCCGCGCGCGAGCAGCGCGAACCGGTCGTCCAGGCGGGCCGCCACGTCGGACAGCTCGTGCGTGCGCAGCCGGGCCGCCGCCAGCTCGATCGCGAGCGGCAGGTCGTCCAGCGCCGCGCAGACCTTCCGGACGAGCGTCCCGTCCAGCACGACGTCGCGGCGCGCGGCCCGCGCCCGCTCCTCGAACAGCCGGACGGCGTCGTCCTGCGGCAGCGGCCGGACCTGCCAGAGGCGCTCGCCCGCCACGTCCAGCGGCTCCCGGCTCGTCGCGAGGACGCGCAGGTCCGGGCATGCGGAGAGCAGCCGCCAGGCGAGGTTCGCGGCGTCCGCGACGACGTGCTCGCAGTTGTCCAGGACGAGCAGCAGGGCGCGGTCCGCGAGCGCGGCGACGAGCCGCTCCTCCGGGTCGGGGTCGCCCCCGCCGCCGAGCAGCCCGCGCTCGCGCAGGCCGAGCGCCTGCAACACCGCCTGCGCCGGATCGGCGACGGGGGCGAGCGGCGCGAAGGCGACCTCGCCGTCCCAGCGCCGCGCGACCTCCCCCGCCAGGCGCGTCTTGCCGACGCCGCCCGGCCCGAACAGGGTGACGAGCCGTCCGGACGCCAGCCCGTCGAGGACGCCCGCGACGTCCTCGTCCCGGCCGACGAACCCGCTGATCGGGGTACCCGGACGCGAGACCCGGGCGGCAGGCTTCTCAGCGTGCTCAGCGGCAGGCTTCTCAGCGTGCTCAGCGGCAGGCTTCTCAGCGTGCTCCGCGGCGGGCTCTGCGGCGGGCTTCGCAGCGGGCTTCGCGACGGGCGTTCCCTGGAGCAGGGCGCGGTGCAGCGCGACCAGTTCGGGCGACGGGTCCGCGCCCAGCTCTTCGGCCAGCAGGACGCGCGTCTCCTCGTAGAACGCCAGCGCCTCCGCCTGACGGCCGCTTCCGGCGAGCGCGCGGATCAGCAGGGCGCGCAGGTCCTCCCGGAGCGGATGCCGCGCGATCAGGTCGCGCAGCTCGGCGACGGCGGCGTCATGGCGGCCGAGGGCGAGGTCGGCTCCGGCGCGGGCGACGAGCGCGGCGAAGCGCAGCTCGTCCAGGCGGGTGGCGGCGGCGGTGCCGGACGCCGTCTCCGACGCGTCCGCGAAGGCCGGTCCGCGCCACAGCCCGAGCGCCTCGCCGAGCAGATCGGCGGCCCGGGACGCGTCCCCGGCGGTGAGCGCGGCACGCCCGTCCTCCGCGAGCGACTCGAACCGCGCCGCGTCGACCTCCGCGCAGGTCAGGCGGTACCCGGCCGGGGTGATCTCGATGTCGGCGTCCGGGCGGAGGACGGCGCGCAACCGCGACACCTGCGACTGCAACGCGTGCCCCGCGTCGCCGCCGGCCCGGAGGCGGTCGCCGTACAGCTCGTCCGCGAGCCCCTCGGCCGACACCGCCTCCCCCGGCCGGACGAGCAGCAACGCCAGCAACGCCCGGCGGGACGGGCCGCCGAGCGGGACCGGCGTCCCGTCCGGCCGCCACGCCGCCGTCGAACCGAGCACCCCGAACCGCATGACCGGTGATTATCGCGGTGAACCGCGCACCGCGCGCGGCTGGCTACCATGCGGACCATGACGAGCGGACAGGCACGACCGATCACCCTGGTGGGGGACCCCGTCCTCCACCGGCCCCTGCGTGCGGTGGAGAGCTACGACGCCGACCTCGCCGCCCTGGTGGACGACATGTTCGCCAGCATGTACGAGGCGGACGGCGTCGGCCTCGCCGCGAACCAGATCGGCGTGGACCTGCGCGTGTTCGTCTATGACTGCCCCGACGCGGACGACGTGAACCGCAAGGGCGTCGTCTGCAACCCCACGCTCGTCCTGCCCGAGGGCCCGGACCGCCACCTCGACGACGGCGAGGAGGGCTGCCTGTCGGTGCCCGGCCCGCACGCGCCGGTCGCGCGCCCCGACACCGCCACCTGCCACGGCTTCGACGTCCAGGGCAACCCCGTCACGGTGGAGGGGACGGGCCTGCTCGCCCGCTGCCTCCAGCACGAGACCGACCACCTGAACGGCAAGCTCTACATCGACCGCCTCTCGGCGCGCGCCCGCAAGAAGGTGCTGCGCGAGATGGAGGAGATGCGCGCCGAGGCCGAGCAGTCCGCCTGACCCCCGCCGGGCCGGCCCCGCGGTCAGTTCGCGGGGTCAGCCCGCGTGGCTCGCGTAGGGCGGTTGCGGGTAGTACTGCACGTACTTCTGGACGCCTCGCGCGTGATCGACGCCGTGGAGCTGCCCGATCAGCCACAGCGCCATGTCGATGCCCGCCGACACGCCCTGGCTCGTGACGACGTCGCCCTCGACGACGAAGCGCTCGTCGCGGACGAGGGTGACGCCCTCGCGCGACTCCAGCTCGTCCTCGGCGGCCCAGTGCGTCGCCGCGCGCTTGCCGCGCAGCAGCCCGGAGTCGTGCAGGAGCAGCGAGCCCGTGCACACGCTGGTCACCCAGCGGACCTTCGGCGCGGTCGCGGCGATCCAGCCGGTGATCACCGGGTCCCGGCCCGCGGCGACCCGCCCGTTCCCGCCGGGCACGAGCAGGACGTCCAGGTCCGGCGCGTCCTCGAAGGTGTGGTCCGGCAGGACGCGCATGCCCTTGTTGCAGCGGACGGGCGCGTCCGTCTTGGAGATCAGCACGGCGCGGTCCGCGCCCTCGCGGGTGAGCGCGGAGGCCGTGAAGATCTCCCACGGCCCGACGAAGTCCAGCTCCTCCGCGCCCTCGAACAGCAGCAGTCCGTAGGTCGTCATCGTTCGTCCCTTCCTGTCGTTCGGAACCGTTCGCGGTAGTCGGACGGTGCGACTCCGACCGTCCGGTGGAAGGCCCGGCGCAGGGTCTCGCCGGTGCCGAAGCCGAGCCGCCGGGCCAGCGCCTCGACCGGTTCGGCGGTCTCGGCGAGCGCCCGCCGCGCCGCCTCGATCCGCACCCGCTCGACGTACACGCCGGGCGGGACGCCCATCTCGGCGGCGAACCGGCGCTGCAGGTGCCGGGGGCTGAGCCCGGCGCGCCCGGCGAGGTCGCCCACGGCGTGCCGGTCGCCGGGCCGGGCGTTGATCGCGTCCACGGCCGTCCGGATCGGGTCGCTCTCCGGACGCGCCGTCCACAGCGGCACGCTGAACTGCGACTGGCTGCCCGGCCGGCGCAGGAACAGCACCAGCTCGCGGGCCACCCGGTGCGCCGCGTCCCGGCCGAGGTCGTCCTCGACCAGGGCGAGCGCGAGGTCCATGCCGGCGGTCACGCCCGCCGACGTCCAGATCCGCCCGTCCCGGACGAAGATCGGGTCGCAGTCCACGACGGCCTCCGGATGCGCCCGGCGCACCTGCTCCGCGCGCCCCCAGTGCGTGGTGACGCGCCGGCCGTCGAGCAGCCCGGCCGCGCCGAGCAGCAGCGCGCCGCTGCACACCGACGCCACGCGCCGGGCGCCCCGCGCGGCCTCCCGGATCCAGGCGACGAGCGCCTCGTCACCGGTGGCGGCGTCCACGCCTCTCCCGCCGACGACGACGAGGGTGTCGACGCCGTCCGCGGGGTCGAGGTCGCGCACTCCGTGCCGGACGACGACCGGCAGCCCGCTGCGCGTGGTGACCTCCCCGGCCTCCGCCGCGACGATCAGGCACTCGTATCGTCCGGTGAACGAGAAGACCTCCAGCGGCCCGGTGAGGTCCAGCGACTGGAACCCCTCGAAGACCACGAACACGATCCGCTTCACACCAGCGAGCCTCGCGCCCGCCGGCCGATGGCGTCAACGACACGTACCCCACAGATCGCGCCAAACGGCGGCCACGCCATTCTTCCGCGAATTAACGGTTGACAACCGCCCCGCGGGCCCCGCTATTATTTCGGCCATGGAGCTGTGATTCATCTTCCGGGTTGAGCCGCCCGCCACGCGCCCGTCCTGACGGCGTGCGCCTGCCGCGGCCCGCTCCCCATCCTCCCCTCTCGGCCGTCCTTCGGCTTCGTTCCGCATGTCTTTCCGGGCCCGTCCGCCCGTGCTCAGCCGTGCGTCACGCCCGCCTTCGGACCGCCAAGCCTTTTTTCGCGGCCTTTTCCAGGCCGAATTCGAGCATGCCCGGAGGTGTCTCTTCATGCGATTCCACAACGACGACAACCCGCCCTTCGCCAAGGCCCTGGCGAAGAAGAAGGCCAAGCGCGACTTCCCGAATCCGCGCACGGCGGCGCTGCCGAACCGCGCCCGCCAGAACGCCGGCCGCCAGCCGACCCGCCAGTTCAACCGGGGCCGGTAGCTCCACCGGGGCCGGTGGGCCCTCCCGTCCGGCCGCCCCGCCCGGGGCGGCCGGACGCTCTCATCCTCCGGACGCTCTCATCCTCCGGACGCTCGCATCCCTCCGGAGGCTCTCATCCCTCCGCGCGGACGACCTGGTAGAGCACGTGGTCCTGCCAGCGTCCGGCGATCTTGCAGTAGTCCGGCGCGAGCCCGCACCGGACGAACCCGTTGCGCTCCAGCACCTTCTGCGACCGGGCGTTGTGCACGAGCGTGGCCGCCTGCACCCGGTGCAGGTCCAGGTCCTCGAACGCGATGCGCACGATGTCGGCGACGGCGCGCGTCGCCAGCCCGCGCCCGTTCGCCGTGCCGCTCACCCAGTAGCCGAGGTTGCCCGACTGGAACGCTCCACGAACGATGTCGACCAGGTTGACGCGGCCGGCGATCTCGCCGCCGTCCAGGATCACGCGCGGCATCGCCTTCCCGCGCGCGTGGTCGTCGAGCATCACGGCCAGCAGCGCGCGCTGCCGGGCCTCGGTGAAGAAATCCTCGTCGCGGGCGGGCTCCCAGGGGGCCAGGAACTCCCGGTTCGCGGCGTACAGCGCGGCCAGTTCGGCGGCATCGTCGAGGGTGACGAGTCGGGTGGTGCTCATCCGTCCATGATCTTCGAAAGGCGCCCGAGCCGGTACCTCGTCCGGATGTCCGCGGACGGCGCTCAGCCCGCCGGACGGCACAGGAGCTGGCCCGCGGCGGACGCCAGCAGGCGCCGGTCGCGCGACCAGACGCGCGAGCGGTAGCCGATCAGGCCGTCCTCGGCGATCTCCGAGCGCGCCTCCGCGTACAGCCACTCCTCCGCCGCGCCCGACCGGTGGAACTGGACGTTCAGGTCCAGGTTCGGCGCGATGAAGCCCGTGTCGGTCAGGTGCCGGTTCCACGCGGCGGGGAAGGCCAGCACGTCCAGCAGGACGAGCTGGCGTCCGACGTCGTCCGTGCTGTGCTTCAGGAACCGGTACCAGCCGTGCGTGAACGCCTCACCGGACGGCCCCTCCCCGTACGTCACGGCGCGCGAGTCGATGTTCTCCCACAGCGGCGGCGGATCGAGCGTGTCCGGCGAGGACAGCTCGGCGAAGGTCGGCTGCCCCTCCGGGTCGGGGATGTCGTCCGGGAGGCGCGCGTCGTCGTGGCGCATGCCGGGCTGGCCGTCCGCGACGAGCCAGGCCAGCGCCTCGGCGAGCGGGACGCCGTCCTGCGCCATCGTCACCCGGACGGCCTCGGCGCGGCGTGCGCTCCGGGTCGTCACCGCCGTCAGCTCGACCGGCGCGAACCGGCCGGACTTGAGGAACTGGCAACTCAGCGAGGCGATCCGGGGCAGCTCGCCGTGGGTCAGGGCCGTCCGGGCCAGCACGGCCGCGACGTACCCGCCGTTCGGGCCCCAGGCGCTCCACTCGGGGGACAGCTCGGCCGTGTAGTGGCCGTCCGCGCCGCGCACGGCCGCGTCGATCGCGAGATCGCCCATGGTGCGACGGTAGGCGCGAGGACCGCCCGCCGCGACCGGTTTTCAGCGAGGCGGGCGGACGGCGCCGAAGGAAGATCAGTCGGCGGGCACGGCCTCGGTGCGGGTCCGGTCAGCGGTCGCCTGCATGCCCTGCCCATCGGCGGACGCCCGCACGCCCTCGCCCCCGGCCGACGCCCGCACGCCCTCACCACCGGCCGACGCTCCCACGCTCTGCCCATCGGCGGACGCCCGCACGCCCTGCCCGTCGGCCGACGCCTGTGCGCCCTGACCACCGGCCGGCGCCCGGCCGGACTCGGGCGGGTGCGCGGGGCGGTGCTGGAGGGCGTCGCGGAGGTGCCGTTCCTGCTCGTCCGACAGCGAGGTCCGGATGACCTGGCCGCCGAACGGCGCGAGCTCCGGCAGGACCTTGTCCGGCGTGCTCTTCTCGATGAGCAGGAAGACCGCCGCCGCGCCCGGACGCAGCCCCTCGCCGAGGCGGCGCATGAAGCCGTCGTCCACGCCGATGTCGGTCGCGGCGCCCACCGCGGCCCCCGTCGCGCCGCCGATCACCGCGCCGAGCAGCGGCTGAAGGAAGATCAGCCCGATCAGCCCGCCCCACAGCGCGCCGCCCGCCGCGCCCCCGGCGACGGTGTTCACCGCCTGGTGCAGCCTGATCCCTCCGTCCTGCCCGCGCTCGACCACCACCGCGTCCGACACCTCGATGACGTGCTGCTTCTGCAGCTCCATCACCCGCTGCCGGACCCGCTGGGCGGTCTCCACGTCGCCGTAGGCGATCGCCACGAGATCACTCATTGCCGGTTCCCCCCGGTCGTCCGGAACGGCGGACGGCCGTCCCGGCGGGATCCCTACCCGCCCTCCGCGATCTTCCACCGGCCCGGCCGGCTCGATCGCGGTCTCAGTCCGAGGCCGGGCGGTCGCCGCTGTTGCGGACCGGCGGCAGACCGCGCTCGGCGAACACCCGCTTGGCGACGAGGGTCGCGTTGATCGCGCGCGGCATCCCGCAGTAGACGGCCGAGTGCAGCAGCGCCTCGGAGATCTCCGTCGGGGTCAGCCCGACGTTCAGCGCGGCGTTGATGTGCACGTCCAGCTCGATCTCGCAGCCGCCGAGCGCGGTCAGCACGCCGAGCGTGACGAGCTGGCGGTCGCGGGGCGGGAGCTGCGGGCGGTCGTACATGTCGCCGAAGGCCCACGCGACGACCTGGTGGCCGAGCTCGGGCGACACGTCGCCGAGCGACTCGACGACGCGCTGCCCGCCCTCGCCGTCCACCTTCTCCAGGATCGTCATGCCGTGCTCGAAACGCTCCGAACGGTCCATCACCGGGCTCCTTGTGTCGGTTCCTTGCGGTGACTCGATCCTGGCGCGATTCCGGAGCTTCTCAGCCCTGCGGGCATCGACGTCTATGCTGCCTATGCCTAGGAGGTATGGATGGAGATTCGGTTGCTCGGCTACGTCGTCGCGATCGCCGAGGAGGGCTCGATCAGCGCCGCGGCGCGGCGGCTGCACCTGACGCAGCCGACGCTGAGCCGCCAGCTGCGCGAGCTGGAGCACGAGCTCGGCACGCGGCTGTTCGAGCGGCGGGGGCGCGGGCTCGCACCGACCGAGACCGGGCGGGCGCTGCTGCGCCGGGCGCGGGTGATCCTCGCCGAGGCGGACGCGGCGCTGGAGGACGTCCGGCTCGCCGCGCGCGGCCTGTCCGGACGGCTCACGGTCGCGTTCGGGCCGTCCGGGATCAACGGGCCGCTCGGCGCCGCGCTCGGCCGGCTGCGCCGCGAGCTGCCGGGCGTGGACCTGCGGCTGCACGAGAGCTTCAGCGACGCCGACATGTCCGACGGCGTGCTGGACGGCCGCTACGACCTGTCCGTCCACCGGCTGCCGATGCGGGACGCCAGGCTCGCGACGCGGGTCTGGTGGCGGGAGCCGATGACGCTGTTCGTGCCCGAGCGGCACGCGCTGGCGGCCGGGACGGGTCCGCTGCCGCTGGACGCGCTCGGCCGCATCCCGCTGGTGCTGTGGCCGCGCGAGGCGTCCGCCCGCTCGCACGACGAGATCGTGGCGCTGTGCGACCGGGCCGGGGTGGCGCCGCGCGTCGCGGCCGAGGGACGGACCGTCCCGACGCTGCTCGCCCTGGTCGCGGCCGGGTTCGGCGGCGCGGTGCTCGCCGACTCGATGCGCTCGCTGCGCCGGGCCGGGGTGGCCGCGCGGCCGCTCGCCGGGACGACCACCACCCAGCACCTGGTCTGGCGCGCGGACGATCCGGACCCGCTGGTCGAACGGGCCCGCGACGTCCTGGCGGAGCTGGGCGGGCCCGCGACCGGCGGGGGATCCCGGCCGGCCGAAGGCGGGGTGGCGACGGCCGGCCGGGAGTAGGGGGCGTCAGCCCACGTCGACGCCGTAGGCGCTGAGGACGGGCGGGACGGGCTGGAAGAAGGTCTCGCCGCCGGACGAGCAGTCGCCGCTGCCGCCGGAGGTGAGGCCGAGCGCGGAGGTGCCGTCGAACAGCGAGCCGCCGCTGTCGCCGGGCTCGGCGCAGACGTCGGTGTCGATCAGGCCGCTGACGGTGCCCTCCTGGTAGGTGACGGTCGCGTCGAGGCCGTTCACGGTGCCGTCGTGCAGGCCGGACGTGCTGCCGCTGCGCTGGACGGACTCGCCCACGTAGGCGTCCGCGGCCTGGGTGATCGGCTGGGTGCCGCCGTAGTACAGGTCCACGTCGCTCGGGTGGTCGGCGCCACCGGTGTACTGGACGATCGCGTAGTCGGTGCCGGGGAACCGGCTGTCGATGGTGTTGCCGAGCTGGTTGCCGCTCTCGTCCGTCCAGTAGGAGGAGTCGTTGCCGCAGTGGCCCGCGGTGATGAAGTAGGCGTTACCGCTGGAGTCGTGCACGTTGAAGCCGAGGGAGCAGCGCACGTTCGCGCCGTAGATCGCGTCGCCGCCGCTGATGAGCGGACGGAACGTGCCGCGGACCTGCTTCATCCGCACGGTCGATCCGAGCTTGCCCGCCGCGGCCTTCACCTTGGCGAGCTTCGCGCCGGTGACCGTGCTGTCCACCGACACCACGACCTGGTCGGTGCGCGGGTCGATGTACCAGGCGGTCCCGGGCACGCGGGCGGTCTTGTCCAGTTGCGCGGTGGCGGCGCGCAGCGCGGTGCCGTCGCGGGCGACGGTGCGCGGCTCGGCGCCCGCCGCGCGGACGGTGCGGGCGTCGGCGTCCCTGGTGACCGTGACGACGAGCTTGTGGGTCGTCCGGTCCAGGTACGCTCCGGCGGATCGGCCGCCGAGCTGCTTGGCCAGCGTGGCGGCGGTCCGGGCGGGGTTCGGGGCGGGGGTGGGCTTCGGCTGGGCCGCGTGCGCGCCGGGTACGGCTGCGGCGGCCAGCGCCGCGGCGGCGAGGACGGTCAGTCCGGTGCGCCGCGGCAGGTGGTGGGAGCTCACGGGGTTGTCCTCCGTGCGATGTGGGCGCGTACCTTGTCGACGCGCCCGCGGGCGACCGGCGCTCCAACGGGCACACCCGCACAGACCGTCGGCCACGCACGCGTCCCCAACGCGCTGGCCGCAAGAGCGGCCCCCTCGGCTATGGCGGTACCGAGGGGACCGCACCGTCGCGGTCGGCTCCGGACGCGACGCGTCCTTGGCGGTGGAGCACACCCGACGGCGGGGTGGGAGCCCCGGTCTCCCCTGAAGCCTGAACGTCCGCTCAGAGCAGGACAATGGTTCCGGCGGCCATGTAGGGCAATCCCTATCCGGTTTCCACCGTCAGGTCCCGCTCGGCGGGGCGCGGGCCGCCGTTGCGCGCGCCGAACTGGATATGTAAGGTCCTGATTGTGCGGATGAACGAGGGCGTGGAGTGGGCGGTGCACGTCTGCCTGCTGCTCGACTGGCTGGGCTCGGACGAGCCGGTCTCGACCACACGGCTGGCGTCGGGGTACGAGCTGCCGCCGCCCTACCTCAACAAGCAGCTCCAGGCGCTCGCGCGGGCCGGGATCCTCGCCTCGACGCCGGGCGCGCGGGGCGGCTTCCGGCTCGTCCGGCCGCTGGAGAAGATCACCATGATGGACGTGGTGACCGCGATCGAGGGCCCGGACGAGGCGTTCCAGTGCACCGAGATCCGGCGGCGGGGCATGGGCGCGAACCGCGCGGAGCGCGCCTTCGAGGTGCCCTGCACCGTCCACACGGCGATGCGCAACGCCGAGTTCGCCTGGCGGCGGGCTCTCGCGGCGCAGACGCTCGCCGACATCCGCGCCAGGACCGAGCGGCTGCTGCCCACCATGGGCGAGCGCGTCCGGGCCTGGTACGAGCTCAACTGACCCGTCCCCCGTGGCCGGAGCCGTCCGGCCGCCCGCGTTCTCCGCGGGCACCGAATCTGGATACGAATTATCCAGGAAAGGAAGTCCGATGAGGCGACTGAAGAACATCACGACCATCGCGGCGGACGCCTACCAGGCGATGCTGTCCCTGGAGGCGGCGCTCGGCCGCAGCGGTGTCCCCGAGGTGACCCTCGACCTGCTCCGGCTCCGCGTCAGCCAGATCAACGGCTGCTCCCTGTGCGTCGACATGCACGCCGCCGCGCTGAAGAAGGCGGGCCAGAGCGACGAGCGCATCTGGGCCGTGGCGGCCTGGCGCGAGGCGACCTGCTTCACCGACGAGGAGCGCGCGGCCCTGAACCTCGCCGAGTACGCCACCCGCATCGCCGACAACCCCGAGGGCGTCCCGGACGCCGTGTGGGACGAGGCCGCCGACCACTACAGCGAGTCCGACCTCGCCCACCTGGTGATGGCGATCGCCTCGATCAACGCCTGGAACCGCATCAACGTCACCGTCCGCAACCCGCCGCTCTCCAGGGCGCACTGACCCCGTCCTCACCAGTGGTGACCGCGTCTTTACGGCGCGCCGACCCCTGGCTTATGGTGAGCGCGAAGGGTCCGAAAGCATGGCCCCTCTCGTCGGCCCGGTCCACGATGAGGCGTCATGCACGGGCCTTTCGCCATTTCCGGCCTTCCCTCCCGAGCCGTCCGATCCGTTTCCCTCCGGGCGGTTGACGCCCTGTCGCGGGGTACCGGTGCCGGTGTCCCAGCAGACCCGAACAGGGAGGCACACCGTGGCCGAACAGGTCGTGGAACTG
Source organism: Actinomadura gamaensis (assembly GCF_042652125.1). NCBI lineage: Bacteria > Bacillati > Actinomycetota > Actinomycetes > Streptosporangiales > Thermomonosporaceae > Actinomadura > Actinomadura gamaensis. The sequence continues at coordinate 727,225 of NZ_JBHSIT010000004.1, read as the reverse complement.
CTGCTCCGGCAGCACGAGGAGATCCGGCGGCTGTTCGCCGAGGTCGAGCGGTCCGAGGGCAAGGCCCGCCAGGACGCCTTCGACCGGCTCCGGCACCTGCTCGCGGTGCACGAGACGGCCGAGGAGGAGGTCGTCCACCCGTTCGCGCGGCGCGAGCTGCGCGACGGCGCGGACGTCGTGGAGGCCCGGCTCCGCGAGGAGAACGAGGCGAAGGGGATGCTCGAACGGCTGGAGAAGATGGGGCCGGACGACCCCGGCTTCCCCACGCTGTTCAGCCGCTTCCACAAGGACGTCGACGAGCACGCCAGGCACGAGGAGTCCGACGAGTTCCCCCAGATGACCGCGTCCGCGTCGCAGGAGCAGCTGCGCGGCATGGCGGCGGCCGTGAAGGCGGCCGAGGCGGTCGCCCCGACGCACCCGCACCAGGGCGTCGAGTCCCCCGCCAAGAACGTGGCGCTCGGCCCGGTCGCGGCCGTCATCGACCGCGCCCGCGACGCCATCCGCAAGGTCAAGGGCTGACCATGGCGAACACCGAGGGGCGGGACCCCGAGGAGCGGAACGCCGAGGACAGGCCGCTCGCCGACCGGCGCGCCGAGGCCGGCGCGCCCGAACCCGCGGACGCCGAGCCGGACTTCGCCGACGAGCACGCGCCCGGCCCGACCGATCCGCCGAACGCCGAGCCCGACGCGCCGGGCGGCGAGGCCGAGGGCTTCAGCCCGCACACCGAGATCCCGTGACCGCGGCGGCCGGCGGCGGCCCCCGAGACCGTCGCCGGCCGGCCGTCCGTCACCTATTCCTCCGGCCCGGAGTCCTCCCGGTCCGGACGGGTGCTCAGTCGCGGTCGTCCAGATCCTCGCCGGAGGTGACGGCGAGGACGCCGGGCTGCTCGGAGAGCGCGGCGGTGAGGTCGTGGACGTCGCCGGCGCCGTCCAGGACGAGGGTCACCGCGGCGGTGTGGGGCCGCTCGTCCTCGTCGCGCCCGCGCCGCTCGTCGCGTCCGATGTCGGCGTCGTCGTCCAGGTGGTCGCGGTCGACGGCGGCCTCCACGACCACGAAACCGCGGCCGGTGCATTCGGTGAGGACGCGTCTCAGCACGCCGCGCCCGTCCCGGTAGACCATGCGCACGCGCATGCGTCCCGGACGGCGGGTGAAGCGCTCCAACGGCAGCCGGCGGACGAGCGCGTTCAGCCCGAGCACCACCAGGAAGTGGCCCACGGTGACGGCCACGGCGAGCAGCCAGAGCCCGCCGCCCGCCGCCATGCCGACGGCGGCTGTCACCCAGACGACGGCGGCCGTGGTGAGGCCGCGCACCGCGTCCCGCCGGACGAAGATCAGTCCGCCGCCGATGAAGCCGATGCCCGACACGATCTGCGCCGCCACCCGGGACGGGTCGAACGACACGTGCGGGCCCGGCACGTCGGCGAAGCCGTACTTGCTGACCAGCATGAACAGCGCCGCGCCGACGCCGACCAGCGTGTGCGTGCGCAGCCCGGCGCTCTTGTTCCGCAGTCCCCGTTCGAGTCCGATCGCCGCCGACAGCACCAGCGCCAGCAGCAACTCGCCGAGTTCGACCCACCCCTGTCCCTGCATGCCCGCCCATCGCTCCCTTCGCTAACGGGGACCCTTTCCCCGTACACCGCACGGAGAAACCCGGCGGCGCGGAACGATTCAGGACAGCGCAGCAGGAAGGCCCTGACGGGGTCGGTTCAGATGTTCAGGGCGTTCTCCGGCTTGAGCGGGTCGTGGCCGACGCACATCAGGTCGTGCCGCCAGGCCGGGTCGGTCGCCCGGTTCGCCGGATGGTTCTCCAGCCGCTCCTCGACGTGCTCGACCACGCGCCGCATGGTCTCGACGTCCCCGCCGGTGAGGTCCACCTTGCGCTTGCGGAGCAGCTCCACCACGCGGGCGCCGAGCTCGGGCAGCCCCGAGCCGGGGTCCGCCGGGAGCGCCGTCTCGCCGGACGCGTCGGTCATCAGCCATTCCCGCAGCTCCTCCGAGGACATGTTGACCAGCCGGTGGAAGTCGTCCCAGAGCTGTTCGGTGTCGGCGTCGAGTCGTCGGTTGTTCATAAGTGTTCGCCTCCGGGGTCGCGGTCGGTTTCCTTGATCCCGCGTCGCCCTCCCCTACCCGGCCACGGCGGAGGCATTCGACCGCTTCGAGTGGGTTAACGCACGTCAGGAGGGGAGGGGAGGTGCACGGTACCGAGGAAGGAGACCACGATGTCCTCTGACAGGGACACCACGGCACGGGCGGGTAAGCAGCGGGACCTGGACCGCGCCAGGGTCGCGCCGGACGACGGGGCGCTGACCACCGACCAGGGCATCCGGGTGGACGACACCGACAACTCGCTGACCGTGGGCGAGCGCGGCCCGTCCCTCCTGGAGGACTTCCACCTCCGGGAGAAGATCACCCACTTCGACCACGAGCGGATCCCCGAGCGGGTCGTCCACGCGCGCGGATCCGGCGCCTACGGGCGGTTCCGGCCCTACGACGACTCGCTCGCCGAGTACACCGCGGCGCGGTTCCTGTGCGACCCGAGCGTGGAGACCGAGGTGTTCGTGCGGTTCTCGACCGTGGCGGGGTCGCGCGGCTCGGCGGACACCGTCCGCGACGTCCGCGGGTTCGCGACCAAGTTCTACACCGAGCAGGGCAACTTCGACCTGGTCGGCAACAACATGCCGGTGTTCTTCATCCAGGACGGCATCAAGTTCCCCGACTTCGTGCACGCGGTGAAGCCGGAGCCGCACAACGAGATCCCGCAGGCGCAGTCGGCGCACGACACGCTTTGGGACTTCGTCCAGCTCCAGCCCGAGACGATGCACATGATGATGTGGCTGATGTCCGACCGGGCGGTCCCGCGCAGCTACGCGATGATGGAGGGGTTCGGCGTCCACACGTTCCGGCTGGTGAACGCCGCCGGCCGCAGCACGTTCGTGAAGTTCCACTGGAAGCCCAAGCTCGGCGTCCACTCGCTGGACTGGGACGAGACGCAGAAGATCGCGGGCAAGGACCCCGACTTCAACCGGCGCGACCTGTGGGACAACATCGAGAACGGCGCCTACCCCGAGTTCGAGCTGGGCGTCCAGCTCGTGCCGGAGGAGGACGAGCACCGGTTCGGGTACGACCTGCTCGACCCGACCAAGATCATCCCCGAGGAGGAGGTCCCGGTCCGCAAGGTCGGCCGCATGGTGCTGGACCGGAACCCGGAGAACTTCTTCGCCGAGACCGAGCAGGTCGCCTTCCACATCGGCAACGTCGTGCCCGGCATCGACTTCAGCGACGACCCGCTGCTCCAGGCCCGGCTGTTCTCCTACCTGGACACCCAGCTCATCCGGCTCGGCGGCCCGAACTTCCCGCAACTGCCGGTGAACCGGCCGATCGCGACCGTCCGCAACCACCACCGCGACGGCTACCACCAGACCGAGATCGCGCAGGGCCGCGCGGCCTACCACCCCAACTCGCTGTCGGGCGGCTGCCCGGCGCTGGCCGGCGAGGGCGCCTACACGCACTTCCCGGAGCGGGTGGAGGGACGCAAGATCCGCAAGCGCGCGGACAGCTTCGCCGACCACTACTCCCAGGCGACGCTGTTCTGGAACAGCATGGCCGACTGGGAGAAGGGGCACATCGTCTCGGCGTTCCAGTTCGAGCTCGGCAAGGTCGAGCACAAGCACATCCGCGAGGGCGTCGTCGCGCACCTGAACGAGGTGGACCACGAGCTGGCCGTCCAGGTCGCCAAGGGCATCGGCGTCGAGCCGCCGAAGGCGACCGGCACGCCGAACCACGGCCGCACCTCGCCCGCGCTCAGCCAGGCGAACACCGCCGCCGACTCGCCCAAGGGCCGCAAGATCGCCGTGCTCGCCGCCGACGGCGTGGACTCGGGCGTCGTCGCGAGCATCGGCGAGTCGCTGGTCGGCGAGGGCGCGGTCGTGGAGATCCTCGCCGCCGACGACGGGACCGTGCAGGCCGCCAACGGCGCGCGCGTGGAGGTGACGCGCCGCCTCGCGACGGTCGCGTCCGTCCTCTACGACGCGGTGGTGGTGCCCGGCGGGCAGGAGTGCGTCGAGGCGCTCGCGGCGGACGGCGACGCCGTGCACTTCGTCGCCGAGGCGTTCAAGCACTGCAAGCCCGTCGCCGCGCACGCCGAGGGCCGCGAGCTGCTGGAGAAGGCGGGGATCGCCTTCACCGACGACGACCCGGCGCTGATCGTGGCGTCCGACGCGTCCGTGCTGGCCTCGCGGGTCGGCGTCGCGGTCGCGTCCCACCGCAACTGGACGCGGAAGAAGGACCACATCCCGGCCTGACCGCCGCTTCCCGGCTTCAGGAGGCCGTCAGGCGCGGACGAGCCTCCTGGGGTCCCGGCCGCGGCCCGCATTCCGGGGCCGTCAGGCGGGGGGCTGGACGTAGTCCTCCAGGCGGGCGACCGTGTAGCCCTGCTTGGCGATGCGCTTGAGGAGCGCGGCGAACATCTCGGTCATCGTCGCGCCCTTGAGCTCCTTCGGCCCGCGGAAGTGGGCGAGGATGATGTCGCCGGGGTGCAGCTTCTTCGTGCCGTCGTCGTACTGCATGTCGTGGATCTGCATGGACTCGCGCCAGAGCGCGATGCCGTGGATCCCGCAGGCCGCTGCCTCCTGCTGGGTGGCCAGGTTGTACATGCCGTAGGGCGGACGGAACAGGAACGGCCTGGTCTGGTACTGCCGCACGAGGATCGACTGGTCGCCGCAGATCTGCTGCTTCTGCGACTCCGGGCCGAGGCTGCGCATGACCGGGTGCGTCAGCGTGTGGTTCTGGATGTGGTTGCCGAGCGCCTGGAGCGGCTTGAAGTATCCGTAGTTCGCCCGGATGGCGTCGTTCATCAGGAACATCGAGAACGGCACCCGCAGCTCGCGCGCCATGTCGACGAACTTCGGGTCCTTCTCCGCGCCGTCGTCGATGGTGACGAAGACGATCTTCTCGGTGGTCGGCACCGTCCGGAAGACCTTCGCCGGGCCCTGCTTCGAGAGCTTGATCGGCTTGTCGGCGGGCGGCGCGGGCGCGGGGCGCATCGGCTTGAGGCCCCACTTCCCCCAGGCGGACGGATCGACCGCCGTGCCGTCCCTGCCCTTCACGTGCTCGGGACCGCCCTTGTCCGGGCCGCCGCTCTCGTCGGAGCCTCCCGAAACCTTGCATCCGGCCAAACCGGCCAGGAGCGCCGCGCAGCCCACGCCCGCGACGAGCCGCCCGAAGGCGGCGGAAACACCGGTCCCCACCCGGCAACCTCCCCGTCAAAGATCCCCGATGGGCACAACCTAGCGGCGTTTCACCCCTTTTGTTACCACCCGGCCGGACGCGGTGATCATCCCGGCCGTCGGCGCCGCCCGCCCGGGGGCCGGATCAGCGGGGCGTGAGGCGGTCCAGGACCTCGGCCGCCGGGGCCTCGGTGGCGCTGCGGAACGCCGTCCCGGCCCACAGGTTCACCACGTCCGCGTCGCCGCGCGCGGCGGCGGCCTTGCGGAGCGGGGAGGTGACGTAATGCACGTCCGGATAGGCGGCGGGGGCCTCGGCGGAGTACTCGGTGAGGAACCGGTTGACCAGGCCGCGCGCGGGCCGTCCGCTGAACGCCCTGGTCACGGCCGTCTCGGTGAAGCGCGGGTCGGCGAGGGCGGCCTTCGCCACGGGCGTCGCGCCGCTTTCCGGACAGCGCAGGAACAGCGTCCCGACCTGGACGGCGACCGCGCCGAGGGCCAGCATCTCGGCGACGTCCCCGGCGCTGCCCACGCCCCCGGCCGCGATCAGCGGCAGGCCGGTGACCTCCCGCACGGCGGGCAGCAGATCGCGCAGCGGCAGCGCGCCGTCGGTGGTGTTGGTGAACGAGCCCCGGTGCGCCCCCGCCTCCGTGCCCTGGACGCACAGCGCGTCCGCGCCGCAGTCCACGGCCTCGCTCGCCTCGTCCGCGGTCGTCACGGTCACGACGGTGGTGACGTCCGCCTGCCGGAACGCCCCGACCAGCTCGCGCGACGGGCAGCCGAAGGTGAAGCTGACCAGGGCGGGCGGGTCGGCGAGCAGGTCCTCGACCTTGGCGTCGAAGTCGTCGTCGCGGGCCTTGGGCGTGCCGAGCTCGACGTCCAGGCGGGACGCCTCGTCCGCGAGCCGGTCGCGGTAGGCCGCCACGGCGGCGTCGTCCACCTCGTCGCGGGACGGCATGAACAGGTTCACGCCGAACGGCCCGCCGGTCAGCGCCCGCGTGGCCCCGACGTCGGCGCGGAGCTGCGCGGCCGTCTTGTACCCGGCGGGCAGGAAGCCCAGGCCACCGGCCTCCACCACGGCCGCGACCAGCTCCGGGGTGCCCGCCCCGCCCGCCATCGGCGCCAGCACGACGGGCTTGCGCCCCGCCCACTCCGCCCCGCCCATAGGGACCTCCCGAGATCGCGCGGGGCCCCCGGCGGCGGGGACGCCCCGTCCCTCGGCAAGATAGTCCGCGGACGGCGCGAGGCGATCAGGAGGGGCCCGAGGTGCGAATCCTGCTGCACTACGACGGGGAGTTCGAGCGACCCGGCTGGGATGTGGCGATCTGCTCGGAACAGGACGAGGCGCGCTTCGGTGAGCTGCTGCCGGAGGCCGAGGTGATCTGGCACGTGCTGCGCCCGCTGACCGCCGCGGACTTCGACCGCGCGCCGAAGCTGCGGCTCGTCCAGAAGCTCGGCACGGGCGTCAACACGATCGACCTGGACGCGGCCGAGGCGCGCGGCATCGCGGTCGCGAACATGCCCGGACGCAACGCCCAGGCCGTCGCCGAGACGAGCCTGCTGCTCATGCTCGCGGCCCTGCGCAAGGTCGTCGCGTTCGACGCGCGCACGCGCGCGGGACGCGGCTGGCCCGCCGAGCGCGCGCTGACCGGCGGCGAGATCGCCGGACGGACGGTCGGCCTGCTAGGCGGCGGCGAGATCGCCACGCTGCTGCGCGGGATGCTGACCGCGATCGGCGCGAACGTCCTGATCACCTCGCGGACGCCGCGTCCGGACGACCCGGCCTGGCGTCCCCTGGACGACCTGCTCCGCGCGAGCGACATCGTGTCGGTGCACATCCCGCTCACCGACGAGACGCACCACCTGCTGGACCGCGAGCGGCTGGCGCTGCTGCGGCCCGGCGCGATCGTCGTGAACACCGCGCGCGGCGCGATCATCGACGAGGCGGCGCTGATCGACGCCCTCGACTCCGGGCGGCTCGCGGGCGCGGGCCTGGACGTTTTCGAGCAGGAGCCCGTCCGGGCCGGCAACCCGCTGCTGGAGCGCGAGGACGTCGTCGTCATGCCGCACGTCGCGTGGCTCACGCACGAGACGTGGGACCGGTACTTCGAGGTCGCGATGGAGAACGTCCGCCGCCTGGAGAGCGGCGGCGAACTCCTCCACCGCGTCCGCTGAGGCGCCCGGGCGAGACGGTCAGGGCTGGCGGGCGAGACGGTCAGGGCTCGCGGGTGAGGTGGAAGTAGAGCACCGACGCCTCGCCCTTGGCGTCCATCGCGCCCATCACCACGTCGGGCGAGATCCGGCGGAAGTGGTCGATGATCGGCCGCCCGTCGTAGATCATCGCGGCGGACGCGACGCCGTCGAAGACGACCTCGCGCAGCCGCGCCGAGCCCATGCCGTCGTAGGTGTAGAGGCCGCCGTCGTCGGTGCGGCAGACGAGCGGGTCCACGTCGTCCGCGTCGTGGAACCGCTTGCCGTACCAGCGCAGCCGGGTCAGGAGCCGGGCCATCCGGTCCTCGTGGTCGAACACCCCGCCGCGCCAGAGCCCGGTGAGGTCGGCGACGGCGACGGGCGGCAGGGCCCGGAACAGCGGCGCGAGCTCGCCCGGCGACGGGCGCTCTTCTCCGAGAACGAGGGCGAGGGCGCGGGATTCGGTGCTGACGGACGTGCTCATGTCCACCTCGGAAAGATTGACGGACGTCGCGAAGCGAGTGCAGCGAAGGGCGGTGCGGTGCGGGCCCACCGTCCCCGGTGACGGAGCGGGCCCGGGCGGACCCGTCCCTACGGCAGCAGGACGGGCTTGACGGTCGTGCCGGACAGGGCGTCCGCCTCGGCGCGGGCGATGTCGGCGAGCGGATAGGTCCGTACGAGGCGGTCGAACGGCAGCAGGCCGCGCCGCCAAAGCTCGATCATGCGCGGGACGAAGGTCTGGGGAACGGCATCGCCCTCGATGATGCCCCGTACCGTCCGGCCCATGAGCATGAGGGTCGAATCCAGGCGATAGTCCTCCCTACCCACCCCGACGAGACCGCACACTCCGGTGGTCCGCAGCGCGGCGAGCGCGGTCGCGACGACCTCCGGACGGGCCGTGGTGTCGAGCGCGTGGTGGAAGCCGTCCGGAACCAGGGCGCGGAGCCGCCGCGCGAGGTCCGGGTCCGCGCCGTCGAGGGCGTGCGTCGCGCCCAGTTCCAGGGCCAGCTCGCGGCGGGAGGGCAGCAGGTCGACGGCCACGACCGGGCCCGCGCCGGTGAGGCGCGCGGCCATCACGGCGGCCAGCCCGACCGCGCCCGCGCCGAACACCGCGAGCGCCTCTCCCGGACGGACCGAAAGGGCCAGCAGCACCGAGCCCGCGCCCGTCTGGATCCCGCAGCCGAGCGGCCCGAGCAGTTCGATCGGCGCGTCGGCGTCCACCTTCACGGCGTTCCGGACGGTCGCGAGCGCGTGCGTGGCGAACGACGACTGCCCGAACCAGCGGTTGTGGACGGGCGTTCCGGCCTTGTCGAAAGCGCGCGGACGGCCGTCCGCAACGGCGGCGGCCATGTTGAGCCGCGCCATGTCCGCGCAGTAGCCGGGCCGCCCGTCGCGGCAGGTGCCGCATCGTCCGCACGAGTCGTACGAGAGCACCACGTGGTCGCCGACCGCGAGCCCGCCGCTCTCCCCCGGCCCGAGCGCCTCCACGACGCCCGACCCCTCGTGCCCGAGGACGACCGGCTTCGGCACGCGGTCGCCCGGGACGCGTCCGAGCAGGTCGGTGTGGCACAGGCCCGTCCCGGCGATCCGGACGAGCACCTCGCCCGGCCCCGGCTCGGCCAGCTCGACCGGCTCCAGCGAGTAGGGCGCGTCGTGGGCTCGCAGGACCGCCGCCGTCGCCGACACCGTGCTTCCGGCCACTCCGCTCCCGGACGCTCCGCTCCCGGACACTCCGCTTGCTGACGCCATGGGCGCGGTCAGCCCTTCAGGGTGTAGCGGATCGGGAGGCGCTTGAGGCCGCCGACGAACGTCGTCGCGATGCCGATGGGTTCGCCGTCCGGCTCGACCGATTCGAGCCTCGGAAGCAGTTCCTCGAAGAACGCGCGGACCTCGATCCGCGCGAGCGCCGCGCCGAGGCAGTAGTGCACGCCGAATCCGAACGCCAGGTGCTTGTTCGGGTCGCGGCCGACGTCGAAGCGGAACGGGTCGGCGAAGACGTCCTCGTCCCGGTTCGCGCTCGGGTAGGAGAGCAGGAGCGAGTCGCCCGCGCGGATCGGGACGCCGCGCAGCTCGTAGTCGGTCGTGGCCGTCCGCATGAACTCCTTCACCGGCGTCACCCAGCGGATCATCTCGTCCACGGCGAGCGGCATCAGCGCGAGGTCGCCGCGCAGCCGTTCGAGCTGGTCCGGGTGCGTCATCAGCGCGTGCAGCCCGCCCGCGATCGTGGACGAGGTGGTGTCGTGCCCCGCCGTCGCGATGATCACGTAGTAGGACGCGGTGTCCATGTCGTTCAGCGGCTCGCCGTCCACCCGGGCGTTCGCGATCGCCGAGGCCAGGTCGTCGGTCGGGCGCGCGCGGCGGGCGGCGGTGAGCTCCTGGAAGTAGGCGAAGAAGTCGAGCAGGACGGTGAGCTTCTCCTCGGCCGTCGTGCCGCGCTGGAGCTCGGCGTCGTCGCCGCCGAAGAGCTCCTGCGTGAGCTTCAGCATCCGGTCGAAGTCGGACTCGGGCAGGCCGAGCAGCGACAGGATCACGTACAGCGGGAAGTGGACGGCGACCTCCCGCGCGAAGTCGCAGCGTCCGCCGAGGTCGGCGAGCCGGTCCACGTAGCGGCGGGCGAGCTCCCGCACGCGCGGTTCGAGCGCGCGCATCGCCTTCGGGCGGAACCAGTCCGCGCCGATCGCCCGGATGACGCGGTGGTCGGGGTCGTCCATGTGGATGAGCGTGCGCAGGGCCGTGCCCTGCGCGATCCGCTCGGCGTTGAACGCGTCGAACTCGGCGGTGCCGAGGATCGGGCGCGGCGCGTTGAGGAACAGGTCGTGCCGCCGCTCGACTTCCAGGACGTCCGCGTGCCGGGTGACCGCCCAGAACGGGTTGTAGCCGTCCTGCTCGACCCGGTGCACGGGCGACTCGCGGCGCAGCAGCGCGAGCGCCTCGTGGAACCGGGCGTCGTCGGCGTACGCGGACGGCGTCGCGAGGACCCGGCCGGCCTCGTCCACGGTCATCGTCATGTCGGCTCCTCACGGTGGTCCGTTAGGAACCTAAGAGCCGAATACGGTTCGGTCAACCCCGGATGATCTTGTTCGACTCCAGCCGGGTCCCGGCGGGGGCGTCAGATGTCCGCGAAGTCGCCGTGCCGGCCACGGCCGGCGGCGAAGCGCGCGGCACCGGTGACGGCGGCGTCGAGACCGCCCAGGCCGTGCCGGTACTCGGCCGCGATCGCCTCGTCCTCGGGCAGTCCCTCGCACTCCAGCACCGAAAGGCGGTCGCCGCGCAGCGTCGGCTGCGGGAAACGGGCCAGCTCGGCGGCCAGTTCCTCGGCCGCGCGGCGTGCCGTCCCCGGCGGGACGAGCCGGTTCGCCAGGCCGATGGCGAGCGCCTCGCGCGCCTCCACCGGACGCCCGCTGAGGATCATGTCCATCGCGCGGGACGTCCCGATCAGCCGGGGCAGCCGGAACGTGCCGCCGTCGATCAGCGGGACGCCCCAGCGGCGGCAGAAGACGCCGAACACCGCGCCCTCCTCGACGACACGGAGGTCGCACCAGAGCGCCAGTTCCAGTCCGCCCGCGACGGCGTGCCCGGCGACGGCCGCGACGACCGGCTTGGACAGGCGCATCCGGGTCGGGCCCATGGGGCCGTCGCCGTCCGGGGCGACGCGGTTGGCGCGGCCCTCGCCGAGGCCCTTGAGGTCCGCGCCCGCGCAGAACGTCCCGCCCTCGCCCCACAGGACGGCCACGGACGCGTCCGGGTCGGCGTCGAACGCGCGGAACGCGTCCGCCAGCTCGGCGGCGGTCGGGCCGTCCACGGCGTTGCGGACCTCGGGCCGGGAGAGGATCACGGTGGTGACGGGTCCGTCACGTTCGACTCGGACGCCCATGGCTCGCTCCCTACCGTCCGTCGTCGCGGGGCGGTCCCTACCGCGCCCCACCCCCGACTCGGACATTACATGTCTCCTGCACGCGATGGAAGTATGTAATCACGGTAGGGTCCGGCTCAGGATGACGAACCAGCTGGGGCTGCGTCCCCTCACCGCCCGGTCGGTCGTGCTCAGCACGCTCCTCGGCGTGCACCCGCCCCGGCTCCCCGCCCGCTACCTGGTCCGCGTCGGCGAGCGGTTCGGGATCGCCGAGGGCACCGTGCGGGTCGCGCTGTCCCGCATGGTCGCGGCGGGCGACCTCGTCCAGGCGGACGGCGCCTACGCGCTCACCGACCGGCTGCTGTCCCGCCAGCGCCGCCAGGACGAGTCGCGCGAGCCCCGCACCCGCCCCTGGGACGGCCGGTGGGAGATCGCCGTCGTCACCGCCGAACGCCGCCCCGCCGCCGACCGCGCCGCGCTCCGCCAGGCCATGTCCGAACTGCGCCTCGCCGAACTGCGCGAGGGCACCTGGCTGCGCCCGGCGAACCTCGCCCGGCCGCGCCCGGAGATCGTGGAGCGGCAGTGCGTGTTCCTGACCGGCCGGCCCGAGCAGCCGCCCGGCCGGCTCGCCGCCGGCCTCTGGGACCTCGCCGGCTGGGCCGGCACCGCGCGGGCGCTGCTCGACGCGCTCGACGCGTCCGACACCTTCGCCGAGCAGTTCACCGTTTCGGCCGCCGTCCTGCGGCACCTGCTGAAGGATCCGCTGCTCCCGGACGACCTGCTTCCGGACGGCTGGCCCGGCCTCGAACTCCGCGAGCACTACCGCGACTTCGCCGCCGGGTTCGAGCGCCTCATCCTCGAACAGGTCGGCACGGTATAGGGGGCTTACGCCTACCCTGACCGTGGGCCAAGGGCGACTGTGCGGCGCGTTCGCACTCCATAGCGTGGGCCCATGGTCTCCCACACCAGCAGGCGCAACGTGCTCCGCGGCGGCTTCTGCACCGCGGCGGCGGCGACGGGCACGCCCCCGGGGCCGCTCGTCGAGGCCGTGGACATCGAACTCGACTCCCTCGAACCGCTTCCGGCGTCCCGCGTGGGCTGGGGCGACGCCCGCCACCTCTCGCTGTCCGCGCGCGGGCGCAACCACCGCTTCGACGGCCGGCCGGACCATGTCTGGGTCGCAGGGCGGACCGGCGACGTCGTCCGGGCCGTCCAGGACGCGGTGCACACCCGGCGGCGGATCGCGGCGCGCAGCGGCGGCCACTGCTACGAGGGCTTCGTCGCCGACCCGGACGTGCGCACGGTGATCGACATGTCCGGGATGGCGGCGGTCTACTGGGACGAGGCCCGGCGCGCGCACGCCGTCGAGGCGGGCGCCACGCTCGGCGAGACCTACCGCAGGCTGTACCTCGGCTGGGGCGTGACCGTCCCGGCGGGCCGGTGCCCGTCCGTCGGCGCGGGCGGCCACGTCGTCGGCGGCGGCTCGGGCCCGCTGTCCCGCACGCTCGGCCTGTCCGTGGACCACCTGTACGCCGTCGAGGTCGTCGTCGTGGACGCGGCGGGCCGCGCCCGCTCGGTGATCGCGACCCGCGACCCCGAGGACCCCCACCGCGACCTGTGGTGGGCGCACACCGGAGGCGGCGGCGGCACGTTCGGCGTCGTCACCCGCTACTGGTTCCGCGACCTGCCGTCCCCGCCCGCCGCGGCGCTGACCTTCGACGTCCGCTGGCCGTGGCGGGGGCTCGACCGGGCGTCCTTCGTCCGGATGCTGGACGCCCACGGCCGCTGGATCGAGCGGAACAGCACGCCGGGGATGCCGTCCAACCGGCTGTACAGCGAGCTGCGGCTGACCCGTCCCGGTTCCGGCGAGATCGCGCTGGTCGGGCAGGTCGCGTCCGCGAGCCGCGGCTACGCCGAACGCCTCCTCGCCGACCACGTCACGGCGATCAGCGCGGGGCTGCCCGTCCGCCCGACCGTCCGGACGCGCTTCCAACCGTGGCTGGCGTCCGCCCTGGAAGACAGCCCCGCCGGCTTTCCCCGCCTGAAGGCGAAATCCGCCCACCTACGCACGCGCCTCAGCACCCGCCAGTCCGAGACCCTCTACCGGCACCTGACCCGCGAGGACTACGACCATCCCGGCGGCTGCCTCACCCTCTGCACGTCCGGCGGCATGGTGAACGCGATCGCCCCGGACGCCACCGCCGTCCCGCACCGCGACGCCGTCATGAAGCTGACCCTCGTCAACGGCTGGGACGGCCCGGAGGACGAGCCCCGCCACCTGGCCTGGACGCGCGAGACCTACCGCGACCTGTTCGCCGGATCCGGCGGCGTCCCTCCCGCCGAGGACGGCGCCCTCATCAACTATCCCGACATCGACCTGGCCGACCCGCTGTGGAACAAGGGCGCCCCCTGGCAGCGCCTCTACTTCGGCGCCAACCACGCCCGGCTGCGCCGCGTGAAAGCCCGCTGGGACCCGCGCGCCGTCTTCCACCACCCCCTCTCCGTCCGCGCCTGACCAGCGTCACCCTTCCGGATACCACCCGAGCCGCTCGGCCACCCGCCCGCGCAACACCAGGTATTCGGCCTTCCGATACTTCGGAAAGGGACGCGGACGCTCCACGAGTTCGCGTCCCACGACCGTCTGCCCGTCCCGGAACTGATCCCGCGTCAGGTCGAGTTCCAGCCCACTGTCCAGCAGATTCCACCAGTGGAACCCGGCCGACTCCCCTTCGGCCGTACGAACCTCCCCCCGGACCAGCCGTCCCCCGAAGAAGTCGTTCACGACCAGCGACGTGATGTCGCAGTGGCCCCACGACGGGTTGCCCGCCGTCCAGGGCGCACGGGCCACATCGTCAGGCGAGCAGGTGTCCGCACCCCACCCAGCCCGCAGCGCCTCAGAGATGTCGTCAAGCATCAGCGTCCTCACACCCCCACCCTCCCAACCGGCTCCGACACTTCCCCGCCACGGCCGCGCCTCAGGGGCGTCCGCTGCCCCTGCGGACGGGGCGGGGCTGGGTGTTGACACGGGGAGGCGGCTTGATTAATGTCTTCCTCAACGCAGAGACTTCTGAAACGAAGTTTCTTCAGCCGAGAAGACTTGGAGCCGTCATGAACGCCGTCGCCGCTGACATCGCCGCCATCTCGTCCGTCCTCGACCGTCTGACCGCCGCCTGGGACGCGGGGAACGGCGCCGCCTACGGGGCCGAGTTCACCGCGGACGCCACCTACATCACCTACGTCGGGACGCTGTACCAGGGCGCGGACGAGATCGGGCACGCCCACCAGGTGCTGTTCGACAGCTTCCTCAAGGGGACCAGGCTGGCGTCCGAGACGCTGAGCGTGCGGATGACCGGGCCGGACAGCGCCCTGGTGATCACTCGGGGGGCGACCTACAAGGGGGACGACCGGCCCGCCAAGCTCGACAAGGTCCAGACGTACGCGATGGTCCGCGAGGGCGGGGCCTGGAAGGTCGCGGCGTTCCAGAACACCAAGCGCAAGCCGCTGATGGAGGCCATCTCCTTCAAGTTCCAGCCCGCCAGCAAGCCCGCCGCCGCGTGACGCGGCCGCCGGTCCCGTCCGGTCAGGGACGGTCGCCCGACAGGAGCAGTTGCGGGGCCTGGGTGAAGGTCCAGGCGGCGGACGACCTGGTGAAGAGCCAGACGAGGTCGAAGCGGTCGTCCGGCCAGGCGGGGGTGGACGCGCCCAGGCCCTTCGCGATGTCGGGGATCGCGTGGTGCTCCCATGCCACGAGCGTCACGCCGGTCAGGGCGGCGAGGTGCTTGCCGAGCTTCTTCTCGTCGCCCTTGCCGAAGGTGAGGTCGAGGTGCTGCCCCAGGCGCTCGGCCAGGGGGGTCACGGTCTGGCTGTGGCGGAGGGCCCTGTCGCCCTCGGGGCTCGCGGCGAAGATCCGATCCGGGCGGCGCAGGCCCGGGCGGGCGGGGGCGGCGAAGAGGGACGCCAGCGCCCCGGCGCGCGTCCAGCCGCGGACCGTGAGGGAGCCGTCCGAGCGCTCGCCGTCGGCGGTGACGCCGTACGGCGCGCCGGTCCCGGCCGGTTTCTCCCCGTGACGGATGATCATGACCAGGTCGCCGGGGGTTCCGGCGGCGCGGGCCGCGCCGTGCCGGGCGCCCTCGCAGGCGGCCAGGAGGGGCGCGGCGGCGACCGCGCCCAGCAGGTTCCGTCGGCTCGTCATCCGCCGATGGTCGCGCAGGAGGAGTTAACGGACCGTAATGGGGGATCTTTCCCATCCGTTAGGGATGTGTGACGATCGCGGTGACCTTTCAATGGCGGGGGTCACGCGGAGGAGGACGGTATGGCGCTGCTGAGCGACCTGACCCGGCGCAAACCCATCGACCAGATCGACGACGGCTCGGACGGCGGCGGCAGCGGCGGCGGGGACACCGCGCTGACCAGGACGCTCGGTCTCTGGCAGCTCACCGCGATCGGCATCGGCGGCATCATCGGGGCCGGGATCTTCTCCCTCGCGGGAGCCGTCGCCCACAAGGACGCCGGGCCGGCCGTCCTCATCTCGTTCCTGGTCGCGGGCATCGCGAGCGCCGCCGCCGCGTTCTCCTACGCCGAGTTCGCCGGGCTGATCCCGCGCGCCGGATCCGCCTACACCTACGGTTACGCGGTGCTCGGCGAGTTCACCGGCTGGGCCATCGGCTGGGACCTGCTGCTGGAGTACACCGCGATCGTGGCGGTGGTCGCGATCGGCATCTCCGGCTACTTCAACGACCTGCTCGGCTTCCTGCACGTCCACCTGCCGAACTGGATGATGGGCGCGCCCGGCACCGAACCCGCCGGGACGCCCGCGCACAGCTACAAGATCAACCTGTTCGCGGCGCTGCTCTGCCTGCTGATCGCCTACGTGCTGAACCTCGGCATGAAGAGCGCCGCGCGGTTCGAGTCCGCGCTGGTGTACCTGAAGGTCGGCATCGTGCTGCTGGTCATCGTGGTCGGCGTCTTCAAGATCCACACCGGCAACTACTCGCCGTTCTTCCCGCACGGCTGGGGCGGCGCGTTCACCGGGGCCGCCACAGTGTTCTTCGCCGTCTTCGGATACGACGCCATGTCGACCGCCGCGGAGGAGTCGAAGGACTCGACCCGGCACATGCCGAAGGCGATCCTGCTCTCGCTCGCGATCTCGATGGTGCTGTACGTGCTGGCCTGCCTGGTGCTGACCGGGATGATCCCCTACACCGAGATCAACCCGACCGCCGCGTTCTCCTCGGCGTTCAAGAGCGTCGGCATGAACGGGGTCGGGTTCGTCATCGCGGTCGGCGCGATCATCGGCATCCTGACCGTGCTGTTCACCTTCATGATGGGCGCCGCGCGGGTCTGGTTCGCGATGAGCCGGGACGGCCTGCTGCCCGGCTGGTTCGCGCACACCCACCCGACCCGGCACGTGCCGACCCGGATCACCTGGATCCTCGGCGCCGGCTCGGCGCTGATCGCCGGGTTCTTCCCGATCGCCGAGGCCGCCGAGCTCACCAACATCGGCATCCTGCTGGCGTTCATCGTGGTCTGCGCGGCGGTGATCGTGCTCCGCTACAAGCGCCCGGACCTGCCGCGCCAGTTCCGGACGCCGCTGATGCCGTTCGTCCCGCTGGTCGGGATCGGCTTCTCGATCTGGCTGATCACGTTCCTGCAGTGGCAGACCTGGGTGCGGTTCGCGGTCTGGTTCGTCCTCGGCTGCCTGGTCTACTTCGGCTACGGCCGCCGCCGCTCCCTGCTCAACGCCGAGCCGGAGGCGAAGCCGGCCGCACGGCCGTAGCCACCACCGGCGGACGTGAGGAGCTCCCGGTCACCGCTCGATCGGGAGCTCCGTCGCGTTGTGGATGTTCTCCTTCTGGACGCGCATGAGCGCCTCGTCGTTCTTGAAGAAGGTGACGATGCCGTCCTCCTCGACGATCTGGTCGGCGTCGATCGTCTCGGTCACCGGCTCCTCCGCCGGTCCGTACACCACGCGGTATTCAGTCATGATCGGTGTTCTTCCTGGTCGGAGGTCAGGCGAAACTCAGCGCCACCACCGCGAATCAGAAAGTGACGACCTGCCGGACGGCCTCCCCGGTGTGCAGCCGGTCGAAGCCCGCGTTCACCTCGTCCAGGGTCAGCCGGTGCGAGAGCAGCTCGTCCACCGGGAGCACCCCGGACCGGTACATGCCGACGAAGCGCGGGATGTCCCGGCGCGGCACCGACGAGCCCAGGTAGCTGCCGCGCAGCGTGCGCTCCTCGGCGACCAGGCTCAGCGCGGGCAGCGTCAGCGGCGCGGACGGGTCGGGCAGCCCCACGGTGACGGTCGTCCCGCCCGCGCGGGTCGCCGCGTACGCCTGCTCCAGGACGGCCGCGACCCCGGTCGTGTCGATCACCTTCTCGGCCCCGCCGCCGGTCAGGTCGCGGACGGCGCCGACCGCGTCCGGCCCGCCCGCCACCGCCCCGGACGCGCCGAGCCGCAGCGCCAGCTCCCGCTTGTGCGGCACGACGTCCACCGCGATGATCCGCGCGGCCCCGGCGGCGCGCGCGGCGAGCAGCGCGGCGAGCCCGACCCCGCCCAGCCCGAACACCGCGACGGTGTCGCCGGGCACGACGTTCGCGCTGTACAGCGCGGCCCCGGCGCCGGTCAGCACGGCGCAGCCGAAGAGCGCGGCGATCTCCGGCGGCAGGTCCGCGTCGATCTTCACGGCCGACTTCGCCGACACGACCGTGTACTCGGAGAACGCCGAGACGCCGAGGTGGTGGTTCGGGCGGGTGCCGTCCTCGTAGGCGAACCGGCGTCCGCCGCCGAGCAGCGTCCCGGCCCCGTTCGCCGCCGCGCCCGGTCCGCAGAGGGCGGGCCGTCCGGACACGCACCGCTCGCACTCCCCGCACGCCGGGACGAACGCCAGCACCACGTGATCACCCGGCGCGAACCCGCTGCCCTCGCCCGCCTCGACGACCTCGCCGGCCGCCTCGTGCCCGAGCGCCATCGGCAGCGGACGCGGCCGGGACCCGTTGATCACCGACAGGTCGGAGTGGCACAGCCCGGCCGCGCCGACCTTGATCAGCAGCTCGCCGGGGCCGGGCGGGTCCAGCCGCAGCTCGGCGATCTCCAGCGGCCGGGACTCGGCGTAGGGCGCGAGCCGTCCCGACTCCACCAGCACGGCCGCCCTCGTCGTCATGCTCATGCGATCACCAGCTTCCGCATCTCGGACCGGATCGGGTCGGCGATGTCCCGCGGACGGCGGCTCTCCCGCCCGACGAACACGTGCACGAAGTGTCCCTCCGCGACCAGCGTGCCGTCCTCCCGGAACATCCCGATCTCCCAGCGGACGCTGGAGTTGCCGAGCTTCCCGACGCGCAGGCCCATCCGGATCGTGTCCGGGAAGGACACCTCGGCCTTGTACACGCAGTGCGACTCGACGCACATCGCGATCGCGTCGGCGCGCAGGGGGTCGAATCCGGCCGTCCGGATCATCCACTGGTTGATCACGGTGTCCATGAGCATGTAGTGGACGACGTTGTTGACGTGCCCGTACACGTCGTTGTCGTTCCACCGGGTGGGGACCGTCTCCCAGTACGGGTAATCGCCGCTCATGGCGGACGAGCCTAGTAAGCGACCGATTCCGCCTCGACGCCAGGACGGCGTGGCGCGTCCACGGCCAGGACGGCGTGGCTCGTCCGCGGTCAGGACAGGGTGGCGCGGAAGACCTCGCCGGCGCCCGTCAGCGCGACCGGCCCGCCCTGGAACGGGACGAACAGCGCCTCGCCGCGCCGCAGCTCCTCGACCCGCCCGTCGCGGGAGATCGCGACCGAGCCGTCCAGGCACAGCAGGGCGCTCGGACCGGGCCGGTCCAGCAGCACCGGCTCGGCTCCCGGCGCGCACCGCGTCAGCCGGAACCCCGCCGCCGGGGACGGGTAGACGCCCTCGCCGTTCGGCGCGGGCTCGGCCGCCAGCG
Source organism: Actinomadura gamaensis (assembly GCF_042652125.1). NCBI lineage: Bacteria > Bacillati > Actinomycetota > Actinomycetes > Streptosporangiales > Thermomonosporaceae > Actinomadura > Actinomadura gamaensis. The sequence continues at coordinate 708,023 of NZ_JBHSIT010000004.1, read as the reverse complement.
GAACCGGGTCGAACGCGCCGAAGTCGGCGACCGCGAGCACCTCCGCGACGTCCACGTGCTTGGGTGTCAGGCCGCCGCGCAGCACGTTGTCGGAGCTGGCCATGATCTCCACGGCCGTCCCGCGCAGGTAGGCGTGCAGCGTGCGCGGCGGCACGTTCAGCGCCTGCCCCGGCTCCAGCCGGACGAGGTTCAGCAGCAGCGAGGTGACCGGCCCGGTGTCGTCCGGATGCAGGTCCGCTAGCCGCTCCACGACCCGGTAGGGCTCGCCGTCCAGCGCCCCGCACGCCTTCCGGACGTCCTCGACCAGCCCGGCCCGCCGCGCCGCGGGCCACGTGAGCAACATCTCCACGGCCCGCTTGGCGTCCCCGGCGTCCAGCGCCGCGACGACCTCGTCCAGGGCGGCGACGCCCAGCGCCCCGACCAGGACGGCGGCCTCGGCCGGCGCGCGGAGCCCGCACAGGGCGTCGAACGGCGTCAGCGCGCACACCAGCTCGGGCTTGGCGGAGTCGTCCCGGTAGTTGCGGTCCGGCGCGTCCGGGGCGAGACCGGCCGCGTTCTCCCGCGCGAACCCCTCCCGCGCCTGCCCGGCGTCCGGGTGGACCTGCAACGACAGCGGCCGCTCGACGGCCAGCACCTTCAGCAGGAACGGCAGCCCGGCGCCCGCCTCCGGTCCCAGCGCCGCGACGGCGTCGCCCGCGATGTACTCGGGCAGCGTCCGCCCGTCACCCCGCAGCCGCGCCGGCGCGTCGGGATGCGCCCCGACCCACAGCTCGGCCTGCGGCTCGTCCCCGGGCGCGCGGCCGAGCAGCTCGGCCAGCACCGTCCGCGAGCCCCAGGCATAGCAGCGCACGGTGCAGTCGAGCCGCACCAGCGCGGCGGACGTCGTCACGGCAGTTTCCATCCCGTATGGGATACATCAAGCGCGCCCTCAGCGCATACTCGGGCGCCGTTCCGCGCATGGCAGGACTCCCCGTAACGGACTCCCCGGAAGCCGGCGCGCCTCGGAACCGGCGCGGCCCGGAACCGGCGCGGCCCAGAAGCCGGCGCGGCCCGGAACCGGCGCGGCCCGGAATCGGCGCGGCTCGGAAAGGGTGCGGCGCCCGCCTGGCCGCAAGGAAAGGTTCTGAGCACGATCCCGGCCAGGTGGACGCCGCACGATCGAGGGGCGCGCCGGTCAGGCGGTGCGGGCGCGGTCGAAGCGGGACGTGACGTCCGTCCAGTTCACCAGGGACCAGAGCTTCTCGACGTAGTCGGGGCGCACGTTGCGGTACTGGAGGTAGTAGGCGTGCTCCCAGGCGTCGAAGACCAGCAGCGGGGTGGTGCTCGCACCGACGTTGCCGTGGTGGTCGTAGACCTGCTCGACGATCAGGCGGCGGCCCAGCGGCTCCCAGGCGAGGACGCCCCAGCCGGAGCCCTGGACGGTCGAGGTCGTGGTGGTGAGCTGCTTCCGGAACGCCTCGAAGGAGCCGAAGTGCTCGTCGATGGCGGCGGCGAGCTCGCCCTCGGGGCGGTCGCCGCCGTCCGGGGAGAGGTTCTGCCAGAAGATCGAGTGCAGGACGTGGCCGGACAGGTTGAACGCGAACGTCTTCTCCAGTCCGACCAGCCCGCCGTACTGCTCCTTGTCCCGCGCCTCGGCCAGCCGTTCGAGCGTGTCGTTGGCGCCCTTGACGTACGCGGCGTGGTGCCTGGCGTGGTGCAGCTCCAGGATCTCGCCGGTGATGGCGGGCTCCAGCGCCGCGTAGTCGTAGGGGAGGTCGGGAAGCGTGTAGTCGGCCATACCGGCCACTATTGCAAATGACTTGCAACTGCGTCCAGCATGCAGCAGAGGTGTGTCAGAACGCCTCGTCGAAGGCGACGGCCCCCTCCACGCCGATCTGGTAGGCCGAGACGCGCCGCTCGAAGAAGTTCGACAGCTCCTGGACGTCCTGGAGCTCCATGAACGCGAACGGGTTCGCCGTCCCGTAGCGGGCCGGCAGGCCGAGCCGCGCGAGCCGCTGGTCGGCGACGTACTCCAGGTAGCGGCGCATGTCGTCGGCGCTCATGCCGGGCATCCCGTCGCCGCACAGGTCGCGGGCGAAGGCCAGCTCCGCCTCGACGGCCTCCTCCAGCATCCGGGTCACCGCGGCGGTCAGCTCGGCGTCGAACAGGTCCGGCTCCTCGGCGCGGACGGTGTCCACGACCGAGAACGCGAACTCCATGTGCATGGACTCGTCCCGGAAGACCCAGTTCGTCCCGGACGCGAGGCCGTTCAGGAGGCCGCGCGAGCGCAGCCAGTAGACGTAGGCGAACGCGCCCTAGAAGAACAGGCCCTCGATGCAGGCCGCGAAGCAGATCAGGTTCAGCAGGAACGCGCGGCGGTCGTCGCGCGTGCGGAGCTGGTCGAGCTTGTCGATCGAGTCGATCCAGCGGAAGCAGAACTCCGCCTTCGCCCGGATGGACGGGATGTGCTCGATCGCCGCGAACGCCTTGACCCGCTCGTCGTGGTCGGGCAGGTAGGTGTCGAGGAGGGTCAGGTAGAACTGGACGTGGACGGCCTCCTCGAACAGCTGCCGGGACAGGTAGAGGCGGGCCTCCGGCGCGTTCACGTGCTTGTACAGGTTCAGCACGAGGTTGTTCGCGACGATCGAGTCGCCCGTCGCGAAGAACGCGACCAGCCGGTTGACCAGGTGCAGCTCCTCGGGCGTGAGCCGGGCGAGGTCGGCGAGGTCGGACGCGAGGTCCACCTCCTCGACCGTCCAGGTGTTGCGGATGGCGGCGCGGTAGCGCTCGTAGAAGTCGGGGTAGCGCATGGGACGCAGGGTCAGGTCCATGCCGGGGTCGAGCAGCATTACTGGCAGGCCTCGCAGGTCTCGGGGTTCTCCAGGGAGCAGATGACGGCTCCTTCGTCGGACAGGGTCGCGGAGACGGTGGTCTGCGCGATGCGCGTCGCCGGGCGGCTCCGCAGGTAGTAGGTCGTCTTGATGCCGCTGCGCCAGGCGTAGGCGTACATCGAGGAGAGCTTCCCGATGGTCGGGGTCTCCATGAACAGGTTCAGCGACTGCGACTGGTCGACGAACGGGGTGCGCGCGGCGGCGAGGTCGATGAGCGCCTTCTGCGGCAGCTCCCAGGCCGTCCGGTAGAGGGCGCGGACGTCGTCCGGGAGGTCGGCGAGGCCCTGCACGCTGCCGTTCGCGCGCTTGATCGCCTCGCGGACCTCGGGCAGCCACAGGCCCTCGGCCTTCAGGTCCCGGACGAGGTACTGGTTGATCTGCAGGAACTCGCCGGACAGCGTCTCGCGCTTGAACAGGTTGGACACCTGCGGCTCGATGCACTCGTAGCAGCCCGCGATGGACGCGATCGTCGCCGTCGGCGCGATCGCGACGAGCAGCGAGTTGCGCAGGCCGGTGCGGGCGACGCGGGCGCGCAGCTCGGTCCAGGCGTCCGGACGGGTGATCATGGCGTCCGGGAAGTGGTCCGGGTGGAGCTGCCCGCGCGCGGTCCGGGTCTGCGCGTACGCCGGGTGCGGGCCGTGCTGCTCGGCGAGGTCGGCGGACGCCCCGTACGCCGCGAGCGAGATCTCCTCGGCGATGCGGGTGGACAGGCGCTTCGCCTCATCCGAGTCGAACGGCAGGCGCAGCTTGAAGAAGACGTCCGCGAGGCCCATGACGCCGAGGCCCATCGGACGCCACTTCTTGTTCGCCCGCTCGGCCTCCTCGGTTGGGTAGAAGCCCCGGTCGATCGTCCGGTCCAGGAAGCGGACGGCCGTCCGGACCGTGGCGCGCAGCCGCTCCCAGTCGATCCCGCCGTCCGCCACGTGCGCGCCGAGGTTGATCGAGCCGAGGTTGCAGACGGCCGTCTCGCCGTCGCTGGTGACCTCCAGGATCTCGGTGCACAGGTTGGACAGGTGGACGACGTTGCCCTTCTCGGCCGTCTGGTTGCAGGCCCGGTTGGAGATGTCCTTGAAGGTCATCCAGCCGTTCCCGGTCTCCGCCAGAGTCCGCATCATCCGGCCGTAGAGGCGGCGCGCGGAGATCGTCCGGACGGCCTTGCCCGCCTGCTCGGCGGCGCGGTAGGCGCGGTCGAACTCGTCGCCGTAGAGGTCGGTCAGCTCGGGGACGGCCTTCGGGTCGAACAGCGACCAGTCCTCGTCGCGCTCGACGCGGCGCATGAACTCGTCCGGGATCCAGTTGGCCAGGTTCAGGTTGTGCGTGCGGCGGGCGTCCTCGCCGGTGTTGTCGCGCAGCTCCAGGAACTCCTCGACGTCGGCGTGCCACGGTTCCAGGTACACGCAGGCCGCGCCCTTGCGGCGGCCTCCCTGGTTGACCGCCGCGACGGACGAGTCGAGCGTCCGCAGCCACGGGACGATCCCGTTCGACAGCCCGTTGGTGCCCTGGATGAGCGAGCCGCGCGACCGGATCCGCGTCCACGAGATCCCGATCCCGCCCGCGTACTTGCTGAGCCGCGCGACCTGCGCGTACCGCTCGTAGATCGACTCCAGCTCGTCGCGCGGCGCGTCCAGCAGGAAGCAGGACGACAGCTGCGGGCGGCGGGCGGCGCTGTTGAACAGCGTCGGCGAGGACGGCAGGTACGACAGCGTGGACAGCAGGCCGTACAGCTCCCGGACGTCCTCGACCGTCTCGGCCAGCCCGACCGCGACGCGGAGCAGGAAGAACTGCGGCCGTTCCAGGACGCGCCGCGTCCGCGGGTGCCGCCACAGGTACCGGTCGTAGACGGTGCGGAGGCCGAAGTACTCGAACCGGTCGTCGGCGGCGTCCCCGGCGGCGTCGACGATCGCGTTGAGCGCCTCGGCGTTGGCCGCGACGAACGCGGCGGGCGCGTCGGCCATCAGGCCCTCGCGGTGCGCGGCCGCGGCCGACTCGGCGAACGTGCGGACGCCCTCGGCGGCGGCCTCGTCCGCGATGTGCGCGTTCAGCAGCCGCGCGGCGACCCTGGAGTAGGCGGGCTCGACCGCGACGAGCGCGGCGGCCTCGGCGATCGCCTGCTCCCGCAGGCCCGCGCGGTCGGCCGCGTCGCCGCCCCGGACCGCCGCGAGGACCCGCTCGGGCTCGGCGTCCGGCAGGCCCGCGCAGGCCCGTCCGACCTCGACCTCGAGCGCTCCCCGTGCGGTCTCCACCGGCGCGGCCAGTTGCTGCGTCATCTGCCCTCTCCCTCGCATCACCCTCGCGGGAGCGGCCGGGCCGGACGCGCGTCGCCGTGCCCCGCCCGGTCCCCCGAGCAGGCGCCGCCGGTACGACCCGCCCACCACCGGACGGCCCGTGCCCGCCCGGCATCGGACGGCCCGTGCCCGCCCACTGCTGGACGGCCCGTGCCCGTCCGCGACGGAACGGCCGGGGCCCGTCCGTGGCCGGACGGCCCGTGCCCGGGTGTTCTCGGGCAGGCTCGCGCGCCCGTCCGTCGGCCTCCCGCGAGGCTTTCGGACGTACGTCGTGCGGGCAGGTCTTCGGACTCGCGGGCGACGGCGGCGCTCCTTCGGCGCGCCACCGGCCTACTGGCCGTCGCTTCCCGGTCCGCGCGCGGCGGATCCAGTGCTCATGACGGCGGTCGTTCCCGCTCACCGCTGCGGGGCAGTCCCGGACTCCCACCGGGTTCCCTCTTGCGACGCCCGCTCCGCCGCTCCCGCGTGGCGGCGCGGAGCGGCGGTGCGGGCGAACCAGCACGGGGCTAGACCCTACATCTTGAGTCAGCGCTTCGCGCAACCCCAACATGTTGGGCGTGTTCGCGATGCTTCCCCGGGGGTCGGGTACCCGCCGCGGGCCGGGGATGGCACCATGAGAGCGTCATGTCCGCAGCGCAGCCGGTCCGGCCGGCCCTCCGCCTCGCGCGCGCGGTGGTGTTCTCCACCGTGTGCGTCGCCCTGGCGACGCTCGGCCATGCCCTGGCGGCCTCTGCGGCCGTCCCGGCGTGGGCGGCGCTGGCCGGGTTCGCGGGCGTGCTCGCGGTCACCTACGCGCTGACCGGCCACGAACGGTCGCTGCCGACGATCGCGGGCGGCCTGGTCTTCGGCCAGTTCGCCCTGCACACGCTGTTCGCGAGCGCGTGCGGCACCTGCGGCCCCGCGCCGGCGGGCGGCGCGGGCACCTCGTCGATGCACGACCCGCACCACATGGTCACGGCGGTCTCGACGCACGGCCCGGGCTCGGCGATGACGCTCGCGCACGTCGCCGCGGGCCTCGCGTCGGGCTGGTGGCTCTGGCGCGGTGAGCGCGCCGCATGGTCGCTGACCAGGCGGATCGCGGCCTTCGCCGACCGTCCCGTCCGGCTGCTCCTCGCGCTGTCGGCCGCCGAGCCCGCCGCGCCGCCCGCGCCCGTCGCGGTCGTACCGGTCACGGCCCCCGCAGCGGCCCTGCGCCGTCGCGCGCTCCGCCACCAGGTCGTCCGGCGCGGTCCCCCACTTCTCCGTTCCCTCCCCCTCCCCACCGCCTGACCCACCCGGCTCGCCCGTCGCCTCGCGGCGGCTCGCTGCGGGCGTGGGTTGGTCGGGTGGCTTACGCCCGGCCCTACGGGTCGGCCGGTCTTCACGCGCGGCGTCGTCCGCGCGGGGTTCACGGCTCGTTTCCGGACGCGTGTTTCGGCCGCCGTCCGGACCTCCCCCATGCTCGAACGGAGAAGTGCATGTCCTCGATGGTTCGCGCGCGGCGTCTCGCCGCCGTCGCGGCGGTGACCGGCGTCTCGCTCGCCGGCCTCGCCACCGCCGCGTCCGCGCATGTCACCGTCAACCCCGGGACCGCCGAGAAGGGCGGTTTCACCAAGGTCTCGTTCCGCGTCCCGAACGAGAAGCCCGACGCCGGGACGACGCAGGTCCGGGTGGATCTCCCCGCCGACCACCCGATCGCGTTCGTGTCGGTCCGGCCCGTCCCCGGCTGGACGGTCAAGGTCACCAAGAGCAAGCTCGCCACGCCCGTGAAGGCCGAGGGCGGCGAGCTGACCGAGGCGGTGTCCAGCATCACCTGGTCGGGCGGACGCATCGACCCCGGCCAGTTCCAGGAGTTCGACGTCTCGCTCGGGCCGCTGCCCGACAACGCCGACCGGCTGGTGTTCAAGGCCGCGCAGACCTACTCCGACAAGAGCGTCGTGAACTGGGACCAGGACCCGGGGAACGGCGCGAACGAGCCGGAGCACCCCTCGCCCGTCCTGAAGCTGACCCCGAAGGGCGCGGACGCGCAGGGCATGACGGTCGCGGCCACGTCCAAGACGCCCCCGGCCGCCGCGAAGTCCGACGACGGCACCGCCAGGACGCTCGGCGGCGTCGGCATCGCGGTCGGCGTGATCGGCATCGGCGTCGGCGCGTTCGGCCTCACCCGCGCCCGGACCCGGACCCGCGCATGAAGGGCCGGCTGATCGTGGCCGGTGCGGTGATGGCCGGCGCGCTGGGGGTCTCGGCGGTTCCGGCGTCGGCGCACACGTCGCTGAAGTCGTCGGATCCGGCGGCGGGCGCGACGGTCGCGTCCCCGCAGAAGCTGACCCTCACGTACGCGGACCCGGTCGGGTTCCCGCAGGTCGTCCTCACGGACGCGAGCGGCGGACGGCACGAGGCGGGCGCGGCGCGGGCCGTGGACAACGTGGTCACCGAGTCGGTCAAGGGTCCGCTGCCGAACGGCGTCTACACGGTCGGCTGGCGGGTCGTCGCATCCGACGGGCACCCGGTCACCGGCGAGTTCAAGTTCACGGTCGCCGGGTCGTCCGCCGCGCCGGGCCAGGCGCAGACGCCCCCGCCGAGCGCGTTCGTCTCCTCCGCGGCGAAGTCGTCGTCCGGCGGCGGCGGGAGCGCGGGCTGGCTGTGGGTCGGGCTGGGCGTCGTCGTGCTCGCCCTGATCGGCGGCGGCATCGCCTGGACGCGTCGCAAGCGAACCGGCTGAGCGAACCGCGACGAATGATCCGCGGCGGGCTCCGGGAGGCCACGGTCTCCCGGAGCCCGCCGTCTTTTCCGGCATTTCACCTCCCGGCGCGCTTGATTACATGATTACATAAGCGCGACCCCCGGAAGGTGACCCCATGATCGTCGAGTACATCCGCTACCGGATCGACGGCGCGGACGCGGCGGGCTTCGAGGCCGCCTACGGCCGCGCCGCCGAGTCCCTCGCCGCCGCGCCGCAGTGCGCCGACTACGAGCTGAGCCGCTGCGTGGACGAGCCCGAGTGGTACGTCCTGCGCATCACCTGGACGTCCGCCGACGCGCACCTCAAGGAGTTCCGCTCCGGCGAGCACTTCGCGGCGTTCTTCGCCGAGATCAAGCCGTACGTGCAGCGCATCGAGGAGATGCGGCACTACGAGCGGACGGCCGTGCGCGGCTCCGGCGGCAGCGTCCCGTCCATGTACGACTGGGCGGGCGGCGAGGAGGCGCTGCGGCGGCTCACCGAGGTGTTCTACGGGCACGTCCTCAAGGACGAGCTGATCGGGCCGCTGTTCGCGCACATGGACAAGCACCATCCGGCCTACGTCGCGCTGTGGCTGGGCGAGGTGTTCGGCGGGCCGGAGCGCTACAGCGCCGAGCGCGGCGGCTACCACCACATGATCCGGCAGCACCTCGGCAAGGCGATCACCGAGCCGCAGCGCCGCCGCTGGGTGAGCCTGCTGATGGACGCCGCCGACGAGGTGGGCCTGCCGGACGACCCGGAGTTCCGCGCCGCGTTCGCCGGCTACATCGAGTGGGGGACGCGGCTCGCGCGGGCCAACTCCCAGCCGGACGCGACGCCGCCGCTCGAAGCGCCGATGCCGCACTGGGGCTGGGGCGTCGCACCGCCCTACATCCCGTCCTGACCGGGTGCCGGGATGCGCCGCCGGACGACGCATCCCGGCAGGTCAGACCCGAAGTTGCTCCTCCAGCCGGGCCAGGGCGCGGTCGAGTTCGCGGCGGACGCCGACCGGGACGATCGCGGCCCGGCCCGGCACCCGGACGCCGCCCGTCACGGCGACGCGCGTGCCGCCGCCGGGCTCGGACGCGGCGGCCATCCCGATGATCAGGAACCGGCTCTGGAGCCAGCACCAGCCGGGCCGGAGCGTCCCCTCCAGCCGGGCGCGCATCCCGAAGCGGCTGCGCGCCAGCGCGACCACGCGGCCCCGCTCCGCCCGGACGACGCGGACGCGCCGCATGTCCGGCTGGAACCGTCCGAAACCGTCCTCCAGGTCGCCCATGACCGCCCACACCTCGTCCAGCGGGACGGGCAGGACGCGCTCGCTCACGCGCCCGCCCGGGATCGCCGCCGCCATCACGCGCAGCCGCCGGACGTCGTCCAGTTCGGCGGCCGGCCAGCGCTCGTCGCCGTCCATGCGGATCATCCCCTTCACGCGGATCGCCCCTTCACGCGGATCGCCCCTTCACGCGGATCGCCCCTTCGCGCCGATCGCCCCTTCATGCGGACCACGCCTTCCGGAAGCTCTCCCGGGCGCGGTGCAGCCGGGACTTGACGGTGCCCGCCGGGATGTCCAGCAGGCGGGAGGCGGCCTTCTCGTCCAGCCCCTCCAGGTCGCGCAACACGAGGACGGCGCGGTGCTCGGGCGACAGCCGGGCCAGCACGTCGCGCACGTCGGCGGCCAGCTCCAGGTCCTCGCGGGCGGGCAGGTCGGCGAGCTCGGCGGGCCGCGCGCGGGCGTCGCGCCGGGCCACCCGGACGGCCTCCCGGACGGCGATGGCGCGCGTCCAGCCGTAGAGGGCGGCCGGGTCGCGGAGCGTGCGCAGCGACCGGAACACCGCGACGAGCGCCTCCTGCGCCGCGTCCGGGCCGCCGTCGAGCGCGATCGGGCCGCAGATCCGCGCGACGTAGGGGGCGAGGTGGGCCAGCAGGTCCTGCATCGCGAGCGTGTCGCCGCGCAGCGCCGCCCGCGCCAGCGAGACACCGGGATCGTGCGGGTCGTGGGGTGCGGCGATCATCGCAGGAAGGCTTCCATCAGTGTGGACACCTGGTCCGGGCAGTCGAGCGTGAGCGCATGGCCGCAGCCTTCCAGGACGCGGACGTCGGCGTGCGGGAGCAGCGTCCCGAAGCGGCGCGCCTGCCGGACGGGCAGCACGGTGTCCTGACGTCCCCAGACGACGAGGGCGGGCTGCCGCGTGGCGGGCAGCGCGCGTTCCGTCTCGCGCCAGTCGAGGCCGCGTTCCAGCCGGTAGTTCGAGCGCAGGTTCGTCCGCTCGGTGCCGGGCGCCCACATCTCGTCCACGAGCGCGTCGGTGGCGCGCTCCTTGTGGACGAACAGGGTGGACGAACAGGCCCCGGACGGACGACGCGACGACGCCGCGCCCGGCGGCCAGGTTCGTCAGCAGTTCCCCCACGGCGGGCATCTTCAGGATCTCCCAGGTCATCGGGTCGCGTTCGTCCAATCCGGAGGGCGCGAGGAGGGCGAGCCTGCGGACGCGGTCGGGGTGCCGCTGCGCGTAGGCGAGGGCCCAGCCGCCGCTCCACGAGTTCCCGGCGAGCGCGACGGCGGGCAGCCGGAGACCGTCGAGGAAGGCGCCGATCGCGGACGTCATCCCCTTGAGGTCCCAGGTGAAGTGCGGGTCGCGGACCGTCGTGTAGCCCTGTCCGGGCAGGTCGAGGACGTAGACGGTGTGCGTGCGGGACAGGGCCGCGAGCTGCGCCCGCCACGCGAACGCCCACGCCGCGCCGGGCGACAGCAGCACGACGGGCGAGCCGTCCCGGCCCTGCCGGACGTAGTGGAACCGCGCCACCGGCGTATCCAGATACCGGGACGGAACGGACGCCAGGAACGGCGACCGGTATCCCCGCCGCTCTCCCGGCTGCCAGCCGTACGCGGCGCCCAGCACTCCGCTCGTCAACACCAGCGGAAGCGCCATCGCCACGGCGCGTCCGAGATGTCCGGGCACTCCGGCGAGCCAGGCCGCGGTGACGCCGAACGCCAGGCAGACCGGCGTGTAGAGCAGCAGGTTGAGCCAGTAGAACGACGTCCCGGAGCCGTCCAGGACGCCGAAGGCCCACACGACGCCGGCCAGCCCGCGCACGAGCAGGCCGGTCGCGACGGCGAACGTCACGATCCCGCACAAACGGTGTATCCACGCCCGCGCGCGTCCCTCGCTGTAGACCGCGACGGCCGACGCCGCGCCGAACAGGATCGCGGCCAGCGGCAGCAGGACGCCCGGCGTGAACGGAACCTGACCGCCGAGCACCGCCAGCGACAGCGCGCGGTCGTCGGACGCGGGCCAGGTCAGGCCGGTCGTCCAGACCAGGTGGAGCACGCCGTCCAGGGCCGGCAGCGTGGCGACGGCCCGTCCGGCCGTCCGCCGAAGATCACTGCGCACGTTTCCCGCCTCTCCCGAGAGGGTTGTGCGTGGAAGAGGCGCGCACGGCCGGGGACGTTCCTGTGAGCTGGGTCACCGCAAGTGAGGTGTCGGATTTCCGCCAGCTTCCGGCGCCGCCGCGGCACAGACTCATACCCATGAACAACGAGATCGAGAACAAGGTCGCGCTGGTCACGGGCGGCAGCCGGGGTATCGGCGCGGCCGTCGCGGTGGGCCTCGCCAAGGCCGGCGCGGACGTGGCCTTCACCTACCGGAGCAACGCCGAGGCGGCCGAGCGGGTCGTCGCGCAGATCAAGGAGGCGGGCCGCCGGGCCCTGGCGATCCAGGCCGACGGCGCCGACGCGACGGCGGTCGTCGCGGCCGTGGACGAGGCCGCCGCGACGTTCGGGCGGCTCGACATCCTCGTCAACAACGCCGCCGCGTTCATCGTCGCGCCGATCGACCAGATCGGCCCGGACGAGCTGGAGCAGACGATCGCGCTCAACGTCCGCGCGCCGTTCGTGGCGGCCCAGGCCGCCGCGCGGCACATGGCGGACGGCGGCCGGATCGTGAGCATCGGCAGCAACGTCGCCGAGCACGCGCCGTTCCCCGGCTTCTCGCTCTACTCCATGAGCAAGACCGCGCTGATCGGCATGGCGAAGGGCCTCGCGCGCGACCTCGGCCCGCGCGGGATCACCGTCAACGTCGTCCACCCCGGCCCGACCGACACCGAGCTGAACCCGGCGGACGGCCCGAACGCCGCGACCTTCGCCGGCTTCACGGCGCTGGACCGGTACGCGAAGCCGGACGAGGTCGCGGCGATGGTCGTCCACCTCGCGGGCCCGGGCGGCGCGTACGTCACCGGCACGACGATCACCGTCGACGGCGGCTTCGCCGCCTGACCGGGGGCGGGTGGGTCAGCGGGGGGCGGGTAGGCGGCGGGGGCGGGTTGAGAAGGCCGCGAGCAGCGCGGCGCACGCGGTGAGCGCGGCGGCCGTGTAGAGCAGGGCGGTCAGGCCCGGACCGTCCGTGAGCCGCCCGCCCACCAGGGCGCCGAGCGCGATCGAGGCGTTGAACGAGCACGACAGCAGGGACGAGGCGGCCTCCGGCGGGGCGTCCCGCTCCGACGAGAGCAGCGTCTGGAGCGAGACCGAAACCCCGCCGTAGGCGACGCCCCAGACCAGCAAGGGCAGCAGGGGCGGCAGGGACGTCGCGGCGAGCACGGCCGTGACCAGCGCGATCGCGACGGCCTGCGCCAGCAGGGTGCGCCGCGGATCGCGGACGGCCGTCCGTCCGGCGAGGAAGTTGCCCGCGATCCCGGCCAGCCCGTACGCGAGCAGCATCGGCCCGATCAGCGCGGGCCGCACGCCGCCGAGCTGCTCCAGGACGGGCCGGACGTAGGTGTAGGCGGCGAAGTGCCCGACGACGATCAGGCCCGTCAGCGCGAGCCCGGCCCGCATCGCCGGCAGCCGCAGCACCGCGGGCAGGTCGCCCGGGCGGAACGGGGTGGTCGCGGGCAGCGGCGGCAGCGTCACGGCCATCAGGACGAGCACCGCCAGCGCCAGCACGGCCATCACCGCGAACGAGGCCCGCCAGCCGGCGAGCTGGGCGATGAACGCGCCCGCCGGAACGCCGGCGACCGACGCGACCGCGATCCCGCCGAAGATCACCGCCGTGGCCGTGCCGACCCGCCGCGGCTCGACGAGCCGGGGCGCGAGCCCCGCCGCGATCGCCCAGAAGCCGCCGATCGCGATCCCGACCAGGACCCGCGCGGCGAGCAGCGCCTGGAGGGACGGCGCGACCGCCGAGACCGCGTTGGCCGCCGCGACCAGCCCCGCCAGCGAGCACAGCAGGACCCTGCGGTCGAGGCGTCCGGCCCCGAGCGCGACCGCGAGCGCCGCGACCGCGGCGACCACGCCGGGCAGGGTGACCGCGAGCCCGGCCGCGCCCTCCGGGACGCCGAGGTCGCGCGCCATGGGCGGGAGCAGGCCGACGGGCAGCATCTCGGTGGTGACGATCGTGAACGTGCCGGCCGCCACCACCAGCGGAGCTTTCATGATCATGAATCCAGGCTCGGTCCCGGCCGCACTTGGAACAACCGTGACCTACGCATCCTTGGATTAACTCGACTAATCGGGGGAGGACGCGTGGAGCTTCGCGAACTGGAATGCCTGCTCGTGCTCGGCGAGGAACTGCACTTCGGCCGGACCGGCGACCGGCTCGGCCTCTCCCAGGGCCGGGTCAGCCAGCTCGTCCGGTCGCTGGAGCGGCAGGTCGGCGGGCGGCTGTTCGACCGGACGAGCCGCAGCGTCCGGCCGACCCCGCTCGGCGAGCGCCTGCTGGCCGAGGTGCGCCCCGCCTACCGCGCGCTGCACGACGCGGTGGACAACGCCCGCGCCGCCGCCCGCGGCGTCACCGGCGAGCTGCGCGTCGGCTTCCTCGCCGGGACGGGCCGCGAGGGCGTCGTCGAGGCCGCCGGGTTCTTCGAGGCCCGGCACCCCGACTGCACGGTGACCTTCGTCGAGGTCCCGCTGGCCGACCCCTTCGGCGCGCTCCGCCGCGGCGAGGTCGAGGCCGTCGTCACGCTCCTGCCGGTGACCGAACCGGACCTGGTGGTCGGGCCGTCCTTCGCCAAGGAGCAGCAGGCCGTCGCCGTCGCCACCCGCCACCCGGTGGCCCGCCGCAGCCGCCTGCACGCCGAGGACCTCGCGAACCTGCCGCTCCTGGACATCTCCGGCCCGGCGCCCGCCTACTGGCGCGAGCACCTCTCCCCGACCGCCACCCCGGACGGCCGTCCGATCCCGCGCGGCCCGGCGGTCGGCAGCTTCCAGGAGGCCCTGGTCACCATCGCGTCCGGGCGGGGCGGGCTGGTCTTCTGCGTCCCCACCGGACGCTCCTTCTCCCGCTCCGACATCACCTACGTCCCGGTGGACGGCCTCCCCGACTCCGTCCTCGGCCTGGTCTGGCGCCGCGGCGACACCACGCCCCGCCTCCGCGCCTTCGCCGACCTCATGGCCACCCGCTTCTGAACACGGAAAGCCGCCCCGGGCGAGGCCCGGGGCGGCGGTCAGCCCGAGAGGACGGTCAGCCCGACGGCGCCCTCAGTCCGAGGGCGCCGTCAGCCCGACTGTGCCGTCAATCCGAGAGGGACCGTCAGTCGACGACTCGGACCGAGGTGGTGAACGCGCCCGTCCCCGCCGAGGCGACGCGGGCGCGCGAGTGCGGGTCGATCGCGTAGCGGAACTGGAAGCTCACGATCGCGTACCCGACCTTGCGGCCCTCCTGCACGTTGAACCGGCAGCTCCCGTAGAGCAGGTAGACCTTCTTGGCGCGGTGCGGCTTGACGGTCGAGTGCCAGGTGTAGCCGACCGGCACGACGTGCTTGTCGTGGTAGCGGCCGTTCAGGCCGGACGCCACGCAGGTCGCCGGGCCGCGCGCGATGGCGCGCAGCTTGGCGTTGGTGATGACGAACGCCCAGGGCATCGGGTACTGCTTCGACACGTGCTTGCCGGTCACCGCGACCTGCGCGTGCAGGCGGCCGACCGCGTTGCTGTAGTTGAAGCTCTGGTGCCTGGGCGTGAAGGTGAAGTGGGCGGTGATCGGCTTGTGCGCGGGCGCGGCGTCCGCCGCTCCCGCCACGCCGAGGGCGACGGCGGCGGCGGTGCCGCCGACCAGCGCGAGACGTCCGAAAGATCGCATGGTCGTGCGTCCTTTCCACTGTGACTGCGCGGATGTTGCCGACGCGGGGCGCGTGACGCGCGATGCGCCACGCGGGACACGTGACGCGCACCGCGTCACGCGGGCTGCGTGCGGGTGCCTCACGCGGGGTGCGTGACGCCCAGGGTGCGGTCGGTCTGAGCGAGAGGGGTCATTCGTCCCATTCGATGCGGGCGTCGATGTCCGCGCCCGGATCGTCGCCCGGAGGCGGCCCGGACGGATCGCCGGGGCGGCGCACCTCGGTCGCCCGGTAGGCGTATCCGTCCTGGTCGGCACGTTCCCAGCGGAAGACCACGGGCTCGCCCGGGCTCAGCGAGGCGAACTCCCCCGGTCCGGTCAGGACCGCGGAGAAGTGCGCCCACACCTCGCCGGGGACGCCGGGTGAGGCCAGTACGCCCCAGCCCTGCTCGTCGTCCCACGCGCGGACGACCCCCTCGACCGGCTGCTCGTCCATCTCACCCCTCGTCGGCGGAAACATCAGCGATCATGCCGTCACCGTGCGGCGCGTTTCCAGCGAACGTCCAGACAGAAAGCCGAAAGATCCTCATTTCGGGCCGCCACCTGGGCCGACGAGGATCACACTGCCGCATGTGGCCACCGTGTCGCACGGGGGCGGAAGAGTTCTCTGGTGCTGACCGGCGAGGTGGGGTTGGGTGGCGGCGCGGGGTGGCTACCCCCGTTCGGGGGTGGCGCGGGTCACAGTGAGTGGTAACGATCCTGGGGAGACGAGGAGGTCCGATGCAGGCGGTCGAGTTCCGGGCGGCGCGTGATTTTCTGCTGGCCCATCGCGAGGACTACCAGGCGGCGCGGGAGAAGTTCCGCTGGCCGGTGCTGACCGGGTTCAACTGGGCGCTGGACTGGTTCGACCACATCGCGGACGAGAACGACCGCACCGCGCTGTGGATCGTCGAGGAGGACGGCTCGGAGGCCAAGTACTCCTTCGCCGAGATGGCCGAGCGGTCCGCGCGGGTCGCGAACTGGCTGCGGGCGTCCGGGGTGCGGCGCGGGGACCGGGTCGTGGTGATGCTCGGGAACCAGGTCGAGCTGTGGGAGACCGTCCTCGCCACGATGAAGCTCGGCGCGGTGATGATCCCCTGCACGCCGCTGCTCGGGCGGGACGACCTGCGCGACCGCATCGAGCGCGGGCACGCCAAGCACGTGGTCGTGGCGTCCGGCAGCGCGGCGAAGTACGACGGGGTCCCCGGCGGCTACACGCGGATCGCGGTGGGCGAGCCGGTGGACGGGTGGCTGCGGTACGCCGACGCGTACGACGCCGACCCGCACTTCACCCCCTACGGCAGGACCCGCGCGGACGACACGCTGCTGCTCTACTTCACGTCCGGGACGACCGCGAAGCCGAAGCTCGTCGAGCACACGCACGCGTCCTACCCGGTCGGCCACCTGTCCACGATGTACTGGATCGGGCTCCAGCCCGGCGACGTCCACCTGAACATCTCCTCGCCCGGGTGGGCCAAGCACGCGTGGAGCAACGTCTTCGCGCCGTGGAACGCCGAGGCGACCGTCTTCATCTTCAACTACACGCGCTTCGACGCCGACCGGCTGCTCGACGCGATCGACCGGTGCGGGATCACCTCGTTCTGCGCGCCGCCGACCGTGTGGCGGATGCTGATCCAGGCCGACCTCGGCGGGCTCCGGCACCCGCCGCGGGAGGTCGTCGCCGCGGGCGAGCCGCTGAACCCCGAGGTCATCGAGCGGGTCCGGGACGCCTGGGACGTCACCATCCGGGACGGTTTCGGGCAGACCGAGACGACCGTCCAGATCGCCAACACGCCCGGCCAGGAGGTGAAGCCGGGCTCGATGGGCCGTCCCGTGCCGGGCTACGACGTGGTGCTGGTCGACCCGGTCACCGGGGAGCGCGGCGACGAGGGCGAGATCTGCCTGGAGCTGACCGACCGTCCGCTGGGCCTGACCGCCGGGTACCACGGCGACGAGGAGCGGACCGCCGAGGCGATGCGCGACGGCGTCTACCACACCGGCGACATCGGGTCCCGCGACGCCGACGGCTACATCACCTACGTCGGGCGTGCCGACGACGTGTTCAAGGCGTCCGACTACAAGATCTCGCCGTTCGAGCTGGAGAGCGTGCTGATCGAGCACGGCGCGGTGGCCGAGGCGGCGGTCGTGCCGTCGCCGGACCCGATCCGCCTGGCCGTCCCGAAGGCGTACGTGACGCTCGCCGCCGGCTGGGAGCCGGACGAGGCGACCGCGAAGTCGATCTTCGAGCACTGCGCGGCGCGGCTGTCCCCGTACAAGCGGGTGCGGCTGCTGGAGTTCACCGCCGAGCTGCCGAAGACGATCTCGGGGAAGATCCGCCGGGTGGAGCTGCGCGCGGCCGAGGAGGGCAGGCATCCGGACGGCGGCGCGCGACCGCCGGCCGAGTTCCGCGAGGACGCCCTGCGATGACCGATTCCTCCCACGCGGCCGCGCCCTCCCGCGCGTCCAAGACGGCCGCGCTCTCCCACACGTCCAAGACGGCCGCGCCCTCCCATGCGTCCGCGACGGCCGCACCCTCCCACACGTCCAAGACGGCCGCGCTCTCCTATGCGTCCGGGACGTCCGCGCTGCCGCTGCTCGGCGACACGATCGGCGCGAACCTCGAACGGACCGTCGCGTCCTTCCCCGACCGGGAGGCGCTGGTCGAGCACGAGACCGGCCGCCGCTGGACGTACACGCAGCTCAACGACGAGGTGAACGCCGTCGCCCGCGGCCTGGCCGCGCTCGGCGTCGGCAAGGGCGACCGGGTCGGGATCTGGGCCCCGAACGTCGCCGAGTGGGTGTTCGTCCAGTACGCGACGGCGAAGATCGGCGCGATCCTGGTGAACATCAACCCCGCCTACCGGACGCACGAGCTGGAGTTCGTCCTGAAGCAGGCCGGGATCCGGACGCTCGTCGCCGCGCCCTCGTTCAAGTCGTCCGACTACGCGGCGATGATCGAGGAGGCCCGGCCGAACTGCCCGGTGCTCACCGACGTCCTGCTCCTCGGCCGCGACTCGTGGGCCGACCTGCTGGAGGCCGGACGGGACGGCGCGCTCCCGGCCGTCGTCCTGTCCGCCGACGACCCGATCAACATCCAGTACACGAGCGGGACGACCGGCTTCCCCAAGGGCGCGACGCTCTCCCACCACAACATCCTCAACAACGGCTTCTTCGTCGG
Source organism: Actinomadura gamaensis (assembly GCF_042652125.1). Taxonomy (NCBI): domain Bacteria; kingdom Bacillati; phylum Actinomycetota; class Actinomycetes; order Streptosporangiales; family Thermomonosporaceae; genus Actinomadura; species Actinomadura gamaensis. Next base: position 689,904 of record NZ_JBHSIT010000004.1, on the reverse strand, counting down.
CGAGATCTGCGGCTACGACGAGGAGGACCGGATCTGCGTGCCGGTGCCCTTCTACCACTGCTTCGGCATGGTGATGGGCAACCTCGCGGCGACCTCGCACGGCGCGTGCGTCGTGATCCCCGCGCCCGGCTTCGACCCGGCGAAGACCCTCGCCGCCGTCGCCGCCGAGCGCTGCACGTCCCTGTACGGCGTGCCGACGATGTTCATCGCCGAGCTGAACGACCCGTCCTTCGGGACGCACGACCTGTCCTCGCTGCGCACCGGGATCATGGCGGGCTCGCCCTGCCCGGTCGAGGTGATGAAGCAGGTCATCGAGCGGATGGGGATGGCCGAGGTCACCATCTGCTACGGCATGACCGAGACGTCCCCGGTGTCCACGCAGACCCGCGCGGGCGACTCGCTGGACCGCCGGGTGAGCACGGTCGGGACCGTCCACCCCCACCTGGAGGTCAAGGTCGTCGACCCGGACACCGGCGCGCCGGTGCCGCGCGGTGCGCACGGCGAGCTGTGCACCCGCGGCTACTCGGTCATGCTCGGCTACTGGAACCAGCCCGAGCAGACCGCCGAGGTGATCGACGCGGCCCGCTGGATGCACACCGGCGACCTCGCCGCGATGGACGCCGACGGCTACGTCACCATCACCGGGCGGATCAAGGACATGGTGATCCGGGGCGGCGAGAACATCTACCCGCGCGAGGTCGAGGAGTTCCTGTTCACCCATCCCGACATCGTGGAGGCGCAGGTCATCGGCGTCCCGGACGAGAAGTACGGCGAGGAGCTGATGGCCTGGGTGCGCCTGCGCGAGGGCGCCCCCGCGCTCACCGCCGAGTCGCTGCGCGAGTTCTGCGCGGGCCGCCTCGCCCACTACAAGATCCCCCGCTACGTCCACGTCGTGGACGCGTTCCCGATGACGGTCACCGGCAAGGTCCGCAAGGTGCAGATGCGCGCCGAGGCGGTGGACATCCTCGGCCTCCCCTGACGCTCCGCCCTTCCCCGGCCGGCCCGGTTTGCGATCCCGCCCCGGCCGGGCATGCTGACGTGCATGGACGAGGAGGACGCCGGACCGACGCGCGTCCTCGACGCCCGGCATCCCGGCTGGGAGGAGGTCCGCGCCGTCCACGCCGAGCTGCTGGAGCTGGCCGAGCGGGTCCCCGACCCGGAGCTGCGCGACCGCCTGCGCGCCGCGTCCCGCCGCCTGGCCGCCGCGGGCACCCTCCCCTCCGGCGCCCGCCCGGCCCACCCCCGCCTGTCCCCCCGCGAGCTGGACGTCCTGGCCCAGGTGGCCCTCGGCTGCACCAACGCCGAAGCCGCCGCCCGCCTCGGCCTCCTCCCCGAGACCGTGAAGAGCTACCTCCGCTCCGCCATGCGCAAGCTCGACAGCCACACCCGCACCGAAGCCGTCTCCACCGCCCGCCGCAAAGGCCTCCTCCCCTGACCCGCCCGTGGCCGGATGTGGCCACGCCTCCTTGCTGACCTGCGGTCTTTGCGCTCCATAAGATCACCTGTCACTTTTCGCACGGGCCTTGAGGAGCGCACGTGAACGAGACGGTCGCGGTCCCAGGGACGGCCCCTGCGGAACGCCGTATCTCCTACCGGTCGCCCTGGCCCTGGGTGCGCGAGCTGGTATGGGCCCTGGTCATCGTCGGCTGGGCCCTTGGCGGGCACGTCTCGCTGCCGTGGCTGGCGGGGGTGCTCCTGTCCGTGGGCGCGGCCCTGGTCGGGGCGGCGCTGTCGCTGCGGGGGTACACGCTGTCGGCGGCGGGGATCCTGTGCCATAAGAACGACCTGTTCATCCCCTGGTCGAACGTGGCCGAGGTGAGCGTGCGGACGGTCGGATCGGCCGAGCACGTGGTCGTCCGGCTGGTGGAACCCGACCAGCTCAATGACGTCCGTCCTCGCATGGCGGCGTTCGCGGCGCGGCGGAACGTCGAGAAGTACGGCGGGGCGTTCGCGCCGCGCGTCCGGTGGCTGGGTGTACCGGCCGAGGAGTTCGTCGCCGAGGCCGAGCGGCTCCGGGCGGCGTACCAGCCCGGACGGCTCGTCCAGCGGAAGCCGTCGCCCCTTCAGCGGGTGGCCGGCGCCGGCGTGATGATCGGGCTCGTCCTCCTCCTGTTTTCGGTCGCGACGGGGCAGACGCCCAGGCAACACGCGCACGCGCACGCTTCCACGGGACAGCGGACCGGGAAGCTGGAGTTCCGGTATCAGGCGAAAGGCGGCGCCGGGTACATGGACCAGACGCTCGCGATCGCTAATCGTGGTGGTGATCCCGTCGCGCCGAAACTGGCGTTCGTCGCGCAGGACGAGGGCGGGCACGACCTTCCCGGGGTGAACGTGCGGACGGCGCTGGGCAGCGACGGGGGGCTGGTGGTCGTGCCGCCGCGGTCGCTGGCCTACGACGTTCTCGCCTTTTCAGGGCCGTCCGCCGGAAGCGTCCGGAAGGTGAAGGTCGTGGTGCTCGACACGGTGCCGGTCAGCGCGCCGATGTTGCCGTCGGAGGGGTTGCGGGCCGAGCCGCTGGACGCGCGGGGACGGCTCGTCCGGCCGGGGGCGCCGTTCGCCAAGGTCCGCGTGTCGAGCCGCTCGACCTCGCAGCTCGCGGCGCTGGACACCGGGGACTTCCGCGTCGTGTGCATCATGTGGGGACCGGACTCGGCGACCGTGCCCCAGCAGATGCTGGACCGTGTCGCGATCACCGACGTGGCGACCATGGACCGGGGGGCGCCTGCCGAGGTCGACGTCACGGGGGCCGCGCGGCGGCGGACCGGCATGTGCGGCAGCGTCGTGGCTTATTACTCGCGCGCGTGAGGGGGGCGCGGACGGCGCAGGGGGCGCCGTCCGCGCGGGTCAGATGAAGGTGCTGAGGGTGCCGGCTATCGCGAAGCCGACGAGGGAGAGGATCGTTTCCAGGACGGTCCAGGTCTTCAGGGTGTCGCGGACGGAGAGGTTGAAGTAGCGGGAGACGATCCAGAAGCCGCCGTCGTTGACGTGGGAGGCGATGATCGAGCCCGCGCTGATGGCAATCGCGATGAGGGCCAGGTGGGCCTGGGAGTGGTGCTCGCCCTGCAGGAGCGGGGCGACGATGCCGCCGGTGGTGACGATGGCGACGGTCGCCGAGCCCTGGGCGAGGCGCAGGGCGCAGCTGATCAGGTAGGCCAGGACGATGACCGGGAGGCCCGCGTCCGACATGGTGGTGGCGAGGGCCTTGCCGACGCCGGTGGCGGAGATGACCGCGCCGAAGAACGCGCCGCCGCCGACGACCAGGAGGATCATGCCGACGGGCCGGAGCGAGCGGGTGGCGAGTTCGGACAGCTCCCGGGCCGGGGTGCCGCGCCGGACGCCGAGCAGGTAGAACGCCAGCAGGACGGCGATCGTCAGCGCGACGGCCGGGGTGCCGAGGAAGGTGAGCGCGGGCAGGACCGAGCTGCCCTTCCACCAGACGTCGCCGAAGGTGGCGAGCAGGATCAGCACCAGCGGGACGGCGATGATCAGCCCGACCAGGGCGAGCGACGGTTCGGGCTTGCCGTCCTCTTCCTCCTCCGCCTCGCGGGCCTCCTCGCCGACCGTGTAGTCCTCGGGGACGGTCGCCTCGACGCGCTTGCCGATCCAGGAGCCCCAGGCGACGCCCGCGACGAGGAAGGCGGGGATGCCGCAGACCAGGCCCATGACGATCAGCCAGCCGAGGGAGACGCCGAGCAGTCCGGACACCGCGACCGGGCCGGGGTGCGGCGGCAGGAAGGCGTGCGTCATCGACAGGCCCGCCAGCATCGGCAGCGCGTAGAGCACGAGCGAGCGTCCGCCGCGCCGGGCGGTGATGTAGACCAGCGGCGCGAGGACGAAGATGCCGATGTCGAAGAACACCGGGATGCCGAAGATCAGGCCGACCAGGCCCATCGCGAGCGGTGCGCGCTTCTCGCCGAAGACGCGCAGGAGCCTGCGGGTGAGGACGTCGGCCCCGCCGGACTCCTCCAGGATCGCCCCGAGGATCGTGCCCAGCCCGATGATGGGCGCGATATGGCCGAGGATGCCGCCGAACCCGGTCTCCAGCAGGGACGTCTTGGAGCTGAGCGGGGTGCCGACGATCTGGGAGACCGGCAGCCCGGCGGCGAGCGCGAGGGCGAGGCCGGACACCAGCAGGGAGATGAACGGTTCGAGCTTGACCTTGATGATGAGCAGGAGGAGCAGGGCGATCGCCGCTGCGCACAGCAGCAGCAGACCGCCCGTCTCGTGGCGGAGCCAATGGACCATGGAGGCGCCTCTCAGGGGGTGGTGAGGGTGTCCCGCCCGCGCCGCAGGGCGTGGCCGGGCCGGGCGCCGGTCGGGCGTCCCGCGTCGAGGACCGGGACGCCGTTGACCAGCACGTGCGTGATGCCGTCGGGGACGGCGCGGGGGGCGTCGAAGGTGGCGGTGTCCCGCACGGCGGCGGGGTCGAACAGGACGAGGTCGGCGTGGTACCCGGCGCGGACGAGGCCGCGCTCGCGCAGCCGGAGCCGCCGCGCGGGCCGTCCGGTGAGGTGCGCGACGCACTCCTCCAGCGTCAGGACGCCGAGGTCGCGGACGTACCGGGCGAGGTAGCGCGGGAACGTGCCATAGGCGCGCGGGTGCGGCTTCGCGCCCGGCCGCAGCGGGAGCAGGCCGTCGCTGCCGCCGGTGTGCGCGGGATGCCGCATGATCGCCTGGACGTTCTCCTCGTGCCCGACGTGCTGGAGGATCGTGGTCCCGAAGTCGTCGGCGGCGAGCAGCCCGCGGAAGACGTCGAAGGGCGGGCGGCCCGAGGACGCGGCGAGCGCGGCGACGGTCCGCCCGACCGTGCCGGGGACGCGGGAGCCGGAGATCTCGATGGTGTCCCACTCGACGGGGACGCCGTGGCAGCCGTCCGAGCCGTCCTCCTCCATGACGCGGCGGATCTCGGCGGCCGAGGCGGGGTCGGCGAGGCGGGCGAGGGCGGCGGCGGGTCCGCCTTCGGCGGCGCGGCTCGGCAGCAGCGCGGCGAGCGTGGTGGATCCGGGCAGGTAGGGGTAGGTGTCGAGGGTGATGTCGCAGCCGCCGGCGATGGCCGCGTCGAGCAGCGCGAGCAGCTCGCCCGCGCGGCCCTTGTTCACGCCGAAGTTCATCGTGGCGTGCGCGAGGTGCAGCGGGCAGCCGGAGCGGCGCGACACCTCGACCATCTCGGCGTAGGCGTCGAGCGCGCCCGCGCCGTACGAGCGGTGGTGCGGCGAGTAGTAGCCGCCGAGGTCCGCGACGACGCGGCACAGCTCGACGAGCTCGGCGTCCGACGCGTACATGCCGGGCACGTAGGTCAGCCCGCTGGACATGCCGACCGCGCCCTCCCGCATCCCGGTCGCGACGAGCTCGCGCTGCCGGTCGAGTTCGGCGGGGGCGGGCTCGCGGGCGTCCCAGCCCATCGCGAGCATCCGGACGGTGCCCTGCGGGACGAGGTAGGCGGCGTTGACGGCGATGCCCTCGTCGAGCCGGTCGAGGTACTCGCCGACCGTCCGCCAGTTCCAGTCGAAGCCGTCCGGGTCGCCGTTCCAGCCCGCGATGGTCTGCCGGACGGACGCGAGCGTCGCGTCGGACACCGGCGCGTACGACAGGCCGTCCTGGCCGATGACCTCGGTCGTCACGCCCTGCGCGACCTTCGCGAGGTGGCCGGGCGCGGCGAGCAGCGCGAGGTCGGAGTGCGCGTGCATGTCGACGAATCCGGGCGCGAGGACGAGCCCGTCCGCGTCGATGACGCGCCGCGCGGGCGGCGGATCGTCGGAAATGGACGTGATGCGTCCGTCCAGGACGTGGACGTGGGCGCGGTAGGCGGGGGCGCCGGTGCCGTCGACGACGGTGGCGTCCCGGAAGAGCAGGCCGGAGGTCATCGTCAGAACCAGGTCCGGATGAGGTCGACCACGGCCGGGTCCTCCTCGTCGGCGGACGCGACGACCGGGACGAGCTGCCACTTGTCCATCGCCGTGCACGGGTGCGAGAGCCCGAACCGGACGACGTCGCCGACCTCGACGTCCGCGTCGCGCAGGAAGGTGTGCTGGTCGGCGAGCGCGCTGACGTGCGCGCGCTCGACCGGGCCGGGGCCGCGTCCGCGGACGAGCTGCGGCTCGGGCAGGCCCTCGTCGAACGGCAGGTCGCGCTTGCCGGTGTCCACGAGCGCGAGGTCGCGTTCGGGGCGGGAGACGACGCGTCCCCAGCCGTGCATCGCGGACCGGAACCGCTCGCCTTCGGCGCGGGCGAGCGGCGAGATGCCCCGGTAGAAGCCGTCGTCGTGGATCACGTAGGCGCCGGAGCGCAGGACGACGCGCGCGGACGGCAGGTCCCCGAGCACGCCCACGACCCGGTCGAAGTAGGCGCTGCCGCCCGCCGTCACGACCGGCGCGTCCACCTCGAACGCGAAGGCGAGGCGTCCGTACAGGTCGGCGACGCGGCGGAGGTAGGCGTCCACGAGGTCGACCGAGGCGTCGGACGCGTCGTGCGCGAACGTGCCCTCGTATCCGGCGACGCCCGCGAGCCGCAGCGTCGGCGCGGCCCGGACGGCGTCGGCGACCGCTTCGGCCTCGTCGAGGGTGCGCGCGCCGGTGCGTCCGTCGCGTCCGCCGAGCTCGACGCAGACGTCCAGCGGACGGGTCGCGCCGAGCTCGCGGAGGACGGCGTCCATCAGCTCGACGGTCCGCACCGAGTCGGCCCAGGTCAGGAACTCGAACTGGGGATCGCGGTCGAGTTCGGCGGAGATCCAGGCGAGCCCGGCGGGGTCGAGGAGCGCGTTGGCGAGTTGCAGCCGCCGCACGCCGAACGCGCGCGCGACGCGGAGCTGCGGAAGGTTCGCGAGCGTGATGCCCCAGGCTCCGGCGTCGAGCTGCCGCTTCCAGAGCTGCGGGGCCATCGTCGTCTTGCCGTGCGGCGCGAACTCGACGCCCGCCCGGTCCGTCCAGGCGGCCATCAGCGCGAGGTTGTGGTCGAGCGCGGCGGCGTCGAGGGTCAGCAGCGGGGTGCCGAGGTCGCCGAGGACGGGACGGGACGCGAGGTACTCGCCCACGGTGCGGCCGTGCGCGTCCGCCGGAACGGCCTGGAACCGCCAGTCGAGCCGCTCGTCGCGGAGGGCCGCCACCGCGTCGCCGTCGATCATCACCGCTCCCACCTCCTTCGTTGCGCATCATGCAATGCTCATTGCACAATGTGTTCTGCCGGTTGTAGCATCGCCGTCACGAGCAGGTCAACGGCGACCGCCGAATCGTCGACCTCGGGGAGCGGCAGATTGATGGAGCGGCAGTCGCCGGTGGCGTGCGTAGGGGAAACGATGGCCGCGCTGCTGCCCGACCGGCCCGGACCGCTGGAGCACGTCGAGGCCTTCCGGCACTCGGTCGGCGGCGCGGAGGCGAACGTGGCGCGCGGGCTGGTCGCGCTCGGCGTCCCCGCCGCCTGGGTCGGACGCGTCGGAGCGGACGGCTTCGGGCGCCGCATCGTCGCCGAGCTGACCGCCTCCGGCGTGGACACCTCCGGCGTCGTCACCGATCCGCGGCGTCCGACCGGCCTGTACTTCAAGGAGGCCGGGCCGGGCGGCAGCGTCCTGCACTACTACCGCGACGGCTCGGCCGGTTCCGCGCTCTCCCCCGACCTGCTGGACGTTCCCGTGCTGCGCGACGCGCCGCTCGTCCACCTGTCGGGCATCACGCCCGCGCTGTCGCAGGGCGCGCACGAACTGGTCGCCGCGCTGCTCGCCCGGCGCGTCCCCGGCCGCCTGACCAGCTTCGACCTGAACTACCGTCCGGCGCTCTGGCCGCCGGGCGCCGACGCCGGCGCGACGCTCCGCCCGCTGCTGGACGCCGCCGACATCGTCCTGCTCGGCGCGGACGAGGCGGAGACCGTCCTCGGCACCGGCGACCCGGCCAAGCTCCGCGCCCTGCTCCCCGGCCCGGACGTCATCGTCGTCAAGGACGACAAGCACCGTGCGACCGCCGTCGCCCGCACCGCGACCGCGACCGAGACGGCACTGCGGGTCGAGGTCGTCGAACCGGTCGGGGCCGGGGACGCGTTCGCGGCCGGGTTCCTGGCCGGTACGCTGCGCGGACTCGACCTGCGCGGACGGCTGCGGCTCGGCCACCTCGCCGCCGCCGGGGCGCTGGTCGTGCCCGGCGACCACGGACCGCCGCCCCCGCCCGACCGGATCGCCGCGCTGCTGGCCGCGTCCCCGGACGAGTGGGCGGCCACCACCATCACCCGGGGGACCGCATGAGCCAGAGCCTCGCGCGCGGGCTGCTGCTCCTGCGCGGCCTCGCGGACGGACCGCGCTCGCTGGACGAGCTCGCGGCCGAGCTCGGCGTCCACAAGACGACCGTGCTGCGGCTGCTGCGCGTCCTGGAGGACGACCGGTTCGTGCACCGCGACGCCGAGCACCGCTTCCACCTCGGCTCGCGGCTGTTCGAGCTGTCGGCGGCGGCGCTCGACCAGCGCGGCGTGCGCCGCGTCGCCGCGCCGCACCTGGCCCGGCTGAACGACCGGACCGGGCAGACCGTCCACCTCGGCGTGTACGAGGGCGGCGAGGTCGTCTACCTGGACAAGTACGACTCGCGGCACGCGATCCGGATGTACTCGCGGGTCGGCCTGCCGATGCCGCTGCACGCGACCGCGATCGCGAAGGTGCTGCTCGCCGACCTGCCGGACGCGCGCCGCCGCGCGGTCGCCGCGTCCATCGAGTACACCGCCTTCACCCCGAACACCCTCACCGGACCGGACGCGCTGCTCGCCGAGCTCGACCGGGTCGCGGCGCGCGGCTACGCCGTGGACGACGCCGAGCACGAGACGTTCATCCGCTGCGTCGCGGCGCCGGTGCGCGACGCGTCCGGACGGGTCGTCGCGGCGGCGTCGGTCTCCGTGCCCGACCTCGCGCCGCTCGCGCCCGAGCGCGTCACCGACCTGCTGCCCGAGCTGCTGGAGACGACCGAGGCCATCTCCGCCGACTTCGGCCACCGCCCGGACACGCGACCGGACGCACGACCGGACACGCGCCCAGAGACGCGTCCGGGCCCGAAGACCGGCCCGAAGCCCGACAACACGCCCGACACGAAGGGGAAACGATGACCGCCAAGACCGAGGTCCGTACCGACGGCGCGCCCGCGCCCGCGTGGGTCTTCTCGCAGGGCGTCCGCAAGGGCCCGCTGCTCCAGGTCTCCGGGCAGGGCCCGCAGGACCCGGAGACCGGCGCGTACCTGCACCAGGGCGACGTGAAGGCCCAGACCACGCGCGTCCTGGAGAACATCCGCGCGATCCTGGAGGCGGGCGGCGCGTCCGTCGAGGACGTCATGATGTTCCGCGTCTACCTCACCAAGCGCGAGGACTTCGCCGCGATGAACGAGGCGTACGGCGAGTTCGTGAAGAAGCACTCCGGCGACACGCCGCTCCCCTGCCGCACGACGGTCTTCGTGGAGCTCCCGCACGAGGACATGCTCGTCGAGATCGACGCGCTCGCCTGCGTCCTCTAGCCCGGCACGCGCTCCTCGCGTCCCGTAGCCCGGCACGCGCTCGCCTGCGTCCTCTAGCGCGGTCCGTGCTCGCCTGCGTTCTCTAGCGCGGTACGCGCTCGGCCGCGTTCTCTAGCCGGACGCGCGGCCGTCGCCGAAGCGGCCCGCCGCCACGAGCTCCAGCATGAGCAGGGCGGACGCCGACTCGACGGCCAGCAGCGCGATCAGGACGAGCAGCTGGGCGGCGCCCGCCTGGACCGGGCTCGCGCCGCCCAGCAGGACGCCGACGAACGCGCCCGGCAGCGTGACGAGCCCGACCGTCCGGGTCTGGTCCATGACCGGGACGAGCGCGAGCGCCGCCGCCGGACGGCACACCTCCAGCGCGGCGTCGCGCGCCGGGAGCCCGAGCGCGAGGCCGCCCTCGTACTCGCCGCGCCGCTGCCGCAGGTCGTCGAGGGCGCGGCGGCCGGTGAGCGCGGTCGCGGTCATCGCGCCGCCGATGAGGATCCCCGCGATCGGCAGCACCGCGACCGGACGCAGCGGGACGAGCCCCGTCGCGAGCAGCAGCAACAGCGCCGGAAGCACGCCGGCCCCGATCGCGAGCCCCGCGAGCCCGGCCGCCCGCGCGGCGCTCCGCAGGGTCCGCGCGGACCGTCCGGATATGCGGCGCGCGGCGGTGAACGCCGCGACGGTGAGCATCGCGGCGACGAAGCACGCGGTCAGCCCGCCGCTGCGCAGCACCCCGGCGATGAGCAGCGAGACCACCGAGAGCTGCACGACCGCGCGCACCGCGGCCGTCGCCATGTCGCGCGCGAGCCCGAGCCCGCCCAGCCGGACGAGCACGACCGCGACGACGGTGAACGCGGCGAGGACGAGCCCCAGCAGGGGCCCGACGGACGGTGTTCCGGTCATACGGGAGCGACAGACTTCATTTCAACGTATTGTGACCTGATTCCGGCACCGTGGCGTCCGGAAACCCCGCTAACGTGGGACATGTGGCGGATACGGGGACGAGTGGACCGACCAGGAGAACCGCACTCGCGCTGATGGGCGTCGCCGGGTTCGCCGTGCTCGGGGCCGACGACGCGCTGCACGGCGGAGCACACGCGGAGCGCGTCCGCCGGGCGGCGAGCACGGGCCGTCAGGCGCAGCACCTCAAGCCTACGCCGACGCCCACGCCGAGCCCCGTCCCCACGCCGCGGCCCGCGTCATGGACGCAGCAGCGCCTCACCCTCGTCAAGGCGCCGATCCGGGACATCTTCACGGACGTCACCCCGCCCGCGCCGCCGAACTCGATCGCGCTGACCATCGACGACGGCCCGCACCCCGAGTGGACGCCGCAGGTCCTCGACCTGCTCGCCGAGCACCAGGTGCACGCGACGTTCTTCCAGATCGGCGAGCAGATCCAGGAGTGGCCGAAGCTGACCCGGCGGGTCGTCGCGGCCGGGCACCAGATCTGCAACCACACCCAGACGCACCCGATCCCGTTCGACCGGCTCACCGGCAAGCGCCTGCGCAAGGAGGTGCTGGACCCGTACAAGCGGGTCGCGGACGTCACCGGCGTCGTCCCGACGCTGTTCCGCGCGCCCGGCGGCGCCTGGTCCAAGGCCAACCTGGAGCTCATCGCCGAGCACGGCATGCTCCCCGTGGACTGGGCGGTCGACCCGACCGACTGGTCGCGTCCGGGCGTCGGCCACATCCGCCGGACGATGCTGTCGGCGAAGGCCGGGAACGTTCTGCTCTGCCACGACGGCGGCGGCGACCGCTCCCAGACCGTCGCCGCGCTGCGCTACGTCATCCCGCGCCTCAAGGCCCGCGGCCTGAACTTCGTCTCCCTCTGAGCCCACCCTCGCCGCTCACCCTCGCTTCGACGGGTAGAGCACGGCCGGGAGCAGCGTCAGCGCCGACAGGCCGATCGCCCATCCGAACGCGCCGCTGAAAGCGTCCGGAACCGCGTGGTGGACGAGCGCGTGCTGGAGCACCAGCGCGAGGACGGCCGTACCGAGCGAGCCGCCGACGCGGTTCACGGTGTTGACGGCGCCGGCCGCGCGCTGCACCTGGTCCCGCGGCACGCTCGCGTAGATGGCGCGCATCCCGGGCGCCATCGCGACGCCGAGCCCCGCGCCGCGCACGGCCAGCGCCGCCATCAGAAGCCACGTCGGCGGCCCCGCGAGGACGAACGGGACCGTCCCGGCGAGCGTCAGCGCGATACCGGTGAGGATGAGCGGACGCGGCGCGACACGGTCGGCGAGCCGTCCGGAGAGCAGGGACGCGGCGGCCGTGCCGAGCGCCTGCGGCGTCAGCGCCAGTCCCGCCTCCAGCGCGCCCGCATGACGGACGGTCTGGAAGTACAGCGGAAGCAGCAGCATCGAGCTGTACAGCGTCGCCCCTTGCAGGAACGAGTTCCCCGACGCGACCGCGAACCCGCGCCGCGCGAAGAGCCGCAGGTCGATGAGCGGCGGGTGCGGCGTCCGCAGCGCGTGCACGGCGTACCCGGCGACCAGCAGCACCCCGGCGGCGAGGACGAGCGCGGACGACTCGGACAGCCCGTAGACCAGCGCAGCGAGCCCCGGCGACAGCAACACCAGCCCGCGAACGTCCAGCCGCGCCCGCTCCGTCCCCCGTGCCCGCCCGGTCTCTCGCGTCCGCCCGGTCCCCCGCGTCCGCCCGGTCCCCCGCTTCCCCGGCCCGGGTTCGTCGCGCGGCAGGAACCGCGCCGCGAGCAGCACGGTCAGGACGCCGACCGGGACGTTCACGAGGAACATCCAGCGCCAGTCGAGGTGCCGGAGCAGCACGCCTCCGGCGACCGGGCCGAGCACGGGCGCGAACGTGAGCGGCAGGAGCGTGAGCGACAGGACCCGGCCGAGCCGCTGCGGGCCGGCCGCGCGGACCAGGGTGGCCTGCCCGACGGGCTGGATCATGCCGCCGCCGATCCCCTGCACGACGCGGAAGGCGATCAGCGCCGGCATCGACCAGGCGAGCCCGCACAGCGCGGACCCGGCGGTGAAGAGCGCGACCGAGCCGATCCACACCCGGCGCGCCCCGAACCGTTCGGCGGCCCAGCCCGACAGCGGCATCACCGTCGAGATGGCGAGCAGGTACGCGGCCGACACCCACTGGACGGTGGTCAGCGACCCGTGCAGGTCGCGGGCGACGGCGGCGATCCCGACGCCGACGATCGTGGTGTCGAGCAGGGCCAGCACCGGCCCGAGGACCAGCACGAACGCGGCGCGCAGCAGCGGCCCGTCCAGCCGGTCGGCGGCGAGCGGGGGCCGTTCGGAGCCGCGGTGGGCGACGGTCGTCATGGAACCTCCTTAGTAGGTTGCGCCTAAATTTAGGTTCCACATACACACCCGTCAAGAGAAAACTAGGTCCGACATAAAAAAGCCCCGCCCGCCGGAGCGGACGGGGCTCGCACCCGAAGGATCGGAAGGTCAGCGGGTCAGCACGGGTGCGGCGGCGGGACGCGGCGTCTCCGGCTCGCCGTGCGAGACGGCCGGCAGCCAGTTCAGCCAGCGCGGCACCCACCAGTTGGCGCGGCCGAGCATGGACATCACCGCCGGGAGCAGGATCACCCGGACGAGCGTCGCGTCGATCAGCACCGCGACCGCGAGGCCGACGCCGAGCTGCTTGAAGTCCTGCATGGACAGCGTGCCGAAGATCCCGAACGTGGCGATCATGATGACCGCGGCGCTGGTGACCACGCCCGCGGTGGCGCGCACGCCGTCCGCGACCGCCCGCGTCGTCGGCAGCCCCCGGTCGTGCGCCTCGCGGATCCGGGAGACCACGAACACGTGGTAGTCCATCGACAGGCCGAACAGGACGACGAAGACGAACAGCGGGATCCAGGACTCCAGCGCGCCGACCGGGTGCGTGGCGACCAGCGACGCGCCCCAGCCGTGCTGGAACACCGCCGCCATGACGCCGTAGGCCGCGCCGACCGACAGCAGGTTCAGCGCGATCGCGGTCGCGGCGATCACCGGCGAGCGGAAGAACACCAGCATCAGCAGGAACGTCACGCCCATCACGAACAGGAACACCGGCAGGATGCTGCCGCCGAGCCGTCCGTTGAAGTCCTGGGAGAAGGCCAGGTGCCCGGAGACCTCGGCCTGCCCGACCTTGGCGACGGTGTCCGGCACGACCTGCTCGCGCAGCGTCTTCAGCGCGTGCCGGGAGGCGGCGTCCGCGCCGTCCCCGGCGAGCGGGACCTCGATCTGCGCGACGTGCGAGCCGTGGACCCGCACGTTCATCGGGTTGTTCATCTCACCGGTCGCCAGCGCCTCCTGCTTGAGCCGGCCGATCGCGGCCCGCACGGGCGCGGAGTTCACGTCGTCCGCCTTGAGCACCACGGTCGCCGGGCCCGGGCTGCCGGGGAACGCCTTGTTGATGGCCGTGTAGGTCCCCGCGATCGGCTCGTCCGCGGGCATCTGCTGGTTGACGTCGAGCTTCTGCGTCTTCAGGCCGAGCGCGGGCGCGGCCAGCACCAGCAGCACGCCGGTCGCGACGACGGCCGCGATCCCCGGCTTGGCGAGGACGGGCCGGAGCAGCGCGCCGACGATCCGTCCGCCCTGCTTCGCGTGACCGGCCGCGTGACCGGCCGCGTGACCGGCCGCGCGCCCGCGCCGCCGTCCGGACCGGTTGAGGAAGGGGATGCGGCCGAGCTCCACCTTGTCGCCGAGCAGCGACAGCAGCGCGGGCAGGACGGTCACCGAGCCGAGCATCGCGACGCAGACGACCAGGATCGTGCCGAGCGCGAACCCCTCGAAGATCCCCATGCCGGTGAGGAACATCCCGGCCATCGCGACCATCACCGTCAGGCCGGACACCAGCACGGACCGTCCGGACGTCGCGGCGGCGATCCGCAGCGCGGCCTCCTTGTCCCGGCCGAGCGACCGCTCCTGGCGCTCGCGCTGGAGGTAGAACAGGCAGTAGTCGACGCCGACCGCGAGCCCCATCAGCAGCATCACCGAGTTGGTCGAGTCGTCCACGTGCATCTGGTGGCTGATCAGCCCGACCAGCCCCATCGAGGCGAGGAACGCGGTGAAGGCGAGCACGACCGGGAGCAGCGCGGCGAGCAGCGCCCCGAACGCGACCAGCAGGATGCCGAGCGCGAGCGGCAGCGCGGTGATCTCGGCGCGCTTGAAGTCCTTGCCGACCGCGTTGCCGAACCAGTGCTGAGCGCTCGCCCCGCCGAACTCCCCGATCGCGACGCCGGGGTTCGCGCGCTGCGCGGCGGCCGTCGCGTCCAGGATCGGCTGGATGCGGTCCCCGGACGTCTTCGGGTCGCCCGCCACGTCGAACACGACGAGCCGGTCCCGCGGATCCTTGCCGGTCAGCGTCGGCTTCATGCCGGTGGTCCGCCCGGACGCCTGCATCCGCGTCCGCACGTCCGCGACCGCCCTGGTCAGCGCGCCCGTGTCGTCGGAGTGCAGCAGCACCATCTCGGTGGGCGGATCGTCCACCCCGGCCTCGTCGAGGATCCGCTCCGCGCGAGCGGACGACCCGACGCCCTGCTCGTAGTTCTTCAGCTTCACGGTGCCGGCCATCCCGCCGAGCACCGTGGCCAGTACGACGAAGGCGAGCCACCCGACGATCGCGATCGTGCGGTGGCGGGCGCTCCAGTGGCCCAGCCGCTCCGCGAAGTTCCGCTTCATGGTCATCCCTTGGACGCATAGGTGGGGGGTACGCCACCAACGCTAGGAATCGCGGCTCTGCCGGAGAATGACGCTACGTGCCGACTCGGGGTGTAGCCAGGTACACCCCCGCCTCGGGTTCCGGCCACACTGCGGCCCCCGCGGCCCGGACCGAGAATGAGGGGGACGGCGAGAACGATGGAGGAACCGGTGGACGGCGACGTTGGTCTGAGGAGCTGCTTGAGCCGGCACGCGAGCGTGCCCTGGCAGGGGCTGCGGCTGTGGCTGCTGTCGTTCCCGCTGCTGTTCGCTTCGATCCTCATGACCACGGCGTTCTCGCTGGTCGGGATCGGTCTCGGCATCCTGCTCGTGCCGCCCGCGGTGCTGCTGGTGCGCGGCCTGCTCGACACCTACCGCGGCCTGGTCTCCCGCTGGACGGGCCGGACGGTCGAGCGGCCCTACCTGCCCGTCCCCGAGGGCAACCCCGTGCAGCGGTTCATCGCGATCATCCAGGACCCGGCCACCTGGCGGGACGTCGCGTTCATGCTGGTGGACCCCGTCGTCTGCCTGTTCACCGGCGCCCTGTCGTTCTTCGCCGTGCTCTACGGGGTGTACGGGTGGCTGCTGGCCACCTTCCTCGGGCGGATCATCGTGTCCCACAGCGGGAACGAGTGGTACACCTTCATCCCGCTCCAGGGCAGCTTCTCCGACCACCCGGTCAACGCGGGGCTGATCGCCGGGCTCGCCACGGTGTACGCCCTGCTCGGCCTCTACTTCGGCCCGCGCCTGATGGACGTCTACGGCCGCTGGACGCAGAGCATGCTCGGCCCGACCGAGAAGTCCCGCCTGGCGCTGCGCGTCCGGCACCTCGCCGAGACCCGCGCGGACGCCGTGGACACCTCCGCCCGCGAGCTGCGCCGCATCGAGCGCGACCTGCACGACGGCGCGCAGGCCCGGCTCGTCGCGATGGGCATGAGCCTCGGCGCGATCGAGCACCTGCTGGACAAGGATCCCGACCGCGCGCGGACGCTGCTCGCCGAGACCCGCGCCTCGTCCGCCAAGGCCCTGTCGGAGCTGCGCGACCTCGTCCGCGGCATCCACCCGCCCGTGCTCGCGGACCGGGGCATCGGCGACGCGGTCAAGGCGCTCGCGCTGGACCACCCGCTGCCCGTCGAGGTCGCCGTGGACCTGCCCGGACGTCCCGACGCCCCGGTCGAGTCGGCCGCCTACTTCGCCGTCTCGGAGATCCTCACGAACGTCGCCAAGCACTCCGGCGCGCGGCACGCCTGGGTGGACGTCCGGTACGAGGCCGGGACGCTGCGGATCTCCGTCACCGACGACGGGAACGGCGGCGCGTCGATGTCCGGCGGTACCGGACTTCGCGGAATCGAGCGGCGGATCGGTACATTCGACGGGGTGCTCGCCCTCAGCTCACCTCCGGGCGGCCCGACCATCGTCACCATGGAGCTGCCCTGCGCGCTCCTCACCCCTTGACGGAGACACCGTTGCGCGTCGTGCTCGCCGAAGACCTCGCCCTGCTGCGCGAAGGGCTGGTCAGCCTGCTCCAGGCGCACGACTTCGAGATCGCGGCGGCCGTGGACAACGGCCCCTCGCTGCTCAAGGCGCTGATCGACCACCGTCCGGACGTGGCGGTGGTCGACGTGCGGCTGCCGCCGACCTTCACCGACGAGGGGCTCCAGGCCGCGCTCGAAGCGCGCCGGCAGGTGCCGGGCCTGCCCGTCCTGGTGCTGTCGCAGTACGTCGAGCAGCTCTACGCCCGCGAGCTGCTCGCGGACGGCTCGGGCGGCATCGGCTACCTGCTCAAGGACCGCGTGTTCGACGCCGGGCAGTTCGTGGACGCGGTGCGGCGGGTCGCGTCCGGCGGCACCGCGATGGACCCGGAGGTCGTCGCCCGGCTCGTCGCGCGCGGCCGGGACGACTCGCCGCTCGCCCGGCTCACCCCGCGCGAGCGCGAGGTGATGGAGCTGATGGCGCAGGGCCGCTCGAACGCGGCGATCGCGCAGCAGCTCGTCGTCACCGAGCGGGCGGTCACCAAGCACACCGCGAACATCTTCGCCAAGCTCGACCTCGCCGTCTCCGACGACGACAACCGGCGCGTCCTGGCGGTGCTCGCCTACCTGAACAGCTGATCCGCCCGGACGGTCCGCCTGGCCAACCCGCCCGTGGTGGTCAGTGGCGGAAGTTCACCCCGTTCATGGCCGGCTGGATCGTCCCGGCGGTGAACGAGTCGGGGCAGAGCGGGATCGGAGCGCGCCGGCCCGGCGTGCGCACGTCGATCCAGCCGCCGCGCAGCCGGACGCCGAAGCCGCCGATCGAGGGGCAGCCGTCCGTCGCGTCGTACTTCACGCCCTCGAAGGCCGACGTGCCGGGCTTCAGGGTGATCGTCGAGCCCTCGCCCGGCATCTCGGCGCGGGTGGTGCGCAGCTCGGTGAACTTCCCGCCCGCGCCCTTGCCGAACGTGGCCCATCCGGCGGCGAGCGTGCACGGCTTCGCCGACCGGTTGGTGAGGATCAGCGTCGCGAACACGTGCCCCCGCCCGCTCCACGGCTGCCGCTGGAACTCGGCCCCCAGCGCCGCCGACTCGCAGTGCGCGGCGGTGCCGCCGCGCTCGCCCTCCTTGACGTGCGTGGGCGCCGTCTCCGGCCCCGCCTTGCCGGGCGTCGCCGCGCCGGTCGACGCGCCGGGCGACGCCGTCACGTCCGACGACGCGCCGGACGCCTTGCTGCCCGCCTTGGTGTCCCCGCACCCGGCGAGGGCCACGGCCACGGCCGCCACTCCCCCGACCAGCGTGACGCTCTTGCGAACGGTACGTGGCTTCATGGCGAACACCCTGCCAAAGCCGGTGCCCCGCCACAACCACGCCACAGGCGTCACTCGCGCCACCCGGCGCATCCGGGGTGTTCAGGACGCGGACCGTCAATTAACGTGCTCCGCAACACGGCCCGTGGGAGCGCGCGATGACGATCACGGTGGTCCTGTCCCTGCTCTGCCTGGCCATCGCCGGCCGGGAGCTGTACCTGGCGTTCGACCGCCGCCGGACCGGCGTCGAGCCGCAGATCGCCGACATGCGCACCCAGATCGCCGCGCTCAAGGACGCCGGGGACGAGGTCGCGCGGCTGCGCGCCGACCACGGCGAGCGGCTGGACTCCCTCGCCCTGGAGCAGCTCCGCACCACCGGCACGGTCGCCGACCTGGACGAGCGCGCCCGCGCCCTGAACCGCCGCGTGGACGACCGGATCGCGCCCGAGCTCGCCGCGCTGCGCCGCCACCTGGTGGCCCGCCTCGACCAGGCCGTGGCCGCCTCGCTCGGCGCGGACCCGGTGGACACGGTCGCGGGCGCCCTCCGCGGCGACGCCGCCGCGCTGGCCCCCGCCTACGAGCGCTTCGTCACCCGCTACGGGATGCGCGTCGAGCTGACCGACGAGCGGAACGGGATCGTCCGGCACTACCTGTCGGGCCGCAGTCCGCGCGGTCTGGAACGGGACTTCATCGACCTGCTGCGCATCCTGCGCGCCGACATCGCGACCGGCCCGGCGTCCAGGCACCTCACCGCGACGCGTCCAGAACCGGTCCCGGACACCCGGCCCGAGACCGCGCCGCCTCGGGACGCCCGGCCCGAGACCGCGCCGCCTCCGGACGCCCACCCCGCCCCGGCCCCGCACGTCCGGGCCGAAGACGCGGAGGAAGCCGAGAAGGCGACCCGGCCGGAAGGGGCGCGGGAACCGTCGGAGCCGGCGCGGGTCGCGGACGGCGGCGACGTCGCGGCGGCCCGGCGGCTGCTCTCCGCCCTCCGGGACGTCGGGCCGGGAGGCGCGCAGGTCGGGCCGCTGGTGCTCGTCCGGACGCCGAACGCGCTGCTCTGCGGGGTGCTGCCGCTGGCCGAGCTGCGCACGGCCGACGCCGACCCGCTCGCCGATCCGGCCTCCTGGACCGAGCGGCTGCGCCGCCTCCCGCCCGGACGGTTCTGCGACGCGACCGCCACGACCGCGCTCTAGGCCCGGCCCGTCCAGGTGAAGTCGGGGCGGCGGCGTTCCAGGAAGGCCGCGACGCCCTCGGAGACGTCGCCGCCCGCCACGACCTCGTCCAGCCAGGAGCGGACGAGGTCGTCCACCGGGCGGTCGGCGGCGATGGCGTCCACGATGTCCTTGGTCGCGCACTGCGTGAGCAGCGAGCGCGTGGCGAGCGTGGCGGTGAACTCCGCGACCCGCTCGCGCACCGTCCCCGCCGGGACGGTCTCGTTCAGCAGCCCGATCCGCAGCGCGTGCGCGGCGTCCACGAGGTCGGCCGAGTAGAGCAGGTACTTGGCGGCGGACGGCCCGACCAGCCGGACCAGCCGCGTCGTCGCCGAGGCCGGGTACACGATGCCGAGCTTGGCCGGGGTGATCCCGAAGCGCGCGTCCTCGGCGGCGAACCGCAGGTCGCAGGCCGCCGCGAGCTGGCAGCCGCCGCCCACGCAGAAGCCCTCGATCGCGGCGACGGTCGGCTTCGGGAACGCCGCCAGCGCCTCCTCGGCGAGCGTGGACAGGTGGCCCTTGTCGTGCCGGTTGATGTCGGCGAGCTCCGAGATGTCCGCGCCCGCGCAGAAGTCACCGCCCGCGCCGGTCAGCACCAGCACCCGCACGGACGGGTCGGCGGCCAGCCCGTCCAGCAGGACGGGCAGCTCGCGCCACATCTCGGCGGACATCGCGTTGCGCTTGGCCGGCCGGTCGATCGTGATCGTGCCCACGCCGTCCGCGACCGCGCAGCGCAGCCCGTCCCGCCCCTCGCCCGAGGTCATCCCCGCCCCTTCCGCCCGTACGCGACGCCATCGTACGTAAACCCCCTGAAGCGCCCGGACGGCGAGGGTGGCCGACGGCCCCGGGGCCGCGGTGGCCGTGGGTGTCGGAGGCCCGTGGCCGCGGGTGTCGGAGGCCCGTGGTCGCGGGTGTCGGTGGCGCGTGGGAACCTCGTCCTCGCCCGCGCACGCCGGGCCGGGACGGGATACGGGGGAGGGGTGGGAATGCGCGCAGCGGGGAATGTGCTGTACTGTCAAATCAACGCCTCCGGTCCGTGACCGGCGAGATCCGAGCCGGGGAGGCGCGTTCGTTCCCCGCCCCGGGCCTCTGAGCGCCCGGTGACAGCCCGCGCGGCCACGTGCCGCCCGCAGCCTTCCAGGGAGCCGACTCTTCCGTCCCGCACGCCGGGCCGATCGCCTGATTCCCTCATTCGTTCCTCTCGACCACGCGCCGCCAGGGGCGGCCGTCTGAAGGGACCCGCATGACCACTACCACCACGGCAGAACACGCCACCGTGCCCACGCAGGCCGATCGGCGTCGCCGCACCCGGGCCAGGACGACCCCGGCCCGCACCCCCGCCCGCACCGCCGACGGCGCGGACGCCACCGCACCCGCCACCGCACCGGCCACGGCCCAGACCGCGCCGTCGAACGGCCAGGCCGAGGCCCAGGCGCTGCCCGTCGTGCCGTTCCACGGCATCCTGACCCTCCAGGACAACCGCGCGTTCGTCCGCACCTCGGGCTACCTGCCCGGCCCGGACGACGTGCACCTCACCCAGGCGCAGGTCCGCGACGCGCACCTGCGGCCCGGCGACATCGTCGTCGGCACCGCCCGCCCGCCCCGGTCGGGCCGGGAGAAGTACGCGGCCCTGGCGTCCGTCGAGACGGTCAACGGGCTGTCCCCCGAGGCCGCCGCCGACCGGCCGAAGTTCGGGACGCTCACGCCGCTGTTCCCGGACGAGCGGCTCCGCCTCGACACCGGGGCCATGGCGACCCGCGTGATCGACCTGGTGTCGCCGATCGGCAAGGGCCAGCGCGGCCTGATCGTCGCGCCGCCGAAGGTCGGCAAGACCATGATCCTCAAGGCGCTGGCCAACGCGATCGCGGCCAACAACCCCGAGTGCCACCTGATGATCGTGCTGATCGACGAGCGGCCGGAGGAGGTCACCGACTTCCAGCGCTCGGTCGGCGGCGAGGTCGTGCACTCCACCTTCGACCGTCCGGCCGAGGAGCACATCGCGCTCGCCGAGCTCGCCGTCGAGCGGGCCAAGCGCCTGGTCGAGCAGGGCCACGACGTGGTCATGCTGCTCGACTCGATCACCCGGCTCGGCCGGGTCTACAACCTCGCGGCCCCGTCCAGCAGCCGGATCCTCGCCGGCGGCGTCGCGACGACCGCGCTGTACCCGCCGAAGAAGTTCTTCGGCGCGGCCCGCAACATCGAGAACGGCGGGTCGCTGACGATCCTCGCCACCGCGCTCGTCGAGACCGGCTCGCGGATGGACGAGGTGTTCTTCGAGGAGTTCAAGGGCACCGGCAACATGGAGCTCAAGCTCGACCGGGGCCTCGCCGACCGCCGCGTCTTCCCGGCCGTGGACGTCGAGGCGTCCAGCACCCGCCGCGAGGACCTGCTCATGTCCCCCGAGGAGCTGGAGCTCAACTGGAAGCTCCGCCGCGCGATGTCCGGCATGGACAAGCAGCAGGCGATCGAGCTCCTGCTGGAGCGGATGAAGGGCACCACCTCGAACGCCGAGTTCCTGCTCCGCATGCAGCAGGCCCTCTGACCGTCCCCGTCGCGGACGGACCCACCGGCCGGCCCGAGCGGCTGGTCCGAGCGGCTGGTCCGAGCGGCTGGGCGTCCTAGTCGCCGGTGGAGGGTTCCGGGTCGAACGACCGCAGGACGCGGTCGTAGAGGCGTTCTCCGGGCGTCCACCGCGAAGCGCGGGTGTAGAAGGAGAATTCGTATCCGGCGACGCGGCTGCGCAGGCCGCGCGATCCGCCGTTCCCGTTGCCGTTGCCGTTGCCGTTGCCGTTCCCGTTCCAGGTGAATTCCCACTCCGCCGCGTCCCGCGCGAGATCCGGCGCGGCTTCGAGCCGCAGCCTGCGGTAGCCGGGATAGGTCCTGGCGGCGGTGGCCCGCCTCTCGTCGGCGCGCAGGCCGGTGAGCGGGTCCCCGGGAGCGCGCACGATGGTCAGGCCCTCGTCCCCGGACGGGTCGTTCCAGGAGACGCCGTCGTGGACGCGGTGTTCGCGCCACGCCGCGGGCACCTCGACGCTGAACGCGCCGTCCGCGTGGAAGACGGTCGTCTGCCCGGCCGCCCCGGGGGACGGCTGCATCACCGACGAGGCGCTCTTGCTGACCGAGTTCCACCGCGCCGACCAGGCCCCGAGCGCCGCCACCGCGGCCAGCGCGCAGCCCAGGCCGAGCAGCGCCCCGGCCCGCGGCCGTCGCGACGCGGGCATGCGCGCGGCGGCGCGACGCTCCGGGCCGCGCGTCTCCGCGCCGTCCGGCAGTGTGCGCAGGGCGCGGCGCAGCAGCCTGTCCGCGGCCTCGGGTGACAGGCGGTCGTCCGGGTCCTCGCGGAGCAGCCCGATGATCACGGGGTTGAGCTCGGGCGAGGCGCGCGGGGCCGCGTACTCCCCGAGCAGCACCGCGATCATGGACGCGAGCGCGTGCCCGCGCGAGAACGGCGAGCGCCCCTCGACCGCCGCGTACAGGGTCGCGCCGAGCGACCACAGGTCGGACGCCGTGACGCTGGGCTGCCCGCGCACCCGCTCGGGCGGCAGGTAGGCGGGCGATCCCTCGATCCCGGAGACGAGCGTGTCCTCCAGTTCCCGCCCGCCGTCGGTGTGGACGGCGAGCCCGAAGTCGGTGAGCAGCACCCGCCCGTCGTCGCAGAGCAGGACGTTGGACGGCTTGACGTCGCGGTGCAGGATCCCGGCGTTGTGCGCGGTGCGCAGCACCGACAGCAGCGCGAGACCGACCCCGGCGGCGCGGACTGGCCGGAGCGGGCCGTCCTCGGAGAGCACCTGCTGGAGCGAGCGCGCCTTCAGGTACTCCATGATGATCCAGGGGCGGCCGTCCTCCATCACGATGTCGAAGACCTGGACGACGCCGGGGTGCCGGAGCGCCGCGGTCGCGCGGGCCTCCTCGACCATCCGGCGGCACGCCAGCCGCCGCTCGCCGACCGTGAGCCGGTCCGGCAGGCGGACCTCCTTGACGGCCACGTCCCGGTCCAGCATCTCGTCGTGCGCCCGCCAGACCGTGCCCATCCCGCCGCGTCCCACCACCGAAAGCAGGCGATACCGGCGCGCGAGCAGCATCACCCCTTCTCCCCCCATGAGGTGGTTATCGGTCGTCCGCGCTCAAGGCATGTTCCACGACCGGTAACGATTCGCTCACAACGAGTCATTTGCGGACCAGCACCCGGTGCTCGGCGACGGGACCCGGAACCGCGGGCCGACGGCGCATCAGCCAGGCCAGCCAGCCCGCGCCGCCCGTCGGGATCTCCACCGCGTAGGTGTAGAAGGAGTACAGGATCGTCGCCGCGGCGGCCGGTCCGGCGGGGACGCCGAAATGGACGAGCAGCGCGGCCGTGCCGGTCTCGCTGATCCCCGCGCCGCTCGGCGTGACGACGGCGGTGGTGAGCATCCGGTTGATCGCGAACACGGCGACCACCTCGGCGGCCTGCACGTGCGCGCCGACCGCGAGCAGGCACACGTACAGCAGCGCGGCCTGGAGGAGCAGGTAGGCGGTCATGCCGGCGGTGAGGCCGCGCCAGCCGGTGCGCAGCACGTCCACGGTCCTGTCCCGGACCGACGACAGCGCGCCGTCGCTCCTGAGCAGCCGGCGCCCGGCGCGTCCGGGCAGGCGGAGGGCGAGCGCGCGCAGCCTCCGGTCCACGGCGCGGGCCGCGCCCGGCGAGCGCAGCGCGAGCGCGAGCATCGCGACGATCCCGAGCAGGACGGCGGCGGCGAACAGCGCCATGGCGGCCGTCCGGCGGTCCGGAAGCTCGCCCGCGACCAGCAGCGCGACGATCCCGACGGCGGGCAGCAGCAGCCGCGACAGCACGTTCCACACGCCCGTGACCAGCGCGGACGCCGTGATCGAGGCGTTGCGGTGCCCCCAGCCCCGCGCCATCGCGAAGGTCATCGCGACGCCCGCCGCGCCGCCGAACGGGAGCAGGTTGCTGACCGCGCTGCCGACCGCGTTGAGCAGGAACCCCTGCCAGTTGGTCAGGCCGGGCAGCGACGCGGTGAGCACGAAGGTGTAGGCCCAGAGGCCCGCGAGCCACAGGACGGTGAGCCCCGCCAGCTCCCAGGGGGCGAGCCGGGACAGCTCGCGACCGATCTCCGCCCAGTTCACGCCGACCAGGTACGGCAGCGCGACGAGCAGGGCGAGCGCGCCCGCCAGCGACAGCGCCGACAGGACGATCCGGGCCCGGCCGCTCAAAGCCCCGCCGAATCCGCGACCACCGCCGGCCCGTCCGGCATGGGGTCCTGATCACCGGATCGGCGCGGCCATGTTCCGCCGTCCGGCGCGGAATCATGGTCCCCGGATCGGCGCGGCCATGTTCCGCCGTCCGGCGCGGGATCGTGATCAGCGGATGGGCGCGGCCACGCCTCAAGCGGATGCCGCAGGACGGTCCCGCGCGGCACGTCGCGCCGGACGTACCACTCGGTGCCGAGTACCCGGCGGAACAGCGGCCCCGGCAGCCGCAGCAGCGCGGCGAGCGTCCGGACGGAGTCGCCGCCGGTGGTCTGGGTCGCGTGCGCCGCCATCGCGGCCCGCTTGGCGGCGGCGAACCTCCCCACCGGCACCCGGTGCGTGATCTCCGCCCCCGGCGTGTAGGCGTTCTCGAAGGACGCCACGTCCACCGGTTTCGGCAGCAGCCGGCAGCGCGCGAGGCCGCGTAGGACGCGCAGCAGCAGATCCCTGTCCACGGTCGCCTCAAGGACGACGGGCGTCCCGGCCATCCTCGCCGCCTCCGTCCCCACCCGGTGCACCTGGACGTGGTCGGGATGTCCATATCCGCCCACAGGGTCGTAAACCACCAGCAGGTCGGCGGCCTCCTGGCGCAGCAGCTCGGCCAGTTCGGCGGCGGCGACCGCCACGTGCGCCCGCGCGAAACCGCCCGGCGCGTCCCCGTCGAGGCCCGAGTCCTCGTACCCGAGCAGGACGACCCGCTCGCACCCCAGTGCGCGGGCCGACGCGTGTAACTCGGCCGTCCGCACGATGCCGAGCCGCGCCCGGCGGATCTCGCCCCCTCCGGCCTCCCGTCCCGCGACCGCGCCCTCCGCGACCGCGCCCTCCGCGACCGCGCCCTCCGCGACCGCGCCCTCCGCGGCGGTGAGGCCGCGCTCGCCCGCCGTGGCGACGACCAGGACCACGCGGTGGCCCTCGGCCGCCAGGCGGGCCATCGCGCCCGCCGTCAGGAGCGCCTCGTCGTCCGGATGGGCATGGAAGAAGACGCAGGTTCGTCGCACGGGAACTAGATTCCCGGACGGCGTGAAGAACGGGCCCGGTCCGGGTCAAGGCTCGCCCATCCCCCGCGCGGTCGGGCGTGTCGCCGCACCCCCCGACCGCACGGTCGTGGGGTGCGGATTCTCCACGTCAGCGACTGTTTCCCGCCCCGGCTCGGCGGCATCGAGGTGCAGGTGGACGAGCTGGCCCGGGCGCAGCTCGCCACCGGCCACGACGTCGTCGTCGCCACCGCCACCCCCGGCCCGCGCCACCCGGACGCGGAAACGCGAACGAACGCGGGATCATGCGCGGGAGCGGAAACAGGCGCGGGAGCGGGCGCGGAGGGGGACGGCGGGCCGCCGTTCCCGGTGGTCCGGCTGGTCGCGCCGCTGCCCTGGGAGCTGCCGGTCGGCCGGTCGCTCGCGCCGCTGCTGGGGGAGCTGAAACCGGACGTCGTCCACGTGCACGCGGGCGCGGTCTCGCCGTTCGCGTGGCGCGCCGTCCACAGCCTGGGGACGGCGGGGACGCCGGTCGTGCTGACCGTCCACAGCATGTGGGGGCCGCTGAGCCGGAGCGTCTACCGGGCGCTCGTCCCGGGCTGGGCGCGCCGCCACGGCGGCGGGCTGGTGGTGACGACGGTGAGCGAGGCGGCGGCGCGGCCGATCCGCGCGGTCGTGGACGGGCGGCTCCCGGTCCGGGTCGTCTCGAACGGCATCGACCTGTCCCGCTGGCACGCCGAGGCTCCGTCCGGCGCGTCCGGGAAGACGCCCGGAAAGCCCGGGTTCCAGCATGAGCCGGACGGAACGCCCCACGTCGTCGCGGTCGGACGGCTAGCCCCGCGCAAGGAGCCGGTCAACCTGCTGCGCGTCCTGCGGGAGGCGGCGTCGGCGGTGCCGCTGCACGCGACCGTCGTCGGTGAGGGCCCGGCGCGGCGGCGCATGGAGCGGTACCTGCGGCGGCACGGCATGACCGGATGGGTCCGCCTGACCGGACGCCTCGACCGCTCCGAGGTGCGGACCGTCCTGGAGACGGCGGACGTGTTCCTCGCCCCCGCCGCCCGCGAGTCGTTCGGGCTCGCGGCGCTGGAGGCGCGGCTGGCGGGCGTGCCGGTCGTCGCGCAGGCGGGCGGCGGCGTCGCCGACTTCGTCACCTCCGGCCGGGAGGGGCTGCTCGGCGGGACGACGCGCGAGCTGGCGGCGGCGCTGGCGCGGCTCGCGTCCGACCCCGCGATGCGGGGCCGGATCGCGGCGCACAACCGCGCCACCTCGCCCGTCCGGTGCTCGTGGCCGGCCGTCCTCGCGGCGTTCGACTCCTGCTACGAGGCGGCGTCGGAGAAGACCGACCTCGCCCACTTGTAGTCGGACTTGCCGACCGCCGTGCGCTGCACCTCGTCGACGAGCCGCACCTCGCGCGGCAGCTTGTACCCGGCGAGCCGGTCGCGGCAGTGCGCGGTCAGCTCCTCCAGCGTCGGGGCCGTGCCGGGACGCGGCGCGACGACGGCCGCGACGCGCTGCCCGAACCGCTCGTCGGGCAGGCCGACCACGACGACGTCGTAGACGTCCGGGTGGTCCTTGAGGGC
The DNA here is from genome assembly GCF_042652125.1 of Actinomadura gamaensis. Taxonomy (NCBI): domain Bacteria; kingdom Bacillati; phylum Actinomycetota; class Actinomycetes; order Streptosporangiales; family Thermomonosporaceae; genus Actinomadura; species Actinomadura gamaensis. The sequence continues at coordinate 662,984 of NZ_JBHSIT010000004.1, read as the reverse complement.
GACCTCGACCTCCTCGGGGTACACCTTCTCGCCGCCCGTGTTGATCATCAGCGAGCCGCGCCCGAGCAGCACGATCGTGCCGTCCTCCTCCAGCGAGGCGAAGTCGCCGGGCACCGACCAGCGGACGCCGTCGGCGTCGGTGAAGAAGGTGGACGCGGTCTTCTTCGGGTCGTTGTAGTAGCCGAGCGGGATGTGCCCGGACCGGGCGAGCTTCCCGATCTCGCCGGGCCGGACGGGCTTCAGGTCGTCGTCGAGGACGGTGATCCCCGGCTTCATCATGAACCGGGCCGTGCCCTCCTTGCCGCCCACGGACGGCCCGCACGCGCCGGTCTCGGACGCGCCGTAGTTGTCCAGGAAGATCACGTTCGGCAGGTGGACCTTCAGCTCGTCCTTGGCGCCCTCGGTGAGCGGCGCGCCGCCGGACGCGATCGCGAACAGCGACGAGACGTCGTGGTCGCCGGACGCCAGCTCCTTGGCGACCGGCCGCGCCATCACGTCACCGACGATCATCAGCACGTTCGCCTGCTCCTCGGCGAGCAGCCGCAGCGCCTTGGCCGGGTCGAACGCGTGGTCGGTGTAGAGGACGACCTTCGCCCCGCTGAACAGGCCCATGAACGCGACCCACTGGCCCGCGCCGTGCATCACCGGCGCGCAGTCGAGCACCGCCATCGGCGGCTGCTCGGCGTTGGCGGCGAGCGCCTCCGGGCTGGTCACGGGGTCGCCGAGGACGTTCCCGCCGCCGAGCGCGCCGAAGAAGATGTCCTCGCAGCGCCACTCGACGCCCTTGGGGTAGCCGGTCGTCCCGCCGGTGTACATGATGTACCGGTCGTCATTGGACCGCTCCGGGAAGTCGTCGTCGCCGGTGACCTCGCCGAGCGCCTTCTCGTACTCGACCGCGCCGGGGATCTCGGCGTCCGAGCCGTCCTCCAGGACGACCACGTGCCGGAGCCGGGGCAGGTCGCCCCGGACGTCCTGGACCTTCGCCAGCAGCGACCGCTCGCCGACCAGCGCGACCGAGTCGGAGTCCGACAGCACGTGGTGCAGCTCGGCGGACACGTACCGGTAGTTCACCGGGATCGGCACGGCGCGGATCTTGAAGATGCCGAGCATGGTCTCCAGCCACTCGGCCCGGTTGTAGGCGAGGATCGCGACGTGCTCGCCGGGCCGCACGCCGGCGGCGGCCAGGTGGTGCCCCACCCGGCTCGCCCGCTCGTTCAGCTCGGCGTACGTTCGGCGCTGGTCACCCGCGACGAGGGCCGGTCTGTCCGGGCCCGCCTCGGCCAGGATCTCCAGCAGGTCCGCCAGGTTGTAGCTCCGCGCCATGGCCACACGTCCTCGGTTCGGGGTGGGTACCGGGTGAGACCGATCTTTTACCGGCACCCGGCGCGCACTCAATACCTTTGGACGGTACGTCCAATGAGATGGGTCACATCCCTCAGAATCGGATAAACGTCAAGGTCGTGCGGACTCCACTGTCGACAAGACGTCCGTCCGGGCCGAACGTGCCCAGCCCGAAGTCGTTGTCGTTCACGACCGCGAGCGTGCGCCGTCCCGCGAGCGCGACGCCCTCGATCTTGCCCGGCAGGCCCGGGACGCTCGCCAGGTCCACCGCGAGGCTCTTCGGCAGCGCGGTCACGCCCGCCGGGATCTCCGCGGACGCCTCGAACGACGGCGTGGTGGCCGCGTCGTCCCAGCGGGAGCCGAGGATGTCCGTCGCCTTGCGGACGTCCACCGAGTACAGGCGGGCCACGCGGTCGGTGCGCTCGTCGACCAGGATCCGGCCGTCCGGGAGGGCGGTCAGCGCGGAGATCTTCATCTCCGACTGCTTGCCGCAGCTCTCGGCGTCGAACGCGCAGACGTCCTCGAAGCGGTAGGCGAACTCGCCGGTGACCTCGTCCTTGCGCAGGTCGAACCGGAGGATCCGCCCGTTGCGGGACGACTTGTACGCCTTCTTGTCCGGGTTCGACAGCGGGCTCTGCACGGCCGCGTACAGGTACCGGCCGTCCGGGCTGATCGACAGGCCCTCGAACCCGCGGTTGTAGGTGCGCTTGTTGAGGATCGCCGGGAGGTTCGCCTTGATCGGCGAGTGCGACCCCTGCCCCGGCCAGCCCTGCGGCACGTACCGCTTGATCACGCGGCCGTGCCGGTCCAGGTGCAGCAGCGACGGTCCGTACTCCTCGGCGACCCAGAACCCGCCGTCGCGCGTGCGCACGAGCCCTTCGGAGTCGATGCCGTCCGGGTTGAAGGACAGCTCGGTCTTGCCGTCGATCGAGTAAGGCGCGTCCTCGCGGCCGGGCACGTTCGGCAGACCCGTGACCGGACGTCCGTCCCGCGCCCGGATCGGCAGCGCCTTCACGATCTTCAAGGTGCCCTGGTGCGCCCTGACCTTGACGATCGTCGGGTCGAACGTCGGGACCGGGAAGGTCGTGCGGTCCTCGCCGTCCACGGTGGCCGTGCCGTTCGGGCCCCGGTCGGTGATCGCCCAGAACTCGTCGGACGGCGCGCCCGGCTCGTGGTAGAGGTCGCTGCCGATGCCGCCGAGCGCGACGCCGTGGTCGTCGGCGATGCTGTGCGGCAGCAGCCGGTTCTGGAACTGCGCCAGCGGGATCCGCGGCAGCGTGGCGCTCCGCGCCCCGGGACGGTGCGTCCTTCCAGCGGACGCGTCGCGCGTCTGGGCGGACGCGACGGCGGGGAAGGCGATGACGGCGGCGAGCGCGGCGAGGCCCGCTCGGTAAAACGATGAGCGATCGGTCACAGCGGGACGTTAGGGGCGCCGGGTGTCGGCCAGGTGATCGGCGGGTGAATCCCCAGGTGGGGCCGGGTCCGCGGCGCCGCGCCCCACGCGTCACGCGAGCGCGCCGGAAACCCTGGTCACAACTGGCCGCAGTGTTCTTACACCGCTCTTATCCGCGGCCGGGCATGCTGACCCGTAACGATTACGTATCGGACGGGGGTAGCGGTGAGCGCAGGCGCAGTGGCGTGGACGCCTCCGACGTGGGAGGAGATCGTCGACCAGCACTCGACCAGGGTGTTCCGGTTGGCGTACCGGCTGACCGGGAACCGGCACGACGCCGAGGACCTCACCCAGGACGTGTTCGTCCGGGTGTTCCGGTCATTGTCGTCCTACACGCCGGGCACGTTCGAGGGCTGGCTCCACCGCATCACCACCAACCTGTTCCTCGACCGCGCGCGCCGCAAGCAGCGGATCCGCTTCGACGCGCTCGCCGAGGACGCCGACGAGCGCCTCGAAGGACGCGAGGTCTCGCCCGCGCAGTCCTACGACGACCGGCATCTCGACGCCGACATCCAGGCCGCGCTCGACTCGCTCGCGCCCGAGTACCGGGCCGCCGTCGTGCTCTGCGACATCGAGGGCCTCACCTACGAGGAGATCGCGGCCTCGCTCGGGGTCAAGCTCGGGACGGTCCGCAGCCGCATCCACCGTGGCCGCGCCCAGCTCCGCGTCGCCCTGGAGCACCGCCGCCCGGCGTCCTCGGCGCCTGCGTCCGCCCCGGCACCGGCACCGGCGCCCGCGCCGTCGCCGGAGTGCGTGACCACCGCGCCCTAGCGGTACCCAAGAACTTGAGCCGTGCGGAGCAGCGTCCCGCACGGCTCAAAACTTGCCCGGCCCGGCCCGTGTGCCCAGTGCGCCCCGGCCCGCCGCTACCGGCCGGGCTCGGTGAGATCGACGCCGTCCAGGTCGAGGCCGAAGCGTCCGGCGAAGTCGACGACGGCCCGCGCGGTGCGGCCCACGACGGTGACGCCCTCCATGTCGCCGTGCATGTCGTAGACCAGCACGTCCGGGCCGCCGTGGACGATCGCGTCCTGCTGGAGCTCGTACCAGGGCTCGAACCCGAACGCCGGCAGCTCGGCCCGGACGCGGGTGAGCAGCGCCTCCATGTCGTCCACGTCGTGGTCGTAGAAGTGGACCGACCGGCCGAGCTCGTGCGGCAGGCGCTGGACGGCCAGTTGCAGGAAGAACTCCGAGATCGACCGGGCCTGGAGCGCCCATTCGTCCTCGTCGAGGCTGACCAGCACGCGCGGGTCCGGCTCGTGCGCCTCGGCGGCCGGGTAGCCCCACTCGTTGCAGTACTGGTTCTCGGCCATGAAGACGCAGACGCGGCGGTCCGCGCCGGGCGGGATCAGGTCCGAGTCCTCCGGGACGGCGTTCGCGACGCCGTAGCCGGACGGGTCGGGCCGCACGGTCGGCGGGTATTCGGGGTTCGTCTCGTAGATGCGGGCGTCGAACGCGAACGAGTTGAACGGCAGTTCCCACCACTCGTCCAGGGCGGCGGGGATGGGCAGCGTGAGATCGACGCCCTCGAACTCGTCCGCCTCCGGCCCGTGCATGAGGGCGCGGACGTACGCCTTGTGCCCGCTCTCCGACCAGCGGTCCCAGCGCTCCGCGTCCGGCCGGACGGTGTACCCCCACGCGTCGTGGAACTCGCGCAGCGCGTCCCAGCGGGACGCCGCCCGGTGCCACCGTCCGGCGAACTCCCCGAAATCCACAATGTCCGTCACGCCGGGCATCGTAGGGGGACGGTCCGGCGACCGTCCCCCGAACGCGGGCGATCAGCCGATCTCGGCCAGCCCGTCCTTGATCACGACGTCGCCGGAGCTGGACGCCGTCTCGAACGCGTACGCGCCGTCGCCCCGGTCGTAGATCCGCGTCGTGACGTCCTGGCCGGGCAGGACGGGCTTGGAGAACCGGACCGCGAGCCGCTTCAGCCGGACCGGGTCGCCGCCCGCCACCGACTCGATCACCGCGCGGGACGTGAACGCCATCGTGCACAGGCCGTGCGCGATGATCCCGGGCAGGCCCGCGCTCTTCGCGAACTCCTCGTCCAGGTGGATCGGCATCGGGTCGCCGGACGCCTTGGAGTACCGGAAGGTCTGGTCGTCGTCCACGTGCTGGGTGACCTCGGCGACCGGCCCGGCGTCCCGCAGCTCCTCGGGGAAGCCGTGCGCGGGCGCCTGCTCGCCGACCGTCTCCCCCGCCTGGAAGCCGCGGAAGAACGACACCATCCACTGCTCGTTCACCAGGTCGCCGCCGTCCGTGCGGGTCTCCAGCTTCAGCGACACCGTCGTCCCGGACTTCTTCGACGAGTAGCCGGTGACCTTCGCCCGCGAGACCAGCTTCATGCCCGGCTCGATCGGCCGGTGGAACACCATGTCCTGCTCGCCGTGCACGACGAACGGGATCAGGCTGTCCGGCACGACCTTGAACAGCGGGTCGATCATGCCCTGGAACACCGGCACGATCGCGAACACCGGCGGGGCCAGCTCGCCCGAGGTGTAGCGCGGGTTGGCGTCGTTGGTCGCGGCGGCGTACTCGATCGTCCGGTCGCGCTCCACGGCGAACTCGAAGGGCTCGCTCCAGACGCCCAGGTTGTCCTTGTTCATCTCGGTCATGAGGGGGTTCCTTACTCGTAGAGGCCCTTGGCCCAGCGGTAGTCGGCCTTGCCCGCGGGCGAGCGTCGCACCTCGTCCACGATCCTGACCTCGCGGGGCGCCTTGTATCCGGCGAGCTTCCGCCGGGTGTGCGCGATCAGCTCCTCGGCGGAGACGGACGCATCAACCCCGCCGCTCCCGCCGGACGCATCGGGCGCGAGCGACACGGCGGCGACGACGCGAGAGCCGAGCAGCTCGTCCGGCACGCCGACGACCAGCGCGTCGTACACGGCCGGGTGGGTCTTCAGCGCCGCCTCGACCTCCTCGACGAACACCTTCTCGCCGCCGGTGTTGATCACCAGGGAGCCGCGGCCGAGCATGACGATCGCGCCGTCCGCGTCCACCCGGGCCATGTCGCCCTGGAGCGCCCAGCGCACGCCGTCCGCGTCGGTGACGAACGTCCGGCGCGTCTTCTCCTCGTCGTTCCAGTAGCCGAGCGGGATGTGCCCGCGGCGCGCGAGCTGGCCGATCTCGTCGCTGCCCGGCGGGACGGGCCGCAGCGCGTGGTCGAGGACGGCCGTGTCGCTCCCCCGCGGCATGAAGCGCGGGTGCCCGTCGGCGGACGGCTCGACCGCCTGCCCGGACGCGCCGGTCTCCGACCCGCCGAAGGCGTCCAGCACCATGAGCAGCGTCGGGATCAGCTCGTGCAGCCGCGCCTTGACGTCCGGGGAGGTCGCCGCGCCGCCGGTCGCGATCACGAGCAGCGCGGACAGGTCGTACTCGCCGGGCCGCGCCTCCAGCTCGGCGATGAGCGGCCGGGCCATGACGTCGCCGACCGCGAGCAGCGAGACCGCCTTCTCCCGCGCAGCGATCGTCAGCACCTGCCGGGCGTCGAAGCTGCGGCCCGTCCACAGGACGAGCGTGGACCCGGACGTCAGCGCGACCCAGGCCACCCACATGCCCGCGCCGTGCATCAGCGGCGCGCAGACCATCGTGGTGAGGCCGCCGTCCAGCACCTTCGTGGAGAGCGTCTCGGGCGTCGGGATCGGGTCGCCGATGAGGTTCCCGCCCCACATGGCCGCCATGAAGATGTCCACGTGCCGCCACATCACGCCCTTCGGCATGCCGGTGGTGCCGCCCGTGTAGAGCAGGTAGAGGTCGTCCTCGGAGCGCTCGCCGAAGTCGTTGCCCGGATCCCGGGCCGCGAGGGCGGTCTCGTACTCGACGGCGTCGGGGACGGCGTCGTCCGAGCCGTCCTCGATGACGATCACGTGCCGGAGGTCGGCCAGCTTGCCGCGCGCCTCGCCGAGCCGGGCCAGCAGCGACCGCTCGCCGACGAGCGCGACCGAGTTCGAGTCGCCGACGACGTAGGCCAGCTCGCCGGCGGTGTAGCGGTAGTTCACGTTCACCGGGACGGCGCGCAGCTTGTACGCGCCGATCTGCGCCTCCAGCCACTCGGCGCGGTTGTAGGCGAGCACCGAGACCGTGTCGCCGGGCCCGACGCCCTGCGCGGCGAGGTGGTGGGCGAACCGGTTGGCGCGCTCGTCCAGCTCCCGGTAGGTCAGCCGCCGGTCGCCCGCGACGATCGCGGGCTTGTCCGGCACCGCGGCCGCGACGATCTCGAACAGGTCGGCCAGGTTGAAGCTGCGAGACATCCGTCCTCCGGAGGTGGTGCCGCGAACCGGTCCGGGTAGAAAACATACAAGCTTGACTGTTTCTAAGACAGGGCCTAGCGTCCGACCGACCCGAGGAGAGGCGGCCATCGTGACCAACAGGACCTTCGTCGTGGGCGTCGGCATGACCAAGTTCGAGAAGCCGGGCAGCCGCGAATGGGACTACCCCGACATGGCCCGCGAGTCCGGGACCAAGGCCCTCCAGGACGCCGGAATCTCCTACGACCTCATCGAGCAGGCGTACGTCGGCTACGTGTACGGCGAGTCCACCTCGGGCCAGCGCGCCGTCTACGAGCTGGGCATCACCGGCATCCCGGTCGTGAACGTCAACAACAACTGCTCGACCGGCTCGACCGCGCTGTTCCTCGCCCGCCAGGCCGTGAAGTCCGGCACGGTGGACTGCGCCCTCGCCCTCGGCTTCGAGAAGATGCAGAAGGGCTCGCTCGGCACCACCTACGAGGACCGCGAGCAGCCCATGCTCAACCATCTCAAGGAGCTGTTCCCGCTGTTCGAGTGGGGTGGCGAGCCCATCGCGCCGTACATGTTCGGCGCGGCCGGACGCGAGCACATGCGCAAGTACGGCACGACCGCCGACCAGTTCGCGCGCATCGGGTGGAAGAACCACAAGCACTCGGTGAACAACCCGTACGCCCAGTTCCAGGACGAGTACTCGCTCGACGACATCAAGGCCGCCCGCGTCGTCTACGAGCCCCTCACCAAGCTCCAGTGCTCCCCCACGTCCGACGGCTCGGGCGCGGCGGTCATCGCGTCCGAGCGCTTCGTGGACGAGCACGACCTGTGGGACCGCGCCGTCGAGATCGCCGGCCAGTCCATGGTCACCGACACCCGCGCCACCTTCGACGCCAAGTCCGCCATCAAGATCATCGGCGCCGAGATGTCCGAGCTCGCCGCGCGCCGCGCCTACGACGAGGCGGGCCTGGACGCCGCGGACGTCCAGGTCGTCGAGCTGCACGACTGCTTCAGCACCAACGAGCTGATCACCTACGAGGCGCTCGGCCTCGCCGCCGAGGGCGAGGGCGGCAAGCTCGTGGACAGCGGCGACAACACCTACGGCGGACGCTGGGTCGTCAACCCGTCCGGCGGCCTGATCTCCAAGGGGCACCCCCTCGGCGCGACGGGCCTCGCCCAGTGCTCCGAGCTCACCTGGCAGCTCCGCGGCACCGCGGGCGCCCGCCAGGTGGACGGCGCGACCGCCGCCCTCCAGCACAACATCGGCCTCGGCGGCGCCGCCGTGGTCACCGTCTACAAGCAGCCCCGCTAGCGGCCCGCCTCGCGCTCCCCGGCGTTCAGGGGGCGGTGAGGCGGAGCAGGCGGGACTTGGAGCGGAGCCAGCGGGCTTCGAGGCGGTCCGGGGTCGTCGGGTGGACGAAGTTGAGGAGGCAGAGGCCGCGGATGGTCTCCAGGGCGACGTAGAGGTTGCCGCGGATCTCCGGGTCGTCCACCTGGTCGCCGAAGACGGCGCGGCTGATGTCGAGGATGCCCGCGGTGATGAGGCGCTCGAACTCGGCGACGTGTTCGCGCAGGTCGGGGTCCGTGCGGGCGGCGACCCACAGTTCCATGGACGCCTCGAACAGCGGGCCCTGGAAGGCGCGCCAGAGCAGGTCGAGGGCGTCGCCGAGGGGGTCGGCGGAGGCGCGGAGGCGGTCGAGGTCCTCGGCGAGGAAGCGGTCGGCGCGCTTGCGGGCCAGGTGCTCGACGGCGGCGAGGACCAGGTCGTTCTTGGTCGGGAAGTGGTGCACCTGCGCGCCGCGTGAGACGCCGGCGCGCTCGACGACGCGGGTCGTGGTGGTGCCGTGGTAGCCGTACTCGACCAGGCAGGCGACGGTCGCGTCCAGCAGGGCCGCGCGGGTGGCCGCGGTGCGTTCCTCCTGGGTGCGGCGGGGGCGTACGGAAGGCGGCATGCCCGCAGCCTACCGAAGAAACATACAGGTAGTCCGGTATGTATGAGCGGCTTGACACTCCTTGAAGTCTCAACTAATCTCCGTGGAGTCCGTTCGTTGAAGATTCAAGAACAACCCCGTAGTGGAGAGCACGCCATGACCCTCGCCGCCACCGAGCTCGGCCTCACCGCCGGCACCTGGAACATCGACCCCGCGCACTCCGAGGTCACCTTCGCGATCCGGCACCTCATGACCAAGGTACGCGGGTCGTTCACCGACTTCTCCGGCGCCGTCGAGATCGCCGACGACGTCGCCGCGTCCACCGCGACCGCGGAGATCAAGCTCGCCTCGATCGACACCCGCAACGCCGACCGCGACGCGCACGTCCGCGCCGCCGACGTGCTGGACGTCGAGAACCACCCGACCATGACCTTCGCCACCACCGGCGTCCGCGCCGACGGCGGCGACTACAAGGTGGACGGCACGCTGACGATCAAGAACGTCACCAAGCCGGTCACCCTGGACGTCGAGTTCCACGGCGTCGGCGCCGACCCGTGGGGCGGCACCCGCGCCGGCTTCTCCGCCACCGCGACCATCAACCGCAAGGACTGGGGCATCGAGTTCAACGTCCCGCTCGGCGGCGACAAGGCCCTGCTGGGCGACAAGGTCGAGATCACCCTGGAGATCCAGGCCGTCAAGGCCTGAGACCGGGCTTTCGCCTGAGACCGAGTGTCCGCTGAAGGGACCGCCCGCGACTGCGCGGGCGGTCCCTTCACGCGTTCAGGGGCAGGTGCAGGACGAAGCGGGCGCCCCGGACGGAGTCCTCGACGGTCAGCGAGCCGCCGTGCGCGTGGGCGATCTCGCGGGCGATGGCGAGGCCGAGCCCGGTGCCGCCGGCGTGCCGGCTGCGCGCGCTGTCCAGCCGGGTGAAGCGCTCGAAGACGCGCTCGCGGTCGTCCGGCGCGATGCCCGGGCCGTCGTCCTGGACGGTCAGCACCGCCGTCCCGCCGGACGAGCTGACCGAGACCGCGACCGAGCCGTCCGCGTACCGCTCGGCGTTGTCGAGCAGGTTCCCGAGCAGCCGGACGAACTGCATCCGCACGCCGCGCACTCGCACGCCGGGGGCCAGGTCGGCGACCAGGCGTGGCGCGCCGTCCGGGCGCGGGACGGCGGCGCGGCGGTCGATCTCGCGGCGGGCGAGCTCGCCGAGCTCGACGTCCTCGCGGGCCGCGTTGCCGGTGCCGATGCGGGCGAGGAGCAGCAGGTCGGTGACGATGTGCTCCAGCCGGTCGGTGTCGCGCAGCGCCGACTCGACCACGGCCTTCAGGTCGGTGTCCTCGGGATGCATCGAGGCGTCCTCGAGGTTCGCGCGCAGCCCGGCGATCGGGGTGCGCAGCTCGTGCGAGGCGTCCGAGGCGAACTGGCGCTGCCGGTTCACCGCGCGTTCCAGCCGGTCGAGCGTCTGGTTCGCGGTCGCGGCGAGCTCGGCGATCTCGTCCTCGCCGGGCGGCTGCGGCACCCGCCGGGACAGGTCGCTGCCGCTGATCTCGGCGAGCTGGGCGCGGATCATCTCCACCGGGCGCAGCGTCCGGCCGACGACCCGCCAGGTGACCCACGCCACCAGCGCCGACAGGGCGAGCACGGCGAGCGCGAGCAGCGCCTCCAAAGCGCCGTTCACCAGGATCGGCGGCATCCGGGTCGCGGCGTAGACCACCACCGAGTCGGGCGCGGTCGTGACGCGGATCGCCTCGATCGTCGAGCAGTGCCGTCCGAACCCGTGCCCCTCGCACGCCACGTAGTCGCGGACGCGCTCGTCGCGCGGCGGCCAGTAGCCGCTGATCCGCCGGTGCCGCGCGGCGGCGGGCGTGGTGTCGAGCATGTTGCCGCCCGGCCCGACGACCTGGATGAGCACCCGGCCGCCGGTGTCGTCCGGGATGGGCGAGGCGAGCGAGCCGTCCCGGATGGCGGCGCTGGTGCGGCGCGCGGACTGCGCGGTGTCCTGGACGAGCGCCGACCGCACCGTCCCCCGGACGCCGAGGTCCACCCCGGACGCGATGCCGCCGAAGACCACGGCCGCCAGCACCGCGGCGACCAGCGTGTCCCGCGCCCTGATCGACCGTGGCCGCAACCGCATCGTGCCCCTCCTCGCCATCCTTCACAGCGTGTCACGGCGGCGCGCGCACGCGCTCTCGCCTCAGGGCCACCACGGCACGTCGGCGCGCGGTGACCGTGCGGAGCGTGATTATCGGCGCGCCCGTAACCCGCGTCCTGGTTTCCCGAGTCCAGAACTGGACATTTCGCCTCTGGAGACCATATCCGCGGCAGAAGGCGAGGACATGGGACGGGACGTTTCCGCCGCGACCATCAGCGGTATGGACCGGCGCAGGTACCGGGAGAAGGTGCGGCGCGACCTCGACGTGCTCGCGCGGATGCTGGGCGAGTCGCAGTTCGAGTTCGAGCGCCCGCACATCGGGCTGGAGATCGAGCTCAACCTGATCGACGCGGCCGGTGATCCGCTGATGCGCAACGCCGACGTGCTGAAGGCCATCGCCGATCCGGCCTGGGCCACCGAACTCGGCCAGTTCAACCTGGAGATCAACATCCCGCCGCGCGAGCTCGGCGGCGAGAACACCCACGAACTGGAGGTGGAGGTCCGCGACCATCTGACCCACGCCGACGCGCACGCGCGCGAGGTCGACGCCCGGCTGGTCATGATCGGCATCCTGCCGACGCTGCGCCGCGCCGACATCGGCGAGGAGGCCCTGTCCAGCAACAACCGCTACAAGCTGCTCAACGACGAGATCTTCGCGGCGCGCGGCGAGGAGATCCGGATCGACATCGACGGCCCGGAACCGCTGTGCATGCACACCGACACCATCACCCCCGAGGCCGCCTGCACGAGCGTCCAGTTCCACATCCAGGTCAGCCCCGAGCGCTTCGGCGCGCACTGGAACGCCGCGCAGGCGATCGCCGGACCGCAGGTCGCGCTCGCCGCGAACGCGCCGTTCCTGTTCGGGCACCGGCTGTGGCACGAGACCCGGATCCCCCTGTTCGAGCAGGCCACCGACACCCGGCCCGAGGAGCTGAAGGCGCAGGGCGTCCGGCCCCGGGTGTGGTTCGGCGAGCGCTGGATCACCTCGGTGTTCGACCTGTTCGAGGAGAACACCCGCTACTTCCCCGCGCTGCTCCCGATCTGCGAGGAGGAGGACCCCGAGGCCGTGCTCGACGGCGGCGGCACCCCCGAGCTGCCCGAGCTCAGCCTGCACAACGGCACGGTCTACCGCTGGAACCGGCCGATCTACGCGGTCGTGAACGGCCGCCCGCACCTGCGGGTGGAGAACCGCGTGCTGCCGGCCGGGCCGACCGTCGCCGACACCGTCGCCAACGGCGCGTTCTACTACGGGCTGCTACGCGTCCTCGCCGAGGAGGAACGTCCGGTCTGGTCGCGGATGTCGTTCGCGACCGCGCGGGAGAACCTCCTCCGCGCGGCCAAGGACGGCATCCACGCGCGGCTCTACTGGCCGGGCCTGGGCGAGCTGCCCGCGTCCGAGCTGGTGCTGCACCGGCTGCTGCCGCTCGCGCACGAGGGCCTGGACCGCTGGGGCGTCGACCCGTCCCGCCGGGACCGGCTGCTCGGCATCATCGAGGGCCGCTGCCTCTCCGGACGCACCGGAGCTGACTGGCAGATCGAGACGGTCGGCGCCGTCGAGGACCGGATCGGCCCGCGCCGTCCGGACGCGCTGCGCGCGATGGTGCGCTCCTACGTGGAGAACATGAACACGAACGAGCCCGTCCACACCTGGCCGGTCGGCCCGTGACGGGATCGGCCCGTGACGCGGTCGGCCCGTGACGGGATCGGCCGTGACGCGGTCGGAACGTGACGGGATCGGGTTCCGGCCTCGTCGCGGACGCGGGTTCCGGTCGGTGATCGACACAGGATCCGCACAACCCGCCCCGGGAGCGCGCGCACCGCGCTCCTAGGGTCGGGTCATGCGCATCCTGGTCGTCGAGGACGAACCCACCATCGCCAAGGCGGTCGCCGACCGGCTGTCCGCCGAGGGATTCGCGGTGGAGACGGCCGCGGACGGGCCGTCCGCCGTCGCGCGGGCGCGCGAGGCCTCCCCCGACCTGATCGTGCTGGACGTCATGCTCCCCGGCTTCGACGGGCTGGAGGTCTGCCGCCGCGTCCAGGCGGACCGTCCCGTGCCGGTGCTGATGCTCACCGCGCGGGACGACGAGACCGACAAGCTCGTCGGGCTCGGCGTCGGCGCGGACGACTACCTCACCAAGCCGTTCAGCATGCGCGAGCTGGTGGCCCGCATCCGCGCGCTGCTGCGCCGGGTGGAGCGCGCCGCGACGCTCTCGACGCCCGAGCCGGTCACCCGCCTCGGGCCGCTGGAGATCGACGAGCGGTCCCGCCGCGTCCGCCGGGACGGCTCGGAGGTGCACCTCACCCCGACCGAGTTCGACCTGCTCACCTGCCTGGCACGGCATCCCGGCGCGGTGCTCACGCGCGCCGTCCTGTTGCAGGAGGTGTGGGACTGGGCGGACGCGTCCGGCACGCGCGTCGTGGACGGCCACGTCAAGGCGCTGCGCCGCAAGCTCGGACCGGACCTGATCCGGACCGTCCACGGCGTCGGCTACAGCCTGGAGGCCCGGCCGTGAACGGGCTGCGGCGGCACCGCGACTCGGCGGCGTACGCGTGGGAGCGGCTGCCGCGCCCGCTGGACCCGCTGCGCTCGATCAAGGTGAAGCTCGGCGTGCTGGTCGTGCTGACCGCGTGCGTCGCAATCCTGATCGTGCTGTGGGGGTACCCGCTGGGGTTCCGGGCGCGCGAGACCGTCCCGGTCGGGCTGCTGATCGCGCTGGTGATCACGCAGCTCATCGCGCACGGGATGACCGCGCCGCTGCGCGAGATGACGGCGGCGGCGCGGGCGATGGCGCGCGGCGACTACTCGCGCCGGGTCCGCTCCACCTCGCGGGACGAGGTGGGCGAGCTGGCCCGCGCGTTCAATCGGATGGCCGCCGACCTCGCCGCCGTGGACCGGCAGCGCCAGGAGTTCGTCGCGAACGTGTCGCACGAGCTGCGCACCCCGATCAGCGCGCTGCACGCCGTCCTGGAGAACGTCGCGGACGGCGTGACCCCGGCGAGCCCCGAGGTGCTGGAGTCGGCGCTGGAGCAGACCGAGCGGCTCGGCCGGCTGGTGGCGCAGCTCCTCGACCTGTCCAAAGTGGACGCCGGGGCCGTGCCGCTCGACCTGCGCGAGCTCGACGTCGCCGGGTTCGTGGACGAGGTCACCGCCGCGTTCCCCGGCACCCCGGTCAAGGCCGACATCGCGCCCGGCCTGTGCTGCGTCGCCGACCGGGACCGCCTGCACCAGGTGCTGGCGAACCTGCTCGACAACGCGGTGCGGCACGGGCCGTCCGACGGCGCGGTGACGATCGCTGCGGGCCCCGGCGACGGGCCGGGCTCGCTGGTCCTGGAGGTCTCGGACGAGGGCCCCGGCATCCCGAAGGGCCAGCGGGAGCGGGTGTTCGAGCGGTTCTCGCGCGGGTCGTCCGGTGCGGCGACCCCGGACGGCGGCACCGGCCTCGGCCTCGCCATCGCGCGCTGGGTCGTGGACATGCACGGCGGGCGCATCGGCGTCGTGGACACCCCGCGCGGCTGCCGCATCCGCGTCTCCCTCCCGCCCCGCGCCGCCGACGCCCCGTCCACCCCGCAGGCCAGCGGCGAAGGATGAGCGCAGCGGCGTAGGCCCGGCGGGTCAGCAGCGGACGGCGCCCGCGGGAGGCCAGCGGCGGACAGGGCGCGGCGGGTCAGCGGCGGACGGCGCCGCGGGAGGCCAGCGGAGGACAGCGCGCGGGAGGCCAGCAGCGGACGGCGCGCGCGGCGGGTCAGCGGCGGAGGGTGACGATCTCGCCGGTGTCGCCGACGGCCTCGCGGGCGGCGTCGAGGAGGTGCTCGCCCGCGCCGGACGCGAGCAGGGCCCGCGCGCGCAGCACGATCTCCAGGTCGAAGCGCAGGTCGGGGTCGAGGAGCTGGTCGCCGAACAGCTCCTCCAGTTGGCGCAGCCGGTAGCGGACGGTCTGCGGGTGGACGTGCAGCCGCATCGCGACCTCGTTGGCGTTGCGCCCGGACTGGAGCCAGGCGAGCAGCGTCTCGGCGAGCCGGTCCTGCTGGCTGACGCGCAGGTGGGCGAGCGGCGCGAGGCGCAGCGCGGCCAGCGACGAGATCAGCTCCTCGTCCTGGAAGAGGATCAGCGTGGACATGTGCTCGACGCTGCGCACCACGCCGCCGTCGGTCTCGATGACGCCGCGGTCCACCAGGGCGAGCGTCTTGCGCGCCCACTGCACCGAGCGGGCCGCCTCGGCGACCGGGACGGTCGGGCCGACGACGGCGAGCGTCCCGGCGAGCGCGCGGTCGATCAGCCGGGCGCGGCCGGGGCCGTCCGGGTCGGGGATGACCAGGCTCGGCGTGCGGCGGGTCAGGTCGGCCAGCACGTCCGGCGGGAAGGCGGGGTGGTTCGACCCGGCGGGCGGACGGCCGAGGGCGACCGCCGCGACCGTGCGCGGGACCGGCCAGTGCGCGGCGGCGGCGAGGTCGGCGATCGCCTCGGGCGCGGCGGGCGGGTCGGCGAACAGCAGGTCGAGCAGCCGCTTGCGGCGGCGCTGCATCTCGCCCGCGACGGCGGCCTTGGCCTGCGCGTACCCCTCGGCGGCGGCGGCCGCGAGCTCGTCCTGGACGAGCATCAGCGCCTCGCCGACCGCGCCGAGCGTGCGCGGCCCGACGTCCAGCTTGGCCGCGCCGTCGGCGATGCGCCGCCAGGCGACCATCCCGCCGACCCGCATCGCGGACTGCATGGCGTCCAGGCTGCGGCCCTCGCCCGCCTCGCCGCGGCCGATGGCGCGGAAGAAGTCCGTGACGGCGGCGGGTTCCTGGCCGGGGTCGGCGATCCGCTCGACGAAGTGGTGCAGCACCCGTTCGACGGCCAGCCGGAGCGTGCCCGAGTAGGGGCCGTCGCCGGGCCGGTCGTACTCGCGGACCCGGCTCTGGATCTCGGCGATCATGTCGTCGGCGACCTCGTCGAGGTTGGGCCGCATGTGATCGGCGAGCTCCCGGGGCAGGTCCGCCCAGGGCCGTCCCTCGTCGGCGGCGCCGGTCCCCCCGGCTCCTCCGGCCCCTCCCGTCACGTCGTCGGTCACGCCGCTCCCCCCGGTGCCGGTTACTCCCCGTGTGCCCTCCAGCTACCCACGGGGGAAATGCTCACATTTGAGTCTAGTGTGGGGAAAATCATGACCCGAACCAAGGGTCCCCCCGCAGTCCAGGGCGAGAGCTGACCTGATTCGGCCGTCCGTCTTGACGAAGTTGCACGAAAACCCTCTCTGGAACCGGCAGCGCACCGATGCGACAGTGGAGGTGCCAGGTGAACCCGAGAGGCGGCCGCCGACGCCCCACTCCGGCCCGGCCGCCGGTTCAGGAGGCAACGGTGACCGGCGCGTCCCCCGAACGGCCGCACGGAACGTCCCCTGCCACTACTCAGCGTGACGCGCCGAGGCAGCTGCGCGCCGCGCCGGAGCGGCTTCGCGGCGCGGGCCGGGCGATCGACGAGAGGTTCGGCGGGACGCCGTTCCTGCGGACGGCCCTGCGCAAGGCGTTCCCGGACCACTGGAGCTTCCTGCTGGGCGAGATCGCCCTCTACGCGTTCCTGATCATCCTGCTGACCGGGGTGTTCCTGACGCTGTTCTTCGTCCCGTCCATGCGGGAGGTCGACTACAACGGCTCGTACGTGCCGCTGCGCGGCGTCCGGATGAGCGAGGCGTACGAGTCGACGCTGAGGATCACCTTCGAGGTGCGCGGCGGGCTGCTGATGCGGCAGATCCACCACTGGGCCACGATCATCTTCCTCGGCGCGATCGTGATCCACCTGCTGCGCAACTTCTTCACCGGCGCGTTCCGCAAGCCGCGCGAGCTGAACTGGCTGATCGGGATCGTGCTGTTCATGCTGGTCATGCTGAACGGCCTGTTCGGCTACTCGCTCCCGGACGACCTGCTCTCCGGCACCGGCCTCCGCATCCTCGAAGGCGTGATCCTGTCGATCCCGGTGGTCGGCAGCTACGCGCTGATGTTCCTGTTCGGCGGCGAGTTCCCCGGCGGCGACATCGTGCCGCGGCTCTACGTCATCCACATCCTGCTC
This sequence comes from Actinomadura gamaensis, assembly GCF_042652125.1. Taxonomy (NCBI): domain Bacteria; kingdom Bacillati; phylum Actinomycetota; class Actinomycetes; order Streptosporangiales; family Thermomonosporaceae; genus Actinomadura; species Actinomadura gamaensis. Next base: position 645,827 of record NZ_JBHSIT010000004.1, on the reverse strand, counting down.
ATCCCCGGCCTGCTGCTGGCGCTGATCCCGCTGCACGCCGTCGTGCTGACCTGGCGGCAGACGCACACCCAGTTCCCCGGCAAGGGCGCGACGAACCGGGCGCAGTACGGCTATCCGTTCTTCCCGGTCTTCATCGCCAAGACCACCGCGTTCTTCCTGTGGGTCTTCGGGATCTGCGCGCTGCTCGCCACGTTCTTCCAGATCAACCCGATCTGGCTGTTCGGCCCGTACGACCCCGGCGCGATCAGCGCGGGCTCGCAGCCCGACTGGTACATGGGCTGGCTGGAGGGCTCGCTGCGGATGATGCCCAACTGGGAGATCGACGCCTGGGGGCACGACGTCCCGCTGAACGTCATCATCCCGGCCTTGGTCGTCCCCGGCCTCCTGTTCACCGGCCTGGCCGTCTACCCGTTCCTGGAACGCTGGGTCACCGGCGACCACGAGATCCACCACCTGCTGGACCGCCCGCGCGACGTCCCGCCGCGCACCGGCATCGGCAGCGCGGGCGTCGTCTTCTACGGCGTCCTGTGGGCGGCGGGCGGCAACGACGTCCTCGCGAAGACCTTCGACGTCTCCCTGTTCTGGACGACCTGGTTCTTCCGGTTCGCGATCATCCTCGGCCCGATCCTCGCCTACGTCATCGCCTACCGCGTCTGCCTGGGCCTCCAGCAGCGCGACCGGGGCCTGGTCGAGCACGGCCTGGAGACCGGCATCATCCGCCGCCTCCCCACCGGCGAGTACATCGAGGTCGAGGAGCCGCTCCCGCCCGAACGCCTGGCCCCCATGACCGACGAGCGTCCGGCCCCTGCCGTCCCCGTGGGACGCGCCGAACGCGAAGGCGTCGAGTCCCCCGAGAAGCGCACCGCGCTGGGCCGCCTCCGCAGCCGCCTGAACCGCCGCTTCATGGCCGACCTCGCCGTCCCCGCCGCGCCGTCCGGAGCGCACGCGGAAGAGGGCGCGGTGGAGTCCGCCGAAGAACCCGCCGCCCTCACCGAACGCCCCGAATCCTGACGCTCAGTCCGAGCGGCGGCGCTCCTCCTGGACGGCGATCCGCTCCCACGCCGCCGTCCACCGCGCGACCTCGGCCTCGTCACCGCCGCAGCCGCGGACGAAGCCCGCCACGAACTGCCGCGTGAGACTCCGGCGCCGGTCGATGTCGTACCAGTTGTGCCCGTGCCGTCCCGCGTCGTTCTTGGCCATCTGCCGCAGCGACGGGCGGTCCTCGCAGACCCGGTAGAGCTTGAGCTCGCGCCGCAGCCCGTCGAAGTCGCGGGCACGGGACGGATCGGGCCGCGCCTCGTCCCCGCCCCGTGCCTGCGAAGGTACCGCAGCGGACGGCGCGGGCTTGGGCTGGACGGCCCAGCGGCGCAGGTGTCCGGCGAGGGAGAGCGTCCTTCCGCGGACGCGCTCGCGGAGCTGTTCCCAGCCGGACGCCCCGCCTCTGCCGCCGCTCACCGCCGCACCGCTCTGGCGGCGGCGCGGCGAGGCGCGTACTCCGGGTGGCACCTTCTTTCGGACCGCATGGGGACTCCTCGGATCGTCGCTCGACAGGGCGGGGCGGGCCGGCGGTGGCGGCCGCCGGGCTACCCACCGAAATCTTGGCCCGGCGGTCGGCCTCGCGTCCCCATTTCTCGGCACACAACGACGTAGAGGGCGATTAGCCGCCAGGGTTCTTGAATAGCACAACCCCGCGGAATAGGAACCTCTCCCAGTCATTTAATGAATACCGTTCGGCATCCCATATGCCGGGACAAAAGGCACGAATCGGATGTGCGAGCATCAGCGTGCGCCATAATGACCCTCGGGCGGGCTTGTGGCACGTGACCCAGGTCGTCCCTCGGGACGCTTCGACAGGGCGACCCGTCGACGACGGGCCGTCGGTGCATCATGCTGTGGCGGCAGAGCGCCGGCGCGCTCGTCGTCGCTTCTGGCAAGCGCCGGAATTCCGGAAATGCGCGCAGCGAGCCGAAGGCTCGGTGGTGAGCGTCCCGCCCGCCGTGGCACGTCGCGGCACGGCACGTCGCGCGGCACGTCGCGCGGCACGGGCCGTCCCGAGACGCGGCAGGTCCGGTCTGTTCGTTTTTGTAGCTCTTGGCGCCGTCTCCGGTCGCGGCTGTTCGTTCGCCCGCCGCGGGCCGTGCCTCCGCCTCATCCTTGCTCGTGTCGGCGGGCGCCCGTGCGCGACGACCCCGTACGCGGCACGGCCCCGACCAATCGCAGGAGTGACGATGAACGATGGAACCACCGGTCCGCCCCGCCTTCCGCACCCGGGCGGAAACGGCTCCGGCCTACCCGGTCACCCGGTGACCCGCGCGATCGTCGGGCTGGACGTCGTGGGCTCGGGAGACCGTCCGGAACCGGTCCGGCGGTCGCTGCGCAGCGGGGTCCTGTCCGTGGCGGAGCGATCGTTCGCCGCGGTGGGGCTGCCACTCGCCACCTGCACCGTGCGCGACACGGGCGACGGGCTGGTGGTCGTCGCTCCGCCGGACGTGGACGGGGCGGCCCTGGTCGGGGAGCTGCCGCTCAAGCTGTACAAGCAGGTCCGGTTGGAGAACAAGCCACGGGACGAGGGCGCGCGCCTGCGGATCCGGGTCGCGGCGACGCAGGGGCTGGTCCACTGGGACGGCGCCGGCGCGGACGGCCCGGCCCTGGTGGAGCTGGCCCGGCTCCTCGAATCGGAGACCTTCAAGGCGGCCCAGAACGCGCAGAGCGCCGATCTCGGGTTCGCCACGACGGAGGAGATGTTCCGGGCGTTCGTCGAAACGGACGCCGCCGACATCGCGCCGTCCCAGTTCCGTCCGGAGGAGCTGCACACCAAGGACGGCCCGGTCGCCGGACGGCTCTGGTTCTCGCCCGCCCGGCCCCGCCTGCGCATGCTGCGCAGCGATGACCCGGCGTCCGGCCTCGGCCGGGACGGCTCGCGTTCGGCCCTGTGACTCCCCCGGTGTCAGAGGGGCTTGCCGTAGCAGCGGCTTGACGGGGAGCAGCGGTAGTAGCCGAACTTCTCGATCGTCGTGTAGCCGGAGGAGGTGTACAGCGCGATCGCTTCCGGCTGCGCGGTGCCGGTTTCGAGGATCATGCGGGTGCGGCCGGCCGTCCGCGCGGACGACTCCAGCTCGGCGAGCAGCGCGCGGGCGAGGCCGCGGCGGCGGGCGCGCGGAGCGACGTACATGCGCTTGAGCTCGGCGTCGCCGTCCTCGAAGCCGGGTTCGGACGCGTCGTGCGCGCGCCATCCGCCGCACGCGACGGGGTCGCCGCCGACGCGTCCGACGACGAAGTGGCCGAGGGGCGGCGCGAAGTCGGCCGGGTCGACCGGAGTCTCGTCGGGGCCGCCGTAGCGGGTGACGTATTCCTGCTGCACCTCGGCGATCAGCTTGCGGGCGACGGGGTCGTCGTAGGTGCACACCACCAGTTCCATGGCGAGCAAAGTATGCGAAAGGGATATGTCCGGACGACTCGTCCGGCTCACGATCGAGGGCTGAAGCGGCGCGCGAGCGTGCGGAAGGCGTCCTTCGGCTCGAAGTTCCCGGTCTTCGGATAGTCGGAGCCCACCTTGACCAGCGCGAATCCGGCCGTGTCGAGGTCGTGCCGCGGGTCGGACGGGTTCGTCGGCGAGTGCGGCTCGATGAAGTCGTACACGAACGCGCCGTACACGCCCTCGGACTCGTAGACGTCGAGCAGCTCGGAGATGTAGCGCGACTGGACGCGCTCGTCCCGGACGATGCCGGGCTTGAGCACGGGCGGTTCGGCGTTCCAGTCCACGGCGTCGAAGCCGTCGCCGCCGCGCTTATCCGCGCCCAGGTAAGTGCAGCAGCCGAATTCGGTGATGACGACCGGCTTGCCGAACCGGTGCAGCGCCCGGACGTCCCGCCGGTAGGTCGCCTCGTTCGTGGCGTCCCGGTACAGATCGACGCCGACGACGTCGAACTTGCGCCAGTCCACTGATTCCCAGACGCCGGACGTGTAGGTGAGCAGTCCCTTGAACAGCGGACGGACGGTGTCGTGCGCGCGCACGAGAAAAGCGTTCAGGCGCTCGTTGTATCCCTGGCCGGCCTGGGTGCCGAGGTTCGCGGCGCGTTCCCTGTAATCCTTGCCGGGGACGAGGCCGTCCATGAAGATCGTCAGCTCGCAGCCCATCGACATCCCCACGCCCGGACGCCGTCGCCGCAGCCGCTCGGCCATCGCCGCCACCGCGCGCAGGAACTCCAGCGTGCGCGCGGCGTTCCGGTCGAACTGGCGCGGCTCGAACCAGACGAACATCCCCTCGTCCGCCGCGCAGCGCGCGGCGAGTTCGAGCCGCCGCAGGTCACCGCCGAGCAGGATGACGGCGTTGCAGTGCAGGTCGCGCCGGATCGCGCGGATCTCCCGCCGCACGAACGCGGGCTTCCACACCTCGCGCTCGGTGTCGTAGTTGACGCCGCGCTGCACGAGGCCACCATGGTGCGCGGGGCCGCCGCGGTGCGGCGCGAGGTCGGCGCCGTGATCGGCGAGCGCGGTCGGCCGCGCCGGGGTCTGGCCCCGCACCCACGCGAACGCCCGCGCCTGCGACTCCCCCGGCCGCGCCATCGCCGCGCCGCCGACGGCCGCCGCCGCGAGCCCCGCGATCACCGCACGGCGCCTGATTCCCGACATCCCGCGTCCCCTTCCGTTCCGGCCCGCCCGTATCGGCAAGCCTCGCGGCGGGAACGCGTCCGGACATCGCCCATGGGGCGCTCTTCGGCCCGACCAAAGTCGACGTTCAGGACGCGCGGAGGTCGCGTTCAGCGCGGCGGGCGACGGCCCGCAGCAGTTCGAGCCGGATCAGGCCCGCCCCGCCGAGGCGGATGAAGCCCCAGTACAGGCCGAAGATCCGGCGCGAGCGCGGATCGGTCGCGAGGACGCGCGTGTCGGCGGCGAGCACGGTACCGCCTTTCGTCGGGACGACCTGGAACGCCATCGCCGCCTTGGCCCAGCCGGGATCGGCGAACGCGGCGAACCCGTCGGCGCCGTCGGTTCCGGACGGCCCGGCCACCGGACGCGGCTTCCAGAACTTGGCGACGCGTCCGACGACGATCTCGCGGCCTTCCTGGCGTCCGAGTTCGGGCAGCGGCGCGCGCTCGACGAGCGGGCCGGACATGCGGGCGCGGCCTCCTGTGCGGATGCCCATCAGGACGCGGGTGAGCGGCAGATCGTCCGAGCCGGTGGCGAGGAGCGCGCGCCAGACGGTCTCGGGCGGGGCCTCGATGCGGCGCGTGTAGCGGGTGCGGAAGTCGGGGGCGGGCAGCAGGCGATCCAGGATCCAGTCCATGGCCGGACTCCTCCGAACGTTCTGGACGGTTGCGTACAGAATCTATACTGTACGCCGCCGTCCAGAACTTGGGGAGAGTGAGACATGCCACGCAGCGCCCGCCTCAGCCGGGACGACTGGGCCGCGGCGGCGCTCGCCGCGCTGGCCGAGGGCGGCGCGGGCGCGGTCGCCGTCGAGCCGGTCGCGGCCCGGCTCGGCGCGTCCAAGTCGAGCTTCTACTGGCTGTTCGAGAACCGGTCGGCGCTCCTCGACGCGGCCCTTGAGCTGTGGGAACGCGAGCAGACCGACCGCATCGCCGCCCGCCTGACGCAGATCCCGGATCCCGCCGAACGGCTGCGGACGCTGCTGCGCCTGGCGCTCACCACGGGCGGCGGCGATCTCGCGCTGCGCCTGACCGGCGAGTCGGACGCCGCCGTCCTGACCGTCGCGGGCCGCGTCACGCGGCGCCGGCTGGAGATCATCGAGGCGGCGTTCCGCGAGCTGGGCCTGCCCGCCGAGCAGGCCCGCCACCGTGCGACCGCCGCGTACGCCACCTACCTCGGGACGGCCGCGCTCGCCCGCCTCGACGCCGCTCCGGCCGACACCGACGCCTACGTCAAGGAACTTCTGGACGCTTACCTGCCCTGACCGGTGAGATCGGCGGAGATCTCCCACAGCCGGGCCGCGTCGTCCGGGTCCACCGCCCACGGCTTGACGCCGCCGATCAGCATGTCATCGCCGGTCGCGGGCTCGGCGATGTCGCAGTCCTGGGCGTAGAGGCCGCCGAGGCCGTCCAGGAGCGGGGACGTCGCGGCCCAGATCGCGGTGGCCGCGCCCTGCTCGGGGGACTTGAAGCCCTCCGCCTGCGTGCCGTCCTCGCTGATCCAGCCCTGCGCGATCTGCTCGTCCCGCGGGATGTGCCGTTGCAGCGGCGTCAGGATGCTGCCGGGATGAGCGGTGAACGCCTGGACGCCGAGCGCGTTCAACTGGACGGCGAACAGCGCGTTCGCCGTCTTCGACTGCGCGTACGCGAGCCACCGGTCGTACCCGTCGCAGAACTGGAGGTCGTCCCACCTGATGCCCGACAGGAAATGCCCGGACGAGGTGACCGAAACGACCCGCGCCCGCTCGGCGAGCAGCGGACGCAGCCGGTTGACCAGCGCGAAGTGCCCGAGATGGTTGGTCGCGAAGTGCGCCTCCCAGCCCGGCCCGACCCGCGTCTCCGGACACGCCATGATCCCCGCGTTCGTGATGACCAGATCGAGTTCCCGGCCGTCGTCCAGGAGGTGATCGGAAAGTCGGCGCACGCTCTCCAGGTCCCCCAGGTCGAGTTCGCGGACGTCCACCCGGGGCACGTCGCGCAGTGCTTCCCGCGCCGTCTCCGGCCTCCGAGCTGGGACGACGACCCGCGCGCCCGCGTCCACGAGCGCCCGGACGCCCGCCAGCCCGAGCCCGGAGTAGCCGCCGGTGACGAGCGCGGTCTTTCCGGTGAGGTCGATCCCGGCGAGGACGTCCCGCGCGGTGCTCCCCGCGCCGAACCCCGAACCGATCTTGTGCTGCTGCTCCATCGTCATGTTTCCGGACGCTAGGACCCGGAGCGCGCTCCAGGTCAAAACTCAGTACCGGTGCCGTCCGGGCGGACGCGGCCGGAACATGTGGACCAGCAGCGCCGCGACCGAAGCCCCCGCGCATATCCCGCCCACCACGCACCCGGCCAGCACGGACGCGCCCGCGACGTCGAACGTGGCGATCACGAGTCGGCGTCCGGGCCGAGGAACCGCGCCCACACGGTCTTGCCGCCGTCCGCCGAGCCGTGCTTGCCCCAGGCGACCGAGAGGGCCTCGACGATCCCGAGCCCGCGCCCGTTCTCGCAGCTCACGTCGGGGTCCTGGAGTTCGGGGCAGCCGGGCCCGTCGTCCCAGACCGCGATCTCGACGAGCTGATCGGTATGGCGTTCGACCAGCACCCGGATATCGGACGCGCCGCAGTTGAGCGCGTTGGTGACCAGTTCGGAGACGCAGAGCGCCGCGTCGTCCACCAGCTCGCCGCGCCCCCACCGGCGCAGCACCTCCCCCACCCGCCGCCGCGCCCGGCCGGCAGCGGAGAGATCGGCGTCGAACCGGCAGACGACCAGCCTTTCCTGATCGTCTCCCAGAGGAGCTTTCGGAAGCATCGGACCCGTCCAGATGGCGTGAGATTTTCGCGTTCCTCATCACACCCTGACGCCACCCGACTACCGTTGTCACTGTTGCTCACAGAATCAGAAAATGCGTCGATCTCCCCTCCCGGAGCGCACCATGGTCAAGCCCCCGCCCGACGCCCGGCTCTCCCTCTGGGCTCTGATGGCCAATCACCTGCGCCACCTGCGCATCTACCAGAACCTGCGCCAGCACGACGTGGCCAAGATCCTCGACTGCTCGATCAGCCAAGTTTCCAAATACGAGACCGGCGAGAAGCAACTGGACGAGAACCAGTGCAAGGCCCTCGACGCCGCCTGGCATACCGGACATCTCTTCGAAATCCTGCATTACTTCGCAACCTCGGGCACCAACCCGAATTGGAGCGAGCGCCTGAATCACATTCAGCGCACGGCGATCGAGACCCGGGTCTTCTCTTACAACATCATCCCGCTGCCGTTCCAGACGGAGGGTTATGCGCGCAGCCTGCTCGAAGCGGGGCACGCCGCCGGACTCATCGGAGACGTGGAGGGCGCTGTAGCGCGACGCATGGCGCATCAGGCCGAGATGCTCAAGGGGCAACCCCAGATCTGGGCAGTGCTCGACGAGGTGGCGTTGCGTCCGATGGGCGACGGTGAAGTGATGGGCGCCCAGATAGATCACCTGCTCAAGATGGCGGAGCCACCTCACACGTCGGTCCGCGTCCTCCCCGAGTGCATCGCGCCCCATATCGGCATCGACGGATCGTTTTGGCACTTCAGGATGCCCAACGGACATGGATTGGGCTTTGCGGGCACCGCACTTGATGTAGGAAAAGTCATCGACGATCAAACCCAAGCCGACCGCACGCGGATACGCTTTGATCGACTTGCGGCTCGTGCTCGGAGTGAAGACGAGTCCCGCGACTGGCTCATCCGTCGACGGCGGAAGGAAGAACAGTGATCAACTGGCGCAAGAGCAGCTACAGCAGCGAGAGCGGCGGCGGCGGAACCTGCGTCGAACTGGCCGACCTGGGCACGACCGTGGGCGTCCGCGACAGCAAGAACCCCCGCGCAGGCCACCTCGCCCTTACCCGAACCAACCTTCGCCAACTCGCCGAAGTCATTCGATACTCGGAGAAATAGACAAAAGCCCGGACCTGACCTAGGTCAGACGGAGAGGCTCATGATTGCCTGGCGCAAGAGCTCCCACAGCGAAGGGCAAGATCAGGGCGGCACCTGCGTCGAGCTGGCCGACCTAGGCAGGTCCGTGGGCGTTCGGGACAGTAAGGATGCGGGGGCGGGGCATCTCGTCCTCAGCCGGGCTGGGCTGCGGGAGCTGAGCGAAGCGGTCCGGCGCGTTAAGGCCTGACATCGGTCGGGGGAGCTTCGTCGGATCGGGTGAGACAGCATCGGATTCGCGAAGGGAAGTCTCGCCATGTCCTTGACGGCGCCGGACGGCCTCAACTCACGCCTGCCCGACCTCACGCAGCAGTTCCCCGAGCTGGCGAAGCTCTCGGCGGCCGTGCACAAGGCCATCCGGGACAGCTCGATCCCGCAGAACACCGTCACCCTCATGCAGCTGCGGGCCGCGCAGCTCGTCGGGAGCACGTATCACGCGTTCCGGTTGACCGATAATCTCCGCCAGGCCGGGGAGTCCGAGGAGCGCATCGCCGCGCTGGTCACCTGGCGGGACGCGCACGCCTTCTTCAGCGACGCCGAGCGGGTCGCGCTGGAGCTGGTCGAGGCCGTCCTGACACCGAACCCGTCCGGGGAGCGGGTCTCGGACGACCTGTTCGCGCGCGCGTCCGCGCATTACGACGCCGAGGAGATGTGGTCGCTCACCGTCGCGATCGGCCACTTCTGCCTGTTCATGCCGATCGCGCTCATCGGCAAGCCGATCCCGGGCCGTCCGCCGGGGAAGAACTACACGAACTGACGCCGTCCGCCCCCGGGAGACCGCCTCCCGGGGGCCGCGCGTCAGTGGACGCAGAACTCGTTGCCCTCCGGGTCGGTCATCACCACCCATTCGCCGCCCATCTCCTTCACGTGCCGCTGCACCTGGGCGCCGAGGGCGCGGAGGCGTTCGACGTCTTCGGCCCGGTCACCGCCGGGGTTATGGACATCGATGTGCAGCCGGTTCTTTCCGGTTTTGACCTCCGACTCCGGGACGCGGTTGAACAGCACGCGGCGGCCGAGGCCGGTGCCGCTCCGCTCGTCGAACGGGTCGTCCGGGTGGCGGACGGCCGCCGCGTCACGCCAGGCACGCCGGTCGCGGTGCTCGACGGTCAGCTCGGGCTGGATCGCGCCGCCCGCGAGCAGCGCGCCGATGAGGACGCTGTGGTCCTCGACCTCGTAACCGAGCGCCGCCGCCCAGAAATCGGCCTGGGCGTGCGGGTCGTGGGCGTCGATCACGAGCTTCCAGTGCAGCGGAGTCATCCCCCACTCCTACACTCCGGCACCGACAAACCGCGTCAGACGCTGCGGCTCGCGCGGGGGCCGTCGAGGTTCCAGGAGACGATCCGGGTCGGGGTGATCTTGATGTACTCGCGGGAAAGGTTCTTCATCGGCGGGTCCTGGTCCACGAGCGCCTCGGCCGTGCCGCGGATCTCGATGCCGCGCGGACGCCACGGGTCCACCGAGACCAGGTCGTCCACGACGAACGAGACGGTGCTGCCCGCCTGGACGTTTCGGAACTTCTTGGACGCGCCCATCGCGCCGCCGCCGATCATGATCGCGCCCGTCTCGGCGTCCACGACGAAGTTCACGGGGTTGTTCTGCACCTGACCGGCCGGGGACACGGTCGCGAGGCGGCCGAGCGGCTGGCCGTTCAGGTAGTCGAGTTCGGTCGGCGTGAAGATCACGGAAACTACCCTGCTGCCCGCGCGGTCATGCCGTCAACACTCATCGGAGCACGCGCGCCGGGCCGAGGAGGCTGGACAAACGCTCCAGCAGCGGCGGGTTGATCCAGTAGTAGACCCAGGTTCCGCGCCGCTCGGAGCCGATCAGACCGGCCTGGCGCAGCACCTTGAGGTGGTGGCTGATCGTCGGCGCGGTGAGGTCGAAGGCGCCGGTCAGGTCGCAGACGCACGCCTCGCCGCCCTCGTGGGACGCGATCAGCGACAGCAGCCGCAACCGCACCGGGTCGCCCAGCGCCTTGAAGAGGGGGGCCAGCTCGGCGGCCTCGTCCGCGCCGATCGGTTCGGCCGCCAGCGGCGCGCAGCAGCCCTCCGCTTCAACCAGGGGCAGCAGTTGCTTCGACATGGTTCTAATTTGACATCCATCTATGCAGAGGCGCAACCTGACTACTTAGACATCCATCTAAGCAAGGAGGGGCCATGTCCCGCGTCCAGCTCGCCCTGCGCGTGTCCGACCTGGAGGGCTCGATCGCCTTCTACTCCAAGCTCTTCGGCACCGAGCCCGCCAAGCGGCGGCCGGGCTACGCCAACTTCGCCGTCGCCGAGCCGCCCCTGAAGCTCGTCCTCATCGAGGGCGCCGGCGACGAGCCCACGCGGCTCGACCACCTCGGCGTCGAGGTCGAGACCACCGAGGCGGTCACCGGCGCGTCCCGGCGGCTGAGCGACAGCGGCCTCGCCACGTTCGAGGAGAACGACACGTCCTGCTGCTACGCCGTCCAGGACAAGGTGTGGGTGACCGGCCCCGGCGGCGAGCCCTGGGAGGTCTACGTGGTGAAGGCCGACGCCGACACCCTCACCAAGCCCGACGCCGGGCTCGTCGCGGCCGACGCCCCGGATGGCACCGCCGCCTGCGCCTGCGGCCCCGGGGGCTGCTGATCCGAGGCGGTCGGGGCCGTGTCCAGGTAGGTGAAAGTCCACCCCGGGGCTGGGGGAAGGCCCCTGGGATCGGTGTCGCGCGATCGCGAAGGTGAGGGGGTCGGAGCGACACGGGAGGACGAGATGAAGAACCGCTGGAGCATGACGGCCGCCGCAGCCCTCGGAACGATCGCGAGCGTCGCGGTGGCGGCGGGCCCCGCCGTCGCCGCCACGCCCGCCACCACGCCCACCGCCGCGTACGCCGGCACGGACGGCGCCGTGCACGCCGCGTCGCCCGCCGGCGCGGACGGCGCGGTCGTCGTCACGGACAAGGGCGCGGTGCGCGGGACGGTCGCCACCGATCACCGCGAGTTCCTGGGCATCCCCTATGCCGCACCGCCGGTCGGGGCGCTGCGCTGGGCGTCGCCGCGTCCGGCCGCCGCGTGGAAGGGGACCCGGGACGCGACCAGACCCGGCAACCGGTGCGCCCAGCAGGCCGGAATGCTCAGCACGACCGGCGAGGAGGAGAGCACCGCCGAGGACTGCCTCTACCTGAACGTCACCACGCCCCGGCACGCGCCCCCGGGCAGGAGGCTGCCGGTCATGGTGTGGATCCACGGCAGCGGGTTCCGGAACGGCTCGGGCTCGCTCTACCGTCCGGCCGAGATGGTCGCGCGGGACGACGTGATCGTCGTGACGGTCAACTACCGGCTCGGCCTGTTCGGCTTCCTCGCCCACCCCGCGTTCGACCGGGCGGGGAACGGCTCGGGCAACTTCGGGCTGGAGGACCAGCAGGCCGCGCTGCGCTGGGTGCGGCGCAACGCCGGGTCGTTCGGCGGCGACGCGCGCAACGTGACGATCTTCGGCGAGTCGGCGGGCGGCGTGAGCACCTGCTCCCAGCTCGTGTCACCGCAGGCCGCCGGGCTGTTCCAGCGGGCGATCGTGCAGAGCGGCCCGTGCACGCGGCAGGCCGGGGACTGGCCCGATTTCGACGGCTCGCGCGAACCGTCCGGCTCGTGGCTGCCGCACTCCCGCGCCGAGGCCGAGAAGCGGGGCCGGGACGTCGCGGCGAAGCTCGGCTGCGCCGACCCGGTCACGGCCGCCGCCTGCCTGCGCGCCCTGCCCGTCGAGAAGCTGCTCAAGGAGTCGGGCTACGGCTTCACCCCGACCTACGGGGGCGGCGGCATCCTGCCGACCGACCCGAACAGGGCTTATGCGAGGGGCGAGTTCCACCGGGTTCCCGTCATGCAGGGCATCACCCGCGACGAATACCGCCTGTTCCAGGCTCTCACCGAGGAGTTCACCGGCGAGAAGCTCGACAAGGCCGGATACGAGGCGCACGTGAAGGCGTACGTCGGCGCGAAGCGGGCCCCGGAGGTGCTCCGCCGCTACCCCTTCGCGAAGTACGGGTCGTACAGCGTGGCCTGGTCGGCGATCGTCACGGACGCCACTTTCGGACGCGGCTCCACCGAGCAGCGCACCAGCCTCCAGAACCGCGTTCCGACCTACTCCTTCGAGTTCGCCGACGAGTCCGCGCCGTGGATGGCCGATGCCGGGAAGCCCGCCTTTCCGGCGGGGGCCTTCCACGCCGCCGACCTCCAGTACCTCTTCGACACCGACTACTTCACCGGACGCGAGCTGGACGCCGGGCAGCGGAGGCTCTCCCACCAGATGATGGACTACTGGACCCGCTTCGCCCGGACCGGGAACCCGAACGGCCCCGGCTCCCCGACCTGGCGGCCCGGCTCGTCCGTCCAGGCCCTTTCACCGGACGGCGTCCGTCCGGTGGACTTCGACCGCGAGCACTCCTACGGCTTCTGGCGCACCTTCTGACCGGCGAAGGTCGGGAAGCGGCTGGTCAGGGCGTTTCGGGCTCGCCGCTTCCCGGTTCTTCGGCGGGGGAGTCCGCCGTTTCGGTCGAGGCGTCCTCGGTTCCGGACGGCTTCTCCCGTTTCCCGGACGGCAGGGACGCCGTCGTCTCCCAGGTCGGCGCGATCGTGACGGACCTCAGCCGCCAGCCGTAGGGCGTGCGGGTGGCCTCCGCGGTGAGGACGCCGCCGGTCGTGCGGAGGTCGCCCGAATCCACGAGGACGCAGGCGGCGAAGGAGTTGGCCCGGATCGCCGCCTCGTCCCCGTCCAGGTCGATCAGGTAGTTGGTGTAACTGTGCTGGGTCGCGCCGAAGGACGCCAGGGATTCGGTCAGGTGCCGGGTCGCCTCGCTCAGGCCGGAATGGTCGTCCGCCGGAGGGCCGACGGTGACGTCCGGGGTGAGCAGGCCCGGCAGGGTCGTCTCCAGGGCGCGGTCGGGCAGCGCGCGGTCGTCCAGGGCGCGGGCGTAGCGGTCCAGGAGCGCCGTGATCTCGGCCCGGTCGGCCAGCGTGGCGAGGCGGGTGTCCGGGGTCGGGTCGTGTGGCACCATGCCCTGTCTCCGTTCGGCCGGATGATCTTCCTGTCACCGAACGTAGCAAGGCACGGGCCGCGCGTGACCGACCGGGGGGTGATCAGCGGGTCGGCGCCTGGTGAGCGGAGCGGGTGGTCTGCGGCTGAAAAGGCGGGTCAGCGGCGGAAGAGGTGGAACTTCTCCTCGCCGATGCGCTCGCGCAGGACCGGGTCCGTGACGCCCTGGCCCTCGGCGGTCGCGCCGCACAGGACGGCGACCTTGCCGACGTGCTGGTTGGTCTGGACGGCGCGGGTCGCCTCGCCCGCCTCGTCCAGCGGGTAGCTGCGCGACAGCGTCGGGTGGATCATGCCGAGCCCGAACAGCCGGTTGACCTGCACCGCCTCGTGGTAGTTGAAGCCGTGCGAGCCGATGATGCTCTTCAGCCGCATCCACAGGAACCGGTTGTCGTACTCGTGCTTGTAGCCGGTGGACGAGCCGCAGGTGACGATCTTGCCGCCGCGCTTGGCGACGTAGACCGACGCGCCGAACGTCTCGCGGCCGAGGTACTCGAACACGATGCCCGGGTCCTCGCCGACGCGGCGGCGGATCGCCTCGCCGAGGATCCGGCCCGCCTTCGGGCTGCGCAGGCCGCCCTCGCCGAGGTCCAGCTCGGACCGGTTGATGACGTGCTCGCAGCCCTGCGACCGGACGATCTCGGCCTTCTCCTCCGACGACACCACGGCCACCGGGATCCCGCCGCCGTTGAGCACGAGCTGCGTCGCGAACGAGCCGAGCCCGCCGGTCGCGCCCCACACCAGGACGACGTCGCCCTGCTTCATCCGCGCGCCGTGCGCGCCGACGAGCATGCGGTAGGCGGTCCCGGCGCAGAGCGTGTTGGAGCCCGCCTCCTCCCAGGTCAGGTGCGCGGGCTTCTTGATCAGCTGGTTGGCCTTGGCGACGCAGTACTCGCCGAGCGCGCCGAAGTTGGTCTCGAAGCCCCAGGCGAGCTGGGTCTCCGACATCATGCCGTCGTCGTAGGAGCCGTGGTCCTCCTCGTCCACGTAGGACGGGGAGATGACCACGTGGTCGCCGACCTTCCAGTGCTTGACGCCCGCGCCGGTGCGGACGACGACGCCCGCCGCGTCCGAGCCGAGGATGTGGTACGGCAGGTCGTGCCGCGCGCCGTACCAGCCCTGCCGGCCGAACTTCTCCAGGAAGGTGAAGGTCGGCACCGGCTCGAAGATCGCCGACCAGACCGTGTTGAAGTTGATCGCCGCCGACATCACCGCGACCACGCACTCGTCCGGCGCGATCTCCGGCATCTCCACCTCGCCGACGTGCAGCGAGCGCCGGACGTCCTTGTCCTCCTGCCCCTCGAAGATGCCGACCTCGTCCTTGAGCGTGAACGCGGCGCGGTACCGGGTGGGCAGGTCGATCTCGGCCAGCTCGCGGCCGGACGCGCCGGACCGGACGGCTTCGAGGAGCTCGGACATGGATGATCCTCCGCGTGATCAGTGGGCCGGGGACAGGGCCGCCGGGCCGGTCGGCGCGTCCTGCGACGCGGCCGGGGCAGGGGCGCCGGCGGCGAGTTGGCCGTCCAGGTGGGCGGCGAGGATCTCCACACCTGGCGGGTCCAGCAGGTTCAGGTGGTGCACCCCGGGGATCGTGACCTTCTCCAGGGCCGGGCAGAGCGGGCCGAAGCCGTTCGTCCCGTCGAGGACGTACCGGGCGTCCTTCACCGCCCAGGGGGTCTCCTCGGGCGCGTGGTAGAGGATGACACGGCCGTCGTACGGGCGGGGCTCGTACGACTCCAGCGAGCGGGTGTCCTGGTGCGAGGTGAGCTGGTGGTGCAGCGCGGCCGGCGGGATCAGCTCCGCGAGCGGCGCGGCGCGCTCCATGACCAGCGCGAACTGCTGCTCCTCCGACAGGCCGGACAGCTCCTCGTAGCCGAGCTCGACCGAGAGGCCGTAGGTCTCGTTGACGTAGGCGGCGAACGCGGCGAACCGGCGGGCGAGGGTGTCGGACTCGTCCTCGACCGGCAGCGGCAGGCCCGCGTCGAACAGCGCGACGAACTCGACCTCGCGTCCGGCCTCGCGGAGCCGGCGCGCGGTCTCGTAGGCGAGGACGCCGCCGAACGACCATCCGGCCAGCCGGAACGCGCCGGTCGGCTGCGCCTCGACCAGGTGCTTCACGTAGCGGTCGGCGCGCTCCTCGACCGGCGGCGCGTCGTCGAACCGCTCCAGGCCGTACACCGGCTGGTCGTCGCCGAGCAGCTCGACGAGCTGCCGGTAGCACGCGGTCGTGCCGCCCGCCGGATGCGCGATGAAGATCGGCCGCCGGTTCCCGGACGGCTTCAGCGGCCGGACGATCTGCCGCGCGGCCTCCTCGTCGGCGGCCCGGATGTACTCGGCGACGTGCTCGGCGGTCGGCGTCGCGAACAGCTCGCTCCGCGTCGCCTCGCCGCCCAGCTCGGTCATCAGGAGCGCGACGACGGCGTCCGCCTGCTCGTCCGTCCCGCCGAGGTCGGCGTAGAAGTCGGCGACGACGGAGACGCGGTCGAGGCCGAGGACGTCCTCGAAGAACCGGACGGCCAGCCGTTCGGCCGCGTCGCGCGCCATCACGTAGCCGGACTCGGCGTTGGGAACGGCCGACGCGGGCGCCGGAGCACTCGCGAGGCCCAGCTCCTCGGCGGCCCACTCCTCGAACACGTGCACCGACGCGCCCTTGAGCAGCACCGACGCCGGGACGGTCAGCCCGAGGTCGTGCTCGACGCCGCTCTTGATCCGGACCGCGACCAGCGAGTCCAGCCCGAGATCGGTGAGCGGGACGGACGGGTCGAGCCGCTCGGGCGCGAAGCCCAGCACGGACGCGATCCGCCAGCGGACCTGCGCGGCGATGCGGGCGCGGGCCTCGGCCGGGTCCAGCTTCCGGACCGCCTCGATGCCGGGCCAGTCGCCCGCCTCGTCGGCGCCGGTCCCGGCGGCCTCGGTGAGCGCCGCGAAGTACGGCATGTTCGTGATCTCGGGGAACAGCGCGACCGCGGCGGACGGGTCGAACCGCAGCACCCCGGCGGCGGTCGCGTCCGCGGCGAGCAGCGCCTCCAGCGCCTCCGCGCCCTCGTCCGGCGTGATCGGCTCGATCACCGCGACCCGCAGGTCGGCGGCCCCGCCGACCTGCGACCAGGTGCCCCAGTTGATCGTGGTGGCGGGCCGGCCGTGCGCGCGGCGGTGCGCGGCGAGCGCGTCCAGCGCCGCGTTCGCGGCGGCGTAGGCGGCCTGCCCCGGCGAGCCGAGCAGCGCGGCGGCCGACGAGTGCAGCACGAACCAGTCGAGATCGGCGTCCCAGGTCGCGGCGGACAGCAGCCGCGCGCCCTCGACCTTCGCCGCCCAGACCCGGTGCAGATCCTCCGGCCCGAGGTCGGTGACCATCCGGTCATCGATCGCGCCCGCGCCGTGCACGACGCCGCGCAACGGCGTCCCGCCCTCGCGAGCCGCCGCGACGAGCCGCTCCGCGACCCCCGGCTCGGCGATGTCGCCGAGCACGACGCCGACGTCCACCCCGCTCTCGCGCATCCGCGCGATGGCCTTCTCAGCGTCGGCGGAAGGACCCGAGCGCCCGGAGAGCACGATCCGCGCGGCCCCCCGCTCAGCCAGCAACCGAGCCGTGACCAGCCCGATCCCGCCATACCCGCCCGTAATCACATAAGCCCCACCCCGCCGCACGACGCGCCGCCGCTGACGCGGCGGCGCGTCGTGCGGCGTGCCATGCGCAGGCCCACCCGCGCGGACAGCAGTTCCCTCGCGGGAAGGGGGCGTCTGGTGGGGGGTGAGGGAGGCGGGGGCTAGGCGGGCGGTGTGGCGGGTTGCGGAGCGGTAGGCGGTCTCGCGGGACGGGGCGTTGGCGAGGAGTTCGGTGGTCAGGTCTTCGGGGCGGGCGGCGTCCACGAGGGTGGCTCGCTGGACGGTGCGCTCGAAGGCCAGGACGCGGGTGAGGGCGCGGACGTGGGCCCGGCGGTGGTCGCCGGGCTCGCCCGGCAGGACGGGGAGCGCGTCGCGGGTGGAGATGTAGAGGCGCGGGCCGTCCGGGGTCGCGACGGACGTGCGCGCGACGGTCAGGACGAGCTCCTCGTCGGCCAGGTCGCCCGCGAAGAGGACGACGCCGTGGACGTCGCCGGACGGCGCGGTGCCGATCGGGGCGCGGGAGACGGTGTGGCCGCGTCGGCGCAGCTCGGCGGCCACGTCGCCGGCGAAGGGGTCGGCTGGGTCGGCGAGCAGGAGCCAGGACGCGTCGGAAACGGTGGGTTCGGGGGTGTCGGTGGCGTCCCAGACCACCTCGGCGAGCTTGTCGGCGAGCGGGACGGGCAGGTCGGCGCGCTCCACGCGGCGCAGCGTGATGCCGGACGCCTCGACCAGCACCTCGCCGTCCGGGCCGAGGAGCTGGAGTTCGCCCTGCTCGCCGTCGAACGCGGCGCGGACGTGGCCGCCCCGGTGCGTCGGGCCGTGCACGCGCAGGCTGCCGATCGTCTCGACGATCCAGGCGCCCTCGCCGGCCTCGGCGTAGAGGACGCCGAGGGCGCGGTCGAACACCTCGGGGTGCAGCCGGTAGTGGCGGCTGCCGCGCTCGGCCGCGGCGATCTCGGTGGCCGGGCCGTCGAGGGGGGTGGGCGCGGGGCGGTGGTCCTCGCCGACGTCCGCGCTGGCCAGGCGGGTCCAGGTGCCGGCGGGGGTGAGCGCGTGGATCTCGACGCGCTGCTCGTCCTCGCCGAAGGTCGTGGTGACCGTGGTGGACGCGTCGAGCGCGAGCGGCCGCTCCATCCACAGGCTGTTGACGCGCACGGACTCAACGCCCAGCGCTTCGGCGCCCGCGGCGAGCGCCATCTCCGCGTACGCGGCGGACGGCAGGACGCGCAGCCCCTGCGTCGGCGCGATCCACGGCTGCGCGGCGGTGCCGACGTCGGCGCGCCAGGCGTGCCGGTCCTCGCCGGGGAGTTCGACGTGCGCGCCGAGGAGCGGGTGCTCACCGCGGCCGGCACCGCGGCCCGCGCCGCGTCCGCGCCGGGACGTGTCGATCCAGTGCCGCTGGTGCCGCCAGGGCGCGGACGGCACGTCCACGATCGCGCCGTCCTTCGGCGGGGCGATCGCGTGGCCGTGCGCGGCGAGGGCGGCGAGCTGCGCGTGGAAGGTCAGGGTGTCGTCGGTCTCCTGGCCCTTCGGCGCGCGCTTCAGGGTGTGCGTGACGAACGCGCCGACGCCGTCGAGCGTCTCGCCGACCGCGTGGGCGAGGATCGGATGCGCGTTGACCTCGATGAAGGTGCGGTAGCCGTCGTCGGCCGCCGCCGCGACCGCGTCCGTGAGCCGGACGGGGTTGCGCAGGTTCTCGGCCCAGTACGCGGCGTCCATCGGGACGTCGGCGCGCGGGTCGGGCAGGGCCGTCGTGTAGAGGCGGACGTTCTCGGCGAGCGGCGTGCCGGGCTTCGCGCCGATCCCGGCGAGCGCGTCGCGCAGGTCCGGCAGCAGCGGATCGACCTGCGGGGAGTGGCCCGCGCCCTCGGCCTTGATCATCCGGGCGAGGCGGCCCTCGGCCTCGGCGCGCGCGACGACCGTCGCGATCTGGTCGGCGTCGCCGGTGACGACGGTCTGCTTCGGTGAGGAGTGGACGGCCGCGTACACCTGGTCGCAGCCGTCCGCGAGCCGCTCGACCTCGGCGGCGGACGCGCCGAGCACGGCCATCGCGCCGCCGCCGACCAGCCGGTCCAGCAGCCGCGAGCGGCGGCAGATGACCTTCACGCCGTCGGCGAGGGACAGCTTCCCGGCGACGACGGCCGCGGCGACCTCGCCCATCGAGTGGCCGATCACCGCGCCCGGCTCGACGCCGTACGCCTTCCACATCCGCGCGAGGCCGATCTGGATCGCGAAGAGCAGCGGCATCGTGACGGCCGGGCCGCCCTCGACCGGCTCGCCGTCCTCCAGGAGCGTCCACAGCTCGGGGCCGCCCTCCTCGGCGAACAGCCCGTCGAGGTCGTCGATGGCCTCGGCGAACGCGGGCTCCTCCTCCAGGAGCCGCTGCGCCATGCCCGTCCGCTGCGCGCCGTACCCGGAGAACACCCAGACCGGACGGCCCGGGACGCCGACCGCCGTGCCGCTGACCAGCCCCGGATGCGGACGTCCCTCGGCGAGCGCCTTCAGGCCCTCGACCAGCCCGGCGCGGTCGCGCGCGGCGATCGCGGCGCGGGCACGGCCGCGTCCGTCCCGCCGGCGAAGCGTCCGCGCAAGATCGGCATCGGCCACGCCCGAGGCGGCCGCGTCGGCGGCAGGGGCGTCGTCGGCCTCGGAGGTGTCGAGCCAGGTGAGGAGTTCGGCGGCGTAGGCGCGGATGCGGTCCTCGGACGTGTCGGACAGCGGGTAGATCCGCACCGGGACGTCCTCGCGCGCGACCTCGGCGGGCGGGGCCTCTTCGAGGATGACGTGCGCGTTCGTCCCGCCGAAACCGAAACCGGAGACGCCCGCGCGGCGCGGGTGGCCGCGCCGCGGCCAGGGCGTCTCCTCCGCGACGACCGCGAGCCGCAGGTCGTCGAACGGGATGTGCGGGTTCGGCTCCTTGTAGTGGTTGGACGGCGGGAGCACCCCGTGGTGCAGCGCCAGGACGGCCTTGACCAGCCCCGCGACGCCGGCGGCGGCCTCCAGGTGGCCGAGGTTCGACTTCACCGAGCCGATCAGCAGCGGACGGTCCGGCTCGCGCCCCGCGCCGAGCACCTCGCCGAGCGCCTTGGCCTCGATCGGGTCGCCGAGGAACGTGCCCGTGCCGTGCGCCTCGACGTAGTCCACCTCGCGGGTGTCGATCCCGGCGGTGGCGTACACCTCGTGCAGCAGGGCCTTCTGCGCCTCGGAGTTCGGCGCGACCAGCCCGTTCGAGCGGCCGTCGGAGTTCACGCCCGAGCCGCGGACGACCGCGAGCACCCGGTCGCCGTCGCGCTGCGCGTCGCTCAGCCGCTTCAGGACGACCGCGCCGCAGCCCTCCGCGCGGACCATGCCGTCCGCGCTCGCGTCGAACGCCTTGCAGTGGCCGTCGGACGCCGTCCCGCCCGCGAGGTCGAAGGTCATCGTGACGGTCGGCGACAGCAGCACGTTCACGCCGGACGCGAGCGCCACGTCCGCCTCGCCGTTGCGCAGCGCCTGCACGGCCAGGTGCGTGGAGACCAGCGACGACGAGCACGCGGTGTCCACGATCATGGACGGGCCGCGCAGGTCCAGCAGGTAGGACAGGCGTCCGGCGATCACGCTCAGCGCCGCGCCGGTCGCGGTGAACGGCTCCAGCGACGCCAGGTCGGAGGCCGAGAACGCGGCGTACTCGGGCGCGGAGACGCCGACGAACACGCCGGTCCGGGTGCCGCGCAGCGCGGCGGGCGCGAGGCCCGCGTGCTCGAACGCCTCCCAGGCGACCTCCAGGACGAGCCGCTGCTGCGGGTCCATGACGGCGGCCTCGCGCGGCGTGATCCCGAAGAACTCCGCGTCGAAGCCGGCGATGTCGGACAGGAAGCCGCCGAGCCGGGTGGTGCGGTCCAGCAGGTCGCCGACCTCGGGCGATCCGTCGTCGAAGGGGTCCCAGCGGCCGTCCGGGACCTCGCCGACCGCGTCGCCCCGGCCGAGCAGGAAGCGCCAGAAGTCGCCGGCCGCGGTCAGGTCGCGGTCGCCGCCCGGCAGCCGCAGGCCGACCCCGACCACCGCGATCGGCTCGTCCGCGCGACCCGCCGTGACCTGCGCGGACGCCGGCGCGGACGCGGGCGCGACCGTGGCGGAGGCGGCGGGCGACAGGTCCGCGCCGCCCGCCAGCGCGGCGGACAGCCGGTTGATCGTGGGGAACTCGAAGACCAGCGTCGCGGGCAGCGCGCGGCCGAGGAACTGCTCCAGCTCGCCCGCGACGGCGACGGCGTCGCGGGAGGCGAGCCCGAACTCCTCCAGGGGACGGTCCGGATCCACCTCGGCGGGTTCGACACGGGAGCGGCGCGCGATCTGCTCGACCAGGTACCGGCGGATCGCGTCCTCGCCGATCCCCTCACTGGTGTGCATCTGCGGGGTTCCCCCAATGACCGGGATCGTTCGTGCGGCACGGAACGGAGGACCACCTTGTCCTACTTTGACCGTCTCACGATGCGCACACAGACCACGTTTCTCAGGGTCCACTTGTCACGGCGATGACAAGACCCACTGGTAAGCGATGTGGCCTGATGGGATAGTTGAGCACCATAACCACTCACGCCCACAGGGGGAAGCGGCGAGCGACGTGACCCGAGGAAGATACAGGTGGGCACTGCTCGTCGTGGCCGTGAGCGCCTTCATGACCACCATGGACAACACGGTGGTCATCCAGGCGATCCCCACGATCCGCCGCGATCTCGGGATGTCCGGCTCGGCGGGCGAGTGGGTCACGACCGGCTACATGCTGATGTTCTCCTGCCTCATGGTCGCCGGCGGACGGATCACCGACATCTACGGCTGCCGGGTCGGCTTCACCACCGGCATGACGATCTTCACGGCGGCGTCCGCCGCGTGCGGGCTCGCCCCCGACGACGCCGTCCTGATCATGGCGCGCGTGGTGCAGGGCGCGGGCGCGGCGCTCGCGCTGCCCGCGACCCTCGTGATGGTCACCGTCGGACGCACCGACAAGCAGCGCTCGCTCGGCACGATCGTGTGGGTCGCGGCGGGCGGCGCGGCGACCGCGCTCGGCGGGCCGATCGGCGCGTCCATCGTCACCTACTGGTCGTGGAGCTGGATCTTCCTGGTCAACATCGTGCCCGGCGTGCTGGTGATCGCGCTCGGCGCGGTGGTGCTGACGTCCAAGGCCGAGAACGCGCACGCCCGGGTGGACATGCCGGGCGTCCTGATCTCCGCGACCATGCTGTTCGCGCTGGTCTACGGGCTGGAGGCCGTCCAGCGGGACGGGTGGGCCGCGCGTCCGGCGCTCGGCGTGTTCGCGCTCGCGCTCATCGCGTTCGTGTCGTTCGTCACGGTCGAGCGCTGGGCCCCCGACCCGATGATCCACCTCGGGTTCTTCACGAACCGGGTGTTCGTCGGCGGGCTGCTGTCCCAGATGCTCCAGGGCATGGGTTTCACCGCCGTGCTGTTCTACTCGGCGTCCTTCATGCAGGACTACCTCGGCTTCTCGGCGGTCAGGTCGTCGCTGGTGCTGCTGCCCGCCGCGTTCACGATCATGGTGATGACGCCCGTCGCGTTCTGGCTGGCCGCGCGGATCGGGCCGCGGATCGCGATCGGCGGCGGCATGGGGCTGATGGCGCTCGGCATGGCCTGGTTCTCCACGATCCGGCGCGGTGACGGCTACACCGACCTGCTGCCCGGCGTCCTGACCGTGGGGCTCGGGTCCGCCCTCGCCATGCCGATCGCGATGTACGTCCTCAAGGCCATCCCGGACGAGCGGACCGGCGTCGCCAGCGGCATCCTCAACGTGATCCGCGAGGCGTCCGGCGCGTTCGGCATCGCGGTCGTGGGCGTGCTCGTGCACGACCTGCCCGCGCACGCGTCGCCGCGGGCGCTGGAGCACTTCCGGCACGGCATCGCGTCCGGGCTGCTGCTCGGCGCGGTGCTCGTCGCGATCGGCGGCCTGATCAGCGCGACCACGCTCCCGCGCCGGGACGCGGCGACCGCGCCGAAGACCGAGTCCGTCACGGTGGACGTCACGGTGGACGTCACGCCGCGTCCGGTGCCGGAGGACGTCCTGGTCGCGGCGTCCGTCGGCGGCGAGACCGCGCGGCGGCACGGCGCCCCGAACGCGCGCGTCCCGGACACGCGGCGGTCGCCGTCCTACAACGGGTACGAGATCGGTTCGCCGCACGGCGAGCGGCGCGGACGCTACTCTCTGCACTCCTACCTGGACGAGAACGTCCGCCGGGGCTTCCCCCCGCCGCCGGAGGGCTGGTACCGCCCGTACGATCCCGAGGACGGCGAGACCACCGGACCGAACCGCATCCCGCGCGGCGACGCCTGGTGAGCCCGAGGCGCGGCCTCGGTGAGCACGGAGCAACGCTGGTGAGCACGGAGCGACCCTGGCGAGCAGGGAGCAACCCTGGTGAGCACGGAGCAACTCTGGTGAGCCCGAGGAGGCAGTGGTGACCCGGACCATCGTGATCTTCGCGGCCGGATCGCGCGGGGACATCCAGCCGTGCGTCGCGCTGGGCCGCGCCCTCGCGGCGCGCGGCGACCGCGTGCGGCTGGTCGCGAGCGCCCGGTACGCGCCGCTCGCGAGCGCGTCCGGGCTGGAGCTCGCGCCGCTGACCGTCGACCCGACCGAGATCCTCACCTCGGACGCCGGGCAGGAGCTGCTCGCGGGCGGCCGGAACCCGGTGCGGTTCCTGACCGGGTTCCGGCGCATCCTCGGCCCGGTCGCGCGGCGGCTGCTGGACGAGTGCCTCGACGGGTCCAAGGACGCCGACCTGCTGCTCGGCCCGACGCTCGGGCTGCTCCCCCGGCACCTCGGCGAGCATCTGGACGTCCCGTGGGCGCTGATCCACTTCCAGCCGAGCCGGCCGACCGCCGCGTTCCCGCACCCGTTCGTGCCGCGCTCGCTCGGCCGCGCGGGCAACCGGGCGAGCTTCGCCGCCGTGGACCAGATCGCCTGGCAGCTGTCCCGGCCGTTCCTCAACCCGTGGCGGCGCGAGGCCCTCGGCCTGCCGCCGCTGCCGGTCCGCGGGCCCGGCCGCGACGACGCGCTCGTCCTCGCCTGCTTCAGCGAGCACGTCGTGCCGCGTCCCGCCGACTGGCCCGCCCACGTCCACCTCACCGGGTACTGGACGCTGGACGACCCGTCGTTCGAGCCGCCGGACGACCTGGCCGCGTTCCTCGCCGCCGGGCCGCCGCCGGTCTACGTCGGCTTCGGCAGCATGGTCCCGAAGGACGCGCGGCTCACCGACCTCACCGTCCGGACGGCGCTGCGCGTCGCGGGCGTGCGCGGGATCGTCCAGGGCGATCCGGCCACGTCGGACGGCGACGTGCTCGCCGTCCGGGACGTCCCGCACACGTGGCTGTTCCCGCGCATGGCGGCCGTCGTCCACCACGGCGGGGCGGGAACGACGGCCGCCGGCCTGCGCGCCGGGGTGCCGTCCGTGGTCACCCCGTTCTTCGGCGACCAGCCCTACTGGGGCGAGCGCGTCGCCGCGCTCGGCGCGGGCCCGGCGCCCGTCCCGTTCCGGACGCTGACCGTGCCGCGGCTGGCGTCCGCGATCCGCCGCGCGACGGGCGACGACGCGATCCGGACGCGCGCCGCCGACCTGGGCGAACGCCTCCGCGCCGAGGACGGCGTCGCCCGAGCCGTCACCCTCCTGGACCGCGTCCTCCCCCGCTGAGCCGCGGACCGGGGAGGCCGCGGCTCAGCGGCGGGGTCAGTGGCCGGGTGAGTGGCGGGGTCAGTGGCGGGCCTTGATGCGGTAGGTGTGCTTCGCGGCGGTCTTCGCGGCGGGCTTGCCCGAGTGCTTGGCGGTCGTGGCGCGGAGCATCGAGCGGAGCTTGGCGGCGAGCGGGTTGGACGAGTTCGGCGCGAGGGCGTCCGGGACGTTCGCGGCGTTGATGCCGACGCCCAGGTCGAGGATGCCCGTCAGGTTCATGCTGTTCTTGTCGGCGGGCGAGGGCAGCCCCATCATCTGGTTGATCACGCCGTCCAGGATGTTGAGCGGCCCGCAGCCCCGCGCCTTCGGGATGGCGATCGGCGCGTTGATCTGCATCTGGCCGCCGACCCAGCCGAACTGCGGGTCGTCGCCGAAGCCGCCGCCGGTGAAGGTGGGGGCGAGCTTGGCGTCCACCGGCCCGATCACGCAGTTCGGACCGAGCAGGTCGTTGTTGAGCTTGATGTTGATCGTGGTCTGCGCGCCGAAACCGCCCGGCGCGGGCAGCACGTGGACGGGTCCGGCGAGGCTCTGCGTGACGGTCAGCTTGTTGACCGCCCACATCGCCGCCGGGGTCTTGCCGAGGATCGGGCCGACCAGCGGGAGCTGCCCGATCAGGCCGCCCGGCACGTCGATCGGCTTGCCCTCGAACTGCGGGCCGCTGACCGGCGGCTTCAGGACGGGCAGCCCGGTCGAGTCGGGGTCGCCGAGGTAGCCGGTGATGCGGATCGCCCCGGCGGGCAGGTCCAGCGCGAACGAGCCGATCTTGGTGTTGCCGCCGGTGGTGACCTCGGTGAGGCAGATCGTCTGCGGGCAGCGGTTCTGGAACTGCGCGGCCATGGTCGGCGAGCCCGGGCCGTTCGGCGGGGTCGCCTGGTGCGGGGAGCCGGACGGCGGGTCGGCCGGGTCCACGAACCCGATCCGGCCGCGTCCGGGCGCGGTGTACCAGAGCTTGCCGTCCGCGCCGCTCACGACGCGGAACGGCGCGGAGAGCGTCGCGGGCAGCGGGTACTCGGTGATCTGGCCGCTGGACGGGTCGAGCGAACCGAGGTTGGACGAGGACGACTCGGTGAACCAGATCGAGCCGTCCGGCCGGACGGTCAGCCCGGTCGGGCGCGCGTTCGCGGTCGGCACGTCGTACTCGGAGACCTGCCCGGACGCCGGGTCGATCGAGCCGATCTTGCCGCTGCCCGGCTCGGTGAACCAGAGTTTGCCGTCCTTGCCGGAGACGATCTCGCCGAGCGAGGGGTAGCCGCCCGGCGCGCTCGGCGGGGCGAACGTGGTGACGGCTCCGGTCGCGGGGTCGAGCCGTCCGACCTGGCCGCCCTGGTCGGTGAACCACACGGCCTGGTCGGGGCCGACGGTGACCGAGTACGGGGTGAGGCCGGTGGCGAAGGTGGTGAGCACCCCGGCCGAGCCGGTCGCAGTGATCTTCAGGATCGCGCCCGCGCCGCCGGTCGCGACCCACATCGCGCCGTCCGCGCCGGGCGCGATGCCGGTGATCTGCGCGTTCGGCAGCGCGTCGGCGGGCGGCTCGTAGGTGCTGACCGCGCCGGTCGCCGGGTCGACGCGTCCGACGCGCGGCACCGTCGTGGACGAGTCGGTGAACCACAGCGCGCCGTCGGAGGCGGTGGCCATCGCGTCGGGATAGCCGGTGCCCTTCTGCGAGTTGCGCGGCACCGCGTAGTGCTTGACCTTGCCGTCCGCGCCGACCTTCCCGATGTCGCCCTGGGCCTCGGTGAACCAGACGCCGCCGTCGCTCGCCGCCGCGACGCCGGTCGGCGTCACGTCCGGGATGGGGAGCCCGAACTCGGTCGCCTCCGCCGCGCCGGCGGCGGACGGCAGGACCAGCGGGACCGTGCCGAGGACGGCCGTGAGCGCCACGGCCGCGGCGCGATTGCGTCGACGGCGCATGCCATCGCCTCCTTGCTGTCGTGATCCGACTGCCATGATCCGCGTGGCCTCAATAGAAACCCGTGGGTTTCTCAGGTCAAGGCGCCGGCGGCGCACCGGCCTCATCCGGCCAGTCCGGACGCGCGCGTCAACCGCGTCCGCGGCGGCACGTCCGTCCCACCGGAAAAACGTGCGGGCAGCGGGGCGGCGGGGCCGTCCGGAGTCGCCGGACGGCCCCGCCGGGAGGGGGCGAGGGTCAGGAGATGTTGACCTTCGGGCTGGTGACGAAGTCGCCGGAGACGGTGCCGGTCGGGCTGACCGCGCCGCAGCCGCTGGCGGAGAACGCGACGGGGGCGTTGACCAGGTGCCAGGTGCCGGTCGAGTTGTCGAAGTTGCCGGTGAGGGTCACCGGGCCGGTGGGCGCGGCGGTGACCACGCAGCCGGGCAGCGTCGTCGTGCTGAACGTCGCGCCCGCCTTCGGCATGGTGGCCTGGACCTTCGGGCCGGTCGCGATCGCGAGCAGCGTCCACGGGCCGTTGGTGTGGTTGGTCTTCACCGTGGCCGTGCCGCCGAAGGAGTCCTTGCAGGTGCCGCCGAACACCGGGTCGGAGGTGTTGACCGGCCCGTAGCCCGAGCTCGGGGTGGTGAAGGTCAGGGTGGACTTGGTGCAGCTCACCGAGAACGACAGCCCGGACAGGGTGCCGCTGAACTTCACGTTGGTGCTGGTGGCGGTGATGAGGGTGTTCGCCGGGGTGACGCCGGCGGCGTACGCCGGGCCGACGGTGAGGGCGACCAGGCCGGTCGTGGCGGCGGCTGCGGCCACGGCCGTGCTCAGGATCCGCGATGGCATGTGCTGCGTCCTCTCTCGGGACGGGTGGGGTGGACGCACCGGCCGGATGCGGGAGTTCTCAGAGCCACTAGAAACCAAGCGGTGTTTCATGTCAATCTGAGTCAGGGGCGGCGTCCGGATCCGGACGCCGGGGACCGGCGGCCCGGACGGGCCGAGTAGCGGAGCCTCGATGACGACACCCGACCCTGACCGCGAGCGCCTGCTCGGCGCGTTCGCGCGCACCGTGGCCGAACGCGGCTACCCCCGCACCCGTCCGCGCGACGTGGCCGCCGCCGCCGGACTGAGCGAGGCGGCCTTCCACGCCCGCTTCAGCGACCTCGACGACTGCTTCCTCGCGCTCTACCGGCACTGCACCGGGCTGCTGCGGACCCGCGCCGAAGCCGCCTTCCGGTCCGCCGGAACCGACTGGGGCGCCGGGTTCCGCGCCGCCCTCGACAGCGTGCTCGCGACGATCGCGGCGCGGCCGGAGTACGCGCGGGCCTGCGTCCTGGACGTCAGCTCGGCCGGTCCGCTCGTCCGGCGCGAACGGGTGCGGTTCCTGTCCGGCCTGCGCGCGCTGCTCCGCAGCCCCGGCCCCGGCACGCCCCCGGACATCGTCCGGGACGCGATCATCGGCGGCCTCTACGGCACCGTCTACGCCCGCATCGCCACCGGCCGCACGCAGGAACTCCCCGCGCTCTCCCCCGCCCTCGCCCGGTTCGCGCTCGGCTACTACGCCCTTTCCGACTCCCGCTCCCGGACGGCCGTCTCGGATTCGTGCTCCCGAACAGCCGCCTCGCCCCCGAGCTCCGAGACGCCCTCCGCCCCCGGCGCACGGACGGCCGCCTCGGATTCGCGCTCTCGGACGGCGGTCAAGGCGGCCGCGTCCGAGTGCGAGGTGCAGGCGTCGCGGTAGCGGGCGGCCTCGCGCCGTCCGACCAGCGGCATCAGCGCGAAGTAGGTGAGCTGCGGCAGCAACTCGGGCAACCGCGTCGTCTCGCCGTTCTCGATGTGCACGTAGATCGTGCTGTAGACGCCGCCGACGACCGCGTCCGCGACCACGGTGGGCACGGCCGTCTCGCCGGGCCCCGGAGGCGGCCCGGCGAGGAACGCGCGGAACCGCTCCATGCACTCGATCCGCGCCCGCCGGACGCGCGGACCCGCCGCGTTCACCTCGACCATCGCCATCCGCGCGAACGGCGGGGCCGCCGCGAGCATCGACAGGACCGTCCGCAGCGCGGCGCGGATGCCGTCCGGCCAGGTCGGCTCCGCGCCGAACGCCGCCGCCATGCCGGACAGGACGATCGCCGTGCCGCGCTCGTAGGCGGCGAGGAAGCAGTCGTCCAGGTCGGTGAAGTGCGAGTAGAAGGTCTTCTTCGTGACGCCGGCCGCCTCGGTGATCCGTCCGATCGTCGCGCCCGCGTACCCGCGTTCGGCGATGACCTGGACGAAGGCGTCGATGAGGCGGTCGCGTTGGATGGCGGCCACGGCCTCGGGCGCGAGTCCGTGCCGACCGGGCTTGATGGCGCGGTCCGGCTCCAGCGCCGACCGGGTGCCGGGCAGTGGCGTCTCCGGGGGCTCGACCATGGCGTCCGCGTGCTCCTCCGCTCACGATCCGTCGCGGACCACCCTACTTCCCGGACAGCCCGTAGCCGAGCCCGAGCGGCGCAGGTCACATCACCCGGACGCGAAGGGCGCAGCGCGCGGACGCGAAGGGCGCAACGCGGAACCGCGTAGGCGCACGGCCGAGAAAGCGAAAGGCGCACGGCGTCACCGCGTGCTTTCGCGGCGACGCCGTGCGCCCTTACGGCCGGCTCAGCGGACGGGCTTGGCCCCGATCGACTGCATCATCTGCGGCCACGCGAAATGCATCTCGCGCTTCCAGTACGGCCAGGAGTGCCGTCCCGGGCCGTACATGTGCGCGGTGATCGGAACGTGCAACTGCCGCGCCCGGTTCACGAAATCCTGGACGGTCGGGTTGATGGCCTTCTCGCTCAGGTAGCCGATGTCCCACGGCGCGGTGCCGGGCTTGTCGTAAGGCCCCGGTTCGCCGTTGCCCGCCGACACGTAGAACTTCGTCCCGCGCACCTTGGACAGGAGCTTCACCGGGTCGTGCGCGTCCCAGTTGGCCTGGTCGATCCGCGGGATGCCCCAAATTGCGTACGGGTCGGTGCCCGCCCGCGTGTTGGTGTACATCAGCAGCGACGGGATTCCGGGCAGGCTCATCGACAGCACGCCGCTGAAGCACGCCGCGTACCGGAACGTTCCCGGATAGCGCCCGGCATAGGTGCACGCGCCCTGCGCGCCGGACGAGATTCCCATGACGGCGCGCGAAGCGCCCGCGTGGTAGTTCCGCTCGACGAGCTGCCGGACCTCCTTCATGTGGAAGTCCTCCCAGCGCGGCCGTCCGCCCTTCCCGTAGTTGAACCAGTTCGTGTACGAACCGTTCGCGCCCTCCGGCATCACGACCATCACGCCCCACTTCGAGGCGACGTTCTGGATGTCGGTGCTGCGCGTCCAGGAAAGGTAGTTGTCGTTACCGCCGTGATAGGCGTACACGACCGGCCACGCCTTGCTGGAACTGAACTTCCAGCCCTTCGGCAACAGGACGCGAACGTTCCGCTTCGCGCCCAGCGCGGGCGAGTTGACGGTGAAGTCGAAGGCGGTCTTGGACTTGTTCAGCCATTTGTACGAGGCGATCGACGCCCCGTCGTCGGACTTCCTGAAGGACGCGGCCTGCGCCGTCCCGGCCGTGCCGAGCGGCAGCAGCGCCCCGAGGACGCCGGCGGCCGCGACCACCGTTCCCGTCCGTCCGAGGACGCCGCGACGCGACTCATGAGTCATCGGTCTCCTTCACGCTGCTCCAGCGCCACCCTGAACCATCGTGGTTGGGAACTATCTCACGTTTGGAATCTTGAGGGCGCGCCGTCTCCGGTTCCGGCCGTCCGTCCGCCCACGGCCGCCAGGGGCCGTGCGTGGGGTCGGGAGCGGGGACGTCCGGTGCCGGGAATGTGGGGTTGGGTGCGGGGTCGGTGGCGGGGGGCGAGGGCTGCGGGGGCGGGGTGGGCTGCCAGTTCACGGCGATGGGCGCCGGGGTCACGGCGGCCGGGGCGGGGGCCGGCAGGACGGGGAGGTCGTCGCGTTCGCGCAGGTCCAGGGCGGCGTGCAGGCCGGCGAGGAAGCCGGGGAGCCACCAGTTCGCGCGGCCCATGAAGCGCATGGTCGCCGGGACGAGCAGGGAGCGGACGAGGACGGCGTCCACGGTGACGGCGACGAACATGCCGACGCCGATCAGCTTGACGACGGTGATCCCGGCCATCGAGAAACCGGCGATGACCACGAGGAACAGCAGCGCGGCGCTGGTGATGATCGAGCCGGTGTGCTGCATGCCGCGGGCGACGGCGGCGCGGTTGTCGTGGCTGCGGTCCCACTCCTCGCGGATGCGGGAGAGCAGGAAGACCTCGTAGTCCATGGACAGGCCGAACACGACGGAAAGAATGAGGATCATCGAGGTCGCCTCGACGCTGCCGGTCGGCGTGAAGTCCAGGACGCCCGCGAGGTGCCCGTACTGGAAGCCCCACACGATCGCGCCGAACGAGGCGCCGATGGACAGCACGTTCATCACGATCGCCTTGAGCGGCAGGACGACCGAGCCGAAGAACATGAACAGCAGCAGGAACGTGGCGACGGCGACGAACAGCGCCATCTTCGGCAGCGTCCGCATGAGGCTGGACATCAGGTCCATCTGGCTCGCGGTGCTCCCGCCGACGTCCAGGTGCATCGGGACGCCGTCCTTGGAGACCGACATGTGCCGGATGTCCTTCACGAGCTGCTGCGCGCGCCCGTCCATCGGCTGGTAGCGGTGCGTGACCGAGATCCGGACGCCGGGATACTCGCCCGCGTAGCCGGTGAACTTGGCGTCCGTCACGCCGGGCATCGCGGCGAGCTTCTTGCGGAACGCCTCCAGGAAGGGCGGGATGTTGTCGCCCTTCTTCGACGGCGCCCAGTGCCGCGGGACGAGGTCGCCGGACAGCACGACGTCGATCGGCTCGGCGGTCTGGTTCGGGAACTGGCTCTGGACGGTCTGGAAGACCCCCCGCGACGGGCTGTCCTTCGGCAGCACGCGCGCGTCCACGGCGCCGAACTGGACGTGCAGGAACGGCCCGAACATCACGCCGAGGATCACGACCACGACCGCGAAGTACGGCACCGGGTGCCGCATGACGCTGGTGCCGAGCCGGAACCAGAAGCCGCTGTCGGGGTCTTTGTCCGCCTTGGGCCGCCGCCACGGCATCCGGCCGAACTCGACCTTCGGGCCGAGCAGGGCGAGCATCGTCGGGAGCAGGATCGTCGCGCCGAACACCGCGACCATCACGGTCGCGATCCCGGCGAGGCCGATCGTCCGCAGGAACATCTGCGGGAACAGCAGCAGGCCGCCGAGCGCGGCGGACACGGTCACGCCGGAGACCATGATCGTCCGTCCGGCGGTGGCGAGGGTGCGGCCGAGGGCGGCGCGGACGACCGGCTTCAGCGCGTCCTTGTAGTCCTTGCGGACGGCCCGCCGCTCGTCTCGCGGCAGCGCCCGGTGCGCCCTCTTCGCGGCGCGGCGGTCGGCGCGCGTCGCCCCTTGTTTCCAGGGTTTCCCGGGCGGCAGTCCGGCGGCCCGCTGGCCGCGGTCCATCTCCTCGCGGAACCGGCTGACGACGAACAGCGAGTAGTCGATCGCGAGGCCGACGCCCATCATCGTGACGACTTCGAGCGCCATCGACGTCACGTCCGCGACGTAGGTGACCAGGTGCAGGACGGCGAGGCCGCCGAGGATGGAGAACAGCGCGACGACCAGCGGCAGCAGCGACGCGGTGACCGCGCCGAACAGCAGCACGAGCAGGCAGAACAGCGGGATCGCGGTGATCGTCTCGGCGTGCACGATGTCCGCGACGACCTGCTCGCCGAACTCGGTGCCGAGCGGGAACGCGCCGCCGAGCCGCGTGTCGAGGCCGGGCGCGGCGAGGTGGTCCTTGACGGCGAGGTAGTTGTCGTTGCGGGCGGTGTCGCTGGTTCCAGCGATCTTCAGCGTGACGATCGTCTGGTGCCGGTCATGCGAGGCGAGGTTGTCGGCGTCCGCCTTCTTCGCGAACGACCAGTAGGAGATGATCTGGGCGACGCGCTCCTTCGGCAGCCGCGCGACCGTGCTCACGACCGCCGCCTGGAAGCGCGGGTCGTCCACGGTCATCCGGTCGCTCCGGTACAGGACGAGCACGTCGGGGTTGGTGCTGCCGAAGTAGGTGGCGCCGAGCTTGGCGACCGTCGTCGAGGACGCCTTGGGATCCTCGAACCCGCCCTGCTTGAACTTGGCCAGCACGCCCGCGCCCCAGGCCGCGGCGAAGACGGTGATCAGCAGGATCAGGACGAGGCTGGTCCAGCGCTGCCGTTGGATGAGACGGCCCAGCCCCCCGAGCATGATCCTCCCGATTCGTTCGTTTCGTCCCGGCTTCGGGAAGTCGTTCCGGCTTCCGGCGAATTGTCCCGGCTTCCGGGAGGCTACCCGCGCGCCGCCGCCCGCGCGGCCAGCTTCGCCTCGGTGGTGGGCAGCTCCCCGGCGAGGTAGCGCTGCCGGGTGGCGGCACGGGCGATCTTGCCGGACGACGTGCGCGACACGCCACCCGGCTCGATCAGGACGAACGCGTGGACGCTCATCTCGTGCTCCACGTTCACCGCCCCGCGCACCGCGTTCTCCACCTCGGCGAGGTCGAGCCGGGCCAGCGGCACGCGCCGGTTCCGCTCCGCGACGATCACCAGCTGCTCGGTCTCCTCGCCCGGCACGGCGAACGCGGCCACGTGGTCCTCGCGGACCGCCGGGTGCGCCTCCTCGGTGGTCAGCTCGATGTCCTGCGGGTAGTGGTTGCGGCCGTCCACGATGATCAGGTCCTTGATGCGGCCGGTCACGTACAGCTCGCCCTCGTACGCGATGCCGTAGTCGCCGGTCTTCATCCAGGGGCCCTCGGGCAGGTCGCCGGGCTCGGCGAGCCGTCCGCCGAAGGTGTCCTGGCTGCGCTCGGAGTTGCGCCAGTAGCCGGGCGCGGTGTTCGGGCCGTGCACCCAGATCTCGCCGACCACGCCGTCCGGCTGCTCGCGGCGGGTCTCGGGATCGACGATCGCGACGTACTGGCCGACGGGACGTCCGCAGGACACGAGCGGGCTGGCGTTGCGGGCGTCCGCCTCCACCGGGACGGCCCGTCCCTGCGTCAGCGCCTCCCGGTCCACGGTGATCACCTTCGGCGGGGCGTCCTCGGCCGCCGCCGACACGAACACCGTCGCCTCGGCGAGGCCGTAGCCGGGGGCCTGCGCGCCCGCCCGCAGCCCGGCGGGCGCGAGCTTGTCCGCGAACGCCTTCAGCGTGGACGGACGGATCGGCTCGGCCCCGTTCAGGCAGGTCACCAGGCCGGACAGATCCAGCCCGGCCAGCTTCTGCGGCGTCGCGTGCGCCACGACGTACTCGTAGGCGAAGTTCGGCGCGGCCGTGTAGACGTTCTTGGTGGGACGCTCGGCGATCAGCCGCATCCACCGCATCGGGTTCATGATGAACGACATCGGCTCGGTGTAGATGGCGTGGTCGCCGTTCACCAGCGGCAGCGCCATCGTCGCGATCAGGCCCATGTCGTGGAACAGCGGCAGCCAGCTCACCAGCTCCGGATCGGGCCGCTCGGGCGCCCAGCCCGCCCACAGCTGGCTCGCGTTCGCCGTCACGTTCCCGTGCGTGATCTCCACCCCGGCCGGACGGCGCGTCGAGCCCGACGTGTACTGGAGGTAGGCGAGATCGTCGAAGCCGATCGGCTCGTCGGTCCACTCGTCCGCCAGGGAGGCGTCCACCTCCTCGGCGAACACGATCTCCTTCGGGCGCGGCACGTCGTGGTCGGCGAGGAACTTCTCCACGTGCGGCAGCGCGCCCCGCGAGGTGACGATCACGGCCGGCTCGGCGTCGGTGTACGCGCCGATCAGCCGGTCGGCGTAGCCGGGCAGGTCCGGCGAGAACAGCGGGACGGCGACGACGTGCGCGTACATCGCGCCGAGCATCGTCATCATGTAGTCGAGGTTCTGCGGGAGCAGCAGCGCGGCGCGGTCCCCCGGCCGCGCGGCGCGGCGCAGGCGGGCCGCCGTGGCTCGGGCGCGCCGATCGGTCTCCGCCCAGGTCAGCGTGGTCTGGGTGCCGGACGGGTCGGCGGAGTACTCCACGAACGTCCAGGCCGGGGCGTCCGGCTTCTCCCGCGCCCAGCGGGCCACCCGCTGGACGAGCGGGACCCGGCCGGAGCCGCCGGGCGCGAGTTCGGGAAGCAGCGAGCCCAGTGCCATGGAACCAACTCCCGGGGGATGGGCCGGACGGCGGCCCGCGGGGGCCGGAACGCCGTCGGCGGACGTGCGCGCCGCCCGGCGGACGCCGGCGTCCCGGCGGGCGCCTCTCGGTGGCGGCAAAGATCGTGCAGCGTGAAGCTACCGGATAGTAGCCGAACCGGGCATTAGCCCCCGCGCACATTACCGCCGGACCTGTTTGTCACTCCGGTGACAAGCGCTCTCCCTCTGGAACTGCGCCCCGCGCAGCTCAGCGGCGTACCGCTCCGGCACTCCGAACCGTCCCGGCCCGGCCGAGCGCGAGCCGCCTGCGCAGCAGCGACAGGCACGCCGCGCCCCACAGCAGGACGACCTCCGCGACCAGCACGACCCCGAGCACGACGGCCCAGTCCCGGGCGTCCTTCACATCGCTGACCGGCGACACGAGCGTCATCTGCGACTCACCGGACGGCCCGGGCAGCACGTCCCTGCCGTTCCCGGCCGCCTTCCCGGCGCCGGCGAGCGTAGGCAGCACCGCCCCGTTGGGCCCGACCGTGGGCATGTCCATGGGCCCCGGCTGAGCCGGCGGCGAAGGCACCGGAAACCCCGAAGGCACGGTCTGCGGAGCAGGCGGCACCACCGGCACGTCCGCCCCGCTCTGCGGCGCCGGCAACCCGCCGCCCTGATACCCGCCGAACCCTTGTTCCCGCGGCCCCTGCGTCCCCACGTGCGGCGACGCGCCACCTCCGGCCGCCCGGCCGTGCTCGCCGTCGGGCATCACCCGCGGACCTCGCGCCGTCCCGCCACCCGTCCGCGACGGCGCGCCTTGCTCCGGCTGAGCCAACCCGGGCGTGTACGTGGACGATCCATCAGCATGCGCGGCCGAGTCAGGCCCCTGCGCGCCCAAGCCCGGCTTATGCACCGCCGGCCCCGTCCCCTGCGAGGCGGGTCCCGCCGCTTGCATGGGAGACCCGTCCACATGCGCAGCTCCTCCAGCAGGCGCATGCCCACCCGCCCCCGGCGCATGAGCCGCCGAGCCAAGCCCCTTCCCAGAGGATTCCGGCACATGCGCGGAGGAGCCGCCCCCTGCCCGCGGCGCAACGCCAGGCGCGTGCGCGGCCGAGCCAGGCGCGTGTGCGGCCGAGCCAGGCGCGGGTGCGGCCGAGCCAGGCGCGGGTGCGGCCGAGCCAGGCGCGTGTGCGGAGGAACCTGGCGCCTGGGCAGACGGGCCGCCCGCCGTACGCGGGGAGGCGCCAGGCCCGTGCGCGGCCGCGTCGAGCCCGTGCGCAGAAGAACCCGACACATGCGCGGAAGAGCCACCCACCGCCCGTGGAGCACTGCCAGGCGCCTGTGCGGTCGCGCCGGACGCGTGCGCGGATGTGGTGGGCGCGTTCGCTGGAGGGCTGGACGTGTCCGCGGAAGAACGCGGCGCGGTGGTGCTGGGTGAGTGCGTGGACGAGGTGGTCGTGGATGAGTCGGGTGGGGTGGTGAGCGCGCTGGCCGGTGGAGTGGCTGGGGGCGCGGTTACGGACAGGACGGTGCTGGCCGACGCGTTCTCGGCGCGGGCGACGATCCGGGCGTGCGGGAACGTCACGCGGGCGGGGACGCGGAGGGCGAGGGGGACGGCACGGCGGGCTCGGAGATCCCCCAAGGAGCAGCGGAGCTCGCTGGCGTCCTCGCCCGCGGCGCATTCGGCGGAGCGGCCGTCCCAGGTCAGTGGCCTAGGGGCGCTCAGGGAGAGGGTGGCGGCGCGAGCGACGCCGCCGACGGGGCGGACGCCGACGAGGTAGAACAGCACGCGATCCGATCCGTCGCGCCGTTCGCCCAGCGGTAGCAGCGTCGCGTGCAGGCGGAGGGCGCTCAGCTGAGAGCTGGCCTGAACCTCGTTCGCCCGCACGGAGCCCGGCACGCCCACCTGCGCGGAGCCCGGCACGCTCCCCTGCGCGGAGGCGGGTGCGCCCCCCTGCACGGAGCCCGGCGCGCTCCCCTGCGCGGAGGCCGGTGCGCTCCCCTGCGCGGGGGCTGACGCGTTCGTCCGCGCCGGGGCGTGCGCGCTCGCGGGGGGCGTGTTCGGCGCGCTCGCCTGCGAGTTCGCCCGCGCGGGGGCCGACGCGTCCGCTTGCCCGGTGCCGAGCGCGTTCGCCTGTGCGAGGGCGGGCGTGTTCGCCTGTTCGGTGTCGGGCGGGTCCAGGGGTGCGGAGTCGCGGGTGAGGACGAACGAGTCGAGCGTCTCGGACGTCGGGTGCGGGCCGGACGGGCTGGTGATCGCCCAGGCGGACGGGCCCAGCAGCACCGGCGGGATCGCGAGCGCTCCTCCCAGCAGGGCCGTGCCGAGCCGGCGCCCGGTGCGGCGGCCCTCCGAGGCGTGGCACGCCCGTGGCTCGCGGCGATACGTCGCCTTGTCCCCCATCGCCGGTTCCTTCCGCTGCGCCGTTTCGGTCAGGTCTCGTCCGGGGGGCATCCGCTGTTATAACCACTCGGACACGGACCGTAACCCCGTGAACGTCTTTCGCACAGCGAAATCGGTTCTCCGTAGGATTGGGGGATTCCCCGGGAGAGGAGACATCGGTGGCGGAGGCCGTACGGTCCCTGGAACGCGCCTTCGAGCTGCTGGAACACCTGGCGGACGGGGGCGGCGAGATGGCCCTGTCGGAGCTGACCGAGGTGTCCGGGCTGCCGATGCCGACGATCTACCGGCTGATGCGGACGCTCGTGAACCACGGTTACGTCCGCCAGGAGGCGAACAAGCGGTACGCGCTCGGGCCCCGGCTGATCCGGCTCGGCGACGGCGCGGGCCGGCTGCTCGGCTCGTGGGCGCGGCCCGCGCTGGCCCGGCTCGTGGACGAGGTGGGCGAGACCGCGAACATGGCCGTCCTGGAGGGGGACGCGGCGGTGTACGTCGCGCAGGTCCCGTCGCGGCACTCGATGCGGATGTTCACCGAGGTCGGACGGCGCGTCCTGCCGCACTGCACGGGCGTCGGGAAGGCCCTGCTGGCGCAGCTCCCCGAGTCGCGCGTGCGGGAGATCCTGTCCCGGACGGGCATGCCCGCCCGCACCCCGCACACCTTCACCGACGCGAACGCGCTGGTGGACGAGCTCGTGCGCGTGCGCGAACGCGGCTACGCCGTGGACGACGAGGAGCAGGAGGTCGGCGTCCGGTGCGTGGCCGTGCCCCTGCCCGGCGCTCCGACGCTTACGGCGTTCTCGGTGTCGGGACCGTCCGCGCGGATGACGCATGAGGCGGTGCTGGAGGTCGTCCCGGTGATGCGCTCGGTGGCCGCCGGGTTCGCCGCCGACCTGGACGGCGCGCCCCGCCCCTGACGCGAAAAGGCCGACGGCACGTGCCGTCGGCCTTCTTTCCGGGACGTCGGTCAGTCGACGACGTCCCCCACCACGACGTGGGGACGGCCGCCGCGCTCCCAGGCGATGAAGTCGCCGGCCGCGCGGATCAGGGCCGTCGCCATCCACAGCGCCACGCCGGTGTCGTCCACGACGCCGACGACGGGCAGCAGGTCGGGGATCGCGTCGATCGGCGAGATGATGTAGACGAGCCCCAGGGCCAGCAGGCCCAGCGTCCCGATCGACATGCCCTTGTAGTCGCCGCGCAGGACGGCCTTCAGCATCCGGGGCACGGCGCGGACGCGCTCGCCGAACCGGGGCGCGCCGTCCTGGAGCGTCTCGCTGTAGATCTGCCACGCCTGGCCGGCGGCCGCAGCGCCTCGCTTCCCGTTCACTCGCCCTCCCGGAGAGGTCTTGTGGGCGGTCTGTCCCCGCCCATCCTTATTTAAGACGCAATCGAGACCTATCTTGTTCCCTCGTCCGCCGGCCCGTCCGACCTCGCCGGCCAGCGGCAGGACGGTGATCGCGGGTGACACTTTGCTGTCTTTCGTAGACAGACTGTGGGGATTGGGGGGCATTATCCGCCGCCCGCTGGAAACATGAGACCAGGTAACTCCGGACTCGCGGGAGGAGCGCCGCCTCCCGTCCGTCCGCGGCACCGCGCGCCCTCCGGCCCCCTGCGGCCCCCGGACGCGCCGGTGTCCGCGCAGGCGACCGCCGCGACCGCGAGGAGCTGACCAGGACGATGACCGCCCCAGCCGCCAGCCCGGACCCGTCCCCGGACGCCGTCCGCCCGTCCGCCGCCCCTCCCGCCGACGCGCCGCCCCTCACACCCGCGCCGGGCACGAACGCGCCGCCCCCGGGCGCGCAGCACGAAGACACACGCGTCACCGACGCGCCGAGCACGGAGCCACCGAACGCGGAGCCACCGAGCACGAACACCCGGCCCGAAGCCGCGCCGGCCACGAACGCACGGCCCGCGAACACCCAGCGCGCGGGGGTGCGGGTGGGTGTTGGGGGGCGGCGGGACGGGGTAGGGGACGGCGGGGACGAGGTCGGGCGAGGGGGGCGGGAGTTGGCGCGGCCCATTCGGGGGACGGCTGCCGGGCTCGGTTACGTCGCGTTGCCGCCCACCGCGGTGGACGCGCGGGCGAGCGGGCCGACGCGGCTCGTGGTGGCGTGGCCCGGGTTCGATCCGCCGCGCGCGGCGGCGGCGATGGCGGCGGCGGTGCCGATGACCGGCGTGCCGACCTGGCGGGTGTACCTGGACCTGCCGCGGTCCGGGGATCCGGCGGGCGGGTTGCCGACCGGGCTCGACTCGCAGGTGTTCCTTTCGGACGCGGGCATCACCGCTTTCGGGACGGCCGTGGAGCAGGGCGCCGACCGGCTGCCCGCCGTCCTCGCGGATCTGCGCCGCGATCTCGGCGTCCCGGCGGGGCCGGTGGCGCTGACCGGGTTCTCGGCGGGCGCGGCGGTGGTGCTGCTCGTGCTCGCGCGGCGGGAGGTGCAGGTCAGCACGGCCGCGCTGATCGCGCCGGTCGTCTCGCCCGCGCGGGCGGCGCGTTCGGTGGAGAAGCGCGCGGGGCGGGAGCGCATCTGGAGTCCCGGCGCGATCGCGATGGCCGAGCGGCTCGACCTGTCGGAGCACGCCGCGCGGATCGCCGGGGCGGGCGCGGCGCTGCTGCTGATCGGCGGGGCGCGGGACCGGATCGTCCCGGCGGCCGAGGTGACCGCGCTGCGCGACCTGCTGTCGCGGTGCGGCGCGCCCACGGTGGAGTCGGCGACGTTCCGGATGGGGCACGCGCTCGCGGCCGAGCCGGGCCTGGAGGCGCGGGCGCCGATCACCGAGGCGGTCCGGGTGGACGGCGTGCTCACCGACTGGTTCCGGGAGCGGCTGGCGGAGCCGGCGTCCCGGTCCGCTCCGCCGGTCTCGCTGCACCTGACCGGCAGTTCCTCCTAGGCGGACGCCTCTCGACCGATCGCCCCGGTGGACGCTACGCTGATCTTCGACACCACCTAAACGGTTTAGAGGGTGTCGAGGAGGTGTGCGATGACTCGCCGGGTCTGGCTGCTGGACGCCCCGTCCAACATCGGGCTCCGCCCGTTGCGCGAAGGGCACGTCCCCGGCGCGCGCCATCTGCCCGAGGCGCTGCGCGCGCACGGGCTCGCCACGCGCCTGGACGCCGAGGAGGCCGGACGCGTCGAACCGCCGCCGTACGCGTCCGTCCCCGACCCGATCACGGGCTACCGGAACGGACAGGCTCACATCGCCTACACGACACAGTTGGCCGACCGCGTCGGCGAACTGCTCGACGACGGCCGGTTCCCGCTCGTCCTCGGCGGGGACTGCGGGATCCTGCTCGGCCCGCTGCTCGCGCTGCGGCGGCGCGGCGACTACGGCCTCGCCTACCTCGACGGGCACGCCGACTACGCCCCGCCGCGCGACCGCGCCAAGGCCCACGGCGTCCGCAACGTGGCGGGCTACGCCCTGCGCCTGGCCACCGGCCACGGCCCGGACGGGCTCACCGACCTGGACGGCCTGCGCCCGTACGTCGCCGAGGAGCGGACCGTCGCCCTCGG
The DNA here is from genome assembly GCF_042652125.1 of Actinomadura gamaensis. Lineage (NCBI taxonomy): Bacteria > Bacillati > Actinomycetota > Actinomycetes > Streptosporangiales > Thermomonosporaceae > Actinomadura > Actinomadura gamaensis. The sequence goes on along the minus strand of NZ_JBHSIT010000004.1, from coordinate 604,897 downwards.
CTACCAGTGGGAACCGGAGGACCACCAGGACCTCGCGTCCGAGATCTTCGAATCCTCGGCGATCCCGAAGTTCTCCAGCGAGGAGATCCGCACGCGCGGCGCGAAGGCCGCCGCCGAGGCCGCCCTGGACGTCCTCGAAGACGCCGCGTCCGACGGCTTCTGGGTCCACCTGGACGCGGACGTCCTCGACCGCGGCGTCATGCCCGCCGTGGACTCGCCGAACCCGAACGGGATCTCCCTGGACGACCTCGCGGAACTGCTGTCCGTCCTGCTGGCGAGCCCGCGCGTCGTCGGCATGAACGTGGCGATCTACGACCCGGACGTGGATCCGGACGGCTCGGCCGGTGCGTCCCTCGTGGACGCGCTGACGACCGCCTTCGCCTCCTCGCGCACGCCGTGAGCCTCGTAGGTGCGCGATCTCGCGCCGGGAGAGCCGGGATCAGGCGCGGGAGAGGACCTCGTAGCGGACGGGGATGACGCCCGCGCCCATGCCGTCCACCTGCTTCATGGCGGCGGTGGACAGGTCCAGGCAGCGGCCTCCGACGTAGGGGCCGCGGTCGTTGATGCGGACGATGACCGACTCGCCGTTGTTCTTGTTCGTGACGCGGACCCTGCTGCCGAACGGCAGGGTCTTGTGCGCGGCGGTCAGCGCGTTGGGGTTGAACGGCTCGCCGCTCGCCGTCTCCTGGCCCTCGCCGTAGGACGACGCCTCGCAGCTGCCGGACGACAGCACGGTGTAGGCGCGCTTCTTGGGCTTCGGCTTGGGCGCATCGGTGGTCTTCACCGGCTTCGGCACGGGGGGACGCGTTTCACCGCGGCTGGCCCGGCCGGGGGTCGTGCGGGGCTGGTCCGCCAGGGGGGTCCGGCTGGTCGGGGGCTGGGTCGGCGGGGCGGCCGTCTGCCGCGCCTGCGCCGCGTCGGCGGAACCGCCGCTGCCGCCTCCCATCAGCAGTGCCGCCGCGCCGGCCGCCAGGACGGCGACCGCGACGCCCGAGGCGACGAGGATGGTACGGAGGCGGAACTTCGGGCGATGCTTACCCACGGAGAAGTCCTTCGTTCGGGGACAGGACCCCGGACACCCGGTGCGCCGCTTTCCGGGCGGATCCGCGCATGACGCGCACGCCGACGAGGATCTCTCTTCGTGGTCGCGCGTGCCCCGCGGGATCTGCTGCTACGAGGGATGCTCCGCCTCGTGGCCGGTTCTCGGCACCGATGGTTCGACGCGTCCGCTGCGGTGCGGATCGGGCGTCCGGTGGTGCGGCTCCCGGCCATCTTCAGTTGGATGAACAACAGCGATCTCAGATGGGGCCGCACACAAGTCCTTGACCGTACGGCGTGCCGCGCATGACGCAAGCGAAAGCCCGGACTTTGTGGGGTTTGTCACCATGATTTTGTCGCAGCGAAGTGGATCTAGTGCGCTGCGTCAAGATTCCGTGGGCCAATCTCGACGGGATAACAACGGTGTAATTCACTTCTCCGGACAGACGGACGGGACGCCCGCGCCGGGTGGGCGCGGGCGTCCCGTGGGTCACCCGAGGTGCGGTCCGGACGTCCGTCCGGAGGGTCGGTTCAGGCGTTGCCCGTCCCGTTCATGTGGCCGAACATGTCGCCCGCCAGCGGGCCGGACCAGTGGTCCACCTTGTTCAGCACGTCGTTCAGGGCGGGCAGCGGGTGCATCTGCGGCTGCGGCTGCGGCTGCGGCTGCGGCGAGGACGGACGGGTGGCCGCGGGCGCGGTCCGGACGCGCTCAACGTCCCCGCCGGACGCCTTCGGCAGGCCCGCCGGCAGGCCGCCGACCAGCGAGGTCACGCCGTTCAGCTTGCCGAGGACGTCGCCGCCGGGCAGCGGCAGGTCGGCCGGCAGCGTCCGCCGGCCGGACGGCCCCTGCGGACCGCCGGGGTTCTGCGCGCCGGCCGGGCCCTGCTGGTCGCCGGGCAGCAGCGGCGTGTGGGGCAGCGAGATGGGCAGGTTCTTCGCCATGCCGGTGACGCCGCCGAGGGCGCCGAGGACGTTGCCGACACCGCCGGCACCGGGCGCCTCGGCGCCGGGGACGTCGGCCCTGCGCTCCGCGGAGAGCGGAAGCCGCGAGGCGCCCGGCAGGGACACCGGCAGCATGTTCGGCGCGCCGGTCAGCTTGGACACCAGGCCGCCGACCGGCCCCTCCTCGGTCCGGGTGCGGGCGTTCGGCGGAGTGGCGGGCTTCATGGCGTCCATCGGCGGCATGAGCTTCGCGAACAGGCCCGGGAGCACGGGCAGCGCCGCCGGCAGGGCGACGGGGAACGACTGCGGCCGCGGGAAGTGGCCGTTCGCGATGCGCCGGCCGGACGGCCGGGCCGGACGGCCCGGCTTGGCGGCGCCGTTCGCGGCGTGCGACGCGCCCGGCCGGTGCGCCTCCTGCCGACCGGTCGGGCCGGTCGGGCCGGTCGGGCCGGTCGGCCCCGTCGGGCCGGTCGGCTTCGAGGGACGGCCCGGGTGCGCGTGGTGCGCGTGGTGGGCGTGGTGTGCCTGGTGCCCGTGGTGGTGCGCGCCCTGCCCGCTTCCCCCGGTCGGTCCGCCCGGGCCGGTGGGCCCGTTCGGACCCGTCTGGCCGTTCGGGCCCATCTGCCCGTTCGGCGTGGAGGGGCCGTTCGGCGCGGACGGGCCGTTCGGCGCGGACGCCCCGGTGGGCGCGGACGCCCCGGTGGGCGCGGACGGCGCGTTCGGCGCGGGCGGGTTGAGCGGCGGCAGCGGCACGTTCGGCAGGGACGGGACCGTGACCGGCAGGCTCGCCTCGTCCGGCAGGCCGAGCGGGGAGGTCAGCTGCTTCGGCAGGCCGAGGCGGACCTGCCCGGTCGGCGCGGGCTCGGCAGCGCCGGGACGCGGCGTCCGGACGGCGCGGCGCTGGTTCGCCCCGGCGGCGGCCGGGATGGCGTGGCGCTCGTTCGCGCCGGCGGCGGCCGGGATGGCGTGGCCGAGGCCGCCCGTGGCGTGGGTGAGCGACTGGGCGAGGTCCTGGATCGTGCCCTGGAGGCTGTACAGGCCCTCCGGGGCGGCGTCGGCCGGACGGGCCTGGCCCGTGTCGGCCGGAAGGGGCTGGCCGGCGTAGGCCGGGCCGGAGAGGCCCGCCAGCGCGACGGCGAGTGGCGCGAAGGCGGTGGCCCTGATCAGGTTGCGCGCGGATCGGTTCATGTTTCCCCCCGGGAATCGGATTGATCCTGCACTGGCGGGCCATCGATGCGGGCCCCGCTGTGCCGTCCGGTGGCGTGCACCGGTTTCCGAGCGGGGACGTTAGTACAGCCGATGGCCGCGCACACCCGATACACGAAGGAATTGAAGACGCGAGAAACGATCCAAAGGAAAGGCCTCGGCCCCGGAAGTCCGTCCGTTATTCCAGGACATCCGGCGGCATTTCAGCCCGCTTCACCAAGGCCATTTGGGAACTTCTGGGAGAGACGGCGAAGCGAGGACGCCGATCCGGCGTCCTCGCTTTTTACCGTCCGCACCCAAGCCCTATGTCGAGCCCAAACGGTCCCGCGGCTCGCCAACGGCTCGCCCGCGCCCTGCCCGCGGCTCAGCCGAGGCTCGCCCGCGGCTCACCAGCGACCCACCCGCGGTTCACCAGCGACCCACCTGCGGCTCACCTGCGGCTCAGCCGTCGCCCAGGGCGATGGCCTCGTCGACCTCGGTGCGCCGGGCGGCGAGTTCGCGCTCGTAGCGCTCGCGGTCCACGGCGTCGGCGATGTCCTCGTCCTGCTTCATCAGCGCTTCGAGGTCGGCCTTGGCGTTGTCGAGCACGCCCATGTCGAGGTAGGCCGCCTGCACCTTCTCGCCCCACAGCCCGACGTCCTTCACGCACGGCACGATCCGGCTGAACAACAGCGACTGGTAGAGGGTGTACATGTCGGAGTTGTCGACGTACTCCATGCACGTGTCGAGCGGCATCCCGAGCTGTTCGAAGACCTCCCGGCCCTTGAACCGGTCGCGCATCAGATAGCAGCCCTCGACGACGAACTCCTCGCGCTCGGCGCGCTCCTTCGTGGTGAGTTCGGCGTAGTAGTCGCGCAGCGCGAGCCGTCCGAACGCGACGTGCCGCGCCTCGTCCTGCATCACGTACGCGAGGAGCTGCTTGACCAGCGGGTTGGTGGACATGTCCCGGTACAGCCCGAACGCGGCGAGCGCGAGGCCCTCGATGAGCACCTGCATCCCGAGGTAGGGCAGGTCCCAGCGGGAGTCCTCCAGCGACTCGGCGAGCAGCTTCGCCAGGTCCTGGTTGATCGGGTAGTACATGCCGATCTTCTCGCGCAGGAACCGCGAGTACAGCTCCACGTGCCGCGCCTCGTCCATGGTCTGGGTGGCGGCGTAGAACTTGGAGTCCAGGTCCGGGACGGACTGGACGATGCGCGCCGACACGTTCAGCGCGCCCTGCTCACCGTGCAGGAACTGGCTGAACAGCCACGCTCCCTGGTGCCGTCCGAACTCGTCCCGCTCCTTCTGCGACATCTTGTCCCAGATGTCCGAGCCGAACAGCGGGTTGAACTGCTCGGGCAGGCCCGCGACGTTGTCCGGATCGACCTCCAGGTCCCAGTCGATGCGCTTCTGCGCGTCCCACTGCTTGTCCTTGCCCTTCTGGTACAGGTTCAGCAGCCGGTCGCGGCCGTCGTCGTACTCCCAGGTGAACCGGGCGTCGCCCGACATGGGCACGTCCCAGGTCTCCTTGGGGACGGGCGAGACGTAGAAGTCGTACGAGGTCATGCGTGCCAGCCTCCCGGGACGCGGCCGCCCGCGGGCCTCGGCGCGGCCGCGGGACGGCGCGGGGTGGTGCCGCCCACCGCTTTACATCCCTTCGTAACATGTAAAGCGGGCCGGGACCAGACCCCTTCGCGCCGTCCGGAATCGCCGCCGGCGCCATGACAAAAGTCATCGCGGGCCCGCGACAACCTTCACTAACCCCGTGACCAGCGCCTTCCTAGCGTTGGACCCATGGACGCCATCACCTTCACCACCGTCGCGAAGAGCTACGGCGAGGTCCGCGCGGTCGAGGCGCTCGACCTCACCGTCCCGGCCGGGCGGACGCTCGCGCTGCTCGGCCCGAACGGCGCGGGCAAGAGCACGACGATCTCCATGCTGCTCGGCCTCGCCCGCCCCGACTCCGGCCGCGTCGAGGTGTTCGGCGACGACCCGCTGACCGCCGTCGCCCGCGGGCGCGTCGGCGCGATGCTCCAGGACGGCGCGCTCGTCGAGGGCCTGACCGTCAAGGAGGTCGTCGGGTTCGTCCGCGGGCTGTACCCCGAGCCGCTGCCGCTCGGCGAGATCCTCGAAACCGCCGACCTCACCGAGGTCGCGGGACGGCGCGCGGACAAGCTGTCCGGCGGGCAGCGGCAGCGGGTCCGGTTCGCGCTGGCGATCGCGGGCGGGCCGAAACTGCTCGTCCTGGACGAGCCGACCGCCGCGATGGACGTCGCCTCCCGCCGCACCTTCTGGTCCAGCATGCGCGCCTACGCGGCGGGCGGCCGGACGATCCTGTTCGCCACCCACTACCTGGAGGAGGCGGACGAGAACGCCGACCGGATCGTGGTCATGGCGCGCGGGCGGATCGTCGCCGACGGCTCCCCCGCCGAGATCAAGTCCCGGGCCGGGACCCGGACCGTCCGGTTCACCCTCGGTGACCAGCCCGCCGCCGGGCTGGACCGGCTGCCGGGCGTCACCGGCGTCGAGATCCGCGGCACCTCGGCCGTCCTGACCAGCGCGGACGCCGACGCGACGACCGCGGCGCTGTACCGCACCGGGCTGACCGTCCGGGACCTGGAGGTCCGCGGCGCCGACCTGGAGGAGGCCTTCCTCGACCTCACCACCGACCCCGCCTGACCCGCATCCCCGTCGCCCCCGTTCCTCCTCTCGAAAGGCAACCCTCCGATGCTCGCCTACCTGCGCCTGGAGATCGTGCGGATGTTCCGCGACCGGCGCTTCACGTTCTTCACCCTCGCCGTCCCGGTCGGCTTCTACCTGCTGTGGGCGAACGTCTTCAAGAGCGACGGCCACGACGCGAAGACCGGTCTGGACGCGCAGACCTACCTGATGGTGTCGATGGCGTCGTTCGGCGCGATCGGGGCGGCGCTGTCGTCGACCGGGCAGCGGTTCGCGGCCGAGCGCGCGTCCGGCTGGCTGCGCCAGCTCCAGACGACGCCGCTGCGGCCGTGGGCGATCGTCGCCGGCCGGACGGTCGCCTCGATGTTCCTGGCGCTCCCCGCGATCCTGCTGGTCAGCCTGGTCGCCGTCGCGTTCGAGGGGGTCCGGGTGGATCCGGTGCACTGGCTGCTGATGGTCGTGCTGATGTGGGTGGCGTCGCTGCCGTTCGCGGCGCTCGGCATCCTGATCGGCAGCCTCGTCGGCCCGGACGCCGCGCAGCCGGTGACACTCGGGTGCTATTTCACGCTGTCCATACTGGGCGGTCTCTGGATGCCGGTGAGCCAGCTGCCGTCCGCGCTGCGCTCGGTGGCGGCGTGGACGCCGTCCAACCGGTTCGGGTCGCTGGGCTGGACGCTGGTGTCGGGGCACGCGCCGTCGGCCACCACGGCCCTGGTGCTCGCGGGCTGGACGGCCGGGCTGGCCGCGCTGGCCGTCCCGGCCTACCGGCGTACCATGCGGGCGAGCTGAACGAAGGGGACACGACGCGAAATACTGGACCGGAGCGACGCACCGACGGAAGCGAGCCATGAAGCGGCTGTTCAACGAGACGATCGACGGCGAGGACCCCGGGCGGTCCCGGCCCCGCCGCGCGTTCTGGGCCGCGTTCGGGCTGGTCTACAGCGTCCCGCTCGTCAAGATCGTCGCCGGGTACCACGGGCCGCGGCTCGTCCTGGCCGTGCTCGCGGTGATCGCGTTCGTCACGCTGTACATGGCGACGCCGCTGACGATGACGAGCTGGATGGTCCCGCCGCGTCGCCGCACCTACGTGCTGTTCGGGCTGTTCGCCCTGGTGTGCGTGGGGCTGCCGTTCGCGTTCGGCGCCGAGTGGGTCGGGATGCCGATCTACCTGTCGATCGTCGCGGCGATGACGCTGCCGCTGAAGATCGTCCCGTACGGGGTGGTCTCGGCGGCGGCCCTCGCCGCGCTCCAGTGCCGGCTGCTCGGCGTCGGCCGGAACGGGCTGCTGACCATCGCGATGACGGCGCTGTCCATCGGCCTGTTCATGCTCGCCTTCCGGCACGCCCGGACGCTCGTCCAGCAGCTGCGCGAGGCGCGCGCGGAGACCACCCGCCTCGCCGCGGCCAACGAGCGGCTGCGCATCGCCCGCGACCTGCACGACCTGCTCGGGCACAGCCTGTCGCTGATCGTGCTGAAGAGCGAGCTGGCGCGGCGGATGGCCCCGCGCGACGTGGACCGCGCGATCGCCGAGGTCAACGACATCGAGTCGGTCGCGCGCGAGGCGCTCCGCGACGTCCGCGCCACGATCTCGGGGTACCGCCGCCGCGACCTCACCGGCGAGCTCGACGGGGCGCGGGCCGTGCTGACCGCCGCGGGGATCGAGCCGGTCGTCCGCACCTCCGGCACCCCGCTTCCGGACGACGCGGACGGCCTTTTCGGCTGGGCCGTCCGCGAGGCCGTCACGAACGTCGTCCGGCACTCGCGCGCGCACCGCTGCGAGATCGCCGTCCGGCGCGAGGCCGGCGCCGCCGTGCTGACCGTGACCGACGACGGGAAGGCGTCCGAGGCGTCCTTCACGCCGGGGAACGGCCTCACCGGCCTCGCCGAGCGGATCGACGCGGCGGGCGGGACGCTGACCGCGAAGCCCCGGCCGTCCGGCGGGTTCGCCGTGACGGCCAGCCTCCCCCTGTCCCCCTCCGCGCCGCCGGGACCGGACGGGCCGTCCGGACCGCCGGAGCCGTCCGGACCGTCCGGACCTCCCGGTGCCGACGGCGCGACCTCCAGGCCCGCAGTAGGGTCTGCGTCGTGATCCGGGTGATGCTGGCTGAGGACCAGGGCATGGTGCGCGGCGCGCTGGCCACGCTCCTCGGGCTGGAGGACGACCTGGACGTGGTCGCCGAGGCCGCGGGCGGCGCGGAGGCCGTGCTGGCCGCCGCGCGCGAGCGGCCCGACGTCGCCCTCCTCGACATCGAGATGCCGGGCAAGGACGGGCTCACCGCCGCCGCCGAGATCCGCGCCGCCGTGCCGTCCTGCCGGGTGATGATCCTGACCACATTCGGCCGTCCCGGATACCTGCGCCGCGCCATGGAGGCGGGCGCTTCGGCGTTCCTGGTGAAGGACAGCCCGGCGCAGGAGCTCGCCGCCGCGATCCGCCGCGTCGTCGCGGGCGAGCGGGTGATCGACCCGAACCTCGCCGCCGCCGCGCTCAGCGCCGGCCCGAACCCGCTCTCGCCGCGCGAGCGGGACGTCCTGACGGCGGGCGCGGACGGCTCGACCATCGCCGACATCGCCGCCGGGATGCACCTGTCGGAGGGCACCGTCCGCAACTACCTCTCCTCCGCGATCAACAAGGTGGGAGCGCGCAACCGCATCGAGGCCGTCCACACCGCCCGGGCGCAGGGATGGCTCTGAGCTCCCGAGTCCCGGTGCGCCGGTCCCACAGGGTCATCGCGCTGCTGTTCGTGGCCGGTGTCCTCGCGGCCGGCTGCCACGGCGACCCCGGCACGATCAAGGCCGAGCCGGCCGGCCCGGCGCCCGCCGTGCCGCGCTGGGGCAGCCTCGGCTGCACCGGCGGGACGCTGACCACCGGGCAGCACGTCTTCCAGGGCCGCGGCTTCCTCGTGAAGACCCCCGACCGGGCCGGGCGGGACCCGCAGGACCGCGGCCCCGCGCCGCTGATCCTCGACCTGCACGGGCTGAACTCGTCCGGGTTCGAGCAGGCGATCTACGGACGGCTCGCCGACGCGGGCGCGGCGCGCGGCTTCACGGTCGTCGAGCCGGACAGCGCCCCCGGACGCACCGGCTGGAAGCTGCCCGGCATGGCCGAGGGCGACGCCGACATCGCCTACGTCGGCGCGCTGCTCGACCACCTGGAGAAGGGCCTGTGCATCGACCGGCGGCGCGAGTTCGCGGCGGGCTTCTCCAACGGCGCGGGCCTCGCCACGGCCCTCGTCTGCGGCCTCGGCGGACGGCTCGCCGGAGTCGCCGCCGTCTCCGGGCTGAACCTGGCCCGGCCCTGCCCGCGCCCGGCGCCGACCACGATCGTGGCGTTCCACGGCACGGCCGACCCGGTCGTCCCGTACCAGGGCGGCGAACCGTTCGGCGGGAACCGCGACCGGATCCCGTCCTGGATGCTCCCGGCGGACGGCTCGTTCGACCTGCCGTCGGTGAGCGCCTCGGCGACGGCCTGGGGACGCGCGCTCAGCTGCGACAGGACCGCCTCGGCCGAGCCCGCCGCGGGCGTCCGCCGGCACTCCTGGACGGGCTGCCGCCGCGACGCCCGCGTGGACCTGTACACCGTCTCCGGCGCCGGGCACGCCTGGCCGGGCTCCTTCCCCGTGGGCGCGGGGCCGTCCACGAAGAAGATCGACGCCACCGCCGTCACCCTCGACGCCTTCGCGAGCGGCGCGCCCCGGTGGCGCGGCCACCGCGAGTACCCGTACCCGTCGGTCAGCGGCGTCGGCGGCGACCGCGCCCCCTACACCGCCGCCACCCCCTGACCCGCGCCACTCAGCCGGCGGTGATGTGGTCGGCGAGGTAGCCGTGGATGAGCCGCTCGGCCTCGGCGAGGATCGCCGGGTCGCCGTCCGGGTCGCGGCGGAAGGCCAGCTTGAGCACGGCGTCGGCGGCCTCGACCGCGATCGCGAGCGCGGTGGCCAGCCCGGGCGTCTCGGCGACGCCGAACGTCTCCACGATCAGCTCGCGCAGCCGGTCGGCGACGACGGAGTTGTTCTCCGCGCCCTCGTCCAGCAGCCGGACGTCGGCCACGTCGCCGAACCGCAGCACCCGGAAGCCGGGCACCGAGCGGTGCATGCCCACGAAGATCTCGATGATCGCGCCGACCGTGTCGGACCAGTCGTCGAAGCCGCCCTGCCCGAGCCGCTCGGACACCCGCCGCTCGAACTCCTCCAGGTTGCGCAGCGCGAGCGCCTGCGCCACCGCCCGCTTGTCGGGGAAGAACTGGTAGACCGAGCCGATCGCGACCTCGGCGCGCTGGGCGATCCGGGTCGTGGTGAGGCCGTCGTAGCCGTCCTCGTCGAGGATCTCCGCGCAGGCGTCCAGCATCCGCTGCACGCGTTCGGCGCTGCGGCGCTGGGCGGGACGGCGGCGGAGCGGGGTTCGGATCTCGGTCACACCCCCCATTGTCTCCCGTCCGCGCCGTCCCCGGACATCACGCCGCGACGATCCCGGCCGCGCCCGCTTGCACGACCCCGGCCGCGCCCGCGTCCAGAATTCCGGTCGCGTCCGCGTCCACGAGCCCGGTCGCATCCGAGTCCACGAGCCCGGTCGCATCCGAGTCCAAGGTTCCGGGCACGTCCGCGTCCAAGATTTCGGGCGCGGACGCGCCCGCGGTGCCGCGGGCGCGGTGGGCTCGGCGGTACTCGCTCGGGGAGACGCCCATCTCGCGGGAGAAGTGGGCGCGCAGGTTGGGGGCGCTGCCCAGGCCGCAGCGGACGGCGACGGCGTCGATCGGGAGGTCGGTGCGTTCGAGCAGCTCGCGGGCGCGCAGGACGCGCTGGGTCAGCAGCCAGCGCAGCGGCGTCGCGCCCAGCTCGGCGTGGAAGCGGCGGTGCAGCGTCCGGACGGTCAGGCCCGCGCGGGCGGCGAGGTCGGCGACGGTCAGCGGGTCGTGCAGCCGCTCGACGGCCCAGTCCAGGACGGGTCCGAGGCCGTCGTCGCGGTGGGCGCGCGGGATCGGGACGTCCACGTACTGCGCCTGCCCGCCGGACCGGTGCGGCGGGACGACCATGTGCCGCGCGACCGCGGTGGCCGCCTCCGAGCCGAGGTCGTGCCTGATCAGGTGCAGGCAGAGGTCGATCCCGGCGGTGTTGCCCGCGCCGGTGAGCAGGTCGCCGTGGTCGTGGTAGAGCACGGACGGGTCGACCGGCACGCGCGGGAACCGGCGGGCGAGCGTCTCGGCGTGCTTCCAGTGGACGGCGCTGGCACGTCCGTCCAGGAGCCCGGCGGCGGCGAGGACGAACCCGCCCGAGCAGAGCGAGACGATCCGGGCTCCGCGCTCGTGGGCGTCGCGGAGCGCGGTGAGCAGCGCGTCGGACGGGTCGCGGTTCACGTCGGCGGTCGCCGGGACGATGACGGTGTCGGCGTCGCGGAGGGCGTCGAGGCCGTGGGTGGCGTGGACGCCGAACATGCCGGGCAGGTCGTGGTGCCCGGACGAGCCGCGCATCGGGACGTGCCGCGGCCCGCCTTCGGCGCAGATCCGCATGTCGTACCAGGGGCCCTCGTGTCCGAGCGGGGGCGTGCCGAACATCTGGCAGGGGATGGCCACCTCGAACACCGGCATGTCGTCCATCACGACGACGGCGAGAACGCGCATGGCAGGAATCTAGCGCATCGCGTCATTTCTGCCACTCGTCGCGGAAGGCCCGCCGAACGAGGCTTTGACCATGAACACCAAGACCCCTCTGGCGGGCGTGCTCGCCACACCGGCCCCGCCCGCCGCGCGCGCCGTCCCCTCCCGCCGGCGGTGGTGGGTGCTCGGCGTCGCGTCCGTCGCGCAGTTCCTCGCGATCCTCGACCTGTTCGCGGTCAACATCGCCTTCCCCGCGCTGCGGGAGAGCTTCGGCGGGGCGTCCCTCGCGGACGTGTCGTGGGTGCTGAACGCGTACACGATCGTCCTGGCGGCGCTGCTCGTGCCCGCCGGGCGCGTCGCGGACGACGCCGGGCGGCGGCGCGTCTTCCTCGCCGGGATGGCGCTGTTCGCCGTCGCGTCGGTCGCCTGCGCGGCGGCCCCGACGCTGGGGCTGCTCGTGGCGGCCCGCGTCGTCCAGGCGGTGGCCGGCGCGCTGCTGATCCCGACGTCGCTGGGGCTCGCGCTGCCCGCCTTCCCGCGCCGCGAGCACCCGACCGTGATGGGGATCTGGACGGCGGTCGCGGCGTCCGGTGCGGGCTGCGGCCCGGTCCTCGGCGGGGTGCTGCTGCTCGCCGGATGGCGCTGGATCTTCCTCATCAACCTGCCGGTCGCGGCGGCGGCGCTGGTCATGGGACGGCGGATCCTCGCCCCCGACACCCCCGACACCGCCGAAGCCAACGGCGGCGGCACGGCGGTGAAGCGCCGCCCGCTCGACCTCCAGGGCGCCGCGCTGCTGCTCGCGTCGGCCGGGACGCTGACCGCGCTGCTCACGCAGGGACCCGGCTGGGGCTACCCGTCCATCCCGACGTTCTTCTGCGGGGCGCTGCTCACCGTCCTGCTCCCGCTGCTGGCCGCGCGGCTCCTGCGCGCGCACGACCCGATCATCGACCCCCGGCTGTTCCGGAACCGGACGTTCGCGGTCGCCGTCACCGGGGTCTGGCTGTACTACCTGGCGTTCGCCGCCGGACTCCTCTCGACCACGCTGTACTTCACGGAGGTCCGGCACTGGTCGGCGGTCGAGGCGGCGCTCGCGCTCGCGCCCGTCCCGCTGGCCTGCATGGTGCTGTCACCGCTGTCCGGACGGGTCGTCGCGCGCATCGGCGGACGCGCCTCGGCCGTCCTCGGCGGGCTGACGCTCGCGGTCGGCGCGGCCTGGTGGGCGGTCGGCATCGACGGCGGATACGCGCCCGGCTACCTGCCCGGCGCGGTGCTGTTCGGCGCGAGCACGGCGCTGCTCCAGCCGCCGCTGTTCGGGGCGTCCACCGCGCTGCCCGGCGACCGGATCTCGCTCGGTTCGGCGGTGCTGATGACCACGCGGCAGATCGCGTCCGCGCTCGGCGTCGCCGTCCTGACGTTCGTGCTGGGCGACCGTCCGGTGCTCGCCGACTACCGGTTCGGCTGGTACCTCATGGCCGGCGCGGGCGTCGCCGCCGCCGTCGCCTGCCTGCGCTTCCGCCGCGACTGACGCGCCTTGGCCGAACACGGGCGCGAGCCGGCGGGGCTCAGCGCAAACCTGGAAGAGCGCCTTGGCCGGGCATGGAGGCGAGCGGACGGGGCTCAGCGCAGGGACTGGAAGAGCCGGCCGGCCGCGGGCTGCGTCCACTGGACGCGGTTCGGGTCGGCCGGATACGGCCCGACCGGAACGGTCGTGAAGCTGATCTTCCCGGTGTCGCCGATCCCGTTGGCCAGGTCGAACATCTGCTTCAGCCCGAGCCCGCCGTCCGTGGTCACGGACCTGGACGCCGCCCGCAGGAACGAGTACAGCCGGGCCGGATTGCCGAGCTGGCCGCGCGCCTTGTCCGCCATCGCCGTCATGAGCTGCTGCTGCCGCTTGATCCGGCCGAGGTCCGAGCCGTCCCCGACGCTGTACCGGGCGCGCGCGTAGCCGAGCGCCTGCTCGCCGTCCAGCTTCTGCCGCCCGGGGTTCAGGTGCAGCTTCGCCTTCGCGTCGTCGATCTTCGCCGGGACGGTCAGCTCGACGCCGCCGAGCGCGTCCACCATCGACTTGAACCCGGTGAAGTCGATCTGGAGGGCGTGGTCGACGCGCACGCCGGTGTCCGCCTCGACGGTCTTCCACGCGCAGGCCAGCCCGGCCTCGTTGAACGCCGCGTTGATCTGCCCCGTCCGGGCCGCGACGGTCGCGCCGCCCGCCGTCCGGCAGGCCGGGATCTGGACCATCGAGTCGCGCGGCAGGCTCACCCCGCGGACGTTCTTGCCGTCCGCCGGGACGTGGAACAGGACCATCGTGTCGGTGCGCGCGCCCTGGTCCTTCCCGTACGCGGCGTTCGCGCCGTCCCTGCTGTCCGAGCCGACGACCAGGATGTTCTGTGCCCGCGTCAGCTTCGCCGGACGCGGGCCGAGGTCCGCCGCGCTCACATGCCTGATGTTGCCGTCCACCTGGTAGTAAAGCCCGAACCCGGCGACCGGCAGCAACGCGACCAGCACTCCGAGCGGCACCAACCGCCGAACCCGCCGACGACGCCGCAACCTTCGCGTCCGGTAACCGTCGGACCGCCGGCCGGCCCTCTCCCGCACCAACCGCACGTCCACCCCACCCGCACCGGGCACGACGGACGCGGTAGGCGGAACCTCATGAGCGGCGAACGCCGCCGCGAACTCAGCGGACGCCTCGGAGACGACCGGTTCGGGGACGTCAGTGGCCGCGGCCGAAGCACCGGCGGGCACGGCCGAAGCGCCGGGACCCGCGGCCGAAGCGCCCGGAGCCGCGGCCGAAGCGCCGATGCCCGCGGCCGACGCGCCGGTCGGCACGGACGAAGCGCCAGTGGGCGCGGACGAAGCGCCGGTCGGCGCGGCCCAGGCGCCGGTGTCCGCGCGGACAGGGCCGTCCGGGGACGGCTCGCTCGGCTGAGGGACCGGCGGCCCCGCCCGGTGGCTGGTCATCAGGCTTCCTTCGTGTCGGTCGGACCGGCGCGTCGAGGGCGGCTCCGCGCGACGGTCCGGGCGCTGCCACCAGGCATGCGGGCCGGCGTCCACGACCGCGGCGACCGGCTCTCGCGGCCGGGCCACGGCCCGGCCGCGACGGTCCGGTCGGCGCCCGCCCCCGCTGGGCGCCGTTCAGGGCGGCGGTCTCCGCGCCACCCGTCCCGATAACGATCCGGGCATACCTCCTGTTCCAGAGGAATCACAAGAGATCGCCCGCGCCGCCGATCCCCCTTGGTACCCGCGCCATCGACCTTGGTCGCTGGTGACCGCCCCGACCTGCGGCGAAGCTGGCGGCATGGACGATCCGAAGACCTACGACGGGCTCCAGTCGATCGTGTTCTTCGCGGGCTTCTACGAAGGGCTGCTGCCGTTCCCCGCCAAGTACTTCGGCTGGAGGCCGCTGCTGTCCGTGCCGTCCCGCATGCCGTCCCCCGCCTGGTGGATCGTGGCGACGGCGGCCGTCATCGCCGCGGCCGTCCTGCTCGTGCTCCTCGACAACGCCAAGAAACGCCGCTTCCCCGACGCGTGAAGCCATGCCGCACGGCAGCACGAGAACGACGGGTGGAGGAGGAAAAGGGGAAGCGCACCGCCGGGGGCGGCGGTGCGCTTCTCGGTTCAGCTTGAGGGCATGTCCGGTTGGTCGATGAAGCGGCGCTCGCCCGCGCGGCGGGCCACGCGGGCGAGGGCGCGGTTGGCGGACGGCGCGAACCGGGAGATCGTCCGGCCCACCCGCGCCTCGGCGGCGACCGGGACGACCGGACGGTTGTGCCGGACGGCGTGCAGGATCGCCCGCGCCACGCGCTCGGGCGGGTAGCCCCGGCGGGCGAACGCGCGGGCGGTGCTCTCCCGCAGGTCGTCGGCCGTCTCGGCGGACACCCCGACGTACCGGGTGCGGCGCGGGATCTCGGTGTCGATCACGCCGGGGCAGATCGCGGTGACGCCGATGCCCTCGTCCACGAGCTCCTGGCGCAGGCACTCGCTGAGCTGCAGGACGGCCGCCTTCGTCGCCGAGTACGCGGCGACGTGCGGGCCGGGCACGAACGCGGCCATCGACGCGATGTTGACGATGTGCCCGCCCTCGCCGCGCGCGACCATCCGGGCGCCGAACAGGCGGCAGCCGCGGTACACGCCGTCCAGGTTGACCGAGCGGATCCGGGCCCAGTCGCTCTCGCCGGTCTCCAGCAGCGGGCCCGCCACGCCGATGCCCGCGTTGTTGACCAGGACGTCGGGCACGCCGAAGTTCTCGGTGACGTAGTCGGCGAACCGCTCCATCGCCTCGGCGTCCGCGACGTCCACGCCGTAGGGGTGGGCCTCGCCGTGCGCGCCGTCGCCGCCGCCCGCGCCGGAGATCTCGTCGGCGACGTGCTTGGCCGCGCCCTCGTCGATGTCGGCGACCACGACCTCCGCGCCCTCGGCGGCGAAGGCGCGGGCCGTCGCGCGGCCGATGCCGCTGCCCGCGCCGGTCACGAGGACGAGCCGTCCGGTGTACTCGCCGCCGGGACGTCCCGCCGCACGCGCGCGCACGAGGTCCGGGGTGTCCGGGCCGCCCGCGAGGTGGTCGATGAACTCGGTCACCCAGTTCGCGATCCGGTCCGGGTGGGTCCGCGCGACCCAGTGCCCGGCCGGGATGCGCCGGACGTACAGCGGATCGGCGTGCCCGCGCGCCGACAGCAGCGCCTCCGGCGTGGCGTACCGGTCGCGGGTCGGGACGATCAGCTGCACCGGCACCCGCGCCGTTCCGTCGCCGGACGGGATCCGCCGCAGGTTGGCCCGGTAGAGCCCGAGCCCGTTGCGCGCGTCGCGGGCCAGCGTCGGCGCGGGGTGCCCGGGCCTCGGCTCGCCGCCCTCGGCGCGCTTCAGGCCGCGCGCGAACGTGGCGCTCACGACGCGGGCGAGCGCCTCGCCCGTCCCGGGCGCCGCGAACACCGGCATGTAGGCGCTGCGCCGCGCCTGGTCGAGGACGCGCGCCGTCCGGCGGGCACGGTCGCGCACCCGCCCCGCGCCCTCGCGAACGCCGCGCATCCGCTCTCCGCCTTCGCGCATACCGCGCATCCGGCCCGCGCCTTCACGGGCATCGCGCGTCCGTCCCGCGCCGTCGCGACCGCCGCGCATCCATCCGGCGCCGTTGCGACCGCCGCGCATCCATCCGGCGCCTTCGCGAACACCGCGCGTCCGTCCCGCGCCTTCACGCATGCCGCGCGTCCGTTCGGCCATTGCTCGGGCCCGTTCGGCCATCGCGCGCGCTCGCTCAGCCGTCGCGCGCGCTCGCTCGGCCGCCTGCCCGGCCATCATGCGCCGGCCTTCCATCCGCTCCGCGGCGTCGCGCCCGCCTTCGGCTTGATCTGGGCGGTCGTGGTCGCGCTCGCCGTCGTCCGCGGCTCGCTCGCGCGCGGCGGCGGGACGGCCGGAGCGAGCGGGACGGCCGGAACGGGCCGGGCGGCGCTCGCCGCGGCCCGTCGTCTCCCGCCGGGCCCACTCGGCGACGTGGCGCCAGTCCGGGCCGGAGATCGAGGTGAAGGACGCGATCCGGCCCTGGAGCGGCTCGCCCGCCGGGTCGTCGGTGACGGCCGCCCAGCCCTGGACGGACCCCCAGTCGTGCCCGACCAGGTGGACGGGCGCGTCGCCGCCCACCGCGTCGATGACGGCGGCGAGGTCCCCGAGCAGCGCCTCCATGCGGTAGTCGTTCGGGTCGTCCGGGGTGGTGGACGCGCCCGCTCCCCGCACGTCGTAGGCGAGGACGCGGAACCGCTGCGCGAGCATGTCCGCGACCTCGTCCCACACGGCGCTGGTGTCCGGATAGCCGTGCACGAGCACGACCGTCGGCCGGTGCGCCTCCCCTCGCTCGCGCACGGCCAGTTCGACCTCGCCCGACCTCACCCTGTGATCCCGCACCGCGATCACCTTCTCCGTCGGAGGGTGCCCTTTCCGCGAACCTACGCCCGCGCGCCTCCGGGATCGACCCTCACGACGGGTTGGCGCAGGATGGTCAGCTCGCTCAGGCTGAGGTAGATCTCGTGGTGCAGACCCCGCCGGACGAGGTTCTCGGCCTGCATGTAGGCGTCCATGCGGGCGAGGGTGGCGGGCTCGTCCTCGTACCCGCCGTGGTGCAGGACCTGCACGGACGTTCCCTCCGCGAACTCCGTCAGGTGCACGCGCGCCGCCGCGGGGAGTTTCGGCCGGACGGCGTCCAGCGCCCGCTCCACCCGCTCGGGCGTGAGGTCGCCGTCCACCTTGATGAACAGGTGCCAGCGCCACTCGGCGCGCGGGACGTCCAGCGGGGGACGCTCGTCCTCCACCCACCAGCGCCCTTCGAGCGGCGCACCGGCCGCACCCGCCGCGCCGGCCACCGCGTAGAGCGCCTCGACGGCGGCCGAGTGCTCGGCGCCTCCCGGCTCGCCCTGTCCGCTTACGGACAATCCGCGGACGGCGGGCAGCTCCACGAGCGCCGGCTCGTCGGTGGCCGCATACCAAGCGTCGGTCATCGTTCGTCCTCCAGTCTGATCTGCACGCGCGTCACCAGGGCGTCCGGTGGCGTGGTCCGGGGGTCGGAGAGGTAGGTCTCCCGCGTCGTCGCGCCGGGCGTGTGACCGTGGTCGGCGCACCAGGCCAGCAGGCCGTGCACGACGAGTCCGACCTGGTCGAACGGCCCGGTGTGGACGGCCGTGGCGAACGGCCCGCCTTCGAGCACCTCGCGCCGCGTGCCGTCCGGCGCCTCGGCCCCGGACGGCAGGACGTACGCGAGCGCGACGGGGAACTCCTCCGTGGGGTCGAGCGGGAAGAGCCCGATCGCGGGTTCGGCGGGCGTGACGCTCGCCAGGCGCGCGACGCAGCGCCCCATCGCGGGGGCGATGTCGTCGATGGACGCGGTGTCCCGCGCGACGGCGACCGTCCGGGCGGGCTCGTCCACGACGGTCACCGGTGGTGCGGGCAGGCCCTCGGTGAGGAGGCGTTCCAGCACGTCCAGGGCCCGGCGGCGGCGCGCCAGCTCGGCGGCTTGCCGGTCCCGGACCTCGGTCAGCGGCGCGGTCGGGTCGTCCTCGGCGAGCGTCCGGGCGATCATCGGCAGCGGGACGTCCAGCGTCCGCAGGAGTCCGATCGCCAGGGCGTCCCGCGCCTGCGCGGGCCGGTAGTACCGGTAGCCGGAACCGGGGTCGACGTGCGCCGGGGACAGCAGCCCCAGCTCGTCGTAGTGCCGCAGCCGCTTCACGCTCAGCCGGCACAGCCGCGCGAACCGCCCGATCGGCAGGAGATCTCCGCTCACGTCCTCCACTGTCCCGTCTCCCACGAGGGGAGAGTCCAGCCGGAGGACGGAACGTCAGGGTTTGGCCTTCAGGCCGGTGCAGGCGCGGAGGCCGTTCCAGCGCTTCAGCTCGGCGGTCGCGGCGGCACCGGTCATCAGCGTGGGGAGCCCGCCGGAGATGTGGGCGGGCTTCCAGGTGGCCTTGGCGACCTTCCCGCCGTCCAGGCGCAGCAGGAGGACGCCGGAGTTCGCGGTCAGCCCGGACGCGGACGAGAACACGAAGTTCCCCATCCCGTAGTGGACGTACTTGCCGCCCAGGTAGCCGCCACCGAGCGGGATGTGCGCGTGCCCGCCGACCACGACGTCCGCGCCCGCCGCGACCAGGGCCTTCGCGAGCTCCTGCTGCCGGGGCAGCGGGCAGTTGCGCATCTCCTGCCCCCAGTGCAGGTGGACGATCACGTAGTCGGCGCCCTTCCGGGCCTCCTTGACCGCCTGGACCAGGCGCGGGACGTCCTTGGCGGACGCCAGGCCGCCCTTGCCGTCGGTCGCCGTCCACGCCTGGATCAGGTGGTCGTCGAGCACCTGCGTCGCGCCGACCACCGCGATCCGGTTGCCCTTCACGGTGAACCGCGCCGGACGGTACGCCTCCGCGGCGTCCTTCCCGATCCCGACGACCGGGAAGCCGCTCTTCTTGATCGCGCGGAGCGAGTCGCGCAGGCCCGTCTCCATGTAGTCCATGCCGTGGTTGTTGGCCATGGACACCACGTCCACCCCGGCCGCCTTCAGCGCCGTGAACGCCGAGGGCGGCGCGCGGAAGGTGAACTCCTTGTTCGGGGCCTTCGTCCCGCCGGTGGTGATCGCCGTCTCCAGGTTGAGCATGGTGAAGTCGGCGGCCTTCAGCGTCTTCGCGATCGGCCCGAGCGCGGTGCGCGGGGAGTCGAGCCGTCCGCGCAGCGAGCCCTCGAAGTGCGTGTCGCCGCCGAACGCGATGGTGATCGGCTGCCGCACGGCGTCCGGCTGCTGGCCGCCGGTCTTCGGTCCCCCTTCGCCGGACGACGCGGGCGGCTTGCCC
Organism: Actinomadura gamaensis; assembly: GCF_042652125.1. Taxonomy (NCBI): domain Bacteria; kingdom Bacillati; phylum Actinomycetota; class Actinomycetes; order Streptosporangiales; family Thermomonosporaceae; genus Actinomadura; species Actinomadura gamaensis. The sequence goes on along the minus strand of NZ_JBHSIT010000004.1, from coordinate 585,148 downwards.
TTGCTGTCGGCGGACGCGTCGTTCCCCCCGCCACCGCCCCCGCACGCGGACGCGGCGAGCGCCACCGCGCAACCGACCGCCGCCAGCGCGACACCCGCCGTCCTCCGCGAACCCGCGCGCCGGGACACGCCGCCGCCCGCCCTCCGCAGACGCGCACTGTCCGCGCTCCTCTGCGGGCGCGCACCGTCCGCCGTTCTTTGCGGGCGCGCGCGCCGGAGCGCACCGCCCGGTTCCGCGTCCTTCACCGCGCTGAACGCGGGGTGTCCGTCGCGCATCGCACCCGCACCTCCTTGATCGGTTCGGCCAAGGATGGCACGCGAGCAGGGAGATTCCGGGGGATTCGCCCCGGTGCTCGACCCTCCCACGACCCTTCCTTTACCTGGTTCCACATGAAACATCAGCAGCCCGGACCAGTATCAACCGCCCAGACCGGGCATACATCCAGGAGCGAACCCGAAGCGTTCGCTAAGTTTGGTTGCTCGTTTTCTTGAATCATTCGTGTTTAGGACCTAGAGTCGAGCCATGACCTCATCCCGGACGCCGGCCACGACCCCGGACGAGCTGCGCCGCGCGGGCCTGCGCGTCACGGCGGCCCGCGTCGCGATCCTGGAGACCGTCCGGGCCGGGGACCACCTCGGCGCGGACGCGGTCGCCGCCGGCGTCCGGGAACGTGTGGGCCACGTCTCTCTCCAGGCTGTGTACGAGGCGCTGCACGCCCTCACCGCGGCGGGCCTCGTCCGCCGCGTCGAGCCGGCGGGCGGCCCGGCCCGGTACGAGGGCCGCGTCGGCGACAACCACCACCACCTGGTCTGCCGCCGCTGCGGAACGGTCCGGGACGTCGACTGCGTCACGGGCGCCGCGCCCTGCGCCGACCCGCCCGACGACGCCGGCTTCCTGGTCGACGAGGCCGACATCACCTTCTGGGGCCTCTGCCCCACCTGCCGCGAGACCACCCCCGACACCCCGCCCCGCCCGAACCGCCGACCCGCCTCGGAGCGTCCGTCCGGTTCGGGGCCGGCAGGCGCATGAGAGCGCCTCGCGGCACCGCATCACCCGACGAGCAAGGAGAGACCGCGCCCATGTCCGACAAGCGCATCGCGACCACCGACGGCGGCAACCCGGCGCCGAGCCTGGAGCACTCGCAGTCCGTGGGGCCGAACGGCCCGCTGCTGCTCCAGGACCACTACCTGATCCAGAAGATGGCGCACTTCAACCGCGAACGGGTCCCGGAGCGGGTGGTGCACGCCAAGGGCGGCGGCGCGTACGGCGTCCTGGAGATCACCGAGGACGTCAGCCAGTTCACCAAGGCCAAGCTGTTCCAGAAGGGCGCGCGCACCGAGTCCCTGGTGCGGTTCTCGACGGTCGCGGGCGAGCTCGGCGCGCCCGACACCCAGCGCGACCCGCGCGGCTTCGCGATGAAGTTCTACACCGAGGACGGCAACTACGACCTCGTCGGCAACAACACGCCGGTCTTCTTCATCCGCGACCCGCAGAAGTTCAGCGACTTCATCCACAGCCAGAAGCGCCGCGCGGACACCCACCTGCACGACAACAACATGCAGTGGGACTTCTGGACGCTGTCCCCCGAGTCCGCCCACCAGGTCTCGCTGCTGATGACCGACCGCGGCACCCCGCAGTCGTGGCGGCACATGCACGGCTTCGGCTCGCACACGTTCCTCTGGTACAACGCGGCCGGCGAGAAGTTCTGGGTGAAGTACCACTTCAAGACCGACCAGGGCATCCGGAACTTCACCGACGCCGAGGCCAAGGCCGCGCAGGCCGCCGACCCGGACCTGCACATCCGCGACCTGCGGACCGCGATCGACCGCGGCGACCACCCGTCCTGGACGGTGAACGTGCAGATCATGCCGTTCGAGGAGGCCGCCGACTACCGGTTCAACCCGTTCGACCTCACCAAGGTGTGGCCGCACGAGGACTACCCCGAGATCACCATCGGGCGGTGGACGCTGAACCGGAACCCGGAGAACTACTTCGCCGAGATCGAGCAGGCGTCGTTCGAGCCGTCCGCGTTCGTGCCGGGCATCGGGCCGTCCCCGGACAAGATGCTCCAGGGCCGCCTGTTCTCCTACCCGGACGCGCACCGCTACCGCATCGGCCCGAACTACCTCCAGCTCCCGGTCAACCAGCCGAAGAACCCGGTCCACTCCTACAACTTCGACGGGCCGATGACGTACCGGAACCCGTCCGACCCGGTGTACGCGCCGAACTCGGCGGGCGGCCCGGTCGCGGCCGACCCGTCCGTCTGGGCCGGCGAGTCCTACGGGGTCGCGGGCGAGATCGTCCGGCACGCCTACGAGCCGCACCGGGAGGACGACGACTACGCGCAGCCGCGCGCGCTGTGGGAGAAGGTCCTGTCCGACACCGACCGCGACCACATGGTCACCAACATCGTCGGCCACGCCTCCGCCCCGGAGGTCACCGCCGACACCAAGAAGCGCGTCGTGGAGTACTGGCGCAACGTCCACAAGGACCTGGGCGACCGCGTCGCCAAGGGCCTGGGCGTCAACGACGCCGCCTGATCGGCGCGAGAGCGCGGGTCGGCGTCAACAGCGCCGCCTCCTGCCCAGCAGGAGAGCGCCGGTCGGCGTCAACGGCGACGCCGCCTGAGCAGCAGGAGCACGCCGGTCGGCCTCAACTGCGACGCCGCCTGATCGGCGCGAGAGCGCGGGTTCCGTATGGAGCCCGCGCTTCTGCGTGCTAGGAAGCGACCTTGTGCGCGCCGATGGCACGCATCATCAGGGGCCAGGCCGAGTGCATCTCGATCTGCCAGTAGGCCCACTGGTGCCAGCCGTTGCCGTAGAGGTGCGTCGTCGCCGGGATCTTGAGCTGCCGAAGACGCGCGGCGAGCGAGACGTTGGTCGAGCCCGCCGTCTGCTCGCTGACCCCGCCCGCGAGCCGCATCTTGACGTAGTCCCAGTCCTTGAACGGCGGGTCGAGCGGCCCGGGCTCACCGGTCGTCCCGGACGACAGGTACAGCCCGACGCCGCGCAGGTTGTTCGCCAGGAGGTACGGGTCGTGCGCCTTCCAGTTGGACATGTCGCCGCTCGGCGGACCCCAGATGCGGAACGGGTCGTCGCCCTTCGGACCGAACGCGTACCCGAGGAACATCAGCACCGCGGGGATGCCGGGCTGCGTCAGATGCACGATCCCGCTGAAGGACGCCGCGTACTTGAACAACCCCTTGTGCCGCGCCGCGTAGGTGAGCGCGCCCTGCCCGCCGGACGAGATGCCCATCGCGGCCCGGTTCGTCCCGGCGCGGAAGTTCCGCTCCATCAGCTGCGTGACCTCGCGGGTGTGGAAGGTCTCCCACTTGGGCGACCCGCCCTTCCCGTAGTTGAACCAGTCGGTGTACGACCCGTCCAGGCCGCCCTCGGGCATGACGACCATCGCGTCCCAGCCTGACGCGACCTTCTCGACGTCCGTGCTGCGCGTCCACGACTCGTAGTGGTCCGCGCCGCCGTGGTAGGCGTACAGCACCGGCCACGTCCGCGCGGACGTCCGCGACCACCCGGCCGGAGTGATCACGCGCACCTTCACGGTCTGCCGCAGCGAGGGCGACCGGACGGACACGTCGAACGTCCGCGCGTCCACCCGCTTCTGCGCCACGATCGCCGCCCCGGTGTCCGCGCGGCGCAGCCCGCCGGACGCGCCGGCGTCGGCAGGAGCCACCAGCCCAGCGGCCAGGACGAGCGACGTTCCGGCCAGCGCACCGGCTCCCCGGCGCCACCGACGGCCACGCGGCATGTTCACGCTCCGATACCTGGACGGGCCCGCACCGCGAAGCCCGAAAACGGGGTTGGCACCCCGTCCGATACCGGACGCGGCCAGCGTGACGATAGCGACCCCGGCCGTTCAGGGCACTAGAAAACCTGCCAATTCTCGCCGCCCGAAACAGCAACTACTTGAAACACCCTCACGTCCCGCGCTCCTCAGCGGCACCCACTCTCGGACGTCCGCCACACCGAGAGACCAAGGACAGCGCTCAGGAGGCGCGCTCACCGCTCAACGGGCGCATCAAGCGCAGGCCGTCGCTCGGTTTCGTCGAGCGCGGACCGAGCCTCCTCCTCAGCCGCACTGAGCGCATCCCGCGCTTCCTGTCCGGCCACGTCCAAAGCCCGACCGCCTTGGCCCCCACCGGAGACACCCTCGTCCCCGGTCTCCTCGGAAGCGGGCTTCGCCTCCGTCGAGGTCATGCCGCCGCCGAAGGCCCGCTTGACGGCCTCCAGCGCCGAGGTGACCTCGCCCGGAATGATCCAGAAAGTGCTGTTCTGCCCCTCGGCGAGCTTCGGCAGCGTCTGGAGGTACTGGTAGGCGAGGAGCTTCGGGTCCGGGTCGGCGCGGTGGACGGCCGTGAACACCTTGTGGATGGCGGTGGCCTGCCCCTCGGCCTCCAGGATCGCGGACTGCTTGCCGCCTTCCGCCCGCAGGATCGCGGCCTGCTTCTCCCCCTCCGCCGTGAGGATCTTGGCCTGCCGCGCGCCCTCCGCCGTGAGGATCGCCGCGCGCTTCTCCCGCTCGGCGCGCATCTGCTTCTCCATGGCGTCCTTGATGGACGCCGGCGGCTCGATCGCCTTGATCTCCACGCGGGTGACGCGGATGCCCCACTTGCCGGACGCGTCGTCCAGCACGCCGCGCAGCGCGGTGTTGATCCGGTCCCGGGAGGTCAGCGTGGCCTCCAGGTCCAGCGTGCCGATCACGTTCCGCAGCGTCGTCGCGGTCAGCTGCTCGATCGCCTTGATGTAGTTCACGATCTCGTAGTCCGCCGCGCGCGGGTCGGTGACCTGGAAGAACAGCACGGTGTCGATGTGCACCACCACGTTGTCCTCGGTGATCACCGGCTGCGCCTTGAACGACACGACCTGCTCGCGCAGGTCGATCAGCGCCTTCACCCGGTCCACGAACGGCACCACGAAGCTGATGCCCGGCTCCAGCGTCCGGTGGTAGCGCCCGAGCCGCTCCACGTTCCTCGCTCGCGCCTGCGGGATGATCCAGACCGTCCGCATGGTCGCGGTGACGAGCACCGCCACCCCCGCGAGCAGCACCACCAGCAGCGCGATGGCGATATCGGTCATGCCTCCACCTCCGGAATCCGCACCGGATAGAGCAGCGCCGTCGCCCCCTCGATGGCGAGCACGTCAGCGACGGCCCCGGCGGGAATGACCAGGTCGGGATCGTACGGACGGGCCGTCCACTCCTCGCCCCCGATCCGCGCGCGCCCGCCCGCCCGGCTGACCTCGGTGAGCGTCACCGCCTCGCGCCCCACCAGCGCCGCCGTCCCCGACCGCAGCGCCGGAGGCTGCCGGATGTGCCGCCGCGCGATCGGCCGCACCACCCCGACCCCGCCGACCGCGAACAACCCGAACACGGCCCCTTGCACCAGCACCGGAAGCCCGGCCGCAGCCGTCAACCCGGCCGCCAGCGCCGCCACCGCCAGCAACCCGAGCGCGAGCGTGAGCGTCAGCACCTCGGCGACCCCGAGCAACGCCGCGACCAGCAACCAGCCGACCCACGCCTCCATCCGCGTCATCTCCCAGAGGCGGTCGATGTCCTCCTTTCACGTTAACTCCGCTCCCACCCCCGCTCAACGAATCCCCTGACCCCCGCCCCGAACCCCATCCAGCCCCAACACGCCCACCCCCCAGCGCCGCCCCCCACGCCCCGAAACAGCAGCCCCCAAGCCCAGCAAAGCCGCGAGGCGACGCAGCGCGGCCCAGCACAGTGCAGCCTGCTACACCCCCGTCCCGCCGCGGCCGCGGCACCGTGCCGCGCGGCGTAGCGCGCCACCGTGCGACGCCCTGCGTGCCATGGCGCGGCACGGCGCAGCACAGTGCGGCGCGGCGCAGCGCGGCGCAGCGCGCCACCGTGCGGGGCCCTGCGTCCCATGGCGCAGCACGGTGCAGCACAAGTGCGGCGCGGCGTAGCGCGCCACCGTGCGGCGCCCTGCGTTCCATGACGCGGCACGGTGCGGGGAGGGATTGCGGGGTGGGGGTGAGTGGGTCGGGGGCGGGGCGGTGGATGGGGGGTGTTGGTGGCGGTGGAGGGTGGGGGCGGGTCATCATGAGGGCGGTGTCGGCGACGAGGGGTGGCGGCCATGGGCAGCCGGAGGGCGTGGCGGACGTGTCCGCTTTGTGAGGCTCTGTGCGGGTTGGAGCTGACGCTGGATGAGGCGGGCGGGATCACCGGCGTGCGGGGGGATCGGGATGATCCGCTGAGCGCGGGGTTCCTGTGTCCCAAGGGCGCCACGCTCGGGGCGCTCGACGGCGATCCGGATCGGCTGGACGCGCCGCTGGTTCGCGGGGTTCCGGTCGGGTGGGACGAGGCGTTCGAGGCCGTCCGGGACGAGCTGAGCGGGGTGATCGCGCGGTACGGGCGGGACGCGGTGGCGATCTACATCGGGAACCCGACCGCGCACTCGGTGGCCGGGCCGCTCTACGGGTCGGCGCTGATCAAGGCGCTGGGCACCCGGAACGTGTACACCGCCAGCACCGCCGACCAGATGCCGAAGCATGTGAGCTGCGGGCACCTGTTCGGGGACCCGCTCGCTGTCCCGGTGCCCGACCTCGACCGCACCGGGTACCTGCTGATGCTCGGGGCGAACCCGCTGGAGTCGAACGGGTCGCTCTGCTCGGCGCCCGATTTCGGCGGACGGCTGAAGGCGATCCGGGCGCGCGGCGGACGGGTCGTGGTCGTGGACCCGCGCCGGACGCGCACGGCGTCCCTGGCGGACGAGCACCTGTTCGTCCGGCCCGGCACCGACGCGCATCTGCTGATGGCGCTCGTCCACACGCTGTTCGCCGAGGAGCTGACGAGTATCCCCGAGGGGTTGCCGCTCAACGGCCTGGACGAGCTGCGCGCGATCGCCGTCGGGTTCTCGCCCGAGCGGGTCGCGCCGGTCACGGGCGTGCCGGCCGAGGTGATCCGCCGGATCGCCCACGAGCTGGCCGCTGCCGAACATGCTGCCGTGTACGGACGGATCGGCACATGCACGCAGGAGTTCGGCACGCTCGCGAGCTGGCTCGTGGACGTGCTGAACATCCTCACCGGCAACCTGGATCGCCCGGGCGGCGCGATGTTCCCGCGCCCCGCGCACCTGGCGGTGTACCGGAAGCGGCGTCCGTTCACGACGGGCCGCTGGCGCAGCCGCGTGCGCGGGCTGCCCGAGACCATGGGCGAGCTGCCCGTCGCGACCCTCGCGGACGAGATCGAGACGCCCGGCGAGGGGCAGATCCGCGCGCTGATCACGGTGGGCGGCAACCCGGTGCTGTCCGCTCCGGACGGGGCCCGTCTGGATCGCCTCCTTCCCTCGCTCGACCTCGTGGTCAGCGTCGACCCGTACCTGAACGAGACGACCCGGCACGCGCACGTCTTGCTGCCGCCTCCGCGCCCCGCGCAGACTCCGCACTACGACGTCGCCCTGCTGGCGTTCGCCGTGCGCGACTACGCGCGGTACTCGCCGCCGGCCGTGCCGCTCCCGGACGGCCGTCCGGCCGAAACGGAGATCATCGCGCGGCTCGCGACGATCGCCGCCGGGACCGACGCCTCGACGGCGGACCTGGACGAGCTGGTCATCATGACCACGCTCGGCCGGGCCGTCGCCGCGCCCGGCTCGCCGGTGTACGGCCGCGATCCCGTCGAGCTGCGCAAGGAGCTCGCCAGCGGCTCGTCCCTCACCGAGCAGCGGCTCGACATGATGCTGCGGCTCGGCCCGTACGGCGAGGGTTTCGGCGCCGACCCGTCCGGCCTGACCCTCGCGCGGCTGCGTGACGAGCACCGGCACGGTATCGACCTCGGGCCGCTGAAGCCGCGCCTGGACGAGGTGCTGTGCACCGCGTCCGGACGGATCGAGCTGTGCCCGCCCGCGTTCGCCGCCGACACCGACCGGCTCGCCGCCGCCCTGGACGCGCCGCCCGCCGACCTCGTACTGATCGGGCGCAGGCAACTGCGCTCGAACAACAGCTGGCTCCACAACGTCCCGCAGCTACGCGGCGGCTCCAACACCTGCACGCTGCAACTGAACCCGGCCGACGCCGACCGCCTCGGCATCGCCGAGGGCACGCTCGTCCGCGTGACGTCCCGCACGGGCACGGTCGAGGCCGTCGCCGCCCCCACCGACACCGTCATGCCCGGCGTCGTCAGCCTCCCGCACGGCTGGGGTCACGGCCTGCCCGGCACGCGCGCCCGCGTCGCCGCCACCGATCCCGGCGTCAGCGTCAACGCGATCACCGACGACCAGTTCATCGACCCCCTCTCCGGCAACGCCGCCTTCAACGGCGTGCCCGTCACCCTGACTCCCCTGCGAGCGGCGGACTCCCCCTCGCTCTCTTCCGTCTCCCCGTCGGCCTCATCCGCTTCACCGTCGTCATCCGCTTCCGGCTAGTTCTCGCTTCCGCTCACCTTCACCCTGTCTCTTGTCCTCGCCGACTCCTGCTCGCCTTCACCTGCTTGGTCAGCTCGGCTCCTTCCCGCTCCGCCTCAGCCCCTTCGTCGGGCTCAGCCGTCTTCGCCGTCGTCCTCACCCCTGTAAAACGTCCGGCGGCCACGGAACGTTGGGGGGCTGTTCCGGATTTCTTCGAGTGCTCGACCGGCCCGGGGCGGAGGCTGGTTTTGGACCGGTTTGGCCCACTCGCCTCACCCAGGGTGGTTGACCCCTCTCAGAGGGGTAGTGGATGTCCGTAGACGTGTTTAGGGACTCCTACTCACTGGTAGGTATCCCTCGGCATGGACGGCCCGCCGTGGCGGAACGTGACGGCGCGGGTCGGGTCCGTCCGGCCGCTCACCTGGGGTGGCCGCGCGGACGGGGCGGCGGCTAGGGTCGCGAACGAGCGTCCTGTTTCGGCCGTCGGGAACCGGAGCCTTCCGGAACCGGATCCGTCCGGAACCGGATCGGAGGCACGCACCCGAGGAGGGACGACCTTGAACCGACGGGCGAGCAGCATCTTCCGGCGCGGCCCCCGGCCGCAGGTCAGGCCGCATCCGCTGGACATGGCGGAGGGCCTCGAACAGGCGGGCGTCCTGGACCGCGCCATCCGGGTGATATCCGGCGGAGTCCAGCGGGCGCTGCCCCCGGGCCCCGTCAAGGACGCGCTCCACGGCGTCCCGGTCGGGCATCCGGCGCATCCCCCGCTCACGGACCTGCCGATGGGCTGCTGGATGTCCTCGGCCGTCCTCGACCTGATCCCCGGCACCGAACGCGCGTCGTCCGCCCTGGTGGCGGCCGGGCTGGCCGGCGCCGTGCCGACCGCGCTGACCGGCCTCGCCGACTGGTCCGCGCTCCACCGCGAGCAGCAGCGGGTCGGGCTCGTCCACGCCATGGGGACGGCCACCGCGAGCGTCCTGTACGGCGCGTCGCTGGTCGCACGCCTACGCGGCCGGTACGGCGCGGGTCGCGCCCTGGGCTTCGCCGGTCTCGGCGCCCTGCTCGCCGGCGGCTATCTCGGCGGACATCTCGCCTTCCGGCAGGCCGCCGGGGCCAACCACGCGGACCAGGTCTCCCACCTCGTCCCGCTCGGCTGGCACGACCTGTGCCCCATCGCCGACCTGCCCGACGGCTGGCCCGTCCGCCGAACGCTGGGCTACATCAGCCTGTTCGTGCTGCGCGAGGACGACGACGTGCACGTCCTCGCCGACCGGTGCAGCCACCTCGCCGGGCCGCTCCACCAGGGCCGCATCACCGTCGACGACGACGGCGACACCTGCGTCGTGTGCCCCTGGCACGGCAGCACCTTCCGCGTGGCGGACGGCTCGGTCGTGCACGGCCCGGCCACCGGCCGCCAGCCCGCCTTCGAGACCCGCGTGAGCGACGAGGGCACTGTCCAGGTCCGGCCGCTCTCCTGACCGGCGATCTGCCGACTGGCCGTTCTATCGCTCGACGCGAACCCGCGGGTCCGGCACTGGCCGGATCCGCGCTTTCCGTCGGGACGAGACGGCTTGTCCGGAAAGGCCGTCCGTCCTTCAGAACGTCAGCCCGGCTATCGCCCTGAGTGACAGCACGAAGCCGAGCAGCTCGCGTGCCGCTCGGCTCCCCACGCGCGGGACGAAGCCGTCCCAGTCCGGCGTGCCCTCACCGTCACTCGTGAGAGCGGACGCGGGTGCGGGGCAGGAGCGCCGCGGTGGCGATGAGCCAGAGCGTCCCGCCGAATCGGACGACCGGAACCAGGTAAGTGAAGCCATAGACCGCGAAGGTCAGTGACGACAGCGCCCCGACCACGGCGATCGCCAGGCCGAGGACGGCGACCGGACGCGGCAGCAGACGGCCGAGCAGCCCGGGCACGGAGACGCCCGCGATCAGCAGCGCGCACGTCGCCGAGAAGCCCGGCCCGCCCGTCGCGAAGGACAGATCGGCGAGGGCGCGGGCCAGCGCGGGGCTCGCGTCGGACGCCAGGCGCGCGCCCGTCCACGCGAACATGCCCGAAAGGGCCAGCGCGGACGCGGCGAGCGCGCCACCGATCAGGGTGATCGCACCACCCGGCGCGGTGATGCCCAGCGCGCGCAGCCGCCGGGAGAGGACGGCGGCGCTGACGGCGAGCGGCGTCGCCGAGGCGACCAGCAGGAAGGCGCCGACCTTGATCTGTGGGGCATGGTCCAGATCGTGCCGGAGCACGTCCGCTCCGGATGCGGTCGGCTGCGGCGTGGACGCGTTGACCGCGACATAAGCGATGGTCAGCGCCACATAGACCAGGACGGGGACGAGCAGCGGCGGCCCGAGTTGCGGGTGGCGGCGCCGCGGGGCGGCCGGGACGGCGGGGTGAGACGCGGTGGTCATGTCAACTCCTCATTTCGTTCTCTTCCAGAATGATTACAGAATTGAACGATTGTCAAGCGAGTATGATCTCAGGCATGACCACGAACGAGTCCCGTCCCGCCCCGGCGGCCACCGAGTCCGAGGGCGGCCCACCCGTCGGAGCGGCGTTCCTGCTGGCACAGTTGGGGGCGCACGCCGCGGGGGTCTTCGCCGAGCGGATCAAGGTCCTGGACCTGACGCCGCCCCAGGCAGGGCTGCTGCGCATGCTCAAGGCGCGGCCGGGCGGCAGCCAGCGCGAACTCGCGGACCGCCTGGGCATGCCGCCGAGCCGTTTCGTCCCGTTCGTGGACACGATGGAGCAGCGCGGCCTGGTCGAACGGCGGCGCAATCCGGACGATCGCCGCCTCCACGCCCTCTACCTCACCGAGGCGGGCGAATCCCTCCTGAACGAGCTGATCCCCCTCGCGATCGAGCACGAGAAGGACCTGGTCTCTCCCCTCTCACCCGAGGAACACCGGCAGCTCACCAGCCTCCTCAGGCGCATCGCCGAAGATCACGGACTCGTGCCGGGCGTCCATCCCGGCTATCGCTCCGTCCGCACCCGATGACCGCGCGGCGCACTCACAGCCCGCGCCCGCCGAAAAGCCTTGAGGCGCGTCAGGAAGCAGCGGGTGGTTCGGCCTGGTCGTCCGCGATGGGGTATTCGACGAGCGCCAGGACGCGGCTCGCCATGAAGCGGGCCGTCCGGACGGGGGTTCCGGTGCGGGTGACCTCGCTGACCTCGACGACGCCGCGGCGGTTGGCGATCTCCACGCGGCGTCCGGCGCGGGTCGCGGCGACCTCGTAGGTGCGGACGCCCTCGCCGCCCGCGTCGATGACGATCTCGACCCTGTCGCCCTTCATGAGCACCCCTCGCACAGTCGAACGTATATTCGACTTTTACCCGGATCAAGGGGTCCGCAACCGTCGAAACCGCAGGTCAGGCCAGGAACTTGTAGAGCGCGACGAGCCCGACGACCACGATGACGCCGCGCAGCACGGTCGGGGGGATCCGCTGGCCGACCTTCGCGCCGATCAGGCCGCCCACCGTCGAGCCGCACGCGATGAGCAGCACGGCGAGCCAGTCGATGTCGGTCCGCCCGAGCGCCCAGGAGCCGATGAACACGACCGCCGCGACGCCGTTGACCAGCGCGGACAGAACATTTTTCGCGGCGTTGACGCGCTGCAGGTCCTCGTTCAGCGCGGTGCCGAGCAGGCCGATCAGGACGATCCCCTGCGCCGCGCCGAAGTAGCCGCCGTACATGCCCGCGCCGAACACCCCGGACCACAGCATCGGGCCGCCGTGCTCGCGCTGCATCTCGCGCGCGCGCAGGTAGCCCTGCAGGCGCGGCTGGAACACCACGAGCACCAGCGCGATGACGATCAGCACCGGGACGATCACCTTGAACGCCGTGGCGGGCAGCGCCAGCAGCAGCAACGCGCCGACCGCCGCGCCGAGCGCGGACGCGCTGCCGAGCCGCAGCAGCCGCGCCCGCTGCCCCTTGAGCTTGTCCCGGTACCCGTACGCGCCGGTGACCGAGCCCGGGACGAGGCCGATGTTGTTCGAGACGTTCGCCGTCACGGGCGCGAAGCCGAGGGCCACCATCGTCGGGAACGTGATGAGCGAGCCGGAGCCCACCACGGTGTTGATCCCGCCCGCGGCGACTCCCGCGGCGAACACCGCGGCCGCGTCCAGCACATTCACGATCGTCCCGTCCCATGATCCGGAGTCCTGCGATCCCCCGATGCTAGGGAAGGCCGAGATGACCGGATGGGGCGGGGTCGTTCGCCCACATGCTGAGACGTCGCTCAGCGGTTGTACGGGCGGAAGTCGTCCTCGTCGGGACGGCGGGGGGAGACGCCGTTGCCCGGCTCGTCGTCCTCGGCGCCTGGCGCCGCAGCGGACGTCCCGGCGTCCGAGCGCGGATACCCTCCGGACGCCGAAGCGCCGGGCGTGCCAGCCGCGCCAGACGAGCCAGACGAGCCGGATGCGCCGGAACCACCCGGCCCGGCGAACCCGCCTGATGCGCTAGGCCCGGCGAATCCGCCTGACGGGCTCGGCCCGGCGAACCCGCCTGACGCGCTCGGCCCGGCGAATTCGCTCGGCGGGGTGAAGCCACTCGACGGCGTGAACTCGCTCGGCGAGGTAGGGGCGGCGCCTGGTTCGGGGGACTCGTTGGGCTCGTCCGCCGGAAGTCGTCCGTTGAAGAAGCCGCCCAGGTGGTCGAGGGCGCGGGCCATCTCGGCGGGGACGACCCAGACCTTGTTCGCGCTCCCCTCGGCGATCTTCGGGAGCGTCTGGAGGTACTGGTAGGCGAGGAGTCGCTGGTCGGGACGTCCGTCGTGAATGGCCTTGAACACCGTCGCGATGGCCTGCGCCTGCCCGCGCGCCCGCGTCGCCTGGGCCTTGGCGTCCGCCTCGGCCGACAGCACGACCGCCTCGGCCTCGCCTCGCGCGCGCAAGACGGCCGAGGTCCGTTCGCCTTCCGCCGTGAGGATCGCCGCTTGCTTCTGGCCTTCGGCGGTGAGGATGGACGCGCGCTTGTCCCGGTCCGCGCGCGTCTGCTTCTCCATGGCGTCCTTGATGGAGTCCGGCGGGTCGACGGCCTTCAACTCGACCCGGTTGACCCGGATGCCCCATTTGCCGGTCGCCTCGTCCAGCACGCCGCGCAGCTCGGAGTTGATCTCCTCGCGGGAGGTGAGGGTGCGCTCCAGGTCCATGCCGCCGATGATGTTGCGCAGCGTGGTGGCGGTGAGCTGCTCGATCGCGCTGAGGAAGTCCGACACCTCGTAGGTCGCGGCCTTCGCGTCGGTGACCTGGTAGTACAGCACCGTGTCGATGCTGACCACCAGGTTCTCCGACGTGATCACCGCCTGCGGCACGAACGGCACCACCTGCTCGCGCAGGTCCACGCGGTTGCGGATCTGGTCCATGAACGGGACGACCATGTTGAGCCCGGCGGGCATGGTCCGGTCGTAGCGGCCCAGCCGCTCGACGATGTAGGCCATGGCCTGCGGGACGATCCGCACCGAGCGGTACAGCAGCAGCCCGCCCACCGCGATGACGACGACGGCCAGGATCAGCGTGGCGCTCACTCCTGGATGGTAAGTCGGGTCATCCCGGAGGAACAGGGGGCGATTCGCCCGGCCCCCAACCCCGGCCCCGCCTCGCCCCCCGCGCCGGGTTCGGCCCCGGCCTCAGCTCCCGCGGGGGCGGCGTCAGTAGGCGGCGCGGGCGTACCAGCGGCCGTTCTGCCGGTCGATGCTCAGGGGCACGCCGAAGCACTCGGTCAGGTGCTCGGGCGTGAACACCTCGTCCACCTTGCCGGACGCCACGATCTCGCCCTTGCGCAGGAGCAGCGCGTGCGTGAACCCCTCCGGGACCTCCTCGACGTGATGGGTGACCATCACGGTCGTCGGCGCGGCCGGATCGTTCGCGAGGACGCCGAGCCGGCGCACCAGGTCCTCGCGTCCGCCCAGGTCGAGCCCGGCGGCGGGCTCGTCCAGCAGGAGCAGCTCGGGGTCGGGCATCAGCGCCCGCGCGATCTGCACGCGCTTGCGCTCGCCCTCGGAGAGCGTCGCGAAGCGGCGCTTGATCAGGTCGGAGCAGCCGAGCGTGTCCAGCAGCTCGATCGCGCGCGCGAGGTCGGTGGACTCGTACTCCTCCTGCCACCGGCCGAGGATCGCGTACGAGCCGGTCAGGACCACGTCGAGGACGGTCTCCCCGGCCGGGACCTTCTCCGCGACCGCGACGCTCGCGAACCCGATGCGGGGACGCAGCTCGAACACGTCGGTGCGGCCGAGCTCCTCCTCCAGGATCTCCACCGAACCCTCGGTGGGATGCAGCAGCGCGGCGGCGATCTGGAGCAGCGTGGTCTTGCCCGCCCCGTTCGGCCCCACGACCACCCAACGCTCGTTCTCGTTAACCGTCCACGTCACGTCGCGCAGCAGGGTGGCCCCCTCGCGCCTGACGCCGACTCCCCGGAGTTGCAGTACCTCGCCGGCCATCGCGCGCCTTTGTCCCCAATCTCGCGTTCTCAGGCGATCCGATTCGCAACAAAGAACCTATGCGATTCGCAGCGCTTATGGTGGTCGGCATGGACGCAGGCGCTGATCGAACGAGCTCGACGGGCGACGCGGCGACCGCGCTCACCGCGTGGGGGAACGCCTGGCTGGCCGGACACGTTGGTCTGGACGAGGCCGTGGACGCCGTCGAGCGGGCCGCGGGTCCGCAGGTCGTGGGCATGTCCCCGGCGACGGCGGACGTACCGGACACCCCGTCCTCGCCGTCCGGGCCGTCCGGGCCGTCCGGGTCGTCCGGGCTGCACGCCGGGCTCGCGCTGCCCGGAGTTTCCGAAGACATGCCGCTTCGTCGCGCGCTCGGCGAGTTGCGGGTGGAGGGGATGACCTCGCTCCGGCTGGCGATGCCGGTCCCGGGCGACCCGCTCGGGCTGACCGGCCCGCCCGCCTTCAACCGCGCCGCGATCGCGGCGGGTTCCGCCGTGGTCGCCGTCCTCGCCGACCGCGCGGTCGGGCTCGTCCCGCGCGAGGACCGGCGCGGCTCGTCCTACGCGGGCGTGCTCTGGGAGCTCGCCCCGGCGTCCCCCGGACGTCCCGACGTGCCGTCCCTGCCGGAGGCCGACCGCGACCTCACCCTCGCGATGCGCGAGGCCACCGAGGCGCTGCTCACCGTGAGCGACGTCTCATCCGTCCCGCCGGAGATCGCGGACGAGCTGATGAGCCTGCGCTCGGCGGGGGCGGACGAGCCGCCGCTCGCCCCCGGCTATCCGCCGCGCGCCCAGCGGACCGCGGCCCGCGCCGTCCACCTCGCGACGGTGGTCCGGCTCGCGCGCCGCCTGGAGGCCCGCGGCCTGGACGCCCCGCAGATGCGCCGCCGCGACGAGGCCCTCCGCCTCCTCGACCGCGCCGTCCGCCGCGCCATGATCGCCGCCTGCGACAGCGTCTTCGACCCCGTCCCCGACCGCTGACCCTCGACGCCAGGCCCCACTACGGCCACACGCGAAACGCAAGCGGGCTGACCGGGCCCGAAACACGGGTGGACGCCGGCCGACCGCGCAATGCGATGGGAAACGCGAAGCGGGGCGCCTCCGAAGAGGACGCCCCGCGAACGGCTGCCGTGGGATCAGGCCCGGACGACGAGCGTGTTGACGATCTTGTCGGCGAAGGTCTGCTTGCGCTCGTCCCACAGCGGCCACAGGTAGCCGACGTAGCAGGCGAAGGTGTCGGCGGCGTGGCAGATGCGGCGCAGGAACGCCATGCCGAAACCGATCGGCTGGCCGGTGTCGGCGCTGACGAGCTTGATGCCCATCTGGCGCTTGCCGATCGTCTGGCCCGTGGTGCCCTCCTGGTAGATGAACCAGAGGCCGACGCCGAGGGCGCCCAGCCAGACCACCAGCATGAGCAGGAGGCCGAGCACCGCGACCTTCGACGCCAGGGCGATGGCGATGAAGTAGACGATGCCGACGGGGACACCGAGGATGAGGCCGTCGATGAAGGTCGCGCCGACGCGGGAACCCCACTCGGCGAGCTGGCCGCCACCGGCGGGCGCGCCACCGTAGTACTGCTGCTGTCCGTAGGCGGCGGGCTGCTGGCCATACCCGGGCTGCTGGCCGTAACCGGGCTGCGCCGGAGGCTGCTGCCCATAACCGGGCTGCTGGCCGTATCCGGGCTGCTGGCCGTAGCCCGGCTGCGCCGGAGGCTGCTGGCCGTAACCCGGCTGCTGGCCGTAACCGGGCTGCGCCGGAGGCTGCTGCCCGTAACCGGGCTGCTGGCCGTACCCCGGCTGCTGCTGGCCGTACGGGTCGTAGGGGTTGCCCACACTCGCTCCTTGATTGATTGACCCTGTGGTGTTTGTGACGTCCGCCGGACCTGGAGGGCTCCACGGATCTGGCCGACGACGGACGCCTGCTCAGACCCGCAGGACGCCGAGCCTGACGAGCTGCCAGAGCTCCGAGGCCACGAGTGCGGCGCCGAGGACCCGCCGTCGGGTCTCCGGGGCCAGCTCCCACCACCGGGCTCCCAGCCCGAGCGGAGCCAGGGCCAACGCCACGGCTCCGGTGAGCGCCACCGGGTTGGCGAGCACGGCGTGGCCGGGACGGCCGGCACCGAGCTCGATGAACGCGGTGGTGCCCCCGCACAGGGGGCACGGGATCCCGGTGAGCGTCCGGAGGGGACAGAGCACGCCGGGGTCGTGGACGCGGTGGACCCAGGCCGCGGCGACCGCCGCCGTGGCCATGGCCGCGACCCGCAGGGCGACGCCCAGGGGACCGCGACGAGCGGCGACGAGGCTCCGGTCGACCATGCCGCCGAGCGCGCCGTGCGGCGCGCCGGTGACCGTCGGGCCGGTCGTTCCCCCCACCGATTTCCTCCGCCTCGATGACACTTACGTTCAGGTGACCCGTATACCGGGTCCACCCCGAGGTGGGTCAAGCCAGGACAGGTATCCGCGATGCGACCGTTACCTGGCGCTTGACCATCCCCACCCTGGCAGCAGGGTAGGACATTTCGCCCCAACGGAGTGCGCGATTGCCGGGATAGGACGTAGCAGGTCAGCCCGCAACCGGTCGGACAGCGTAACAGAACGTACGCACCCCCCACACCCCACCCCAAAATCCCCCAAACCCCAAGGTAAACCCCCCGAACCCCGCCACGGGAAACCCTCACGGCCACCACGTCCAAAGGACGCGGACCACTACGCGCAGCAACGAGTCGCAGCACGAGCTCTCCCCAGCACGCCTACGGCAAGGCAGGCGTGCGACCCAACACGCGCGACCCAGCACAAGAAGCGCGGCAGACGCGGATAACCGGCGCGGCGCGGCGAACATGGCGGCGCGCCGGCCGCGGCAACGACGGCCACGGCGCAACGAACGCGGCGCGACGAACGCGGCGCGACGAACGCGGCACGACGAACGCGGCACGACGAACGCGGCACGACGAGCGCGGTGGCCCGGCAGGAGCAGGACGTTGAGCTCGGCGACACAGCGGGGCGCGACGAGCGTGGTGACGCGGCAGGAGCGGGGCGGCGGGCGTGTTTATGCGAGGCGCGGTAGCGCGGCGTGCGGGCGCGGCTCGCGGCGGGGCGCGGGTGCAGCGATGGATGTGAAGTGTCGCACGGGATGTGCGGCAGGTGCCGCGACAGCAAGGCGTACGCGCGGTTCGGTCGGCGGGGCGCGGCTGCTTTGGGGCGCGAGGCAGGCGCGTTTACGCGGGGGGCGGTCGGCGCGGCGTGCGGGTGTGGCTTGCGGCGCGGGGCGCGGGGCACGGTGCGCGAGGGCAGGGCGCGCGGGGCGCGGTGCGCGGGGCGCGGTTGCGCGGGGCGCGTTAGCGCGGGGCGCGTTCGCGCGGTGGCGCGGGTGGCGCGGCGTGGGGGGATTGCGCGCGTGGGGCGGCGCGTGGCGCGGTGGGGCGGGTTGGGGGGGTGGTGAGAGTCAGGAGTTGGCGGCGGCGCCCACGGTCAGGGGGGCCGGGGGTGGGGTGGCGGCGAGGTGGTCGGCTTCCACGACGTCGGCCACTACGGCGGTGATGTTGTCGGGGCCGCCGCCGTCGCGGGCCAGGCCGATGAGGCGGTGGACGGCGCGGGACGGGTCCGGCTCGGCGGCGAGGACCTCGTAGGTCGTCTGCGGGTCGACGACGTTGGACAGGCCGTCCGAGCAGAGGAGGTAGCGGTCGCCCAGGCGGGCCTCGCGGAGGCGGAGGTCGGGCTCGCGGTCCTCGCGTCCGTCGAGGACGCGGTAGAGGACGTGCGACAGCCGGGACGTCTCGGCCGGGTCCGCCGTCTGGCCGGACTGCTCGGCCTCGGCCTTGAGCAGCTCGTCCATCGTGTGGTCCTGGGTGATCTGGAACAGCTCGTTGTCGCGCAGCAGGTAGCCGCGCGAGTCGCCGATGTGGGCGAGGGCGACGCGCGTGCCGTCCCACAGCATGGCGGTGAGCGTGGTGCCCATCCGGGACAGGTCGGGGCGTTCCTCGCGCACGATGCGGAGCTTCTCGTTGGCCTCGGCGACGGCGCGGCCGAGCGCCTGGACGAGGTCCTCGACGGGGGCTTCGGCGTCCAGTGAGCGCAGCGATCCGATGACGGTCGAGGAGGCCACCTCGCCGCCCGCGTAGCCGCCCATACCGTCCGCCACCGCGATCAGCCGCGCCCCGGCGAAGCCGGAGTCCTCGTTGTTCTCCCGGCTGCATCCGATGTCGCTGCCTGCTGCGTACCTGATTGCTACGTTCATACCGTTTTCGATGACGATCCTGTCAGTGGAAGTTGTTCTATCAGTCCGCGACCAGGCCGTGCCGGACGGCGTACAGCGCGGCCTGCGTCCGATCCTGTACTCCCAGTTTCATGAGCAGATTACTGACGTGCGTCTTGACCGTCTTCTCGGAGACCGCCAGGACGCGTGCGATCTCCCGGTTCGACCTGCCCCGCGCGATCTGCACGAGCACCTCACGCTCCCTGTCGGTCAGCGCGGCCAGGCCGCGGTCGTCGTGCCGTCCGTTCCCGCCGGTCGCGTCCGCGCCCAGCACGGCCTCGGCCGCGTCCGGCGCGAACAGCACGTGTCCGTCGTGGACCGCTCGGATCGCCTGGACGAGCGCCCGCGGGTCGACGTCCTTGTACAGATACCCAGCCGCGCCCGCCTGAACTGCCGGCAGTACGTGGCCCCGCTCGGTGACGCTGGTGAGCACCAGCACCCTCGCCGCGACCCCGCGAGCACGCAGTTCGGTGAGCGCGGCCAGCCCGCCCGCGCCCGGCATCTTCAGGTCCATGAGCACGATATCGGGCTCCAGCCGCTCGGCCATGGACACCGCCTCGACGCCGTCCACCGCCTCGCCGACGACCTCGATGTCGTCCTGGATCCCCAGGTACGTGCGCAGCCCCTGCCGGACGACCGGATGATCGTCGGCGATGAGCACCCGGATCGCGGCGCCCGCCGCCGATCCGTTCCCGGCGCCGCTCAACGGGCCACCTCCACTCGTACCACCGTCCCCCGGCCGGGCGCGGTGTCGATCGACAGTGTGCCCCCGATCGAGAACGCGCGGTCCCGCATCGAGACCAGTCCGAGACCGTTGGATCCGTTGTTCCCGGGCGTGTCGCCCCCGCCCGTCCCGCTTCCCGACGCCACGCCGCCGGACGCCGCGACGCCGAATGGTCCGATCCCGGACGAGCCAGTGCGGACCGACGTGGCACTGGACGAGTCCGTGCCGGGCGACGTAGCGGCGGACGGACCGGTGCCGGCTGACGCGGTTTCAGAGGAGCCGCGGCCGGCCGGGGTGGGTGAGGGCCGGGCGGGCTCGGTGGCCGCGTTCGGGGCGTCCTGCGTGAAGCCGACGCCGTCGTCCGCGATCTCCAAGGTCACGGCGTCCGGGCCGCTCGCGAGGCGGATGCGGACGGTGCGCGCCCCGGCGTGTCGCAGCGCGTTGTAGAGCGCCTCCTGCGCGATGCGGAACAGCACGAGCTCCTGCTCCTCGTCGAGATCGACGGCGCCGTCCGCCTCGCAGACCACGCGCGCGTCGTAGGCACGGTCCAAGACCTCGGCGTGCTTGCGCAAGGAGGCGGCGAGTCCGTCCGCGAGGTCGGCGGGACGCAGTTCGAAGATGACCGCGCGGAGCTCGGCGAGCGCGTCCGCGGCGAGCCGCTCGACCTGGTCGAGCTCCTGGACGGCGCGGGCCGGATCGCGCTCGGCCAGCGCGGACGCCGCCCGCGCGGTGAGCCGCAGCGAGAACAGCTTCTGCGCGACGGCGTCGTGCAGCTCGCGCGCCAGCCGATTCCGTTCCGCGACTACGGTCAGCTCCCGGTTCGTCTCGTACAACCGCGCGTTCGTGATCGCGATCGCCGCGTGCGCCGCGAACAGCGTCAACAGCTCTTGATCACGCTCGCTGAACCCACGCTCCCCACCCGCGCCCTCACCAAACCCCCGCGCCCCCTCCGCACGCTCGCCAGCCCCAAGCGCGGCGTCCTCCAGGGTGGGGAGGGCCTCGGGTTCGGGTGTGGACGCGGCTCGGGGCGGGTGGCGGCGGTTGGCCAGGAAGAGGATGCCCAGGACCTGGTCGCCGTCGCGGATCGGGACGCCCAGGAAGTCCTTCAGGACGGGGTGGGCGGCGGGCCAGCCCTCGAATTCGGGCTCGCGGCGGATGTCGGAGAGGCGTTTGGGCGCGTTGTCGCGGAGCATCGCGGCGAGCATGCCGTGCTGGCGGGGCAGCGGGCCGATCTTCTCCCACTGGGCGTCGCTGACGCCTTCGACCACGAACTCGGCGAACGAGCCCTCGTCGTCGGGGACGCCCAACGCGGCGTAGCGGGCGTCCAGCAGCTGCGCGGCGGCCCGGACGATCACCTGGAGCACCTCACGCACCGACAGGTGCCGGGTGACGGCGAGCACGGCGGAGCTCACGGCGTGCAGCGCGGCCTCCTCGCCGCTCCGCACGTCCGCGCGATCCGCGTCCGATGCCCGCATCACCGGTTCGCCCCGGCCCTTCACCCGTCTTCGGCGGGCGCCCGTGCGTCCACCTGTGAAGACCGTACTCGCTGGACGGCACGGCGCGAATCAGCCCACGGGCCGGGCCCTGCCACCCACCGGTCGTCCGCTGGGACGAGAGCCGCCCCGCCCCGCTCCCCCACCGGCGGTAGAGCCGCGGACGGCCCTTCCATGATCCGGCGATCGAGGGCTTCGTCGCACCGTCATCACCTGCCGGTGACCGAGCGCGGAGGACGCCGTCGTGGTGGCGTACCGGCCGAACCGGTGAAACCGGCCGTGAGCCCTAGGACCAAGGGCTGACGCCCCGCGCCCGCGCGGCCGATGTGCCGCGCGGGCAGCCGAAATAGCGTTTGGGCATGACGAAGACCGCACTGATCACCGGAGCGTCCAGGGGGTTGGGGCGCGCCCTCGCCGCAGAGCTGACCCGCGACGGCTGGACGGTCGTCGTCGATGCCCGTTCGGCCGGCGAGCTCGCGAAGGCCGCCGCCGACCTCGGTCCGAACGCCGTCGCCGTCCCGGGAGACGTGACGGACCCCGCGCACCGCGCAGCGCTCGTCCGGGCCGTCGAGGAGGCGGGCGGCATCGACCTGCTCGTGAACAACGCGAGCACGCTCGGCACGACGCCGCTGCCGCGCCTCGCCGACCAGCCGCTGGACGAGCTCGAAGCCGCGTTCCGGACGAACGTCCTGGCGCCGCTGGCGCTCGTCCAGGCGTTCCTGCCGGGCCTGCGCGAGCGCCGCGGGGCCGTCCTGAACATCACCTCGGACGCGGCGGTCGAGGGCTACGAGACGTGGGGCGGCTACGGCTCCACGAAGGCCGCCCTGGACCAGCTGTCCAACGTCCTCGCCGCCGAGGAGCCCGATCTCGCCGTCTGGTGCGTCGATCCGGGCGAGATGAGCACGGACATGCTCCGCGCGGCGGGCGAGGACGCCGACGCCGCGCCGCCGCCCGAGCGGACCGCCGCCGCGCTGCGCGCCCTGATCTCCGACCGCAGGCCCAGTGGCCGCTACCGGGCAGACGACCTGGCACCGGCCGCGCATCCGGAAGGCACCGGACAATGACGACCGTGCTGGAACCCGACACCCCCTCCGAACCGTCCGACGCGTCCCTCGTCGACCCGTACGAGACCGCCGACGCCCCGGACGCAGCAACCCCAACCTCGCCCGCCCCGAACGAGCCCGCCCCGAACGAGCCCGCCCCGAACGAGCCTGCCCCGAACGAGCCTGCTCCGAACGAGCCTGTTCCGAACGAGCCTGCTCCGATCCCGTCTGCCCCAGTCGCGGGTGTCCCGGACGCGGCCGACGGGACTTCGCCTGCCCAGGATGCGGTTGCCGCGGTCTCCTCGGCGGGTGTCGTCGATCCGCCTGCGGACGGGGTTTCCGACGCGTCACCGGGCGGGGTGTGGAGCGGGCGGATGCTGCTGCCGACGCTCGGCATCGTGCTGGTCGTGACGCTGCTCGCGTTCGAGGCGATGGCGGTCGGGACGGTCATGCCGCTGACGGCGCGCGACCTGCACGGGCTGTCGCTCTACGGATGGGGGTTCAGCGCGACGCTGATCGCGAGCCTGCTGACCACGGTGCTGGCGGGCGGCTGGGTGGACCGTTCCGGTCCGGCGCGTCCGCTGCTGGCGGGGCTGGCGCTGTTCGTCGCGGGGCTCGCCGTGGCCGGGGCCGCGCCCACCATGTGGACCTTCATCGGGGCGCGCACGCTGCAGGGCCTCGGCGTGGGCGTCGCGATGGTCGCGGTGTACGTGCTGATCGCCCGCGTCTACCCGGAGGAGCTGCGGCCGCGCGTGTTCGCCGCGCTGTCGGCCGCGTGGGTGCTGCCCTCGCTGATCGGGCCGGCGATCGGCGGGATCGTCGCGCAGCACGCGGGCTGGCGCTGGGTGTTCCTCGGGCTGATCCCGCTGGTCGTGCCGGCGGCGGCGTTGCTGGTGCCCGCGCTGCGGGACATGCGGCCCGCCGAGCGGCCCCCGGCGCGGACCAAGCCGTCCCGCTACGTGGCGGCGGTCGCCGTCGCGGGCGGCGCGGGGGTGCTGCTGTACGGCCTCCAGCATCCCGGCCTCGTCCTCGTCGTCGGCGTGGCGGCCGGGCTGGTCGCGCTCGGTTTCGGTCTGCCGAAAATGCTGCCCGCCGGGACGATGCGGTTCCGCCGCGGCCTGCCGAGCGTGGTCCTGGTGCGCGGGATGCTGTCCGGCGCGTTCTTCGGCATGGACGTGTTCATCCCGCTCGCGCTGACCAGCCTGCACAAGTTCAGCCCCGCCGAGGCGGGCGTCGTGCTGACCCTCGGCGGGCTCGGCTGGTCGGCGGCGTCGCAGGTCCAGGGACGGTCCAGGCGGCCCCGGCAGTTCTTCGTCCGGCTCGGCGCGGTGCTGGTCACCGCCGGGATCGCCGCCGCGGCCGTCGCGGTGCAGGTCAGCGGCTGGGCCGCCGCGCCCGCCTGGGTCCTCGGCGGCGCCGGCATGGGCTTCGCGATCGGCAGCCTCAGCGTGCTGATGCTGAACGACTCCCCCGAGGACGAGCAGGGCGTCAACTCCGCGTCCCTCCAGATCGCCGACAACCTCGGCTCGTCGCTCTTCGTCGGCGCGTCGGGCGCCCTGGTCGCGGCCCTCGGCACCGACCGGATGGGCACGGGGCTGGCGGTCGCGGGCGTCCTGCTGACCGCCCTGGCGGCCGTGGGCGTCCTCGCCGCCACCCGCCTCACCACCCGTTCCACCACCTCCTAGCAAGCGTTCGCTTCCCCGAGCGATCGGTTCCGCCCCGGCGCCTGTCCGGGGCGGGACGAAACGGGCGCATCCTTCCCTCTTCCGGTCTCCGGTCGCCGGGGGCCGACTCTGGAGTTCGTCATGACCGAAACTCTCGATTTCGTCCTGCCGACCGACCTGGAAGCGCACGAGCCGCCCGAGGCGCGCGGCCGGACCCGGGACGGCGTCCGGCTCCTGGTCGGACGGGTCGCGACCGGCGAGGTGAGCCACCACGACTTCCGTGACCTGCCCGCCCAGCTGCGGCCCGGGGACCTGCTGGTGGTCAACACGTCCGCCACGCTGCCCGCGGCCGTCCGGCTGGACCGGCTCGCCGTCCACTTCTCCACCCCCGTCCCCGACGGAACCGGTCGCGGCGGAGGCGGAACCGGCGCCGACCGGGACTGGCTCGTCGAGCTGCGGCAGCGGTCGGGAAAGGGCAGCCTGCCGTACGACGGCGGCTGCCCCGGCGAGTGGATCCCGATGCCGGACGGCGCGACCCTGACCCTCGTCCGGCGCCACACCGACCGGCTGTGGCACGCACGGCTCAGCACCGACGTGGTGCCCTACCTGCGCCGCAACGGCGTCCCGATCCGCTACGGGTACGTCCGGCGGGACTGGCCGACGGCCGCCTACCAGACCGCGTTCGCGTTCGACCGGGACGACGGCGGCGCCGAGATGCCGAGCGCGGCCCGTCCGTTCACGCCCGAACTGGTCACCGGGCTGGTCTCGCGCGGCGTCCTGATCGCGCCGCTGACCCTGCACACCGGCGTCGCGTCCCCCGAGGCGCACGAGCCGCCGTACGCCGAGCGCTACCGCGTCCCGGAGCCGACGTGGGAGCTGACCCGGCACGTCCGGAACCGGGGCGGACGCGTCGTCGCCGTCGGCACCACGGTCGTCCGGGCCCTGGAGACGGTCGCGGCGGGCGGCCCGCTCTCCGGCTGGACCGAGCACGTCGTCACCCCCGAGCGCGGCGTCGCGGCCGTGGACGGCCTGCTCACCGGCCTGCACGAGCCGCGGTCGTCCCACCTGATGATGCTGACCGCGATCGCCGGACGCCCCCTGCTCTCGTCCCTCTACGCCGCCGCCCTGGACGAGCGCTACCTCTGGCACGAGTTCGGGGACCTCAACCTGATCATGGCGGACTGAGCCCTCGACCTGGCAAAACGGCCATTTCAGGGCCGTGGCCGCGGGCGCGGCCGGGTTCGGTGAACCCCGGCCACCGCGCTGCGGTGGGGGCCGTGAACGCTCGGCGTCCGCATGGTGGACGTCACAGACGCGTCCGCCGCGGGGCCGGTACCGTGGTGAGCAGCATGGACGGCACAGCACAGCGCACGCTGCTCATCACGCTCACCGGCCGCGACCGCCCCGGGGTCACGTCGCGGCTCTTCAGCACCCTCTCCGAGTTCCCGGTGACGGTCGCCGACGTGGAGCAGGTCGTGATCCGCGGCCGGCTCGTCCTCGGCGTGCTGGTCTCCTACGCCGACGGGGCCGACATCGGACGGGTCTGGACCGCCGCCGAACGCGTCGCGACGGACCTCGACATGGAGATCGAGCTGTCCACCGGGCGCGACCGGGCGGTGCCCCGGCGCCGCGGGCGCCTGCACGTGACCGTGCTCGGCGCGCCGCTGCTGCCCGCCGCGATGGCCGGGATCGCCGGCCAGATCGCCGCGAACGGCGCGAACATCGACCGCATCGAGCGGCTCGCCGGCTACCCGGTCACCTGCATCGAGATGGACGTCTCGGGCGCCGACGCGGGCGCGCTGCGGGCCGCGCTGGCCCGCGAGGCCGCCGAGCGGCAGGTCGACGTGGCCGTCCAGCCGGGCGGGCTGCACCGCCGGGCCAAGCGGCTGATCGTCATGGACGTCGACTCGACCCTGATCCAGGGCGAGGTGATCGAGCTGCTCGCCGAGCAGGCCGGCTGCCTCGAAGAGGTCGCCAAGGTCACCGAGGCGGCGATGCGCGGCGAGCTCGACTTCGAGGGCTCGCTGCGGGAGCGGGTCGCGCTGCTCGCCGGGCTGGACGCCGCGGCGCTGGAGGTCGTCCGGGACCGGATCGAGCTGGCCGCCGGGGCGCGCACGATGGTCCGGACGCTGAAGCGGCTGGACTACAAGTTCGCGATCGTGTCCGGCGGGTTCACGCAGGTCACCGACGCGCTCGTGACCGATCTCGGAATCGACTACTCGGCCGCCAACACCCTGGAGGTCGAGGGCGGACGGCTCACCGGACGCGTCGTCGGCCCGGTCATCGACCGCGCGGGCAAGGCCGCCGCGCTGGCCCGGTTCGCCCGCGAGGCCGGGATCCCGATCAGCCAGACGGTCGCGATCGGCGACGGCGCGAACGACCTCGACATGCTCCAGGCCGCCGGGCTCGGGATCGCCTACAACGCCAAGCCGGTGGTGCGGCAGGCCGCCGACACGGCCGTGAACGTCCCGTACCTGGACACGATCCTGTTCCTGCTGGGCATCTCCCGCGAGGAAGTCGAGGCCGCCGACGCGGCCGACCCGTCCCTCGCCTGATCCGCCGTCCCTCGCCTGATCCCCCGGCCCGTCGCCGGACCCCTGTCCTTCACCGGACCACCCGAAGCGCCCGCCTGAACGAGCCCACCTTCCGCGCCGATCGCCTCGAGCGACCGGCACAGTTGTCCTGTTTCCTGAGAATCTCACTCGTGCACGTGAAGAGGGACACAGGTGACGCGAGAGACGTCCGGGCATAATGATCACGACGGCGACGGCGGGGTATATCCGGATCGGGCGGTCGAGAGCTGGGGGGCGGTGCCGCGGTGCTGGAGCGCGTGCGGCGGACCTATGCCTCGATCGAGGGCGAGGCGACCCCGTTCTACGGGCTGTCGGCGGCGCTCGCGATCGCCCTGCCGCTGATCGTCGGCGCGCTGACCGAGCACCCGGGGCAGGGTTCGGTGATCGCGCTCGGCGCGTACCTGGTGGCCCTGCGCGCCCCTGAGGGGCCGTACGGCGCGCGCGCCCGCAACCTCGGCAGCGCCGTGCTGATCGTCGCGGTCGGCGCGGGCGTCGGCGGGCTGCTCAGCGGGCACACCTGGCTCGCCGTCGCGGCCGTCCCGCCGATCGTGGCGGTCGGGACGGCGGTGTCCTGGATCGGGTCCACCGCGGGCCTGGCCGTGCTGCTGACCGCGATCCGCCCGCACGCGCACGACATCGTCTTCATGGGGACGCTGGAGCTGATCGGCGGCGTCCTGTTCTGCCTTGTAGTGCTCGCGCCCTGGCCCGCGCGGCGGCTGCGTCCGCTCCGGGACGCGCTGGCCGACGCCGCCGACGAGGTCGCCGGCGCGCTGGACGCGGTCGCGCAGGAGGTCGGCTCCTCCGACGCCGCCGCCATCGACGCCGTCCAGATCACCAATCCCGACCTCGCCGCCGTCGTGCACACCGTCGACTGGGAGGACCAGCGGCGCGCCGCGTCCCAGGCGCTGACCGAGGCGCGCGGCACCTACGCCCTCTACCGGACCGGACGCGGCCGCAACGAGCCGACGCGTCCCGAGCGGCTGCTCAACGGGCTGGCCCGCATCCTGCACGAGACCGTCGCGCTGCGCGCCCTGATCGAGGCCGAGCGCCGCCGTCCGCCGGACCGCAACCGCGAGTGGGAGCTGGAGGCGCACGTCGCGATCTCCGCGATCGCCGCCCGGCTGCGGCTGCTCGCGGGCGCGGTCCGCAGCGACGGCGAGTCCCCGCTGGGCGCGCCGTTCGGGGAGCTGGACTCCGCCGCGATCCGGCGGCTGGCCCGGCAGAGCGACAGGATCCGCCGGGCCGGCATGGCCGGGGACGAGGACCTGGTCGCGGTCGCGCTGATCGACCAGATCCGCCGCGCCATCGACCGGATCGCCGGCGGCGTGGACTCGGCCCGGCGGCTGGTCAAGGCCGGGATGCGGATCGGGTTCGGGCCGCCGCAGATCCCCACCCCGCACCCGGCGTCCACGTGGGGGCGGATGGCCCGCGCCGTCCGCACCCGCTCGCCGTCGTTCCGGCTGGCCGCGCGCGTCTACGTCACCGCCGTCGTCGCGATGTCGCTCGCCGCCGCGCTGAAGCTGCCGCACGGCCAGTGGATGGTGATCACCGCGATGCTCAGCCTGCGCGGCACCTACGGCGAGACGATCAACCGGATCGTCGAGCGGATCGTCGGCACCGCCGTCGGATCGGCGATCGCCGCGGTGCTGCTCACGCTCGCCCCCGGGCAGATCACCGCCGCGCTGTTCCTGTTCGTGTTCGCGGTGGTCGGGTTCACCCTGCGGCCGGTCAACATCACCTACTGGTTCCTGTTCGGCACGCCGCTGGCGATGATGCTGCTGGACTTCTCCACGCCGTCCGACTGGACGGCCGCGGGCGAGCGGATCTGGCTCACCCTGTTCGGCGGGGTGCTGGCCGTGCTCGCGATCCGGCTGCTGTGGCCGACCGGGCACGTCGAGCGGCTGCCCGGCCAGCTCCGCCGACTGCTCACCGCGCACGCCGAGCTGGTGCGGGCGTCCGCCGAGGTCGTCCAGGGCGAGCGCGACCTGCTGCCCAACGACCTGATCGTCGAGGCCGAGGAGAGCGCGGACGCGGTGTCGTCGGCGTGCGTCAGCCTCGGCCACGAGCGGGTTCCGGACGAGCCGCGCGTCCGGGAGCTGCACGCCACGATCGCCGCGGCGCACCGCATCCGCGACCACCTCATCGCGGTCACCCGGATGACCCGCGAGGAGGCCGTGGACGCCGGTCCCGGCCCGGAGATCCTCGACCGGATCGCCGACCGGCTGGAGGAGTCCGCCGCGGCGCTGTCCGATCCGCCGCCCGCGCAGGGATCGGCCGACGACGAGCCCGAGGGCAAGAGCCTGGACGAGGAGTTCGCCGACCTGGAACAGCACCTCTCCGCCGTCGCGCGCCGCCGCCGGGACGAGCTCCAGGCGGGCGTCGGCCACGACGAGTTCACGCCGCTCCAGCACGCCCTGCTCCAGATCTCCGGGATGCGCTACGCCCTGCGGTCCCTGCGGCGGGACACCGACGTGCTGGTGCGGAGCGCTCTCAAGGCCGCCCTGACGTACGAGCCGCCGCCCGAGATCCCCGAGCCGCCGCGTCCGCCCGGCGCCATCGGCCTCGGCCACCCGAACCTGCCGCCGCCTCCGGTCTGAGCCTCAAGGACGAACGGGCGAGGGCGGCCGAACGGGCGGACGGGCGGACGGGCGTCGGCGAGGGCGGTCGGACGAGCGGACGGGCGGACGGGCGTCGGCGACGGCGGCCGGACGCCCGGAAGGTCAGCTCTTCGGGTCGTTGTAGGCGACGAGATCGCCGAGGCCGGGACGGACGGCCTCCCACGGCCCGGGAAGGTCGATCACGGCGAGCGCGCAGGTCGGGAAGCCCTGCGGGGCCTCGTCCGGCGCCAGATCGTGGACGAGCCCGTGCACCGACGGGTTGTGGCCGACGAGCAGCAGCGTGCCGACGCCGTCCCCGGCCTCCCGGACGAGCTGGAGCAGCTCCTCGGCGTCGTTGGCGTAGATCAGCGGCTCGTACCGGACGTCCGCGCCGAGGCCCAGCTCGCCGAGGGTCTGGCGGGTCCGGACGGCGGGCGAGCAGAGCACCAGGTCCGGGGCGTGCCCGTGGGCGCGCAGCCAGTCCCCGGCGGCGGCCGCGTCCCGGCGTCCGCGCGCGGTCAGTTCCCGGTCGGTGTCGGCCTTCCCGAACCCGTCCTCGGCCTTGGCGTGCCGCAGCACGATCAACGTCGGCATGCCCGGCAGCCTACGGCGCGACCAGGTAGGCGATGAGGAAGAGGACGCCGATGATCGCCAGCATCCCGGCGAGGACGAGGGCGAACCCCTTCGGACCGGACAGGGTGGACTTCTCGCCGCTCAAGGCCGCGCCTCCCGCGTGTCGTGTGGTGTCGTACAAGCGTACGGCCGCCTTCCCGTGCCCCGGATCCAGGGCCGCCGCACGCCCGGCACCCGAACGCCCCCGCCCGCGCGAAGCGGACGAGGGCGCAGACCGAACCTGACGGACCAGCCGAGCGACCCGAGCGGGCCGAGGGGCCGAGACTGACGGGCCGAGCCGGTCGAGCCTGACGGGCCAGCCGGGCGAGCGGAGCCGGGCGAACCTGACCGGCTCGGTGGGCTATCTCACTCCTTCTGGGACGGGTCGGCCGTCCGGGTCGTGCCGTTCGACTCCGGCGCGGCGACGGGCTCGCCGGGCGCGGGGACCGCGGGCTCGACCGCCGGGGCCTCGGCAGCGGACGGGACGGTGGCCGCGGTCGCCGCCGGGGCCTCGACGGGCGGGGCCTCCGCACCGGCCATCTCGCCGATCGGGTCGGCGCGCCGCTTGGAGACCACGATCGCGGCGACCACGACGGCGACGGCGACGAGCGCGACCAGCACGCGCAGCCAGGTGTTCCCGGCGTAACGGACGACGGCGTCCGCGACCAGCAGCGCGACCAGGTTCATCACCTTGATCAGCGGGTTGATCGCGGGTCCGGCGGTGTCCTTGAACGGGTCGCCGACGGTGTCGCCGATCACGGTCGCGGCGTGCGCGTCGGAGCCCTTGCCGCCGAGCTTGCCCTCCTCGACCAGCTTCTTCGCGTTGTCCCAGGCGCCGCCGGAGTTCGAGAGGAACACCGCCATGAGCACGCCCGCGGCGATCGCGCCGCCGAGGTAGGCGCCGAGCGGGGCGTAGCCGAGCGCGAACCCGACCGCGATCGGGGTCATGATCGCCAGGAGTCCGGGGGTGGCGAGCTCGCGCTGCGCGTCCCGGGTGCAGATGGACACGACGCGGTCGTAGTCCGGCTCCTCGGTGCCGTCCATGATGCCCGGCTTGGTGCGGAACTGGTTGCGGACCTCGACGACGACGCGTCCGGCGGCCCGTCCCACGGCCATGATCGCCAGGCCGGAGAACAGGAACACCACGGCGGCGCCGATGACCAGGCCGATCAGCACGTTCGGGTTGTCGATGGACAGCGAGAACACCTTGAACGTGCCGAGCGCGTCCTTCGCCGAGGGCGAGGCGTGGTCGAGCGCGTTCACCACGGTCGTCCGGAACGAGCCGAACAGCGCGGTCGCGGCGAGGACGGCGGTCGCGATCGCGATGCCCTTGGTGATCGCCTTGGTGGTGTTGCCGACCGCGTCGAGCCGCTCCAGCACCGCGGCGGCCTCGCCCTGGACGTCGCCGGACATCTCGGCGATGCCCTGCGCGTTGTCGGAGACCGGGCCGAAGGTGTCCATGGACACGATCACGCCGACCGTCGTGAGCAGGCCCGTCCCGGCCATCGCCACGGCGAACAGCGCGACCGTGGTGTTGCCGAAGCCGAGCAGGAACGCGCCGTACACGGCGGCGGCGATCACCAGCGCGGTGTAGACGGCCGACTCCAGGCCGAGCGAGATGCCGGAGAGGATCACGGTCGCGGGGCCGGTGCGGGCGCTTCCGGTCACCTCCCGGACCGGTTTCCGGTTGGTCTCGGTGAAGTAGCCGGTGAGCAGCTGGATCGCGCTGGCCAGCACGATCCCGATCAGGACGGCGCCGAGCGCGACCCAGCGCGGGTCGGCGTCCAGGCCCCTGATCTTGGCGTCGGTCACGCCGTGCAGGTCGCCGAACGAGGACGGCAGGTAGCTGAACGCCGCGATCGCGACCAGCACGGCCGAGATGATCGCGGAGAGGAAGAAGCCGCGGTTGATCGCCGACATCCCGGACCGGTCCCGGGCCCGCGGCGCGACCGCGAAGATGCCGATCACCGCGGTGATCACGCCGATCATCGGGACCAGCAGCGGGAACACCAGGCCCTCGTTGCCGAACGCGTTGGTGCCGAGGATCAGCGCCGCGACCAGCATGACCGCGTACGACTCGAACAGGTCCGCGGCCATCCCGGCGCAGTCGCCGACGTTGTCGCCCACGTTGTCGGCGATCGTCGCGGCGTTGCGCGGGTCGTCCTCGGGGATGCCCTGCTCGACCTTGCCGACCAGGTCGGCGCCGACGTCGGCGGCCTTGGTGAAGATGCCGCCGCCGACCCGCATGAACATGGCGAGCAGCGCGGCGCCGAACCCGAAGCCCTCCAGCACCTTCGGCGCCTCGCCCTTGTAGGCGAGGACGACCACGGCCGCGCCGAACAGGCCGAGGCCGACGGTGAACATGCCCGCCACGCCGCCGGTGCGGAACGCGATGCGCATGGCGGTCCGCTCGCCGCCCTGCGGGTCCCTGGCCGCGGCGGCGACGCGCACGTTGCCGCGCACCGCCAGCCACATGCCGGTGAAGCCGGTGACCGCCGAGAACAGCGCCCCGACGACGAAGAAGACCGATCGGCCGATCCGCTCCCCGGTGCTGTCGGCGGGCAGCAGGAGCAGCAGGAACGGGATGACGACAACGAAGATCGCGACCGTGCGGAACTGGCGCTTCAGGTAGGCGAGCGCGCCGACCTGGACGGCCCGCGCGATGGACTGCATCTTCGCGGTGCCCTGGCCGGCGGCCAGCACCTCTCGGACGAGTCCTGCGGCGACGGCCAGTGCCAGCAGCGCGACCACGGCGACGACGACGACCAGGGTGAGGTCGCCGCCGCCGAGATCGACGTCTGCGCCTTTCGCAACGGCCGGGCTTGACAGGGAAAGCCCAGACATCCGTCCTCCTCGAGCAGGGGCGTGGCGATCCGGATCGTCCGAACGGACGATCTTTACCGCGTACCCCGCGAGCGGCCGGTTCAATGTCTCCGAGGAGGGACGGGCCCCCTGCACCCCTCGGCGGCAACGCCGAATCAGTCACTGCGCACGGCTACACGGGTGCCGGGAGTCTACGCAGGTGACGACGTCTTTGAGAAGACCGTCCGGCATCGCTCGATCACGCGCTGGAAATGCAATACCCACAACTCCGGCTTTTGCTCCCGCGCGCTCGGCCTCGTCCGTCCGGGCAGGTCAGCGAGGGTAAGATTTCTCTTACCCTCAGGCCATATTCTCGCCCCGTCGCCCTCGCGAGACTCAAGCTTCCCACTTATAGACGCCCGAAATCGATAATTGATCTTCGACCGATATCCGGAGCGGGTGAAGATCGTCAAAAGAACGATCTCATAACCGTTCCCCCCGCGCGTCACAGGGGTCCCCTTGTTCACATCCGTTCACATCTTTCCCGTATTCGGCAATCGCACCGTGACGCGCAGACCACCCCCTGGATTCGGGGACGCCTCCGCCGTTCCGCCGTGCGCCACGGCCACCGCCCGGACGATCGAGAGGCCGAGCCCGCTGCCCCGGTCCGACCGCACCCGCTCGGCGCCCAGCCGCCGGAACGGCTCGAAGATCGTCTCGGTCTCGTAGGCCGGGACGACCGGCCCGGTGTTGGTCACCGTCAGCTCCGTCCAGCCGTCGTGCACGCCCGTCATCACCCGGCACGTCCCGCCGGGACGGTTGTGCCGGACGGCGTTCTCCACCAGGTTCTGGACGAGCCGCTCCAGCAGCACCGGATCGCCCGTCGTCGGCGCGGACGCCAGCTCGCCGCGCACCGTGATCTCCCGCTCGGCCGCCTCCCCGTTCGCGGCCGACGCGAGGTCCACCACGTGCCGGGCGACGTCGGCGAGGTCCAGCGGCGACCGCTCGGTCACCTCGTTCTCGCCGCCGGCCAGGGTCAGCAGCCCGTCGATCAGCCGCTCGTGCCGCTCGTTCACCACCAGCAGCGACTCGCCCAGCCGCCGCACGTCCTCGGACGCGCCGCGCCGCCGCACCGCCACGTCCACCAGCGTCCGGTTGATCGCCAGCGGGGTGCGCAGCTCGTGCGAGGCGTTCGCGACGAACCGGCGCTGCCCGTCGAACGCCCGCGACAGCCGTCCGAGCATCGTGTCGAAGGTGTCGGCCAGCTCGCGCACCTCGTCGCGCGGGCCGTCGTAGCCGATCCGCTCGGTCAGGTCGTGGCTGCGCGCCACCCGCCGCGCGGTCTCGGTGATCCGCTGGACGGGCCGCAGCGCCCGGTCGGCCATCAGCCAGCCGAGCCCGAGCGCCGCCAGCGCCACCAGGCCGAGCGCGATCGCGCCCTGCGTCAGCACCGAGTTCAGCGTCGCCTTCTGGAAGTCGTCGGCCGCGCCGCCGACCTTCTGCCTCTGGAAGAAGATCGCCGCCTTCGTCCCCTCGAAGCCCGTGCCGAGCGCGGCGCTCTCGTCCTTCCCGCCGACGAGGACCCGCGTCTGCGGCTGCCGCTCCCCGAGCGTCACCGGCTGCTGATCCGCGGGCGACTTGGACTGCTGCCCTGCCGGCGCTTGCGGCTGCTGGCCGGCGGGCGACTTGGGCTGTTGGCTTGCGGGCGCCTGCGGCTGCTGGCCGGCGGGCGACTTAGGCTGTTGGCTTACGGGCGCCTGCGGCTGCTGGCCGGCGGGGGCCTGCTGCGGCGGTGGGGTTGCGGACGTTCCGGTCTGGGGACGGCCTCCCTGCGGGACTTGCAGGAGGGTCAACGCGTCCGGTGTCCCGCCCGGCATGGGCGCACGCGCGCTCGGCACGTGCGCGGCCGTCACGATCTGGTTGACGAGCTGCCCGCGCGGCCCCTGCAAGCTGTTCTGGACGAGCACGTACGTGAGCGTGAGCAGCACGATCCCCGCCACGACGAACATGCCGCCGTACAGGAGGGTCAGTCGCGCGCGGATCGTCGGTCTCATGGAATGCGGTACCCCACTCCCGGGACGGTCTCGATGACGGCCGGTTCCCCGAGCTTGCGGCGCAGCTTCATCAGGGTCACCCGGACGGTGTTGGTGAACGGGTCGGTGTGCTCGTCCCACACCTTCTCCAGCAGGCGTTCGGCGGAGACGACGGCGCCGTCCGCGCGCAGCAGCTCGGCGAGCACCGCGAACTCCTTGCGCGCCAGGCGGACGTAGCGGCCGTCCCGGAACACCTCGCGGTGGGCCGGGTCGAGCCGGATCCCCGCGCGCTCGAACGTCGGCGGATCCGCCGGCCGGACGCGGCGGGCCAGCGCGTGCACGCGGGCGATCAGCTCCTCGAACGCGAACGGCTTGGGCAGGTAGTCGTCCGCGCCGATGCTCAGCCCCTCCACCCGCGCCGGGACGGACGAGGCGGCGGTCAGCATCAGCACCCGCACCTGCGCCGCCGACTCCACGACCGCCCGGCACACCTCGTCCCCGTGCACGACCGGCAGGTCCCGGTCGAGCAGCAGGACGTCGTACTCGTGAACGCCGAGCCGTTCGAGCGCGGCATCGCCGTCGTACACGACGTCCACCGCGATCGTCTCGGCGCGCAGCCCCTCCGCGATCGAGTCGGCGAGCATCCGCTCGTCCTCGGCCACCAGCACCCGCACGGCCCGTCCTCCTCCGCCCGTCCCGCTCCGCTCGTCCCGATCCTCCGGGACGAGCGTGTTGGATGAGCCGTAATGTCCGCATAACGCGATGCGGTTACGGCACGGTTATCGGCCGCCCGCTGAACTTCTCGTCGACCGCCGGGACGGTCCCGGCGCGGACGAGGAGACTGACCATGCGCACTCCACGGCTCACCGGCCTGCTGCTGGTCCCGGCCCTCGCCTTCGGCCTCGCGGCCTGCGGAGGCGGCGGCTCGGGCGACAAGGTCGCCGACCAGACGGCGAAGAAGGCCGACGAGACGACCAGGATGCGGGACTTCGCCAAGTGCATGCGCGAGCACGGCGTAGACATGCCCGACCCCGACGCGGACGGCCGGGTCACGATGCGGTTGTCGAAGGGCCCGGGCGGCGGCAACGGCGGACTCGGCGACGACTCGCAGATGAAGGCGGCGCAGAAGGCCTGCCAGCACCTCATGCCGAACGGCGGCAAGCCGCGCAAGATGAGCCCGCAGGACCTCGACAAGGCCCGCAAGCTCGCCCGCTGCATGCGCGAGCACGGCGTCAACATGCAGGACCCCGGCCCGGACGGCAGGATCGAGATCAAGGCCACCGGCGGCCCCGGCAAGAGGGAGGCCGGGACCGGTCCCGACTCCGACCCCAAGTTCAAGGCCGCGCAGGACGCCTGCAAGCAGTACCAGCCCGGAGGGCCCAAGTGAGGCGGTCCCGCGCGGTCGCGCTGGGCGTCCTCGCCCTGGCGGCCGTCGGCGGCGCGGGCTTCGCGACGGCCGGCCTCGGCGGCGGGCACGGGTCCGGGTCGTCCGGCGGGCCGAAGGTGCCCGCGACCGCGTCCGTCGAGCGGACGACGCTCACCGAGACGCAGAAGGTGGACGGGACGCTCGGCTACGGCGACACGACGTCGCTGTCGGCGGCGTCCTCGGGAGGAGGCGGCGGCGGGCGGGGCGGCTCCGGTTCCGGCGGCGGAACGATCACCTGGCTGCCGTCCCCGGGGGCGAAGATCGCGCGCGGGGAGGCCGCCTACCGCGTGAACAACCGCCCGGTGCCGCTGCTGTACGGCAAGCTGCCGCTCTACCGCACCCTCAAGGCCGGGGTCACCGGCTCGGACGTCCTCCAGCTCGAACGCAACCTCGCCGCGCTCGGCTACGGCGGGTTCGACGTCGACAAGGAGTACACGTCCGCGACCGCCGACGCCGTCCGCGAGTGGCAGGACGACATGGGCATGGACGAGACAGGACAGATCGCCCCCGGCACGGTCGTCGTCGCGCCGGACGAGATCCGCGTCGCCGAGCGCCGCGCGCAGGTCGGCGACCGCGCGAGCGGCCCGCTGCTCACCTACACCGGCACCACCCGCGTCGTCACCATCGACCTCGACGTCAAGTACCAGCGGCTCGCCAAGATCGGCGCGACCGTCTCCATCGACCTGCCCGACGGCGGCTCCACGAAGGGCACGATCAGCGACGTCGGCAAGGTCGCCACCCAGGCGAAGGCCGACCAGCCGACGACCGTCAAGGTCACCGTCGAGGTCGGCCGCCGGCGCTCGCTCGGCGGCTACGACAAAGCCCCGGTGGAGGTCTACCTGACCGCGTCGCGGCACTCGTCGGTGCTGGCCGTACCGGTCGGCGCGCTCGTCGCCCTGCCGGGCGGCGGCTACGGCGTCCAGGTCGTCTCCGGGCCGTCCGCGCCGGTCCGGACGGTCAAGGTCGACACCGGCGTCTTCGCCCAGGGCGAGGTCGAGGTCACCGGCTCCGACATCGCCGAGGGCACCAAGGTGGTCGTCCCCGCATGAGCGTCCACGAGAACTCCGCCACGCACACCGAACCGGGTTCTGTGGACGACGCGTCCCGCACCCGAACGCTGCCCGAAGAGATCGAGCCCGAGACCGAAGGCACGGAACCGGCCCTGGCCGGCGCGGGCCTCGCGGTCGTCGAGCTGCGCGAGGTCACCAAGACCTATCCGGGCGGGGTGACCGCGCTGGACGCCGTGTCGCTCACGATCTCGCCCGGCGAGTTCGTCGCGGTGGTCGGGCCGTCCGGCTCGGGCAAGTCCACGATGCTGCACCTGCTCGGCACGCTCGACCTGCCCGGCTCCGGGACCGTCCTGTTCGAGGGACGGGACGTGTCGCGGCTGTCCGACCGGCGGCTGTCCGCGCTGCGCGCCCGCCGCATCGGGTTCGTGTTCCAGCAGTTCCACCTGGCCGCGGGCGTCCCGGCCCTGGAGAACGTCGCGGACGGCCTGCTCTACGCGGGCGTCCCGCCGTCGCGCCGGCGGGCGCTCGCCCGCGAGGCCCTCGAACGCGTCGGCCTCGGACACCGCCTCGGACACCGCCCGCACCAGCTCTCCGGCGGCGAGAAGCAGCGCGTCGCCATCGCGCGCGCCGTCATCGGCGACCCGGCGCTCCTGCTGGCGGACGAACCCACCGGCGCCCTCGACACCGCGTCCGGAACCGTCGTCCTCGACCTGCTGCGCGAACTGTCCGCGACCGGAACCACGGTCGTCCTGATCACCCACGACCGCGACATCGCCGCCCGCGTCCCCCGGCGCGTCACCATGCGGGACGGCCGCATCGTCCACGACACCGCGGAGCCCCGCCCATGACCGAAACCCGGCAACGCCCCCTCACGCGCGGACGCCCCACGAGACACGGACGCCTCAGGGGGCGCGGAGGCCCCATGAGGCGCAGAGGTCTCATGAGGCGCAGAGGTCTCATGAGGCGCGGACGACCGGCGGGACGCAGGCTGGAGCGGACGGGCCGGCTCGGCCCCCGCGACATGCTGCGGGTCGGGGCGGCGGGCCTCCGGACGCGCCCGCTGCGGGTGGTCCTGTCCGCGCTCGGCATCGCGATCGGCATCGCCGCCATGATCGGCGTCGTCGGGATCTCGACGTCCAGCCGGGCCCAGCTCCAGACCACCCTGGACCGCCTCGGCACCAACCTGCTGACCGTCACGCCCGGCCGCGACTTCTTCGGCGACAACGCCAAGCTGCCGCTCACCGCCCCCGGCATGATCGGACGGATGCCGGACGTGTCGTCCGCCGCGGCCACCGGCAAGGTCTCCGACACGCACGTCTACCGCAACGACCACATCGACCCCGAGGAGACCGGCGGGATCGCCGTCCTGGCCGCCGACCTGCGCCTCCCCGCGACCGTCGGCCTCACCCTCCGCTCCGGCACCTGGCTGAACGCGGCGACCGGCCGCTACCCCGCCGTCGTCCTCGGCTCCGCCGCCGCGGATCGGCTCGGCGTCACGGGCCCCGGCGTCCAGGTGTGGCTCGGCGGACGCTGGTTCACCGTCGTCGGCGTCCTCGCGCCGAACGCCCTCGCGCCCGAACTGGACTCGTCCGCGCTGGTCGGCTGGGACGCGGCCGTCTCCCGCCTCGGCTTCGACGGCCACGCCACCACCGTCTACACGCGGGCCGCCAAGAACGCCGTCGAGCGCGTCCGCGACCTGCTCGCCGCGACCGCCAACCCGGAGTCGCCGAACGAGATCGAGGTGTCCCGGCCGTCCGACGCCCTGGCCGCCGAGCACGCCGCGAACCAGACCTTCACGGCGCTCCTCCTCGGCCTCGGCGGCGTCGCCCTCCTCGTCGGCGGCGTCGGCGTCGCGAACACGATGGTTATCTCCGTCCTGGAACGCCGCGCCGAGATCGGCCTGCGCCGCGCCCTGGGCGCCACCCGAGGCCAGATCCGCCTCCAGTTCCTGACCGAATCCCAGTTGCTGGCCGCCCTCGGGGGCGTCGGCGGCGTCGCCCTGGGGGCCTTGGTCACCTTCGGCTTCGCCGTCGCCCAGGACTGGCCCACCGTCGTCCCGCCCTGGGCCATGGCGGGCGGCCTGGCCGCCACCCTCCTCATCGGCGCCATAGCCGGCCTCTACCCCGCCCTCCGGGCCGCCCGCCTCCCCCCGACCGAAGCCCTCACCACCCCTTGAGCCGCGATCAGCGCGCGCCGCTACGGCCGCCCCGGACCGGACCGGGCGACACGGACCGGACCGGGCGACACGGACCGGTTCGCGGACATGCGAAAGGCCCCGTCCCTGATGGGACGGGGCCTTTCACGATCTCCGGCTCCGGGGGGCGCGGCCGGTCAGTTCGCGGGAGCCGCTGGATGCTCGGCCGGCCAGCTCATCCGGATCTGGACGCCCTTGGGGGTGTTCGAGATCTCGACGTCATCGGCCAGTCCGGCGATGACGGCGAGGCCCAGATCGGCGTCCCCGGCGAGGGCGAGCTCCAGGCTGTCGTCCGGGCGCGGCGCCGAGGGGGGCTCGCCCGCCGCGTCGTCCGCCGGGACGGAGTCGCTGACGATCACCTGGAAGCGGTGGTCGGCACCGCTCAGCTCCAGCCTTACCGGTTCATCGGGACAGTGCAGACGGTGTGCCTCCACCGCCCGCGAGCACGCCTCCCCGACCGCCAGCCGGACCTCGTCCATGATCGTCTCGTCGACGCCGCTCCGGCGTGCGACGGCGGTGACGATCAGACGGGCCGTCCGGACGTGCACGGGCAGCGCGCTGAAAGAGAGTTCGACGGTCGCCATCTCTCTGACAGGCCGCCTACTTGGCGCCCTTGCGCTTCTCCTCGGCCTCGGCGATCGTCTTGTGAATGCCGAAGACCTTGGTCAACCCGGTGATGCGGAAGATCTTGAGGATCCGCTCCTGGGTGCAGACGAGCTCCAGCGAACCGTCGTGCGCCCGCACCCGCTTCAACCCGCCGACCAGGACGCCGAGGCCGGTCGAGTCCAGGAACTCGACCTTCTCCATGTCCACGAGCAGGTGGAACTTGCCCTTGTTCACCAGGTCGATCAGCTTCTCGCGAAGCTTGGGGGCCGTGTAGACGTCGATCTCGCCTTCCACGGTGATGACGGTCAGGCCGTCATCGGTGGTGTAGTCGTTCACCTTCAGGTCCACAGGTCCTCCAGCGCCGTGCAGCGAACTAGCACTCCGCACGCCCCGATCCCCCGGATACGGCCGGTTTCGGGACGGCGGAACTCCGTCGAGATTCAACCACGCTCCGCCACCCTGCAGGCAGGTTATCGCCTACTGGGACGAAAGTTCGCGCCATCACGTCTGACCTGGTGATCTGCCGGTCATGGCACGGGGAAGCCAGCCTCCGGCGGCGGGGCGTTCCAATGGTTGTCCCCAGGCTGGCACACTGAAAACCTCATGTCCGG
Source organism: Actinomadura gamaensis (assembly GCF_042652125.1). Taxonomy (NCBI): domain Bacteria; kingdom Bacillati; phylum Actinomycetota; class Actinomycetes; order Streptosporangiales; family Thermomonosporaceae; genus Actinomadura; species Actinomadura gamaensis. The sequence goes on along the minus strand of NZ_JBHSIT010000004.1, from coordinate 544,701 downwards.
CCAAAGATCTTTCTCACCCCTGGACCGCCTCCTGGCCGACCCCTCCCGGCGTGGGCGGATCACCCATGTCCAGCGCGTTCCCGCACGTCAGGGCCGCCGTGCGGGCTGGCCGTCCTGGGCTCCGCAGCCCCTGCTCGACCGCCTGCGCGCCGCCGGCATCGAGGCCCCCTGGGCCCACCAGACCCGCGCGGCCGACCTCGCCCACGCCGGCCACTCTGTGATCATCGCCACCGGCACCGCCTCCGGCAAATCCCTCGCCTACCTCCTCCCGTCCATAGCCGCGATCTACACCGACTCCACCGTCCCGGCCCCCCGAACTCCCACGAACACCTCACACCTCGCCCCCGCGCCGTTCGCCCCCGTGACCCAGACCACGCCCCCCGCGCCGGACGCAGCCCAAGCCCAGAACGCGGACACCGCCCGCGAGGCCGACCGAGGCTCAAGTAACGCCCAAAGCGCAAGCGCAGCTATACGCCCAGGCGCCTCGCAGCCTGAAGAGTCAGGCTCAGGCGCGCTGACGGACAGCCAAGGCGCGACGCCCACCCAAAACACGACAGCCAGCCAAAGCACGACGCCCCGCCAAAGCACGACAGCCGGCCAGAGCACGACGGTCGGCAAGAGCTCGGCGGTCGGCCAGAACGCAACGGCCAGCCCCAGCGCGACGGACGAGCAGAGCGCGACGGGCAGCCGGGCCACAACGGGCAGCCAGGCCGCGTCGGACGCGCAGGGCACGACGGAGGGGCGTAAGGGCGCCGCCGGGCGGAGCGCGGCCGGGCGTGGACGGTTCGCCGGCGAGGGGACCGTCCTCTACCTGTCGCCGACGAAGGCGCTGGCGGCCGACCAGCTGAGGGCCGTGCGGGCGCTGCATCTGCCTCGCGTCCGGGCGGCGACCTACGACGGGGACACGCCGCGGGACGAGCGCGCCTGGGTGCGGCAGCACGCCAACTACGTGCTCACCAATCCGGACATGCTGCACCGGTCGATCCTGCCCGCCCATGCACGCTGGTCGGGGTTCCTGCGCCGCCTCCGCTACGTGATCGTGGACGAGGCGCACGGATACCGAGGGGTATTCGGCTCACACGTCGCGCAGATCATCCGCCGCCTGCGCCGCATCTGCGCCCGGTATGGCGCGTATCCGACGTTCATCCTGGCGTCCGCGACGACGTCCGAGCCCGCGACCGCCGCGTCCCGCCTCACCGGCCTGGACGTGATCGCGGTGGACGACGACACGTCGCCGCGCGGGCCCGCGACCTTCGCGCTGTGGGAGCCGCCGCTGACCGACCTGCGCGGCGAGCACGGCGCGCCCGTCCGCCGCACCGCCACCGCCGAGGCGGGCGACCTGCTCGCCGACCTGGTCGTGGAGAACGTCCAGACGCTGGCGTTCGTCCGCTCCCGCAAGGGCGCGGAATCGGTCGCGCTCGGCGCGAAGCGCGCGCTGGAGGAATCGGCTCCCGAACTCGCCGGACAGGTCGCCGCCTACCGCGCCGGATACCTCCCCGAGGAGCGCCGCGCCCTGGAGGCGTCCCTGCGATCGCGCGAACTCGTGGGCCTGGCCAGCACGAACGCGCTCGAACTCGGGGTGGACGTCTCGGGCCTGGACGCCGTCCTGGTCTGCGGCTGGCCCGGCACCCGCGCCTCGCTCTGGCAGCAGGCAGGACGCGCCGGACGTTCCGGCCAGTCCGCCCTGACCGTTCTGGTCGCCCGTGACGACCCGCTGGACACCTACCTCGTCCACCACCCCGAGGCGATCTTCGGCACTCCCGTCGAGGCGACCGTCCTGGACCCGGACAATCCGTACGTCCTCGAACCGCACCTGTGCGCGGCCGCCGCCGAGCTCCCCCTGACCGACGCCGATCGCGCGCTCTTCGGCCCGACCACCGACGAACTGCTCCCCGACCTCGTCCGCCGCGGCATGCTGCGCCGCCGACCCGCGGGCTGGTACTGGACGCGCCGCGACAACCCCACCGACCTGGCCGACATCCGCGGGGCCGGCGGCGCGCCCGTCCAGGTGGTCGAACTCGCCACCGGCCGGCTCCTCGGCACCGTGGACGAGTCGTCCGCGCACACGACCGTGCACGACGGCGCCGTCTACATCCACCAGGGCGAGTCCTTCGTCGTCCAGACCCTCGACCTGGACGACTCGGTCGCCCTCGTCGAAGCCGCCGAACCCGATTACTCGACGACCGCCCGCGACGTCACCGACATCCGCATCGTCGAGGAACTCCGCTCCACCCCGTGGGGCGAGGCCCGCCTGCACTACGGGACGGTCGAGGTCACACACCAGGTCGTCGCCTACCAGATGCGCCGCCTCCAGACCGGCGAGATGCTCGGCGAGAAGCCTTTGGACCTTCCCCCGCGCACCCTCCGAACCCGCGCCGTCTGGTGGACCCTCTCCGCCGACCAGGTCGACCGCCTCGGCGACCTCGACCTCGCGGGCTCCGCACACGCCGCCGAGCACGCCTCCATCGGCCTGCTCCCCCTCTTCGCCACCTGCGACCGCTGGGACATCGGCGGCGTCTCCACCGCCGTCCACCCCGACACCGGCCTCCTCACCGTCTTCGTCTACGACGGCCACGAAGGCGGCGCCGGCTTCGCCGAACGCGGCTACCGCGACGCCCGCGCCTGGCTCACCGCCACCCGCGACGCCATCGCCTCCTGCGAATGCGACTCCGGCTGCCCCTCCTGCATCCAGTCCCCCAAATGCGGCAACGGCAACGAGCCCCTGGACAAGCAAGGCGCCCTAACCCTCCTAGCCGAACTCCTCCCCCCAACCCCCTAACCACCGCCGCACACCCCCTCCGACCGCCCTCCCCGAACGCGTACGACTGCGATCTCCGAAACATCCCCCTCCGGACGCCAGCCCGCCCCAGCACGCACGGCAAGGCATGCCAGCGGCCCCCGCTGGCCAGCGCCCGCCCAAAACGCGAAACCACCCCGCCGCGCCCCCACCCAGTGCTGCGCCTCGGCAGCCTGCCCATCAACTGAGCCCCGCCCCGAGTGAGCTCTCCTCCAGGTGAACTCTGCACCCGGCCAGCTCCGCACCGAGCGAACTCGGCTCCCGGGTCGGCTCTTCCCCCCCGAATAAGCTCCGCGCCGGTCGCCTCCGCACCGCCCCGGCTCCACACCAAGCGGGCTCCGCCCCAGGTGAGCTCCCCGCCGAGCAGGCTCCGCACCGGGTCCGCTGCGCACCGTGTTGGCTGCGCACCGTGTTGGCTGCGCGCCGAGTGGGCTTCGTGTCGAGCGGGGCTCCACGTCGGGGGCTATGCGTCGGGTGGGCTACTTCTCCCGGCGTCGGCTCGGCCGGAGCGACGGCCCCCGGTGTTCGCGACCGAGCACCGGGCCCGCCTCTGCGCCGAGCAGGGTCCACGCCAGGGGAGCTTCCCCCCGGCCGCTTCTCGCCGGGTTGGGTCCGCACCGGGTCGGCTCTGCGCCGAGCCGACTCCGCACCAGCCGAACTCCCACTGGACCGGCTCTTTGCCGAGTGGGCTATGCGTCGGGTGGGCTACTTTTTGCGGCGGCGGCCTCGGCCGGAGCGACGGCCCTTGGTGTTCGCGTCCGAAGCGGCCTCATCCTGGGCGGACGCGGTGGGCGCATCGGGGATGCCCGCGACGGCCGACTCGATGCTGAAGATGTTGTGCTGCACGCGCGGGCGCGTCCCGGCGTCCGGAGTGCCCTGTCCTCCGCTCGGACGGGGCGCGTCGGCGGTCGGGCCGTTGGACGCCTTGTCCGCCGTTCCAGCAGCCGCGCTGGTCACCGGACCGTCGAACAGCCCACCCTTGGAAACGCCGGGAACGCCGGCCGTTGGGCTTTGGGGCGCGCTCGCCGTGGGGGCGGAGGCGCCGGGCGTCGGGTCGGCGGGAAGACCGGGCACGGGAGCAGTCGGCTTGGCCGCCGATGCGACGGAGCCGTCAGTCGCCGGGCCGGTGGCAGATGTGCCTGCCGGGCCACTGGGCAGCTTGCGGGTCGGGTCGCTGGAGAGCGGTCCAGCCGGACGGCCGCCCGCACTGTTCCCCTTGTCGGCGACGCGGCCATCGGCATTACCCGGGCGCTTGCCCAGTCGGGCCGGACGTCGGGACGAGCGACGCGCGCCGCTGGGGTTGGCCGCAGCCCCCTGGACAACGCCCGGCATACCGTTCGCGTTCTTCGAGGCGTCGCGACCTGCCACTCCGAGGGCCGCACCAGGCATGGCATCGACTGCGGTCGCGGTACCGGCGGTAGCCGCGCCCGCGAGCGGCGCTGCGGACGATCCGTCGGCAGCCGGGGTGAGGACGGCGGTCTTGGCCATCGCCTCGGCCTGCGCGATGTGCTGCTGAGCCTTGCGCACGCGGCTGCGTCCGGAACCGCTGCGAGCGAGTCGGGCCGCCATGCCCTTCTCGCTCACTCCGGCCTGGGCCGTGCGCAGCCGGCGCGTCCAGGTGCCGAGGTGAGCGGCGACGACGAGCAGGATGAGCGCGATGCCGATGCTGCGTCCCCACGCGAGCTGGGTGGACGCGGCGGCGTTCATGGCCTTCGGGGACGACTGGTTGGACGCGACCTGCGGCGTCGGGTAGGCGAAACCCGGCGTCGCGTCGGACGGCTGGACCGACGGCAGCGTGACCGGCGACTGGTTGTTGAACGGCGTCAGCGGGGTGTTCCCGTTGGTGCCGCCGCCACCCGGATTCGTGGTGCCGGGCGGAACGCTCGTGTTCGGGCCGCCGTTGCCGCCTCCGCCACCGCCTCCGCCGACGGACACGGTCGTCGAAGCAGGCGAGGACGAGACCGAGCCGCCGAGGCCGTTCGATCGGCGGGCCTGGACCTGCACCGAGACACTGCCGCTGCCAGACCCCACCGGAATCGAGGCGGAGCAACTGGAGCCCGAGCAGAGGCTGGAGACACTGCCGCTCGTCGAACCGGCACCGGACGCCGACACGGAGTAACCCGTCAAGTCGTCCTCGTACCCGAGGTTCCAGCTCACTCGGATCTTGCCGCCGGAGACGGACGCCGAGACGCCGCTCGGCGCTGCGGGCGCGATCCGGACCGTGAAGCTGCTGGACGCGTAGACGTGCCCGGTCTGGGAGCCCTTGAGGTAGACGGTGTAGCGCCCGTTGCGGTTGAGCGAGAGCGGGGCCGAGAGCGAGTGGTCGAACACGCCGCCGGACGTCAGGAAGCTGTCGCCCGAGCCGGGGATCTTGGCCCGGAGCTGCATCTGGAACGCGAAGTCGTAGTGCGCCCGGACGGACACCTGGGAACCGCTCGTGATCACGCTGCCGTTCTGCGGCGCGACGATGCCCGTGGACGCCCCGGCCGACAGCGTGCCGACCACGGGGAAGGCCATCGCAAGGGGCGTCGCGAGAGCGATCACGCCGATCCTGCGAATCCTCGTCACAGCCTCATACCTCCAACAGCTCCCGGCCGGACGCACCGTCCGCGCAGCCGAGCCCGTCTGGGGGTGTCCGGCCTCGGGAGGGGCGAGGGGCCGTAGCAGCCACCGTTTCACGCGATAACTCTGGGCTTACGGCAGCGTAACGTACTACTTGGTAGCGAAAGTCACGGAAGGGTGACAAAGCGACACGACTTCGGCCTCACCGGCCTCGGCCGTCCTTCCGGACCTCTATTGACATCTGGTTCAAGAGTCGAGTCCCGTCAGGGTACGCCGTCCAGTCCCACAGGACCAGCCCTGGCCCGCGCCGCGACCCGAACCCCGTGAATCCCGAACGGCAGCCGCACCACGACGTCCGCCGAGACCTCGATGATCCTCCCACGCACCAGGCAGGACGCCACCCGGCCCCCGGAATCCGCCGCCACTCCCCGCGCCGCCCGGCAGGCGGCCTCCTCTCCCTCGCTCACTCGCCGAGCCGCCGCCAGCGCCCCCAGATCAGCCGCCGCCTCCACCCGATGCCGCGCCACCCGCACACCTCCCACCACCATCGCCGCCACCCCGACCATCCAGATCACCCCCATGAACGCCAGCACCCACACCGTCCCCGCCCCACGATCCCCACCCCTCCCGTGCCCTCCGTCCACAAGCCGCCTGTCCACACGCCTCCCCTCCAGCCACCTTTCCGCCCGCACCCCTTTTCGCCCGCGTAGCTCCAGCCCACACACCTCCCGTCCGCGCACCTGCGCCCCGCACAGCTCCGCCCCGCACACCTCGCCCCGCACACCTCCGCCCCGCACACCTGCGCCCCGCACAGCTCCCCTCCGCACACCTCCGCCCACGCACCCCCCTTCACCGCCTCGGCGCCCTTGCCAGCAGGACCCCAGAGCACCGCTCACCCCGTCCAGCCTGAAACGCTCGGGCCCAGGGACACACGAACGCGCCATTGGCCTCGCCGTCCAGAGCGACAGGCTCCGCAATCGAGGGCGACCGACGGCCCCGGTGTGGAGGCCGGGCCGGAAGGCGTCCGCTTATCGGGATTGCTTCAGGGCCCGGCTTGCGATTCCGGGTTGTCCTGCCCTCCCGGCTCGGTCTCCGCGTCCGCATGAGCCTGGACGCCGAGTGGCGGCAGACCCGTGAGGGCCGGCGGGCGGACGGCAGCGGAGACCGTCACTCGCACGGAGTCGGTGTCGCGTTGGACGGTGATCGCCGCCCCTCGGGGAGCCGATCTGCCCACTTGGGCTCGGACGGCGTCGAGGTCCTCGCCGCGTGCGGCGGCGCGGGCTCCGGCGCGGGCCGCGTCCACACAGGACATCTGGGTGGAAGCGGCCGCCACGGCCCACAGCGCGAGCACCGTGACGAGGACCAGGGCGGGCAGCGCGACCGCGATCTCCGCGGTGGCCATGCCACGGTCGCACTGCCGCCGCATGGTCACTGCGCCAACTGGAGGGCCTTCTGGATGATCCCTAAGAGCGCCTTCTGCACCTCCGCACTGGTCACGATCTTGTAGAGCAGGCCGGCGAACGCGGTGGCGGCGATGGTGCCGACCGCGTACTCGGCCGTGGACATGCCCGCGTCGCGCGCGACCCGGCACCGGCGCTGGAACGCCCGAGCAATGGTTCTCATCGTTCTCTCCTTCCGTTTGGACGCCTTTCACGTCTTGTAATCAGCCTGATACACACCGAGGTGGGTCACCAACCTCGCCGCCGATCTGTGGATAACTTCGAGCCCTTAGGAGCAGGGAGTCAACGCCCTCGTCACGACGGATTTGCGTCGGTGGACCGACTCGTCAAGCGGAGCCGACGGGCACCGCGCAACGGCCGGCGTCAAGCAGGCGAGGCAGCCATCAATGCGGCACCCGGCGGGCGATAGTGGCCTTCGCGGCAGGGCTCGCGGGCATGACCACGGCGACCCGTGCTCACGCCGGGACGGCAGCGACTCACCATGGAAGCGTCATCGAGGACGCGATGCCGACAATGGCCGGGACGATCCCCAGCAACACGAACGCCGGAAGAAAGCACAAGCCCAACGGCATCAGCGCCCGAATACCCGCCGAACGCGCCCGCGCAGCCGCCGCCGTTCTCGCCGTCCGCCGTTGCTCCTGGGCGAGCCGCCCCAAAGAGACCGCGAGCGCTGTCCCGCTACGCGACGCGCGGACCGCCGCACGCGCCAACGGAGCCAGCAACGGCTGCCGCTCCCCCAGGTCGAGCCACGCCCGCATTGGATCGGCTCCCAGCCGTATCTGGACGGAGACGGCAGTGAGTTCCTCTCCCAGCGGACCACCGATCGTGGACGCGACGGCCTCGACCGACTCGTCCCACGGCATCCCGCCCTTCAGGCAGGCGGCCAGCAGGTCCACACTCACTGGAAGATCAAGGACGATGCGGGCGCGCCTTTCACGCTCGTCGCCCTTCCCTAGATTCGCCGACCACTTGGCGACTGCCGCCGTGACGAGCGCTCCGGCGATCCACCCGCCTGATCCCCCGACCACCCACACGGCGACCACTCCCGGGACAAGCGCCGCCACGATCCGCAGCGCCCGATCCCGCGACTCAGAGCCCTCACCGCTGGACCCCGCGAAGATTCCCTTGCCATGCGGCGCAGTAGGTCGAGCTGACGCGGCACTCCTCGTCTGACCAGGATCAGCGCCGATCTGGTGACGAGGAATGGCCAAGTCGGCCGTCCTGCCAGGGGGCTCGGTGCCCCAGCGTCGGCGGTCTACCAGCCGGGTCACCGCCAACTGCGGTGGAGCTGGCCCGTGATGCGCTCCTTGATTCGTGCGTCGCCGCGGCGAGGCTGCCCGGCGGTCCACCCACCGCACCAGACGCCCGAAGTTGCGCCTTCGCCCGTCCAGCCCAGGAGAGCCGCGGGACGAATCAAGGCCGGCAAGCCGCCGAGTAGCCGACCGCGACGGCTTCGAGGTCAGGTAGGCGCCTATGGCAAAACAGAGAGCGGCTATCCACAGCATGTGCACTCCCGGATGGGCGGGTGGCTGTTGAAAGAGGACGGGCGGACACGGACGGACATGGCAAGACGACGCGCCCCGAGCGGCGCGGCACCGGCGCCCCAGCACGAGCCACGCGGCACGAGAGGCGCGGAACGAGCGGCGCGGGGCGGGTCAGCGGAGATCGGGTAGGCGGAGATCGAGCGAATGCTGATCGGGTGGACGGACGGCGGGGACCGAAAGCGGGCTGGGGATGCTCTTGGCATGGCCGGACTGGGAGCAGGGCGCATGGGTGGGTAGGGGCGGGGCCTGGAGCCAGGGCGGGGTTCATGGGTGGGTGGTGGCGGCTTTCGTGGCCAGGTGGGAGGTCCACCAGAGGCCGGCGGCGTCGAGGGTCAGGGCGGTGGTGAGGCAGGCCAGGCCGGGTGGGGTGGTCAGCAGGAAGGGCAGGGGGTTCGTGCCCAGGGCTGTGGCCATGGCCAGGCCGAGGACGGGGAGGACGGCCAGGAGGCGGGCGGTAGCTCTCGGGGCGGCCAGGTGGACGGCTATCTCCTGGCGCTGCGTCTCCTCGTCGCGTAGGGCCGTGGCCAGTCCGTCCAGGACGGTGGCGAGGGTGCCGCCTCGTTCGGCGCCCAGGCGCCAGGTGGCGGCGAGGAGTCTCAAAGATTCGGCGCCCGGCTGGGTGGCGGCCAAATGGTCGAGGTGTGCGACCGGGTCCTGGTGTGGGGGCGGGGCTCGGAGGGCCTTGGCCATGGCGGTGGGCAGAACGGCGGTCGTCGTCAGGAAGGCTTCTTCCGGGGTTTTGCCCGCAGTGAGTTCGGCGGCCATGCCTTCGCAGAGCTCGACGGAGATGGCTCGCCATCTGGCGGGGGCTCGGCGTTTGTCGAGCAGGTTCGTGCGGACGACGGCTGCCCGGTGCAGGAGGGCGGCCGTCCGCGTCGGCGGGGCGGGGGAAGGCAGGGCTCGTTGCAGGCGCACGGCTGCCTTCGACGGGCCGTAGAGCAGCCAGACCGCCACGGCCGCGCAGATCATGGCTGCGGTCACCATGGCAGCGGCCAGTGGGGGTGCAGCAGGCGGGACAGGGCCGGGGCCGCCTCGGCGGGGTCGAGGGCGCCGGACGGGGTGAAGGTCACCGCGGGGACCGCCGTGACCAGGCCGTCCGGGGAGCGGCGGAGGAGGCAGACCTCGGCCACGTGGCGACGGCCGGTTCCCGGGGATCTGACCAGGTGGACGACCACGTCGAGTGCGGCGGCAAGCTGGCTGTGCACGGCCTCACGGCTCAGGCCCGCGGCGCACGCCAGCGCCTCCAGGCGGGCCGGGACGTCGGTCGCGGCGTTCGCGTGCAGCGTGCCGCACCCACCCTCGTGACCCGTGTTCAGAGCGCCCAGGAGATCGACCACCTCGGCGCCGCGGACCTCGCCGACGACCAGGCGGTCGGGGCGCATGCGCAAGGCCTGGCGGACCAGCTGATGCAGCGTCACGCCGCCCGCCCCCTCGACGTTCGGCGGCCGGGCCTCCAGCCGGACGACGTGCGGATGGTCGGGGCTCAGTTCGGCCGAGTCTTCGACCAGCAGCAGGCGTTCGGTCGCGTCCGCCAGGCCGAGGAGGCAGCTGAGGAGCGTCGTCTTGCCCGTTCCTGTCCCGCCGCTGATGAGGAAGGCCGCACGGGCTTTGATCAGCGCGGCGAGAAGCGTGGCTCCCGCGGGCGGGATCGATTCGGTGGCGACCAGTTCGTCCAGGGTGAAGGCGCGGCGGCGGGGCAGGCGCAGCGAGAGGCAGGTGCCGTTCGGCGCGACCGGGGGCAGGACGGCGTGCAGCCGCACACCGCCCGGCAGGCGGGCGTCGGCGTACGGGGACGCGTCGTCCAGGCGGCGGCCCGCGGCGGCCGTGAGACGCTGGGCCAGCCGCCGCAGGGTGGGTTCGTCGGCGAACCGGGTGGCCGTCCGGACGAGGCCGGACCCGGCGTCCACCCACACGTCGTCGGGGCCGTTGACCAGGACGTCGGTGACCTCCGGGATGCGCAGCAACGGCTCCAGCGGCCCGGCGCCGACGAATTCGGCGCGTAACTCGTCCGCCAAGGCGAGGACCTCGCGGTCGCCCAGCAGGCGTTCTTCGGCGCGCAGAGCCGCCGCGACGTGGCCTGCGGTGGGCTCGACGCCGCCCTCGGCCAGCCTGCCGCGGACGGCCTCGGAGAATCTGCTGTTCATCGTCGTCTCCTTCCGCGGCCGGTCAGGCGGCCTTCGAGGTGGGGGCGGGGGCCAGGGACTGGGTGTCGAGCAGGTGGTCGCAGAGGTCGCGCAGCGGGCCTCGGCGGGCTATTCGGGGCAGGCCGCCGTGTTCCAGTGCGGGCGGGACGCGGCGGTCGCGGTCGAGGGTGCCGATGCTCGGCAGGGCGAGATGGCGGGCCACCGCGTCCGGGCGGAGGTCGCCCGGCGGCTGGCCGCCGATGACGAGGCGCACGTCGGCGGTCTCGCGGCGCAGGTAGGTCGCGAGGACGTCGGCCGCCACGGTCGCGCGGACCTCGGCCGGGACGACCAGGTAGCAGGTGTGCGCGGCGCGCAGCGCGACGCGGCCGATGTCGCCCAGGTAGCGGGGCACGTCGACGACGGTCAGGTCGTAGCCCCGGGCCGCCGAGCCGAGCAGGGAACGGACGGCTTCCGGGGCGACGGCCACCGGCTCGCCCTTGCCCCACGACAGGACCGACAGCTCACCCAGGCTCGGCAGCGAGTCGCGGAGCGTGGCGACGCTGATGCGGCCCTGGCGCTGCGCCAGGTCGGGCCAGCGCGCGCCCTCGTGGCCCTCGATGCCGAGCAGGAGGTCGACGCCGCCGCCCAGCGGGTCGCCGTCCACGAGCAGGGTGCGCAGGCCGTCCCGGGCGGAACAGTAGGCCAGCGCGGTGGCCAGGACGCTCGCGCCCGCGCCGCCCCGCGCGCCGGTGACGCACACGACCACGCCACGGGCGTCGGCGGGCTCCGCCGCGGCGGCCATCGCGTCGGTGAGCCAGGGCTCGTCGTCCGGTAAGACGGCGACGTCGCCCGCCCCGACGCCGAGGGCGAGGCGGTAGACGTCGGCCCCCTCGCCGGGGCGGGCGACCAGCACGACGCCCGAGCGGCGGTGCGGCCCGGCGGCGGCGAGGCCGCCCGCGACGTCCGCGCCGACGAGCACGAGCGGGGCCTGGTACCAGCCCGCCCGCGCGTCTCCCACGGACCCGACGACCTCGGCGGGCGCGTCGGCGGCGGCGGCCAGGCGCAGCAGGTCGTCGGCGGTGGACGGGTCTTCGGTGACGATCAGCGCGGCGGTCATCGCGCTCTCCTCTCGCATCGCGGAGTTCCACGATGCGCCGCCCGCCGCGTCCACCGAAAGCCGAACGTCGTTCTGTGGAAAACTTTCGCGCAGTCAGGCGAAACCACAGGTCAAGCCGGTGATGGGGAGGAGTTCCGGTGAAGGCCCGGGTGGGGTTCCGGGGGGTGGTACCGCCACCCGGGCCGTTCACGTATGGCGACCCCCGCCGGGGGGGGGAGAGCGGGGGTCGCCGAACGGTCCGGCTCCGGGGGGGTAGAGCCGGCCCGTTTTCCAAGAAAGTCTCGGACGGATCGCACTAAGCGCGTACACCAGTTTGATCTACGCGAGAAGCAATCTCGTCATCTCCAGTCTAGGCAGATACAACATATGCTGCCCGATCGTCGAGAGTTCCGTCGAGCGGGAAAGTGCACCCACGGGGACGAAATTTCTAGCCTGGTTGGGAAGACCGTACTCCCGTGCGCGCAGGGGGTTCGCGCCACCCCAGCGGGCGCGGGCGCAGAGCCGGACAGTCCAGCACGAGTCCGCCCGCATGGGCACGTGCGGACACGAGCGGGTGCAATTAGAAACGATCACACTGCGTGATCGAAATCGGTGATCGGGAAGGGCCGGAGAATGGCGCGCTCCCCGGTCTCCGGCGTCCCCGCGGTCCCGTCCCGCGCACCTCCGGCGCCCGTCCACGGACGCCCCGCCAGAACGTTTCCTTTACCGAATGAGGGCTTGTCAACTGGACATATGAGGCGTAGACAGGTTCTACGGACCGAGTGTCCGTGCACGGCAGCCGGGCACCCACGCGCGACCAGCCGCGGGAGGCGCGTCGAGACGGGCTTGACCCGCTCCGACGAATTGGAGTTGCACGCTTGGTAACCCGGTGTGACGTGACTAGGGCGGCGCCCCGCCGAGCGCGGGGCGCCGTTCATTTTTTACCTCCGCCGCGTTCTCGGCTCCCGGACGCGACTCTCCCGCACACGCAGAGAGCGCCGCGCTCCGCTCGAAGCGCCGACAGACGGCTTCTTCTAGCGCGAGTCTCTGGCTCGTGGCTCCGGAGCGCTCACGGACGCGAGCGCGGGCTCTTGGCCCGAGCTCCCTGGGACGCTTAAGGACGAGCCTTCAGACGGAGCGTCGGGCGGGTCAGCCGCGGAGGTAGGCCTCGCAGATGGCTTGGGAGTCGCGGGCCGCGGCGACCGTCGCGTCCGCGCAGTGGCGGATCCAGCGGGTCATCCCCTCGGCGGTGCCGGACGCGTAGCCGATCAGGGCGTCCGGGTACTCGGTGGCGAACTCCAGGTGACCGACCTCGGGCGCGGTGAGGGACTTGGGGTCGAGGCCGCGCGCGACGAACGTGAGCCGCTCGGCGGCCCGCGCGATCACGCCGTCGGCGACGCCGAACGGACGCAGCGTCAGCAGCTCGCCGTGCACCAGAGCGGCGATGACCAGCGCCGGAGCCTTACTCGACCGCACGAGCAGGTCGCACAGGGCGTCCAGTCGCTGTGCCACCTCGGCGGACGACGGCGCGGGCCCCAGCGCGAGCGGGTCGGTGACCACGCCCTCGTCGGAGCGCGGACGACCGAGGTCGGCCTCGTCCACCAGATCGGCGGCGGCCAGGACGTGCAGGCGCGCGAGGACCTGCCGCGGCGCCTTACGCCAGGTCTCGGCGAGCGAGCCCAGCTCGGCGCTGACGCGCAGCGAACCCTGGACGAGCGGCGCCGCGTGGCCGTCCACCGCGGCGCGCAGTTCGTCCAGCGTGACGGACGCGCCCTCCAGCACAGCGGACGCGCGGGCGCCACGCAACGCGGACTCCGTGGAGACCTCCGCGCTGCGCCGCCTCAGGATGCGATGGCCCAGCAGGCGGTCCACGGCTTTGCGCGCGTCGGCGACGGCCTCCTCCACTCCGGGCAGGTCGGCGACGTTGGCGAAGGCATCGGCATCGGTCACGCGCCCGACCTTATGCGGTCCCCGCGACCCGCCCGTCCGCCACCCTCCACCAACGACCTATCCGACCGACGCACCCCTGCCCCACTCACTAATCAACCCGCCCGACGCGCCCCCCAGCCCCACGCGCTGCCCCCTCCGCCGAACGCACGCCCTGACCAACCCCGCCCGACGCGCAATGCGTCCCGCGCACATCGCACCCGCATACGCCCCCCGCACTCCCGCACGCCGCGCCTCCCCGCGCGGGGTCCCCGCGCACATCACACCCGCATACGCCACACCCCCACACCCCCGCACGCCGCGTCTCCACGCGCGGCGCCTCCACGCGCGGCCTCCACGCGCCGTCTCCATCTCGCGTCTCCACGCGCCGCGTCTCCACGCGCCGCGTCTCCGCGCGCGGCGCTTCGGGGCTGGCGGATGACGCGCGCGCCCACGCACCGCGCGACCGCTCCCGAAGCGCGGCGTTCCCGCCTCATCCGGCCCGCGAAAGCGGTCCGGCTCGCCGGCGGGGGCTCTGGGGGCAGGGGAGCACGATGGCGGACGGCCGAAATCGGAAAGTTTGTTTCAAGTAGCGCGAACCCCGACCAGATCCTGTTGGCGCAGGTCAAGGCGGACATGACGAGCGCGGTCCACGGAGCGTCGATCTCTCTCGGATTCCCGAACGCCCAACCTGGGAAGGCCACGTGTGGCTGGCATCACCTAGCATCCAACCCGAGGTCGGGGAGTACCTTTCGCCCCTTCTGCCCACGAAACCGGTGAGCTCTTGTCCGACCGGACGTTCGCTGATGGAGTGGGCCAGTGGAAGGCGCCCCCTCTTTGAACAGCGAGGAGTACGCGTGAGCGAGAGCCAAGAGACACTGTCGAACCTCCTGCAGGAGACCAGGCGCTTCCCCCCGCCGGCCGAGCTCGCGGAGTCCGCCAACGTCACCGCCGAGGCCTACGAGCGGGCTGCCGAGGACCGGCTCGGCTTCTGGGCGGAGCAGGCGGACCGGCTCAGCTGGTCCAAGCGCTGGGACGAGGTGCTCGACTGGAGCAACCCCCCGTTCGCCAAGTGGTTCGTGGGCGGCGAGCTGAACATCGCCTACAACTGCGTCGACCGCCATGTGGAGAACGGCCACGGCGACCGCGTCGCCTACCACTGGGAGGGCGAGCCGGGCGACAGCCGCACGCTCACCTACGCCGACCTCCAGAAGGAGGTCTCGAAGGCGGCGAACGCGCTGCTCGAGCTGGGCGTCCGCAAAGGCGACCGGGTCGCCGTCTACATGCCGATGATTCCCGAGCTGCCGATCTCGATGCTCGCGTGCGCGCGCATCGGCGCGACCCACTCGGTCGTCTTCGGCGGGTTCAGCGCCGACGCCCTGCGCACCCGTATCGAGGACGCCGAGGCGAAGCTCGTCATCACGGCGGACGGCGGTTACCGGCGCGGCAAGCCGTCCGCGCTGAAGCCGACCGTGGACGAGGCCGTCCAGAACACGCCGTCCGTCGAGAAGGTCCTGGTCGTCCGGCGGACGGGCGAGCAGGTGGAGCAGCACGAGCGGGACGTGTGGTGGCACGACCTCGTCGACCGCCAGGACGACACCCACACGCCGGAACCCCTCGACTCCGAGCACCCGCTGTACATCCTCTACACGTCGGGCACGACGGGTAAGCCGAAGGGCATCCTGCACACGACCGGCGGTTACCTCACGCAGGTCGCCTACACGCACCACGCGGTCTTCGACCTGAAGCCCGAAACGGACGTGTACTGGTGCTCGGCCGACATCGGCTGGGTGACCGGGCACTCCTACATCGTGTACGGGCCGCTCGCGAACGGCGCGACGTCCGTCATGTACGAGGGGACGCCCGACACGCCGCACCGCGGCCGCTGGTGGGAGATCATCCAGAAGTACAAGGTCTCGATCTTCTACACCGCCCCGACCGCGATCCGGACGTTCATGAAGTGGGGCGACGACATCCCCGCGCAGTACGACCTGTCCTCGCTGCGGGTGATCGGGTCGGTCGGCGAGCCGATCAACCCCGAGGCGTACGTCTGGTACCGCGAGCACATCGGCGCGGACCGCTGCCCGGTCGTGGACACCTGGTGGCAGACCGAGACCGGCGCGATCATGATCAGCCCGCTGCCGGGCGTGACGGCGGGCAAGCCGGGCGCGGCGATGCGTCCGCTGCCGGGCATCGTCGCGGACGTCGTGGACGACCAGGCCCAGCCGGTGCCGAACGGCGGCGGCGGGTTCCTGACGCTCCAGGAGCCGTGGCCGTCCATGCTCCGGACGATCTGGGGCGACGACGAGCGGTACGTCAAGACCTACTGGTCCCGGTTCGAGGGCCTGTACTTCGCGGGCGACGGCGCGAAGAAGGACGAGGACGGCGACATCTGGCTGCTCGGCCGGGTGGACGACGTGATGCTCGTGTCGGGGCACAACATCTCCACGACCGAGGTCGAGTCGGCGCTGGTGTCGCACCCGAAGGTCGCCGAGGCGGCCGTGGTCGGCGCGACCGACCCGCTGACCGGGCAGGCCATCGTCGCGTTCGTGATCCCGCGCGGCAGCGCCGGTGAGGACGTCGAGGGCGAGGACTTCCTGAAGGAACTGCGCAACCACGTGGCGCACACCCTCGGCCCGATCGCCAAGCCGCGCCAGATCATGATCGTTCCGGAGCTGCCGAAGACCCGCTCCGGCAAGATCATGCGCCGGCTGCTGCGGGACGTCGCGGAGAACCGGAGCATCGGCGACGTCACCACGCTCGCCGACAGCACCGTGATGAACCTCATCGCCGAGAAGCTCCCCAGCGCGAAGTCCGAGGACTGAGCACCTTTTCGCCACGGGTTCGGGGTTGGCGCGTCCACACCGAGAACGCGCCGACCCCGAACCCGCGCACACACGCGTCCTTTCTCGTGCGCGCGCCCGCTCAGTGCGGCCTCTGCGCGGACGGACATCAGCGTCCCTAGGTGTGAGGACGGGTTGCGCACGCGTTGACGGGCGTGACCGCTCGTAAACGGCCCCTGCACACGCGCGCGCATAGGGCTAGGAGAACGCACGGACGGGTGAGGAACGGGCGTCCGGCGGGGAGCGGGGGGCGGCTGTTTCGCGTGGTCAGGGGCGGGCACAAGGGACGTAGGTGGCGATCATCCGGGTAGCCTCGGTCGCGGGTGTGCCGGGAAGTCTGGTCGGCGTCGGGGCGACGGGTCGCTGTGCACGAGGGATCCGTTTCGTCCTCAGGACCATGGTTCGTCTGCCACTCCGGGGGATCGATGACGCGCGTTCGCAACACCTGGCCTGTCCGGCCCACCGTCCGTTACGGCAAGCACGTCACCGAGGCGTTGCGGACGGAGACCGTAGGCGGCGTCATCATGCTGGCCGCCACCCTCGCCGCGATCGTGTGGGCCAACACGCCTTGGTCGTCCTCGTACGCGCGCCTGCAGAAGTACGAGCTGAACCCCGACTGGCTGGGGTTGCGGCACATGGACCTCGCGCACTGGGCGTCCGGGGGGCTGCTCGCGGTGTTCTTCTTCATCGCAGGGCTCGAGCTGCGCGAGGAACTCACACACGGCGAACTGCGCAATCCGCGCGACGCCGCACTTCCGGTCATTGCGGCCGCGGCGGGCGTCGCCGTACCCGCGGTCGTCTACGTCGCGCTTACTGCGGGAGCCGACGGGGACGCGCTGCGCGGATGGGCCGTCCCGACCGCGACGGACATCGCGTTCGCACTGGCCGTCCTCGCCGTGACGTTCTCCGACTGCCCCGGCCCGCTGCGCGCGTTCCTGCTGACGCTCGCCGTCGTGGACGACCTGATCGCCATCACGATCATCGCGTTGTTCTACACCTCGCACCTGGCGTACGGGCCGCTGCTGACCGCCGTCGTGCTCGTCGCGCTCTACGGCTTGTTGCAGGCCAGAGGCGTCCGGACGGCGTGGGTGCACGTTCCGCTGGCCGTCCTCGCGTGGTACTTCGCGCAGCGCAGCGGGATCCACGCGACGGTCGCGGGGGTCGCGCTCGGACTGCTGACGTCCGGCAGGCCGACGCCGGACGAACGGCCCACGAACGCCGAACAGGCCGACCACGTGCTGCGTCCGATCTCGGCTGGATTGTGCGTGCCGCTGTTCGCGTTCCTCAGCGCGGGCGTCGCGCTCGGAGGGGACGCGCTGAGCGCGGTGTTCGGCGACCGGGTCGCGCTGGGCGTGATGGCGGGGCTGGTCGTGGGCAAGTTCGTGGGCGTGCTCGGCGGCGCGTGGACGGCCGTCCGGCTCGGTCTGGCGACGCTCGGCTCCGAACTGCGCTGGCGCGAGATCGCCGGAGTGGCGGCACTGGCCGGGGTCGGCTTCACCGTTTCGTTGTTGATCGGCGGTTTGGCCTACCCGGACCCGGAACAATTCGAGAGAGTGACGACAGCGGTCCTGATCGCGAGCGTCCTCGCCTCGGCGATCGCGTCCGCGGTCTTCCGGCACCGGGTGCGGCAGCGCGCCCGCGAGGCGGAGGCGGGCTGATGTCCGTGCGCGGAACCGGCGATCCGCCGGGCCGCAATGCGCGGACGGACCGCCCGTCCTCGCGACCGCACTGTCCGCAGCCGCTGCCGGACCGTCCGCACCCGCGGACGGAACGCCCGCACATGCGGACGGACCGCCCGCACATGCGGACGGAACGCCTGCACTCGTGGGCGGATCGTCCGTGCTCGCGGGCGGATCGTCCGCGCCTGCGGGTGAATTGGCCGCGGCTGCGGGCGTGCTGTTCGCGCTTGCGGCGGTACTGTCCGCAGTGGCGGACGGGTCGTCCGCACTCGCGGACGGAACGGCCGGTCCTGCTGGCGGGCCGGTCGATTCTGCGGGCGTGCCGGACGTCCGTGCGGGCGGGCCGGGTGGCCGTGGTGGCGGACGAGCTGCCAGGCTGGGTTCGGCCCTGCTGACCGGGGCCCTGGAAGGAGAGAGCGCTATGTCGGAGGCACTGCCGGGCGACCGCATGGAGGACAAGTCCCTCGGCGAGCTCGTCGCGATGGCGTCCAGCAACGTGTCCAGCCTGATCAGGGCCGAGATGGACCTGGCCAAGCTGGAGCTGAAGGACGACGCCAAGAAGGCCGCGCTGGGCAGCGTGATGTTCACGATCGCCGCGCTGTGCGCCGGGCTCATCGTGATCCTGCTCTCGATCGCGGCCGCCTACGGGCTCGTCGCGCTCGGCGTCTGGCACTGGGCCGCGTTCCTCATCGTCGCGGGCGTCTACCTGCTGCTCGCCGCCGCCCTGGTCGGCATCGGGTACCTGCGCATCCGCAAGATCGACGGGGCGAAGCGGACCCGCGCCGAGCTGCGCGCCGACTTCGACATGCTCCGGCACCGCGGCGACGGGGACGACGCGGACGCCGGCGCCGTCGGGGACGCGGGCGCCCGGGCCCTGACGGACTGAACGGACGAGACGGACCATGGCCGCGCCGGACGCCTCGCTCGTCGAGATCGAGGGCCCCTGGACGCACCGCTCGGTGAGCGCGGGCGGCACCCGCTTCCACGTCGCCGAGGCGGGCGAGGGACCGCTCGTCCTGCTGCTGCACGGGTTCCCGGAGTTCTGGTGGGCCTGGCACAACCAGCTCGTGTCGCTGCCCGCCGCCGGGTTCCGGGCGGCGGCGGTCGACCTGCGCGGTTACGGCGCGAGCGACAAGCCGCCGCGCGGATACGACCTGGTCACCCTCGCCGCGGACGCGGCGGGCCTCGTGCGCGCGCTCGGGGAGGCGAACGCGATCATCGTGGGCCACGACTGGGGTGGACTCCTCGCCTGGACGATGGCCGCCTACCACCCGAAGGTCGTCCAGCGGCTGGTGACGGTCGGCGCTCCGCATCCGCTACGGCTGCGGCAGGCGCTGCGCGGCGATCTGCGCGGACAGCTCTGGGCCACCCGCCACACGCTCGGCTTCCAGGTCCCGATATGGCCCGAGCGCCGACTCGTGCAGGACGACGCCGCGCTCGTGGGGCGATTGCTACACGACTGGTCCGGCCCCGGCTGGCCGGACGAACGCACCGAACGCCTCGTGCGCGACGCGATACGCATCCCCGGTGTCGCCCACTGCGCGCTGGAGTACCACCGTTGGCTCGTCCGATCGCAGCCGCGTCCCGACGGTATTCGCTACGCGCGCCGCATGCGCGCGCCCATCCAGGTCCCCACGCTCCAACTGCACGGCGCGCTCGACCGCTGCACGCTCCCGTCCAGTGCGCAAGGGTCCGGACGCTACGTCGCCGCGCCCTACCGCTGGAAACTCATCGAGGGCGCCGGACACTTCCCGCACGAAGAACGCCCGCGCGCCTTCGACACCCAGCTCATCGGCTGGATCAACGACCCCGAACCCGAACACTGACCGATGCCCGACCAGGAACCTCCCGCCCCGCCCCCGTCCGCTCCCCAGAACCGCGCCGCAAACCAGCACACTCCCGCCGCCCAGCAGCAGCAACCCGCCCCGCAAGGACGGAACCGCGTCCCGAAGGAACAGAACCGCGAGACGCACAACCGAAACCGCCCCGCGCACGAACAGGACCGCGCCGCGCACGGACGGGATCGCGATGCACGCGGACAGGAGCGCGGTGCGCGCGGGCAGGAGCGTGAGACGCGGATGCGGGATCGGGATGAGGAAGGACGGGCGCGTAATGCGCGTCCTCGGGACGCTTACGGGCGTCCGCTGCCTCATGGCGCTTCGGGGGTGCCTACGACGCCGGACGACTTCGTGCTTCCGCCGGACGAAGCCTTGGCGGAGGCACAGCGGCTGCTCGACGCGGACCGTCCGTTTCACGCGCACGAGGTGCTGGAAGCGGTCTGGAAGACGGCGCCCGAGAACGAGCGCGAACTGTGGCGTGGCCTAGCGCAGGTAGCCGTCGGCATCACGCACCTACGCAGAGGCAACCCGCGCGGCGCGCAGGCGCTTCTCTCTCGCGCGGCGGATCGGCTCGACGACTTCGCAGCAGACGCGATCCATGGCGACTACGCCGACGCTACGCACGGCATCGACGTCCCAAGGCTGACGTCCGATATTCGGGGGCTCGCCGAAGAGCTTCCCCTCGACGCACCCATCCAGCTCCGCCTGCTCTAGGCGGCACCCCGCGGCCTTGCAATCCACCTGCACTGCTCCAGGCGTCCCCCGCGGCCTAGCGATCCCCCTACTGCACCTGCTCCAGGCGGCCCTGCTACCTAGCGATCCACCTGCGCGGCTTCAGACGTCCTCCGCGGCCCAGTGATCCAGCTGCACTGCTCTAGGCGGCCCCTCGCGGCCTGGCGATCCGCCTACTGCGCCTGCTCTGGACGGCCCTCCGGGCTAGCGATCCGCCTTCGGGGGCGCCTTGGGCGCGAGCGCGCTAGTCCGCGCAGCCTTCGGTGGAGACGGGGATGGTCGCGCCCTCGGCCGCGCGCGCGTCCGGCTCGACCTCGTTGGCGGTGAGGGCGTAGCCGGTCTGCGGGGAGTCGAGCGCGGCGGCGAAGATGACGCCGTAGACGCGTCCGTCGGTGGAGAGCAGCGGACCGCCGGAGTTGCCCTGCTCGACGTCGCCGCGGATGGCGTAGATCTCGCGCGTGACCTGCGGCGAGTGGTAGATGTCCGGGGCCTTGGAGATCTGCCGGGCGCGGATGCGGGCGGCGAGCGCGGTGAACGGATGGCTCTTGGGGTAGCCGGCGATGATGGCGTCGTCTCGTACGCGCGCGGGACCGGCGAACTTCAGCGGCGTGGCGTTCAGCCCCGGTACGTACAGGACGGCCACGTCACGCTGCGGGTCGTACAGGACGACCTTGCCGTTGTGGTGCGTGCCGTCCAGCGAGTCGATCCGGGAGAAGCCGCGCGCGCCCGCGACCACGTGCGCGTTGGTCATGACGCGCTCGGGTGCGAACACGAATCCGGTGCCCTCGATGCGGCGCTGGCAGTCCGGCGCGGTGCTGGTGATCTTCACGATGGACTGCTTGGCCCCGCGCAGCGACGCGGTGTTGAGGATGGCGTCGTTGGGCGGCGGGACCTTCGCCACCGACTCGCCGCCGAGGCCGTTGAACACCTGCGGGAACTCGCTGCTGGCCACGAACCCGCGGAAGGAGGAGAACCAGGTCTGCGCCTCCTGCGGCATCACGTCGTTGACGCCGCGGATGATGGACGACCCCTTGACCTGCGTCCGCACCGACTTGAACTCCGAGTTGGCGACCAGCGACCCGAAGAACCACGCGACGATGAGCAGGGACAGGACCGACACGACACCGCCGCCCACCGCGTCCGCCGTGCGGGCGTTGTTGTGCGTCACCCGGTTGCGCAGCACCGCGCCGAGCGAGGACGCCAGCAACTGCCCCAGGGTGGCCGCGAGGAACGCGATGACGATGGCCAGCAGCGCCTGCTGAGCGGCTCCGCTCACCGTCGCCTCGGCGATCGGCGGCGCGATCAGGACGCCCACGACGCCGCCGCCCACGAAGCCGACGAAGCTCAGCAGGCTGACGATGAAGCCCTGCCGGTACCCCGACACCGCGAACAGCAGTATCAGCACGAGCAGGATCAGATCCAAGAGGTGGTCGCCCAGCACCGCTTCACCGTATAGCGACAACACCCCTGCGCACGTCCCCTCGCTGTACCAGTTTCAGCGGACGTGTGTAGTCATCCGGAGCGATGGGCGCGCGCGTACGAGCCGTCGCGGAGGCCCGCTGTGGCCCGTTTCGTCGCCGCACGCGGGGGTTTCGGACGCCGCACACGAGGTTTCGGGCGTCCGCGTGACCAGCCGGTCAGCGGCGGAGCGAGAGGGAGAGGACGTCCGGGGGAAGGTCCTCGATGTGATCGGCGTCCCACGGACGGTCCCAGCCGCCCGCGGTGAGGACGGCGGTGAGCAGGCCGGCCGTGAAGCCCCACACGAGCATGCCGCGGACCCGGAACGCCGGCCCGAGGCGCAGCCCCGTCGGATGCCGGACGGTCAGCCGGTTCGCCGGGTCGGCCAGCTCCGCGATCGGAACGCGCGCGACCGTCGCGACCTCGCCCGGGTGGCCGGGCGCGATGTCGGACGGCTCGCGCCACCAGCCCGCCACCGGCGTGACCCGGTGGTCACTGTGGGACAGGTACAGCTCGGGCAGCGTGCCGAGGACGTCCACGCCGGACGGCTCGACCCCGGCCTCCTCCTGCGCCTCGCGGAGAGCGGCGCCGACCGGGCCGTCGTCCTCGGGGTCGATGCGTCCGCCGGGGAACGCCGGCTGCCCGGCGTGCTTGGACAGGGTCGCGGCGCGCTCGGTGAGCAGCACGTCCGGGCCGTCCGGACCCTCGCCGAAAAGGATCAGCACCGCCGCGCGGCGGGCACTCGCGCCGGGCCGCATCCCCTCAGGAACCGGCATCCGCGGGGCTTCCCGGACGAAACGGTCCAGCCAAGCGGGGTACGAGGAGGCGGCGGCGTCGATCACATCTTCTCCCAACCTGTCAGCGGCCCAGATGCTTCCCACCGCCGACGTCCGGTACGCGTCCCCGACCCGAAAACCCATCACGAGTCTCCAGCGAGTCTCCCAGCGAGCCGCCGCACCAACCCTGACACGCCCACCCGCCACCCCGCACCCACCCACCGAAAGCACTCGCGCGGCGTCCGGCGCGAACCCCTCATACGGGCACAGCACCAGCCGCCGCCACGCACCAGCCTCACCCGGCGAGAGCCGAGCACTCGCGCGGCGTCAGGAACGAAACCGCATCGGCGGATGCGGCGGAAAAGCGCCGTCCGCGCCGTTCAGGAGGGCGGGGTAGCGGGTGTCGGTGGCGTCGAAGGAGGTCTCGACGTCGATGCACCGGTCGGAGTCGCCAACTCGATACCTCGAACCACTGCCCAACCGGCGGATTTCGCGATAGAAACCCCGTTGACCGGCCTTGATCGTTTCGGCCGGAGAGCCGAACCGGCAGGAGCATGACATGACCAACTGGCCGATCCTGGCGCAGTCCCACGACGCGCTGCGCGCCGCGGCGGACGCCGTCACCGACTGGGACGCCCCGACGCCCTGCACGGACTGGACCGCCGCCCAGGTGCTGCAGCACGCGGCGGGCGACCAGATCGCCTTCGCGGCCTTCCTCACCGGCGGTCCGGGACCGTCCTTCGACCCGTTCGCGCCGTCCGGCGTGCTGGACGGCGCGCCCGGCGACCTGCTGGAGCCCGCGCTCAAGGTGTCCGCCGAGGCCTGGGCGGGCGTCGCGACCAGCTCCGAGCAGGTGCACGTCCCCGTCCCGCCGAACGACATGCCCGCCGGACTCGGCGTCGGCGCGTGCGCCCTCGACGCCGCCGTCCACGCCTGGGACATCGCGCGTTCCGCCGGAGCACCCTCCCCGCTGACCCCCACCCTCGCGCGCGACCTGCTCCCGGTCGCCCAGCAGATCGTGGAGCCTCTCCGCGCCTTCGGCGCCTACGCCCCCGTCCTCCCGGCCACATCCGGCGACGACGAGGTAGCCGCCCTCATGCGCTACCTAGGCCGCAACCCCCACTGGACGCCCTGACACCACCCCGGCCGCCGCCCCAGACACTGCGCAGACCAGCCAGCCCGTGATCCACACGCCGCACGGCCCAGCTGACGACCTGTGCAGCTGGATGGGGACCCTCGCGCTGCGTGCAACCCAGCCACGGTCAGGCACGCACGTAACAGAGCAAGCGCTCCGAACCACCCGTGGCGTGGCTTGGCGCCGTTTGCGCGTCGCAGCGGTTGGCGGAGCTGAGGTGCGCGGGCAGAGGGGTGCGTGGAACGCTGGGCGCGGGTTAGGCGAAGGATCGGT
Organism: Actinomadura gamaensis; assembly: GCF_042652125.1. Lineage (NCBI taxonomy): Bacteria > Bacillati > Actinomycetota > Actinomycetes > Streptosporangiales > Thermomonosporaceae > Actinomadura > Actinomadura gamaensis. The sequence continues at coordinate 520,459 of NZ_JBHSIT010000004.1, read as the reverse complement.
CGCGGACTAGTTTGGCGGCCACCTTCGGGTCGGTGGGTCCTTCGCCGTAGGACGGGCACAGCGGCGCGATCGCGCAGGCGCCGCAGGCGGGACGCTGCGAGTGGCAGATGCGGCGACCGTGCCAGATCATGCGGTGGGAGAGGATCGTCCACTCCTTGCGCGGGATGAGGTCCGCGACGTCCTGCTCGACCTTGACCGGGTCGTCGGACGTCGTCCAGCCGAAGCGGCGGGCGAGCCGGCCGAAGTGGGTGTCCACGGTGATCCCCGGCACGCCGAAGGCGTTGCCGAGCACGACGTTGGCGGTCTTGCGGCCGACGCCGGGCAGCGTGACCAGGTCCTTCAGCCGGGCGGGGACCTCGCCGTCGAAGCGCTCGACCAGCGCCCTCGACAGTCCCATGACGGACTTGGTCTTGGCTCGAAAGAACCCGGTCGGCTTCAGGATCGCCTCGACGTCCTCGGGGTTCGCGGCGGCGAGGTCCTCGGGCGTGGGATACTTGGCGAACAGTTCGGGCGTGGTCAGGTTGACCCGCTTGTCCGTGGTCTGCGCGGACAGGACGGTCGCGATGAGCAGCTCGTAGGGCGAGGTGAAGTTCAGCTCGCAGTGCGCGTCCGGGTAGATCTCGGCCAGCTCGCGGTTGATCCGCCGCGCCCGCCGGACGAGCCCCAGCCGGGTCTCCTCCTGGAACCGCTTCCGCCTCTGCCTCTGAGCCGCCTGCGTCGCCTTACCGTCAGCCGTCGCCATACCGCCAGCGTAGAAGCTCCGCCAACCCGCCGTGTCCGGCACACGGCGAGAGAGCCTCCGGCGCGCGGTCGGACACGGCCGGCGCGCGGCGCGGCGCAGTCGAGGGATGGCGGAGCGGGTGGGGCGTGGCGGAGCAGGCGGCGAGGGCTTCAGGCTAGGGCGAGGAACAGTTTTTCGAGTTCCTCCACCGACATCGGCGGGGCCTGGTCGTCGGCGCTGGCCAGGCACTGGCGCATGCCACTCGCCACGATCTTGAATCCGGCGCGGTCGAGGGCGCGGGAGACGGCGGCGAGCTGCGTGACGACGTCCTTGCAGTCGCGGCCGGCCTCGATCATCGTGATGACCGCGGCGAGCTGCCCCTGCGCCCTGCGGAGCCGGTTGAGCACGGCCTGCTGCGCGTCCTCGTCGACCTTCATTGCTGACCTCCCGGGAGTCCGCCTCCGATGATACCCGCCCGGGTATCAGTCATGAGCGAACCGGACGTCGGGCAGGATCCGGGCGAGCCGGCGGGGGCAGGCCCAGGCCGCGTGCCCGGTCAGGCGGAGCAGCACGGGCAGCAGGACGAGCCGGACGAGGAAGGCGTCCAGCAGGACCGCGACGCCCAGGACGAGCCCCATCTCCTTCGGCGGAAGCGGGCCGGACAGGGCGAAGGTCAGGAACACCGCCACCATGACGCCCGCGGCGGCGAAGATGACCCGGCCGGAGTGAGCGAGGGCTCCGACGGCGGCCTCGCGGGGATCGCCGCTCCGCTCGTAGTGCTCCTTGGCGGAGGCGAGCAGGAAGACGGTGTAGTCCATCGCGATCGCGAAGATCATGGCGAAGAAGAACACCGGCGCCCAGCCGTCCAGGAAGCCCTGCGGGGTGAAGCCGAGCAGGCCGGAGCCGTGCCCGTCCTGGAAGACCAGCCGGGCGACGCCGAACGCGGCGGCGGTCGAGAGCAGGCTGGTGAGCGTGCCCAGCGCGGCGATGAGCGGCGCGCGCAACGCGAACAGCAGGAGCAGGAACCCGAGACCCAGCACGGTGCCCAGCACGAGCGGCGTCTTCTGGTCCAGCAGGGACTTCAGGTCGAGGTTCTCCACGGCGGCCCCGCCGACCAGCGCGGTGTCCGGCAGGTGGGCGCGCAGCCGCTCGACGGTCCCCGCGAGGGCCGGGGCGGACGGGTCGTCCTTCGGCACGGCCTGGATGAGCGTGAGCGCGGATCCGTCGGCGGACGGCGCACCCGGCATCACGGCGGCGATGCCCGGATCGGCCGCCAGCGTCCGCCGCACCTCGGCGGCCCGCGCGTCGGGCGTGACGATCTGGAGCGCACCGGGAGCGCCGGCCCCGAAGGCTCGCTGGACGGCCGTGAACCGACCCGCGCGGAAGCGTCCGAGGGGACGACGTCGATGGACGGCATGGCCGTGCGCAGCCCGATCACGGGCACGGCCAGCGCGACGAGCACGGCCGTGGCGGCGATCCCCAGCAGCGCGGGCCTGCGCCACAGCAGCCGTCCCCAGGCGGCGAACCGCGGCGAGCGGTGCTCGCCCGTATCCACCCACGGCAGGGCGCCCTTGTCGACGCGGTGCCCGAGCCGGCCGAGGGCGGCGGGCAGGAGCGTGAGCGTGGCCGCCAGGACGAAGACGACGGCGAGCATCACGCCCCCGGCCATGGACCGGAAGGCCGGGGACGGCACGAGCATCACGGCCGACAGGCTCACCAGGACGGTCACCCCGGACAGCAGGACGGCCTTCCCGGCGGTGTCCATGGTCTCGGCGACCGCTCCCTCCGCCCTCGACCGAGCGTCCTCCGCCCCGGACCGGGCGAGCGCTCCGCGGAAGCGCATGACCAGGAACAGCGCGTAGTCGATGCCGAGCGCCAGCGCGAACATCATCGCGAAGTTCATGGCCCAGATGGAGACGGGCGTGAGCGCGGTGAGCAGCACGAGCGAGCCCGCCGAGGCGGCGAGCCCCGCGAGGGTCAGCAGCAGCGGCAGCCCGGCGGCGACCAGCGACCCGAAGGCCAGCACGAGGATCGCCAGCGTCACCGGCCAGGACAGCATCTCCGACGTCATCATCGCGTCGTGGTTGGCGGTGTTGAAGTCGCTCCACATGACCGACGAGCCGGTCGCCGCGACCTTCACGCCCGGCGATGCCAGCGCAGCCAGAGGCGCTTTCAGGTCGTCGGCGGCGCGCACCATCTCGTTGGGGTCGGCCGCCGCACCGGCGAGGATCACCGCCGTCCGCCCGTCCGGGCTGACGGTCGCACCGGGCTGCGGCCGGACGACGTCGCCGATCCTGCCGTCCGCCTTCAGCACCGCCACGGCCCGGTCGATCACGGACGAGACGGAGGGGTCGGTGACCGGACGGTCCGCCGCGACGACGACCTGGAGGGCCGTGGAGGCGTTGCCTCCGAAGTGCTTGGCGGCCAGCTCGCGCACCTGAACGGATCCCGATCCGTCCGCCTGCCATCCGGCGCCCGACAGGGCGGTGGTCACCTTCGGCGCGAACGCGCCGAGCACGACGACCAGTCCGACCCAGACCAGGACGACCAGCCGGAAATGCCCGGCGGCCCAGCCTCCCAGCCGTCCGAGCGGCCCTGGCCGTCCGGGCGGCACCGCCGCGCGTCCTCCGCGGCTCCGCCTTCCTTGTGCGGTGGCCATTCGGCCCCCTTTCGCCAGCGACTCACATACCCCAGGGGGTACCTTCGACCACAAGCGTACCCGATACCCCCAGGGGTATACGTGTCGCCGGAGGCGCGAGACGCGAAACGCCCGCCCCGCGAGACCGCGGGACGGGCGTCGAAAGAAGTGAGAAGAGCTCCGGAGAAGGAATCACGCCAGAGTGAGGAAGACGAACCTCGGCCCGGCGTCAATGCTCGGTCGAGCGTCCATGCTCGGCCCGGCGTCAGCCCTCGGCCGGACGGCCCACCTCGGCCATGTCCAGGGCGGCGGCCCGGCCGATCAGGTCCTCCAGGACGTCCTCGGGCAGCGCGCCCGGCTGCTGGAAGATCACGTTCCGGTCCCGGACGATCATCAGCGTCGGGATGGAGCGGATCTCGAAGGCCGCCGCGAGCTCCGGCTCCGCCTCGGTGTCGACCTTGGCGAAGACGATCTCGGGGTGCCGGTCCGACGCCTTCTCGAAGACCGGGGCGAACATGCGGCACGGTCCGCACCAGGCCGCCCAGAAGTCGACCAGCACCATGCGGTCGCCCTCCAGGACCTCCGTGAAGTTCTCCGTCGTCAGGTTCACCGTGGCCATGCCGTCCACCTTTCGTCTATACCCCTACGGGTATGCGAACAGCCCGCCGCCGACGCGCATTCCCCAACCCTGCGCCCAGGCCGACTCCCAGAAACCCGCCCCCGCGCGACCGCTCCACGTCGAGTATGGTCGTAATACCCCCTGGGGTATATGCGAGGAGGAACCACCGATGATCGAAGTCATTCCGATCGACACGCCGAGCCTGGGCGACCGCAGCTACCTGGTCACCGACGGCCGGGTGGCGTTCGCCGTCGACCCGCAGCGCGACATCGACCGCGTCCTCTCCCTCGCGGAGAGCCGGTCGCTGACGATCACGCACGTGTTCGAGACGCACATCCACAACGACTACGTGTCCGGCGGCCTCGCGCTCGCCCGCGCGACCGGCGCGTCCTACCACGTCAACGGCGAGGATGACGTCGCGTTCGAGCGCACGCCCGTCCGGGAGGGCGACGAGGTCGCGGTCGGCGACGCCATGACGGTCCGCGCGCTCGCGACGCCCGGCCACACGCACACGCACCTGGCCTACGTCCTGCGGGCGGACGGCGCCGACCGCGCGGTCTTCACCGGCGGCTCCCTGCTCTACGGCTCGACCGGAAGGCCGGATCTGCTCGGTCCGGAGCACACGCGGACGCTCGTCCACGCCCAGTACGCCTCCGCCCGGCGGCTGGCCGCGGAGCTTCCCGAGGACGCCGAGGTCTACCCCACCCACGGCTTCGGAAGCTTCTGCTCGGCGACCCAGAGCAAGGCGACGGCCTCGACGATCGGCGCGGAGAAGCGCGGCAACCCGGTCCTGACCCGGAGCGAGCACGACTACGTCGCCACGCTCCTGGACGGCCTGGACGCCTTCCCCGCCTACTACGCCCACATGAGCCCGCTCAACGCCGCCGGACCCGCCGCGCCCGACCTGTCCCCGCCCCGCCGCGCCGACGCCGCCGAGCTGCGGCGCCGCATCGACGACGGCGAGTGGATCGTGGACCTCCGCTCCCGGACGGCCTTCGCCGCCGGACACCTCGCCGGAACCCTCAACTTCGGCCTGGACGGATCCTTCGCCACCTACCTCGGCTGGCTGATCCCGTGGGGCACCCCGCTGACGCTCCTCGCCGAGACGCCCGAGGCCGTCGCCGAAGCCCAGCGGGAGCTGGTCCGCATCGGCATCGACCGTCCGGCCGCCGCGGCCACGGGCAAGCCCGGCGACTGGACGGACGGCGCGCGGCCGCGCTCGTTCCCCACGGCGGGGTTCGCCGAGCTGGCGGCGGTCCGCAGCCACCGGCCGGTGACCGTCCTCGACGTCCGCCGCGACCAGGAGTGGGACGAGTCGCACATCCCGGACGCCGTCCACGTCCCGCTGCACGAGCTGCCCGCGCGGATCGGCGAGCTGCCCGAGGGCGAGATCTGGGTACATTGCGGCACCGGATACCGCGCCTCGATCGCCGCGTCCCTGCTCGACGCCGCCGGACGCCGCGTCGTCACCATCGACGACGAGTACGCCGAGGCCCTCACTCTGGGCCTGGCCGTAGCAGCGTGAGCCTTCCCGGAGCAGCGTGAGCCTTCCCGGGGCAGCGTGAGACTGGCCGTAGCGGGGCGAGAGAGGCCGTGGCGGCGTGAGAGAGGCCCGGATCACCCGTTCCCTGCGCTAGTCGCTGCGCAGACGACCAGGCCGCCCCCGCTGTGACGGGCCTCGCGCTATGACGGCCTGTGGCCCGAGGTGTCACCGGACGTTCTGCGCCAGATGCTGGAAATCATCGCCGAGCACAGGGACGGTGACAGGGACGGTTACGAAGTCTCGGTAGGCGGCTCGCCCGGCTCCGATCGCGTCCCGTACGCGCGCGGGAGCCGGCGGGAGCACCTGGTGGCTCGTCCAGGCCCCGCGGATGACGGCCCTGCGACAGGTGGAAGAGGTTCTGGCGAACAGTGAGTGACTCGCGGGTAACCACGTCCGAAGAGCAGAAACGGTACCTTTGTGACGGCATTCACCCGGCGATCCGTACACTGGGTGCGCAGGAGACGTTCAGGCAACTGGACGCCGCTGCGGGACGATCCGCCCGAAGCGCCGCCGTTCACGGTGTCGCGGACGGCGCGGAAAGACCCGGTTTCGGCGCGCCGCGGACCCTGCCTTCACGTACGCGGTGGGACGTACGTCACACTATGCATGTGGGTGTTCGAGGAGGAGAAGCGTGACCGACCGCGACGTGGACGTTCTGAGCAGGGCTCCGCTGTTCGAGGCCCTGGACGAACAGGGTGCCAAGGCGCTGCGCGCCAACGTGACCGAGGTGCGGCTCGCCCGCGGTCAGACGCTGTTCAACGAGGGGGAGACCGGCGACCGGCTGTACGTCGTCCTGGAGGGCAAGATCAAGCTCACCCGGACCGCGCCGGACGGCCGCGAGAACCTGCTGAGCGTGCTCGGTCCGTCCGAGATGTTCGGTGAGCTGTCGCTGTTCGACCCGCGGCCCCGCACCGCCAGCGCGGTCGCCGTCACCGAGTGCCGCCTGGCCGGGCTCGGGCACGACGACCTGCGGCCGTGGCTGACCGGCCACCCCGAGGTGGCGGTGCAGCTGCTGCGCGCGCTCGCGCAGCGGCTCCGCAAGACCAACGACGTGATGGCCGACCTGGTCTTCACCGACGTGCCGGGCCGCGTCGCCAAGGCGCTGCTCGACCTGGCCGAGCGTTTCGGCCAGCCGTCGGAGGCCGGGCTGCACGTCCACCACGACCTGACGCAGGAGGAGCTGGCCCAGCTCGTCGGCGCGTCCCGCGAGACCGTCAACAAGGCCCTCGCCGACTTCGCCCAGCGCAACTGGCTGCGCATCGAGGCGCGCGCCGTCGTCATCCTCGACATCGAGCGCCTCCGCAAGCGCTCCAAGTAGCCCGCGCAAGCGCGGACGCTCCCAGCAAGCGCGAAACGCCTTCAGCAACCCGGCGCGAGCGCGAACGCTCCGAGCGACCCGCGCAAGCGCGAACGCTCCAACCAACCCTGCGCAAGCGCATTCGCTCCGAACAATCCGGCGCGAGCGCAACCGCTTGGAGCGGCCCCGCGCGAGCACGAAAGGCTCCGAGCGACTGCGCGTGAGCGCGAACGCTTGGGGCGGGCTTGCGTGAAGCCCGAGCGTTCCGAGTCGGCCCCCCGGCGAGCGCAAGGGCTTCGGCCCCTGCGCTCGCACTGCGCGCGCAGGGCGTCGGTGTCAGGAGCGTTCGGCCAGGTAGTCGAGCTGGCTCTGCACGGACCATTCCGCGGCGGGCCACAGGTTCCGGTCCACGTCGGCGTAGACGATCTCCACCACCTCACGGGCCGTCCGGGCGCCCGCCCGGACGGCCGCCTCGACCTGGGCGAGCCGGTCGCGCCGGTGCGCGATGTAGTGGTCGATCGCGCCGAGCGGGTCGTCCAGCTTGGGGCCGTGGCCCGGCAGGACGGCGACGGCCTCGTTGTCCTCGGCGAAGCGGCGCAGCCGGTCCAGGGACGCCAGGTAGTCGCCCAGCCGCCCCTCCAGCACCGTCGATCCGTAGCCGAGCACGGTGTCGCCGGTCAGGATCGAGCGGTCGGCGGCCAGCCAGAACGTCAGCGAGTCGTCGGAGTGGCCCGGCGTCTCCATGATCCGCAGGTCGAGCCCGCCGGTCGTGACCACGTCGCCCTCGACCAGGCCCTCCTCGCCGAGCCGGTGCCGGGGGTCGAGCGCCCGCACCCGGACGTCCTTCCCGGCCATCCCGGCGAACATCGCCGCGCCCGCCGAGTGGTCCGGGTGCCCGTGCGTCAGCAGGACGAGCCCGACGCGCCGTCCGCCCGCCTCGGCCTCGGCGAGGACGCGGGCCAGGTGCGTCCGGTCCTTCGGACCGGGGTCGACGACCACGACCTCCTCGGCGCCGGGCTCGCCGACGATCCAGGTGTTCGTGCCGTCCAGGGTCATGGGGGACGGATTGGGGGCGAGCACGCATCTCGCCCGTTCCGTGCCGGTCCCGTCGATCTCGCTCACGCGTTCCATCCTGCCCGACCGTCCGAGGCCGGCACCGAGCCGGGCCAGCCGCCGCGGCAGGGACGTCCCGGCGAGGCGGGTGCCGAGCGCCCACATCAGCCGCGCCCGCGCCGCAGGCATCAGAACGTTCCCTACGCCGAGGCGTCGTACCGGACGGCGTCCTCGGGCAGGACGAGATAGGGCTCACCGTCGATGATCCGGCCCTCGGGCTCCAGGACGACGATCTCGCGCGGCGAGGCGAGGACGTCCGCCACCGTCTCGAAGCGGGACAGCTCCTCCAGCGTCGCGAGCGTCGGCGGCAGCATGGCCCATTCGCCCGCGCGCGCCCGCGCGACGGCCTCGTCCGGACGCACCCACGCGACCCGGTCGGCCTCGGTGCTCACGTCGCGGGCGCGCTGGCCGTCCGGCATGGCCGCGACGAAGAACCGCGTGTCGTAGCGCTTCGGCTCGATCGCGGGCGTGATCCAGTGCGCCCAGGGACGCAGCAGGTCCGAGCGCAGCACGAGCCCGCGCGCGTCCAGGAACTCGGCGAAGGACAGGGAACGGTCCAGCAGCGCGCGCCGGTCGCGCTCCCAGTCGTCGCCGCGCGTGTCGTCCACGACGGACTCGCCGGTCGGCCCGGCGAGCAGCACGCAGGTCTCCTCGAACGTCTCGCGGACGGCCGCGCAGACCAGCTCGCGGGCGAGCGGCTCGTCCGCGCCGAAGGCCCGCCCCCACTCGGCCGGGGACGGCCCGGACCAGCCGAGGCTCGCCTCGCCGTCGCGCGGGTCGACCGAGCCGCCGGGGAACACGTACGCGCCGGGCGCGAACGCCATCGAGCCGACCCGGCGCAGCAGGAACGCCTGGAGCCCGTGCTCGGCGTGGTCGCGCAGCACGACCACGGTCGCGGCGTGCCGCGGCGGAACCGGCTCGATCGTCCCGGCCGCGATTCCCTCGATCTGCTTCCGGAACTCCGCCGGCAACCTCAACCCGTTCATGGCGCCCCATTCGGGCATACCGAACGACATTCCGTCAAGGCTGCCGGGCGCGTTCCGGCACTCCGGCTCGCCGCCGGAGTCGGCGGCCCCCGGCGATCAGCGAGCCGGGGACTTCCCTGGTCGCGACCGCGACCAGGGAGGAGTCAGGAAACTTCGGCGATCAGTTCGACCTCGACCGGCGCGTCCTTCGGCAGGACCGAGACGCCGACCGCGCTGCGCGCGTGCACACCCGCGTCGCCGAAGACCTCGCCGAGCAGCTCGCTCGCACCGTTGATCACCTGCGGCTGGCCGGTGAAGTCCGGGGCGGACGCGACGAACCCGACGACCTTGACGATCCGGACGACCCTCGACAGGTCACCGAGCTCCGCCTTCAGCGCCGCGATCATGTTCAGCCCGCAGATCCGGGCCAGCTCGGCGGCCCGCTCGGGGCTGACCTCGGCGCCGACCTTGCCGGTCGCCGGCAGCTCGCCCTTGACCAGCGGAAGCTGCCCGGCCGTGTAGACCAGGTTCCCGGTGCGCGCGGTCGGCGCGTAGGCGGCCAGCGGACGGACCACCTCGGGCAGTTCGAGTCCCAGCTCGGCGAGCCGCTCCTCGGGCGTGGCCACGCTCACTCCACCTCGCGCTTGAAGTAGGCCACCAGGTTCTCGGGGTTCGGGCCGGGCAGCACGGTGACGAGCTCCCACCCGTCCTGGCCCCAGTTGTCGAGGATCTGCTTGGTCGCGTGGACCAGCAGCGGAACGGTCACGTACTCCCACTTCTTCATGGCGCTCAGCCTAGCGATCGCCGCCTAGCGACCGCGCGGCGGCGGGAGGCGCCTCCCCGCGTCCACGCCCGCGCCGCCGAAACGCACATGATCACCGTCATACCGGGCACGGTCGCCATCGTTCCGGGCACGGTCGTCGTCATAACGGGCGCGATCGTCGCCGTTCCGGGGGTGGGCGGTGTCGTAGCGGGCGCGCGCGTCGTCCACCTCGGGCATGTGCCGCTCCGCCCACTCCCGGACGGTCTCGACGATCGGCATCAGGCTCTCCCCGAGGACGGTCAGCGTGTAGTCCACCTGGACCGGAACCGTGTGGGTGACGTGCCGCGCGACCAGGCCGTCCCGCTCCAGACCGCGGAGCGACTGGGTGAGCATCTTGGCGCTGATCCCGGGGACGGCGCGGGCGAGTTCGGCGTGCCGCATCGTCCCGTTCTCGGCGAGGCGGGTGAGCAGCATGGTCGTCCACTTGTTGCCGAGGACGGCCATGAGCCGGCTCGTCGGGCATGACTCCATGTAAGCGTCGAACTCGGCCTTCGCCCGCGCGCGCCGCTCCGCTGCGGTCATCGTGACCATGGCTCCCACCTCCCGTTATGTCGCACGCCTCACCTCGGGGTCGGGTACGCACTCGGAAGTAACCTCTTCCGGCCGACCTCTCTTCCGCGCAGCCTCGTAGCTGCGGGAGGTTCCCGCGCAACCCATATCACCAGGGAGTTGTTCGGCATGCGTGCGATCAGTGTGACGGAGTACGGCGGGCCGGAGACGCTGCGGGTCGCGGACGTCCCCGAGCCCGTCCCCGGGCCGGGCCAGGTCCGGATCAGGATCGAGGCGGCAACGGTCAACCCGGTGGACGTCGCCGCCCGCGAAGGCCTCCTGACCTCCCTCGCCCCCGACCTGCCCCTCGGCCTGGGCCTGGACGCGGCCGGCGTGATCGACGCCGTGGGCGCGGGCGTGGAGCGGCTCGCGGTCGGCGACAAGGTCATCGGCCTGCGCGACCGGCTGCCGATGGCGACCGGCACGCACGCGGAGGCGATCGTCCTTGACGCGGACGCCGTGGTCCACGCGCCGCGCACCGTGGACGCCGCGCACGCCGCGACGCTTCCACTGAACGGCGTCACCGCCTACCAGGGCCTCGACCTCCTGAACCTCCCCACGGGCGCGACGCTGCTGGTCACCGGCGCGGCAGGAGCGGTCGGACGGTTCGCGGTCGAGCTCGCGGCGCTGCGCGGCCTCCGGGTGGTCGCCGCGGCCTCCGCGTCGGACGAGGCGGACCTTCGCGAGGCCGGAGCGTCGTTCTTCGTCGCACGGGACGAGCCGCTGGGCGCGACCGTCCGCACGCTGGTCCCCGGCGGCGTGGACGGCGTCCTGGACGCCGCCGGACTCGGCATCCGCGCCCTCGACGCCCTCCGGAACCGCGGCGCATTCGTCGCGGTCAACGGCGGCGCGGTGGTGCCGGTGAACCTGCGCGGGACCCGCGTCCAGAACGTCTGGTTCCACGCCGACGCCGGGCAGCTCGCCCACCTCGTCTCGCTTGCGGACGCCGGAAGCCTCACCCTCCGCGTCGCCGACGTGCTCCCTCTGCAGGACGCCGCGAAAGCCCACATCCGCCTAGCCGAAGGAGGGCTGCGCGGACGCCTCGTCCTCCAGCCGTCCTAAACCGCACCGCACAAGAAGACCGCGCACCCGGCTTCACGCACTAGCGCGGGCTCGCGCAGACGCCCCGGCCCTCACGGCGCGTTCGCGCGGACGCCTGAGCCGCGGGCTGCGCGGGTTCGCGCGGACCGCGTCGGAGCGGGGTGATGGGGGTGGGTGTCAGGGGTGGTCGGTGCGGATCAGGACGCGGCGGAGCAGGGCGGAGAGGTGGCGGAGCTCGTCCGGGCCCAGGGCGGCGAAGATGCGGTGCTCCTCGTCGCCCTGGGCGTCCATCGCACCGCGCCAGGCCGCGCGTCCCTCGTCGGTGAGCTCGACGATCACGCGGCGGCGGTCGGACTCGGACGGCGTGCGGCGGACGAAGCCGCGCGCGGCGAGGCCGTCGAGGCGGCCGGTGATCGAGTTGGGCGCGACGCCGAGGTCGGCCGCGAGCTGGGAGGGCATGGCCCGGCCGCGCCGTCCGGCGAGGGCGTGGAGGGTGTCGAACTCGTGCAGGTGCAGGTCGCCGTCCGCGAGCGCCCGCTCCCGGACCCGCCGGAGATGCGCGGAGATCTTGTGGATGCGGGTGATGGCCCCCTCGACGTCGGGGTCGAGGCCCGGAAGGAGCGGCACCCACCGCTCGATGTGCTCGTCCACCTGGTCGCGGGTCTCCATGCCCGCCAGGATACCCAGCCGCTTCGCCGAGGAATAATTCTTTGACGAATAATTCGTCAGCGAACTAATCTCCGTGGGCATGACGCACCCTCTGCGCAGCCGGGACTTCCGGCTGCTGTTCACGGCCCGCGCGCTCTCCCTGTCCGGCGACGCCGCCGTCCCCGCCGCGCTGGCCCTGGCCGTCCTGCGGATCACCGAGTCGGGCTCGGCGCTGGGGCTCGTGCTCGCGTCCGCGCTGATCCCCCGCCTCGTGGCCCTGCCGATCGGCGGTGTGCTCGCCGACCGCCGCGGCGCGCGCCCCATCGCGATCGGCACGGACGCGCTCGCGTGCGCCGCCCAGCTCTGCACCGCCCTGCTGCTGCTCGGCGGACACCCGGCGTTGTGGCAGCTCGCCGTCCTGCAGGCGGTCGGCGGCGCGGCGTCCGGGCTGGCCCTGCCGACGATGTCGCCGCTGGTCGTCGGGACCGTCCCGGCGGACGCCCTGTCCCGCGCGAACTCCCTGCTCGGCACGGTCACGGGCGCGACCCGCCTCATCGGCCCGGCCGTGGCGGGGACGTTCGTGCTCACGATCGGTCCCGGCTGGACGTTCCTGTTGGACGCCGCGTCCTTCGGTGCCAGCGCAGCCCTGATCTCGTGCGCGCGCGTACGCCGCAGGGACTCCTCAAAGGACTCCGCGAAGGAAGCCGCGAACGACTCCGCGAACGACTCCGCACCGGCGCGTTCGCTGGTCGCCGACTTCAGGCAGGGATGGACGGAAGTCCGTTCACGCGACTGGTACTGGACGAGTCTCGTCGCGCACGCCATGTGGAACGGCGCGCAGAGCACCCTGCTCACGCTCGCACCGCTGATCGCCGTTCAGCACATGGGCGGCGAGACCGCATGGATCGTCACGACGGAAGCGGGGGCGGTGGGCTTCGTCGTCGGGTCCCTGATAGCGGGACGCGTCCGTCCGCGCCGTCCGGTAGCGGTTGCTAACGCGGGCCTCGCCGCCCATGCCATACCGCTCATCGCGCTCGCGTTCTACGCGCCGGCTCCGGTTTTCATCCCCTGCTACTGCTTCGCTATGGCCGGCCTAGGGTTCCTGAACCCCACGTGGGAAACGACCGTGCAGGCGACCATTCCCGCCGGAGCGCTCGCGCGAGTGAGTTCCTATGACTGGCTCCTGTCGCTTGCCGCCGCACCCCTCGGCTACTCGCTCGCGCCGTGGGCCGCGTCCGCGTGGGGACCGCGAGGTCCGTTGCTGGTCGCGGCCGTACTGGTCGCCGCGTCGTCCCTGGGGACGCTGGCCGCTCCGGGCGTCCGCCGTCTCACCCTGGACGCTTCCCCGCCGGACGCGCCGAAAGCTGCGCCAGAGCATCAAACGGTCTGAGCCGATACAAGAAAAGGCGGCGCCCCCGGCAGCACCGGGGACGCCGCTGATCTCCTCGCGGCGGCTATGCCGACGGCTGCTCGCCGCCACCGATGCCGCGCGGGTGCTCCGGACGCGTCAGTTCCGGCGCGTCCTCCTCGTGGTGCTGCGGCGCGTCCAGGCCCATGACCGGCGGGACGTCCTCGACCGACTCCATCGGCGGGGCCTGCTCGGTGGCCTTCGCGAGGTCGTGCTCGGCCTTGGCCAGCCGCTCGCTCAGGTCCGTCTTGGGCTGCCCCTCGCCGCCCTGCGCGGAGAGCGAGCCGCCCGCCGCGCGCTCGAAGAAGCGCAGGATCTCGACCGGCAGCGGCATGACGAGCGTGCTGTTCTTCTCGGCCGACACCTCCACGACGGTCTGCAGCAGGCGCAGCTGGAGGGCCGCCGGGTCCTGCGACATGATCTCGGCGGCGGCGGCCAGCCGCTTGGACGCCTGGAACTCACCGTCCGCGGTGATGATCCGGGCGCGCCGCTCCCGCTCCGCCTCGGCCTGCCGGGCCATCGAGCGCTTCATGCCCTCCGGCAGCGACACGTCCTTGATCTCGACGCGCTCGATCAGGATGCCCCACGGGTCCTGGGTGATGTTGTCGATGATCCCGCGCAGCCGGGCGTTGATCTTCTCCCGCTCGCCCAGCAGCTCCTGCATGTCGGACTGGCCGATGATCGACCGGAGCGAGGTCTGTGCGACGGTGGACACCGCGTAGCCATAGTTCTGCACGTTCACGATCGCCTTCACCGGGTCCACCACCCGGAAGTAGACGACCGCGTCCACCCGGACGCTGACGTTGTCCTGGGTGATGCCCTCCTGCGCGGGCACCCCCATGGTCACCGTCTGCTGGTTGACCTTCTGCATCCGCTCGACGATCGGCAGGATGAACGTCAGGCCCGGCGTGCGCACCGCGCCCGGCCGGAGCTGGCCGCCGCGCTGCACCTGGCCGAAACGGAACACGATGCCGTGCTCGAACTGCTGCACGATCCGGATCGACGACGCCACCCCGATCAGCGCGAGCACCGCGATCACTATGACGAGGAAGAGGACCACCGCCATGGCGGGCCACCTTTCAGCCGAACTGCCCACGGGCCCGAGGTCCGGGTCCGGCGGACCGGCCGACCGACTGGCCGCCGCCGTCCGGTCCCTGGATCGGACGCGGCGGACCGGCGCCCGGTTCGCGTTTCCCAGCTAACCGCGTGGGCACGTCCGAAACAACGGTCCACACCTCGGCGGGGCATCGTGTCAGGGATCACTTATCCAGCGGTGGCCGGGCTCTGAAGTCCTTGCCGAGCGAACGATATGGTCGATCGGGTGAGCGCGAGAGACACCGACTGGGACGGCGTACGCCTCCACGTGGTCACGGGCAAGGGCGGCACCGGCAAGACCACCGTGGCCGCGGCCCTGGCCCTGGCCTTGGCGGCGGGCGGACGCAGGGTACTGCTGGTTGAGGTCGAGGGGCGGCAGGGGATCGCCCAGCTCTTCGACGTCCCCCCGCTGCCCTACGAGGAGCGCAGGGTGGCGGTCGCGCCGGACCGCGGCGAAGTCTACGCGCTCGCCGTGGACACCGAGGAGGCGCTCATCGAGTACCTCGAGATGTTCTACAACCTCCGGCGCGCGGGGAAGGCGATGACCAAGCTCGGCATCGTCGACTTCGTCACCACGATCGCGCCCGGGCTGCGCGACGTGATCCTCACGGGCAAGACCTCCGAGTCCGTCCGGCGCAAGAACAAGGACGGCTCGTTCATCTACGACGCGGTCGTCATGGACGCGCCGCCGACCGGACGCATCACCAAGTTCCTCAACGTCAACGACGAGGTGTCCGGGCTCGCCAAGGTCGGCCCGATCCGCAACCACGCCGACACGGTGATGAAGGTGGTGCGCAGCCCGGAGACGGCCGTCCACTTCGTCACGCTGCTGGAGGAGATGCCCGTCCAGGAGACCATGGACGGCATCCACGACCTGCGCGAGGCCGGGCTCCCGGTCGGCGGCGTGATCGTGAACATGGAGCACCAGCCCGTCCTGCCGCCGGACGCGCTCGCCGCGGCCGCCGCGGGCGAGCTGGACGCCGAGGAGATCGTCCGGGGCGTCAAGGCCGCCGGGCTGGAGCAGGACGCCGAGCGGATCGGCGCCGTCCTCACCGCCGAGGCCGGCGAGCACGCCCGCCGCACCGCGCTGCAGGCCCGCGAGAAGGAGCGCCTGGAGGGCCTCGACCTGCCCCGCTACACGCTCCCCCTCCTCCCGGACGGCATGGACCTCGCCGGCCTCTACGAGCTGGCCGAATCCCTCCGCGCGCAGGGCGCCGCATGACCCCGCGCGCACAGATCGCCGGCATCGCCACGCCCCCGCGCAAGCCCGACCGCCGCAGGATGACCGCGCGCGAGACCGGCCTTCGCGGCACGCCCCCGCGCGAGACCGGCCTTCGCGGCACGCTTCCACGCGAGATCGACGGCCGTGGCACGCCCCCGCGCGGAATCGACGGACGTGGCGTGACGGCGCGCGAGAACGGCCTTCGCGGCATGACCCCTGGTTCGACGGAGACGGTGTGATGAGCCCGACCGGCAAGACCCCGCCCGCGCTGGACGTCAACGAGCTGCTGGACGACCCCCGCACCAAGATCATCGTGTGCTGCGGCTCCGGCGGGGTCGGCAAGACCACCACGGCCGCCGCGCTCGGCGTCCGCGCCGCCCGCCGGGGCCGCGACGTCGTCGTCCTCACCGTGGACCCGGCCCGCCGCCTCGCCCAGTCGATGGGCCTGTCCGAGCTGGACAACAGCCCCCGGCGCATCGAGGTCGGCGGCGACGGCGAGCTGCACGCGATGATGCTCGACATGAAGCGCACCTTCGACGAGATCGTCGAGGCGCACGCCGACCCGGACCGGGCCCGGCAGATCCTCGCCAACCCCTTCTACCAGTCGCTCTCCTCGTCGCTGTCCGGGACGCAGGAGTACATGGCGATGGAGAAGCTCGGCCAGCTGCACCGCTCCGGCGCGTGGGACCTGATCATCGTGGACACCCCGCCGTCCCGGAACGCGCTGGACTTCCTGGACGCGCCCGAGCGGATGGGCCGCTTCCTGGACGGACGGTTCATGAAGATCCTCGCCGCCCCGGCCAAGACCGGCGGCCGGTTCGGGGTGAAGGTGATCAGCGCCGGGTTCGGCATGTTCACCGGCGTGCTCAACAAGGTGCTGGGCGTGCAGCTGCTGCGCGACGTCCAGACCTTCGTCGCCGCGTTCGACACGATGTTCGGCGGCTTCCGCGAGCGCGCCGAGAAGACCTTCAAGCTCCTCCAGACGCCGGGCACCGCCTTCCTCGTCGTCGCCGCCCCCGAGCCGGACGCGCTGCGCGAGGCGTCCTACTTCGTGGAACGCCTCGCCGAGGAGCGCATGCCGCTCGCCGGACTGGTCGTGAACCGCGTCCACGAGGCCGACGAGCTGCTGTCGGCGGCCCGCGCCCAGGCCGCCGCGGAGACGCTGGAGGAACGCGGCGAGCACCCGGTCACCGCCGCCCTGCTGCGCCTGCACACCGACCGCGTCCAGCTCGCCGCCCGCGAGGCCCGCCTCCGCGAGCACTTCTCCTCGGCCCACCCGACAGTGCCGGTCGTCGCCGTCCCGGCCCAGGCCGAGGACGTGCACGACCTCGACGGTCTCCGCCGCATCGGCGCCGCCTTGGCGGCCGATACCGAGTCCGACTCGGACACCGGCTCCGTGGACACGACTTCCGAACGCGCCGCCAGCTGACCCTTCCCCGGACGCGACCTCCGCCCCCTAAACGCGAATTCCATTCGGGTAAGGGGGCGGGGGTCAAGGATGCGCCGAGGCGGGTGCGATCGAGCTGGCTGAGCTGCGGATCTGTGCGATTCTTCCGCGAAAGTCGGGGCACGCCGTAATCGTCGGCACCCTTCCGGATTAACGGCGAATGCCCGGCGAGTGAATGGCTCTCGCCGGGCATTCGTCATCCTATGACCGCGATGCGCGTCTGATCAGCGGTTCCCGAACTCCGTGGCACACAAACCGCAAGACCGTGGCCACATCCGGCCACCGCCGGTTAGATCAGGCCACAAACTCGGGTTCAGACACGTCCGAAACCGCCCTGAGCTGGGACGACGAGGGCCACGGGCCCGTCTCGACGACGATCCGGGTCCGTGGCCCCATGAGTCCTGTAGCGCCGCACTCACGCGCGTCGCGCTTGTGTTCGGGCGTGCTCGTGCTCGCTGCGTCCGCGCCCGCGGGACTCGCGCACCCGGCCGGCTCGTGCCGACCGTCCCTCAAAGATGCGCGCGCCTCCGGCGTGGACGCCCCCTCCGAACGCGAGGACGCCTGAGGTCGTTCAGCTCGCGACGAGTTCGCTCTCGTCACCGTCCACTGACCGCTCGTACTCCTCCTTGGCGGTCTCCAACAGGTCGCGCCACGAGTGCACGTCCGGTCGCCGCCGCAGCAGCGCGCGCCGTTCCCGCTCGGTCATCCCGCCCCACACGCCGAACTCGATCCGGTTGTCGAGGGCGTCCGCGAGGCACTCGGTCCGCACCGGGCAGCCGCGGCAGATGAGCTTGGCCCGGTTCTGCGCCGCACCCTGCACGAACAGGGCGTCCGGATCCGCGTTACGGCAGGCGGCGCGGGCGGTCCAATCCGTGATCCACATCTTGGCCCCACTCCCCTAGGGTCTGTGTCGATTTGCGCTCTATGGCCAGACGGGCGCGGACGTCGGGCCGCCAAACGAAAGCCGTGGGGAAGAACTTACGGAAGCGAGGGACGATTCAACAGTCCCCGATGGGCCCATTCTCGATATAGCCCACCGGGGCCATACCGCCGGAACGGACTAGTTACCTCTACTTGACGCGCGAGCCAGTCCGTCGGTTGTCACACGCTTGGCACGCGCCTACGGGACCGGACGGGAGAGAGGGCCATGTTCGGGCCAAATCCCGGCGTGGCCGGGCGACCTGTCCCGAATGCACTGGTCGTCCCGCGTACTCTAGTCCCCGTGCATGATGCGAACGAGGGTCGGGGGAACGCCTTCTCCACGCTGGTCAAGCTGCTCGCGGCGGCGGTCGCCGCGGGTGTCCTGGTCGCGCTGATCGCCCTGCCGGGCGTCGGCTCGTCCGGCATGACCGCGCGGGACGCGGCGGAGAACTTCGAGAGCATGGACAGCAGGCTCGACGCCACGCCGCCGTCCGAGAAGACGGTGGTCTACGACGCGAGCGGCACCCAGATCGCCACGTTCTTCGACCGGTACCGCGAGTCGGTCCGGCTCGACCAGGTCGCGCCCATCATGCGCAACGCGATCGTCGACATCGAGGACTACCGCTTCTACCACCACGGCGCGCTCGACCTGAAGGGCACCATCCGCGCCCTGGCGTCGAACGTCGAGTCCGAGGGCACCCAGGGCGGCTCCACCCTCACCCAGCAGTACGTCAAGAACGTCCTGGTCGACCGGGCGCGCAACCAGAAGGAGTACCAGGAGGCGACCGCCCCGACCGCCGGCCGCAAGCTGCGCGAGCTGCGCTACGCGCTCGACATCGAGCGCCGGATGTCGAAAGACAAGATCCTCGAGGGCTACCTCAACATCGCCTACTTCGGCGCGGGCGCGTACGGCATCCAGGCCGCCGCCAAGCGCTACTTCAGCAAGCCCGCCTCCGCGCTCACGCTCGAACAGGCGGCGCTGCTCGCGGGCATCACGCAGAACCCGAACGCCTACGACCCGATCCGCTTCCCGGACGCCGCCAAGAAGCGCCGCGACACCGTGCTGCGCCGCATGCAGCAGCTCAACCACATCACCAAGGCGCAGGCGGACGCCGCGATCGCCAAGCCCATCACGCTGGACCGCACCGACCCGGTCGGCGGCTGCGAGACCAGCAAGGCGCCGTTCTTCTGCGAGTACGTGAAGTACGAGATGCTCAACGTCCTGTCGGACGGCAAGTACTGGTCGCTGCCCGGCAAGCAGCAGGTCGAGTACGTCAACAAGCTCAACCGCGGCGGCTACACCATCCGCACCACGCTCGACATGGACGCCCAGCGTTCGATCGACAGCGCGCTGCGCAGCGCGGTCACGCCGTCCGGCAACAAGGTCGCGGCCGAGGCGATGGTGCAGCCCGGCACCGGCAAGATCCTGGCCATCGGCCAGAGCAAGCGGTTCGGTGACACCAAGGGCCGCACCACGCTGAACCTCGCCGCCGACACCGCGCACGGCGGCGGCGCGGGCGTCTCCGCGGGCTCGACCTTCAAAGTCTTCACCCTCGCCGAGGCGCTCGACCAGGGCATCCCGGTCAACACCACGATCAACTCGCCGCAGAGCACCTCGATGAACTTCCCGATCTGCAAGGTCGGCAAGCTCAGCGGCGGCGGCCCGTGGCCCTCGATCAGCAACGCGGGCGACTCCGAGGCGGGCAACTTCAACCTCAAGAGCGGCACCTGGCACTCGGTGAACACCTTCTACGCCGAGCTGGAGAAGCGGGTCGGCGTCTGCAACGCGGTGCGGATGGCCGAGAAGTTCGGCCTGCGGAAGGCCACCGGGGCGCCGCTCGACCCGAACCCGTCCCAGGTCCTCGGCACCAACGACATCGACATGGTGCACCTGGCCGCCGCCTACGCGGGCTTCGCGGCGCGCGGCAAGTACTGCTCGCCGGTCGCCATCACGCAGGTCGTCGACCCGCAGGGCAAGCAGCTGAAGCTCCCCGCCCAGGACTGCCACCAGGCCGTCGACTCCAGCGTCGCCGACGAGGTCAACTCCATCCTCACCGGCGTCCTCACCAAGGGCACGGCCAAGAACGTCGGCGGCATCGGCCGTCCGGCCGCCGGCAAGACCGGCACCTGCGAGAACTTCACCTGCGCCGTGTTCGC
The DNA here is from genome assembly GCF_042652125.1 of Actinomadura gamaensis. NCBI lineage: Bacteria > Bacillati > Actinomycetota > Actinomycetes > Streptosporangiales > Thermomonosporaceae > Actinomadura > Actinomadura gamaensis. Next base: position 500,252 of record NZ_JBHSIT010000004.1, on the reverse strand, counting down.
CGGGCACACCCCGAACCTGGCGTCCGCCGTCGCCTACTGGGACTTCCGCGGCCCCTGGTCGCACCCGGTCTACGGCGTGTACGGCGCCGACATCCCGGCCCCGATCTGGGCGCAGTCCATGCGCGGCGCGCTCGCGGGCAAGCCCGCGCCCGGCTTCACCTCGCCCACCAAGAACTTCGGCGACACCACCAAGGTCCCGGACGTGAAGGGCCAGTCGGTCGGCGCGGCCACCGCCACGCTCAAGTCCGCCGGGTTCGACGTCAAGGTCTCGCCGCAGCCGGTGAACTCCGACCAGCCGAAGGGCACGGTCGCGTCCACCTCCCCCGGCGCGGGCTCAGACGCCGACCTCAACACCGTCGTGATCATCTATCTGAGCAACGGCGCCCAGAAGAACCCGCAGCCCGGGCAGGGCGGCCAGCCGCCCACCCAGCACGGCGGCGGCGACAACGGCTGGCCCTGGCCGTTCTAGCCCCGGACAACGGCTGAACCGGGCCGTTCCGGCCCCCGACAACGGCCGGCCCCGGCCGTTCCGGCCCCGAAAGCGACGAGGCCCCGGCGGTGTCGCACCGCCGGGGCCTCCACGTTCGGCGATCCCTCAGGACGAGGACAGCTGGCGCTTCACCTCGGCGGCGACGCGCCCGCCCTCGGCGCGCCCGGCGACCTTCGGGTTCACGGCCTTCATGACCTGGCCCATGGCGCGCGGACCGTCCGCGCCGGTCTCGGCGATCGCGTCGGCGACGAGCGCGGTCAGCTCGACGTCGCTCAGCTGCGCGGGCAGGTACCCGTCCAGCACCTCGCCCTCGTCGCGCTCGGCCTGCGCCTGCTCGGTCCGGCCCGCGTCCGCGAACGCCTGCGCGGCCTCCCGCCGCTTCTTGGCCTCGCGGGTCAGCACCCTCACCACGTCGTCGTCGGACAGCTCGCGGGCCTGCTTCCCGGCGACCTCCTCGTTCTTGACCGCCGTCAGCGCCATCCGCAGGGTGCGGGTGCGCACCTCGTCGCGGGCTTTCATGGCGACCGACAGGTCGGCCTCCAGCTTCTCCTTCAGGGCACTCATGGTCACATGATGCCCGCTACGCGCCCGTGGCCTCATCAGGATTACCGCGTGGCCCGCGACTCTGGAACCATTGGAGGAGACCATCCGGAGGGAAGAGAACCGTGCGAAAGCTCTACAGCGTGCCCCTGGCCCTGGCGGGCGCGGGCGCCGCGACGTTCGGCTACGCCTCACTCGTGGAGCGGAACTGGTTCCGCCTGCGCCGGTTCGACGTCCCCGTCCTCGCCCCGGGCCGCCCGTCCGTCCGCGTCCTGCACGTGTCGGACGCGCACCTCACCCCCGGCCGGCACCGCCTGATCGACTGGGTCCGCTCCCTGGACGCCCTGGAGCCCGACCTCGTCGTCAACACCGGCGACTCCCTCGGCCACCGCGACGCCGTCGGCCCCTTCCTGGACGCCCTCGGCCCCCTCCTCGACCGTCCCGGGGTCTTCGTCTACGGCTCGAACGACCTGTACTCGCCGACGTTCAAGAACCCGCTCCGCTACGTCTGGCGCACCAGCAAGTCCGACTACGCCAAGCGCCGCCGCGAACCGGACCTGCCCTACCGCGAGCTGGCCTCGTCCCTGCGCGCCGCCGGCTGGCTCGACCTCAACAACCGCATCGGCCGCCTCAAGATCGGCGGCCTGGACGTCGAGTTCGGCGGCATCGACGACTCCCACATCAACCGCGACCGCTACGACAAGATCGCGGGCCCGGTCGACCCCCAGGCCGACGTCCACCTCGGCGTCCTGCACTCCCCCGAACCCCGCAACCTCGACCGCTTCGTCGCCGACGGCTACGACCTCATGCTCGCCGGCCACACCCACGGCGGCCAGGTCTGCGTCCCCTTCTACGGCGCCCTCGCCACCAACTGCGGCATCGACCGCCCCCGCGTGAAGGGCCTGCACGACTACAACGGCGCCTGGCTCCACGTCTCCGCCGGCCTGGGCACCTCCCCCACCGCCCCCATGCGCTTCTGCTGCCCCCCGGAAGCCGCCCTCCTCACCCTCGTCCCCCGCGAGGGACCCACGTCACCCCGATAACCCGTCCCCAGCACTCCCCGACATCCGCTAAAGTAGTCAAGGCGCCGGGAGGAACGTACGACTCCCGGGCAGCCACCAACCGGGGTGTAGCGCAGCTTGGCAGCGCGCTTCGTTCGGGACGAAGAGGTCGTGGGTTCAAATCCCGCCACCCCGACAGGTTGAAGCAGGCAAGAGGCCGGTTCTCCACACGGAGACCGGCCTCTTGATCGTTCATCCCCTCTTCGCCCCTCGATCTGAAACCCAACGCCCGTCACCGCCCTGGTGCGCATGGCACCAGCCGAGCGGCACACCGGTAGTCATGCCTGGTCAGCGGCTCTTTCGGCGAGGTAAGGGATCGCAGCGATCTTTTCCGGCGCAAGGCGGTCCCAGAGCAATCCGGCGGGACGACGCGGTCTACCGCAGCGGACGGTCCGGGTCGGAGTGATGATCAGGTCCACGCGGAAGTCGTGATCGTCCTCGGGCAACGGCTCGTCGAGCACCTGGAGGTCGTGGACGGTCGTCGCGACGAGGGTGTCCGGCCCGACGAGCCCGGCTTCCCGAACCATGGCGAACTCGATGTCGGAGTAGCCTGCTCCCTTGCCCAGCCGGACGCCCTGGTGGTTGACGGCGACCGTGCCGCAGAGGAACAGGCCGATCGGTCGCATCGCAGCTGGCGTGACCTTCGGGGCGATCACCTGCGCGGTCTGGCCGCCGGCGGCTTCGAGCGGGACGCGAGTGGGGGTCGAGCTCGTAGAAGGGGCGGCGGTCGGCCAGCCGGGGCACCGCCATGTAGACGAGCTTGCCGTCATGCAGCGCCCGGGCGCGGACGGGCAACTGCGCGCGGTCGGGGTTGGCCTTGATGACCTGAATGTCCTGCCAGAGCGCCAACCCGGCCAGGCGCTCAGCGGCCTGGTCGGAGCCGACGAAGTCGGGTATGTGGCCATGCACTCCCGGCTCGCGCACCGCACGCTGCTCTTCGAGCCGGTCCCAGACACGCTGACGGATCTGATGCTTGGCCTCGTCGATGCCCATGCCCGATGGATACGCCGTTCAGTCAGCCGTCACCGGATGGGCGGGTGAAGACGGGCTGAGGCTCAGCCTGCGGAAAACGCCTCGGCCGACCGCTTCATCGAACGGGCCCGCACCAGCGAGCGCGAACTCAGCCCCCGCATGACCGACATCGCACACGACCTCGGCGGACATGGAAGGGCTGCAGTACTCGCTGAAGACCTCGGCCTCCCTGAAACGCAAGCTCGCCACGCTGCTGCAGACTCGCCCCGGCTGGAACGTCAACGACGCCCTCCGTGGCATCAAGGACTCGGTCCGCTACACCATGTCGTTCAGCGACGACGGCTACACCGCCGGAGTCCGAGAAGCCGCGCGATGCCTCCGCGACGACGGATATGAGCCCGTCACCTGGAAGAACACATGGAGCAGCGACGGCTACCGCGGCATCAACACCACCTGGCGCGCCCCGCGCACCGGACAGGTCTTTGAGGTCCAGTTCCACACCGCTGCGAGCTTCCGCGCCAAGATGGTCACCCACGAGCTCTACGAGAAAGCCCGCCTACCCGGCACCACACCCGACGAGGCGAACCGGCTCAACCAGCAACAACACGACACGTTCCGCCAGGTCCCGATCCCACCGGGAGCCGCCGACCTGCGCCCACCCGGCTAGGACACCAGCGATGCCCGACACCACCTACTACGCCCTCGTCAACGACGACCACCCGGCTGAACGTCCCGCCGGGCTCGTCCGCCGGATCCACACCGTCCCCGTCCCGACCGACGAGATCCTCACCCGCGACCTGACCTGGCAACCCACCGACTTCCTCCACCGCTACTGGCTCGGCCACAACGACCAGGACTACGTCGAGATCACCGAAGCCCACGCCGATGCCGTCATCGACGCCTGGCGCTCGGCTGCGAATGGCTGACGCCACGTGGGCTCCGGGTTCGCCTCCCGCCCGTGCGTGGACGACGTGGGCCCAGGTCCGCATCGGCGCCGGCACGGCCCATGTCATGAAGGGCTCTCTGGATGGAGCGTCCACTGAGATCGGACTGATGCTCGGCCTGGCGCCTGAGTACCGTATCTCGACCATCACTCGTTACCTCGCTCAGTTGGACCGGCGTCTGTGCGCCCGCCGTTTCCGGCACAGCGTCGAAGCGATCGATCTCCGGGAACGCATTCGCGTCTTCAACGCCGGCGCGGTCACCGGTCCGAAGGAGCTTCTGTGAGCCCATTGCCGAGCCGCATGGTCGACCGATGGCGGGTGCGCGGTGATCAACTTCCGGGCGAAGAGGTGCTGTACTGGCACATTCTTCTACGTGATCATCCGGCGGTCGTCGCCCTTGCAGAGCGAGCTCAGGAACGCCTTGTCCCCTTCGCCGACGGCCTTCACTTCACGCCGTTGGAATGGCTTCATATCACCACGCTTGTGGTCGGCCGTCCGCCGGATGATGAGGCCCAGTTGAAAATGACGGCCGACGTGGCCCGCGACCTGCTCGAACGGGCCGATCCCGCGCGGGTCGATGTCGGAAGAGTTCTGTACCACCCTGAAGCGATCGTGCTGGCGGTCGAACCCAGAGACGCGCTCGCCCGGTTCCGATCAGCAGCTCAGGCCGCGACACGCGCGGTCGATGTGCACGGCGACGTCGCACCGTGGTTCCCCCACGTCACCGTCGCCTACAGCACGGCCGACCAGCCGGCCGCGCCCATTATCAGCGCGCTCGGACGCCGCCTTCCGAGTGCCTCCCTGACGCTCGACACGCTACAGCTGGTCAGCCAGGTCGGCCCTGAGCGCTCCTGGAACTGGAGGGTTCTGGGGGAGATTCCCACAGGTGGTAGCTCCGGAGGCTGAAACCAGTTCACGATCGTCTTCGCGCATCCGCGGCGAGGTTATCGATATTTCAGAGCGCTTTTACGCGGGCTTCCATGGCGTCCAGGAAGGTGGGGTCGTACGGGTCGTCCACGTGCTCGCTGTTCCACAGGCCGGATCTGCGGACGTTCTCGTTTGCGGCCTCCATGCCCAGCCAGCCGGGGCTGATGGGGTGGGTTCCGCCGGTGCAACGGGAGAGGAGGGCGATCGAGTTGGCCCTTATCAACTTGCGTTGTTCGCGGTCGGGCACGTCGAGCCAGAGCAGGGGCATGGCACCTATGTGGTCGCTTACAGCTCGCTCAAGCGGGGCTTCGGCCGTTCGTTGGGTGGGGCTCACTTTGGGCTGAGTCCAGGACGTCTGGACTTCCGTCGGCCACTGGCCGGTTTGGAGTAGGGCGCTGCCGACGTGGTGCCGGAAGATCGAGCCGCGGTGATTGCCCACTCCTGCGTTGCTGCCGGTGACCGGGCCTCGGTGTTGCGCGAGCCTGCTCCAGAAGGACGTCTTGGAGTCGGCCTTCAACGCATGGCTGCCCACGCGCACGACTCGGAGTCGGTCTTCCCCCGCTCTGACCTGGCCGTCTTCCAGGAAGAACTCCACGCCGTAGCGCGGCCATCCGTCTGTTTCGGTGCAATCTTCGAGTCGGCGGGGGCCGCCTAGCCGGGCGGCCAATTCGTCGAGGAGGGCGTAGAAGCGTTCAGTGTCCAGTCGACGGTCTTCTCGCATGACGCTCACTCCAGAGGGACAGCCGTTACGTCTTTCGGGTAACTGTCGGCGGGTTGGCCCTGCCAGAAGCAGGTGAAAGCTTTTCCGAGCTGGCGTGGCACCTTACCTGAGGCGCCCTTTCCGGCGTCCTTGATGGTCACTAGGAATGCGCTGATGTCTGCTTGCTTCCAGGGTGTGCGCCGTATGAGCTTCGCATAGTCGGAAGTGGTAGCCGCGAAAGCCACGACCGACGATACGCTGCGGCGTCTGGCTTCGCTGATCAGTAGCTCTTCGAGCAGGCCGGACGGCCAGTCCGACAGGCGCATGATCTTGTTGTAGTCACCGATCGGCTCTTGCGGGTGCAGGAGGCCGTATCCGCCGCTGAGGATGAGCAGTGGCGCTTCCTGAGATACGGCTTCCCGGAGTGCTTCTTCGGCGGCTACATAGAATTTGCCGTTGTAGCGACGCCAGGCGGGCATCAGTTGCCGGTCGTCCACGTTCGCCAGTGCGCGATTGTTTCGCCGGGCCGTGAGGAGTTCGGGAGGCCATGGCGCGGTTTCGGCTCTGGCCGAGTCGCCGCCGGTCCTCTTTGTCTTCGAGCAGGGGATCAGCAGGAGAGTCTCGCTGGTGGTGAGACCTTGCAGCGTCTTCATGCCGTCCTCCGACAGCCTGATCGCACTCCCGGATCGGTGAGTGTACGCCTGTGGACGGTCAGGTCCAGAGGTGGCGGAGGTACCAGGTTTCGGGGGTGGCGGTCACTTCGGCTATGGCCAGGGCGCCGGTGGGGGTGGTGACCTGGAGGCGGAGGAGGCGCGGGGCGCCCGGGGGCTGCCACTCGGCCATGACGCGGCGGACGCCGAAGTGGGTGCCGTCCGGGCGGGTCAGGCGGAGCGGGCGGCCGGTGGCGGTGGTCTCGGCGGTGACGGATTGGTCGAGGTGCATGGGGTCATCGTAGAACACGTGTTCGAAGAGATGGCTGATTGGCTGCGTGTCGGTGGTGAGCCGGGGCGTGTTGGCACGGATTGGGCGGTCTGTCAGGGGCGCTGGTAGGCGGTGGCCAGGGCGGTGAAGGCGGCCTTGGGGCGCTGCGTGCCGTCCGGGAGGATCTTGACGACGCCATAGGACGCCATGTCGAGGTCGTGGGCTGGGTCGGTCTCGTCGTGCGGTAGTTCGTAGCCGGCGAAGGTGAACCAGAAGGCGCTGTCGATGCCCTCGGACTCGAAGATCCCTAGGAGGTCCTGCAGGTAGCGGACCTGCTCCTGCTCGTCGCGGGTGTAGGCGCCGGTGAGGCGCGGCGGGGTGGCGTCGCGGTCGATGATGGCCCAGCCCATTCCGCCTCGGTCCGCGGCGCCCTTGTAGGTGCAGCAGCCGAATTCGGTCACCGCGACGGGCTTTCCGTGGACGAAATGGCGGCGGAGGTCTTCGCGGTAGGTTTCGGCGTTGTCCGCGTCGCGGTAGGCGTCTACGGAGACGAGGTCGAAGTGCGTCCAGTCGATGGCTTCCCAGGGGCCGGACGCGTAGGTGACGCGGCCGTTGAAATGGGTGCGGACGGTGGCTGCTGCTTCCGCGAGGAAGTCGTTGGTTCGGGTAGGAACGTCGGCCATTTGAGCGTAGATCTCCGGGTCGCCCGAGGTGATGGCGGCGATGCGCTCGTAGACGGTGTCACCGGGGATGAAGCCTCGGGAGAAGAGGCTCACTTCGCAGCCGGTGACGAAGACCACCTCGGAGCCTGCGGCGCGTAGGTTCTCGGCGGTTTCGGCGCAGCGGGCGAAGAGGGTCAGCATTTCGTCGGCGGTCAGTTCGCAGGGGAAGGGCGCGTACCAGATTTCCAGGCCGGCGGCGGCTGCGGCTTCGGCGGCCGTCGCGAGGCGGTCGGGATCTCCGCCGGAGATCCGGACGGCGGTGCAGTTCAGCTCGTCGGCGATGACTCGCATTTCGCGCTGGACGGCTTCGCGGCTGAAATTCGTCCGGGAGTTTCGTCCACCCGGGAAGAAGCCGGTGTCGTAGTTGATGCCTTTGGCGCGCATTGATTCTCCTCAGTGTTCTACGAGCATTTTCTGCATCGGTTCCGCGGCGCTGCCGCCCGCGTTGACGGCGGCGAGGGCGATGGCGGCGAGCGGGACCGCGACGTCCAGCAGGAGGGGCCGGAAGGCGGCGACCGGAGTCGGTGCGGGCCGTTCTGCCCGGGTGAGCTGCACCATCGTGGTTCCTTCGCTTCGCTGTGGCGGTGCCTTCAGCTTCGCGGGGACGAAGGCGGCGGTGGCAGCATCGTCTGTCTGGAGATCGACAGTACAAATGTCCCGTACCGAGCGCGGGCCGTGAGTCGGCGCTCAGCCGTGCATGGCCGCGGGGCGGTGCTCAAGCGCGCGTGGTCGCGAGGGCGGTGCTCAGGCGCGGGTGATCGCGGGGATGATGCGGAAGTCGCGCTGGAAGACGAGGTTGTGCAGGTCGGCGGACGCGATCGCGCGCAGCGTGGGGACTTCGGCGGCGGCCTGGTCGGCGGTGAAGACGTTGAGCGGCCAGTCGCCGACGGTGCCGCCGCGCAGGTGCGGGTGGTGGAATCCGGCTCCGTAGAACGCGTGCAGCGTGATCGGCTGGAGGTTCGCGGCGCGCTGTTCGGGCCAGCCGAGCGTCCAGGCGGCGTGCAGGCCGCCGTCGGACGAGCGGCGCACGCCGGTCGCGGCGATCTCTCCGGTGCCGCGGAGCAGGTCGGCGTCGAACTCGGCCAGGACGCGCCGGGCATGCGGGTCGAGCAGCTCGACGGCCGCGCGGAACAGCTCCTCTTTGTCGGCGCGGTCGCGGGCGTGGTCGCCGTGGGTGCCGTCACGCAGGTCGGCGAAGTGGCGGAGCAGCGCGCTCGTGGGAGTGGGCGCGGAAGCGGAAGCCGGAGCGGTCATCGCGGATTCTCCTCAAGTCGGACGTAAGCGGCGGCCAGCCGCCGCCGGAAGGACGGGCTCGTCAGGAAGGCTCCGTGCCCCAGCCCCGGGACTTCATCCAGGTGGACGGGCACGTCGGCGCGGCGCAGGCGGGCCGCGTAGTCGCGCGCGTCGTCGATGACCGGGTCGGCGACGCCGACGGCGATCGCGGCGGGTGGCGCGCCACGGAGGTCGGCCGCCTCGGCGGGCGTGCTGTAGAGGCCGGGATGGGGGCGTCCGCCCTGGTAGGCGGCCCAGGCGGCGCGGAGCGCGTCGCGGTCCGGGAAGGCCGCGGGGGCGCGGCGGTAGGACGGCGCGCGGCACGCCGGGTCGATGGGCGGATAGGCCAGCACCTGCGCCGCCAGCCGGACGCCTCGGTCGCGCAGCACCAGCGCGGCATCGGCGGCGAGGGTGGCTCCGGCGCTGTCGCCGCCGACGGCGACCGGGAGGTTCGTCTGGACGCGGGCCCACATCACGGCGGCGAGCACGTCACGCAGCGCGTCCGGATGCCGGTGGGCGGGGACGAGCCGGTAGTCGACGCTGACGACCGTCGCGCGGGCGGCGAGTGCCAGGTCGGAGACGGGTGCGTGCCATTCGGCGGACGAGCCGGACCGCCAGCTCCCGCCGTGCGCCCACACCAGCCACCGGTCCGTGGCGGGAGGACGGTGGAGGCGGGCGGTGATCGCGCCGTCCGGCGTCGGGAGGCACATCGGCGACCAGGCGGCCAACGCCCTCACCCCCTAAAAGAACCCCAGTTCCGTTAATGGCCGGGAGCGTAGCACGGACCAGGTAGCAAATGAAACTGGAGTTCTGTTAGGGCGAACGTCAGGCGAGCTTCTCCACGACCGTGGCGGCCAGCTCGTCCAGGTAGGCGCGCGTCGGCGCGGTGCGCAGGACGGTCAGCCGCCAGTACAGCGGCCCGAGGAGCAGGTCGAGCGCGAGGCCGGCATCGACGTCCTCGGGAAGTTCGCCACGCGCGGTGGCGGCGCCGAAGACCTTGGACGTGATGTCCCGCTGCGCGTTGAGCAGCGCCTTTTCCAGCGTCTGAGCGATCTCGGGGTTCCGGGCGGCCTCGGCCAGCAGGTCCGGGACGATCTGCGCGGCCAGCGGATGGCGCAGCGCGCGGGACAGGATGCCGAGCAGCGCGCGGATGTCGCCGCGCAGCGAGCCGGTGTCCGGGACGGGGAGGCGCAGCGCCGCCACCGCGGAGACCGCGTCGATGACCAGCTCCAGCTTGGACGGCCAGCGCCGGTACACGGCCGTCTTGCCGACGCCCGCCCGGCGCGCGACCGCCTCGACCGACAGGCGGCCGTAGCCCGCGGCGGCGAGTTCCTCGAAGACCGCGGCGCGGATGGCCTCGGTGATGTCCTCGCGCAGGACGGCGGCTCCGCTGGGGGCGCGGCGCGGACGGGGCTGGGTGGTCATGGCGGTCGAGCCTAGCCGAATGGACGGAACGGTTGCGTTCCGTCCATCATCCGCCTACCGTTGAGCCGACGCGACGAAACGGTACCGTTCTATCCAACTTGCGGGTCGCGTCCTCTCCCGAATGCGAGCGCGCCATGAGTCAGCACGCCGTCAGCCATCCGCGAATCCGCACCGCACCAGCACCACCACCACCAGCACCCCGAACACCCGCCGACGACGAGGACGATCTCCCGCCGCACGAGCTGGCCGCCAAGTACGGGCTCGGCGTCAGCGGGGCCAGACCGTCCCTGGCCGCGTACACGAAGCAGGTCTGGTCGCGGCGGCACTTCATCACCGCCTACGCCACCGCCCGCCTGACCTCGATGTACGCGAGCGCGAAGCTGGGCCAGCTCTGGCAGGTCATGACGCCGCTGCTCAACGCGGGCGTCTACTACCTGATCTTCGGAGTGCTCATGGGCACCCGGCACACCGTCACGAACTTCGTCCCGTACCTGTGCACCGGGGTGTTCGTCTACAGCTTCACGCAGGGCACCGTCCTCGCCGGGACGCGGGCCGTCCAGGGCAACCTGAGCCTGATCCGCGCCCTGCACTTCCCGCGCGCGTGCCTGCCGATCGCGCTGACGCTCAACCAGCTCCAGCAGACGCTGTTCTCCACCGGCGTGCTCGCGGCGATCGTCCTCGCCTTCGGGGAGCCGCTGACGCCGCGCTGGCTGCTCATCGCGCCCGTCCTGCTCGCGCAGGCGCTGTTCAACATGGGTCTCGCGCTGGCGATGGCACGCGTCGGCGCGAAGTACACCGACGCCGCGCAGCTCGTCCCGTTCGTGACGCGCACGTGGCTGTACTTCTCCGGCGTCTTCTACAACCTGACCACGCTCACCGAGCACGCGCCGGCCTGGGCCGGGACGCTACTGGAGGCGAATCCGGCGCACGTCTACATCGCCCTGATGCGCTACTCGCTCATGCGCTCGGTGCCGTCCGCGAGCCTGCCCCCGCACGTCTGGGCGCTGGCCTTCGCGTGGGCGCTCGTGATCGGCATCGGCGGCTACGTCTACTTCTGGAAGGCCGAGGAGGAATACGGTCGTGGCTGAGATCGGGAAGGCGCGGCGGACGCCGCCGACGGTGATCGTGGACGACGTGCACGTCGTCTACCGCGTCCACGGATCGGGGACGGGACGCGGCAGCGCGACCTCGGCCCTCGGACGCCTGACCACCCGCAGATCCCTCCCCGGGACGCGCGAGGTGCACGCCGTGAAGGGCGTCAGTTTCGTCGCGCGCCGGGGCGAAGCGGTCGGCATGGTCGGGACGAACGGTTCCGGCAAGTCCACGTTGCTCCGCGCGATCGCCGGACTGCTCCCGCCCGAGCGCGGACGCGTCTACACCGACGGCCAGCCGTCGCTGCTCGGCGTCAACGCCGCGATGATGAACGACCTGTCCGGCGAGCGGAACGTCACGCTCGGCTGCCTCGCGATGGGCATGACGCCGCAGGAGACGCGGGACCGCTATCCCGGCATCGTCGACTTCTCCGGCATCAACGCGCGCGGCGACTTCATCCACATGCCGATGCGGACGTACTCGTCCGGGATGGCGGCGCGCCTGCGCTTCTCCATCGCCGCCGCGAAGACGCACGACGTACTGCTGATCGACGAGGCGCTGTCCACCGGCGACGGCACGTTCCAGCGGCGGAGCAGGGAGCGGATCGAGCAGCTCCGCGCCGAGGCCGGAACCGTCTTCCTGGTCAGCCACAACAGCGCCACCATCCGCGAGACCTGCGACCGCACGCTCTGGCTGGAGTCCGGGGTCCTGCGGATGGACGGCGCGACCGACGACGTCCTCGCCGCCTACGAGGACTTCACCCACGCGAACCCCGCCCCGCGGCCGGACTCCGCCTCCCGCCCGGACCCTGGCTCCCGGACGGCCCCCGACTCCCGGGCGGACCCCGACTCCCGGACGAACTCGGCCTCCCGGACGGACTCCGGCTCCGGTTTCGGCCGGCCCTGACCGGTGATCACCCGCTCAGGGCCGGCCGCCGGCCGATCGGTCAGCCCTGGCGGGCGATCACCGGACGCATGCGGTCGTCGGCGTCGTGGATCGTGCCGACGCTCCACATCCCGCCGCCGGGGATGGGCGCGAGCCCTTCGATGGTTCCGGTCCCCGACACGGGCGGCGCCGTCTGCTCCCAGCCCTGCCCGGTCAGCCGCAGCGCGTAGGTCGAGTACGTCGCCTCGGCCGGGGCGAAGTCGTCACCGGCGGCGAAGGCGCGGCGCCCGCTGACGGCGACGTCCATCAGTTCGCCCCGTCCGTCGGGAACCTTCGCGGCGGACCATTTCCGGCCGTCCCAATGCAGGAGCAGAGGACGCCGGATCTGGTCCCAGTCGGGCTTGCGCTTGCCCCAGCCGGAGACCCAGACGTCGTTTCGGGACACCATGCGCACGCGCGTCAGCCGGTTCGTCCATTCGCCGGTGGACGGTTCGGGCGTGCGCTGCCAGCTCCGGCCGTCCCAGTGAAGGAGAAGCGTCTTCTCCGGCTCGCTGTCGTCCGGCGAATAGGCCGTGCCGACGGCCCAGGCGTCGTTCGGGCCGCGAGCGTCGATGCTGTCGAGCATGAACTCGTCGCCGAGATCGGGCAGCCGGACGTCGCGCCAGCGCTCCCCGTCCCAGCGCTGCACGTACGAGCGCATGAAGCCCGTTGTGTTGTCGTAGGTGTAGACGAGCAGCCAGGCGTCCCGCGGTCCGACGGCCTTGATCGACCAGTTCCCGACCTGCTGGGCGTTCGGGATCGGCTCGTACGGGACGGATTTCCAGGTTCGCCCGTCCCAGTGGAGCAGGGCGCAGTCGGCCGAGGCCCACACGTCGTCCGCGCGCAAGGCGCTGATGTGGTTGACACGGCCGACCTCCGGCATCGTGACCTTCGTCCACGCCTTGCCGTTCCAGTGGAGCATGAGCGTGTAGAACGTTCTGCGGTCGACGCACTCGTCCGCGGCCCTGGCGGTCGCGCGCGGCGCCGTCCCTCTGGAAGGTCCCGGCATCCCGGACCAGCCCGGCATGGCCGAGGACTCCGGAGAACCGTCTCCCCTGCCCGCGAGTGATCGCCTGGCTGCGAGGTCCTGCTTGCTCTTCGACCTTTCCCTGAGCACGAGCCCGCCCGCCCACGCGTCGTGGCGGCCGGTCGCGGCGACGGTCAGCACGTTCGTCTCGCCTTCGACGGGCACGTCGAACTGACGCCAGCCCGTACCTGCTCCCGTCCCCGACTCGGCGAGGGCGGGCGACGCGGTGGCCGCCATCGTGAGGCCCGCGGCCACGGACAAGAACGCTGATCTACGCATGTGATGGTCCTTCGCTCGGCGTCAGCGGGCCGGGAGCGCGCCGATGGCGTCGACCCAGCCCTGCTTCTCGTAGGCCGTGTGGGTGGACGCGTTCTCCTGGAAGTCGAGGAGCTGCGCGGTGGCCGGATCGACCACCAGCCGGACGTCCCCGACCTTGAGGCCGACGCCCGGCCGGCCGAGCGCGTCGGTGACGCGTCCGGTGGCGCGGATGGACGGGCAGCCGGCCATGATCCGGTACAGGGACGACCTGGTCCCGGCCGAGGTCGGGGCCATGAACAGGTCCCACGCGGTGACGAAGACGTAGCGGCAGTAGTCGGCCGGCGCCGTGTAGCCGTGCGCGCCGCCCCGGCGGTCCTGCTGCCAGAGCTTCCGCAGGTAGGAGTCCAGTTGCTGGCGGGTGGCGGGCAGGTTCGGGACGGCCCGCCACTCGATCTCGTGGGATCCGATGAGGGGGTTCACCTCGTGCGAGGTGTCGCCGTACCGCGCGGTGAACGGCTTGGTCGCGGTGGTGCCGCCGTTGACGTCCAGGGGCGGGGAGCCCGCCTTCCGGTACGCCGCCTCGTCCTTCTTGCTCGGGAAGGTGACCCGGATGTCCAGCGGCAGGCGGCTCTGCATCCGCAGCTTCTTCGCGCCCGGGTCGGCGCAGATCCAGTGGTCGCTGCTGCTGGCGACGCTCGCCCGGTACGGCAGCGGCTTGAAATCGGGCTTCGCGCGCGATTCGGCGGCCGTGAGCGGACGGTACTCCTCGAAGGAGCGGGTGCGGCTGTACCAGCACGTCCCGTGCGTGGTGGGCTGCTTCGCCGCGGTGTCCGCGCTGGCCAGGAGGACCGTTCGTGCGTCGAGCGCCGCGGTGTGCGGGGTCGTCCCGGGCGCGTGGTCTCCGCCGGGCAGCATCACGGCGACGGCCACGCCCGCAGCCGTCAGCGCGGCGACCGCGCCGAGGGCGAACCCGGCCTTCCGGACGGGACGGCGAGTGCGCGCCACGGACGGCGCGGACACCTCGGCCCGCGCGCGAATCGCGGACGGGTCCGGACGGCGCTCGAACGCGGCGTCCGCGAGCTCGTCCACCGTCGGCTTCAGTGCGTTGATCACCTGCGTGACCTGGTCGTTCTTCACGGCTTCTCCGTGGTGACTCGAGGGCGGACGGTCCGTGCGGCGCCTCCGGGCGCGGCGGTTCCACCGGATGAGCTGGGGACGGCGGACGCGGCGGACGCGGCCGACGCGGCGGGTGGGAGGTCGAGGGCCTTGGCCAGGCGGCGGCGGCCCCGGTGCAGGCGCACCGTGAAGGCCGCGCGGGAGCAGCCGGCGACGCGTGCCGCCTCGGCCGGGTCGAGGCCGTGCCAGGCGGTCAGCGTGACGGCCTCGACCTCCTTGGGCGAGAGCTCGGCCAGCGCGGCGAGCGCCTGGTCGCGGGCGATGACGCCGTCGGCGGCGTCCCGGTCGGCGGGCACGGGAAGGGACGCCAGCCGGTCGACCAGGCGGCGGGCCCGGCCGGCCGTGTCGTGCGACTGCCGGGCGAGGTTCCGCGCCACGCCGAGCAGCCAGGGCAGCGCCCGGTCCGGGATCTCGTCGATCTTCCGCCAGGCGACGGCGAACACGTCGCCGGTGACGTCCTCCGCGGCGTGCGGACCGACCCGCAGCACGACGTACCCGTACACGTTGCGGTAGCAGGTCTCGTAGAGGCGGGTGAATCTCGCTTCTTGCTCGTCCACGCCACCTCCTCTCTCCTCGGGGGCCTTGACGCCGAGAAGTCCGGGAAGTCCCCGCCGGATTACATCGGAACGCCGAATTCCTTCCGCCCTGCCCCGGGGGAGGCGGTGCGGACGTCCAGCCACTGAGATGGTGTTGCGTCACAGCCGTCCCAGCGAATAACCCATGAGGGTGGATACGGAACAAATGACTCCGCAGGCCGAGGGCGCTCCGAACCGGGGCGCGCGCCTGGCCGTGACCGCCTTCCCCCTGCTCGTGCTGCTCGCCGGGGGCCTCGGCCTGCTCATGCCGGACACCCTCAAGGGCGGGAAGGAGGCGGTGCCGTACCTGCTGGGCGTCGTGATGTTCTGCATGGGCCTCACCATGACCGGGCAGGACTTCCGGGGCGTCGCGCGGCGCCCGTGGGCGGTCGGCATGGGCCTGGCCGCGCACTACGTGATCATGCCGGGGCTCGGCTGGCTGATCGCGCACGCGCTCGGCCTGTCGCCGCAGCTCGCGGCCGGGCTGATCCTCGTGGGATGCGCGCCGAGCGGGACGGCGTCCAACGTCGTGGCGTTCCTGGCGCGCGGCGACGTGGCGCTCGCGGTCTCGATCGGCACCGTGTCCACGCTGCTCGCGCCCGTGCTCACGCCGCCGCTGACGCTGCTGCTCGCGGGCGAGTACCTGCCGGTGCACGCCGGGTCGATGGTGACCGACATCCTCAAGACCGTGCTGATCCCCGTGGTGGCCGGGTTCGTGCTGCGAGCGGTCGCGAACGGGCTGGTCACCCGGCTGGCGCCGGTGCTGCCGTGGCTGTCGGTCGCGGCCATCGGGGTGATCGTCGCGATCGTGGTCGGGGGCAGCGCCAAGGCGATCACCTCGGCGGCGGGCGTGGTGTTCGCCGCGGTCGTCCTGCACAACGGGTTCGGGCTGCTGCTCGGTTACCTCGCCGGACGCGCCGGACGGCTCGGCGAGCGCGGCAGCCGCGCGCTGACCTTCGAGGTCGGCATGCAGAACTCCGGGCTCGCCGCGTCCCTGGCGACCGCGCACTTCAGCCCGCTCGCCGCGCTCCCGGCCGCGATCTTCTCGGTGTGGCACAACGTCTCCGGGGCGCTCGCCGCCGCCTGGTTCTCGCGCCGCCCCGCCGATACCTGACCCGAGCGAGATCCCGCAGCGGTCCGGCGGTATCCCGCAGCGGTCCGGCGGGATCCGGGCGGTCCCGAAAGCGGGGCCCGGAAAGCGGATTCCGGGAATCGGCGGGCACGGAGGGTGCCGGTCGGGTCACCATGTGTCCATGGACACTCGCGAACGGGCCGTCCGGCGATGAGCGTCGAGGCGTTTCCGCTGATGCACGGCTACGACACCATCAACGTCAGCACGGATCTGGAGCCGATGGCGGCCATGCGCGACGCCGACCTCGGGGAGCGGATCCGTTCCTACCCGAAGATGCTGCCCGGCGGCTCGCCGGACTTCGGCAGCGCCGAGCAGGTCAACGGGGCCTGGACGATCCTGTGCACCGGCGCCGGCGACCCGCTCTCGGCGCGCGTCGATCTCGCCGCGACGCTGCGCCAGGCGGCCGGCGCGGCGGCGTCGGACTCGGGCGACGCGCGGCGCGAGACCGACCCGGAGACCGTCCGGGCGATGCTCGCGGCGGCGGCCAGGCTCGATCCCGAGGAGGGCGAGCCGCTCGCGAAGGACGAGTGGGAGATCGGCGCGCGCCGCTACCGCGTGATCCGGATGGAGAAGTTCGTCCTGATCAACTCGTCCGGGATGGAGCCGCCGAGGTCGAGCGACGCCGAGCCGCCGGACGAGTCGTCGCCGCGGCGCGGCCACCCGATCGATCCGGGCGCGCCCGCCGGGTTCTGGGAGGCGCAGCTGCGCCTGAACCTGGCCGACTTCGGGCCGATCCCGGGGACCGTGCCCGAGCAGGTCGAGGCCGAGGCGCGGCACGCCTGCCGCACCCATCCGGGCGTGGTGATGCTGCCGCCGACGTACTCGATCGTGGAGGTCACGGCCGAGGGCGGCTGGGAGCCGCTGACCGGCGGCCACGGCCCGGACCGGGCCAAGGAGCGGCTGAGCGGCCACTTCACCCAGCTGCTGCCGATGCTGCGCGAGTTCCAGGGCGACCCGCCGACACCGGCCGAGCTCGCCGACTGGGCGTCCGCCGCCGCGGAGATCGACGCCGCGCCCGGCCCGGAGTGGAACGTCACGATCGGCGGCGAGCCGCGCCGGTTCCGCGTCGTGCGGATCGGCCGCATGGTGCGCGTCGGTCCGGACGGCCCCGAGTCGCCCCGGCCGTCCGACCAGGAACGTTACGGCTGACCCGGTTTCCGGGAACGTAGCGGCTGACCCGGTTTCCGGGAACGTTGCGGCTGACCCGGTTCCGGGGACGGCGGCGGTTCAGTCGGGTTCGAGGCCGTCGTAGCGCGGGCAGCCGCACGGCGTGCCGCTCCGCGTCTGGACGATGTCGCCCTCCCAGCCGACGGACGTCTCGGTCGTGTAGGGCGGTCCGGTCACCGAGCACGTCCCCTGGCCGAGGCCGTGGGACGTCCAGTTGTGACCGCAGCTCCGGCAGCTGTACGGCGTTTCCGTGTGCCAGGAGATCGAGCCGGAGATCGACCCGGAAACCGAAGGCGAGGTGGCCGGCGGCGGCTCGAACCGCGACTCCAGCAAGGTGATCGTCAGCGGCAGGACGACCAGCAGCCCGAACCCGCCGAGCACGTACGGCCAATAGGGGACCAGGGCGTGCACGACGCCCGCCACGATCAGCCCGACGCAGGCGAGCAGGGCCAGCGCGGCGGCCGTCCCGACCAGCGCGGCGACCACGAGCAGCACCCGTCCGGACGCCTCGTCCACGCGGTCCAGCCACCTGCCCGTCGGCACCGGTCCCTCCCGGAAAGTCCGGCCTCACGTCCAACGTACGGAACGCGGGCGGCTTTCCGGGAGGGCCGTCGTCAAGAGTTCACCGTAAGCTTGAGGGTCTGTTCGGCCGCCGTCCGCCCGCCGCCCACGGAGCTGCCCGAACGGTCGGTCCAGTTCCGCGCGGGGGTCGTCTCGGCGAGCCGTCCGGTCGCCGAGGACATGCCGAGCACGAGCCCGCTGTACCGGTTGACCAGGCGGAACGTCCCGCCACCCGACGGCACGAGCCACCACTGCTGGCCGACGCTCGAACCGCTCGCGGTGACGGTCGACTTCGCGCCCCACGCGCGTCCGGCGGTCCCGCTCGCGCTGACGCCGAGGGACCTGCCGGTGCTCGCGTTGGTGACGCGGTACGACCCGTCGCCGTTGGCCGTGAATTTCCAGCCCTCCAGCGCGGACCCGGTCGGCGCGGCCACCGAGGTCGTCGCGGATCCGCCGCCCACCTGCGCGAGGACGCGTCCGTTGCCGTTGCCGATCCGGTAGGTGCGGTTGAGGTCGATCGGCGGGGCGGCGGGCGTGTCGGAGGTGATGGTGACGTTCGCGTACTCGCCGTCCGAGGACGCGCAGGCGATCGAGCAGTACGACCGGAACGACTTCCCGACGATCGTCGAGTTCGTCCGGTTCGCGCTGTCCACGAACCAGCGGTACCAGGACCCGGACGTGTAGCTCCCCGAGTCGCCGATCAGCCGCCACTTCTGCGTCGAGAGGTCCGCGGTGGCGTAGAACCGCTGCGGCGCGGTGCCCTTCACGACCTCCGGCTCGCCGATGTAGAGGCCGAGGTGCGCGTCGTAGGCGATGTTCATGATGAACAGGTCGGACTTCGGCGGCAGCTCGCCCGCCGCGACCTGCTGGTCCACGTTCCCGGTGTTGGACGGGTCGTAGTCGCGGTCCACCGGCGTGTACCCGGACGGGTCGGCCGAGGTCACCGGCACCATGTTGCTCTCCTTGCCGCCGATGCCGGGCTGCGACCAGGAGCCGTCGTACCACTTCGTCCAGGAGCCGGACGCCATCTTCGCCGACATCGGAGCGCGCGCGACGTGCGCGAGCCCGCCGTTGCTCCCGCCCACGCCGCCCTTCGGGATGACTCGGGAACCGTAGTAGACGTAGAAGTAGCCGGACGCGGCGTCCACGAACAGGCGCGGGTCGCCGTCGCCGTAGTTGTAGGTCTGGTTCGGGAACGCCGCGTTGTCGCCGCGCCTGGTGCTGTAGGGCGAGGTGATCGCGTGGCCCTTGATGGTCCAGGTCAGGCCCTGGTCGGTGGAGACGGCGTAGTCGAGCGAGTCGTAGTGCAGGCCGTCGCCGAACGGCTGCGGGGTGAACTCGTTGTGGACGAGGCCGACCCAGTTCCCGGTGTCGGGATCGACCCACGTTCCGACGAGGTCGCAGAAGTTCTTCTGCGAGTATCCGGACCCGGACGGCGCGGCGGTCGCCTCGACGCCCGTCGGGCTGTTGTTGCAGCGCGCGGTCGTGTCGCCGTTCGCGTCGCTGATCGTCCTGGCGCGGGAGGCGTGGTCGAAGTCGGAACCGGTGTAGAAGTCCCAGTACCGGGGATCGGTCTTGCCGTAGAGCGCGGCCGACTGCTGGAAGTAGAACGTGCCGTCCTTGTCGGTGAACGCGCCGGCCGGAGTGTCGGTCGGGTACGCGTAGGCTCCGGTGGAGCCGATCGTGACCGTGTAGCCCGCGGCCGTCGCCTCGGACGCGGCGGCGACGGTCAGGGCCGCCGCGGCGGTCAGCGTCGTCAGGGACGCGGTGATCCGCCGTGCCGCGGTGCGTGGCGCGGTGCGCGGCGCGGTGCGTGCCGCGGTGCGTGCCGCGGTGCGTGCCGCGGTGCGTGCCGTGGTACGCGGCGTGGTGCGTGGCGTGGTGCGTGCCGTGGCGCGCGCTGAGAGTGGTGCGGTGATCTTCGCTGACACACGTGCTCCTTCCGGTCCGTCCCCCGGGTCGGATGTCGTCGTGCCGTGATCGTTCCTTCGGGACGGTAAGCGAATTTGACCGGTCAAACAAGGGGGGTTTCCCCTTTCCCTTGACCGGGACGGTGACCCACCACTACCAATGGAGGTGATCTCTTGGACCGGTCAACTGGAGGCGCCGTGGTCACGATGCGCGAGGTGGCCGAGCGCGCGGGCGTCACGAAGCAGACGGTCTCCAACGTCGTCACCGGACGGGTCCGGGTGCGCCCGGAGACCGAGGCGCGGGTGCGCGCCGCCATCGCCGAGCTCGGCTACACCCCGAACCTGGTCGCCCGCTCGCTCGCGACCGGCGCGTCCCGGACGGTCGGGCTGTTCGTCCCGACGGTGACCAACGCGTTCTACTCCGAGGTCGTCGAGGAGGCCGAGAACGTCCTGGAGGAGCACGGCTACCACCTGCTGCTCTGCACCACCCGGCAGGACGCCGAGCGCGCCCGGCGGCACATGGCGAGCCTGGCCAGCCGCTCGGTGGACGCCCTGCTCATCGCGGGCGACGACGGTCTGGACGACCATCTCCCGCTGCTCGCGGGCGCCGGGTTCCCGATCGCGCTGTGCGCCTGGGAGACCGAGATCCCCGGCACGCTGCCGGTCGTCACGATCGACTACGAGCAGGCGGGCCACCTGGCCGGACGGCACCTGCGCGAGCTCGGCCACGAGCGGGTCGCGGTCGTCGCGAGCCTGCCCGCGCACGCCGACCGCCTCGACGGCTTCCGGCGCGCGTTCGCCCGCGACGGGCTGACCGTCCCGGACGCGATGGTCTTCCCGGTGTCCGACCCGACCGCGGCGGGCGGGTTCACCGCGGCGTCCGAGGCGCTGCGCGCGCACCCGGAGCTGACGGCGATCTTCGCGACCTACGACGTGCTGGCGATCGGCGCGCTGGACGCGGCCCGCACGCTCGGCCGCGCCGTGCCCGGCTCGCTGTCGGTCGTCGGGCACGACGACGTGGACGAGGCCCGGCACGTCCACCCGTCGCTGACGACCGTCGCGATACCGAGCCGCGCGATGGCGCGGCAGGCGATCGAGCTGCTGCTGCGCGCGGTCGAGGACGGCCGTCCGCCGGTCAACTCGCTCCAGCTCCTCCGCCCGACCCTGGTCGCCCGCGACAGTTCCGGCCCGGTTCCCCGCGACAGCTCCGGCCCGGTTCCCCGCAGCTGAGCCGTCTCTGCCCGATCCCCAGAGCTAAGGAGCGCCAGGACGGGACTTACTCGTCCGGCCAGATCTCGATCAGGTGCCGTTCGCGAGGGCGGTCGTCCCCGGCTTCGCGTTCGGCGCTCTCGAAGGGGGCGGTGCGTCCCTTCATCGAGACGCGGACGCGGTAGGCGCGCGTCTCGCCGCCTTCCGCCGGAAGCTCCTGGTAGAGCGTCGGGCTCGTGTCGTCCTCGCCGAAGTTGCAGCCCACGAGCGTGTCGGTGAAGACCATGCCGACCTCGGCCGACACGTCCCACTCGGCGGTGTCCGGGGCGGGCGCGGCGTCGAGGATGTCGATGACGACCTCGACGACCGTGTCCGGCCGGGCCGTGTAGATCGCCGCCATGTGGCCGCCCGGTTCGGGCTGGACGACGCCGTCGCCGCGTCCCTCGACGTCGGCGGCGTGGCGTCCGGTGCTGAAGTCGGTCAGCCAGTACCGGTCGTGCTTCCCGGTCTCGACCAGGAAGTCCGTGCGCGGGACGGACTCATCGGCGTCCCGGGCTTCCTGGTCATCCTCCTTGAGCCACCGGACGGGCTCGGGCGGGGCGGCCCAGAGCTGGATGAGGTGCTCTTCGACGAGCTCGTCGCCGTCGTCCTTCGAGATGTGCTGGAGCTCGGCGGCCTCGCGGCGCCCGCGCGCGTGCAGGCGCAGGCGGTACGCGCCGTCCGGGGAGGGCGGCAGGTCGAAGTCGATCGTGCCGTCCGAGGACAGGATCGACTCGACGCCGGCGCGACCGCCGGACAGGGTGAGGCTGAACTCGATCGCCTCGTCCCAGCCGTCCAGCTCGGGTTCGGGACGGGCCGGGCACACGGCGACCGTGACCGGCAGGTCGAACCCGTACATACCGGTGAAGACGCACGCCATGTGGCCGCTGCGGTCGAGGGCCACGAGGTCGTGGTCGCGCCGGCTCTCGTACAGCGTGTCCACGTCGGGTTCCGTGCCGTCGCCCAGCCAGTACTGGTAGTGGCTCGGATGCACGATCCCCCGGTGGACGCCCCCGTCGCTCATGCCCACATCCTCGTACAGGACGGGGCCCGCGAGGGCCCCGTCCCGCCACTCATGTCAGACCGACACGTAGAACGCGTCACCCTGGCCGCGCGCGGACGTGGCGTCCAGCACGCGCCAGGCCTTGTAGAAGGCGATCAGCTTGCCGCCCTGCGAGTCGTTCTCGCGCTTCGGCACCCAGGCGTAGCCGTTGTGCGGCTTCTTGCCGCCCTCGTTGGTGCCCGCGAACGCGTACTCGTCGCAGCTCGGCTTGTTCTTCTTGTCGCTGAGCGGCTTCGGCCAGCCCGCCGGGGGCTTCCAGCCGCGCGGCAGCTTCGCCGGTCCGCACACCGCGCGCCGGTTGGACGTGGTGAGCTTGCTGTTGCGGTGCAGCAGCTTCGGCGCGCCCTTCTTCTGCAGGTTGCGGATGTTCTGGCTGATGAACCTCAGGCTGCGCATGCTCGTGAGCGTCGGCGTGTAGGCCGGGAACACGCAGCCCGCGCCGAGCCCGCCGATCGCGTCGTCGCAGCGGAACTTCAGCGGCGAGTTCCAGACGGCCGGCTTCGTCGGAACGTAACCCGCCTTGGTGAAGGTCATCGTGTAATGCGTGGGCGAGGAATGCGCCTTGCCCTTTCGCACCGAGTCGCTGTAGCCGATCTTCCCGTTGATGGTCGATCCGACCCGCAGGACCTTTCCGCTGATGCCGCTCGGGCTGGCCTTGCAGCCGCCGCCGCACGACACCGCGATCGTCCCGAACACGCCGGACGCGCTGCCGACGATCCGGTCGGTGTGCAGCGCGAACCGCTCGCTGAACGCGCGGCTCTTCATGTTGAGCTCGATGACCTGCGTGAGCGTCCCGAACACCTGCCCGACGGGCGTGGTGTTGCGGTAGAGCGTCACCGTGAGGCGGGTGTTCCAGCACACCCCGGTGCGGTTGAACACGTTGCACGCCGCCGCCGCGCGGGAGTCGCTCCCGGCCGCGGTCGGCGCCGTCGGAGTGGCGGTCACGACGATCCGGTCGCCGCCTCCGTCGTTCGCCGCGCCCGCGGACGCCGTCCCGGCGGCCAGCGGGACCAGCAGGAATCCGGTGGTCCCCAGAACGGCGGCCCGGACCGGCCAGCGCTTCGGCACATCAACCTCCCCGCGATGGAAGTGATCAATGGCCTCAAATTAGAGAAACCCGATGATCGTCAACAAGATTGGAGATATGGGGATTTATCCATTGACCGGCTGTGGCCAGCGCGACGCTTTCCCCTTTCCGGGACGAACGGTGTGACACATCACCAGAGAGGGACGAGCTCCGGGCCGGACCCGCGGGCACGCGGGGCAGGACGCGCGGCGGGCCGGGCGCGCGGCGGGCCGGGAAGCGGGGTGCGGAGGTTCCATGACCTCTCGCGTAATCGCCGGGCGGCGGGTGCGGCGGGCAGTCTCGGTGCATCAGCGATCACCGACTCGCCAGGAGCGCGACATGACCGCCGTCAAGGCACCGGAATCGGCACCCGCGCGGGTGGCCGTCCCCGGTTGGGGGACCCTTCTGGTCCTGCTCACCGGGGTCTTCATCACCACCCTCGACTTCTTCATCGTCAACGTCGCGATCCCGGCCACCCAGCGGGACCTGCACGCGACTCCCTCGCAGATCCAGTTCGTCGTCGCCGGGTTCGGCGTCGCGCTCGCCGCCGGGCTGATCACCGCCGGACGCCTCGGTGACCTCTACGGGCGGCGGCGGATGTTCGCGCTCGGGCTCGCGGTGTTCACCCTCGCCTCGGCGGCCTGCGCGGAGTCCTCCACCGCGGGCGCGCTGATCGCCGGACGCGTCGCGCAGGGCATCGGCGCGGCGCTGCTCATGCCGCAGGTGCTCGGCATCGTCAACACCGTGTACACCGGTCCGGCGCGGGCGAAGGCGTTCAACGCCTACGGGATCGCGATGGGCTTCGGCGGCGTGTTCGGGCAGCTCATCGGCGGTGTCCTCATCAAGGCGGACGTCGCCGGGCTGGGCTGGCGCGCCATCTTCTGGATCAACGTCCCGGTCGGCGCCGCGGCGCTCGCGCTGGTGCCCCGGCTCGTCCCCGAGTCCCGCGCGAACGGCGCCGCCCGGCTCGACCTGGCCGGCACCGTCCTCGCCTCGCTCGGCCTCGTCGCGATCGTGTACCCGCTCGTCCAGGGACGCGAGCAAGGCTGGCCGATGTGGACCTGGGAGTGCCTCGGCGCAGCCGTCGTCCTGCTCGGCGCATTCGCCCTGCACCAGCGCCGCGCCGCCGCCCCGCTGGTCGCGCCGGCCCTGTTCCGGCACCGCTCGTTCGGCGTCGGCGCGGTCGTCGCGCTGCTGCACTCCATGACGATGGGCTCGTTCTTCCTGATCCTCGCGCTCTACCTCCAGATGGGACGCGGCCTCTCGGCGCTGGAGTCCGGGCTGATCTTCCTGCCGCTCGGCCTCGGCTACTTCGTCTCCTCGGCGCGGGCGGGCGCCGTCGCCGAGCGGCTCGGACGCCAGACCCTCGCGCTCGGCGCGCTCGCCATGGCGGTCGGCTACGGCGTCCTCGCGGTCACCGCGACCGGCCTCGGGCAGCACGGCGCGGTCGCCTGGGTCATCCCCGGCCTGGTCGTCGCGGGGGCCGGGATGGGACTGGTCATGGCGCCGCTGCCCGCCCTGGTGCTGAGCCGCGTGGACGCCGAGCACGCCGGCGCCGCGTCCGGCGTGCTGAGCACCGCGCAGCAGGCGGGCGGTGCGATCGGGGTGGCGCTCGTCGGGGTCGTCTTCTACGGCGCGCACGGCGGCGTCCCGCACGCCTTCGCCACCGGGCTGGACCTGCTGATCGTCCTGAACGTCCTGGTCGTTGCGCTGGTGCAGGCGCTCCCCAAGGGCCGCTGACCTCTCCGGAAACGCCAGGCCCCGCCGTCACGGCGGGGCCTTTCGCGTCGTCACTCGCCGGGCTGGTCCTTCGCGTCCTTCACGTCGGGGGCGGCGAACTCGCCCAGGCGCGTGAGGAGCCCGAGTTCGTCGGGCGTGCCGTCGCCGTTCAGCTCGCGGTAGACCGCTCCGACGTTCAGCAGGAGCCGCTCGGAATTGCCCAGATCGGCGAAACCGGTCAGATCCATCGTCCGGGCGGCGTCGTCGAGCGGGACGCCCGCCTCGTGCGACCGGACGGCGTGGTCGAGCAACCGGACCAGGTACTCGCGGAACCGCCGCACCTCCGGCTTCCCGACCACCGGCCCGTGCCCCGGGACGATCGTCTCGACGTCCAGATCCAGGATCAGGTCGCAGGCGGCGATCCAGCCCGAGACCGGCCCCGTGTGGACGACCGGATGCCCGCCGACGAACAGGATGTCGCCGGTGAACAGCACCTTCGCGTCGGGCACGTGGACCAGGACGTCCCCGGACGTGTGCGCGGGCCCGACCTGGATCAGCCGGACGCCCCGGTCCCCCACCGCGAGGTCCAGCCCGCCCTCGAACGTCCGCGCCGGATACGCCGGGACGATCCCGTCGAAGTCGAACGACCTGACCATCTCGTCCACCGCGCCGGAGAGCTGGCCCGGCGACAGCGCGGCCAGCAGTTCGTGCGTGTGGTCGGCGCGCATGACGGCCGCGGTCGCCTCCGAGGCGACGATCTCGGCGTCCGGGAGCAGCTGGTTGCCCCACCAGTGATCGCCGTCGCTGTGCGTGTTGACCAGCGTCCGGATCCGGACGTCCGGCCGGACGGCGGCGATCTCGTCCAGCATCGCCCGGGTCAGCGGGACGCTGAACAGCGTGTCCACGAGCAGCGCGTCCGTTCCGGAGACCACGAGCCCGGCGTTGCTCCAGCCCCACGAGCCGTCCGGCTGGAGATAGGCGTAGGTTTCCGCGGCGATCTCGTGCAGCCCCCGGCGATACGGAACGGCCATGGTTCCTCCTCGGAAGGTCAGGGCTCGGCGGGCGTGGACCAGCCGGATTTTCCAGGCGCACGGAGAATTCGTCCAGAGGCCTGCACGGATTCGCAGCGCGCGGATTCCGGGCCCGCGGATTCTGCGCAAAGTCGCGGCGCGCGGAGCCGCGGCGCGCGGCGGTGGTCGTCGTCAGGCCGAGGCGCGTGCCCGAGACGTCGCGTCACCGAGGTCGGGGTCGTCGCCGATGACCTTGCCCGGGTTGAAGACGCCGAGCGGGTCGAGGGCGTCCTTCACGGCCTTCTGCATGGCGCGGACGCCCAGCGGCAGCTCGCGCTGCATGCCGCGGCGCTTGAGCAGGCCGACGCCGTGCTCGCCGGTGACGGTGCCGCCCATCTCGACGGCGGCGGTGAGGAGCTCCTCGAACGCGGCCTGGGCGGCGGCGCGGGCCGCGTCGTCGCCGGGCGGGGTGATCAGGAGGGGGTGCAGGTTGCCGTCCCCGGCGTGCGCGATCGTCGCGATCCGGACGTCGTGCCGGCGGCC
Source organism: Actinomadura gamaensis (assembly GCF_042652125.1). Taxonomy (NCBI): domain Bacteria; kingdom Bacillati; phylum Actinomycetota; class Actinomycetes; order Streptosporangiales; family Thermomonosporaceae; genus Actinomadura; species Actinomadura gamaensis. The sequence continues at coordinate 473,807 of NZ_JBHSIT010000004.1, read as the reverse complement.
GATCTCCTCGGTGCGGGCGAGCATCGCGGGGACGAGCGAGCGCGGCACGCACAGGTCCTCGGTCAGGACGGGCCCGAGGCGCTCCAGCGCCGGGTACGCCAGCCGGCGCGCCTCGAACAGCGCCTCGGCCTCGACCGGATCGGTCGACTGCTCGGCCCACACCGCGCCGCAGTCGCGGAACGCGGCGGCCACGGCCGAGGCGTCCTCGTCGCCGGACGCGCCCGGCGTGTCGATGCTGGCGAGCAGCAGCGCCTCCGCGGACGGCTCGATCCCGAGGTGCTTCCACTCCTCGACGGCCTCCAGGCAGAACCGGTCGAGGAGCTCCAGCGCGGCCGGGACGAGGCCGCGCGCGGTGACGGCGGCGACGGCGCGTCCGGCGGCCACGAGGTCGTCGAACGCGCCGACGACCGTGCGCGGCGCGTCCCGCCGGGCCGGACGCAGCCGCAGCGTGACCTCGGTGACGACGCCGAGCGTGCCCTCCGCGCCGACGAACAGGCCGGTCAGGTCGTATCCGGCGACGCCCTTGGTCGTCCGGCGGCCGAACCGGAGGCGGGTGCCGTACCCGCCGCCGGGGCCGCCGACGACGGCCTCCAGGCCGAGGACGTAGTCGCGGGTCACGCCGTACTTCAGGCAGCACAGTCCCCCGGCGTTGGTCGCGACGTTGCCGCCGATCGTGGACCACGGCGCGCTCGCCGGGTCCGGCGGGTACCAGAGGCCGTGTGCGGCGACGGCCGCCTTCAGGTCGTCGTTCACCACGCCCGGCTGGACGACCGCGACCATGTTCTCCGCGTCGATCTCGACGATCGCGTCCATCCGGGACAGGTCGAGGACGAGGCAGCCGTCCACGGCGTTCGCGCCGCCCGAGAGCCCGGTGCCCGCGCCCCTCGGCACGACCGGGATTCCGAGGTCCGCGCAGGCGGCCACGGCCCGCGACACCTCGTCGGCGGACGTGGCGCGCAGCGCGGCGAGGGCCTTGCCCGCCGGAGCCCATTCGGCCTCGTCGTGCCCGAGGCTCGCCAGCACGTCGGCGTCGGTGACGAGCGCGCTGTCCGGCAACGCCCGGGCCAGTTCCTCTACAGACACGGCACCTCTCGATTCATGCTGCGGGCTCAGGTCGGTCATCGTGCGCCGGGAGGCTGCGGACGCGGGTGGCGAGGCCGTCCAGCAGGCAGTCGAGGGCGAAGGTGAAGCGGCGCTCGCTCTCCCGCTCGGGATCGGCGCCGGTGGAGGCGGCCATGCGTCCGGCCAGGAGAGGATGGCCGCTGACCGCTTTCCGCAGGTAGTCGGCCGTTGCCTCGTTCCAGGCCGGGCCGGGACCGGCCAGGGCGTCCCGCCACGCCAGCTCGGCGAGGACCGCGCCTACGACGTGATCGTTGACGAGGGCCAGGGCGGCGTCCAGTTCCGCGTCGGCGAAACCCGCGCGGGACATGAGCCGCAGACCGGTTTCGGCGAGCGCGAAGGCGTTCGGTCCGAGATTCGGACGGCTGCCCAACTCCTGCAGAACCCACCGATGCCGGAGCAGCATCGCGCGATGGCTTCGTGCCAGCGCGGCCACAGCGCTGCGCCAGTCGAGTCCGGTCGGCTCGCCGAGATCTGCGCGGATCTCGCCGAGGACGCGGTCCAGGGCCAGTTCGAGCAGCTCGTCCTTGGTCCGGACGTACCAGTACAGCGAACCGGCGGTGACGCCCAGCTCGGCGGCGACGCGGCGCATCGACAGGGTTCCGTGCCCGCCCGAGTCGAGCAGCTCGACCGCGACGGCGACGATCCGGTCGCGGTCGAGCCGCCGGTCGCGGGCGGGACGGTCGGGCCGCAGCCACACCGAGTCGAAGGACGGCACGCCGCCCACGCTACCGGGGCGGCGGAGCCGAGGCGGACGATGGCCCGAGGCGCGGCCTTATACACTGTTTAACTCCATCGAACGTCGTTTAAGGAGGTGGCTCGATGTTCCGCCCCAACGGGAACCTGCCGGGCGAGGTGCACGCGAGCGTCGTCGGACCGGCGGACGGCCCGCGGGTCGTGTTCGTGCACGGGTCACTGAGCTGGGGCGATGACCCGGTGTCCGGGTTCGCGGCGCAGCGCGGGCTCGCGGACCGGTTCCGGCTCGTCCTGATGGACCGGCGCGGGCACGGCGGGAGCCCGGACGCCGGTCCGGTGTTCCGCAGCGACTACCTGGCCGACGCCGACGACGTGGCCGAGCTGCTCGGGGACGGCGCGCACCTCGTCGGGCACTCGTACGGCGCGGTCGGCGCGATGATCGCGGCGGCGCGGCGGGCGGACGCCGTCCGGTCGCTGGTCCTGATCGAGCCGGGGTGCTACCAGGCCGCGGCGGACGATCCGCAGGTCGCCGCCGCGTTGCGGGCCAACCGCGAGGCGTACGCCGACGTCCCCGACCTGACGCCCGAGCAGTGGTTGCGCGCCGCGACCGAATCGGTGGGCCTTCCGCCGATGGAGCCGACCGAGGAGCGGTTGCGCGCGGCGGCCAGTGCGGCGGCCGAGCGGGTGTGCTGGGAGGCCGGGATTCCGGTTCCCGCATTGAGCGTCGCGCCGTTTCCCAAGCTCGTCGTGTCCGGGACGTGGGAAACGGCTCCCGACCTGTACCGCGAGCGCGGCGGCGGGCCGCTCCTCGCGTGCGCGCGCGTGACGGCCGAACGCATCGGCGCACGTCACGTATCGATTCCGGGATCGGCGCACTATCCGCATGTCGATGCACCCGACACGCTCAACAAACTGCTCGCCGCCTTCTGGGACGACGCAGAAGCGAAGCGCTCCCGCGCTTGACCCCCGCGCGTGAGCGCGTCCGCCATGACGGCTCGCCTCGCGCGCGCAAGACGCTCGCGCTGACTACGGTGTGCTGGTGGACGAGCGTGCGGTGGTGCGAGGACTGACCCGGCTGACCTCACCGCCGCTGGTGCCGGAGATACGGCTGAGGCTCGCGGAGGAGCCGTTCGCCACCTGGACGGCCACCCGCGCCGACGACCCGCCGTTCTGGGCTTTCGCCTGGTCGGGCGGGCAGGCGCTCGCGCGGTTCGTCCTCGACCGTCCGGAGGCCGTGGCCGGACGCCGCGTCGCGGACATCGCGAGCGGCTCGGGTCTGGTCGCGATCGCGGCGGCGCTCGTCGGCGCGGCGGCCGTGACGGCGTTCGACGTGGATCCGCTCGCGCAGACCGCCGCCGCGGAGAACGCCGCGCTCAACAATGTCGTAGTCGAAACCGTCCGAGCCGACGTGACGGCGGACGAGTCGGCAAGCGAACTGAAAGCCGCCGACGTCGTGCTCGCCGGGGACGTCTGCTACGACCCCGACATGGCTCCGCCGATGCTCGCCGTCCTCCGGGCCTGCGCCGAGCGGGGCGCGCACGTGCTGGTCGGCGATCCGAGACGGCCCTACCTGCCGCGCGGTCTGGAAGCCGTCGCCGAGTACGACGTGCCGGAGACCGGCAATCTGGAAGAACGCGACACGACGCGTGCCGCCGTCTTCGAGCTCCGTCCAGGAAGCGCCGCGAACGGCTAGCGAACGGCTAGAGATCCGCTAGAAGTCCGCTAGACCGTTCCGAACTCGGCGCGGCCCAGCGTCGCCAGCTCGTCCGCGCGCTCGTTGCCGGGGTCGCCCGCGTGGCCCTTCACCCAGAACCATTCGACCTGGTGGCGGCGGACGGCCTCGTCGAGGCGGCGCCACAGGTCGGCGTTCTTGACGGGCTTGCGGGCGGCGGTCTGCCAGCCGTTGCGCTTCCAGGAGTTCATCCACTGCGTGATGCCCTGCCGGACGTACTGGCTGTCGGTGTGGATCTGGACGACGGACGGCCGCCGGAGGTGTTCGAGGGCCTCGATGGCGGCCATCAGTTCCATCCGGTTGTTGGTGGTGTCGGGCTCGCCGCCGCGCAGTTCCTTCTCGTGCGGTCCGTAGCGCAGGATCGCGCCCCAGCCGCCCGCGCCCGGATTCGGGCTGCAACCGCCGTCGGTGTAGATGATCACGGGTTCGGACAACACGGCTCCAGCGGACGGGCGATCGACGCCGGACACCTTACCGTCCGGCGCCGATCGCTCCGCGTGAACACCGCTCCCCCTGGGGACCGCCGCCCGATGCGTCAACGGGCGTTGAGGGCCGGGTCGCTCAGGCTCGGACGGCCGTTCTCCACATGCCCGGCGAACCGGCGCAGGTAGGACGGGTCGCCCGGCACCGTCACCGTCACGTCGTACCAGGACGCCGACCGGTGCAGCGGGACGGTGTGGGTGACCTTGTGCCCCGCCCGCACCGTGTGCGTGACCGCCTTCAGCCCCTCGTAGGCGTCGGCGATCGCGATGCCCACGGCCGCCGCGCTCCGGTTCGTCACCGTGACGCGCAGGTGCGAGCCGGCCTTCGTGACGGCGATCTCGGGCGCGGGCTTCGTCGTGTCGCCCTTGAACTGGCGCAGGAAGCCGTTCGGGCCGTACACCGACAGCTCGTACGCGCCCGGGAACGTCCAGGTGTCGGAGAGCTTCTTGCCCGCCTCGACCGTGTACGTCCACGGGCCGTCCGGGCGCGCGGACGAGGTGACGTAGAAGTTCGCGCCCACCGACGGCCCGGACGCGAAGCTCACCGTCACCTTGGACGGCGCGACCGACGCCGTGACGTCCAGCGCGTACGGCAGCGGACGCGCGTACCGCGAGCCCGCCTCCTGCTTCGGCATCGCCGGGCTGCCGGGCGGCCGGATCGGGTAGCTGGCGTGCCGGTTCCTGTCCGGCGGAACGTATCCGCTGGTGGACGGCAGTTGCGCGGGCTTCGGGTCGGGCGTGCGCGCGAAGTCGAACGCGGACGTCAGGTCGCCGCAGACCGCGCGCCGCCACGGCGAGATGTTCGGCTCGACCACGCCGAACCGCTTCTCGATGAACTGGATGACCGACGTGTGGTCGAAGGTCTGGGAGCAGACCCAGCCGCCCTTGCTCCACGGCGAGATCGCGAGCATCGGCACGCGCGGCCCGAGCCCGTACGGGCCGGCGGGGCGGCTCGCGTTCCCGGGGAACACCTCGTACCTGCTGTCGGCGGTCGAGAGCCCCTGGTCGGCCGACGCGGGCGCGAACGCCGGGACGACGTGGTCGAAGAACCCGTCGTTCTCGTCGTAGGTGAGCAGCAGGACGGTCTTGCTCCACACGTCCGGGTTCGAGGTCAGCGCGTCCAGGACCTGCGCGACGTACCAGGCGCCGTAGTTGACCGGCCAGTTCGGGTGCTCGGAGTACGCCTCGGGCGCGGTGATCCAGGAGACCTGCGGGAGACGCCCGTTCTTCACGTCGTCGCGGAGGATGTCGAAGTACGTGCCGCCCTGCTTGACGGTCGTGCCCTTCCGCGCCTTCTCGTAGAGCGCGTCCCCCGGCTTGGCGTTCCGGTAGTTGTCGAAGTACAGCAGGGACGTGTCGCCGTAGTTGCCGATGAACGGGTCGTTCGTCCAGCCCCACGAGCCGCTCGCGTCGAGGCCGTCGCCGGTGTCCTGGTAGACCTTCCAGGAGATCCCGGCCTTCTCCAGGCGCTCGGGATAGGTCGTCCAGCCGTAGCCCTTCTCGTCGTTGCCGAGGACGGGGCCGCCGCCCTTGCCGTCGTTGCCGACGTAGCCCGTCCACATGTAGTAGCGGTTCGGGTCGGTCGCGCCGATGAACGAGCAGTGGTAGGCGTCGCAGATGGTGAACGCGTCGGCCAGCGCGTAGTGGAACGGGATGTCCCGGCGTTCGAGGTGCGCCATCGTGTTGACGCCCTTGGCCGGGATCCACTGGTCGTAGCGGCCGTCGTGCCACGCCTTGTGGCCGCCGTTCCAGTCGTGGTCGAGGCCCGGCAGGTACTTCATGCCGAGGTCGTCCACGTCCGGGCGGAACGGCAGCACCTCGGTGCTCCCGTTCTGCTGGTGCCAGACCGTCTTCCCGCTGGGCAGGACGACCGGCCGCGGGTCGTTGAAGCCGCGCACGCCGCGCAGCGCGCCGAAGTAGTGGTCGAACGAGCGGTTCTCCTGCATCAGGACGACGATGTGCTCGACGTCCTTGAGGGTTCCGGTGCGGCGGTGCGCCGGGATGGCGGCTGCCCTGGCGATGCTCTCGGGCAGCATCGTCAGGGCGGTCGCGCCACCCGCGATCTGGAGGAACCTGCGGCGGTTCACTGCGGTCATGGCACGTCTCCTCACGGAGCGAACGGCGCATCGGGCGCGAATTGCGCAGAGTTGCGCCAAGCGGGGGATTATCGCGCAAACAATGTCGCCCACCGCACACGAAAACGTCAACGGCCGCTTACGGCCGCCCGTCCCCGGCGTGAACAGCACCCGCCGCCGGGTTAGGATGTGCGTAGACCATCTGCGCGGAGGGTGACATGGATCCGGACGACAGCCCCGGCTACCTGCTCTGGCGGGCGACGCTGCGCTGGCAGCGGCAGATCACGGCGACGCTCGCGCCGTTCTCGCTGACGCACGTCCAGTTCGTCCTGCTCGCGAGCCTGTGGTGGCTGGACCGCGACGGCGTCCGGCCGAACCAGCTCACCCTCGCCCAGCATGCCGACACCGACGTGAAGATGACGTCCCAGGTCGTCCGGCGGCTGGAGGACAAGGGCCTGCTCGTCCGCGAGACGGACGCCGCCGACACGCGCGCCAAGCGGCTGCGCATCACCGACCAGGGCCGCGCCATGGCCGAGGCCGCCATCAAGGCCGTCGAGAGCGCCGACGGCGCCTTCTTCGCCGCCGCCCCCGACCAGCAGGCCCTGCTGGCCAGCCTCCGCCCCCTGGCCGGCCGCCGCACCTGACCCCCAGCCCAACCCCGCGGCCCCAACCCGCAGCCCGATCCCGCGGTCGGACGCGGCCGCCCGACTCTGCGGCCTGACCCGTGGCCCAACCCCGCACCTGACCCGTGGCCCAACCCCGCGGCCGGACGGCGCGGCCCGACGCCGCCACCTGGCCCCGCGGCCTGGCCCGCGGTCGGCGTCGTCAGCCGGCGTTGGGGTTGGCCTCCCGGCCTTCAGTGCTGAGCATGACGACCGTGCCCTGGCGGGGCAGGCGCGGCAGCGCGGCGCGGAGACCCGCGAGGGACGCCGCGCCGCAGGGACCCGCGTCCACGCCGAGCTCGCCCCGGTCGCGGACGGCCCGCGCCGCGTCGGCGTCGGACACCGCGACGGCGGCGTCGATCCCGGCGCGCAGGATCGGCCAGGCCGTCTCGGACGGCGTGGTGCAGTTGAGGCCCGCCATGATCGTCCGGCCGGGCGGGGTGGCGACGCGGCGGCCCGCGACGAGCGAGGCCAGCAGGCTCGCCGCCGCGTCCGGCTCGACGGAGAGCAGCGACGGCCCCGGCTCCGGCCCGCCCCGGTAGTGCGTCACGGCGGCCTGCGCGAGCGAGCCGACCCCGACCGGGAACGCCACCAGGTCGGGCGGGCCGCCGAGCCGCTCGTCGATCTCGGTGAACAGCGTCGTGTAGCCGTCGCAGATCCAGCGCGGGACGTCCTCGTAGCCGGGCCGTCCCATGTCCTGGACGAGCAGCCCGCCCGACTCCGCCGCCCGCCGGACGGCCTCGTCGTAAGGGACGTCCAGAACCGTCACCCGCGCGCCCTCGCCCTCGATCGCCGCGCACGCGGACGGATGGACGCCCGCCGCCACGAACACGTGCGCGGGCAGCCCGTACAGGCGCGCCATGCGGGCGACGGCGCGGCCGTGGTTCCCGTCGGTGGCCGTGACGAGCCGGACCGGCCCGAACTCGGCGATCTTGAGTCGCAGCTCCGCCGCGGTGGCCGAAGGGGGCAGGCCGTAACGGGCCGCCAGCGCGCGGTGCACGCCCCACGACGCCCCGAGGATCTTGAAGGCGGGCAGCCCGAGCCGCGCCGACTCGTCCTTCACCAGCAGGCGCCCGACGCCGAGCTCGGCGGCGAGCCCGGGCAGCTCGACCAGCGGGGTCGGCGCGTACCCGTGCAGCCCGGCGTGGAAGGCGGCGACGTCCCGCGAGGGCGGCTCGCACCGCCAGGAGCGCGCGACGGGGTTGGCGAACCATCGGGGCGTCGCGGCGTCCGTGCTCGACGCGGGCGTGAGGTCGGTGGCGGGCGGCTGCATGATCCCGACCTTTCCCTACCGGCGTTCTCCCGGTCCAGCGGACGTTTCCGATGGCGATCTCCGGTGAGTTCCCGAGAAGGGCCCGTCATGCGCGCGAGGCATTCTCGCCGCGATGCGGGTAAGAGACGGTGACGTGACCGCTCGCTCACGCGGCGTGAGCAGAGGACACAGGGGACTTACCTGACGGACATGGGGGTCGGGTCCACCACCGAATGGGGGTTTTCACCGATGGCGATGAGTTCGCCGGACCGTCAGAGTCATAAGCAGGAGAAGGGGCCGGGAGACCCCTCCCGAAGGAAGAAGGTCCACGATGGCGACGATGCCGACGATGCCGACCGAGATGACCGAAGCCGACCTGGCCCAGATCCTGTTCGCCTCGCGCCTCCAGGAGTCGCAGGGCCCGTCCGACGAGCAGATCCGCAGCGTCGTCGAGGACGGCCTGTGCGCCTGCCGCGACTGCGCCGCGTACGTCGCGCAGGAGGCCGGCGACCACCCCGAACTGTTCGCGCGGAGGATGCGCTGGGCGCTCGACGCCGTCTCGCACGCCTTCCCCAGCCCGGTCTCCGCGGCCTGACGGGGAGGGGGCCACGATGCGCCGTTCCCGCTTCGCCGACCGCCCGGAGTCCAGGGTCGCGCCCCGCACCCTGTCCCAGCTCGTCGCCACCGACGAGGAAACCGCCGCCGCGGAACCGCGGACCCGTCGCAAACCGCGCGCAACGCGAACACTTCGCAACACCACGTGATCAGGGCCCGGCCGGGCGAACTATGCTGACCCGGTGCGCGCTGAACGGGATCTGATGGGCCAAGGCACCGGCGAGGGCGCCAGGCGAGGCACCCCCGAGGGCAGCAGCGAAGACGCCGCCGAGGAGCGGCCCGGTGCGGCCCCGGCCGTCCCCGCCGTTCCCGCCGTTCCCGCCGTCCCCGGCCAGGGTCAGGGACCGGGCCGAGGCAAGGGACCGGGCCTGGGATCGGAACTGGGACCGAGCCAGGGACCGGGCCAGGGCCCCGGGTCCGGACGCGAGTACCGGATCGGCGAGCTCGCCGAGGCCGCCGGGCTGCCCGTCCGGACGCTCCGCTACTACCAGGAGCGCAAGCTCCTGCCGCCGCCGCGCCGCACCGGCCGGATCGGCCTCTACTCCGAGGAGCACCTCGCCCGGCTCCGCATGATCGCGAACCTGCTGGAGCGCGGCCACACCCTGGAGGGCATCCGGGAGCTGCTGTCGGCGTGGGAGCAGGGCCGCGACATCCACAGCGTCCTCGGCGTCGAGCGGGCCGTCACCGACCCGTGGTCGCACGAGGAGCCGGTGACCATGAGCTACGACGAGCTCGCCGCGCTCTTCCCCGGCCAGGTCACCCGCGAGCGGCTGCGCGCGGTCGCCGAGGCCGGGCTGCTGGAGGTGGACGGCGACCGCGTCACGCACTGGAGCCGCCGCCAGCTGGAGACGACGATCGCGTTCGTCCGCGCGGGCGTGCCGCTGGAGGAGGTGCTCGCCGCCGGGCTGGAGCTGCGCCGCCGCCTGGACGAGCTGGCCGCCCTGTTCGTCCGGCTGACCTCGCAGTACGTCGTCGGCGGACCGGCCGGCAAGGACACCGGCGAGCTCGCCGGCACCCTCGCCCGGCTGCGTCCGGGCGCGGAGCTCGCGGTCGAGGTCGGCTTCGCGGCCGCGATGGACCGCCAGGTCCGCGCCGAGATCGACCGCGTCCTCGGAGGCCTCGCGACCCAGCCCGAGTGACCGCCCGCGCCGGCCCCCTTCCCCGCCGCGGCAGCCCTTGCCCGCCGCGGCAGCCCTTGCCCGCCGCGGCAGCCCTTGCCCGGCGCGGCAACCGTGCCCGGCGCGGCAGCCTGGCGCGGCAGCCTTGCCCGCCGCGGCAGCCCTTGCCCGGCGCGGCAGCCTGGCGCGGCAGCCTTACCTGGCGCGGCAGCCCCCTCGTCCGCCGCGGCAGCGCTCTTCTCCGCCTCGGCGGGCACCTCCGCCGCGGCGCGACCCCTATTCGCGACCCCGCACGCACCTGTCCGGGCGCGCCACGCACCTAGGCGTGCCGCGTTACGCACCTAGCGGGCACCGCCTCGTCCCTGCCGGGCCGCACCGTTGCCGAACCGTTACCGCAACCCGGCCCTGGCGTGTGTCGTGAGATCACTAGCGTGACGGACGTGACCCGACGTGTACCGCGTGTCCTCACCGCCGCCGTTCTCACCGCCGCACTCGCGTCCACCGCCGGAGCCGCCCAGGCCGCGCCGGTTCGAGGCGCCTCGCCGACGCCCGCCGGAGGGACCTCGTCGTCCGCGGCGGCGATCTGCTCCTCGCCGTCCGCGCCCGCCACCGCCAAGCGGCTCGGCAACGCCATCGCCGCCGCCCTGCGCGGACGTTCCGGAACCGAGTCCGTCGCCGTCTACGACGTCGAGCGCAAGCTCTGGTGCGGCGTCTTGGCCGGGCGCCGCTTCGACTCGGCGAGCGTCGTGAAGGCGACCATCCTCGGCGCGCTGCTGCGCAAGGTGCTGGACGAGAAGCGGCCCATGACGGCGTCGGAGAAGTCCCTCGCCAAGAAGATGATCACGCGGTCGGACAACGACGCGGCGTCCAAGCTGTGGACGCACGTCGGCCGCACCCGCATGCAGCGCTTCCTGGGCCAGGCGGGCATGACCCAGACCACGCTCGGGTCGGGCGGCTACTGGGGCCTCACCCAGATCACCGCGCGGGACGAGATCGTCCTGCTGCGCAAGTACACCGAACGCAACGGCCTGCTGACCGACAAGGCCCGCTCCTACGCGCTCGGCCTGATGCACGAGGTCATCTCCTCGCAGCGCTGGGGCACGCCCGCGGGCACGCCGTCCGGCATCACCTGGCACGTCAAGAACGGCTGGCTCCCCCGCCACGGCTCCGCGTGGCGCGTGCACAGCATCGGCGCGTTCACCGGACGCGGCCACTCCTACACGATCGCCGTCCTCACCCGCGACACGCCGTCCATGGCGTATGGCGTCAGCACGATCGAGCGCGTCGCCCGGGCCGTCCACGGCAACCTGAACCCCGGCCTGCGCTCGCTGACCACGCAGGGCGCCCAGAACGTCCCGTGGGAGCAGTCCGACGGCTCGGTCCCGCCCAACGTCTGACCGGGACGCTCGATACTGGGGGCATGGTCGACGAGGAACGTTGGAAGGCGCGGTTTCGGGCCGCACGGGTGAGCCTGCCCAGGTGGGCGCGCGACGCGCCGCAGCGGAGCACGTACCAGTCGAACGCGACCGGGACGTGGGAGATCTACGTCTGGGACCGGGACACCGGGGAGCGGCGCCGGGTCACCGACCGGCCGAACGGGACGTGGATGGGGGCCGTCGACCCGTCCGGCGCGTGGGTCTGGTGGTTCGACGACACCGACGGCGACGAGTTCGGGGTGTGGAAGCGCACCCCGTTCGGCGGCGGCGAGGCGGAGATCGCGGTGCCGGGGCTGGAGCCGTCCTACCCGTCCGGGCTGGCGCTCGGCAGCGGCGGGACGGTCGTGGTCGGACGGTCCGGAGAGCAGGGCAGCACCGTCCATCGGTACCGGAACGGCGAGCTGGTGACGCTCTACGAGCACGCCGAGGACGCGCACGTCGGCGGCCTCTCGCGGGACGAGTCGCTGATCGCGATCGGGCACAGCGAGCACGGCGACAGCCGGCACATGGCGATCCGCGTCGTCCGGACCGAGGACGGCTCGACGGTCGGCGAGCTCTGGGACGGGCCGGGCAAGGGCGTGTACTCGTCCGGGTTCGCGCCGGTCGCGGGCGACTCGCGGCTGCTCGTCGGGCACGAGCGGCGCGGGCGCGAGGAGGTCCTCGTCTGGGACCCGGTGACCGGCGAGCAGAACGAGATCACCTTCGACCTGCCCGGCGAGATCGACGCGGACTGGTTCCCGGACGCGACGGCGCTGCTGGTCACGCACTCGTACGAGGCGCGCGACGAGCTGTACCGGTACGACCTGGCTTCTGGTGAGCTGTCCCGGATCGAGACGCCGCGCGGGTCGATCGGCGGCGCGACCGCGCGCCCGGACGGCACGGTCGAGTTCGCCTGGTCGTCGGCGGCCGAGCCGCCGGTGATCCGGTCCACGGCCGGCACGGTGGTGCTGGCGCCGGAGGGGCCGCCCGCGCCGCCGTCGGTGCCGGTCGAGGACGCCTGGGTGGACGGCCCCGGCGGCCGGATCCACGCGCTGGTCAGCCGTCCCGAGGAGGGCGAGGGCCCGTTCCCGACGGTGTTCGACGTGCACGGCGGCCCGACCGCGCAGGACGACGACTCGTTCGTGGCGTCCGTCGGCGCGTGGGTGGACCACGGGTTCGCGGTCGTCCGGGTCAACTACCGCGGCTCCACCGGGTACGGCTCGGCGTGGCGGGACGCGATCGAGGGCCGCGTCGGCCTCACCGAGCTGGAGGACGTGAAGGCCGTCCGCGACTGGGCGGTCGCGTCCGGGCTGGCCGATCCCGAGCGGCTGGTGCTGACGGGCGGGTCGTGGGGCGGCTTCCTCACCCTGCTCGGAATCGGGACGCAGCCGGACGACTGGTCGGTGGCGGTCGCGGCCGTCCCGGTCGCCGACTACGTCGCCGCGTTCGAGGACGAGATGGAGGCGCTCCAGGCGTTCGACCGGTCGCTGTTCGGCGGATCGCCGGACGAGGTTCCGGACAAATACCGCGAATCCTCACCTATCACCTATGTCGACCGGGTGCGGGCGCCCGTGCTGATCCTCGCCGGGGAGAACGACCCGCGCTGCCCGATCCGCCAGATCGACAACTACCTCGCCCGGCTCGCCGAGCTGGGCCGTCCGCACGAGGTGTACCGCTACGACGCCGGGCACGGCTCGCTCGTCGTCGAGGAGCGGATCAAGCAGATGGAGGCGGAGATCGGGTTCGCCCTGAAGCATCTCTGACATCTACACGAAACCCCGTCCCACCTGGGCGAACGCGGTTCGTCGCCCGGTCCGTCCGGGTGGGACGCGGGGATCTGTCCGGTTTGACCGGCGTGCGGGCCGGGAATCGTCCGGCACGATGCCGCGCGGCGCACCGAGCGCCGTCCCCCCGGCGACGCAGAGCGTGCCGGGAGGACCGATGAGAAGGCGGATCGACTGGTGGCTGGCCCTGGCCGCCGTGCCGCTCGCGGCGAGCACGGCGACCGTGCCGTCATGGCCGCGCGTCCCGCCTTTAGACGCCGCCACGACGGCGACGTCCGGGCGAACCTCGACCACGGCCAAGCGCACCTCCACGCCGGGCGAGCGCACCTCGACCACGGGCGAGCGCACCTCGACGCCAGGCGAGCGGGCGTCGGCGGCGGGCAAGGGCGTCTCAGCGGCCGGCAAGGGGGCTTCGGCGGGCAAGGGCGCCTCGGCGCTCGCGGGCGCCGCCGACCGGGCTTCGGCGGCCGACTCCGGAAACCGCGCCATGGCGATCAGGAGATCGCGCCGGATGTACGGCGGGGGCGGCCGGGCGCTGGTGGCGACGGCGCTGCGTCCCCACTCCCACCACAGCCTGCTGGGCGACCTGGGCGAACGCCTCGCGGATCTGGCGGCCCGGATGGCCCATGTCGCCCGCGCCGTCCCGCTCACGCAGCAGGCCGTCGAGCGGCTGCTGAGCGCCGGCAACGTCCGCTGGCGCTCCAACGGGCACTGCGCCGACCGCGCGAACCCGCGTTGCACCGCGCTAGACGGGCTGCTGCGCGGCTCGCTGGACGACCTGGTCGCCTTCGCCCGGGCGAGCCGCTGCCCGCTGACCGTCTCCGGCGGCACGGAGCGCGGCCACGCCCCGGGCAGGCTCAGCCACGAGACCGGTCACAAGATCGACGTGATGCCGACCGGATGCCTGGACGCCTACATCCCCGGCCACTTCCAGTACGCCGGGCAGCGCGGCGGCGACCGGGCCGAGCTCTACCGCTCCCCCGACGGGGACGTCTTCGCCCGCGAGGCCAGCCACTGGGACATCCTCGTCCCCGAGTAGACGGCGGCGCACGCCTCCCCACGGGGCCGCGCAGCAGGCGGTGGCGGTGGGCGGTGGTCAGGCGCGGACGTCGCGGATGATCCCGACGAGGTCGCGCGTCACGGACTTGAACCCGGGCAGCCGCGACATCGAGACCATCTTGTTCACCAGCGGAACGGTCCGATCCACGAGCAGGTAGGTCTTGCGGCAGCCCTCGGACGAGTCGTGCACCCAGTACAGGACGATGCCCATCGAGTACAGCCAGAGCAGTTCGGGCAGCTCGGCGCGGAAGTCGTCGTCGATCTTCAGCGTCGAGCCGTCCACGACCTCGCGGTACAGCGCGACGGCGGCGCTGCGCGCGGACCCGGACTCGGAGCTGAACGGGTTGAGCGGGCTGTCGGGCTCGGCGGCGAACTTGAAGAACTTCCCGGCGAACTCGTGGTAGGGGACCATCGTGTCGACCCGCGCGCGCAGCACGCCGCGCAGCCGCGGCGCGAAGTCGCGCTCGCTCGCCAGGACGGCCCGGCAGGCCTCCTCGTGCTCCTCCTGGAGCTGGTCGTAGTAGGCCTGGAGGAGCTCTTCCTTGGAACCGAAGTAGTAGTAGGCGTTCCCGACCGCGACCCCCGCCTCCTTGGCGATGGCGCGCATGGTCGTCGCCTCGTATCCGCGCTCCCGGAAGAGGCGGAGCGCGGTCTGGACGATCTGTGTCCGCGTCTCGGACCTGACGGCTTTGGTCTCGGTCACGCCCATCACCCTAAAGGCCCGCAGAGACACTTGGCTGTTGCGTTCGTCGCGATTCAGGGCCGGGCGCGCCTTTCGGCGACCCGGCCCTGCCCTTCCCGCCACCTTCCGGTCCCGTTTCGCCCCCTTTGGGACCCGTTCCCAGACCGGAAGGATCACCGTCCCGCCCGCGCGAGTCGCCGCGTCCGTCCGGCGCCTCATGCGCGGGCGCGAACGGTGCCGTCATCAGCGCCGTGAGCAGGGACGTGAGCGGGGACGTGAGCGGCGGCGTGAGCGGCGGCGGCGTGGCGGACGGGCGCGGGGTAGTCCTTGAGCTCGATGGACGTGGCGGCCTTGGTGGTCAGCTTGTCCAGCAGGCGCAGCAGCGGCCCGGCGGTGAGCACCTTGTAGATCCGGGTGCGGCGCCGCAGGCTGCGCGCGGTCTTCGGCGCGAAGAACGGCCCGACACCGCCCGCGACCTGCTGGCACGCCTTGGTGAACTTGCGGATCGCCTGCTCGTAGGCGGGGAACGCGACCCGGTGGTCGCCGTCCGCGGCGGCGATCTCGCCCGCCAGGACGTAGGCGCAGACGACCGCGAGACCGGTGCCCATGCCGCCGCAGGTCGCGCCGTATCCGGCGTCGCCGAGCAGCGCGACGCGCCCCTTCGTCCAGGACTTCATCCGGACGATGCTGATCGAGTCGTGGTAGAAGTACGGCGCGCCCGCCAGGTCCGCCAAGAGCGGACGGGTGTGCCAGCCCATGCCGGCGAAACGCCCGGCGACCAGGCGCTTCTGGCCCTCGATGTCGCGCCGGTCCACGGTGGCGTCCCCGGCGGCGTACACGCACATCACGTTCGCGGACGCGCCGCCGCCCAGCGGGTAGACCGAGATGCCGCGGCCGGGCTCGCTGTAGAGCAGGCCGTCGCGCTCCAGCCGGAGCCGGTTCGGCGCGTTGAAGATCGCGACGTTGTACCCGGAGTCCCGCACGAACTGCGACTCGTCGCCGAAGGTCAGCCGCCGGACGTTCGAGTGCAGCCCGTCCGCGCCGACGACCAGGTCGAACCACCCGGGCGCGCTGCGCTCGAAGGTCGCGTACACCCCGTCGGCGGTCTCCTGGAGGGACGTGATCGAGTCGTCGAACACGTACCGCGCGGCGTCCTTCGTGAGGTCGTAGAGGATGCGCGCCAGGTCGCCGCGCTGGATCTCGACCTGCCCGCCGGTGAACGAGGCGGGCAGCGCGAGCAGGTCCTCGCCGCGCTCGTCGATCAGGTGCAGCGGCCCGTTCTCGGTCCGGTGGCGCCGGATCTCGTCCAGGATGCCCATCTTCGTCAGGACCTCCATGTGGACGCGGCCCCGGAAGTCCACCGCCTGGCCGCCGGGCCGGATGCCGGCCGCGCGCTCCACCACGGTCACCTCGTGCCCGTACCGGGTCAGCCAGTAGGCGAGGGACGGACCGGCGATGCTCGCACCCGAGATCAGAACCTTCATGACGCGCTCCCTTGTGTCGTTCCTGCGATGACACGGAGATTCGCCGGAGGCGCTGACCGTCCGCGCACCACCCGCTGACAATGCGAAGGGCCGTCCGGCGCGCCGGACGGCCCTTCGGGAAAGCGCTGGTCAGCGGCCGGTGCCGCCGTAGACGACCGCCTCGATCTGGTCGGAGTCGAGGTCGAACGCGCGGTGCGCGGACGCGACGGCGGTGTCCACGTCGTCCTGCGCGACCACGACCGAGATCCGGATCTCCGAGGTGGAGATCATCTCGATGTTGACGCCCGCGTCGGCGATCGCGCCGAAGAACTTCGCGGTCACGCCCGGGTGCGAGCGCATGCCCGCGCCGATCAGGGAGACCTTGCCGATCCGGTCGTCGAACCGCAGCGACTCGAAGCCGATCCGGTCCTTGAGCTTGTTCAGCGCGGTCAGCGCGGCCTGCCCGTCGGTGACCGGCAGCGTGAACGAGATGTCGGTGCGCCCGGTGGACGCCGCGGACACGTTCTGCACGATCATGTCGATGTTGATCTCGGCCTCGGACAGCGCCGAGAAGATGGAGGCGGCCTCGCCGACCTTGTCCGGCACCCCCACCACCGTGATCTTGGCCTCGCTCCGGTCGTGCGCGACGCCGGAGATGATCGCCTGCTCCATCTCGTGCCCTTCGATCTCGCTGCTGTCGACGACCCAGGTGCCCTCCTTCGTGGAGAAGGACGAGCGGACGTGGATCGGCATGTTGTAACGGCGCGCGTACTCCACGCAGCGCAGGTGCAGGATCTTGGCGCCGGACGCGGCCATCTCCAGCATCTCCTCGTAGGAGATGCGCGGGATGCGGCGCGCGGCCGGGACGATCCGCGGGTCGGCGGTGAACACGCCGTCCACGTCGGTGTAGATCTCGCAGACGTCGGCGTCCAGCGCCGCGGCGAGCGCGACGGCGGTGGTGTCGGAGCCGCCGCGGCCGAGCGTGGTGATGTCCTTGGTGCCCTGCGACACGCCCTGGAACCCGGCGACGATGCAGATCGAGCCCTCGCCGAGCGCGGTCCGGATCCGGCCCGGCGTGACGTCGATGATCTTCGCCTTGCCGTGCGCGCCGTCGGTGATCACCCCGGCCTGCGAGCCGGTGAACGAGCGGGCCTCGTGGCCCAGGTTGGAGATCGCCATGGCGAGCAGCGCCATCGAGATGCGCTCGCCGGCGGTGAGCAGCATGTCCAGCTCGCGCCCGGGGGGCAGCGGCGACACCTGCTTCGCCTTGTCGATCAGGTCGTCGGTCGTGTCGCCCATCGCGGACACCACGACGACGACGTCGTTGCCCGCCTTCCGGGTCGCCACGATCCGCTGGGCCACCGCCTTGATGCGCTCGGCATCGGCGACGGAGGAGCCACCGTACTTCTGCACGACAAGGGCCACGGGCAGCGCTCCTCGGGTTCGGGATTCTGGGGCTTGCCGACGAGAGTCTACCGAGCGCCGCCGATGTCATTACGACGAGGTAACTACCGAGCTGAGACGCCCCGTCCGGCATCCGAGACAGCGGGGGTCTCCGCTGTCTCGATCTTGGGCTTGCCGCGTAGCGGAACCTCCTTGACGAACAGGGCCGCGACGAACGCGAGGGCGCACAGGATCGCGACGCCCGTGTAGATGTGCGAGAAGCCCTGGGCAGAGCCCGCGATCTGTCCCGCGTGCAGGACGGAACGGGTGTACAGCGCGCCGAAGGCGGCGACGGCCAGGGTGCCGCCGAGCGTGCGGAACAGCGTGGTCGCGGCGGTCGCCGCGCCGATGTCGCGCATCTCGACGCTGTTCTGCGCGATGGTCGTGGTCATCTGCATGGTGAGACCGAGGCCAATGCCGACGACCGCCATGTAGACGGACGTCTCGACGCGTCCGGACGAGGCGTCCAGGCTGGCGAGCAGCGCCGCGCCCAGCGTCAGGGCCGCGCCGCCCGCGATCGGGAAGATCTTGTAACGGCCGGTGCGGGTCATCACCCGCCCCGGGAGCTGGGACGCCAGCACCATCGGGATCATCATCGGCAGCAGCAGGAGTCCGGAGTCGGCGGCGCTCGCGTGCTGCACGGTCTGCTGGTAGAGCGGCAGGTAGAGCGCGCCGGTGAACATCACCGCGCCGACGATCAGCACGATCGCGGAGGCCAGCCGCATGTTGCGGTGGGCGAACACGCGCGGCGGCAGCAGCGGATCGGCCACCCGGCGCTGCGTCACGACGAACGCGACGAGCCCCGCGAACGCCAGCGCCCCCAGGCCGATGATCTGCGGGGACGTCCACGCGTAGCGGACGCCCGCCCAGGTCGCGGCGAGGATGACGGTCGCGATCGTCCCGCCGAGGAGCAGAACACCCTCCCAGTCGAGGCGCACGGCCCCCCCGCGCCGCCGCCCGGCCGGCGGAGTTCGGCGTCGGCTCTTGGGCGGGCGCCGACGCCGGCTGGGCGCCGGGCTCGCGCGCCGCCGAACGGGCAGTGGGGCTCGGCGTCGGCTTGCGGGCGGGCGCCGACGCCGGCTGGGCGCCGGGCTCCCGCGTCGTCGGACGGGCGGTGGGCTTCAGCATCGCGCGGCACCAGGCGAAGGCGAGCAGGCCGAGCGGAAGGTTGACGTAGAAGGCGTAGCGCCAGCCGAGATGGCCGGTGATGAAGCCGCCGACGAGCGGGCCGCCGATCGTGCCGAGGGCCATCACGGCGGACGACATCCCCTGGTAGCGGCCCCGCTCGCGCGGCGGGACGAGGTCGGCGATCAGCGCGAACGCGCCCACGGCGAGGCCGCCCGCGCCGAGCCCCTGGACGGCGCGGAACCCGATGAGCTGCCCCATCGTCTGCGCCGTCCCGGACGCCACCGATCCGGCGAGGAACACGCCGATCGCGGTGAGGAACACGTTCCGGCGTCCGCGCAGGTCGCTGAGCTTGCCCCAGACGGGCGTCGAGACGGCGGTCGCGAGCGTGTACGCGGTCACGACCCAGGAGAGGTGCGCCACCCCGCCCAGGTCGCGGACGATCGTCGGCATCGCGGTCCCGACGATCGCGTTGTCGAGCATGGCCAGCAGCATCGCCAGCATCACTCCCAGCAGCGTCCATCGGACGCGGGCGTTCCCGGTCATCTCCTACCTCCCTCGGTTGCGGCCCTACTCACGGTAGGTGCAACCGCTAAAAAAGTGCAACAGTTAAACTTAGTTACCTGTTGCACCGATGGCGTAGGATGGCGGGGTGACCGAGACCGAGACCATGGGACGCCGCGAACGCAAGAAGGCCGCGACCCGCCGGGCGCTGGCGGACGCGGCCCTGAAGCTGTTCCTCGAACGCGGCTACGACGCGGTCGGCGTCCGTGAGATCGCCGAGGCCGCGGACGTGTCGGTGACGACGCTGTTCAAGCACTTCCCGGACGGCAAGGAGGCGCTGCTCTTCGACCAGGACGCCGACCGGGAGGCGATGCTCGTCCGGGCCGTCCGGGACCGTCCGGCCGGGACGTCGGTGCCCGGCGCCCTGCTCGACCTGCTCCGCGACGAGCGCGCTGAGCGGATGCGCAAGGACCCGGCGTTCGAGGACTTTCTGCGCCTGATCGAGAGCACCCCCGCGCTGCGCGAGTACTCCCGCCGCATGTGGCTGCGCCACGAGACGGCCCTGGCCGAGGCGATCGCCTCGGAATCAGGGCTTCCCGCGTCTGATCCCGCCTGCCTCGGCCTGGCCCATTTCGCCCTGGAGGCCGCGCATCTGGCCCGCCTTCAGGACGACTACCAGGAGTCGCTCGCCCGGATCTTCGCCCTCCTCGAAAACGGCTGGACAGCCCTGGCAACGCAATCCACCGGGCACTCCTGACGGCGTCGTTCAGCCGAGCGGCTTTCGCCAGACGATGCTGTAGCGCCACAGGAGATGCCGCCGGTACTCGGCGCCGGGCACGATCTCCGCGGCCAGCGCCCGCATCTCGGCGTAGGTCACGGGAGGCGGCCAAACGATCGGTGACGGGTGCTCCCAGTGGCCCTTCGCCACCCGGTACACGGCCCCGGCCGCCATAGCGGCCAGCACCTGCGGCAACTCCCTGGGCAGTTCGTTCCGCGCGAGGCCGACGACGGCCAGCACGCCTCCCGGACGGACCAGATCGCGCATCCGGGCGAGCCCCTTGGCGGCGTCCATGTGGTGCAGCGTGGCGACGGACGCGACGACGTCGAACGAGGCGAGTTCCAAGGGATGAGTCAGGAAATCGCCTTGGATGTATTCGATGCCGTCGTTGTACGCGCGTGCCTGTTCCAGGCTGGTGGTGTCGAGATCGATTCCCGTGACGTCCGGGATGGTCCGGTGTAGCGCCCGGGCAAGCATTCCCTCTCCGCAACCGACGTCCAGCGCGCGGCTCGCACCCTCGGGCACGGCGCCGAGAATGCGCGGGTGGTAGTGGATGTTGTGGTTCCAGCGTCGTTCCCGCCCCACCTGACCGCCTCCTCGACTTATCCGGCTCGTCGGGCCTCGCGCAGCTCGCCCGGCTCACCCGGCTTACGCGGCTTACGCGGCTTGCGCAGCGCGTCCGGCTTGCGCGGCCTCGCGTGGCGCGTCCGGCTTGCGTGGCTCGTGCGGACAGCCTGCCAGAAGCGGGCAGCCGAGAGGCCCGGCAGGGCGTCCGCCTGCCGGGCCTCGTCGCGCGTGGAGTGAAGGGTCAGGCCGCCGGGACCGGCGCGACCTGGGGACGCGCCTCGGTGAGGCCGAGGACGCGGAAGGTGATCCGCTGGTCGAACCAGAGCAGGCCCATCGTGATCGCCGCCATCCCGAGCCCGAGCGCCAGGTGCATCGGCGCGCTGTGGACCTCGGCGCCGATCGCGCCGAGCACGAGGTGGACGCCCATCCGCAGGCCGATCAGCGCGAAGAAGATCTTGCGGGTGCGGTTGTTCTTCAGCATCGCCTTGACGAGCTTCTTGCGCCGCCGCAGGACGGTGAGCCCGACGGCAATGTTGACCGCGCCGAGCGCCGCGAGGACCATCCAGGCGCCGTCCCAGGCCTTGAGGAGGTCGTAGGCCGCGCCCATCGTGCCCTCGAAGGCGAAGAACCAGATCGGGAGGGGCTTGATGTCGCTGGCCTTCAGGGTCTCGCTCATGTCCTGCTCCTGGGTGGGTCCGTGTCCGCGTCGTGCCGACGTCTGAATCCTGTCGCGCGGACCCCATCCACCGGCAGAAACATCCCTCCGGTCCTCGGCAGTACAAATGTCACATCCGTCCTACGGCTTCGACGGCACTCCCACTGCGCGATCCGTGATGCAGGTCACTGTTATGGACGTGCCGCCTCCGGTGTCTCTTGTGCAGACACCCCGATGGAGGAGGCGGACATGAAGGTGGTCGTGGCAGGCGCGGGATACGCCGGGACGGTCGCTGCGAACCGGGTGGCGAAGAGGCTCCCGGACGCCGAGATCACGGTGGTCAACCCGCGCGCCCACTTCGTCGAGCGGGTCCGGCTGCACCAGCAGGTCGCCGGGACGGGCGACGCGGCGACCCCGCTCGCGGACATGCTGCGGGACGGCGTCCGCACGCGCCGGGCGTCCGTCGAGAAGATCGGCGACGGCGAGGTGCTGCTCGACGACGGACGGGCGCTGGAGTTCGACTTCCTCGTCCTGGCCGTGGGCAGCACCCTCACGCCGCTGCCCGGCGCCCTCCCGATCGGCACCTGGGAAGGCGCGCAGCGGTCCCGCGAGGCGCTGGCCGAGGTGAAGGCGGGCGGCACGGTGACGGTCGTCGGGTCCGGCGCGACCGGCATCGAGACGGCCGCCGAGATCGCCGACGCCCGTCCCGACCTTAAGGTCCGGCTCGTCGGACGGACGCTCGCCGCGCCGCTCTCCGAAGGCGCGCGCCGGCGACTGCGCGAGGGCCTCGACAAGCTGAAGGTGACCATCGTGGAGGACGTCGTGACCGAGGTCCGTCCGGACGGCGGCACGGTCCGGCTGGGCTCGGGCGAGGAGGTCGCTTCGGACCTCACGCTGTGGGCCGTCATCGGCAGCGTCCCGGACCTCGCCGCGCGCAGCGGGCTGCAGGTGGACGAGCATGGACGCGCCATCGTGGACGAGTACCTGCGCAGCGTCACCGACCCGCGCGTCATCGTCGCCGGCGACTGCGCCGCGATCCCCGGGTCGCGCATGTCCTGCCAGACGGCGGAACCGCAGGGCGCGCACGCCGCCGACAACCTCGTCCGGCTGGCCAAGGGGGAGGCGCCGAAGCCCTACGCGCCCGAATACCTCGCCTCCTGCATCAGCCTCGGCCGGCGCGACGGCATCATCCAGGTGCTCCGCCGCGACGACAGCCCCCGGCGCCAGTACTTCGCCGGACGGCCTGCGGCGCTGGCCAAGGAGGGCGTGGTGCGCGGCGCGAAGTTCAGCGCGCACACCGGCATCGTCGGCGCCCTGCCCGGATCGAAGTGAGGAACGAGCCGGTCCCGGTCACCTCCGCCGAGGTGACCGGGACCGCGGCCCTCGGACGCCGACGCGCCCCGCGGACGGCCGACATAGCCGCCGGATGGGCGGCACGGCCGGCGGAACGCCGGCGAGGCCGTCGGACGGGTGGTCAGGCGACCGTGGCGGCCTCTTCGGAGACGTCCAGGCGGGCGTTCGCGACCACCGCGTGCAGGGCGCGGAGGGCGGCGCCGGCGTGGTTGCCCCAGTGGTTGAAGTAGGAGTACTGCCACCACCAGAGTGCTTCGAGCGGGCGTCCCTGCTGGTAGTGGCGCAGGCCGTGGACGAGGTCGCTGGCGACGTCGACCAGGTCGTCCGAGAGCCGGTAGGACGTCGGTTCGGTGTCCTTGTACGGGTCGAAAACCTCGACGTACTCGTCGATCGCGAGCAGCCGCTCGGCGAGGCCCTGGCGGACCTGGTCGAGGTCCGGGTCGTCGCCGACCTCGGGCTCCCAGTTGTCGGGCAGGATCACGTCCGCGCTCGCGCCGAGCTGCGCGCCGGCCAGGATGACCTGCGACACCTCCAGCAGCAGCATCGGGACCGTGTGCGTCCCGGCCTCGCCGCGCGCGACGGCCTCCAGACCGCTCAGGTAGTTCTCCACGTGGCAGGCCACGCGCTCGGCCAGGGTGTTCCACTCCTGCGGGCTGTTTGAATCAGACATCGAGCAGCCTCCGTCCTTCGAATGCGCGGCCCAGCGTGACCTCGTCGGCGTACTCCAGGTCGCCGCCCACCGGAAGGCCGCTGGCCAGGCGGGTGACGGTGAGGCCCATGGGCTTCACGAGCCGCGCGAGGTAGGTTGCGGTGGCCTCCCCCTCCAGGTTGGGGTCGGTCGCGAGGATCAGCTCCTTCACCGTGCCGTCCGCGAGCCGCTGCATCAGCTCGCGGATCCGCAGGTCCTCGGGGCCGACGCCCTCGATGGGGCTGATCGCCCCGCCGAGCACGTGGTACCGGCCGCGGAACTCGCGGGTCTTCTCGATCGCGACCACGTCCTTGGACTCCTCGACCACGCAGATCACCTGCGGGTCGCGGCGCGGGTCGCGGCAGATGCGGCACTCGTCCTCCTCGGCCACGTTGCCGCACGTCCGGCAGAAGCGGACCTTGTCCTTGACCTCCTTGAGCGCCCGGGAGAGGCGCTCGACGTCGGCGGGATCGGCGGCGAGGAGATGGAAGGCGATCCGCTGCGCGCTCTTGGGGCCGACGCCGGGCAGGCGGCCCAGTTCGTCGATCAGGTTCTGGACGACCCCTTCGTACAACGGTCGGGTCCTTCCTGGTGAGAGGCTGGGGGCGGGACGCCGGGCCGGGGGCGACGGCGTCCTGCCACTACTGGCTGGCTCTGGGTTCCGGGGGCTCCGGGGGTGTGGGGTTCAGGGTTCGTCTAGCCGGCGTTGCCGGGATTGCCGGAGCTGCCGCCGGGACCTCCGCCGGAAGCGCCGCCGGGACCTCCGCCGCCGGGGGTTCCCGGAATGCCGGGCGTCTCGGGGCCGCCGCCGGGGAAGCCGGGGAGACCGGGAATGCCGCCCTCGCCCATGCCCGGGATGCCGCCGCCCAACCCCTCGGCCAGCGGGCTCATCTTCTGCTGCTGCAGCTCCTGCGCGGCGCGCCCGGCGTCCCGGATCGCGGCGAGGACCAGGTCGGCGACGGTCTCGGCGGTGTCGGCCGGGTCGTCGGCGTCGATCGCCTTCGGGTCGATCGTGAGGCCGGTGACCTCGCCCTGGCCGTTCACCGTGGCCGTGACCAGCCCGCCGCCCGCCGTGCCGGTGACCTCGGCCTCGGCGAGTTCCTGCTGGGCGTCGAAGAGCTGCTGCTGCATGCGCTGCGCCTGCTGCAGCAGATCCTGGATGTTGAATCCACCGGGTTCCACGGTGAGCTCCGTTCCGTCGCATCCCCCAGCCGGACGCGCGGGTCGGGGGTGACCCGTCCGTCCGGCACCGGACGTTCTGTCTACCTGAGACTACGGGTTTGGAACCCGATGCGGTATTCACCGCCCCGTGCCCCGGCCCCGTCGGGTCTGGCGGATGCCTCCCGATCTCACCGCGCGTCCGAAGTCCGCGCCGTCGCGCACGGGTCGGGTGCGGCGGCGGTCAGCAGGTGGTGAAGGTGACCGACTTCATGACGTCGCGGGTGTCCATGAGGATGTGCGGACTACCGCGCGCCGGGGCGCGCCGAGGTGGCCCGCCCCGGAACGTCACGTGTTGTCGATCTCGCGGATGATCTGGCCGCCGAGCTCGCGCTGGATCAGCGCCATGCCGCCGGCCTCGGCCTCCGTGCCGTCGTAGTCGGCGTCGCCCTCGGGATCGACGACGTCGATGTCGTCCGGCGGGCCGGGCTCGGACGGAGGGGGCGGCTCGTCCGGGGGCGGCGGGAGCGGACCGGGGTCCTGCGCCGCTCCGGACGCGGCGTGCGCGCGACCGCCACCGCTCGGCGCGGACGTCCTGCCGCCCGGGCCGGAGGGCGCGGGCACGGCCGGGCCGGACGCGGGCCGGCTGGGCGCCGGAGCGGTCGGTGCCTGCGGAGGCGTGGACGGCCGCGGCCCCGGAGCGGGCGGCGGTGCCGGAGTGGACGCACCGGAGAATCCGGCGGCCGGCGCGTTACCAGCGCCTCCGGTGCCGCCTGCGCTTCCGGTTCCGGCTGCGCCTGCCCCTGCGTTGAAGCCGCCGCCGGAGCCGCCGTGGCGCGGAGGAGGCGCCGCGCCGCCGTGGACGGCTTCGATGCGCCAGTCGACGCCGAGGCGTTCCTTGAGCACTTCGCGGAGGACGGCGTCGCGGTTGCCCGCGGTGAAGTTCTTGAGCGCCCCTTCGGCGTCGAAGGAGAGCGTGAGCTGGTTCCCGGCCAGCGCGATCGGCCGGACCCCGTTCATGATCGAGACCCAGGCGACGCGGCTCTTGAACTTCACCGCCTCGACGATCTCCGGCCAGCGCTGCTGGATCCCCGCCACGTCCTCGCCCCCCGCGGCCTGCGCAGGAGCGGACGCAGCCGCGGCCCCAGCGGAACCGGCCGCGGAAACGGTATGGGCAGGGATATTGGAGGCGGCATTGGAGGCGACGCGACCAGCGGGCGCAGGCCAGTCCGAAGCACCCGCCCCAGCAGAGGCCGCCCCACCAGAGGCCGCCCCAGCGGAAGCCTCCACGGCAGGAGCCGCGCTAGCTGCCGAGACAGCATGAGGGCCGCCACGCCCCTCATGCGCGCCACTCCCCTGGCCACCGTTGCCCTGGCCGAGGTCCTGGCCGCCACTTCCCCGGCCGCCGCCGCCCGCCGCTCCACGGTTATCCACAGAACCGCGCTCGGCTTCCGCGGACCCCGGGGACCGCTGGACACTGGACACGGCGTTGGACCGCTGGACACCGGAAACGGCGTCGCCCCCGCCGAACCCGCCACCGGACGCCGCGGCCCGCTCCAGTCGGTCGAGCCGGGCCATCAGGGACGCCTCGTCCCCGTAGGCCGCCGGCAGCAGGATCCGCGCGGCGATCAGTTCCAGCAGCAGCCGGGGCGAGGTCGCTCCCCGCATCTCCGTGAGCCCGGTGTGCAGCAGGTCGGCGGCCCGCGTGAGCTCGCCCGGCCCGAGCGACGACGCCTGCCGCCGCATGTGCTCCAGCTCGTCCGGCGGGACGTTCAGCAGCCCGGATCCGCCCGCCTCGGGCACGTTGGAAAGGATCACCAGATCCCGGAGGCGCTCCAGCAGGTCGGCCGCGAACCGGCGCGGGTCCTGCCCGCTCTCGATCACCCGGTCGATCGCCGCGAAGACGGCCCCGCCGTCCCGCGCCGCGAACGCTCCGATGACCTCGTCCAGGAGCGCCGAGTCCGTGTACCCCAGCAGCGACACCGCGCGGGCGTACGTGATGCCCTTCTCGTCCGACCCGGCGAGCAGCTGGTCCAGGATCGACAGCGTGTCCCGCGCGGATCCCGCACCCGCGCGCACCGCGAGCGGCAGCGCGGCGGTCTCGTACGGGACGTCCTCGGACTTCAGGATCTCCTCGACGAGCTCCTGCAACGTCCCCGGCGGGATGAGCCGGAAGGGGTAGTGGTGCGTCCGCGACCGGATCGTCCCGATGACCTTCTCGGGCTCGGTGGTCGCGAAGACGAACTTGAGGTGCGGCGGCGGCTCCTCGACGAGCTTCAGCAGCGCGTTGAAGCCCTCCCGGGTGACCATGTGCGCCTCGTCGATGATGTACACCTTGAAGCGCGCGGACACCGGCGCGAAGAAGGCCCGTTCCCGCAGGTCACGGGCGTCGTCGACGCCACCGTGGGACGCGGCGTCGATCTCGATGACGTCGATGTGGCCCGACCCGGTGGGCCCGAGGGCCACGCACGAGTCGCAGACGCCGCACGGATCGGGCGTGGGCCCCTGCTCGCAGTTCAGCGACCGGGCCAGGATGCGCGCGGACGAGGTCTTGCCGCACCCGCGCGGCCCGCTGAAGAGGTACGCGTGGTTGATGCGTCCGTTGCGCAACGCCTGCTGCAACGGCTCCGCGACGTGCTCCTGCCCCTTGAGCTCGGCGAACGTCGCCGGCCGGTACTTGCGGTACAGAGCCAGGCTCATCAGGGGCCGCCCTCCCTCGCGCAGCAGAGCGTCAGAAGCGAAAAGGACCCCCCGCACACCCGCCAGAGCCTGCTTATCCTTGCTGCCTTCCGGCCCTGGGGAGGTTCACAGGGTGACGCCGTGCGAGGGGTCTGCCCAGAGTCTATGACATCCTCCGCGCCGCTCGCGCCCGTCTCCGGACGTAGGCTCCACCTCCATGACGGACCAGCCTCCCTCCTCACCACCCGAAACCGTCCTGCACATCGCCGAACGCCGCCATTGGGAATCCGCCGAGTCCTCCGGCGAGTCGTACGCGATGTCCACCCGCGGCCGGACGCTGGCCGAAGAGGGCTTCATCCACTGCTCCTCGGACCTCGACCAGGTCCGCACGGTCCTCAAGGCCTTCTACCAGGACGTCCCTCCGTCCGATCTGGTCCTCCTGACCGTCTCCGCGGCCGGCCTGGACGTCCGCCTCGAACCCGCCGACGGCCGCCTGTTCCCCCACGTCTACGGCCCGATCCCCCTCTCGGCCGTAATCGAGGTTCGACCAGTCCCCGACACCCGGTAAGCTTTGCGGCGGAGGATTCGCCTAGTGGCCTAGGGCGCACGCTTGGAAAGCGTGTTGGGGGCAACCCCTCACGAGTTCAAATCTCGTATCCTCCGCCAGCCTGCACCAGGCAAACGCGCTGAAGGCGGCACCTACGGGGTGCCGCCTTCACTGCGTTCTAGTCTCAGTTGCCCGCGCGTAAGCTTGGCCGGAGCCGGGCTCGGCCTCCGGGAGATGTCCCGGAGGCCGAGCCGGACCGGCTACCTTCCTCTGATCTCGAAGGCTCCGAGCACTCCCAGGATGCCGAGGATCACCGTGATGCTCGCCGCGAAAGCACCAGCGCCGTAGAGAACGGCAGCAGGGATTGAGTGGCCGATCCGCCACTCCAAGAATCCGCCGACCATGCTGATGATCACTGACGCCAGCGCTGCGATGGAGACCCACATGGCTCGGATCTGCCGCTCTGTCACGTGCCCACTCCTTCTCGCCTTGACCCAAATGTGGGCAGACTCCACCTAGGGAAGGTGGCTCCTCGCTACCTGCACGAGGTCGCCCATCTTTGGGTGGCTCCCGGCGAGCCTCCGGAGTGCGCTAGCGCATCGGTCTCCGATCGGTGGTCGTCTCGGCTTGTAGCCGGGACGTTAGCCAAGCCGGCATACAACGATCAAGATGTTCGCCGAGGAAGCCCGCATCTCTGTGCATGAGACCGCTTTGGAGGTCAGAGCAGGCTTCGGCGTCCGCCGATCGGTCGAGCACATCGCCGCACGCATCGCGGCTAACGGACTCTCACCAGTGTCCACCTGCCCGGAGAGCACGACCTCGCTGAGGAGTACGGTGTCGCCCTCGACACCGTCCGCTGCGTTATCGAAGAACTTCGAGATCGTGGCCTCGCCCACGCCCTCCCACCGCGAAGGCCCCTTCGTTGGGAGGCCGGACGCCGAGGGTCAGGCGGGAATCGATAAATTTGTCGTTCGCTAGGCGCTTCGGCGAGGAGTTGCGTGTGGAGCCGATCGAAGCCATCCAGTTGACCCCGCACGGCATCCCGCTCATCGCCTATCCAGTGGGGCTTGGCCTGGTGGCGCTCGCGGCTTGGGACGGTCAACGCGGGGGATCTGGAACCTGGTATGCCTGGCTCGAACCGCTAGGCGTACTCGTCACGCTTGTCGGAATTTTCCTCCTGGTGATCCCTTTGAGCGTGGCGGGTGTGCTCGTGTCCGCGATCGGCCTTGGGATAACGAAGTACCGCAGAGACAAGGGGCTGTAACACCTCTGCGCTGAAGGCGGCACCTACGGGTGCCGCCTTCACTGCTTAAGCGCCTCCCATGCGCCCCAGGAGGGCCCGGATACGCACGACCGCGTCATCCACCCTGTGAACAGGCGCCAGCGGCTCGCCCCAACTCGTCCAGAACCAGCACTCCTCACCATGCCCGTCCTCGGGAGGACGCGTCGCGCAGGTAATTCGGTCAGCGGGATGGCGAACCACGTCGCAACACCCCGACGCGTCCGGGTTGATCACATGAAGTCCCTCAGCAGCGAAATGGACGGTCAGACCGCAAAGCTTCAGTCGGACAGCGAGTGCCGCAAGGGGCAAGTCCGCGTTGGATGGAATGACCACCTACAGGCACCTCCCTTCCTGGTCGCGCGGCACACGCCGCGAGGTCTGTGGATGCCCCAGTGAGGACCGTCCGGTGCGGGAAGCCGATCAGGCGCCGGGCTCCCACTTTGTTCATTCGGCCCAGAGCACCGCGTCGCCTTCGCCGGTCAGCCACGCAAGGGCGGCGTTGCCGACGGGGATGTAGATGCTCCGTCCGGACGGCGGCAGCTCAACCCGCCGGACGACGGCCATGCAGCCTTCGGGGGCACGGTGCAGGGCCGCCTCTACGGCATCCCTGGCCCTGTCGTGATCTCTCGTGACGCCTGCTTCGGACCCGCCCTCACCGACGATGTCCCACGTGTAGATCGGTGGCGGTGGATCCGGAAGCCGGGATGGGGCGCGCACAGCGGCACCTCCTTGAGCGGGGGTCGGACGCCTGAGGACGTGAGCGATCCGCCGTCACGTCCTTAAGGCCAACCGTACGCCGGTGTACTACCCCCGTCTAGCCACATGGGCGGCTTGGGCTAGCTATGAGGGGCCTTCGCTGGTCAACTAGCGTACGGATCATGGCCATCGACCGCGACGGGCCCGTCCCGCCCTACCAGCAGATCGCCGACACTCTCCGGAAACGCATCAAATCCGGCGAGATCCCGGCAGGGCGCCGCATCCCTTCGCTTGTCGAGCTTGAGCAGGAGTATGAGGTCGCCCGCGACACCCTTCGCAAAGCGATTCAGGTTCTGAAGGACGAGGGGCTCGTCCAGACAGTGCAGGGTATGGGCACTTTCGTCACAGAGCGAGCGCCCGAGGAAGCGGAGAACGGCCAGCGCTGACCCCGGCTTCGCACGCTTCCAGCCCGACGTGCGGCGAGGCGGCCATTGGCCGCATCTCCGCTGGTCATGTGGCAAGCGTGCAGTACCTGTCATCTGTTGTCAGCTCACATCACATGTCTGAGGCCGCCTACGGTCGCATTGTGAGCATTGATTTCGATGGCCCCGAGCCGCTCTACGAGCAGATCGCGGCGGTTCTCGCTGCTCGGATCGCCCAGGGCACCTATCCGCCCCGGCGACGTATCCCGTCCGAAGCCGCCATCTGTGAGGAGTTCGACGTCTCCCGTCCGACCGCTCGTTCCGCAGTGGCCCTTCTCGCCGACCGCGGCCTCGTCCACACCGTGAGGGGCAAGGGCACCTTCGTCACCGAACAGGGAGCGGAGGACGGCGCGGGCTGACACCGTCGTCGTGCGTTTTCCAGGCCGAAACGACGGAATGGCGCGGAGACAGGTTCGTGGATGGCCTGCGGGGCGCGTTGGCGCAGGTCGCCGGGCAGAGGTCGGACTTCTGGGACGGTGCGTTAGCCGAGGTATTCGGGGGTGGCGGGGGTGATGACCTCGTGGCCGGTGGCGGTGATGAGGATGTTGTTCTCGTAGTTGACGCCACCGAGAGCGGGGATCGCGATCCGGCGTTCCAGGGCCAGGCACATTCCCGGTTCGAGGGTCTCGTCGGTGTCGGTGGTGATCCACGGGGGCTCGAACGACAGGCCGAGGCCGTGGCCCCAGGCGCCGCCCATCTGTGACTCGGGGACGCCGTGCCTGCGGGCGAAAGCCGAAGCGGCCATGACCTCCTCGCAGCGACGCGCCACGTCAGCGAGCCTCGCTCCCGGACGCAGTAGGGCCGTTCCCGCCTCGACGCTGTCGTGCACGGCGTCGAGCATCTCCCGTTGTTCGGGAGTTGGGTTGCCGCCGACCACGCGGGTGCGCGCAAAGTCGAAGAGGTAGCCCTCCATCGAGCCGTACATGTCGATGCGCAGAAGATCGCCCTCGTCCAGGCGGCGCGTCGAGGAGGCGGTGCCCGGACCGGACGGGGCGAAGGTGTGCGACGCATCGCCGGACGAAATGCCCATGCCGTAATAGGCGCCGCCCGCGCGGACGATCTCGGCGATCGCGGTCGCGGCGACCTCGGCCTCCGTCACGCCGGGGACGGCGGACGCCATCGCCGCGTCCATGGCCCGGACGCCGACCGCGCCCGCCGCCCTCATCAGGTCCAGCTCAGCCGGGCTCTTCACGCGGCGCAACCGCCAGCCGAGGTGATCGGCGTTGATCAGGTCGTGATCGGGCAGGGCCGAACGGAGGTCCGTCCACCAGGGCCACGCCAGCATCGGGGAGCCGAGCACGCCGAGTCGTCCGCCGCCGGACACCCGGGCTTCCTCGGCCAGGGCTTTCACCAGATCGGCGTCCGTGCGGATCCGGTCGGCCACAGGCTGCGGATCCTGGATGATCCCGGCGTCGGTCAGCAGGGTCGCGGGGCCGTTGACGGGCAGCACGAAAGCCATATGGCCCTGTGCCCGCCACATACCGGGGACGTCCGGTACTCGCGGCTGGTGCTGGTAGTAACCGCTGAAGTAATAGACGTCGGCATAACCGTCCTGCGAGGAACCGCCGCGCGACCAAGCGATCAGGCCGTCGAGACCCGCATCCGCCGCCAGGCGCCTGCCCGCGTCCTGCCGTACCAGATATTCCTCGGTCGGTATCGACCGCACGATCAGCCCCCTTTAGATCGTCCCTCGGCACTCACCACGTTAGGCACCGGATCACGCGTCCGTTCACCGCGCCCCCGACCAAGGACTTCGGAGCCCGAACCAACGGGTTCGCATTAGTGCGCGAGTAGGGCGCAGTCATATTTGCGCGTTGGGACGGCGGGCTCGGATCAACGTCGGCGTGGCGTAGCCGGTGCGTGAACGGCAACCCTTGCGGCTCGTGCGCATCCCTCGGCGGCGTCCAGGAGCTCTTGCGGGACGTGTCCAACCACTGTCCAGGCTCCTTTCAGGCATCGCATCTTTGCTGGTCATAGGGGCTCTGACAGTTTGACGACACCGGATCTCTTGTTGACAGCCGCGGAAATCGTGACGCTTTCGACCTTGCGAGCCACTCGCGGGCCGACCGCTCCGGCTCGCGACACGTCCCAGCTTCGCAACGGGGAGAACCGATGAAGCCGCTTTCCAGCGCCGCCGGCCTCACGGCGGTCGTCTTGCTCGCCTCTCTGGCGGGCGCGTCCGGGGCCTCGGCGGCGCCTCTACCGAAACCCAAGGCGCTGCCGAGCGTGAATATGGAGGCCGTCGTCAAGGCGGCCCAGATCGACCCGCAACGGCCGGACAACACGTTGACGCCGGGCGCCAAGGCCAGCGTCCTTCTGGTCGAGAAGGCGCTTCTCGATCGGCATCTGCTCGACAAGAAGTGGGTGGACGGCTATTTCGGCACGACGACGATCGCCGCCTACGCGAAATACCAGAAGTCGCTCGGCTATAGCGGGCTCGGCGCGACCGGACTGCCGGGAAAAGCGTCGCTCGTCAAGCTCGGCGAAGGCCGTTTCAAGGTCACTCACATCATCACGCCCGGCGCGCGGGTGAAGGTCGGCGCGTTCGTCGTCAATACCCGCACCCAGAAGATGCTCGACGAGGCTCAGCGGCTGCTCCATCGCAGGCTGACCCTCGATCAGGGGTCCTACAACCCCGGCGGTGACCCGACCTCCGCCGGCACCCACGACGGCGGGGGCGTCGTGGACGTGGACGTCAAGGGGATGAGCGCCGAAACCCGCGTTTCGGTCGCCCGGACGTTGCGGCGCGTCGGGTTCGCCGCCTGGGTGCGCAATCCCGCGCAGGGCGACTGGCCCTGGCACATCCACGCCGCCGCGATCAGCGACACGGACCTCTCCGGCCCCGCCCAGCACCAGATCGGCGCCTACTACCTCGGCCTGAACGGACTGGCCGACCACGGCCCGGACGACGGCCCGAAGGTGCCCATCCGCACCTGGGAGGAGTACCTGCGCCTCCACTGACCCGTCCGCAACCCCGCCGGCCCGCTGACCGGTCCGAGATCCACCGACCCGTCCGGATTACGAAACCCCGCACCGCAAAGAGATGGAGACAGGCATGCGCACTTTCAGCAAGTTCCTCACCGCGGCGACCGCCGCGGCGGCGCTCGGCGGTGCCGTCGTCGCGTCCGCTTCGCCCGCGATGGCGGCGGGACGGAACGGCGTCTGCGACCCCGGCGAGTTCTGCTACTACTTCAACAGCGGCGAGAAGGGATCGGTCTCCGACTTCACCGGATCGGTCGCCGACTACGGCGCCAAGCAGCCCTCCTGCTACGACTTCAAGGGCGCGGGCAACGGCCGGGGCGTCTGCGTCAAGAACAACGCGGCCTCCGTGTGGAACCGCAGCGGCAGCACCGTGCGGGTCTACTACAACAGCCGCTACGGCGGCCATTACCAGGATTTCGGTCCTGGCGCCCGGGGCAACCTGGACTCCGTCCTGAAGAACCAGAACGCCTCGCACCAGTTCCTCGGCTCCACCCCGCCGCCTCCCACCCGCACGAACCTGTCGTGGGCGCTGTACCAGGCGAGCGGCGGGCGCATCACCTGCGGTTTCGACGGCTACACCAGCACGCCCGGACGCCACGAGGGCATCGACATCGCCCGCGGCATCGGCTCCAGCGTCCACGCCCTGGTCGCCGGCCAGATCATCAACGTCGCCTGGGGACACACCGGTTCGTCCGGTCTGTCCACGATCGCCGTCTACAACGCCTCGCTCGGCCGGACGATCATCTACCTGCACTCCGCCCCGCTGGGTTCGCTGCGCACCGGCCAGTGGATCAGCAAGGGCCAGGTCATCGCGTCCGAGTCCTACCGCGGCGTCTCGGGACCGGGCGGCGCGCACACCCACGTGGAGATGCGGGTCGGCCGCTGGACGCTCGCGGCGAAGAGCGTCGGCGACTGGCACCTCGAGAACCCGAACCCCACCCAGTTCTGGATCTCCCAGGGCTACAACGTCCGCTGACGCCACCCGGCCCGGCCCACGCGAAGCCAGGCCCACGCGAAAACCGGCCCACGCGAAGCCCCACCCAAACGAAACCCCGCCAACGCGAAGCCCCGCCCACGCGAAGCCCGACCCCAAGCGAAGGATGACCGTGTCGAAACGAACCACGCGGGCCCTCAGCGTCGCCGCAGCCGCGATGACGCTCGGCGGAGCGGTGATAGCCACCGCGGCCCCCGCCATGGCGGCCGGACGCAACGGCGTCTGCGACCCCGGCGAGTTCTGCTACTACTTCAACAGCGGCGAGAAGGGATCGGTCTCGGACTTCACCGGATCGGTCGCCGACTACGGCGCCAAGCAGCCCTCCTGCTACGACTTCAAGGGCCCGGGCGCAGGAAAGGGCATCTGCGTCAAGAACAACGCCGCGTCCGTCTGGAACCGCAGCAACGTCACCGTCCGCGTCTACTACAACAGCCGCTACGGCGGTCGCTACCAGGACGTACGCGCGGGCGCGCGCGGCAATCTCGACTTGGCGCTGAAGAACCAGAACGCCTCGCACCAGTTCATGTACACCACGCCTCCGCCTCCCCCGCCGCCACCGAACAGCTGCAAGACGGACGGCTCTAACACGCGCGTTCCGTCCTCGATCCTCGTCTACCGGACGGGTCTCCACCGCGTCGACCGGGTGGACTTCAGGACGTACGTCAAGAACGTCCTCCCGAACGAGTGGGTGTCGAGCTGGCCGCGGGAGTCCCTGCGCGCAGGGGCGATGGCCGTGAAGAACTACGGCTGGTACTGGGCGATGCACTCGACGCGTAAGACGTCCTGGGGCCAGTGCTTCGACGTCTACGACAGCACGTCGAGCCAGGTGTACCGTCCGGGCTCCGCTACGGCGTCCACGAATTCCGCGGTGGACGCGACGTGGGGCACGCGGATGACCCGCAGCGGAAGCATCTTCCAGGCGCAGTACTGCTCCACCTCGTCCGCCTGCGGGGCGTGGCGCGACGGCGAGTGGATGTCGCAGTTCGGCTCGCGCGACAAGGCCAACGCGGGATGGAACTTCGCCAGCATCCTCAGGTACTACTACCGCGGGATCGTCGTCTCCTGATCCGCTGACGGACTGACCGGATCCCTGGTTCCCGCTGTGGTCGCGCCATAGGGGAACCAGGGATTACGGCTCGTCCACGATGATCTGGAAGTTCACCGGACGCTTCCCGGGAAACGCGACAGTTCCCGTCGCGTCCAGCATCTTGAACCGCACGTAGCAGAGGCCCGGTTTGGACGGCGTGACGATGTCGGTCGAGATGTCGACCGACGCTCCGGGCGGGGTGTCCTCGATCGGGACGTGCGTGGCGGTCCGGCACTGGTCGGGACGCTGCGGCAGGTCCAGCCGGGCCAGCGAGTACCCCGTCCAGGGCACCTTTCCGATGTTCTTGATCCGCCAGGTCTTCGTGACCTTCTTGCCAGGGGCGACATGCGTGCAGTCGGGCAGCGTGACGTCCTTGACGAAGATGGACGCGTCGCCCTCGTGCGCGGGCGCGGACGGCGACGGCTGTGGCGCGTGCACCGGGCAGGACGACCCGGACGTCCCCGCCTCGGAGGTCGCCCCGGACGGGTTCAGGTTGTGTCCGGCAGGCTCGGAGGAGCCGTCGTTGAGGAAGACCACGCCGACGACCACGCCTCCGGTGACGACCGCCGCCGCCACCGTCGCCGCTACCGGGCGGCTCAGGCGGAACCGTTTCCGCCGTTCCGCCTCCGGGACGGCCAGGAGGACATCTCCGGTAGGCGCGTCTACCGAGTGCGCGTCCTCAGGAAGCCTCGCGCCAAGCGCCCCGTTGGTCGCGAGTATTTCGCCTGTCGTCTGGCCGCTCGGCAGGATCTCTGCGGACGATGCGTCCGTAGGAGTCTCAGCGGACGCGGTGACGATCGGATGGCCGCCGGTGGACACCGACCTCACCACGAGGTTCGCCTTCTCCCAGCGTTCACGGAACGCTTCGGGGTCCGCCCCGCACGCCTTGACGAACTCGACGGTGGTGGGCCAGCTCGGAAGCCGGTTGCCCTTCGTGGCCTCGTGCAGCGTCGCGTGCGAGATCGCCTTCGACCGGCCGGACATCTCCCGGAAAGACGGGTTGCCCACCGAATTCCGCAGTTCCCGGAGAACCGCCGCGAAGTGCTCGATCGCCTCCGCACGTGCACGCATGCCGTCCACCGGCTGAAGCTAACAGCGCCCCCACTCTTTACTCAAGCTTGAACATGCCCCTCCCGCTCATCGACGCCTCTAGAACCTGACCGGGACACAACAGGGCGGGCTCTACCAAAACGGTCCTGCGGTGATGCATGATCCCTCAACCGGCCCCTGCCCACCCGGCCGGCAGCTCGGGCCCCTGGAGGAGCCTTGTCCCGTTCCATCCGCCTACCCCGCATCGCCCTGACCACCGGTGTCGCGATCGCCGCGGCTTCCGGACTCGCCGCCGCGCCCGCCGTCGCGTCGCCCACCGCGCCCACCGCGCTCGCCGGCGCGGGCTACAGCACCGGCACCGGTCAGGTCTTCATGGTCAACCCCGTCCAGTCCTCCGGAGACGAGAACCTGACCGACGACAAGGACGCCGCCTCGGCCGTCCCCACCTCCGCGTACGCCACGGTCGCCCTGCGCAACCTGGACGGCAGCGGCAACCTCTCCGGACGCTGGGCCGTCGTCCGCTCGGAGACGGGCGCGCCCGCCTACTCACCCACCGGCGACTTCCGCTACACCCGCGACGTCGATCAGTTCGAGCAGGTCATGGCCTACTTCTGGGTCAACGAGGCGCAGGAGTACCTGCAGAGCCTCGGCTTCGGCAGCGAGCTGCCCGGCGCGAACGACAAGCCGCAGAACGTCCGGATCAACCAGTGGGGAGCCGACAACTCGTTCTTCACGGACAAGAAGCACGAGATCCGCTTCGGCAAGGGCGGTGTGGACGACGCGGAGGACGGCGAGGTGATCGTCCACGAGTACGGTCACGCCGTCCACGAGGCGCAGGTCCCCGGCTTCGGCACCTCCGAGGAGGCCGGCGCGATCGGCGAGGCGTGGGGCGACTACCTGGGCGTCGAGGTCGGCCTCGCCGCCGACGCGCGGTACGGCTGGCCGCGCAGGACCCCCGAGCCGTGCGTGGGCGACTGGGACTCCACGTCCTACACCACCACCGTCCCGCACTGCCTGCGCCGCCTCGACACCGGCAAGGTGTACGGGGACAAGGTGGGCGAAGTGCACGCCGACGGCGAGATCTGGTCCAACGCCCTGTGGGACATCCGCCAGGCGCTGGGCGCGCGCACCGCCGACCGGATCATCGTCAACGCCCAGTTCTCGTTCGCGCCCGACACCAGCTTCAGCGCCGCCGCCAAGACCACGGTCGCCACGGCCCGCTCGATGTACGGCGACAAGGCCGCCGAAACCGTCCGGCAGGCCTTCGCCGCTAGGCAGATCCCTGGTGTGTGACGCTTTCGCTACGAACTGAGGCATTCGGCTAGGTAGCACGGTCGCGCCGAGGGCGGTACTACGGGTACCGCCCTCGGTTTTAGGACGCCGCCAGACGGCGCTCGCCGGAGCTTTCGCAGGTCAGGACTCACTTTCGCAGTGGACAGCTCGCGCGCACCTCTTGTATACAAGTCGCATATTCTAAGGATGCAAGCCTTTCGAGACGAGAGGTCCCGCCGTGCCCGGAACGGACGAACCGCGCCCCGCCACGTCCGCGTGGAGGCCCGTCGCCGCCGCGATGTTCTGCTGCGGATGGGCGGGCAACCAGTTCACGCCGCTGCTGGTGATGTACCGGCGGCTCGGCGGCTACTCGCCGCTCACCGTGGATGCGATGCTCGGCGCTTACGTGCTCGGACTCGTCCCTGGTCTTCTCATCGGCGGCCCTGCGTCGGACCGGTATGGACGTCGGCCGCTCATGCTCGGTGGGACGGCCCTAGCGGCGATCGCGTGCGCAGTGCTCGCCGCCGGTCCCCTGGGCGTCGGTCCCATTTTCCTAGGCCGGATGCTGACCGGTGTAGCAGTCGGCGTCGCGATGGCCGTCGGGACGAGTTGGGTGAAGGAACTATCCGGAGCGCCCTTCGATCCGGACGCGTCGGCAGGCGCAGGCGCGCGACGGGCTTCCCTGGCGCTCACGGCCGGATTCGCGATGGGCGCGGGTGTCGCCGGGGCGCTCGCACAGTGGGCACCGTGGCCGATGGTGCTGCCCTATCTGCCGCCCATCGTCCTGTCCCTCACGGTGCTGACGATGTTGCCGAAGGTTCCGCAACTTTCTCCGGGACGGATCGAAGGGCCGCTATGGCGAGACCTACGCGTCCCCGCCGCAGGGCATCGGCGCTTCATCCGGGTCGTTCTCCCTACCGCACCGTGGATTTTCGGTGCGGCCGGGATCGCCTACGCCATCACGCCGCAACTCGAAGCCGACCGCATGGGCGACTGGCAGCTTCTCTATGCGACTGCGCTGACCGTCCTGACGTTGGGAACGGGCGTGGCGGTGCAACCGATCGCCAAGCGACTCGACTCGCTCTCTACTGCGCGCGGTGCGATGGCCGCCCTGGCGCTCGTCGCGCTAGGAACGCTCATGTGCGCGCTCAACGCAGGCCCTCGCTCACCGTGGGCAGGGCTGGCCGTGGCGATCGTCCTCGGGGCGGGCTACAGCATCGGGCTCGTGAACGGACTTCTGGAGATCCAACGCATCGCCACTGGACGAGACCTCGCGGGCCTCACGGGCGTCTTCTACGCGCTCACGTACACGGGCTTCCTGCTTCCCGCACTGCTGGCTCTCCTCTCCGACGCACTCTCCTACACAACCCTTCTACTGCTGGTGACGGTCGTGGTGCTCGCCTGCCTGAGCGTCGTGACCACCAACTCGCGTCGCCACCTACCCACGCGCGCGCACGAGCCGACCCGGCGGGACGCGCTGCGCAGCGATCAAGCCAACGCGCAGGCATGACACGTCCGCAACCGAGCCTGACGCTTGCGATACCGAGCCTGAGGCGTGCGACACCGAGCCTGACGCGTCCGATACCGCGCATGAGGCGTCCGATACGGAGCACGACGCGTCTGGCACAACGCGCAGTCTTCAGCGTTCGGTGCGTGCAGGCGGCGCGCGAGTGCATCGGCGCCGCTGCGCGAGTGCGATCTGCGGGACGATGACGATATGACCTTGCGCACGCCCGCCGCCGAACGCGCGTACTCGCACGTCAGGCGGAGCCTCCTGGACGGCACGCATCCCGGCGGCACGCTGCTGTCCGAGGCAGCGCTTGCCGAACACCTGGGCATTTCCAGGACGCCCGTACGGGAGGCGCTCCACCGGCTGGAGGCGGAGGGCTTCCTACGGCTCTACCCGAAGCGCGGCTGGCTGGTCGTCCCGGTGACCTTGACCGAAGGCCGGGAGACCATGGAGGCCCGGTTGCTGCTGGAGCTGTACGCGCTGGACCGCGTCGCCGCCATGGGCCCGGACAAGCTGCGCGAACTGGGACACGCGCTCGCCCCGGACGCCGACCCGAACCGTCCCGTCCGGGACGACGACTTCGTGGACATGGGGGCGTCCTTCCACAACCGGCTGCTGGCCGCGGCGGGCAACTCGGTCGTCCAGGACATGTACGCGCGGCTGTGGAACAAGCAGCTCCGCCTGACCGCGGGCTCGGTCGCCGACCCCGACAACGCGGCCGAGGACGTCGAGGAGCACGGCCGGATCGCGGCCGCTCTCCGCGACGCCGACGCCCCCCGGGCGCGACGGCTGCTGCAAGAACACGCGGGCGGAATCCTCCGCCGGCTGGGCCTCGGCGGGCACGACATCCGCCTGCCTCCACCGGCGAGCTGACCACATCGTCCCAGGTCAGCGCTATCGCGTCGGAGTTATCCACAGATCGCCGCGCCAGGCGCGAGTTCAGGTCGGCCGTGTCACCCTGGAGTGAACGCTCTTGACCACGAGAGCACCGGGTAAAGGATCGGGATGGATTTCAGAGACGACGCCGAGCTCGACGCCTCGCAGGTGGAGGACGCGCGCGGCGGGGGCGGTGGCCTGCCCGGCGGCATGATGATCGGCGGCGGCGCCGTCGGCGTCATCGTGACGATCGTCGCGCTGGTGTTCGGACTCAACCTGACCGGTGGCTCCGGAAGCGGCTCGCACCCGTCCGGCCAGATCGGCTCCGGGAGCAACCTCGCGGCCAAGTGCCGAACGGGCGCGGACGCCGACCAGTCTGCCGACTGCCGCATCGTCGGCACCGTCAACAGCGTCCAGAAGTACTGGTCGCAGGAGTTCGCCAACCAGGGGCGCCGCTACTCCCCGGCCAAGACGCGGCTGTTCAGCAACGCGACCCAGACCGGGTGCGGCTACGCGACCTCGCAGGTCGGCCCGTTCTACTGTCCCGCCGACCGCCGCGTCTACCTCGACCTGACCTTCTTCGACGAGCTGCAACGCGACTTCGGCGCGAAGGGCGGGCCGTTCGCGCAGGCCTACGTCGTCGGCCACGAGTACGGCCACCACATCCAGAACCTGCTCGGCACGATGAACAAGGTGAAGGCGAACGCCAAGGGCGCGACGAGCGGCTCCGTCCGGCTCGAACTCCAGGCCGACTGCTACGCCGGCACGTGGGCCAAGCACGCCGTGTCCACCGGCTTCCTGACCCGCCTCACGCAGGATGACGTCAACCAGGCCCTCGACGCCGCCGGAGCCGTGGGCGACGACCGCATCCAGCAGCGCGCGCAAGGCCACGTCAACCCGGACGGCTTCACCCACGGCACCGCCGCCCAGCGGCAGAAATGGTTCTCGACCGGCTACCAGACAGGAGACCCCGCCCAGTGCGACACCTTCTCCGGTTCCCTCTGACCCGTTCCCCACAACCCCAAGGACGCCCATGACCGCCACATCACGACAAGAACGCGCCATCGTCCCGTGCCGAACCCGCGCTCCACGCCCCCGAAGGGCGCACACACCGTCCGCCGCCCGCAAGACCGTAAACTCGAAACCGTGATCTTCAAGGCGGTTGGCGACGGAAAGCCCTATCCGGAGCACGGCCTGTCCTCCCGGGACTGGGCCAAGATCCCGCCGCGCCAGGTCCGGCTCGACCAGCTCATCAGCACCAAGCGCGAACTCGACCTGGGGTCCCTGCTCGCCAAGGACTCCACCTTCTACGGCGATCTGTTCCCCCACGTCGTCCAGTGGAAGGGCGAGCTGTACCTGGAAGACGGCCTCCACCGAGCCCTCCGCGCCGCCCTCCAGCAACGCCTGGTCCTCCATGCCCGAATCCTCGACCTGGACGTCGTCGACCTGGGCAACCCCTAACTCGACAGCCCCCCTCCCCGCCACCGCGACGCTCCCCGCTTCCCACGTCCTGGCTCGCGCACCACGTCCGTTGGCTCGCGCACCACGTCCCTGGCTCGCGCACCACGGCCCCAGGCCAGCGCGCACGATCCCGTGCGCATGAGCCAGGCCCCGTC
Organism: Actinomadura gamaensis; assembly: GCF_042652125.1. NCBI lineage: Bacteria > Bacillati > Actinomycetota > Actinomycetes > Streptosporangiales > Thermomonosporaceae > Actinomadura > Actinomadura gamaensis. Next base: position 432,309 of record NZ_JBHSIT010000004.1, on the reverse strand, counting down.
CCGCCCATAAGGGGTGAGCCGGCCCCCACATGCCCCGAATTTCCGGTGCACCGCCCCGATATGGCACGACGTCAGCGTCGCTTGTGTGGACGCGGGTTTTTTGCGTGGGTGGCCGAGGTGCTGCGTGTGGGGCGGGAGGGGCCGGACGGACGGCGGGTTGTTGGATGGGTGGTGAGGATGGCACTCGGGGACTGGGGTTGGAGCGCAGGATGAAGGCAGTTCGTTTCCATCGGTTCGGGGGACCGGAGGTTCTGGAGATCGAAGAGCTTCCTGATCCGCACCCAGGGGCCGGGCAGGTGCGGATCGCGGTGCGGGCCGCGGGGGTGAACCCGAGCGACTGGAAGAAACGCCAGGGGCTAATGGATCAGGAGCTTCCGCAGAGCATGGGCCACGAGGCCGCGGGGGTGGTGGACGAGATCGGCGAAGGGGTCACGGACGTGGCCGTCGGCGATCGTGTCTTCGGCTTCTCCGGGGAGGGGACCGCGCAGGCCGAGCTGGCGGTGCTGGATCACTACGCGCCCATCCCGCCCACGCTCGACTTCGCGAGCGCCGCCGCGCTGCCCGCCGCGCTCGAGACGGCCACGCGCGCGCTCGACCAGCTCGGTGTCGGGGACGGCGTCACGCTGCTCATCAACGGCGCTTCCGGAAGCGTCGGCAGCGCCGCCGTCCAGCTCGCCGTGGCGCGCGGAGCGCGTGTGATCGGCACGGCCGGTCCAGCGAACCACGACTACCTTCGCTCGCTCGGGGCCGAGCCCGTCGCTTACGGAGAGGGCATGTCTCAGCGGGTGCGCGCGCTCGCGCCGGACGGCGTCGACTTCGCGCTCGACGTCGCCGGAAGTGGAGTGCTTCCCGAGCTGACCGACCTCGCGGGCGGCGCGGAGCATGTCATCACGGTCGCTGACTTCGCCGGGGCCCAAGAGCATGGCGTGCGTTTCAGCCGCGGTGACGCCGGACGCGCCGTCCATGTCATCAACGAGATCGGCGAGCTGATCGAGTCCGGCCGCTTCGCTCCGCCGACGGTGCATACCTTCCCGCTAGCCGACGTCGCCGAGGCGCACCGGGTGAGCGAGCACGGCCGCGTCCGGGGAAAGCTCGTGCTGCTGGTCTCCTGACACGGACGCCCGCGCGAACCCGACGTCCCGACCCGGGACGCCGCGATCAAGGTGAAGGGACGACCGCAGACTCTTCCAGTCTCAAACCGAACGCGGAGGAGGACGAACACGGCCAGCATGGCGATAAGCGGTGCCATGCTGGCCGAACAGCGCGATCGTCCGAGGCCTCGGTGCGGCCGAGGGCGCCGGCCCCTGTCACGATCACGGCGATCGTCCGTCAGCCCCGGGCTGGAAACCGGAGGGCCCTGGACGACCGGACGACTCACGGCTGTCGTCTGAGCCGCCTTCCGGACGGAGGGTGGGTCAGCGCGTCCGAGCGGGCTCGCGGACGGAGAGCGCCGCCTCGGTCTCGATCAGCTGCTCCAGCTCCGATTCGGCCGTGGTCGCGCTCGGCTGGACGAAGCCGGGCCGCGAGGCCAGCACACCGAGGATCACCTCGGGGACGATCAGGACGAACAGCAGCCCGAGGGAGATCGTCCAGCCACCGGTCAGGTCGTGCAGCAGGCCGACCGCCAGCGGGCCGACACCGGCGAGGAGATAGCCCGCGGTCTGCGCCATCCCGGACAGCCGCGCGGCGATCATCGGGCTCGGCGACCGCAGGTTGAGCAGGGTGAACGCCAGCGGGAAGGCGCTGCCCGTGCCGAGGCCGAGGAAGGCCACCCAGAGCCATCCGGCGGACGGCGCGACGAGCAGCCCGCCGATGCCGAGGACCATCGTCACGGCGACCCCGAGCACCAGGGCGCTCTGGTGGCGCATCCGGGCGGCGGCGACCGGGGTCGCGAAGCCCAGCGGGATACCGATCAGCATCATCACCGAGACCATCACGCCCGCCTCGCCGGCGGCGAAGCCGTGATCCCGCATGATCTGCGGCAGCCACGACATCAGGACGTAGAACATGAGCGACGCCAGGCCCATGAACCCCGCGACGAACCAGGCCAGCGGCGAACGCAGCAGCGTGCCGCCCTCGGCCTCGGCCTGCCCCAGCGACGACGAACGCTGAACGGCAGCGTCCGACTCGCCGACCGCAGACCCGGAAACGGGCGCCACCGCAGCCGCGACCGCGGACCCGGCGGAAGACGCGGCGGAGGACCCAGCGGAAGACGCGGCAACGGGCGCGGCGGTGGATGCGGCGGCGGAACCGGCGGAAGACGCCGCGGCGGGCGCGGCAGCGGGCCCGGCGGGGGACGCGGCGGCGGGCGCGGCAGCGGGCCCGGCGGGGGACGCGGCGGGAAGCGTTGCGGCGCGGCGGGCTCGGCGTGAGCGCAGGGCCAGCGGTCCCCAGACCAGGACCGCGATCAGCGACGGGACGGCCCACACCGCGAGCGCCAGCCGCCATCCGCCCGCGCCGTCCAGCGGGACGGCCAGCCCGGCGGCGATCGCGCCGCTGCCCGCCATCAGCATCATCGCGAGACCCGTCAGCGACCCCACCCGGCTCGGGAAGGCGCGCTTGATCACCGCGGGCATCAGCACGTTGCCCATCGCGATGCCCGCGCCCGCGAGCACCGTCCCGCCGAACAGCGCGGGCTGCGCCGGGACGGCCCGCAGCGCGATCCCGACCGTGATCAGGACGAGCGCGACCGCGATCGCCGCCTCCGCGCCGATCCGCCGCGCGAGCACGGGCGCGGCCGAGGCGAACAGCCCGAGGCAGAGCACGGGGAGCGTCGTCAGCACGCTGACCTCGACGCCGCTCAGGTGCAGCGAATCCTGCAGGTCACCGAGGACCGGGGCGACGCCGGTGATCGCGGCGCGCAGGTTCACGGTGAGCAGGACGAGCCCGGCGAGGGTCCAGAGTGCCGTCAGTCGCGAGACGGCCGGGGCGGGGGTGCGTGTCGTGGTAGTCATGATCCTTCGGTCCTGGCCGCCGCCGGCGCGGCGACATCGTCGTGATCTGTCTGGTGGCCATGTCCGCGGCGCCGATGCCGCCTTGTTCTGGTGCGCCCCGAAAGGCCCGGCTACAAACGGCTCACAGGCCGCCGAGCCGCCGGCTGCTGTTCGGCCCGTCCCAAGAGCTCGGGCATGCCGCATCGCCTGGCGAGAGGGCTGCCCGTGGGGACGGACGCCATGGAGCCGAAACCGGCGAAGTGGCCGAAAAGACGGTCCCCTCAAGCGGGGTCAAGGGACGCGACGCTGCGTCACCACGATCACGGCCAGCGGGCTTGACCAGGAGCGTTGCCGCGCTGCATCGCTCCGGCCCGCCGCAACCGAGCGCTCTGGGAGGGAGCGCTGGCTCGCCGGCCGTAACTCGTACCGTTCTTTCGGAAAAGGGGCGATACGACGGGTCAGGGGACGTCGGGAACGGAACGTTCGACGTCGTCACCGGGAGGGTGGTCGCCGGCCGTCTCGTCCAGGATCCGGTCGAGACATCGGCGCGCGGCGGACGCCGCGGCTTCGCCGTCGCCCGCGGTGATGGCGGCCGCGATGGGGGCGTGCGGGATGTCGGCGTGCTCGACCAGCGGCCCGGCCGCGCCGATGCTCGCGCGCAGCGCCGCGCTGAAGTCGCGGTACAGCTCGATGAGCATGCCGTTGTGGGTGGCTTCCACGACGGCGGTGTGGAACGCGAGGTCGGCCTCGACGAACTCGGCGTGCTCGCGGGCGGCCCACGCGGCATCGCGCAGGACGAGCGCGGCCTCGATCGCCGAGATGTCGGCGGGCGTGCGGCGGGCGGCGGCCGACCGCGCGGCCTCCACCTCCAGCCCGCGCCGGACCTCGAGGATCTCGACGAACTCGGCGCGTTCCAGCCGGCGCCGCATGGCACCGGACATCTCGCTCGTCGCACGCACGTACGTGCCGTCTCCCTGGCGGCTCTCCAGGATTCCGGCGTGCGTGAGCGCCCGGACGGCCTCGCGCACGGTGTTCCGGCCCACGCCGAGGCTCTCCGACAGCGCCGGCTCGGGCGGGATCCGGCCGCCGACCGGCCAGGCCCCCGCGACGATCTCGTCCCTGAGCTGGTCGATCACCTGCTCGACGAGGGACGAGCGGCGAGCTGTCCGCAGAGTCACGTTCCTCCTCACAGGGCACGTAGGACGGGCTTGGCCTCCGGTGAACCAATCATCCCATGTCTCCATGTTAGGACGTCGCGCGCCGGTAATTCATTCCTTCCCGAGGTGGTACTGATCACCTACCCGACGGTGACACCACGCCCTCGTTCGCGTGCCGCCGCCAGGATCAGCGAAACGGCGGCGATGTCCTGCGGGATGACGCCGACGGACTTGTAAAGCGTGATCTCGTCCGGGTTCGTCCGCCCCGGCCGCGTGCCTTCGATCACTTCCCCCAGTTCGGCCCGCACGTGCTCCGCGGTGATCACGCCTCGCTCCAGGGGCTCGGCGAGGTCGAGGTTCGGCGGGACGGCCCCCAGCGCGGCCCGCCGCGACTCGACGAACAGCGCCGCGCCGGCGACGGTCGCGTCGTCCACCTCGCGCCCGCGCGGGTTGTAGCCGATCGAGGTGACGTGGGTGCCGGGGGCGAGCCAGGCACGACGGATCACCGGCTCGACCGCGTAGGTCGCGCCGCACACGATGTCCGCGCCGTCGCATCCCTCCTCGTAGGAGGCGACAGCACGCACCGGGACATCGCCGGACATCTCGTCGGCGAAGGCCCGCGATCGCTCGAACTCACGTCCCGCGACCCGGATCTCCCGCAAGGTACGCGCGTACGGCAACGCTCGCACGTGCGCGCGGGCCTGCGGGCCGGTTCCGAAAACCGCGGCGACCGACGCGTCCGGACGCGCCAGCAGGCGTGCCGAAAGCGCCGCGCACGCCGCCGTCCGGACCGCGGTGATGTACGTCCCGTCCAAGAACGCTGCGGGCTCCCCCGTTCGCGCGTCGAACGCCACCACCACGGCCTGCCGGACCGGCACCTCGCTCCCGGCGTTCCCCGGAAACACCGAGACGAGCTTGCTGATCAGCAACTTCGCGGACGGCGCGTAGCCGGGCATGTCGAGCAGCAACGCGTCCTCGTCCGGCACCGGCGCCACCGTCCGGTCCGGAACCGCCGCCCTCCCCGCCGAGAGGTCGGCCATGGCCGGTGCCAGGGCGTCCACCAGCGCCCCGACGTCCAGCAACTCCTCCACGTCCGCCCGCGAAAGCACGATCACGTCCGCACCGTATCCAGCGCCTCTGACATTCCCGAGCGCGGAGCGACACGGGCCCCTCGCACAGATGGAACGCGCCACTCGGGAGCTGCGAGACGAGCGGCAGCAGGTACCCGAGTGGCGCTTCCGATCAGGCGTGGAGTCAGACCCCGACGTCGCAGGGGGCGGTGTGCGGACGCGCGGCGCGGAGGCCGACGGCCTCCAGCGCCTGCCGGTAAGCGGTCGTGGCGGCGTTGGTGTCACCGGCGATCTGGAACAGTTCACCTAGTTCGTGGAGGAGCCGGGCGGTCCCGCGGTTCGCGGGGAGTTCGCCGAGCTGGGTGGCGGCGGCGCGGAGCACGACGAGCGCGGCCTGCGGGTCGTGCTGCGCGACGCGTGCGCGCGCGAGGACGAGCCGAGCCTGAGCCACCTTGTGCGTGCGGGCGACCAGATCGGTACCCGGCGGTGGGCCGAGGCCGCTGACGCCGTCCTCCGTCGGAGCGGCTAGGGCCATCCCCGTTTCGAGGAACTCCTCCAAACGGGAGATGGCCTGCGCGGGCTGCCCCAGGATGACCAGGGCGCGCGCCGTCTCGACGGTGCGTTCGGTGACTTCGGCGCCTTCCAGGTCCTCGGCGCCCTGCAGGAGGCGGAGCGCCTCCTCGGCCGCGCTGGGGGACGCGCCGAGCGGCATGTCCTCCTGCACGGGCGTCTCGGCGGAGAACGCCGGGACGCCACGGAGCAGGGCCTTCGCAGCCGCGAGGTCCAGACGCGCGAGCGCACGAGGACGGGTGCCCTCCCCGCGCGCGGCCAGGGCCTGGTCGGCGAAGTAGAGCGAGTCGCCGATCGCGTTCTGGTCCAGCGCCCGGACGCTGGCCTGCTGGTAGCAGACGCTCAGCGTGTCGCCGTCTCCGGACCGTCCTGCCTCTTCGGCGGCGAGCAGCCTGCGGCCGAGGGCGTGGGCACGTCCGAAATCAGAGCGGTCCACATAGGCGAGCAGCAACATGCGGCCCACCTCGATCCGCTCGTGCCCGCGCGCGAGGCCCAGCTCGTCCAGGCGAGCGAGTGTCCGCTCCCCCAGCGCGATGGCCTGGCCGAGGTCGCCGACCGCGTGGTAGCAGCGCGCCAGGGCGATCACCGGGGGCAGCCAGCTGGTCCGCCCCGGGTCGCGTTCGGCCTGCTCGCGCAGCTCCTCGAAGAGCGCGATCGCGTCCTCGACGCGGCCGAGCCGCTCCAGCGCGTGGGCCTGGCCCTCCCGCGCCCGCGCGGTGAGGTCCGGGTCGTCGCTGCGCTTGATGACGTCCTCGAACACCGACGCCGCGCCGCGCGGATCACCCGCGAGCAGGGCGAGATGCGCGTGACGTTCCCGCACCTCCAGGTGGGCGCGCTGCTCGGGCTCCACGCCCTCGGCGAGGTACTCGGGCGTGCACCCGAGACGCTCGGCCAGCATCCGCAGCACGGTTGGGGTTGGAGTCCGCTTTCCGGACTCGATCAACGAGATGTAGCTGTCGGAGAGGTCGTGTCCGGCGAGCTGCGCCTGTGACAAGCGTCTGGTCAGCCGTAGGTTGCGGACGCGCTCCCCGACGTTGCCTGGACCCGGCATGAGAACTCACTTAGCGGAAGTAAACAGGCGGCTGGGGTTCCGACATAATTGCACATCGTCGGTTATCGCACGTCGAGAGTAACGAAGCGGTCCCAGTCGTCCCTAGATACGGCTTTGGCGGTGATAACGGTTCAACCCAGTAGATCATGCTCTACGGGCATCGCGCACGGAAGCCGTACCACGGCCACGTTCACCCGACGCAATCGCCTGATCCCGCTGGCCGGAGCGTTGCCGGACGGGCGGGCGAGGAGAAGGCGCACGCCAAACCGCGTGTCGCCGCGTCCGCCCGTGACCTGGGCGGTCGCAGCCTCCACCGCTGAGTGACGCAGATCACATGCGGCGCGGAGGGTCAGTCGTCGGAGGCGTTCTTGTTGGGGAAGATCATCTCGCAGACCTCCAGGTACAGCTGCTCCGGGTAGGGCAGGTACGGGACGGCCGAGAGGGCCTGGTCCTGACCGGCCGACTCCAGGACGAACTCCCCGTAACCGAGCATCCGGCCCGCGACCGTCCGCTTGAAGCTCATGTCGGTGACCTTCGCCAGCGGCATCATCGCGACCTTGCGCGTGATCAGGCCGGTGGTGAGCAGCATCCGCTGGTTGGTGATCACGAAGTAGTCCACCGACCACTCCGCCACCCGCCAGACGAACCAGGCCAGCAGGATCAGCCAGCCCCACCAGATCCAGCTGATCACCGTGCCCGCGTCCTTGGCCAGGGTGTTGCTGAGCACCCCGGCGATGATCAGGCCGCCGAGGACGAGCCCGACCGGCAGCATCAGCACGGCCGGATGCCGCCGGACCGTGATCACCTGCGTCTCGTGCGGGAGCAGGTACTTGTTGACCGACGCGGGAGCGGAGTCACCGGGCGTGACCAGGCGCATGGGAACCTCAGCCGAGCGCGTTGAGGAAGGTGGCCACGGAGTCTGCGGCGGAGGTCAGGCCCTCCGCGGCGCGGGCGACCGAGCGCGCGGCCCCCTCGGGCCGCTGCACCAGGTAGGCCACCGCCACCGCGGCGGCCGCCCACGCGACGTACTTCTTGGCGGGCACTCATGCCTCCCGGTGCGGATGACCCACGGACCCTCGGTCAGTCTCGCACAGCGTTCAGGCAGCGCAAAGCACCCGCGCAGCGTCCCCGCCGCCGTGTCACCCGAACCTGGCCCCAACGTTTCGCGGGGCTCGTTCGTTCTGTGGGGTGAGGGACGACGGAGACGGAAGGGTCAGGGGGTGTTCCCCAGTGAGGTACGCGGTGATCGACGGCGCTTCTCGGCGGCAACGACGGCGAGCACCTTCAGGTGCTTGCGGGCGACGCGCTCCACCAGTTCGGGCGAGGCGTTCCCGGTCACCTCGAGCGCGCCGTACCGCGCGGCGGCCAGGCACCGCTCCACGGTCCGTCCGTCGTGCACCCCGGAGAACTCGCGAGCGAGCCGCTCGCCGATCTCGTCGTACGGAGCTTCGGAGTCCGGTCGCTGAGCCATGACGCTCCCCCAAGCGCGCGCCCCCCGCCCCGGTCCTGAACCGTCCCCGTATGCCGGAGCGGCGGAGAGGAACGCCCACCGACGTTCCGTAATGGGCTACTACCCACCGCGAACACCCGGGGAACCCAAGATCGTTTAAGCAGGCCCCCATGCCGGCATGACGTTTCTCCGGTCGAACGTGACGCGCCCTGCGCCTCAGTGGCCGCGTGCTTGCGCCCGAACAAGCCTCACCGACGAGCATTGGAGTGATCTATCGGAGACCAGATGACTGTGGGCGCCGGAGCCCATGCCTTAACCAAGCGCCACGGGCACCCGCCGAGCGCCAGCCAAGTTCCCCGCGCCCACGGCCCGGTCCGCTCCGGTCCGTCGAGAGCGCCAACCCAGACCAGCCAAACCAGGTGGCCTGGGACAAGCCGGGCCGCGAGCTGAAGCTGGTCGGAACAGCCGGACAGGTTGAGCTCCGACGAGCCGAACGCCCAGCTCAAGCCAACTACCCCGGTCAGCCCGGACGGCCCGAGAACAGGCCGCTCCAGCCGAGGCCGAGTTGGCCGAGGCCGAGTCGGCCGAGCCGAGCCGGATGGGGCCGAGCCGGATGGGGCCGAGTCGGCCGAGCCGAGCCGGACGAGACCGAGCCCAGCCGGGCGGGCCGAGCCGAGCCGAGTCGGACGAGGTCCAGCCGGACGAGGTCAAGCCGACGAGCCGGACCGGTCATGCCAGACCGTCATACCGATCCGAGGGGCTAGGTCGGGAGCGGGCGAGCCAGGCCAGCCAAGCTTGAGCTGTCCCGGCGTCCGGACAGCTCAAGAGGACGAGCCGAGCGTCACGCGTCGGACGGTCGCGGCGCGGGGGCAGCGTGCGCGCGGGCAGGGGTGGCGTCGACGGAGGCGGCGTGGCTTGAGCTCGGAGCGGTTGCGGGGATGGCGCGAGCGTGGGGATGGCGCGAGCGCGGGGGCGGCCGGGCGGGTTAGACGACGCCGTAGAGGCGGTCGCCGGCGTCGCCGAGGCCGGGGATGATGAAGCCGTGCTCGTTGAGGTGGTCGTCGATGGCGGCGGTCACCACGCGGATGGGGGCGTCCGTGTCGGCGAGGTCCTCTTCGAGGTACTTGAGACCCTCCGGAGCGGCGAGCAGGCACAGAGCCGTGACGTCGCGGGCTCCGCGGTCGAGGAGGAGCTTGATCGCGGCGGCGAGGGTGCCGCCCGTGGCCAGCATCGGGTCGAGGACGTAGCACTGGCGTCCGGACAGGTCGTCCGGCAGGCGGGTGGCGTAGGTCTGGGCCTGGAGGGAGCCCTCGTCCCGGATCATCCCGAGGAAGCCGACCTCGGCGGTGGGGAGCAGCCGGGTCATGCCGTCCAGCATGCCCAGGCCCGCCCGCAGGATCGGCACGACCAGCGGCTTCGGGCTGGCCAGCTGGACGCCGTGGGCCTCGGCCACCGGCGTCCGAACGGTGACATCGGTCACCCGCACGTCCCGGGTCGCCTCGTAGGCGAGAAGGGTCACCAGCTCGTCCGCCAGGCGGCGGAAGGTCGGCGAGTCGGTGCGCACGTCCCGCAGCGTGGTCAGCTTGTGGGCGACGAGCGGGTGGTCGACGGCAAGGGTCTGCATGTGCTCACGGTAGCCGACCTCGGACCGCTGATCAGATCGCGCCCGGCCTGCGGATAGGACGACGAACCGCTGGGCACCATCCCGGTATGGACAGCGATCGTGAAGCTCGTCTGAGAGGCGGCTCCCGGCCAGTCCGGGAGCCTGCCCCCGACCCTCCCGCTGAGGCGCACACCCCAAGCGCCCGTCCGGAAGCACCCGACCACCGACCCACCCGGCCCGGGCCCTCCGCCCCTCAGCCGCCCACCGAGCCGTCCTCCCCGCCCCTCGCCACCGCGTCTCCCGCAGATCAAGCCCGCAATCTCCCCCCGGCCGAGCCCTCGGAACAGCACCCCGGCCACGTCCCACAGCCTCCCGCCGTCCAGCCGCAGCAAGCCGGCTCGGCGCGAGCACAGTCACAAGCCGGCCAGTACGCGCAGGCCCAGGAGCCCAGCCCACTCCAGATCGGCACCGAAGGCCCTTTCCCAGGCGCTCACCCATCCCACACTGACCGCGCCGCGTGCTCTCACGAAAGCAACGCCAGCCGCTCCTCGAACGCCCGCAACGCCCCACGCCAGGACGTTCGCACCCTTCCGCACCAGGACGAACGCACTCCACCACCCCACGAAGGCACTGCGACACGCGACCAACGTCCAGCGCTGGACCAGCACGGTCATGGCCCGCGAGCCCAGGACCAAGCAGCACAACCACAGCACGACCGCCCAGCGGGCACAGCGCACGACCGCCCAACGCAGCTCGCAGGCGGCCAGGCAGCGCACTCGCAGGACGACGCCCTGATGCCGCGCGCGACCGCCTATGGAGCGCCCGCAGGGAGCAACCGTCCAGCCCAAGCCGAACACGGCCCCCCAGCGCGCTCACAGGTTGACGCATCGATGCCATGCGCAAACAGCTGCGCAACCCACCCGGTGAGCGACCGCGCAGCACAAGCCGAACGCGACCGCGCAGCGCACCCGCGGGACGACGCACCCACGCCACACGCAGACAGCCAAGCAGCGCACGCGGACAACGACCGCCCAGCGCAGCAGCCCGCACGCGGCCAGGCAGCGCACTCGCAAGACAACGCCCTGACGCCACGCACGAACACCTATGCAGCGCCCGCGGAAAGCGACCGCGCAGCACAAGCCGAACTTGACCGCGCAGCGCACCCCCAGAGCGATGCCCCGATGCAGCGCGCGAACAGCCGTGCGGCGCACGTGCAGGACGTCCGCCCCGTGCGAGCCGAAGACGACTGCGCGGCGCTTGCTCGGGAAGACCGTCCAGCTCAAGCCGAACATCGCCACACGGCACATGCGCAGGACGACTGCCCAGCACATGCGCAGGACGCCTCAGCGCGGACCGAATGTGACTGTGCAGCGCCTGCTCGGGAGGGCTTCCCAGCGCATCCCGCGGGAGGCGGGGCAGCGGGAGGTGGGGGTGACTACCCGGCGGGAGCCGAGCACTGCGGCGCGGCGCATGTCCGAGATGACGGGCCGCTGCGGGCGCAGTCTGACCCCTCGGCGCTTGCTCAGTATGAGCGCGTAGTGCACGTTCCGGCTGGTCGCGTCGCGCATGGCCGAGACGAACGTGCCAGCCCGGCTTGGGATGAGGGCGGGGCGCTGGGGGCGTTGGAAAGGGAGGGGCGGGACGCGGCTCGGGAGGCCGCGGGCTGCGCGGAGCAGGCGTTTCGGAGCTCGGAAGATCACGCGGAGCCGAAGGGCGACCACGTGGGCCGTGGAGCGCCGGCAGGCGGCGGAGCGGAAGACCGGGGAGTGCCGGAGGCGGACGGGAAGCCCTCGGCTGCCGATACGGGGCGGCGGGGTGAAAATGCTGACAAAACGGGTACCGAGGCTGGGCCGGGCGCGGAGGCTCGGCGATGTTCGGGGGAAGAGGCGGAGATGGCTGGGACGCGGCCCTATGGGGGCAGTGTTTCTACGTGGCTCTGGGATGTTGAGGCCCGCTCGGGCGTTGAACAAGGTGTGAGGACGCGGCCGGAGGACGCGGGGAGCCGTGGGGCGGACGGCTCGGGCGTCCGGTGGGGGCGCGGTGCTGCGCGGCCGCGGTCGGATTCCGGAAGGAGGGCCACTGTGGACGGTGAGACGGCGGCGCCTTCGGGTGGTGAGTCGGGCGCATGGTCCGAGTCCGGGCGCACATCTGGTGTGGCGGCTGCGAGGGATGCCGAGTTCGTGGCCAGGAGAGTCGCTCGGCGGGATCTGGACTTCGGTGGCGACCGGGCGCTGCGGTCGGAGGCCGGGCGCGCGCTGCGGCGGAGGGCCGCGCGGGCTGCCGGGGACGAGGAGGTTCCCGAGGTCGAGGGCACCGAACGGGGAGCCCGGTCGGCCGCCGGGCCGGGAGCCCGGTCGGCCGCCGGCCGGGATGAGGACGTATCTACGGAGTCGAGCCTTCAGGAGGCGGGGGTGCTGAATCTCACGCCGGAGGAGTCGCGGGAGCGGTTGCGGCGACGTGCGCGGTTCCTGCGGGAGCTGGCCGAGGCCCGCGAGCTGCGTGAACGGGTGACGCCACACCGGGCGCGCCGGAAGCAGATCCATGCGGCGCTGCGCCGCCGCACCTTCCGGTTCCTGGGCTGATCCGGGCCGCGACGCGGCGAGTTTCCTGGTCAGAGTGCTGAGACGGGCCGTCCGGCAAGGTCGTGAACGTGCCGCCGGGTGCCCGATCGTCCCCGCTGGGCTGCCCTGGTGGCCATCCGAGGCTCCCGGCGGGGCCGGATCGAGTAGATTCGGACGGCGCGGTGTCCGGAAGGGACGCCGTGGCACCCCGCCCGGTACGGCGGCGGGGTTCGCGAGGGGTGGGGCTCCCGTTCCCCCGGTCCTCGCAGGACACGCGCGCCGGTGGGGTGGACATGACGGATGTGGACGCGGCGGACTTCGCCGTCGTGGTGTACCGAGAGGACGCTCGCTGGGAGGCTGAGGTCCTCCCGGTCGCGTTGACCGAGGACCTGGAGGGGCTGATCCATGCCCTCCGCCAGCAGCCGAGCCTCGGCGGGACGATCGGGCTGGTATCGGTGGGTGACGACTTCTTCGTCGCGATCCGGTTGCTGGGCGAGGAGGACATGGTCTTCCTCTCGGACGTGACCGCCTCGGTGGACTGGCCGCTCGCCCAGCAGGTGCTGGAGTACCTGGACATCCCCGTCCCGGAGGACGAGGAGCTCGACCAGGTGCTCCCGGTCGGCGACATGTCGATCTTCGCGGACCTGGGCCTGGACGAGATGGAGCTGGGCGCGATCTCCGGCGACCTGGAGCTCTATCCGGACGAGATGCTGCTCAGCATCGCGGGCCGTCTCGGCTTCGCCATCGCCTTCGAGCGGGCGCTGGACGCCGTCGCCTGACGGCGCGTTCCGGGTCGTTCCGGGCATACGTCCGGTGAACTCGCCCGGCGAGGGGTGTGACCGGCGGATCCTCGTGGTCCACAATGAACAGGTGTCGTATTTCGCCGCCGTCTTCGCCCGGACGCCGCAGGGCTGGGTGGGAACCGAGGCCGAGCTCGCGGAGGCCGAGAGCGTCGACGACATCGCCGACCAGATGCGCGAGGCCGCCGTCGAGTCCTACGGGGACGCGGTGGTGCTGCTGGTCGAGCGGGAGGACGACTGGTTCGCGATCGTCCGCCTGGACGGCGACGACGAGCCGCGCGCCTACGTGTCCGCCGTGCGGGACGACCGGCTCGCGGGCCTGTTCCAGCCGCTCGTCGGGGAGGCCCCCGACGGGGACCCGTCCGGCGACGCCGCCCTGCTCGACGACCTCGGCGTGGACGGGGAGCAGCTTTCCGACCTGGGCGAACGGGCGCTGCCCGGGGACGCCCTGATGGCGGTCGCCGACCGCGCGGGCTTCGGCGAGGAGTTCGACCGCCTCCGTGACTGACGACGCCGCACCCGAGCCAAGCGTGGAGTCCGGCGCCCCGCCCACCGACAACGCCACCCGCGATCCACACGCGGAGTCCGGTGCCCAGCGCACCGCCGACGGCGCACCCGGGGCGCACCTCGAGCTGGCCGCGTCGCCTCCCGATGACGCCGGGCCGGGGGAAAGTGTGGAGTTCGGCATCCCGTCCGCCGACGAGGCCGCGCGCGAGTACGAGCCGAGCATGCGTCTCGCCCTCGACGAAGCGCTCCTCGCCGGGCAGGCGGGTGACATCCCGGTCGGCGCGATCGTGCTCGACCCGGGCGGACGCGTCATCGGGCGAGGTCACAACGACCGCGAGCTGACCGGCGACCCGACCGGGCATGCCGAGATCGTCGCGATGCGGCAGGCGGCGTCCGCGCGGGGCGAGTGGCGGCTGTCCGGCTGCACGCTCGTGGTGACGCTGGAGCCGTGCACGATGTGCGCGGGCGCCGCCGTGCAGGCCCGCGTCGACCGGATCGTCTACGGCGCGATCGACGAGAAGGCGGGCGCGGTCGGCTCGCTGTGGGACGTCGTCCGCGACCGCCGTCTCAACCACCGCCCGGAAGTGATCGTGGGCGTCCTGGCCGACGAGTGCGCCGCTCCGCTCATCGAGTTCTTCGCATCCCGCAGAGTCCGGTAGGCTCTTCTGCGGTGGCGTCGCCTAGTGGACGAGGGCGCACGCCTCGAAAGCGTGTGAAGTGCAAGCTTCCGTGGGTTCGAATCCCACCGCCACCGCTTCCGTAAAGGGGCGCTGAGCTGCGAAGGCAGCCCGGCGCCCCTTTCGCTTTCCCAAGGGCACCGGGCTGGGGTCAGGGTTCTTCGGGGGCGATGTCCTCGGGGGATTCGACGCGTAGCTGCTTGCGCGCTTCGACGCGGAACGACTGGACGGCGCCGACGAGGCGCTCGTAGGGCGGTTTCGTGTACTCGTCCGACCGCGGGTCTACGCCGTCCTGGATCTCGGTCAGGACGGCGTAGGCGTGCCGGAGGATCCAGCGGGCCGCGACTCGGGTCAGCGGGTGAGGAAGAGGCGGCCCTGGCGGTGGCGCTCGCCGGTGCGGGGCTCGCGGACCATGCGTCCGATCTCGGTGAAGCCGGACGCGGCGGCCTGCTCGGCGAGGGCGTCGAGGGGCCAGCGGTAGGCGGTGACGACCTTGTGGTCGAACGGGGCGATCTCGGGGCCCTCGAAGAAGCCGAGCAGGAGGTGGCCGCCCGGAGCCAGGACGCGGTGGAACTCGTCCAGGTAGGGGCGGAGTTCGGCGGGCGGCGTGTGGATCAGCGAGTACCAGGACAGGACGCCGGCGAGCGAGCCGTCCGGGGTGTCCACGGCGTCCATGGAGGACAGGTCGAAGCGCAGGCCGGGGTGGTCGCGGCGGGCGATGTCGATCATCGCGGGGGCGATGTCGAGGCCGAACGCGTCCAGGCCGAGGGAGCGCAGGTGCGCGGTCATGTGGCCGGGGCCGCAGCCGACCTCGACCGCCCGCGTGCGGCCGGTCGAGCGGACGAGGTCGGCGAACGCGGCGAGGACCGCCCTGTCGAGGGGCTGGTCGTCCAGGATGTTCTGGACGAGCTCGGTGTACAGGTCGGCCACCGCGTCGTAGGCGTCTGCGGTGGCGCTCGGGTAAGTGGAGGTTTCGGACACGGGCGTCCACTCTAGGGGGTGCCGGCGGCGCGGGCCAGCGATCTTCTATTCAGACTTCAGCCCTTTAACCGGGGCGTTCTCGGTTAATACGACTTGTCCGGCGAAACACGCCGCTGCCCGCATTGCGACATGCCGGGAATATTCCTTTCAGAGAAAAGCTCGCCAATCCTGCGGAATTGCCGCCTACGACTGGTAGACAGAGGCATCCAGTAACGCCGGTCCCGCCCGCGCGGGCCCGGTGATCGCGCCGGACGGGTGGTGGCATGACCGGCATTCACGCGAGCCTCGACGACGCCGGTTTCCGGATGTTGTCGCACGTTCTGGGCCTCAACGCGGCCGAGGGGCTCTCCGGCGTCCTGCGGGTCACCGGACGGCCCGGCGGGACGTTCCACCTGCGCCGCGGGCTGGTCGTGGCGGTGGACAGCCCGGGCGCGCCCGGTCCCGAGACCCTGCTCACCCGGTCGGGACGGCTCCGCACGACCGACCGGTTCGCCGGGGACACCGTCCCGAACCGGAGCGTCGGCGAGGCCGGACTGCACGTCGTGCGGCTCATGGCGG
The DNA here is from genome assembly GCF_042652125.1 of Actinomadura gamaensis. Classification (NCBI taxonomy): domain Bacteria; kingdom Bacillati; phylum Actinomycetota; class Actinomycetes; order Streptosporangiales; family Thermomonosporaceae; genus Actinomadura; species Actinomadura gamaensis. The sequence goes on along the minus strand of NZ_JBHSIT010000004.1, from coordinate 416,391 downwards.
CGCTGGACGCCACATTCGCGATCATCGCGGGCCGGATGGACGACTGCGTGACCCATCCGCAGCCGTACGCCGGTCCCGCGCGCGGCGAACCGGCCGAGACGCTGCTGCGCGAGGCGTCCCGGAGGCTGGCGGCGCTGGCCGCGCTGCCCCGGGCGGTGCTGCCGGACCGCGAGCGGCTCGCCGCGGTGGTGAACCCGGACGGCGGCGCGCTGGCCACGGACCGGCGGGAGATCCTGCGGGCCGCCGACGGCCGCCGGAGCTGCCGGGACATCGCGTTCGTGCTCGGCCGCGGCGTGTACTCGGTGACGGTCCAGGCGTCCTCGATGCTCGCCGAGGGGCAGCTGACCGTGGTTCCGGACGGGAGCGAACCGGGGTTGCGGGCCAGGGACACCGCGAGCCCGCTGCGCCCGCTGGCGGCGTCCACGCCGAGCCCCTTCGAGCAGTCCCCGGCAAGCCTCTACGAGCAGTCCTCGCCGAGCCCCTTCGATCCGCCGGAGCCGCCGTCCGGTCGCCCGCCGAGATCGGTCGAGGCACCCCCGCCGAATGCCTTCGAGCCGCCCCCGCCGAGGCCGGTCGATCCGTCCGGGCCCGCCGGTTCGGTCGTCGTATCGAGCGCCCTCCCGAAAAGGCGGCGCGAAGCACCTGAAGAAAACGATGAAACGGAAGTCCACGAACCCACCTGGCGAGATTTCCTGAGATTTCGGGGGCGGGCTCGTGGCACCGACTATTGAGGCGGCGAATTTCTCGTCGGCGGAGAAAGCGGGCGGACCCGCGCACGGCCGGGCGGCGCGGAGATCGGGAGGGCGGAAAATGGATCAGGACGCGGTGATCGGCGAAATGCGCGCCATGCGCAGACGGGTCACCGGAATCACCGGATCGGTGCTGGCCGCCACCGACGGCCTGGTCGTCGCGTCGGACACCGGGGCGGGAGTCGATCCCGACGACATCGCCGCGGTCGCGGCGGCGGGCCTCGGCATCGCGCGGCGGATGGCGGCGGTGACCGACCAGGGAGATCTCGACCAGTCGGTGGCGCACTGCAGCCAGGGCTACACGGCGGTCTACGCCGTGGGCGACCTGGCGCTGATGGTCGTCCTCGGGGACGAGGGGCTGGACATAGGCCGGCTGCGCGGCCACTCGCGGCCGGTCCTGGACCGGATCGGATCGATCCTCATCGAAGGAGAGTAGGAAATGCCCCCCAAGCACCTGCCCGAGGGCTTCAACGACCAGGTGATGTCCCTGGTCAAGACGATGCAGTCCGAGGTTCCCGACTGCGTGGCGGCCGGCGTGGTCGACATGGCGACCGGGATGCTGCTGGCGTACGAGACGGTCGAGAGCCACCCCCGCGAGGTGCTCGACCTGCTGGCGGGCGCGACGCTCGACCTGTTCCAGGGCCGCACCGTGCTGATGATCGAGGACGTGTTCAAGGAGCGCCGCGGGGTCGAGAGCGACCAGCACTACTTCCAGGAGGTGCTGGTCAACAGCGACCACGTGACGCACCTGTTCGTCCGGATGACCGCGCGGCAGGACGTCGTGGCGGTCGCGGTCTGCCGCAAGTCGGTGAACGTCGGCATGCTGTTCGCCCAGGCCAGGCGCGTGGTCCGGCAGCACGCCGGCATCTGAGCCCCGTCCGCCCCCGCCGAGACGCGGCGGCGGGGGCGGACGGACCAACGGCTCGGCGGCCGGGCGGACCGGCGGCCGGGCGGACCGGCGACCCGGTGGCTCGGCGGCCGGAGGGCTCGGGAGGCGGCGCGGGGCGGCGCGGAGCGGTCAGCCGATGGTCACGAGGGTGACGCCGGTGGCGGCCAGGGCGAGGCCCAGGCGCTGGACGGCGCGGAGGCGCTCGCTGTAGGCGATCCGGGCGAGCAGGACGGTGATCGCCGGATACAGCGAGGTCAGGACGGCCGCGAGGCTGAGCAGGCCGGAGTTCACGGCGAGGTAGTACAGGGCGTTCGCGGACGCGTCCAGGGCGCCGGAGAGCACCGCGAGCCCGATCAGGCGGCGGCCTGACACCCCGGTTCCGGGCAGGCCGCCGCGCGCGAGGACGACGGCGAACGCGATCGCGACGACGGTCAGGTTGCCCGCGCGGGCGGCGACGAGTGGCCAGAGCCCGCCGCCCGTCCCGGCGGCCTTGACCAGGACGAAGAACAGACCGAAGCAGACGCCGGAGACGCCCGCCATGAGCGGTCCGTTGTCGAGCGGGCTGCCCGACCGCTCGACCGGGCCGTCCGACTTCTCCATGCTGACCAGGCCGATCGCGACCAGGCAGATCAGCACCCCGGCGAGGACGGTCGGGTCGAGGCGTTCGCCGCGCGCGACGCCGACCGCGATCGGCAGCAGCGCGGACGCCAGCGCCGAGACGGGCGCGACCACCGACATCGGTCCGCGGGCGAGCGCCCGGTAGAAGGTCATCAGGCCCGCGCCGCCCGCCAGCCCGGCGGCGAATCCCCAGGTCAGGGAGGTCGCCGTGGGGACACGTCCGGTGAGCAGCGCGGAGCCGAACAGCACCGCGAGGCCGACCGGGACGCACCAGAACAGCGCTTTCAGCGTGCTGGAATGCCGGGTGACCGTGCCGCCGAGGAAGTCGGCGACGCCGTAGGACAGCGCGGCCCCCAGCGCGAGGATCGTGACCATCAGCCGAGCAGCCGCGACTCGATCCGGACGCCCGGGGAGATCTCGCGGAGGCGGTCGGCGAGCGCGTCGCCGGCGGCCCGCAGGCGGTCGAGCGGGTACGGCTCCAGGCGCTCCAGCAGGAACAGGGCGTTCTTGGTGTCCTCGGTGATGCGCGTGCGGACGCACTGCCGCCAGTTCCAGCGCCGGCACGTCACGCCCTTGTCGTCCCGCCAGACGACTTCGCCCTCGGACGGGTGCTCGACGGCGGGTTCGCCGTTGGCGATGACGTCGAAGGGCTCGTCCCCACGCGCGCGCACGAGGCGGGCCGGCCCTTCGTAGGCGTCGAGGTCCTCGCCGCCGATGGGCAGGGCGTACTCGACGCTGACGGCGTTGTAGGCGTCCACGACCCGGTTGATCGCGGGGAGGGAGTCGGCGCGGCGGAGCAGCGCGTCGACGGAGGGCCGGGTGCGCTTCGGCTTCGCGCCGAACGCCGTGTAGGCCTCGCGCCACGCCTCGACGTGCGGGTCCTCGGCGTTCGCCGCGGCCCCGGCCGCGCTCAGCCAGCCCTCGGACGCGGCGTCCGAAGGGCCGTTGACCAGGCCCTCCGCCGACATGAGGAGCACGGCGAAGTCCGGACGCAGCTCGCGTACGGCGGTGTCAACGGTGATCTCGTCCAGCATGGCGGCACTCCCCTCGGTCATTTCAGCGAACCATGTATACCATTATATCGACCGAAGGTAGGGTGACACGGGTGAGCGATCAGGAAGCCGTCGGCGCGGCCGTCGCGCGGACCGTCCGGACGCTGCGTTCGGGCCACGGCTGGAGCCTGGACGAGCTCGCCGAGCGCGCGGGCGTCAGCAAGGGCGTGCTGGTCAACCTGGAGCAGGCGCGCGGCAATCCCAACCTCGGCACGCTGATCCGGGTCGCGGACGCGCTCGGGGTCCCGCTCGTCCGGCTGGTGCAGGTGTCGGAGGAACCGCCGGTCCGACTGTTCCCGCCGCCGCGGCAGGTGGTGCTGTGGCAGGGCGAGTCGGGCGGCACCGGCACGCTCCTCGCGGGCACCGACCCGCGGCCGACCATGGAGCTGTGGCGCTGGGAGCTGCGGCCGGGCGAGCTGCGCGAGAGCGAGGCGCACAAGCCGGGCACGAAGGAGATCGCACACGTCGAGACCGGCACGCTCACCCTCTACGTGGACGGCCATGCCGAGCCCGTCCCCGCCGGAACCGCCGCGGTCTTCCCCGGCGACCGGACGCACGGGTACGGCAACGACACCTCCGAGACAGTCCGCTTCATCCTCGCGGTGCAGGACCTGTAACCGGCTCCCCGCGCTGGAACGAGCCAATGCCGCTCGCGCGTTCTCCGAGTAGGGGAGGCTTGTCAGGACACCCCGCGCCGTCGATGATCCCCACCGACGGAAGTGTCGTTCCACCTTCACGAGGGGCTGCCCACGGTGAACCGCAACGCGGCCCGGACCCGCAGCGAAGCGGCCGGCGCGCTGATGGCGCTCTCCCCGGACATTCCTATCGCATCCGTTTCGTCCGGGTCTGTACCTAACGCGCCACTGCCCGCCCCCCTTCCCGGTAGCGGACACCTGCTGTACGGCATCGCCGCGTCCCCGGACGCCGTCTGGGTCGTCGGCACGTCCGGGCACAGACCCCTGGCCGCCCGGTGGGACGGCAGCTCCTGGACGACATTTCCTGACCCGTCTGAATCGTCCCTGGCGTCCGCGGCCTTGCTGGGCACCCGCCTGCGCGGCGTCGCCTGCCGCCCCGCCCAAGCCTCGACGCCGGATGCGGCCCACCGGAGGACGACCACCGAGGTCACCCCGAACGCCGCCCGCCAGGCGAAACCCACCGCCTCCAGCCAAACAGACACGACTTCGCAAGGCCGAGCGCACGCGGCAACCACGGGCGAAGCGAATCCCGCGTTCCCAGCCCGAGTCGACACGGCTCCGGACCGGACGAACGCGGCCTCAAGCCGAACGGACGCGGTTTGGGGTCGGGTGGAGGGTTCGGATGCGTCGGAGGCGGCTTCAGGTCGAGGGGACGCGGCTGGCGCGGTTTCGGGGGAAACCCGGCGTAAGGCCGGTGACCTGGGGAGATCCGCGGACGATGGCGGGAGCGGAGGCCGAGACGAGGCCGTGGCCGTGATCGCGGTCGGCGGTGCCTATGACCGCTTGGAACGGGCGGATATCGGGCTCATCCGGCATTGGACGGGTTCCGCCTGGACGGCCTGGGAGGCCCCCGACTCGCTGCGCGGCCTGGTTCTCAACGCGGTCGCGTTCACCGGGCCGGACGAGGCGTGGGCCGTGGGCCACGCGTCTCCGCACGGGCTTCGCGCGCTGCGCTGGGACGGCGCGTCCTGGGAGCCGGCCGCTCTCCCCGAGGTCGCGCGCGGACGGCTCGCCGGTGTCGCAGCCGTCGCCCCGGACGACGTGTGGGCGGTCGGTTCCGCCGACCGCGACGGCCTCGTCCTCCATTTCGACGGACGCGAATGGACGCGCGTCCCGGCCCCGGCGAAAGGGCCGTTGACCGCCGTCTCGGCCGCCGCGCCGGACGATGTCTGGGTCGCGGGCCAGCGCAGCGTCCTGCACTGGAACGGCCGCCGCTGGTCTCGCGTGAAAGCCCCGCTGACCTCACCGAACACCGTCACGGCACGGGCGCGGGACGAGGTCTGGCTCGCCGGAGGCGACGGCGAGCTGGCCCACTTCGACGGCCGCCGCTGGACCGTTCTGCCCTCGCCAGGAAACACCGTTTGGCTGGCCTCGGCGTCCGGCCCGGACCGCGTCCTCTGGCTGGCGGGCACGCGGGCACACGAGGCGACCGCGTCCGACGGCGCCTCGAGGCCCCTGACGGCGCGTCCGAACGACGCCTGAGCCTCCGGCCCGACGGCCTTACCCGGCTACTCCTCAGAACGGACGTGGCCCTCGGCGGTGAGAGAGGTCAGGAGGTCAGCCGGACCGGCATGGCGAGGTAGCGGAAGCCGGTGTCGGCGTCGATGTCGGGCTGCTCGTCCTCCTTCTCGGGGTCGGGGATGCCGGTGAGGAGGGCGGCCTTGGTCGGCCCGGCGCATTCGAGGCGGGCGTACTCGGAGTGGATGCCCGCCAGGCCGTCCAGGAGGTACTGGGGACTGAAGGCGATGTCGATGTCGTCGCCTTCGAGTTCGGCCGCGAGGGACTCGTTCGCGCGCGCCGCGTCGCCGGACGCGGCGCGGATGCTGACCTCGGCGCCGGTGAAGGCGAGCCGGACGGGCGTGCTGCGCTCGGTGACCAGCGCGACGCGCTTGATCGCCTCCACGAAGGGGGCGGTGCGGACGCGGGCGACGGACGTCCAGTCGCCGGTGAGGCGCTTGCGGTAGTCGATGTACTGCTCGTCCAGCAGGCGGGTGGTCATGCTGCGGTCGCCGCCGGACACCCCGATCAGCGTGTCGGACTCGCCGGTCAGGCCCAGCGACACGGTCGCGCCCGGACGGATCGCCTTGGCGGTGTCGGCGAGGGTGCGGGCGGGCACGACGACGCCCGCCTGGAAGTCGCCGGAATCCGGCGACCAGGTCAGTTCGCGGGCCGCGATGCGGTAGCGGTCGGTGCAGGCCAGCCACATCGTGTCGCCTTCGAGGTCGAGGCGGACGCCGGTGAGCATGGGCAGGGTGTCGTCGCGTCCGGCGGCGGGGGTGACCTGCGCGACGGCCGCGGCGAACGCGTCGCCGGCGATCGTGCCCGCGCGGGCGGGCGGCTCGGGCAGGGTGGGGTAGTCCTCGACGGGCATGGTCTGGAGGCCGAACTCGGCGCTGCCGCAGCGCAGGACGAGCTCGGCGTCCTTGGTCAGGAACTCGACGGGCTGCGCGGGCAGGCTGCGGACGATCTCGGCGAGCAGCCGGCCGGGGACCAGGGCGCGGCCGGGCGTGGCGACGTCGGCGTCCACCCTGGCCTGCGCGGACACCTCGTAGTCGAAACCGGCCAGCTCCAGCCCGCCGTCCGCGTCGGCGACCAGGCGAAGGCCCGCGAGGACGGGCAGCGCCGGACGCGCGGGGAGGGTGCGGGCGGCCCAGGCGACCGCGTCGGCGAGCGCCCCGCGCTCGACCCGGAACTCCATGATTCTCCCCTTTCGCTGGTCGGATCCGGCGACCCCCCGCACCCTAACGGCCACCACCGACAGAAACTCCCCCGCGCGGGGGACGTCTTTCGCCGGGACGGGGGAAGCGCAGGTCACGGCCTTCCCAGCAGGATCGATGGCATGCAGACCAGCTCAGCCCGCCGCCCCGCTCCCGTCTCCGGGAGGGCGATCAGACACCCGGTCGCCCACCTCGTGTCCCGGAAGGCGATCGGGCACCCGGTCGTCCACCCTGTCTCCCGGAAGGCGATCGGGCACCCGGTCGCCCGCCTCGTGTCCGGGGAAGTGGCCGGACGGCCGTTCGCCTACCTCGCCGCGCTCTGGGGCGTGCTGTTCTCCGCCGTCCACGTGTACTGGCTCGCGGACGGACGGCTCGGTCTCCCGGACGGCCGCAGCATCTATGGAACCCCGGCGCTCCTGGTCATCGACGTGATCGCGATTCCGGCGTCGCTGGGAGCCACGGGCATGGCGCTCGCGCTCGTCCGTCCCTGGGGCCGGCGCCTGCCGAGCAGGGCGCTTGCCGTGACCGTGTGGGGGACGGCCGCGCTGCTCGTCCTGCACGCGCTGCCCAGCGTCCCCGACTGGGCGGCACTCCTCGTGGGCGCGCGCGACAGCGCGGACTTCACGTCCGAAGAACGCTTCGCAACGTTCCTCTACGAACCGTGGTTCTTGACGGGCGGCATCCTGTTCGCCGTCGCAGCGAGCTGCCTCGCGCGCGGGCGCACGAGGCAGCCGTAGCGGCGCGAGGCAGCGGAAGCCGCGCGAGGCGGCGGAAGCGGCGCGAGGCGGCGGTAGCCACGGCGAGGCAGCCGTAGCCGGACGGTTCAGAAGAGGGCGGCGGCGGAGGTTTCCCTGGACGGCTGGTTCGAGCGTTCGAAGTCGAGCAGGAACCGCTTGCGCTCGATGCCGCCTCCGTAGCCGGTGAGGCTGCCGGTCGAGCCGACGACCCGGTGGCACGGGACGATGATCCCGATCGGGTTGCGGCCGTTGGCGAGGCCCACCGCGCGGGACGCGGAGGGGTTGCCCAGCTCGGCCGCGAGCTCGCCGTAGCTGACGGTCTCGCCGTAGGGGATCCGGGTCAGCGCGTCCCAGACGCGCCGCTGGAACGGCGTGCCCTTCATCTTCAGCGGGAGATCGAAGTCGTGCCGCTCACCGGCGAAGTAGGCGGCGAGCTGCGCGGCGACGGACGCGAACGGCTCGTCCTGCGGGTCTCCGGGCGACCCGAAGGTCTCCTCCTCCGGGCGGTGCCGCTGCTCGGTCATGTAGAGCCCGACCAGTTCCGGACCGTCCGCGACCAGCGTCAGCGGCCCGACCGGGCTGTCGATCACGACGTGGGTGTGCACAGGAGATCTCGTTTCATGCGGGAATCGTGTTGATGGCGTGGTCGCCCGTCGCCCAAAGGTGCTGGACGGCGTACGAGCGCCAGGGGCGCCAGGCCGCCGCGCGGCGGGTGAGCGCGGCCGGGGTGCTGGGCAGGTCGAGCAGCCTCGCCGCGTGCCGGACGCCGAGGTCGGTCGCGACGAACGCGTCGGGGTCGCCGAGCGACCGCATCGCGATGGTCTCGATCGTCCACGGGCCGATGCCGGGCAGGTCCGCCAGTTTCGCCCGGGCCTCGTCCCAGTCGGCGCCGACGCTGAGGTCCAGGTCGCCGGAGGCGAGGGCGGTGACGAGGGCCTTCAGGGTCGCCCGGCGGGATTCGGGGAACGCGAGGGTCGCCGGGTCCGGATCCATGAGCGCTTCGGGCATCGGGAACAGATGCGTAAGGCCGCCTGCCGGGTCGTCCACCTGCTCCCCGTGCGCGCGCACGAGGCGTGCCGCGTGGGTACGCGCGGCGGCCGTGGACACCTGCTGTCCGAGGACGGCCCTGATGCCGAACTCCACCCCGCAGGCCGTGCGCGGGACGCGGCGTCCGGGCGCCTTGTGGATGAGCGGTTCGAGGACGTCGTCGTGCGCGAGCAGCTCGTCCACCGCGACCGGGTCGGCGTCCAGGTCCAGCATCCAGCGGCACCGGCTGATCGCGATCGTGAGGTCGCGCAGGTCGGTGAGGGTGAGGGTGCAGGCCACGTACGTCGGGGTCGGCTTCAGCGAGACGACGCCCGGACCGTGCGGGAGCCGCAGCGTCCGCCGGTACGCGCCGTCCCGCCACTCCTCCACGCCCGGGACGGCCGTGGCGGCGAGGTGCCCGAAGAGGTTGTCCGGGAAGAACGGCTGGCGGAACGGCAGCCGTAGCGACAGCGTGCCGTTCACGGCGGTCGGATGGCCGCGGGACACTCGATCGCGCAATTCGGTCGGCGTTTGCGCGAACACTTCCCGAATCGTGTCATTAAAGGCCCTGATGGACGCGAAACCGGAAGCGAACGCGACGTCCGACATCGGGAGGGTGCTCGTCTCGATCAGCAGCCGGGCCGTCTGCGCGCGCTGCGCCCTGGCCAGCGCGAGCGGGCCCGCGCCCAGCTCGGCGCGGAGCTGCCGCTCGATCTGCCGGGTGCTGTAGCCGAGGCGGGTCGCGAGGCCCGGCACGCCCTCGCGGTCCACGACACCGTCCGCGACGAGGCGCATCGCCCGCGCGACGACGTCCGCGCGGTGGTTCCACTCCGGCGAACCCGGACTGGTGTCCGGACGGCACCGCTTGCAGGCCCGGAAGCCCGCCTGCTGCGCCGCCGCGGCGCTCGGGTAGAAGCGCATGTTCGCGGGCTTGGGCGGGACGGCCGGGCAGCTCGGACGGCAGTAGATCCCCGTCGTCACCACGCCGGTGAAGAACCACCCGTCGAACCGGGCGTCCTTCGCCTGGACGGCCCGCACGCACCGTTCCGTGTCCTCATGCATGCCTCCAGCATCACCGAGGACCGGGCCGCCCACTAGCGGAAAAACGACATCAACGTCGTCCGGGAAGCTCAGCGCTTGCCGGCGAAGGCGTAGAGCATGACGCCGACCGTGATCGCGACAATACCGGCCCAGCCGACCATTCCGGGCGCGGACGAGCGCAGGACGACCGGCTCCAGCAGCGCGACGAACACGACCTCCGCTGCCTGCGTCGCCTCGACGGCCGCGAGCCGCATCGGGTGGGCGCGCTCGCGATGGGTGGCGGCGAAGAACAGCGAGGTCGCGACCACGCCCGAGCAGACCGCGACGACGGCGGTCGCGGTGAGCTGTCCGCCCGTCGGCAGCCCCGCCCGCAACCCGCCGATCACCGCGATGACCAGCCAGAACGGCAGCGAGGCGAGGGACATGGCGGCGAGCCGCTGGAAGGTGTCGAGGCCGTCCCCGGCGAGGTCCATGGCACGCCGGTTGCCGACCGGGTAGGCGATCGCGCCCGCCAGCACGGCCACCACGCCGAGCGCCGCCTTCCAGCTCAGCGCGGACGCCCCGCCGCCCAGCTGCGTCAGGAACACCCCGCCGAGGATCAGGCCGGACAGCGCCAGCCCGCGCAGCGGCACCCGCCGGCGCTCGTCACCGCGCCCGTACAGCAGCGGCGCGAGGACGACCCCGCACACGATCGTGACCTGCCACGTCGCCGCGACCATCCAGCCGGGCGCGGTCGTCGCCGCGAAGCAGAGCGGCGCGTAGAACAGGCCGAAGCAGACCGTGCTCCACAGCGTCCAGCGTCCAGGCGCGGCCCGCAGCGCGGCGAAAACCGGCGCGAGCCCGGCCTCGCCCGCCCGCGAGCCACCTCCCACCTGCGCTGTCGCGGTCGTCCGGGAGGCGCGGGCGCCGCGCACGGCGACGATCGCGAGGAAGATCGGCAGCGAGTAGACGAACCGGAGCGACGCCGTCCACTCCCACGCGCCGCCGCCGACCGCCATCAGCCGGTTCGCGATGAAGGACGAGGAGAAGAACAGCGCGCCGAGCACGCCCAGCCCGATCGAGGCCGTCGCGCCGCCGCCCGGGAAGGCCGCGCCCGCGCGGCGCCGCCGCTCCGCCGGACGTCCCCACGCCCGCGCGTCCGCCATCGTCATGGTCCCAGCGCCCACCCGCACCCCCTCCTCGGAGGCCCGACCCTATCCGGGGCGCGATCCGCCGAGCGTCATGACCCGGGAGGTAATCGATCTTCCACACCATCCGCGACATCGTTGGACGCGTCGGGACGGTCCCGACCGGAAGGGAAGATCATGAACAACGCGCAGCAGCAGATCGAGCGCTACATCGCCATCTGGAACGAGACCGACCCGGCCGCGCGCCGCGCCGCGATCGACGAGGTCTGGGCCGAGGGCGCCACCTACACCGACCCGCTCGCGGCCGTCGAGGGCCGGGACGCCATCGACGCGGTGATCGCGGGCGCCCAGGCCCAGTTCCCCGGCCTGGTGTTCCGCCTGGCCGGCCCGGTGGACGCGCACCACGACATCGTCCGCTTCACCTGGGAGCTCGGCCCCGAGGGCGCCGAGGCCCCGGTCGTCGGCTTCGACGTCGCGGTGCTCGACGAGGACGGCCGCATCGCCAAGGTCCACGGCTTCCTCGACAAGGTCCCCGCCGCCGCGTGACCCGGCCGGTTCCCGCGGCCGAACCGTGGGGCGGCGCTCCCGCCGCCCCACCGCGCCCGCGTCCGCGCCCGCGCCCGCGTCCCGCGGTTCAGAGGGCGGCGCGGGCGCGTCTCACCAGCTCGCGGGCGGCCGGACTCATCGGCCCCTCGGAGCGCCAGGCCAGCGCGACGCGTCCGCGCAGCTCCGGGCCGTCGATCTCGATCATCCGGACGAGGTCGGGGTGCGCCCGCGCCAGCGACGCCGGGACGACCGCCACCCCGAGCCCGCGCGTGACCAGCTGCAACAGCACCAGCGGGTCGGCGGCCTCGAACGCGATCGTCGGCTCGAAGCCCGCCGCCACGCACCCGGCCTCCACGATCGCCCGGATCCCGGTGCCGCGCGGCAGGCTCATGAGCCGCCGGTCCCGCAGCTCGGGCAGCGCGACGCGGGTCCGCCCGGCCAGCTCGTCGTCCTCGGCGACGACGACCACGAGCCGCTCGTCGACGTAGGTCTGGACGGCGATCCCGTGCGGCGGATCGCCCGCCAGACCCACGAACGCCAGATCCAGCCGTCCCTCCAGGAGATCGCGGAGGAGGTCGGCCGAGGCGCCCTCGACCAGCGTGATCTCGACGCCGGGATGGTCGCGGTGCAGCCCGGCCAGCAGGTCGGGCACCAGATCGGACGGCATGGACGTCACGGTCCCGACCGCCACCCGGCCGCGGACCAGCCCGGACAGCTCGTCCACCGCGAGCCGCGCGCCGTCCGCCGCCCACAGCGCCGCCCGCGCGTACGGCAGCACCGCCTCGCCCGCCTCGGTCAGCTTCACCGACCGTCCGGAACGATCGAAGAGCTCCTGCCCGAACTCGCGCTCAAGCTGCCGCACCTGCGCGCTGATCCCCGGCTGCGCGACGTGCAGCCGCTCGGCCGCCCGCGTGAAGCCGGCCTCCTCCGCCACCGCCACGAAGTACCGAAGCTGCCGCAGTTCCATGGACGCCGACCCTAACCGCCGTCCCCTCGCACGCCCCTACCGGCTCGCGAGCGACTCCCTGCGGCGGGATCGCGTCAGGAGTGGCGGCAGCGCTTGCGGTGGAAGGCCTCGGTGACCAGGCTGAGGCCGATTCCCAGCATCCAGGAGTCCTTCGCCAGCGGGATGCCCTGCTGGGTCGGGCGCAGGCTGCCCTCCTCGCGCATCCCCGGAAGCTTCAGGTACAGGCCGAGCAGCCCGGCGGAGAATCCGGTCAGCGCCGCGCCGGCCAGCAGCGACGGCACGATCGGGAGCAGCAGCGTCGCGCCGACCGCGACCTCGGCCGCGCCGAGCGTCCGGGTGAACTGCGCCGGCTCCCAGTCCTTCAGGAACGGGTAGGCGGCCGAGGCGGTGCCGTGGATGCCGTCCGCCATCTCCTCGGTGTTCTGGAGCTTGCCCAGCCCGGAGTTCAGGATGAACGCCCCGGTCGCGATCCGCACCGGCATCTGGTGCAGACGAACCCTAATCGACATGACGGCCTTCCGATCGCAGGACACGAACGCTTCACCCCGGACGGCGACGGCCCGGGGCTGCTCGCTCCCCTTCCCGGCCCGCGGCCCCGGAATCGCCTGCCGGCCAGATCTTGCCCCGCCCTTGACCACCCTCGTTGTGAAGCAGCCCACACTCCCGTGGCCCACCGGACGAAACCGGCATAGAACGGTCCGATGGCGAGGCCACGACTCCGCGACAGCCCCGGATTCGTCCGCGTCTGGACGGCGTCCACCATTTCGTCCTTCGGCAGTTACGTGACGACCGTCGCCCTCCAGGTGCTCCTAGTGGTCACGCTGCACGAGGGCGCCCCGGCTCGTGCCCGCGCGCCTCCTCACCGCCGCGAACGCACGGCTCGACCAGAGCGACGCCGTGGCCCAGACGTCCGGTCCGGCGCTCGCAGGCGGGCTCGTCTCCCTCTTCACCGCGCCATGGGCCGTGCTGGTGGACGCCGCGAGCTACCTGATCTCCGGCGTCCTCCTCATGCGCGTGCGCGTCACCGAACCTCCGTCGCGCTCACTCTCGTTCCGCGGCGTCCGCGCGGGAGCCGTCGAGGGACCTGGGGGGTCACGGCCGTCGCCGCGTCCGGCGCTGCTCTCGCCGCGGCCCAGTTCGTGCTCGGGCTCTCCATGGGCGCGGAGAACGCCAACGAACTCGGCTACCGGCAGTCCGTCACCCCCGACGACCTGCAGGGACGCATGAACGCCACGCTCCGCTCCACCAACCGCGCCATGATCGTGATCGGCGCGCCGCTCGGTGGGCTGGCCGCCGACGCGCTCGGCGACCGCGCCGTGCTCTGGGCGGCCGCCTTGGGGTTCGGGCTGGTGGCGGCCGGTCTAGCCGTCTCGCCGTTCCGGGCAGCTTGAGAGGCGCCGGTCCACTTCGAGGGCGGCCAGGTCGCTCAGCAACGGGCGCCAGCGACCGAACAGTTCGTACAGGCCGCGGGCCTGCTCCGCGTCCAGCGCGCTGGCGTCCACGACGTCCAGTTCGTTGGCGACGGTGATCTCGGCGAAATCCCGCCGTTCGTCATCGGTCACTTCCAGCACGTCACCGGTGAAGCGGTCGACGAATTCCCCGCCATCGGCCATTCCCGGATAGGACCGCTTCCGATCACAACATCCGTAGACGTAAACGAGGCGCTCAGCGTCCGCGCCGATGACGTCCGCGAGCTCGTGGCGCCGTGCCGCGTCTCCGAGCGAAACGGCGAAACCGTCCGTCCCGTAGAAGGCGTGGCACAGGCCGGCGGCGAGCAGTTCCTCCCGGCCGCCCCATTCCTCAAGCCGCCCATGGACCCGCCGCAGATGCGCCAGCAAAGTCCCGCCGGGATGCCGGATGGCTCCGGCGCCCCTGCCCTCCAACAGCGCGATCGCACCCCACATGAGCGCCTCCAGACGCTACTGAGCCATGTCCACGAATCTGCTGTAGTGCCCCTGGAAAGCGACGGTAACCGTGGCCGTGGGACCGTTACGGTGCTTGGCCACGATCAGGTCGGCCTCTCCCGCGCGAGGCGATTCCTTCTCATAGGCGTCTTCACGATGCAGCAGGATCACCATGTCCGCATCCTGCTCGATCGAATTGTGGAGAGCGATTCCGTTCGCGACGAAATTGTGGAGGCCCATGACGGTGGCGTCGTAGACCTCCTGCTCTCCCAGGCTCTCGACCGAGACGATCTCGTCCCAGAGGACGTCGTTGACGGCCAGCATCTCCAGTTCGGCGCTGTCGAGAACGGTGGCGACGCGTCCCAGCCGCTGCCCGCCCGAAGCGCGCTCGCTCGTCGCGCTGCCGCTGAAGCCGGTCTTCGCCGCCGCGGCGAACTCGCGATGCGTCTCGCCCTCAAGGACCTGGCGAACGTCCCCCCATACCTCTCGCGGAACCGTGCCGAGGTCGGTGTTCAGCCGGGCCTCGCGGAGCGCCGTCGCCGCGGCAGCCGCGACGGCACCGCGCGCTCCGTGCACGCGGACGGCCTCGAAGAACGCCAACTGGTTCTCGGCGCCGTCGAGGTGGAGCTCGTATCCCGGCCGACAGGCGCCCTTCGTTACGGTCTTGAGTTGGGAGTGGATGCCGAACCGAAGCAGCAGCCTCGACACGTCCTCGGCGAGCCGACGGCTCGTCGAGGAGTAGTAGACGCCGCACTTCGCCGACTCCGCGTTCCACTGGACGCACCCGCCGGCGGCCCACAGGTGCCTCAGGAAGAGCGCCACCTGCTCCTTGGGAAGGCTGAACACCTCGTCGGGGACGCGTTTCTCGTGCGCCGCACAGCTGATGGGCTGCCCCTGCGCGAAAGAATCGTCGCCGAGGAGGTGCGCGAGAAGGACGACGCGCTCCTCCGGCCAGGGACGGATCTCCAGCGGCGGTGGGACGTGCCGGGCGGCTGCCACACGGTCGCCCGGAGACAGCTCGCCGAGTGGCGTCCAGCCCGAGGAGGTCAGGAACGGATGGTTCGCCGTCGCTTCGACCTGCTTCCCGGACGCGAGGGTGACTCTGAAGACCTCCTTGCGTCCGCTGGAGAAGGCGTGGGTCATCGTCCGCGGGACGTACTTGAGCCGCTCGTCCAGCGCCCAGACCGGAACGTCCTTCGCCCCGCTCTCGACCAGCTCGCCGATCGTGACCTCCGCGTTGGTGTCGGCGCGGATCAGCCGCGTCGCGGCGGTCAGGCATCCCGATTCGCGGAGGTCGGAGACCATGGGCTTCTTGTCGGTGCGCTGCTCGGGGCCTCGGTTCAGCTGGGAGAGCGCGATGACGGGGACCTGGAGTTCCTTCGCGAGGAGCTTCAGGGAGCGGGAGAACTCCGAGACCTCGACCTGGCGGCTCTCGACGCGCTTTCCGGACGTCATCAGCTGGAGGTAGTCGATGACGACCAGGCGCAGGTCGTGCTGCTGCTTGAGGCGGCGAGCCTTCGCGCGGATCTCCATCATCGACATGTTCGGCGAGTCGTCGATGAACAGGGGGGCCTCGGCGACCTCGCTCATGCGGCGGGCCAGGCGCGTCCAGTCCTCGTCCTGCATGGTGCCCGAGCGCATCGCGTGCAGGGCGACGCGGGCCTCGGCGGAGAGCAGGCGCATGGTGATCTCGTTGCGGCCCATTTCCAGGCTGAAGAACGCCGAGGTCAGGCCGTGCTTGATGGACGCCGCGCGGGCGAAGTCGAGCGCGAGGGTCGAGTTGTGCGTCGGCACCCGGGAGCGGCCGACCAGGTACAGGTGGTCGGGGTTGTCGACCTGGACGCAGCGCACCGGGACGCTCGGCACCGGCCGGACATCGACGATCTTGGTGAGCCGGTCGTCCGGGCCCTCGATGACGTGGACCTCGGCGAGGGTGGCGGCGATCTGCTCGGTGGTGCGGACGGCGCTCTCGCCCGCGACCCTGGTGCGCCACTGGTGCCGGGCGTCGGCGATGACGATCTCGCCGTCGGAGAACTCGACCTCGTGGCACGGGCGGCCGTGCATGACCTCGGTGGCGGCGACGACGCGGGTGGGGTTCCCGCCGGCGTCGAGGACCTCGTCGCCGACGCGGAGCGCGCCCATGGTCGTCCAGCCGGACGGGGTGGGGATCAGCGTGGGCAGGGCCAGGGCCTTGCCCATCGCGGGACGGGCGGCGACGACGATCATCTGGCCGGGGTGCAGGCCGTTGGTGAGGGCGTCGAGGTCGGCGAAGCCGGTGGGGACGCCGACCATCTGGCCGCCGCGGCTGCCGATCGCCTCGATCTCGTCGAGGGCGCCGGGCATGATCTCGGAGAGGGGGACGTAGTCCTCGCCGGAGCGCTTCTCGGCGATGGCGAAGACCTCGGCCTGGGCCCGGTCGAGGATCTCGTCGGCGTCGGCGCCGTCGGCGTTGTAGCCCATCTGGACGATGCGGGTGCCGGTCTCGACCAGCTTGCGCAGGACGGAGCGTTCGCGGACGATCCGGGCGTAGTACCCGGCGTTGGCGGCCGTGGGCACCGAGGAGATGAGCGTGTGCAGGTAGGGCGCGCCGCCGACGCGTCCGATCTCGCCGCGCTTGGTGAGCTCGCCCGCGATGGTGACGGCGTCGGCGGGGTCGCCGCGGCCGTACAGGTCGAGCACGGCGTCGAAGATGATCTGGTGCGCGGGACGGTAGAAGTCGGCCGTCCGCAGCACCTCGATCACCTCGGCGATCGCGTCCTGGGACAGCAGCATGCCGCCGAGCACACCCTGCTCGGCCGCGATGTCGTGCGGCGGCGTCCGCTCGAACTCCCGGTCACCGGGTTCGAGTTCGGAAACGCTCATCCCGGGCACACCCCCCTCACCTCGGGCGCCGGCGGCCCCGTCCGACCGTCGCCTTCGTCCAGCCCACATCTATCCCAGGGCTCCGACATTCTCGTCCGGCGCCGGGCCGGGCACCAAAAGGATCTGTGGACGGGATTGTGGAGTCCCTGTGCAGACACGCCGTCCAGGTTGTGCACGACCTGTGGACAACCCTGGGGAAATCTTCGGAGGGTTCTCCACATCGGGCCTATGACCTGCGAGAACACTGTCCACCGGGTGTGTGGGAAAGAAAGTCGGGCATCTCGCCCGAAGTAAGGGGAGTACGATGAACGCCGATTACCGACCATCGGCGTGACGAGGCCCATGAGCGCATCCCGCAGGCAGGACCGCGAGATCCTGCGGCTGGCCGTGCCCGCGTTCGGCGCGCTGGTCGCCGAGCCGCTGTTCCTGCTGTCCGACTCGGCCATCGTCGGGACGCTCGGCACCGCGCCGCTCGGCGGCCTCGGCGTCGCGAGCCAGCTCCTCAACACCCTGGTCTACCTGTCGGTCTTCCTCGCCTACGGGACGACGGCGGGCGTCGCGCGGCAGGTGGGCGCGGGCGATCTGCGCGCCGGGATCCGGCAGGGCGTGGACGGCATGTGGCTGGCGCTCGTCATCGGCGTCGGCGTGGTCGCGATAGGGCTGCCCCTCGTCCCGTGGCTCGTGGACGTTTTCGGTGCGTCGCACGATGTCGATCCCTACGCGCGCACGTACATGGCGATCAGTCTGTTCGGCGTGCCCTCGATGCTGGTCGTCCTCGCTGGGACGGGCGTGCTGCGCGGCTTGCAGGACACCCGCACGCCGCTGTTCGTCTCGGTGGGCGGCTTCTCGCTGAACCTGCTGCTGAACGCCGTGTTCGTGCTGGGTTTCGGCTGGGGCATCGCGGGATCCGCCTGGGGCACGGTGATCGCCCAGACGGGCAGCGCGGCCGTGTACGTCGCCGTGGTGGTGCGCGCGGCGCGGCGGCACGGGGCCGGCGTCCGTCCGGACCTGGCGGGCCTGCGCACGGCCGCCTCCGCCGGAGCGTCCCTGCTGATACGGACGGCCGCGCTGCGCATCGTCCTCATCGTGGGGACGTCCGTGGCCGCGCGCATGGGGGACGCCGAGATCGCGGCCTACCAGGTCGGGTACCAGGTGTGGTCGCTTCTGGCGTTCGCCCTCGACGCGCTCGCGATCGCCGGTCAGGCCATCACCGGACGCTACCTGGGCGCAGCGGACGTCCCTCGCGTGCGCGCGGTGACGCGGCGCATGGTCGTCTGGGGCGTCGCCGCGGGAATGGTGTTCGGCCTGGGGATCGTGGTGGTCCGGCCTTGGCTGCCCTCGCTGTTCACGTCGGATCCGGACGTCCGGCATCTGCTGCTCGCGTCGCTCCTCATGGTCGCGGCGCTCCAGCCGATCGCCGGTGTGGTGTTCGTGTTGGACGGCATCCTCATAGGCGCGGGCGACGGGACCTACCTCGCGTGGACGACCCTCATCGCAACGGTCGTTTTCCTGCCCGCCGCCCTGGTCTCGTACTGGGTGGACTGGAGCCTGGTCGGCCTGTGGGGTGCGATCGGCCTGTGGATGCTGACGCGCATGGTCACGCTGAGCGCGCGCGCACGAGGCGATCGCTGGCTCGTGACCGGCGCCGTCCGGCGGGCACGGGAGGACGCCTCCGTAACGTAACCGGATCGACGTTGCGGACATAGCGTCAGCCTCACGCGCACCGGGTGTCCCAGTCGCTACCATTCGAACATGTGTTCACCGGAGGACGAGGGCATCGACCGGCTGGCCGACGCGATCGACGATCTCGCGGACGCCGCTCCCGACGCGCTCACCCCCGAGGAACTCTCGGCCCGCATCGCGGGCCTGTGGTCCATCGTCGAGGCGCTCGACCCCGAGATCGCCCGCCGGCGCGTCCGCTACGGCACGCCCCGCAACCGCGAATAGTCGGCAACGCCGGTTTTCGGGGAAGGACCAACCGCCCCTACCCGTCTCAGGCGCACGGCGTCCGGACGCTCGACGGTCCGATGCTCGACGGCCGGACGCTCAGCGGTCTGGCGCTCAGCAGTCCGCCGCTCAGCGATCCGAGGCGACGGCGATGGATCCCTGCGCCACCGCGCAGAGCGTCTCGCCGCCCTCGCCGTCCACGGTGGTGATGTCGCAGCGGGAGATCACGCGGGTGCGCCCGGCGCGGACGACCTCGGCGCGCGCCCGCAGGATCGCGCCGACGGCCGGCTTCATGTAGTCGACGGTGAAACCGGCGGTGATGAGGTTGGCGCCCACGACCGAACCCGCCGCGAACGTCAGGGTGTTGTCGGCCGCGTAGGCGAGCACGCCGCCGTGAACGAAACCGTTCTGCTGGCGCAGTTCGTCGCGGATGTCGAGTTCGAGCGTGGCCGCGCCGTCGCCGAACTCGGTGATCCGCGCGCCGAGCAGCCGGCTGAACGGCTGCGCCGCGAGGACCTTCCGGGCGAGGTCGAGATCGAGTTCCATCGGCTCCCTCACTTCACTGGTGAAGTGAGGATGGTCCGGGGCGCGCCGCTCTGTCAAGATCGGCGCATGGCCGAACCCGACGAGCGCCTCTACTTCCTGCTGCAACGCGCCGCGCACCGGCTGCGGATCGCGGCCGACCGGCGCTGCCTGGCCGCCGCCGGCGTCACCACGGCCCAGCTCGGCGCGCTGTTCGCGGTCCAGGACCGGCCGGGACTGACCCAGCGCGACCTCGCCCGGACGCTGGGCCTGCGCGAGTCCGCCGTCACCGCGCTGGTCACCCGCCTGACCGCGGCCGGGCTGATCGTCCGCGAGCCGCATCCTGAGGAGCACCGAGCGGTGGTGCTGCGGCTGGCCCCGGCCGGGGAGGCCGCCCTCCGCGCCGCCCAACCCACGATCGACGACTTCAACGGCGAGCTACGCGCCATCCTCGGCGACACGACGTTCACCGAGACGGCCGCCGCACTCAGCAAACTCGCGCACGACTGAAGCAGCACCTTCTCGCACGGTTCAGCGCGGACGGCGACGGAATTCGGGCGAGGTGTCTTCGGATTCGGTCTCGGACTCGGACTCGGGCGGTGGAGGCGCGTCCGGAGGCTGCTGCCCGTCTGATGGGCCGCTCTGTTGCCGGTTCAGGCTCTCGGCGACGGCGTCGCGCAGCTCGGGTAGCCGCGCGTAGAAGCGGTCACCGGGGCAGTCGGTGGCGCAGAGATCGCGGTGGCCGACGATCGCGTCGGACGGGTCCAGGTCGTAGCGGACGCAGAGCCAGGCGCACACCTCCACGAGGGAGGACCAGAGCGGATCCGGCGGGTCCTCGGACGTGTAGGTGCCCTCGTTCTCGATCCCGATCGTGTGCGAGTTGTGGTGGAGCGCCTGGGCCCCGACGACGAGCTTGCCGTCCCGGATGGCCTGCAGGCTGCGGTTGCGGCCCTCCATGATGTGCCCGCCGCGGCTGATGGTGAGCTGCTGGCCGCAGTCGTCCCAGCCGCGCCCGCGCATGTGGAAGCGCTGGATGTCGCGGGACAGCCGGTAGGCGTGGGAGAGCGAGGTGTCCGGCGAGTTCGGCGACGCGGTGTGGTGGACGACGATCTGGTCCGGCGCGCGGTCCAGGACGGTGGCCGGACGGCGCGGCGGACGGGCGTTCCAGTCGGCACGCGGATGGACGAGCGGTTCCGCGCCCCTGCCCCCGAGCCCCCGACCGGCCCCGCGCGCCCGGAGCGAGTCCTGCGGATAAGGCTCGCCGTAACCGCTTCCGCCGTCACCGCTCGCGCCGTAGCCACTCCCGCCGTAGCCACTCGTGCCGTACCCGCCTCCGCTGGCGTGGGGACCGCCGTGCACATCGGACGGGGGCTGCGCGCCCGGAAGGTTTTCGGCCATGGCCGCATTCTGCGGCGCCCACAGCGCGTCCGCGCCCAGGAGCCCGAGGACGCCGCCCAGCAGGCTGCGCCGCGTCACCGTTTCGGCGACGGCGGAACGCGCCGCCTCCTCGGGTGGGGAGGGCTGATCTGGCTGTTCTGACGGAAGACCCTGCACACTGACCCTTTCGAACCAAGAGTGTGGTTACGGAAAGTAGTCGGTGTGCGGTCGTCGGCCCAAGCACCCGGCGGTTCGCTGACGTTTCACATGAAACGGAAACGGCCGGACTCCCCAGTCGGGGAATCCGGCCGTCCGCTACTCGGGTCGAGCTCAGCCCTCGAGGACGTTGACGTCGATCGTGGCGCTGACCTCCGGGTGCAGCCGGACGCTGACCCGGTGGGTGCCGACGGTCTTGATCGGGTTGCCGATCTCGATCCGCCGCTTGTCGAGCTCGGGGCCGTCCGCGGCCTGGACCGCGGCGGCGATGTCGGAAGCGGTGACGGCGCCAAAGAGGCGGCCGTTGCTGCCGGTGCGGGTGCGCAGGTCGACCTTCAGCGCCTGGAGGCGGCCGGCGATCTCCTTGGCGTGCTCGACGGTCGCGATCTCGCGGGCCGAACGCGCCTTCTTGATCGACTCGATCTGCTTCTCGGCGCCGCGGGTCCACTGGATCGCGAAGCCGCGCGGGACGAGGTAGTTGCGGCCGTAGCCGTCGCGGACGTCGATGACGTCGCCGGGCTCGCCGAGGCCGGAGACCTGCTGGGTCAGGATGAGCTTCATGGTGTCACTTCCCCCTGACTCAGCGCGCGGTGCTGGTGTAGGGCAGCAGCGCCATCTCACGGGCGTTCTTGATCGCCGTGGCGACGTCCCGCTGGTGCTGGGTGCAGTTGCCGGTCACGCGACGGGCGCGGATCTTGCCGCGGTCGGAGATGAACTTCCGCAGCAGGACCGTGTCCTTGTAGTCGACGTAGGAGATCTTCTCCTGGCAGAACACGCAAACCTTCTTCTTCGGCTTGCGCGGAGGTGGCTTCGCCATCGTGGTGCTCCTTTAAGGAGAGCCCCGCTCACGCGGGAATGGACGTGGTGTGAATGGTTAGAAGGGGGGGTCGTCGGAGAACCCGCCGCCCCCGCCGCCGCCGGTGGCCCAGGGGTCGTCGGCCGGGGCCCCGCCGGGGCCGCCCTGCTGGCCGCCGCCGCCGAAACCGCCGCCGCCCTGGCCGCCCTGACCGCCGAAGCCGCCACCGCCGCCGAAGCCCCCTCCGCCGCCGCCCTGCCGCTGGGTCTTGTTGACCTTGGCGGTGGCGTTGCGCAGGGACGGGCCGACCTCGTCGACCTCGACCTCGAACACGGTGCGCTTCTCACCCTCGCGCGTCTCGTACGAGCGCTGCTTGAGCCGGCCCTGGACGATCACCCGCATGCCGCGCTGCAGGCTCTCGGCGCAGTTCTCCGCCGCCTGCCGCCAGACGTTGCAGGTCAGGAAGAGCGCCTCGCCGTCCTTCCACTCGTTCGACTGGCGGTCGAAGAACCGCGGGGTCGAGGCGATGCGGAACGACGCGACCGCCTGGCCGCTCGGGGTGAAGCGGAGATTCGGGTCCTCTACGAGGTTCCCGACGATCGTGATTACGGTGTCGCCTGCCATGGGGCTCGCTCCGGCTGGTGTTGGGCTGGACCGCTCCGGCTCAGTGGACCTCGGGGCGGATGACCTTGGTACGAAGGATCGTCTCGCTCAGGTTGAGCTGGCGGTCGAGCTCCTTGACCGTCGCGGGCTCAGCCGTGAGGTCGATCACCGCGTAGATGCCTTCGGACTTCTTCTGGATGTCGTAGGACAGCCGGCGGCGGCCCCAGACGTCGACCTTCTCGACGCTCCCGCCGTCACCGGTGACGACCTTCAGGAACGGGTCGAGGGCGGCACCCGCGGTGCGCTCGTCGATGGCGGGGTCGAGAATGGTCATGAGTTCGTAGCGACGCATGCTTGTCCCTACCTCCTCTGGACTGGTGCGGTCACGGTCTCTCCGTGACAGGAGGGCTTCTTGCGTCCGTCGCGGCCGCGCCTTGCGGCGCCCGTCCGCACCGGCGGACCGGCCGCGAGACCGATACAGGCTATCAAGACTCGGCAGCGTGCGAGCCATTCCCGCCCGCACCGGCCCACCGCGCGGTGTCAGCGGCGGGCGGACGCGGCGTGCTGCGCCGGCCGGGCGCAGCGGCGGCGTTCGAGCTCGGCCATGATGTCGGCCATCCGGGACCGCATGCGCGCGGTCTGGGTGGTCAGCATGGACAGTTCCTCGACGAGCTCGGCGTCGCCGATGACCGCCAGTTCGCTCTCCCTCATGATCAGTCCCTCCCCGCCCGGACTCGTCCGGTCGAATTCATGTTCGACGTTACCGGCTCCCGCCGACATTTCCGCGCACGCGCTCCGGATTGATCTCCGCTTCGTCCGGGAATCTCTGGGACAGCACGGTGCGCCCGCCACAGGCGTCCGGCGAGCACGGCACCGTCACAGAGCGACCCCGAGTCACGGAACGCAACTTCGAGGGGGTGACCCGATGCCACAGGAGGTAGCGGGGAGCAGCAGCAAGCGCGACGTCGCGGGCGCGGGCCGCGCGGAACGGCACGCGGTCGAGGACTCGCTCGCGGGCGGCGCCATCACGATCGGGCTGATCGCGCTGGTCCTGGGCTGGATCCCGGCGACGCACTTCTTCGGCGCGCTGGCCGGAGTGGTCGGCCTTCCCCTGGCCCTCTACTCCCAGATGGTGTCCAGGACGACCGGTGAGCGCTGGCTGAACGTGGTCGGCATGGTCGGCTCGTTCGTCGGGTTCGGCTTCGCCCTGCGGCACGGCGGCTTCAACATCTGAACGAGCTGAATCCGGGGCCGGGGCGGGCGGATAGGCTCGGTCCCATGCGCATCGGAGCCCACGTCGACCAGACCAGCCCGCTCGAGAGCGCCCGCGCCCGGAAGGCGGACGTCGTCCAGTTCTTCCTGGGCGATCCGCAAGGCTGGAAGAAGCCGGTCATCCCGGAGGGGGCGGCCGACCTCCAGGGCTCCGGCGTGGACGTCTTCGTGCACGCCCCGTACGTGATCAACGTCGCGACGTCCAACAACCGGATCCGCATCCCGAGCCGCAAGCTGCTGGCCCAGCACCTGGAGGCGGCCGCCTCGATCGGCGCCAAGGGCCTGATCGTGCACGGCGGGCACGTCCTGAAGGACGACGACCCCGAGTCCGGCTTCGAGAACTGGCGCAAGGTCTTCGAGCGGATGGACGACGTCCCGATCCCGGTCCTGATCGAGAACACGGCGGGCGGCGGCAACGCGATGGCTCGCAAGTTCGACCGGATCGCCCGGCTCTGGGAGGTCCTGTCGGGCCTGCCGGACCTGGAGTCCAAGGTCGGCTTCTGCCTGGACACCTGCCACGCGCACGCGGGCGGCGAGGAGCTCATCGACGCCGTCGACCGGATCAAGGCCATCACCGGCCGCATCGACCTGGTGCACTGCAACGACAGCCGGGACGCCTTCGACTCCGGCGCCGACCGGCACGCCAACCTCGGCAGCGGCACGATCGACCCCGAGCTGATCCTCGGCGTGGTGCGCGGCGCGGGCGCGCCGGTCGTCGTCGAGACCCCGTCGGACGGCCAGGCCGCCGACATCG
The DNA here is from genome assembly GCF_042652125.1 of Actinomadura gamaensis. Taxonomy (NCBI): domain Bacteria; kingdom Bacillati; phylum Actinomycetota; class Actinomycetes; order Streptosporangiales; family Thermomonosporaceae; genus Actinomadura; species Actinomadura gamaensis. The sequence continues at coordinate 391,974 of NZ_JBHSIT010000004.1, read as the reverse complement.
CCTTCCTGCGCGAGCACCTCTCCGCCTGATGTCCCGGTGAGCCGCCCGACGTCCGGCACCGGCGAGTGGGGGCTGGCCAGTGTCGGCCGGACGCCGCGGGAACTCCGGGGGCGCGGCGGGAACCCGGCCCGGGCGCGCACCATCTAATATCGCGCAGACCCGATGTCACGCCACACTGGCATAATCCGGATTCCCCTACCACCAGCGCACGCGCGGAACAGCAGGTTCGACGGCGGGCGCGCGACCCGATCGGGACATCTATGGCACAGCCCCCCTACGACCCGTACGGCGGTTACGGGCAGCAGCACGACCCCTACGCCGCCCAGCAGCCCCCGCCGTACGCCCAGCCCGCTCCGGTGCAGCACAACTACTACGGCGCGCCGGCCGCGCAGTCCACCAACGGCATGGCGACCGCGTCGATGGTGCTCGGCCTGGTCGGAATCTTCTTCTGCGGCTTCACCTCCGTGCTCGCGATCATCTTCGGGCACATCGCGCACAGCCAGATCAAGCGGACCGGCGAGGGCGGCTCCGGGATGGCGACGGCCGGCCTCGTGCTCGGCTACATCGTCGCCGTCGGCTGGATCATCTTCTGGATCTTCTACATCGGGCTCTGGGCGGCGCTCGTCGGCTCGTCCGGGTCGTCGACCACCTACTGAGACGCCGTCGTACGGTCGGGCCGTCCAGCCCAGCGGTCCGGCCGGGCACCCCGCGAACCCCGCACCCCGCATCTCTGGGCTTCGCACATACCGCGCGCCTCGGCGCGAGGCGGGCGTCAGGTGAGGCGCGGAACGCCCGCGACCTCGACGCCGACGCTCGACAGCAGGACGGTCATCGGGGTCTTGGTGTCGCGCCAGGACGCGACGGCCTCGGCGAAGACGTCCAGGGCCGTCCGGAAGGACGCCTGGTCGGCGTCCGCGAGCTGCGCCCAGGACTCGTAGAACACCAGGTAGCCGTTCTCGGCCGGCGCCCAGGACAGGTCGGTGAGGCTGTCCTCCAGGGCGTCCCAGTTCCGGCCGAACCAGTCCGGGAAGGCGAACGCCTCGGCGCACAGGGTCAGGAAGCCGTCCTTGTCGCGCGCCTGGCGGCCGTCGAGGTAGAACGGTCGCCAGCCCTGCTCCTCTGCGCGCTCCATCCAGCCGGTGTCGCCGGCCGCGCCCCTTCCGGCGGGCGTCCGCCACTGGTAGACGCCCGGCTTGAGCCGCCCGGTCAGGAGTTCGTCGAGAGCCTGGTTCGCGTCCACGTCATCTCCCCGTCCGTGTCCGGTCCCGCGGTCGGACGGATCATCCCCCGGTGACCCGGACGAAACTGCGGTAGTGGTCCTGCGTGTAGTAGCGCTCGCCGCCCTTCCCGGCGATGACGCGGCGCGCGCCGCGGTCACCGGATCCGGGCGTGGGGACGGTGTACTCCCGGTAGTACCCGTTCGGCTCGGCGGGCAGCCGCCGCTCGCGGTTGCCGAAGGTGGTCCCGTCCTTGCGGTAGGGGAACGGGCCGCCCGCGGCGATGAGCTTCAGCGTCCGCTGCGCCTCGGCGGGCAGGCTCGACGCAGGGACCTCGCGGATCGCGCCGCGCGCCTTCGGCGTCCCGCTGCTCTGGCGGACGCCGGTGCGCGGCGCCGAGGGGCCGGACGCGCCCGCGTCGCCGCCGGACGATCCGCCTCCGCAGGCCGCGAGCCCGGTCAGCGCCAGGAGCGGCGCGAGGACCAGGGCGAGCAGCGTCCGGCGAAGCCTCCGTCCGAGCGTCATGTGGGCCCTTCCTTTCACCCGGTGATCGTCGCACACGGGCGGCATCTCCCGTCCCGTCCCGCCGTCCGGTCCTGTCGTCCCGTCCGACGTTGCACGTCCGGAGACGGAAACGGCGGGACGGGCCTCCAGGGTTCGGAGATGCGTCCCGCCGTGTTCACGAGTGGCCCGTGGACCTTGGCAGTGCTCCCGCTATCGGGCGAGCTTCCAGGTCCGGGGCTGCGGGCACCGCAGGTTCTTGAAGCCCACGGCGTGGTTGTGCGCGTACACCCTGTCGGCCCAGCACAGCTTGGCCTGGAAGTAGCCGGTCTCGGGCGCGCTGAAGGACGCCTTGTACAGCGCCGTGGACCGCGTCCAGTTGACGCCCGGACGGCCCCACCTGCCGCTCCTGGTCGCCTGCCGGTGCCAGAAGACCAGGTACTCGCCGTTCCGGACGGTCTTCCGCAGGTTCAGCGTGGACGCGAACCCCTTCTTCGTGACCAGGTAGGCCCCGTAGGCCCTGCCGCCGTGGACCGACAGGCTCCAGCCGTGCGTCTTCGCGGCCGACGGGACGGGCGGAGCGGCCAGTGCGGTGCCGGTGGTGAGGGTGGCGCCGGTCAGGGCGCCGACGATTCCCATCGTGCCGAGAGCCAGAGCGGTACGCCGCATGAATCCTCCTCGGTAGGGGGTTGGACGGGCCGCCACCTTGCCGGGCTCGCGGACGGCCGACAAGGAGCCCCGAGGGGAAATGACCCAACCGTGGGACGGACGTTGCGCTTACCCGACCCAGCCACCCGAGGTGAAGGTGAGCAACTGGAGCAGGGCGAACGGCGCGGCGGCCGCCACGACGGCCCCGAACAGCCACCGGTGACGCAGCGCGAGCATCCCGAACCCGAGCCACAGCGGCCACCAGAGCAGCGTCGCGCGCCCGATCGAGAGGTAGTACGACGAGGTCATCAGGGCCCCGAGCTGGAGCCCGACGTACGCCAGCTCCGGCCAGCGCCGCCGGTACAGCAGGTAGAGCGAGAGCAGCACGCCCACCGCCGCCGCGAACACCTCGATCCGGAACGCGAGCGTGAACTCGTAGTCGGTGTCGAACGCCGACTTCCAGGTGAGGGTGAAGGCGTCCCACGGCATCGTGAACTTGCGGTGCCAGCCCGCCTCCTGCGCGTGCTGCCAGGCCATCCAGTCGCCCGTCCGGTGCCACTGGTAGACGGTGTAGGCGACCAGCGGAGCGAACGGCAGCACGAGCCAGCCGATCGGCGCCCAGCCCTGCTCGCGGCGTCCGTGCCGTCCGACGAGGTACTCGACGATCATGGCCAGGACGAGGAACAGCCCCGTGATCCGGACGGCCGAGGACGGCGTGGCGAGCAGCGCCGCCCACGCCCACCGGCCACGCTTGGCCATCAGCCACGCGGGCAGCGCGAACGCCAGGAACAGCGACTCGGAGTATCCGGCGAAGAGGAACACCGCGGCCGGGCTCGCGAGCATCGCCGCGACCGCGCCGGCCCCGACCGTCCCGACCTGGTCGTCCGCGACGTCCACGTCGTCCTCGGGTGCGGCGGTTCCGTTCGCGAACGGCGCGGAGCGTCGCACGGTCGCACGCGGCGCGGCCTCCGCCGCGTGGACGCGATGCCGGACCGTCCCGCCCCCACCGAGCCCCTCTCGCCGACCGTAGTCACCGCGACCACCGAGATCACCGCGACCACCGTGAGCGCCGTGAGCGCCGTGAGCGCCGTGAGCGCCGTGATCGTCGCGGCCACCGTGATCGTCCTGTTCGTGGTGATCGCCACGGCCACCGCGTTCGTCGCGGTCGTCGTCCGTCACGGTGTCGCTGCCGTGCGCTGACGCGAGGTCGCCGTGCGCTGTTCTGTCGTGGGCGTCCGCGTCCGGCGCGGGCTCGTCGGCGTCTCCCAGGCGGGACGTCCTGCCGGACAGGCGGCCACGGGACGACCCGCGACGGCGCGGGCGGCGGGACGTCAGCTCGTCCTCGGCGAGGCGCCCGAGGGCGAGCGCCGCGACACCGCCCGCGAGGAACGAGATCACCAGTCCGGCGAGCTTGTAGTCACCGCCCGTGAAAAGGCCGGTGAACTTGAGCGCGAGCGGATATCCGGGGAAGAACGCCGGCCAGCCGGGATCGAACTTCTCCCCGGGGACGCCGCCGTACCCGTAGGTCGCGATGTCGAGGAAGCGCACCGCGTCCCACTGGGCCCAGCGGTCCAGGTACGGCTTGCCGTCGTAGATCGACGGCAGCACCCGGGGCACCACGGCGACGAAGAACATCACGCCGACCCAGGACCCGAGCCACAGGGCGAGCGCACGGCGATCGCCCGGCCGGAGCCGGGCGGTGGGTAGCCTCACAGTGCCATCAATTCCTGATCTTCGGGGTTTTCGGTCGGCATACTCGTTCGTCTCACTCCATAGTCCGCGACACCAGAGGGGGCCCCGGCAGATGGATCCGGCCACGATCGGCGACCCGCTCGGACCGTGGGATCCGCGGACGCTGGGCTCGTACGATATCCGCCGCCGGCTGGGCCGCGGCGGGCAAGGCGTCGTCTATCTGGCCGAATCGGCCGAGCACGGACTGGTCGCGATCAAGCTGCTCGGCGGCGACGCGCCCGGCGCGGTGCCCGAGGACGTGGCCCGCCGGTTCGCCCGCGAGGCGGACGCGGCGATGGCGGTCGCGCAGTTCTGCACGGCCCGCGTCCTGTCGGTCGGGGACGACCAGGGCCGCCCCTACCTGGTCAGCGAGTACGTGCCCGGCCCGTCGCTCCAGGCCATGATCGCCGAGCGCGGTCCGCGCACCGGTTCCGACCTGGACCGGATCGCCGTCGCCACCGCGACCGCGCTCGTCGCGATCCACGAGGCGGGCGTCGTGCACCGCGACTTCAAGCCCGCCAACGTGATCATGGGCCCGGACGGTCCGCGCGTCATCGACTTCGGCATCGCCCGCGCCGTCGGGCCCGAGGCGGTCACCACGGCCGTCGTCGGCACGCCCGCCTACATGGCCCCCGAGCTGCTGCAGGGCTCCTCGCCGACGAGCGCCGTGGACGTCTTCGCCTGGGCCGGAACCCTCGTCTTCGTCGCCACCGGACGGCCCCCCTTCGGCGCGGACGCCATGACGAGCCACCGCGTCCTGCACGAGGAGCCCGGCCTGGACGGCGTCCCCGACCGGCTCCTGCCGCTCGTCCGCGAGTGCCTCGACAAGGACCCGTCGCGCCGTCCGGCCGCGCAGGACCTGCTGCTTCGCCTGCTCACCGGCCGGGCCTCAGGGACCGTCCCGGCGCGGCCCACCGCGTCGCAGATCCTCGGCATGGGCGCGAACCTCGCCGCGAGCCCCCTCCAGTCCGGAGACCAGAGCGCCGCCAGGCCCGGCCAGGGCTCCCCCGCGTCCGCCCCCGGCCCCCAGGGCGCGCCGAGCGCCTGGGGCTCGGCGGGCTCCCCGGCTGCCCATCCTCATCCCGGCCATCCCGGCCATCCCGCCGGGCCGACGCAGCCGCCGGGTCATGGCACGCCGCCGTCCCAGAGCGCCGGTGCCGCCGCCCAGCCTCAGCACACGCTTCCCGGCCCGCAGCCGCCCGGACGCCGCCTCGGCACGGTGATCGGAGTCGCCGCGGGCGTCGCGGCGGGCGTGCTCGTCGCCGGAGCCGCCGCCTACGCGTTCTGGCCGGACAGGAAGCCCGCCGACACGACGACGATCAGCGGTCCGCCCGTTTCGAGCGCGCCGTCCACGCCGGTGTCGCCGTCGCGCTCGTCGTCCGCGCCGGCGCAGTCGGAGAAGACCGGCCGTCCGACGAAGTCACCGAGCGATTCCGGATCGCCACCGGCTCCGGCGCGGAAGTCGTCCGGCGGCTGGTCCGCGCCGGCCGCCGCGCCCGGCATCAGCGCGACCGGCACCTACGACACCCGCGGTGGCCGGTTCACCGGAACCCTCGTGCTCCGCATGTCGTCGCCCAAGGGCTTCGCCGTCTTCGAGCACCAGCACGCCGACGGCGCGAAGATGTGCGACTACGGCGTCGAGTGGACCAAGCCCGGCGAGACCCACACCGCGACCTTCGACTCGAAATGCACCGGAACGTTCCGCGTCCGGACCTGCACGGCCAGCAAGGTCGACTCGTCCAGCGCCTACCCGAAGATCACCTACGAACGCTGCACGGCCTGGCACACCGTCTTCTGAACGCGCGAGCGGCGCGCCGCCCCGGCTTCCGAGAGCACGGGCGACGCGCCGCCACGGACGACAGGCCGCGTCGGACGGCGTCAGCCGCGCCGCCAGGTGGCCGTCTCGACCTCCTTGGCGTGCAGCTTCGCGGACGGGTTGTACCAGGTGTAGCTGCGCTTCCAGACCATCTTGGTGCGCGAGCACGTGAACGACACCTTGCCCGGTACCTGGATCACGTCGATCCCGCGCTTGAAGAGGACCTGCACCAGGCTCCCGCTCGGCCCCGGCCCCGGCGGGACGACGCCGACGGACTTGAACGTCCCGTTCCCGGTGGCCGCGCGCGTCTTCGTGGTGAAGACGCCCTTCGCCCCGCCGCTCACCGACGAGGGAATGGCGATGTTCTTCCGGTAGACGTCGTACGCCTTGTTGGGCTTGTGGCCCTTCTTCAGGTAGTCGAGCTCCCAGATGCGGGCCGACCTGTCGAAGTTGTAGTACGACTTGCTCTTGGTGATGGTCAGCTTCGCGCCGCCGCCACCGGTCCGCGATCCCTTGTACCAGCGGTTGGTTCCGGTGGACTGCGAGTTGGTGCCGACGAGCGTCCACTTGCCCAGCGCGCACTGCTTCGCCTGCGCGGACGGCGGCTCGGCCGCCTGCGCCGGCGCGGCGACGGCCAGCACCGTCCCCGCCACCAGCGTCGAGACCAGAGATGCCACCAGGGCCTTGGATCCCATGTGCTACTCCCGTGATCATGGGCTTTTCCGGCACGCTACCGTCCGGAAGATCGCCGTATCGGACATCACCGCGTCCACGCGCGTCCTGTTGTGGACAGCCGCTCACGGGAACCTCGCGGCCCCCGTCCGGCACGGTTCTCCGCTGGCGTCCCAGTGACCGCCGCGGCGGCGAGAAGCCTGGTGACGACTGCCCCCGGACCTGTTATGCCGAAGCTATGAGGTATCCCGATGGAGGCGGGCTGACCGCGGAGGAGCGGGCCCGGCGGGAGCGGGTGCGCATGGCCGCGGCCACGATGATCGAGATGGGTGCGAGCGACCGGGAGGTCGCGCGGCGGTTCGGAGTGACGCGGATGTCGGCGAACCGGTGGCGGCGCGCGCTGGCCACCGGCGGACGGGCGGCACTGAGATCCAAGGGACCCGGCGGCGCGCGATGCCGCCTGACCCGCGCCCAGTTGCGGATCCTGGAGCGCGAGTTGCAGGCCGGTCCCGCCGCGCACGGCTGGGACCGCGACCAGGGCTGGACGCTGGCCCGGGTCGCCCTGCTCGTCCACCGCCGCTTCGGCGTCGAGTACACCCTCGCCGGGGTGGACCTGCTGCTGCACCGGATCGGCTGGACGGTCCAGGCCACCGATCGCGGGAAAGGCGACGGCGCCGCGGCGGCCCGGATCGACGGATGGGAGAACGGCGGGGAGCCGCCCGCCGAGAGAGGACGGCCGCGGACCTGGGCGCCCGGCTCCGTCGCCAAGGCGAAGTCCAGCCGCCCGGCCTGAGCGTGCGAGCAGCCCCGCATCCCTGAAACGGACGTCGCGCGCCTGAAGCAGACGCCGCACGCCTGAAAGCGGGCGTCGGCCGTCTGAAGTGGGCAGCGCACGCCCGAAGCGGGCGCGCAGGGCTGAAACGCCAGCGCGGGGCCGCCGTCCTGGTGTGGACGGCGACCCCGCGCCGGACCGCGTGTTTCGCGCGCCCTCTTAGGACGACGCCTCGCGTGGCGGCGTGCCCGCGTACTGCGGAAGCGCCTGCGGCCCCTGCCCCTGCCCCTGGTTCGGGTCGTTCGGGTCCGTCGGCTTGCACCTGCCCGGATGACTGTCGCACCACCACTTCAGCGGCTTTCCGTTGGGCCCGAGCGGTGGTTTGTCCGGGTCACACTGCGGCTTGCCCATGCCCGGTAGCTGACACGGCGGCAGGCTGCCACTCGGCGTGGTCGGCGGCGTGGTCGGCGGCGTCGGAGGCGTCGACGTGGTCGGCTTGCACTTCTTGCCCTTGCCCGGGACCGGCGTCTGGCCGGACGGGCAGGTCGGCGTCATGGTCGGCGAGTCCGACGTCTTCGGCGCCGTGGTCGGCTGGTCCCACTGCTTCGGCTCGGTGCCCGAGTACGTCGGCTCCGGGAAGCTCTTCGCCTCCATGTTCTCCCCGTGGATGACCTTCTCCATGAAGGACTTCCAGATCTCCGCGGGGATCGTGCCACCGTAGACGCTGTTGCCCTGGAAGCCGGGGATACCGCTGATCGTCTTGTGCTTCGTGTTGAACATCGTCACGGCAGTGGAGAGCTGCGGAACGTAGCCCACGAACCACGCGGCGACGTTCTCTTCGGTGGTACCCGTCTTACCGGCCACCTGGCGTCCGTCATCGAGCTGCGCACGCGTCGCGGTACCGCTCTGCACGACCGCCTTCATCGCGGTGTCGGCCTGGGCCGCCAGGTCGGGGTCCATGATCCGCTCGGGCTTCTTCTTGTCCCAGGGCAGTTTGTAGTCCACCCACTTCTTGTGGACCGCGTCGTAACCCTGCACCTTCCTGATGAGGTGCGGGGTGACCTTCAGGCCGCCGTTGGCGAAGGCCGCGTATCCGGCCGCCTGGTTGACCGCTGGGACGTCGGCGATACCGAGGGCGATACCACCGGGGATGCCGCCGCCGCGCTGCTTGATGCCGTCGATGGACTTCTGCGGGACGCCGAACTCCATGGCCGTCTTGGCCACCTGGTTCGTCCCCAGCTTGAGGCCGAGCTTGACGTACGCGGTGTTCACCGACTTCTCGGTGGCCTTCACCATGTCGATGACGCCCATCGGGCCGTCACCCTCGTCGTTGGAGACGGGATATCCGCCCTTGAGGCGGCACGACGTCCGATCCGAAGTGCCGGGGATGTTCTCGCCCTGGGTGTCGAAGCACTGCGGCGAGTGGCCGTCGATCGTGGACTTGATGCTGTAGCCCGCCTTGAGCGCCGTCGCCAGCACGTAGGGCTTGAACGACGAACCGGCCTGAGCGCTCGGGTTGAAGACGCTGTCGTAGTCCCCGTTGTGCTTCTTGTCGCCGCCGTAGAACGCCTTGATCTCGCCGTTGCTCGGGTCGACGGCGATGAGGCCGCTGGAAATGTACTTCGGCCATTTCTTGACGTCCGCCTCGTCCACCGCCTGCGCGGCGTAGTCCATCCACTTCGAGTCGATGGTCGTGACGATCCGGGCCCCGTTCTTATCCCAGTTGTCGGGAAGATTGATCCCGTTCAGCTCGGATTCCACCCGCTGCTGGATGTAGATGCCCTGGCCGTTGGCGCCCTTCACGTCGCTCCAACGCGTGGTCGTCTTCGGGAACTGGGCGTTCTGCTTCTGCTGGTCGGTGATGGCGCCCATCTTGACCATGCCGTCGAGGACGTAATGCCAGCGCTGGATCAGGAGCGTGTGGTTGATCGAGGTGCCCTGGGTCGCGAAGAAGTTCGGCCGCTGGATCATCGCGGCGAGCATCGCGGCCTGCTGGTAGTCGAGCTTTCCGACATCCTTGCGGAAGTACGCCTGGGCGGCCGCCTGGATCCCGTAGGCGTTGCGCCCGAACGGGACCGTGTTCAGGTACATCTCCAGGATCTGCTTGGCGTCGATCTTGCGCCGGAGCTTGATGGAGATGAAGATCTCCTTCACCTTCCGGCTGATCGTCTTATCCCGGCTCAAGCCCTGGTAGTAGTTCCGGGCGAGCTGCTGGGTGATCGTCGAACCGCCCTGGACGTCACCGCCGGTCCCGGTGAGGTAGAGCGCGCGGGCGAGACCCTTGGGCGAGACGCCCCAGGTCTCGCTGTAGAAGTTGCGGTCCTCGGCGGCGAGCACCGCCTTCTGGACGACTTCCGGGATCTGGTTGAGCTGGAGGCTCTGCCGGTGCGTCCCGACCCGGGCGATCGGCGTCTTGCCGTCCGTGTACATGATCGTCGTGCCTTGGTCGACGACGCCGTCCTGAACGCCGTTGGGCACGTCGGTGAGCATGTAGCCGGTGACGATGAGCGTCGCGACGGCGAGGACGCAGAGCGCGGTGACCGCCGAAACGATCTTCCAGGACGGCACCCAGCGGCGCCAGCCGGTCTTCTTCGGCTTGCGGCCCTTACGGCCCCTGCCGCCGTCGCCGCGTCCGCGACGGCCCTCGCGTTCGTCCGAACCCCAGAAGTCGTCGCCCGGACCGCCGGGGCCTCCCGGTCCGCCCGGGCCGCCGCCACCGCCGGGCCCACCCGGGCCGCGGCCTCCGCCGCCCGGACGACCCGGGCCGCCGGGCCCCATCGGGCCGCCGGGGCCCATCGGGCTGCCGACGCCGGGGCCTCCCGGCGCGGGACGGCGCGGGGCGTTCGGGGGCGCGCCTCGGCGTCCGCCGCCACCCGGCGGCGCCTGGCGGCCTCCGCCCTGGCGGGACGGCGCGCCCCGGCCTCCGACGCGGGCCGGCCGGCGGCCTCGCGCGGGGGCGCCGGGGTCACCGTTCGGTGTACCCCGGCCCGGGGGCATGGCGCTACCGCCGGGGCGGTTGGAGCCCGGCGCCTGACGCGGGCTCTCTCCGTATTCCGGTCCGTATTGGCTTCGGTAACTCACACGACCTCATTGGTGGGGGTACGGCTGTGCGTCGTCCGAGAGTACTGTGCACCACGGGGCGCTGGGGGCGGCCCGGACACGCACGGACGCACGATCAACGCGGGATCGACACAAAAAGTCCCAGTTCAGCGGGGCTTTTACTGTTTTGTCACTTAATGAGGTAGATCACTCTCGGTGCCGCGGCGGGCACCGAAGGTCGAACTTCGGCTTCTCACTCCCTTCACAAGACGCGAGCCCGGCCCGACGGGTTGTCGGGCCGGGCTCGCCTGGTTTCGGTCAGGACCGGGGTTACGGTCTCGACGGCGGCGGTGTCACGAGGATCCGCGGACGGTCCGCCAGCGAGTTCGGCCACGCCGGGCCGTTGTTGCCGTGCCCGCGTCCCCTTCCGCGGCCGTCGCACCGGTCGTCACCGCGGTGCTGGAAGCACCACCACTGCGGCGGCGGGTCGGACGGCGGCTTGTTCGGGTCGCAGTTGCCGTCCGGGAAGGGCGACTGGCAGGGCTGCTTGCCTCCGCCGTCCCCGTCGTGGCCGCCGCCACGGCACTGCGGGTCGAGCTGCGCCCACGGGTTGTTGTCGCACCACGGCGGGCGCTTGTCCTTCTTCTTCTCCTTGTAGACGTCCACCCACTTCTGCGGGGTGCCGACCCAGGCGGGCGGCGGGAACTGCTCGACCGGCATGCCCTTGGTCGCCTCGGCCATGTAGGCGTGCCAGATCCGCGCCGGGACGGTGCCGCCGACCACCTCGCCGATGCCCGGCACGACCAGCGTCTTCCGGTCGTTGTTGTACATCGTCACGGCGGTCGAGAGCTGCGGGACGTATCCCACGAACCAGGTCGCCACGTTCTTGTCGGTCGTACCGGTCTTACCGGCGACCGGACGGTCCGACAGCGCCGCCGACGGCGCGGTGCCGCCCGGCTTCACCGGCTGCTGGAGCGCGTAGGTGACGTCCTGCGTGATCGGCTTCGACAGCGCCGACTTCTTCACCTGCCAGTTCAGCGCCTTGAAGGCCCTGCCGTCGGCCGTCGCCACCTTCCGGACGACGTGCGGCTGGTACCACGTGCCGCCGTTCGCGAAGACCGAGTAACCGGACGCCTGCTCGATCGGCCGGATGTCGTTGATGCCGAGCGCGATGCCGTACTGGCCCTTGTACCGGCCCACCATGTCGGGGCTGACGCCCAGTTGCTCGGCCATCGAGACGACGTTGGACGGTCCGGTCTTCAACGCGAGCTGCGCGAAGGCCGTGTTCGTGGACTCCTTCATCGCCTGGAGCAGCGTGATGCCGCCCTTGGCGTTGTGCGAGTTCGGTAGACCGCCTTGCGTGACGTCGTTCGGCGCGCCGCCCCTGACCGAGTTGCCTTGTCCGTCGAAGCCCATCCCGGAGCGTCCTTCGACGAGGCTCTTCAGCCCGTAGCCCTTCTCCAGCGCCGCCGCGAGGACGTACGGCTTCATCGCGGACCCGGCCTGCGCGCTGCCCATCCAGACGTTGTCGTAGGCGTCCTTCAGGTAGCTCGGACCGCCGTAGATGGCCTCGACCTCGCCGTTCGAGGTGTCGACCGACGCCAGGCCGAGCCGGATGTGCTTCTTCAGCAGCTTGTTCGGGTCGACGTTCGGCACGGCGGTCTCGACGGCCTTCTTCGCGGCGGCCATCTTGTCCTTGTCGAACGTCGTGGTGATGCGCAGGCCCTTCTCCACCACGGTCTGCTCGGTGATGCCCTGCCGGTCCAGCTCCTTGAGCGCCCGCTTGATGGCGTAGCCGCGCTGCCCGCCGAAGGTGGACGGCCCGCCGATCTCCTTGGTCTCCGGCATCTGCCGGCTGTACTGGGCGAACTGCGCGTCGGTCAGCTTGTGCATTTTCCGCATGCCGTCCAGGACGTACTTGTAGCGCGCCAGCGTCTCGGCCTGCCACTGCTTGTTCCCGCTGCGCGGGTCGTACTTGCCCGGCTGCTGGATGATCGCGGCGAGCAGCGCGCCCTGGTCGGGCGTGAGCTGCTCGACGTGCCTGCCGAAGTAGGTGTTGGACGCGGCCTCGATGCCGTAGGAGTTGCGGCCGAAGTAGATCGTGTTCAGGTACAGCTCGAGGATCTTGTCCTTGCTGCCGAGCTTGTCCTCCAGCTTCAGCGAGATGAACAGCTCCTTGAACTTGCGGCCCATCGTCCGCTTGTCGTTCAGGTAGTAGTTCTTCGCGAGCTGCTGCGTGATGGTCGAGCCGCCCTGGGTGTCGCCGCCGGACACGTTCGTCCAGATGGCGCGGGTGATGCCGGTGGGCGAGAAGCCGCTGTCGCTGTAGAACGAGCGGTTCTCCGCGGCGACGACCGCGTACCGGACGTGCATCGGCACCTTGCCGATCGGGACGGTGATCCGGTTCTTACCGATCCGTCCGATCTCGGTCTTGCCGTCGGAGTAGTAGAAGATCGCGGCGGTCTTGGTGGCGTCCGCGTTGCCCTCGTCCGGGACGGGCGTCTGCGCGTACGCGATGCCGACCATCGTGCCGGCGCCCGCCGTCAGGAGCAGCCCGGACCCGATCACCAGCTTCCAGGACGGCAGGAACCGCCGCCAGCCGGTCGTCCGCGACCGGAAGTGGTCGTACCAGCGCCGGGGCCCGCGTTCCGGTTGCTTCCGTCGCCGTCCGCCTCCGGGCCCACCGGGGCCACCGGGACCTCCAGGCCCACCCGGGCCGCCCGGGCCGCCGGGTCGTCCTGGACCGACCGGCTCGGGGTAGCCGAACGTGAGCTCGCCGCCTCCATGCCCCGTCCCCGGCATGCCCATCGCGGCTCCGCCACCGGACGCCCTGCCCGGGAACGCGGGTGGTGGGGAACCGACCGGCGGTGGGCCGGCGCCGACGCCGGGACCGCCCGGACCACCGGACGCGCCGGTCGCGCCGGTCGCGCCGAACGCGCCGGACCCGTCGCGGCCAGGGAAGGGAGGAGTGTTCGCCGACGCGTCCGGACTGCCGCCGGGCGCGGGGACGTGCCGTCCGCCCGGCCGCAGCGGACCGGGTTCCGGTCGGGGCTGGCCTGGAGTGCTCACGTGACCTCGTTCGGCAGGGGACTACGACAGTTGTGGTGTCGGAAGAGTACTGGGCCGTCCGGTGAACGGGAGAGGGGTGTGCCGGGTGCGGACGAGACCTTGGCACTGGGCGCGACGCTCCCGGAGCGGCCCCCGCGGCGGCACCGGACGCGGCCTCGAACCGGTGAACGGGCAGGTCCACCGGGGATTTCGCGGCGGGCGGCCCGGCTCATCCGTCAGGCGACGAATCCCCGTGGCCCAGGACATAGGAACGCGAAAGGTGGTTCCAGGAGCAACTCTGGCACACCTCGACCACGTAGACCCGGAACTCCCCGTACTCCCGCGCCATCTCGGCGAGCTCGGCCGGCCCGGTGACGCGCCCGTCGAGCCGGCCCAGCTCGTCCCCGTAGACGTAGCGGACGAGGGTGAGCGGGACGGCGTGGCAGACCGGGCAGGGCGTGTCGGTCGTCTCCCCGTGGTAGCGGGCCGCGCGCAGCAGGTAGGGCTGGGCGTCGCAGGCGTCCGCGCGGGTCAGCTGCCCGGAACGCAGCTCGGCCAGCGCCGCCCGCTTGGCCAGGCCGTAGTCGACGATCAGCCGCGGCCTCATGAGCGGCGGTTCCGAGCACCGTGTCCGGCCCGCATTCCAGCAGGGTAAGCCCGGCCCGCCCGCGATCGGAAGATCGCGCCCGACGTGTCCGTCCCGACCGGCCGTGACGTGCGTCGGAGCAGGGGCGCGGGACACCTCGCGGGCCCCGCGTCCGGTCCGTGCGGCAGTGATCACATCGTGCGGACTTGCCAGGACGCGCGGTGGTACGTATCTTTCAGATGTATCGAGTCGATACATTCACTCGATACATCACATGGAGACATCGGCTCCGCGGGCGACGCGACGGGACGGGACTATGGCGGGCAAGAAGGGCGCGGGCGTGCTGGAGCTCGCCGTGCTCGGGCTGCTCCACGAGTCCCCGATGCACGGGTACGAGCTGCGCAAGCAGCTCAACATCCTGCTCGGCATGTTCCGCGCGTTCTCGTACGGCTCGCTGTACCCGTGCCTCAAGCAGCTCCTCGCCAAGGGGCTCATCGTCGAGGACCGGCCGCAGGAGCCGAACGTGCCGCTCGCGCTGCAGAGCCGGCGCTCGAAGATCGTGTACAAGCTCACCGCCGACGGCAAGGAGCGGCTCCAGCAGCTGCTCACCGAGGCCGGCCCGGCGGCGTGGGAGGACGAGGGGTTCGGCGTGCACTTCGCCTTCTTCTCGCACACCCGCGCCGACGTGCGGCTGCGCATCCTGGAAGGCCGGCGCAGCCGGCTGGAGGAGCGGCTGGAGAGCGTGCGCGCCGCACTGGCGCGGACCCGCGAGCGGGTCGACTCGTACACCCTCGAGCTCCAGAACCATGGACTTGAATCCGTCGAGCGCGAGGTCCGGTGGCTCAACGAGCTGATCGGGCGCGAGCGGGCGGAGCAGGAACAGGCAAGAACCAGAGAACGTATCCAGCAAACGATTCAGAACATGCCTCGGGAGACCGGCCGCTGACCGCGGCGCGGCCTTGAGGGACGGGTGAGCACCACCTCAAGTCCCGCAGAGGTGGCGTTCGCCCTTCGGGGCGGGCGAGGATCGCAAACCGCTAAAGAGAAGGAGCAACCGGATGGGTTCGGTGCGCGTAGCCATCGTGGGTGTGGGCAACTGCGCCTCTTCGCTCGTCCAGGGTGTCGAGTTCTACAAGGACGCGGCCCCCGAGACGCGTGTCCCCGGCCTCATGCACGTCCAGTTCGGCGAGTACCACGTCGGCGACGTCGAGTTCGTCGCCGCCTTCGACGTGGACGCCAAGAAGGTCGGCATGGACCTCTCCGAGGCGATCTTCGCGAGCGAGAACAACACCATCAAGTTCGCCGACGTCCCGCCGTCCGGCGTGACGGTGCAGCGCGGCCACACCTTCGACGGTCTCGGCGAGTACTACCGCGACATCATCGAGGAGTCCGACGCCGAGCCGGTGGACGTCGTCCAGGCCCTCAAGGACGCGAACGTCGACGTCCTGGTGTCCTACCTGCCGGTGGGCTCGGAGGAGGCGGACCGCTTCTACGCGCAGTGCGCCATCGACGCCAAGGTCGCGTTCGTGAACGCGCTGCCGGTGTTCATCGCCTCCGACCCCGAGTGGGCCGCGAAGTTCACCGAGGCGGGCGTGCCGATCGTCGGTGACGACATCAAGTCCCAGGTCGGCGCGACCATCACGCACCGCGTCATGGCCAAGCTCTTCGAGGACCGCGGGGTCGAGCTGCTGCGCACCTACCAGCTCAACTTCGGCGGCAACATGGACTTCATGAACATGCTGGAGCGCAAGCGCCTCCAGTCCAAGAAGATCTCCAAGACGCAGTCGGTCACCTCGCAGATCCCGCACGAGATGGCGAAGGCCGACGTGCACATCGGCCCGTCCGACCACGTGCCGTGGCTGGACGACCGCAAGTGGGCCTACGTCCGCCTGGAGGGCAAGTCCTTCGGCGACACCCCGCTGAACCTGGAGTACAAGCTGGAGGTCTGGGACTCCCCCAACTCCGCCGGCGTCATCATCGACGCGGTCCGCGCCGCCAAGATCGCCAAGGACCGCGGCATCGGCGGCCCGATCCTGTCGGCCAGCTCCTACTTCATGAAGTCCCCGCCGGAGCAGTACTCCGACGACGACGCGCACGACGCCGTCGAGGCCTTCATCAACGGCGAGCTCGACCGCTGACCTCCGTCCCCGTGACCGCGCGCCGCTGAGGCCGCCACGAGGAACGCGATCGTCCAGGTGACCCTGGCAGGCATGTCCTGCCAGGGGTCACGTGTTTCATAGGGAAAATCGGGATACAGCCCCTGTTGTCACGCTCTGGCTCTACCCTGGCACCCCGCGTGACCTTCCAGGAGGCTCCCCATGGCACCACCGGCGTGGCACCCCGCGCCCCACCCCACCCGCTCCCGCACCTCAGCCCCTCGCACTCCCCGCCGAGCGGACCAGCGCGACCGCCCGCTCCGCCATGAAGGCCCGCCCCGGCACGGCCGAAGGGACACCTACCAGCCCAAGGAGTCACGCGAGCGTGGCGGCCGGCGCGATCATGCGGCCTGGCGCAAAAGCCCAGGACGCCGCGACGGTACAGAACAAGGGCCGGGCGCAGCACGGCACGACCGGGCAGAGCAGCGCGCGGGCTCCAAACGACGCGCGGGCGTAGCACGACGCGACGGCGCGGAGCGGCGTATTGACGTCGGGGGCCGGCGGCGGCGGGTTGTTGCGCTGGTCACTGGGGTGGCGGCGCTTTCGGCGGGATGTTCGGGGTGGGCGGGGAGCGACGGACCGACGCATGCGGGGGTGCCTCGGGACGGCGGGACGCTGCGGGTGGTCGGGTCGTCCGACGTGGAGCATCTGGACACGGCGTCGGCCGAGAGCGTGGGGGCGCGCGGGCTCGACCGGACGTTCGCGCGCACCCTGTTCGGGACGGTCGCGTCCAACACGTTCGCCGAGACGGTGCCGGTGCATCCGGACGTGGCGGAGCGGCTCCCCACGCGGGCGAACGGCGGCATCAGCGCGGACGGGCTGACCTACACCGTCCGCCTGCGCGGCGACGCGATGTGGGACACGAGGCCGCCGCGACCGGTGACCGCGCCCGACTTCGTGCGCGGGTTCAAGCGCCTGTGCAATCCGGCGACGCCGTCCCCCGGGAGGAGCTACTTCACCTCGACGCTGCGCGGCATGGACGCCTACTGCCGCGGATACGCCCGGGTCGGGGCGCGCGGCATCGGCGCGGCCACGTCGGGCTCGGCCGGCGCGGACGCGCGGACCGCCGCCGCGCTCGCCGCCTACCAGAACGCGCACGACATCGAGGGCGTCCGCGCCGCGGACGACCGGACCCTGGTGTTCCGCCTCACCAGGCGCGCCTCCGACTTCCTCAACCTCCTGACCCTCGGGTACACGGCGGCCGCGCCGCGCGAGTACGACTCCTACGTGCCGGACGGCCCGGCCTTCAGGCAGCACACGGTCTCGGACGGCCCGTACCGGATCGCCGAGTACCGTCCGGGCACGTCCTACCTGCTCACCCGGAACCCGGCATGGCGCGCCGGGACCGACCCGCTGCGCGAGCGGCACGTCGACCGCATCCAGATTACGCTCGGGCAGGACTCCCCCGAGGCCGTCCAGCAGCAACTGGAGACGGGCGCGGCCGACCTGGCCTGGGACCAGCCCGTGCCGACCCCGGCGCTGGCGCGCCTGCGCTCCGGCCACGACCCCCGCTTCGCCGTGCGGGAGGCGCCGTCCACCAGCCCGTACCTGGTGTTCAACCTGCGCAGCCCGAACAACGGGCACGCGCTGGCCGACCGGGACGTCCGCCGCGCGCTCGCCCGCGCGGTGGACCGCTCCGCCCTCGTCAAGGTCGTCGGCGGGCCGGCCGTGGCCGATCCGCTGCACACGGTCATCCCGCCGGGCACGACCGGGTACGCGCCCGCCGACCCGTTCCCGACGCCGGGCGACTCCGGCGACCCCGCCACCTGCCGCCGCCTGCTCGCCTCGGCAGGCTATCCAGGGGGTCTGACACTCCGGTTCCCGTACCGCGTGAACAGCGTGCACAAGCTGATCGCCGAGTCCCTGGAACGGAACTTCGCGGCCTGCGGCGTCCGGACCGTCCTCACCCCGGACACCGGCGGCGACTTCTACGGGCGCACGCTCGCCGACCCCGGACGCGGCGCGGCGGGCGAATGGGACATCGCCGCCCCCGGCTGGACGCCCGACTGGTACGGCTCGAACGGCCGCTCGGTGCTCCTGCCGCTGCTGTCGGGGCGTTCCCTCGGGCCCGGATCCACCAACTACGGCGGCTACCGCAATCCCCGGGTGGACGCGCTGATCGACCAGGCGCTCACGGCCCCGGACGAGTCGAGGTCCGCCGATCTCTGGCGCCGCGCCGACCAGGTGGTCACTCAGGACGCGGCGATCCTGCCGCTCCTCGACCGCAAGTACACGATCTTCACGTCCTCGCGCGTCCGAAACGCCTTGTTCCTCCCGACCGCAGCCGGTGACGACTACACCCGCATCTACCTCGCCCGGTGATCCCGCGTTCCTCCAGGACACGACCAACCCGGCTCGGCGGCTCAGGCCATCAGGACGGCCGGCTGCGCGCGGCGGCGGCGATCGTGCGTTCGAGGACTTCTCGTGCGCGCGATCTCGCTCGCACGCTGGTCGAGCGCGGAGAGCTGGGCGTGCAGCGTGTTCAGGACGCCGGGGCACGGACGTAGTCCGCTCTCTCCCTCCGCGCACGGAAGCACCTGGCGGATGAGGCGCACGGGAAGGGGGCCGAAACCGCAGAAACCCTTATTAATACGGGCGTTTCGGTGACCGCGGTCGGGTATCGTCCTCCGCTTCGATGATCGACCAGAAGCGGAGGCGGCGGCCATGGCGACGGAGCCGAACGCGTACGAGGCCCGCTGGCGCACGGTGTGCGCCGAGCTCGACGCGCACCCGGAGATCAGCGTCCGGTACCGGAACGACGGCGACC
Source organism: Actinomadura gamaensis (assembly GCF_042652125.1). Classification (NCBI taxonomy): domain Bacteria; kingdom Bacillati; phylum Actinomycetota; class Actinomycetes; order Streptosporangiales; family Thermomonosporaceae; genus Actinomadura; species Actinomadura gamaensis. Next base: position 373,021 of record NZ_JBHSIT010000004.1, on the reverse strand, counting down.
TCGACGCCCGGTTCGCCGACCCCGACGCGGCCTGGACGGCACTGACCACGCCCGACACCGCGCCCGACACCACCTCCAGCACCGCGCCCGACACCACCTCCAGCACCGCGCCCGACAGCACCTCCGACACCACCTCCAGCACCGCGCCCGACAGCACCTCCGACACCGCGCACGGCGCCGGTTCCGCGGACGCGAGCGGCGAAATCACCGCGCCCGCCGGCTTGGCTGACTGCTTCGTCCGCTTTCGCGGCCTGGGCCGCCAATGGACGACCACCGAGCCCGGCGTGGGCGGCGAGTTCTTCCTGACGTCCCTCGCCCACGCGAAGCCGCAGGCGTACGACTCGTGGATCGACCCCTGGGAGGGCGGGAAGCGCTTCCCATCCGCGGAGCTGCGCATCATCGACGAGCATCCCGTCACCGGGACGGGCAACTTCGCCGGGATCCGGCTGCGTCCGGGCGGCGGCGAGCCGGAGCTGTGGTGGTCCACGATCCGGTACGCCGACTGGAGGCTCGACATCGGATACCGTGAGTATCTGGACACGCTGCTGCTGACCCGCGGAGCGTTCGGCTGGCAGTTCCTGTTCACCCGCGCGCCGCTGGCGACCGAGGAGTTCGACCTGGTGCGAGCCAGGCTGGAGCGAACGCTCGACGCGCTGCCCGGCCTGTTCCCCGAGGACGACTACACGCACCTCAAGCGGCGTTTCGAGGAGCGTCTGTGAGCACCCGCACGCGGTTGGACGCGGCGCGGTACAGCAGCGCGCCCACCGCGTACACGACCGCGACCGCGACGACCGTCCGGGACGAGACGCCGCTCGTCGGCAGCCAGCTCGCGGCGAGCGCCGCCGCCGCGGCGAACGTGGCGTTGAAGAGCATGTCGTAGACGGCGAAGACGCGTCCCCGGTAAGCGTCCTCGACGGTCTCCTGGAGGATCGTGTCCACGCACAGCTTCACGCCCTGCGACGAGACGCCCAGCGCGAACGACGCCGCCGCCCACGGAACCTCGGCGAACGGCAGCCCCAGGACCAGCAGGGACGCTCCGCCGCCCGCCAGCAGCAGGGAGATCCACGCGGGCTTGCTGATCCGCCGCACGACCGCCGGGGTGATGACCGCCGCGGCGAAGTAGCCCGCGCCGGACACGCCGAGCATCACCGCCGCGACGCGCAGGCCGTCCTCGGCGTCGCCGGTGAAGTGGCCCCGGCAGAGCAGCAGCGTCTGCATCAGCACGACGCCGTACAGGAACCGGTGGAACGAGATCGCGCCGAGCGCGAGCGCGGCCGGACGCAGCCGCGCGATGTGCCGCGCGCCGTCCGCCAGGCCGTGCAGGACCTCCCGGGCCGTCCCGCCGCCGGACGTCTCGTCCGCGTACGGACCGAGCAGGTCGCGGGGCAGCAGCGCGGCGATCGCCCCGGCGGCCAGGAACAGCACCGCGGCGACGACGAGGATGGACGCGGTGCCGCGCGTCCCCGCGCCGAACACCCCGCGCAGCAGGTAGCCGAGGCCGCCGCCGACGAACGCGATGATCGTCCCGGACGTCACCGCGAACGCGTTCGCGGTGACGAGCCGCTCCCTCCGCACCACGTGCGGCAGGGCCGCCGACAGCGCGGACAGGAAGAAGCGGTTGACGCCGAGCACGACGAGGCCGCCGATGAAGAAGGGCAGGCCGTCCTCGTCCACGGCGACCATGGCCGCGACGAGCAGCACGACGGCCGCGCGCAGCACCGGCGCCCACCCGAGGATCTGCCTGCGCCGCCACCGGTCGAGGAAGACCCCGGCGAACGGGCCGAGCGCCGAGTACGGCAGCAGCGTCACCGCGAACGCGGCCGCCGCCTTCGCCGCCGACGCCTGCTTCTCCGGGGAGAAGAACACGTATCCGGCGAGCGCGACCTGGAAGACGCCGTCGGTGAGCTGCGAGACCAGGCGCGTGGCGTAGAGGCGGCGGAAGTTCCGCTCGCCCAGAATCCCCCGCAGCTCACCCGCCCTCATCCGATCACTGTAGTCACGCCCGGCCCCGCCCGCGCTGCGTCGCCGCTGGGAACGGCCCCCTGACCTCGCCGGTTCACCCCCGGCTGCTAGCGGTCGGCGTCCTCGTCATGCGTCCCGCCGACGCCGACGGCGGCTGCGGCGTACATGGCGTCGGCGATGTGCTCCAGGTCGTCCTCGGTGGAGACGTAGGGGGGCATGGCGTAGATCAGCTTCCCGAACGGCCGCAGCCACACCCCGTGCGCGAGGACCGTGTCCTGGACGGCCTGCATGTCCACCGGCTCGCGCATCTCGATCACCGCGATGCCGCCGAGGACGCGGACGTCGGCGACGTCCGGCAGGTCGCGCGCCGGTTCGAGCCCGGCCGTGAGGACGGCCTCGATCGTGTCGATCTCGCTCCGCCAGTCGCGCGACAGCAGCAGGTCGATCGACGCGGACGCGACGGACGCGGCGAGCGGGTTCGCCATGTAGGTCGGGCCGTGCATCAGCACCCCGGCCTCGCCCTCGGTGATCGTCCGGGCCACCTCGTCGGTGCACAGCGTCGCGGCCATGGTCAGGTAACCGCCGGTCAGGGCCTTGCCGACGCACATGATGTCCGGGACGACCTCGGCGTGGTCGCAGCCCCACAGCTCGCCGGTGCGGCCGAAGCCGGTGGCGATCTCGTCCAGGATCAGCGGCACGCCCAGCTCGTCGGCGATCTCGCGGAGCGCCTGGAGGTACTCGGGCGCGTAGAACCGCATCCCGCCGGCGCCCTGCACGATCGGCTCGGCGAGCACGCCGGCGATCTCGGCGGCGTGCTCGCGGGCGAGGCGGCGCAGGCGCTCCAGGTACTCGGGATCCGGATCGGCGTCGTAGCCGAGCGGCGGGACGTCCGCGAACAGGTGCCGGGCGAGGACGTCGCTGAAGATGTGGTGCATGCCGTTGACCGGGTCGCACACGGCCATGTCGCCGAAGGTGTCGCCGTGGTAGCCGCCCCGGACGGTCAGCAGCCGGTGCCGTTCGGGCCGTCCCTGCGACCGCCAGAACTGGAGCGCCATCTTGATCGCGACCTCGACCGCGACCGAGCCGGAGTCGGCGAAGAAGACCTTGGTCAGCGGCTCGGGCGTCAGGTCGACCAGCTTGCGGGCCAGCCGGACGGCGGGCGGGTGCGTCAGCCCGCCGAACATGACGTGCGCCATCTTCCCGAGCTGCGCGGTGACCGCGGCGTTCAGCTTCGGGTGGTCGTAGCCGTGGATCGCCGCCCACCACGACGACATGCCGTCGATCAGCTCGGTGCCGTCGGCGAGGGTCAGCCGCGTGCCGGACGCCGACACGACCGGAAGCGCCGGGACGGTCGCGGGCATCGGCGCGTACGGGTGCCAGACGTGCTCGCGGTCGAAGGCGACCAGGTCGTCGGCCGCCTGCGGGCTCATCCGCCCGAGGTTCAGGTCGATCATCGCTCGCCCTCCGCCGGGCCGATGCCCTGCTCCGCCGCCCACGCGAGCAGGTGCTCGGTCGCCGCGTCCTTCCCGACCGGGCCCTGGTCGAGGCGCAGGTCGAGCAGGTGCTTGTACGCCTTGCCCACCAGCGGCCCCGGCCGGATGCCGAGGATCCGCTGGATCTCGTTGCCGTCCAGTTCGGGACGGATCGAGGCGAGCTCCTCCTCCTCGGCGAGCCGGCAGATGCGCTCCTCCAGCTCGTCGTAGGTGCGGCGGAGCCGGTCGGCCTTGCGGCGGTTGCGGGTGGTGCAGTCGGCGCGGGTCAGCTTGTGCAGCCGCGACAGCAGCGGACCCGCGTCGCGGACGTACCGGCGGACGGCCGAGTCGGTCCACTCGCCCGTCCCGTAGCCGTGGAAGCGCAGGTGGAGTTCCACCAGCCGGGACACGTCGCCGATGACGTCCTTGGGGTAGCGCAGCTCGGTCAGCCGCTTGCGCGCCATCTTCGCGCCGACCACCTCGTGGTGGTGGAACGAGACGCGCCCGCCCGACTCGAACCGGCGGGTCTTCGGCTTGCCGATGTCGTGCAGCAGCGCGGCCAGGCGGAGGACCAGGTCGGGGCCGTCCTCCTCCTGCGCGATCGCCTGCTCCAGGACGATCAGGGAGTGCTCGTAGACGTCCTTGTGCCGGTGGTGCTCGTCGATCTCCAGGCGCAGCTTCGGCAGCTCCGGCAGGACGTGCGCGGCGAGGCCGGTGTCGACCAGCAGCGCCAGGCCCTCGCGCGGGTGCGCGCCGCACAGCAGCTTGGACAGCTCGTCCCGGACGCGCTCGGCCGAGACGATCTCGATCCGGTCCGCCATCGCGGACATCGCGGCGACCACGTCCGGCGCGACCGAGAAGCCGAGCTGGGACGCGAACCGGGCCGCGCGCAGCATCCGCAGCGGGTCGTCGCCGAAGGAGTCCTCGGGCAGGCCGGGCGTGCGGAGCAGCCCCGCGCCGAGGTCGACGAGGCCGCCGAACGGGTCGACGAACTCGTAGGCGGGCAGCTTCACCGCCATCGCGTTCACCGCGAAGTCGCGGCGCCGCAGGTCCTCCACGAGGGACGTCCCGTAGGACACCTCGGGCTTGCGGGACTTCGGGTCGTAGGTCTCCGAGCGGTAGGTGGTGATCTCCAGCTCGTGGCCGTCCTTGCGCAGCCCGACCGTGCCGAACTCGATGCCGATCGTCCACACCGCGTCGGCCCAGCCGTCGATCAGCTCCAGGACGCGGTTCGGCGGCGCGTCGGTGGTGAGGTCGACGTCCTTGGTCGGACGGCGCAGCAGGGCGTCGCGCACCGGGCCGCCCACGAGCGCCAGCTCGTGCCCGGCGGCGGCGAACCGTCCGGCCAGGTCCTCGGCGACGGGGGCGACCCGGGACAGCAGCTCGGTGATCGCGGCCCGGCCGGCGTCGGGAGCGTTGCGGTTCGCGTCGGGTTCAGGCACGGCCATCGAGCGTATTTCCTTGGTCGACTGCTGACAAAGCACTATTCACCGCCGCGAACCCCTCCACGCCCCTGTACACGGCGCGATAGCCGGGTTACGTTCTGATCACCCCGCGAGCGCCCGCGCGGCCGGCGGCGAACCTCCGTACGACAACGGTAGCGGGGAACCCCGGGCGCGCGGTCCACCGCGGGTGCCGCGCCGATCGTGGCGCATCCGGTGCGGGCGGACCCGGCCGGGCCGGGCGACGCCGTGCGGAGTGGATCCCGCGCGGCTCGCCGGACCTTGCGGGCGACGCCGGAAGGGCCACGTCGGAGCGGGAAACCGGACGTCCGGGGCGAGACGTCACGCATCAAGACCGCATGGCCGGGTATGTGGGGAAGCCCCTCACAGAGTGGCTCACGGGGATACGGAACACCACCGGATGCGGGGTGTGGGCCCCGCGGGACGGAGCCGGACATGAAGGACGCCCTCACCATCCACCGCGCGTTGCTCGGCGGGGAGACGCGGCACGAGATCGTGCGGCTGCCCTTCGGCATCGCGACCGCCGACGAGCTGCCCGACGCGCTCGGTCTGCCGGCGGTGCGGTGCCTGGTGACCCGCGTCTACACGTGCGAAGGCGTCTACCGTGGCGACCGCTTCCTGGCCGGGGCCGTGGTGTGCGCGGGCGGTCAACCGCCGCTGGAGACCGTCCGGAGGGGGGTGGGCGCGAGGCGGGTCAGGCCCGCGCGCGCCGACATGGTCAACGCGGTGACCGAGTACGCGGCGGGGCTCGTCGCGCCGCTGCTGCTCCCCTCCGCGATGCCGCTGCTGATCGACGAGCGGATCACCGAGGTGCTGGCCCCGGACGACGTCGTCTACACCCCGACCGGCGAGCCGTCCACGGCCCTCGGCATCCGGGTGGCCGACCTCGCCTCGCTGACCGGGGCCAAGCCGTGCGGGCTGGAGACGCCCGCCGCGCCCAAGGCACCGCCCGCGATGTTCGTCGACTCGCCGGCGCTGCGGGGCCGTCCGTCGGGCCGTCCGCGGTCCGCCCGGACGGCGGGTGCGGCGTCGCTGCGGGACGTGCCGCACGGCACGTCCCATCCGTCGCCCAGGGTCCGCTGACCGGCTCGCGCCGGGCTGGGTGAGCGGCTCGCGCCGGGCTGGGTGAGCGGCTCGCGCCGGGCTGGCTGAGCGGCTCGCGCCACGCTGGCTGACCGGCCGGCGCCGCGCGCTCGCGGGCCGCCGTCCCCGGACGTCCGTTCAGCGAACGTCCAGGGACGGCGGATCTCGCCGGCGTGCCCTTCGGACGGTCGGACGGGAGCGTGGGCACGACTAACATCGAGCGCGTGGTGCGGAGACTGAGCGCCCGGCCGCCCCTGTGCGGTACGCGGGCGGGCGCGGCGTGAGAGCGGTGAGTCGGGTGGCGGCCCTGGCCGCGCTGGTCCCCTGCCTTCTCACGAGCATCGCGCCGGGAGCGTTCGCCCTGCCCTCGCCCGAGGCCGGAGGGGCGGCCGCGACGGGCGCCCGGACGGCTGCGGGCACCCTGGCCACCGAGCCGCTCAGCCCCGATCTCCCCGGCAGCCCTAACCTCCCCGGGAGTCCCGGTCTCCCCGGCAGTCCTGAGGGCGCCGCTACGCCGGACAAGGCGCAGCAGGGCAAGGTGACGCTCGCGCTGTCGAGCGTCAGCCCCAAGGCCGCCGAGGCGTCCGGCAAGCTCGCCAAGGTGCGGATCACCGGCACCGTCACGAACCGCAGCGGGCACGAGCAGACCGGGCTGACCGTCCGGATGCGGTACAACGGCACGCCACTCACGTCGCGGGCGCAACTGGAGCGGTACGCGGCCGGGCAGCCGTCCCAGCTGCTCGCCGGGGTCGGGAAGAAGTTCGTCCAGCTCACGAAGGCCGCCGCGCCGAACGGCACGCAGTCCTTCGCGCTCGGCGCGAACACCGCCGACATCGGCATGCGGCGCTTCGGCGTCTACCCGGTCGGCGTCGAGGTCGTGAACTCCGCGCAGGAGGTCGTCGCCGGGGTCATCACGTTCGTGACGTTCAGCCCGAAGCCGGGCGACGTGAAGCCGATCAAGGTCGGCTGGGTCTGGCCGCTGATCGACCGCCAGCACCGCACCGCCGGGGACGTCTTCACCGACGACGATCTCAACACCCAGCTGGGCAAGGACGGCAGGCTGGACGGCCTGGTCTCCGCCGCCGCGGCGACCAAGACCCCGGTGACCTGGGCGATCGACCCCGCGCTGCTGGACGACGCGCGCCAGATGGCGAGCGGCGCCTACCAGGTGCAGGGCCTCCGCGACGACAAGGCGGTCCGCAAGCCGAAGAGCGCCGCCGCCGACGCCTGGCTGAAGTCCCTCAAGCAGGGCATGAAGGGCGATCCGTACTTCGCGCTGCCCTACGCCGACCCGGACGTGATCGCGCTCGTCCGCAACGACCAGAACAACCAGATCGCGCTGGCCTACAGGAACTCGCAGGTCGCCACGGACGTCCTGGGCGCGCAGCCGAGCACCCCGATGGCCTGGCCGCCGCTCGGCGTCGCCGGCCCGAGCACGCTCAAGCAGCTCGTCAAGTACGGCCGGGTCGGCACCGGGCCGATCCTGATGAGCAGCGCGAACGCCTTCGGCGGCGGGCAGAACGGCTACACGCCGAACGCGGTGACGACCGCGGAGATCGACAACCGGCAGCACACCGTCCTCACCTACGACGACAAGATCGCCGACGTGCTCGACCAGGACACCCGCTCGCCCGGCCGGAAGGTGCTGGCCGAGCAGCGGTTCCTGGCCGAGACGGCGATGATCACGGCCGAGCAGCCGCAGACCCCGAACCGGACCCTCGTCGTCGCCCCCGGACGGCACTGGAACCCGCCCGCCGACCTGGCCCAGGGCCTGCTGAACGACACCGCGTCCGTGCCGTGGCTGAAGGCGAGCACGCTCGACCAGATCGCGCGCACCCCGGCGCAGCAGCGTCCGCAGCAGCCCTATCCGGACGAGTTCCAGGGCTACGAGCTCGGCCCCGGCTACCTGGACCAGGTCCACCGCATCCAGCAGGAGGCCAACTCCTTCGCCTCGATCGTGGTGAACTCGCCCAGCCCGGTGTACGAGCGGGCCGTCCTGCGGCTGGAGTCGGTGTCGTGGCGCGGCAGGCCCTCGACGGCGTACGCGGCGCGCCGCCGCGTCAGCGCCGAACTCGGCAAGGACACCGGCCGGGTCCGGGTGGTCAGCGTGCAGACCGCGCTGGCGGGTAACTCCGGCATGGTGCACATCACGGTCGCCAACGACCTCCCCGACCAGACCGTCCGGGTGACGGTGAACGTATCGTCGGAGAACAGCGCCAAGCTCCAGATCGGCAAGCTGGAGGGGCGCTCCCCGATCGACCTCCGACCGGGCGACAAGGTCACCCGGAACCTTCCGGTCACCGCCAACGGCAACGGACGGTTCCGGCTGCTGGTGCAGCTCGCCTCCGCCGACGGCGACGACTACGGCGATCCGCACGTCATCACCGTCCGGACCACCGGGTATGGACGGACGTCGCTGCTCATCACGGGTGGCGCACTTGCCGTACTCTTCGTGGGCGTCGGAGTGCGGGCCATGCGAGCGAGGCGCCGCCGGAAAGCGGAGGCAGCCGGTGACGGACGGACCGGAACGGAACCAGCGACCGGAGCGCCGGGGACCTACTACCCCGGAGCGGAACCCCTGGTCGCGGGAGACTCCGGGCTACCCGAACCCGGACCAGGAGCAGGGGGCCCGCCAGGAGCCGCGGCAGGGGCAGCCCCCCACGCCGGGCCAGGCTCAGGGGCCGGGAGCGCCGACGCCTCCGCGGGATCCGCGTCAGGGCCGTCCGCAGCACCCCCAGCATCCGCAGGGCGGGGCTCCGGGACGGCCTCAGGGGTCCAGGCCGGGCCAGGTCCCTCCGGGGCCTCCGGGGCCTCCGCAGGGGCAGACGCCTCCGCCGGGGTACCGGCAGGGTCCCCCGGCTCCGGGTACCCGATGGGACCAGCCTCGGACGCCGCCCGCTCCGAACACGGCGCAGGGACAGGGGCCGGGGCAGGGTCGTCCGGGCGGGCCGCAGGAGGCCACGCGTCCGGAAACGGCACCGGGCCGACACCACTACCAGGGAACGACTCCCGCGCCACCGTACGGGACTCCTGGTCCTCCGGCCGGGCAGAACCCTCCAGCCGCGCCGGGACGGCAGCCGACGGTCCAGATGCCGGTTCCGGGCCGTCCGGGTCCGGCCGGTCCGGCCGGTCCGCAGGGGCCGACGAATGGACCGAGGCCGGGGGCTGGTTCGGCGCACGGAGCCGGCATGGGTCCGGGAACGGGTCGGCCCCCGGGAACGGGTCCGGGTCCGGGTCCGAATCAGCATCCGGGCCAGAGCCCGAGTCCGGCGGTGGGTCCGGGGACGCCGGCGATGGGCCGCCATCAGATGGGGATGAACGCCGCCGCTGAGACGGCGCTCGACCTGCCGCTCCCGCCCGGCACCGAGGCTCCGAGCGTGCCCACGGCGCCCACCGCGGCCGCCGCCGAAACGGCCGGTGACGGAGCCGGCGGAGGCGGCGGAGCCGGAAAGGGCGGCGGTTCGAGCCTGCTGAAGTCGGGCGCGATGATGGCGCTCGGCACGATCGCGTCCCGCGTGACCGGCTTCCTGCGGACGGCGGCGATCGTCGCCGCGCTGTCCAACGGGACCCTGCTCGGCATCTACAACACCGCCAACACCTTCCCGAACCAGATCTACGACCTGCTGCTCGGCGGCATCCTGACCAGCGTCATCGTGCCGCTGCTCGTCCGCGCCAAGGAGCGCGACAAGGCCTACGGCGAGCAGTACGAGCAGCGCGTCTTCACGCTGTCGGTGCTGGGCCTGCTGGGGCTGTCGGCGGTGGCGATGCTCGTCGCGCCGGTGCTGATCACCCTGTCGGCGCCGTCCTACCACGGGGACGAGCGGAAGATCGCGATCCTGTTCGCGCTGTTCTTCCTGCCGCAGATCTTCTTCTACGGCGTCGGCGCGTTCGCGGGCGCGATCCTGAACACGCGCGGGTCGTTCGGCGCGCCGATGTGGGCGCCGGTGCTCAACAACATCGTCATGATCGCCGTCGGCGGGGCGTTCCTGTGGGTGTCCGACGGCGCGCGGGTCAACGCGTCCTCGATCACCGACACCGAGTTCTACCTGCTCGCGGCGGGCACCACCGGCGGCATCGTGCTCCAGACGGTCGCGCTGTGGCCGTCGCTGCGCCGGGTCGGGTTCCGGTGGCGGCCGAAGCTGAACTTCCAGAAGGGCGAGATCAGCGGCGTCGGCCGGCTCGCCGGCTGGACGCTGCTGTACGTCATGCTCACGCAGGTCGCGTTCACCGTGGTCACGGCCCTGTGCAACAGCGCCGGAACCAAGGCGCACAACGCGGGCGCGGGCGACGTGTACGGGTACGGCTCGTACTCCACCGCCTACATGATCTTCCAGTTGCCGTACGCGATCGTCGCGGTGTCGGTGATCACCGCGCTGCTGCCGCGGATGTCCCGGCACGCCACCGAGGGCGCGTCCGAGCTGGTCCGGGACGACTTCTCGGCCGGGCTGCGGCTGTCCTCGGTGATCATCCTGCCGGCGGCGGCGCTGATGGCCGTGCTCGGCCCGGAGATCTCGGTGGTGCTGTTCGCGCACGGCTCCACCTCGGTGCCGGACGCCGAGGTCATCGGCCGCGTCATGCAGGCGTTCGCGATCGCGCTCGTCCCGTTCTCGTCCTACCAGCTCATGCTGCGGGTGTTCTACGCGCACAACGACACGCGCACCCCCGCGTTCATCGCCTTCGGGACGGTCGGCACGAACATCCTGTGCGCGGTCGGCGCCTACTACCTGCTGCCGGTCAAGTGGATCATCATCGGGATCGCGTCGGGGTTCGCGCTCGCCAACGTCGTCGGCACGGTCGTCTGCTGGGTCGTGCTGCGCCGCAAGCTCGGCGGCCTGGACGGCCCGCGCGTGATCGGCACCCATCTGAAGCTGCTCGTCGCGCTCTGGCCGCTGATCGGCTTCGCCTACGCCGTGCACGCGGTGATCGAGGCCGCACTCGGCCGCGGCCTGCTGCCCGGAATGCTCGCCCTCGTGGTCGCCAGCGCGGGCGGCGGGGTCCTCTACCTGCTGTTCGCCCGGATGCTGCGCGTCGGCGAGGTGCAGTCGATGCTCTCCATGGTCGGCTCCCGGATTCCGGGTCGCGGGTGAGGACGCCCCCGGACGCGGGTAGCATCCGGGCGTCGCGGCCGTTCGCCCGTTTCGCGCGGTCTGTGCCGCGGCCCGCACGACGGTGTCGCAAAGTCCGCGGCACCCGCGCGGTTAAGGCGACCGCGAGCGGGCGAGCCACTACCATGTGGATGACTACGGCTTGCGGGGCGACACCCTGGGGACTGCAAAGAGGAGGGTCGGAGGCGTAAGCTGCCACGCCACGAACATGGGATCTGACCACCTGCGCTGGACACTGCCGTGAGCACGTCCGTCATCGAGCCCGGCGCCCGCCTGGCGGGCCGTTACCGGCTGGAAGAACGCATCAAGGACTCGGGTGGCTCGTCCCTGTGGAAGGCCATCGACGAGATCCTCGCGCGCGCCGTCGCCGTCCGGACGTTCGAACCCGGCTTCCCGCGCGTCCACGAGGTCGTCACCGCCGCGCGCGCCGCGTCCCGGCTGACCGACCCGCGCCTCACCCAGGTGTTCGACGCCGACGACGCGGGCGAGCGCGCCTACGTGGTCAGCGAGTGGGTCGTCGGCGAGACGCTGGAGCAGATGCTCGCCAAGGCGCCGCTGGAGCCCGGCCGCGCCACGACGCTGCTGTACGAGGCGGCCGAGGCGCTGTCCGCGGCGCACGCCGCCGGCCTCGCCCACCTGTGCCTGTCCCCGCGCGACCTCGTCTGGACGACGGGCGGCACGGTCAAGGTGCTGGGCGTGGCGACCGACGCCGTCCTGGCCGACCACTACTCCGACTCGCCCGCCGCCGTGGACACCCGCGGCCTCGGGTCCATGCTCTACGCCGCGCTGACCGCGCACTGGCCGGGCGAGCCGTCCCGCTCGTCCCTGCCCGCCGCGCCCACGGCCGCCTCGAAGGGGGCGGGCCGGCCCGGCGGGTCCGCCGCGCGCGGGCCCGACCTCAACGTCACCACGCCGGACGCCGGTTCCAAGGCGAACGTCACCACGCCCGACGAGCCCGCGCCCCTGCTGGCCCCGCGCCTGGTGCAGGCGGGGGTACCGTCCGCCGTGGACGACATCGTCTGCCGCAGCCTCGGCCTGCCCGCCCCCGCGAGCGGCCCGGACGCCCAGCCGATCACCACTCCGGCCGACTTCGCCGCCGCGCTCCGCCGCGTCCCGCGCACGCCGCTGCCGCTGTTCGCCGGGCTCGGCAGCGCGCCGACGCCCCGTCCCGCGGCGCCGACGCACGCCACGGCCGCCTACCGACAGCCGCCGCCCGCGCAGGCCCAGCCGGCGCAGGCGCCTCCCCCGGCGCGTACGGCCGTTCCGCCGCGTCCGCGCCGGTCGCCGTCGCCGTCCACCTCGCCTCCGCCCGTCCAGCCGACCACCCCGGTCGGACGGCCCGCCCACCACGGCGCACCGCGCAAGCCGGTGAACCGCGGGCTGCTCGGCATCGCCGCCGCCGCACTGACGGTGGTCGTCGGGCTCGGCGCGTGGGCGCTGTCCAGCGGTGGCGGTGACGACTCGGGCAAGACCGGCAAGCAGGGCGGCGTCGCGCACGGCGGCCAGACGTCCTCGCCGTCCCAGGCCGCCCCGACCACGCTGAAGCCCGTGAACGCCTTCCCGATCGAGGACGGCGACAGCCGCGACAGCCAGTTCGAGAAGAACCTCGACCTGCTGACCAGCGGCGGCGGCAGCCACAGCAGGTTCTGGCAGAGCGCCACCTACCACGGGGAGAACTTCGGCAACCTCCTCAAGGGCATCGGCGTCGTCTTCGACCTGGGCCGCAAGGTGAAGGTCGACAGCGTCCGCGTGAACACCGCGGGCGTCAGCGGCGCTCCGATGCAGCTCCGCGTCGGCGACGGCAGGGAGATCGGCGCGCTGCACGTCGTCGGCAAGGCGACCTCCGAGAGCGGCGCCTTCTCCATCAAGGCCGAGAAGTCCGCGACCGGGCAGTACGTCTGCGTCTGGTTCACCACGCCCGTCTCCGACGGGTTCAAGGCCAAGCTGAGCGAGGTCACGATCCTGGGCACGGCCGGTTAGCGCCCCGGACGCGGCACCGGACGTTCCAGAGGATGCCGCATCAGACGGAACGTCTGATACCGGTAACGATGGGGCGGCGATCCGGTCGGCGCGTTTCCGTGTTGTGACGTGGGGCGGGGCTTCTCGGTATCGTCTCTGTGAGCAGAATGTCCCCTCCCCCCAGGAATCTGTGGTGTCTTCCTCAGCAGGCGCGGCCGCCCCCGGACGCCGGGTGTCCACCGAAGGCGCGCGGTCATGGCTTCGGTGAGCACGCCGCGCGTGGACGAGGTGCCCGACAAGGAGCTGCTCGCACGGCACGCGCAGGGGGACCCGCACGCCTTCGCCGAGCTCGTGCACCGCCACCGCGACCGCATGTGGGCCGTGGCCCTGCGCACCCTCGGCGACCCCGACGAGGCCGCCGACGCGCTCCAGGACGCCTGCCTCTCGGCGTTCCGCGCCGCGGGCCGCTTCCGGGGCGACGCCGCCGTCACGACCTGGCTGCACCGCATCGTCGTCAACGCCTGCCTGGACCGGATCCGCCGCCGCTCGGTGCGCCCCGCCACGCCCATGGGCGACGACGCGACCTTCGACGCCGTCGCGCCCAAGATGCCCGACCCCACCGACGCGCACGGCGTCTCCCTGGACGTCCAGCAGGCGCTCGCGCACCTCCCGTACGAGCAGCGGGCGGCGCTCGTCCTCGTCGACATGATGGGTTATTCGGTGGACGACGCGGCGGCCGTCCTGGAGGTCCCACCAGGCACGATCAAGTCGCGGTGCGCGCGCGGACGCGCGAGGCTCGCGCCACTGTTGCGCCAGCATCGGAACCGACGGGACGCGCGGAACGTCGGAGGTGTGGAAGGAGGTGGCGCACCCTGATGATTTCCCCGCACCTCGACTACGACACCTTGGCGGACCTCGCCGAGGGAATGCTCGAAGACGACCTGGCCGCCTCCGCCAACGCGCACCTCGACACCTGCGCCGAGTGCCGGGACCGATCCGCCGACCTTGCGGACGTCTCCCGGATCCTCGCGGAGGCGCCTCTCCCGTCCATGCCCGCCGAGCTGGCCGAGCGGATCGACTCCGCGCTGGCCGCCGAATCGCTGCACACGGCCACCGTGGTGAGCCTGGAGCAGCGGCGCAAGCAGCGGCACTGGCGGGTCCTGTCCGCCGCGGCCGCCGCGGTGGTCGTGCTCGGCGGCGGAGCGGCGGTCGGAACGAACCTCCTGCGCGGCGGCGGCTCGCACGACGGCAGCGCCAGCGTCTCGTCCCCGGTCACCGACCCGTCCGGAGGGGCGGCGCCGAGCGCCGCCGGTTCCGGCGTGGCGCCCTCGGCCGCCGCCACCGGCGGGTACGAGGTCGTGACGTCCGGGACGGACTACCACGCGGCGTCCCTGGGCGGCCAGGTCGCCAAGGCGCTCACCGGGCGGACGCGGAACATGACCATGCAGAGCGGGTCGTCCGCCGGGCTCCAGCAGTGTCTGGCGGCGCTGGCGAAGTCGGTCCGGCCGGTCCTGGTCGACCAGGCCCGCTTCGACGGCTCCCCGGCGGTGATCGTCGCGCTGCCGGGCCCGTCCGCGGGCCGGTACGACGTCTGGGTCGTCCGCCCGACGTGCACGCCGCGGGACCAGCAGGTGATCAGCCACACCCAGGTGGCCGGCTGAGCGACAGGCGATCCGCGATGCGCACCCAGGCGACGGCCGTCCCGGACAGGACGGCCGTCGTTCTCTTTTTCGCCCTTCTCGGCGACTGAGGCGAAAGGGACTCTCGGCCGAGTTGTTCGCGAAGAGGCGCTTCAGGGGACGACTAGGTCCTTAATGCCCCTCGCGCATGGCTTCTCTGAGGAGGATTCTGCGGGAGACGCCTCCCGAGCCTCACTTCGGCGCTCTTCTTAGAATCGTTCTCAGAGAAGTCCTTCAACGTTGAGATTCTCGATCGAGATTCGTCAGAGCGCCTTCAGGAAGTCCTCGGCGATCGCCCAGGCGCGCTCGGCCGACTCCTGTTCATAGTCGGGCAGGTCCGGATCGGTGAAGAGGTGGCCCGCGCCCGGGTAGCGGAAGACCTCGACATCGGCCCCCGCGCGCCGCATCCGCAGATACCACGCGTTCTGCCAGTCGACCGGCTCGTAGGTGTCCGGATCGGCGACGTGCAGCTGGACGGGCAGGTCCGGCGCGGACGCGTCGTCCGTCATGTCGGACGTACCGTGCATCAGCAGCAGGCCCTTCGCGTTCTCGTCGCCGAACGCGAGGTTCTGCGCGAGCGCGCCGCCCAGGGAGAAGCCCGCGTAGACGACGCCGCCCTCCGACAGCGGCGCGGCGGCGGCGATGGAGCGCTTCAGCAGCTCGTCCATGCCGATCTCCTCCTTGATCGCGACCGCCTCGTCCGGGTCGTCCACGACACGCCCGCCGTACAGGTCGGGGACGTGCACCTCGTGGCCGTGCGCGCGCAGCCGGTCGGCGGCCTGGTGGACGGCGGGCCGCAGCCCGTACATGGAGTGCAGGAGAAGAATCCGGGCCATGTGGGCAAGCTTATGTCCAGCTCGCCCCCGTCCCGGGACCGGCGGGAATCTGCGGGCCCTAGGATCGGTTGACGCGACTGGCGGCCCGGAACGGCACCGGCGACGCCGGGGAACGGCCCGGCGCCCCCGCCCCTCCGGCACCGAAGGCCATCGAGAAAGGCACGTGAGACAGTGAGCGACGACGTCCGCAACGTCATCATCATCGGGTCCGGCCCCGCGGGCTACACGGCGGCCGTCTACGCGGCCCGCGGCGACCTGAAGCCGCTGGTCTTCGAGGGTTCGGTGACCGCCGGCGGCGCCCTGATGAACACCACCGACGTGGAGAACTTCCCGGGCTTCCCCGACGGGATCATGGGCCCCGACCTGATGGACGGCATGCGCAAGCAGGCCGAGCGGTTCGGCGCCGAGCTCATCACCGACGACGTGACCGAGGTCGACCTCACCTCCGACCCGAAGATCGTCAAGGTCGGCGACGACGTGTACCGCGCGCACGCGGTGATCGTCGCGACCGGCTCGCAGCACCGCAAGCTGGGCCTGCCCCGCGAGGACGAGCTGTCCGGGCGCGGCGTCTCCTGGTGCGCCACCTGCGACGGCTTCTTCTTCCGCGACCAGGACATCGCGGTCGTCGGCGGCGGCGACACCGCCATGGAGGAGGCCATCTTCCTGACCAAGTTCGCCCGCACGGTCACCGTCGTGCACCGCCGGGACGAGCTGCGCGCCAGCCGCATCATGCAGGACCGCGCGTTCCACAACGAGAAGATCCGCTTCGCGTGGGACAGCGAGGTCGCCGCCCTGCACGGCGACCAGAAGCTGAGCGGCGTGCGGCTGCGCAACGTCAAGACCGGCGCCGAGGAGGACCTCGCCGTCACCGGCCTGTTCATCGCGATCGGCCACGACCCGCGCAGCGAGCTGTTCACCGGCCAGCTCGACACCGACGACGAGGGCTACCTGCTCGTCGACGCCCCCACCACCAGGACCCGCGTGCCCGGCGTGTTCGCCGCCGGCGACGTGGTCGACCACACCTACCGCCAGGCCATCACCGCCGCCGCGACCGGCTGCTCGGCCGCCATCGACGCCGAGCGCTGGCTGCAGGACCAGGGCGAGGCCGACACCGTCCCGCAGACCGACCCGGCCGTCCTGGCCGGCGAAGGCTGACCACACCCCACCGACCAGCCCGGGTCCGGCCTGCGAATCGACCCGGCCGGGCCCGGGACCGGTTTGGACTGGTCGTGGGCCGGACGGATCGGTCCGGACGCATCGGTCCGGACGCATCCGGCCGGGCGGATCAAGCCGGGCGCATCGGGCCGGGCGCATCGGGCCGGGCGGACATGACGCAGGTGCGGCGGCGGGGGGCCGCCGCACCGTTCCCCATACGAGAACCGAGGGAGACTCGATGAAAGCCGTGACCGACGCCGACTTCGGCACCACCGTCCTCCAGAACGACAAGCCCGTCCTGGTCGACTTCTGGGCCGAGTGGTGCGGCCCGTGCCGCATGGTCGCGCCGATCCTGGAGGAGATCTCCTCCGAGCACGGCGACAAGATCGAGGTCGTCAAAATGAACATCGACGAGAACCCGAAGATCCCCGCCGACTACGGCGTCCTGCAGATCCCGACCCTGAACGTCTACAAGGACGGCCAGGTCGTCAAGCAGATCATGGGCGCCAAGCCCAAGGCCGCCCTCGTCCGCGAGCTCGCCGAGTTCCTCTGATCCGATCCACTCCAGGGCCCCGCTCCGTCAGGACCGGGGCCCTGAGCGTGCCTCAGACGGGCCGGAGCATCCCCTCCGGGGTCATGGAGCCGAGAAGCCGTTCCAACGCGACCTCGACGTCCTCACGCCACGACAGAGCCGACTTCAGCTCCAACCTCAGCCGCGGATACCGGTGATGCGGCCGAACGGTCTTGAACCCGACCGACAGCAGGTAGTCGGCGGGCACGACGCAACCGCCGTCCTCGCCCTTCAGATCCCCGAACGCCTCGACGGCCTTCACCCCGCGCCGCGTGAGGTCCTTAGCGACCCCCTGGACCAGCATCCGCCCCAGCCCGCCCCCGGCGAACTCCGGGACGATGTGCGCGGTCATCAGCAGAACGGCGTCCGCGCTCACCGGACTCGTGGGAAACGAGATCGACCGCGGCACGTACAGCGGCGGAGCGAACAGCACGAACCCGGCCGGGACGTCGTCCACATAGACGATCTTCCCGCAGGATCCCCACTCCAGCAGCGTGGACGAGATCCACGCCTCCTTCTCCAGCCCGGGATCCCCCGCCTCCAGCGCCCGCGCCCCGCTGACCGGATCCAGCTCCCAGAACACGCACCGCCGACAGCGCCGCGGCAGGTCGTCCAGGTTGTCCAGCGTGACATTGACGAGACGACGCGACACCGGACCGCCACCCCCGCCCATCCGCCGCCCCGCGAGGCGACCACCAGAACCCCCGGCATCATACCGACCGCACCCCCGCCCGCCCCGAGCAACATGTCGGGGCGTGGAGCGGGTGCGTGACTTGGGGTTGGAGGCCGTCGGAGAAAGGCGGGTGGCGGGGTGGAGGGTAGTCAGGTGGGGATGACTCGGTTGGGGGGTGTCGGCTGATCCGGTCGTGGGAGATGCGGGGGGTTCGCCGGGTCGGGGTAGGCCCGATGCCGTAGTTTGCAGGGGAATCCGATCACCCTGGAGGTGCCTCGTGGAGCAGCACACGCGTACAGATGCCTACACCGACCGCTATGCCGACCGCGCCGCCGGCATGGTGGCCTCGGAGATCCGGGCCCTGTTCGCCGTGGCCTCGCGTCCCGAGGTGGTCTCGCTCGCCGGGGGGATGCCGTACGTGTCGGCGCTGCCGCTGGACGAGTTCGGCGGGATGGTCGGGGAACTGATCGCGCGCAACGGGGCCGAGGCGCTCCAGTACGCGTCCGCGCAGGGAGATCCGCGGCTGCGCGAGCAGATCTGCGACGTGATGGCGCTGGAGGGCGTCCAGGCGTGCGCGGACGACGTGGTCGTCACCGTCGGCGCGCAGCAGGCACTCGACCTCATCACCCGGATCTTCGTGAACCCGGGTGACGTGGTGCTGGCCGAGGGACCCTCGTACGTGGGCGCGCTCGGCACGTTCGCGTCGTACCAGGCGGACGTCGTGCACGTCGCGATGGACGAGGGCGGCCTCATCCCCGAGGCGTTGGAGGAGACCCTCGTGCGGCTCCGGCGGGAGGGACGCACGGTCAAGTTCCTCTACACGGTCCCGACGTTCCAGAACCCGGCGGGCGTGACGCTCACCGCGGCACGGCGCACGCGCCTGCTGGAGCTCGCGGCCGAATACGACATCCTCATCATCGAGGACAACCCCTACGGGCTGCTCGGCTTCGACGACGAGCCCATGCGGGCGCTGCGCGCCGACGACTCCGAGCGTGTCATCTACCTCGGCACGTTCTCCAAGACGATCGCCTCCGGCCTGCGCGTCGGCTGGGCACTCGCGCCGCACGCGGTGCGCGCCAAGCTCGTCCTCGCGGCGGAGTCGGCGGTGCTCTGCCACTCCAGCTTCTCCCAGCTGGCCGTCCGGGAGTACCTGTCGACGCAGCCGTGGCGCGAGCAGATCAAGGAATTCCGCCTGCTCTACCGCGAGCGTCGCGACGCCATGCTGGACGCGCTGGACACGCTGATGCCCGAGGGGTGCACCTGGACGCGCCCGGGTGGCGGATTCTTCGTGTGGCTGACGCTCCCCGAAGGTCTCGATGCCAAGGCGATGGCCCCGCGCGCCATCGCCGAGCGCGTCGCCTACGTGCCCGGCACCGGTTTCTACGCCGATGGCAATGGCCGTAGGGACATGCGCATCTCGTACTGCTACCCGGAACCGGACCGCATCCGCGAAGGCGTACGCCGTCTGGCCGGTGTCATCGAGAACGAGCTGCGCACGCTCGACACCTTCGGAGGAGTGGGCCACCGCCGCTCCTCCGGCGTGGACACTCCTGGCCCCGAAGTCTTCTGATCCCTACCTCTCACCCCCTTCCCGATCGGCTCCTCCGCGCCCTCCGCCTCGCAGGCGGAGGGCGCGGTTTCGTTTGTGGACCGCCGGTCGGCCGCTGCTCCAGACGGTCTGAGCGCTGCTTAGAACTCCGCATGCACCCATGCTCGCGGGCGGGCGCAGCCCACCGAAAGTCGAAGTGCGTTCTGTGGATAACCCGCCCGCAGGCGGCCCCCGTTTCACGTGAAACGGCGAAAGCCTTCATGATGGGTCCGTCCCGAAGCCGACCCGCCCCGAAGGAACCGCAGTGGAATTCGCTCACGTCGTCGTCCTGGCCGGAGGTCTCTCCTACGAGCGCGAGGTCTCGCTGCGTTCCGGCCGCCGCGTCGCCGACGCGCTGCGCGCCCTCGACATCCCCGTCGAGCTCCGGGACGCGGACGCCGGCCTTCTGGACCGCCTCGCCGCGGATCCGCCGGACGTCGTCTTCCCCGTCCTGCACGGCGCCATGGGCGAGGACGGCGCGATCCGCGACATCCTCGAACTCGTAGGCGTCCCGTACGTGGGTGCGCGCCCGGCCGCCTGCCGGATCGCCTGGGACAAGCCCACCGCCAAGTCCGTCGTCGCCGAGGCCGGCGTGAGCACGCCGCCCTCGGTCGCCCTCCCCAAGGAGCTCTTCCACGACCTCGGCGCCACCGCGGTGCTCGACCTGATCGTCCAACGGCTGGGACTGCCGCTCTTCGTCAAGCCCACGCGCGGCGGGTCGGCGCTCGGCGCGTCCGCCGTCCACAAGGCCGAGGAGCTCACCGCAGCCCTCGTCTCCTGCTTCGCCTACGGCGACGCCGCGCTCGTCGAGCGCTACGTCGAGGGCACCGAGATCGCCGTCAGCGTCATCGACGGCCCGGACGGCCCGCGCGCCCTCCCAGCCGTCCAGATCGTCACGCCGAACGGGCGCTACGACTACACCGCCCGCTACGACGCGGGGGACACCGAGTTCGTCACCCCGGCCCGCCTCTCCCCCGAGGCCGCCGAACGCGCCACGAACGTCGCCCTCACCGCCCACCGCGTCCTGGGCCTGCGCGACCTCTCCCGCACCGACCTCATTGTGGACGCCGCCGGAGAAGTCCATTTCCTCGAAGTCAACGTCGCCCCCGGAATGACGGAGACCAGCCTCCTCCCCCGCGCCGTCGCCGCCGCGGGCCTCACCCTCGGCCCCCTCTGCGAAACCCTCCTCCGCCGCCGTTTCACGTGAAACCACATCACGGCAGTCAGGACACGGGGCGGGAGGCAGGCGTCCGAGGGCGTCGTTTCACGTGAAACGGGGGCGGCCTCGGGCAGGAGGATCAAGTCGAGCGCTTGAGATGCCGAGGCTTCTGGTGGAGAGAGGGACGGGGGCCGGAGGCTGGAAAACGAGAACGCCCGCCTCGGGTGGGAGGCGGGCGTTGTGGGGAGTGGGTCAGTCGCGGTCTTCGACGGCTTCGTCGGGGGCCATGGACTTGATGATGCGGTTCAGGTCTTCGAGGGTGGCGAACTCTACGACGATCTTGCCCTTGTTGCGGCCCATGTCGACGCGGACCTTGGTCTCGTAGCGGTCGGAGAGGCGGTCGGCCAGGTGCTTGAGGGCGGGGGCCACCGGGCGCTTGCCGCGGACGCGGGGGGCCTTCGGCTCGTCGTCCGCCTCGCGCATCGCGATGATCTCCTCGACCGCGCGGACGGAGAGGCCCTCGGCGACGATGCGCTGCGCGAGCCGGTCCTGCGCCTCGGCGGTCTCCAGCGACAGCAGCGCGCGGGCGTGCCCGGCCGACAGGACGCCCGCGGCCACCCGCCGCTGGACGTTCGGCGGCAGGTTCAGCAGGCGCAGCGTGTTGGTGATGTGCGGACGCGACCGGCCGATGCGGCTCGCCAGCTGCTCGTGGGTGGCGCCGAAGTCCTCCAGGAGCTGCTGGTAGGCGGCTGCCTCCTCCAGCGGGTTGAGCTGCTGGCGGTGGAGGTTCTCCAGGAGCGCGTCCCGGAGCATCGCGTCGTCGCCGGTGTCCCGGACGATCGCCGGGATCGCGTCCAGGCCGGCGAGCTGGGCGGCGCGCCAGCGGCGCTCGCCCATGATCAGCTCGTAGTCGTGCTCGCCGCCGTCGTGGACGCGCCGGACCACGATCGGCTGGAGCAGGCCGACGATGGAGATCGACTCCGACAGCTCGCGGAGCGCCTCCTCGTCGAAGTGCTCGCGCGGCTGGCGCGGGTTCGGACGGATCGTGCTCGGCGGCAGTTCGGCGAAGTGCGCCCCGGCGACCGCCTGGGCCTCGGGGTACGCGCCGTCCGACGTGGCGTCCCGCGAAGCCGACGGGGACCCCTTCTCCGCGGAGGCCGCCGCGGGGTCGGCGGCGGGCGGCGTCGGCGGGGCAGTCGGGATCAGCGCGCCGAGCCCACGGCCCAGCCCGCGCGGCTGCTTGCTCACTGGGCGGCCTCCACCCACCGGTGCGCCATCTCCGAAGCGGCCTCGCTGTAGGCGAGCGCGCCGCTGGATCCCGGGTCGTAGGTCATCACGGACTGCCCGTAGCTGGGGGCCTCCGAGACCCGGACGCTGCGGGGGATCACGGTGTTCAGCACGACGTCCCCGAAGTGGGCCCGGACGTCCTCGGCGACCTGCGCGGCGAGCCGTGTCCGCGCGTCGTACATCGTGAGCAGGATCGTGGAGACGTTCACCTTCGGGTTGAGGTGCGCCTTCACCAGGTCCACCGTGCGGACGAGCTGGCCGAGGCCCTCCAGCGCGTAGTACTCGCACTGGATCGGGATCAGCAGCTCGTCCCCGCCGACCAGCGCGTTCACCGTGAGCAGGCCCAGCGACGGCGGGCAGTCGATGAGGACGTAGTCGAAGCCGTCGGTGTCGTAGGCGTCCAGCGCCCGGCGCAGCCGCGACTCGCGGGCGACCTTGGAGACCAGCTCGATCTCGGCGCCGGCCAGGTTCAGCGTGGCCGGGGCGCAGTACAGGTTCGGGATCTCCGGCGCGGGGACGACGATGTCGGCCAGCGGCGTGTCCTCGATGAGCACGTCGTAGATGGACGGGATGTCCGCGTGGTGGTCCACGCCGAGCGCGGTCGAGGCGTTGCCCTGCGGGTCGAGGTCGACGACCAGGACCCGCGCGCCGTGCATGGCGAGCGACGCCGCGATGTTCACCGACGTGGTCGTCTTGCCCACGCCGCCCTTCTGGTTGGCGACCGAGATGATCCGGCAGCGGCCCGGCCGCGGCCATTCGGCGTCCCGGCGACCCGCGCCCGGCATCACCTTGAGCGCGGTCACGGAGGTTTCATGTGAAACCTTGGCGTCCTTCAGCGCCTCGCGCACGAGTTCTGACTCCCCCTGAGTGTGTCCCTGCCGCGGGGCGGGCAGCGTCGCGCCGCCTCCGCCCGTCGGGACGTACCCGACGGTCTCCGCGGTGCCGGACGTCGTGTTTCCCCACAGTGCGTGTCCGGAGGGGGCGGCGCCCGCCTCCTGCGCGGGTCGCGGCGTGGCGGACCGGTCCCCCGCGTCGCCGGCGGCCGCGGCGGGCGGCGCGCCCGCGTCCGGCCGTCCGGCCTGGTCGGCTCCGGGACCGGACGGGCCGCGGCGGCCCGGCGCATCGGCGTGACCGGGAACGCCCGCGGCTCTCGAGGCGGCCTGCTCGTCAGCGGATTCGTCGGGGCTGCCAGAGCGGCCCGGTACCGGTCCCGTGCTCATGAAGACCTCTTTTTCGACCCTTTGGCGGGACGCGGCGCGCGTTCGGCCACCACCCGGACAAGCGTTGTCGGCGGCTCGACCTTACCTTGTCCGACTTGGAGTAGTTCAGTGGTCCGCACACCGAATCGCTTGAGCACCGGCGCGGCCTCCTCGATCTCGGCCGCCGCGCGCTCGCCCTTCATGGCGAGCAGTTCCCCGCCCGGCCGCAGCAGCGGCAGCGCCCACCGCGCCAGGCGTTCCAACGGGGCGACGGCGCGGGCGGTCGCGACGTCCACCGAGAACTCCTTGACGACCTCCTCGGCCCGGCCGCGGCGGACCTCCACGTTGTCGAGGCCGAGCAGCTCGACCGCCTCGTTCAGGAAGTTCGTCCGGCGGAGCAGCGGCTCCAGCAGCATGATCGACAGGTCCGGCCGGACGATCGCGAGCACCAGGCCCGGCAGGCCCGCACCGGAGCCGATGTCCACGACCCGGGCGTTCTCCGGGACGGCCTCGGCGACCACCGCGCAGTTGATCAGATGCCGTTCCCAGAGCCGGTCCGCCTCGCGTGGACCGATCAGCCCGCGCTCGACCCCCGCGTCGGCGAGGAACTCCGCGTAGCGTTCCGCGATCGGCAGCGCGTCACCGAATACCTCACGTGCAATGCCCACCAGACGAATCGTTCCACAAAAACCGGCCACGGCGTACACGGACGGGCACGCCACGCCAGCTCACACGCCTTCCGGACGCCCCCTTTCCCTCTCTCTGATCGTCCCCACCACGTCCCCGCCGGGTCCCGACGTCGCGCCCGCCACGTCTCCGCCACGTCCCGGTGACGCGCCCGCCACGTCGCGGCGACGGCCCGACGACGCCCGCTGACGACCTTCAGAGGCCCGCCCGACGACCGCCGAACACCCTGGACGTCCGCCGGCAGCCCCCCAGAACGGCGGGCAAGGAAGGGCGAAACGCATATTCGTCGCAGAGGGGGTAGGAGGGTGGCGGCGCTGCTTGCGACGGGAGGGAGCACGAAACCATGGGTATCGGCGTCAGTCTGGCCTTCATAGCTCTGGGGATGATCCTCGCCTTCGCAGTACGCGTGAACCTCAGCGGACTCGACATCCACCTCGTCGGCTGGATCCTCATCCTCGTCGGCGTGATCAGCATGATCTTCACCCTCGCCTACACCCGTCCGCGCCGCCGGTCGCAGCAGGTGCTGGGCGCGGACCCCGGTTACGACACCGAGCCGGAGCGTCCGCTCGTCGAAGAGCGCGTGGTGGAGCGTCCGCTCGTCGAGGAGCGTGTCGTGGAGCGGGCCGATCAGCCCAAAGTGGTCGAACGCGTGATCGAACGGCCCGCGACCCAGGAGGATATGGGCGGCGGGCACGCGGCCCAGGACCCGACGGTCGCCCAGGACCCGGCCGTGGCGCAGGATCCGGCCGTCCAGAACAATCCGACCGCCGTCAACCGGCCTCCGGTCCGCCGCGCACCGCACGAGCGCTGAGTCTCCGGCCTTCAAGGCGTTTCGAACGCCCGGCCGCGCGCAAGGCGGCGGTCCGCGGCCGGGCACACACAGAGGCCCCGCACCGATTCCGGTGCGGGGCCTCTGCCTTGAACGATCAAACGATCAGCACGTCCCGCGACGAAGCCCGACCGACCGTCCGGACGCGTCGAACCTGAGAACGCGTCGAGCCTCAGGACGCCCAGAACGACAGGGCGCGGAGCGCCGAAGCGTCAGGACGGGTGGACGACGACGTAGCGCTCGGGCTCCTCGCCCTCGGACTCGCTGCGCAGCCCGGCGGCGGCGACGGCATCGTGCACGATCTTGCGCTCGAACGGGGTCATCGGCGCGAGCGGCTTGGCCTCGCCGGACTGCTTGACCTCCGCGGCGACCTCCTCGCCGAGCTTGGTCAGCTCGGCGCGGCGGCGCTCGCGGTAGCCGCCGATGTCGAGCATCAGCCGGCTGCGGTTGCCGGTCTGGCGGTGCACGGCGAGCCGGGTCAGCTCCTGCAGCGCCTCCAGCACCTCGCCGCGCTTGCCGACCAGCTCGTCCAGGGAGGCGCCGACGACCGCGACGAGGGCGCGCTCGCCCTCGACGTCCATGTCGATGTCGCCGTCGAAGTCACCGATGTCCAGCAGGCCCTCGATGTAGTCGGCGGCGATCTCGCCTTCCTGCTCGAGCGCCTGGACGTCGACCTCGGTGGTGTCGGTCTGGCTCAACGGGATCTCCTTCTTCGGCGAGGACCGGGGTCAAAACTAGCGCTTCTGGGAGCCGCTGCGCTTGCTGCGCGGCTTACGCGTCGGCTGGTTCCGGACGACCTTGGGCGCGGAGTCGGCGGCGTCCCCGTCGGGCGCGGCGGCGGAGTCGGACGCGGCGGCGCCCTTCTTGGCCTTCGCGGTGGTGCCGGCCTTGGCCTTCGCGCCGGCGGCCGCGGGGGTCTTGCCGTCGTCCTTGGCCTTCTCCAGCGCCTCGGGCGACTGGTACTTCTTGTAGATGTAGTGCGACTGCGCGAGCGTCCAGGAGTTGGACGTCACCCAGTACATGAGCACGCCCAGCGGGAAGCCGAGGCCGAACAGGCCGAACGCGGGGGCCAGGAAGACCATCATCTTCTGGGCCTGCATCATCGGGTTGTTCTCGTCCGCCATCGGCGTCTGCCGCTTCATGCTGGCGCGCACGGTGAAGAACGTGGTGCAGGACGAGATCACGACCGCGACGCCGGTGATGATCAGCGCGTTCCAGGTCTTGGGGTTGGCGTTCCACGCGTTCAGGAAGGTGTTCGGGATGTGCGCCCCGAAGATCGACGCGTGCTGCGCGCTGCGCACCAGCTCGGGGGACATCTCGAAGACGCCGTGGCCCGGCTTGGCGTCGGAGATGCGCTTCAGCACCTGGAAGAGGCCGATGAACACCGGCATCTGCACCAGGAGCGGCAGGCAGCCCGACAGCGGGTTGGCGCCGTTCTCCTGGTAGAGCTTCATGACCTCCTGGTTGAGGCGCTGCTTGTCGTTCTTGTACTTCTTGCGAAGCGCCTGGACCTTCGGGTTGAGCTCCTGCATCTTCCGGGACGCGTGGATCTGCTTGACGAACAGCGGAACCAGCAGCAGCCGCAGCAGGACGGTCAGCAGAATGATCGAGCCGCCCCAGGCCCATCCGCTGTCCTTGGGGACAACGACGCTCAGTGCGGCGTGAATCCACACGATGAGCTGGGAGACGATCGTGTACAACCAGTCAAGCACCGGGCAGCTCCTTGGGCTCTGCTAGGGCGGGGCCGCTCTGCTCGCGGCCGGAGGTCTTCGGGGGCTCCGCGGCCCGTTCGCGCGCGCCGGTCGGGGCGGGATCGGCCGGGCCGCCCGCGGAGCGCCCGGAAGCGCCTTCGGTGGACGGTCCGTCCGGGTCCGAGACCAGGGCGGAGGCGCGGTCGCGGCGCGGCGGAACCGGGTCGTAACCGCCGGGGTTGAACGGATGGCACCGGGCGATCCGCCGGAGCGTCAGCCAGGAGCCGCGCAGCGCGCCGTGCTCCTGCAGGGCCTTCAGCCCGTAGGCGCTGCACGTCGGCCGGAACCGGCACGTCGGCCCGAGCAGGGGGCTCAGGAAGCGTCGGTAGCCGCGGACGGCGAGGATCAGGGCGGCGGCGATCGGTCCCGGGCGCGGTTCGGCGCCCGGTTCGACCGGGGAGTCCGCGCGGCCGGGTCCGACCGGGGAGTCCGCGGGTGGCGCACCCGCCGGTCCGCTCGTCATGTCCGTCCCTTGGAGGTCTGCCGCAGCACCCGGTCGAGGGCGGAGTCCAGATCCGCGGCCAGTTCGTCACCGCGCGCCGTTCCCGCTGCGGGGTTGGCGCGCACTACGAGCAGGCTACCCCCCGGCAGTCGGTCGAGGCGCGCACGCACGAGGTGCCGGAGTCTGCGCCGCACCCGGTTCCGGACGACGGCGTTGCCGACCGTCCGGGCCACGATGAAGCCGACCAGTGCGGGCTCGTTGTCCACATCCCTCGAAACGAGTGGACGGGACGCGTCGTTAGCACCGGCGGGACGGTTTTCCACAGGCCGGGATTCGCCTGTGGGCGAACGGACGGCGTCTGCAGCCGAGCGCGCGGCGTGTGTGGCCGAGCGCACGGCGGCGCCCCCCGCGCCGGACGGCCCGGCAGGAGAGGGCGTGGCCGAGGTGTCCCCACGGTGCAGGTGCACGACGAGAGTTGGCCGTCCGGCGCGTCGTCCGCGCCGGACGGCCAGGGTGAAGTCGTCCCGCCGCCGCATCCGGTGTCCGGACGGCAGCATGCGTCAGAGGTGGGTCAGACCGCGATGCGCGCGCGGCCCTTGCCACGCCGCGAAGACAGGATGGCGCGGCCGGCGCGGGTGCGCATGCGCAGCCGGAAGCCGTGCTTCTTGTGACGACGGCGGTTGTTCGGCTGGTAAGTACGCTTGCTCACTTCAGGCTCCAGTGCTGCGGTCGGTGTGGATCAGGCTCGATGATTCGCACCGCGGGCCGCGTCCGGTCCCCCGCAGCGGGGGCCCGCCCGGCTCTCCATGAACGGGGCGAGACGGCGGGCACGCGTCATCTCCGTCGATGCGACTCGACCTCAGCACGTTACGGGCTACTCGCCCATCTGGTCAAACGGAGCGTCCGCCGATCTCCGCACCCCCGCCGCGTCCTCCGCCGCGTCCTCCGCCGCGTCCTCCGCGGCGCCGCGGACAGCGGCTCGATCGCCTCCGCGCGCCTTTCCCACAAGCGCTCGCGCGCCCGCGCGACGGCGCTTGTCAAGGCGTTCTGACTGTCCTCATGCGCCCGCGCGAAGGCTGTGGGTAACTGTGGATCATGTGGGGACGAACACGGTGCGGACGGGGTTCGTGAGGCGTGTTGCGACCTTCCGGAGTCAGGCCCTACAGTGTCGGGACGAGTTTCCCGGTGTGTCGCCTCAGCCGACCGGTTCTCCCAGTTCCCGCAGGTCTCGCGGGGTGCGCCGAGACCACGAATCCCTGCTTACGTACGGCCTCCAGGGTCGTGCCATGGACTTTTACACAGGCGTCCCCATGTTCATGCACATGGTGTGGACAACTCTGTGGACAACTCGTGAGAGAGTAAGTCTCCCGCGTGGTGGACGGGCCTTTGTGGCAGCCCGTACCGGTGGGGTGGATCGGGTTGAGGGGTACTCCGCGCGGCGACGTGACGGAGTTTTCGGGAGGGGCCATGCGCATGGACGGACAGAACCTCGGATCCGCCTGGGCCCGCGCGGTGGCGGCTCTCGCCGACCGTGACCTTTCTCCCAACCACCGGGCCTGGCTTCCGCTCGTCCGTCCGCTCGCACTCGTAGAGGACACCGCGCTTCTCGCCGCGCCGAACGAGTTCGCCAAGAGCGCCTTGGAGAATCGTCTGCGCGGCCTCATCACTCAGGCCCTCTCCGAAGAGCTCGGGCGGGAGATCCGTGTCGCGGTGACCGTCCAGCCCGAGTCGTCGGCGCCGTCCGGGGCCTCCGCTCCCGCGCCCGCGCACGAGGGCGGCCAAGGGCAGGGCGACGCGCAGTCCTATCGGGGCGACGACGCTCAGCCTTACCGAGGCGACCGGAACGATCGGAACGACAGGGCGGACCGTGGCGCACGGGACGACCGAGGCGAACGTGACCGTCCCTATGGCGACCAGGGTTATGAAGGACGTCCCTACGGCGAGCGTCCCTATCCGGAGCAGCCGTACACAGACCGTGGATACGGCCCGTCGAACTACCCGTCCGGTCAGGACGAGGAGCGTTGGGGCCCGAAGCGGGACGAGGACGACCGCGGCTGGGCGTCCCAGCGTGAGAACGACGACCGCGGGTGGGCTCCGCGAGGCGGCGACTACGGGGGTCGTCCTTCCGGTTATGGCCCCGGTCCGGGTCCCGGCGCAGGCGGTGGTCGCTCGCCGTTCGACGCGCAGGGCCGTAATCCACAGGGCGGTGGATATCCCGGCGCGTCCGACCAGGACCGCTACCCCTCCGTCCCGGAACAGGACCGGTATTCGGGCTCAGACCAGGACCGCTTCGGCGTGTCCGAGCAGTCCGCCCCGCTCTACCCGGGTTCCGGGCCGGGCCCGGCCGGCGGCGGCGTCGGTGACCAGAACGGGTTCTCCGGCCCGGACCAGAGCGGCGGCTACCCCGTCACCGATCACGGCGGTTACGGCGGCCCCCGGAACGGACGTCCCGGAATGGGCGGCGGCGCACCTGGCCTGGGTGGCGGAGCGCCGGGAATCGGCGGCGGCGCGTCCGCGCCGGGCTCGCACGCGCCCTCGCACCTGAACGACCGCACGCTCGGTACGGCACGTCCGGAAAGGGACCCGCAGCGGTCCGGCTCCGAGCCGTCCCGAGGCGGACGGCCCGACGGCGGAGCAGGCCCCCAGGGATCGCCGTTCCCCCCCTCGGACGTCTTTCAGGGCGGAAACGACCGTCCGCCCTACCGGGGCGGTGGCGACGCAGACCAGCCGTACCGTTCCGACGACTCGTCCTACCGGGACGACGATTCGCCCACGGCGCCCGCGCCCATCAACGGATCCGGCCAGCAGGTGGCCGAGCCCGGACGACTCAACCCGAAGTACACGTTCGAGACGTTCGTCATCGGCTCGTCCAACCGGTTCGCCCACGCGGCGGCCGTAGCCGTGGCGGAGCAGCCGGCCAAGGCGTACAACCCGCTCTTCATCTACGGCGACTCCGGCCTCGGCAAGACCCACCTGCTGCACGCCATCGGGCATTACGCGCAGAGCCTCTTCAACGGCGCGCGCGTGCGCTACGTGAGCTCCGAGGAGTTCACCAACGACTTCATCAACTCCATCCGCGACGGTAAGGCGGACGGCTTCCGCCGCCGCTACCGCGACGTCGACATCCTCCTCGTGGACGACATCCAGTTCCTCGAAGGCAAGGAGCAGACGCAGGAGGAGTTCTTCCACACCTTCAACACGCTGCACAACGCGTCCAAGCAGATCGTGATCTCGTCGGACCGTCCGCCCAAGGAGCTGGTCACCCTGGAGGACCGGCTGCGCAACCGGTTCGAGTGGGGCCTGACCACCGACGTCCAGCCGCCCGAGCTGGAGACGCGCATCGCGATCCTGCAGAAGAAGGCGCGCCAGGAGGGCCTGGCCGCCCCGCCGGACGTGCTGGAGTTCATCGCCTCCCAGATCGCGACGAACATCCGCGAGCTGGAGGGGGCGCTGATCCGCGTCACGGCGTTCGCCAGCCTCAACCGCCAGTCGGTGGACATGAAGCTCGCCGAGATCGTCCTGAAGGACCTCATCCCCAACGACACCGGGCCCGAGATCACGGCCCCGATGATCATGGCGCAGACTGTGGAGTACTTCGGGACGACGATCGAGGACCTCTGTGGACCGTCGCGGTCCCGGATGCTCGTCACCGCCCGGCAGATCGCGATGTACCTCTGCCGGGAGCTGACCGACCTGTCGCTGCCCAAGATCGGGCAGCAGTTCGGCGGCCGCGACCACACCACGGTGATGCACGCGGAGCGGAAGATCCGCAGCTTGATGGCCGAACGGCGGGCCATCTACAACCAGGTCACCGAGCTCACCGGCCGCATCAAGCACCAGGCGCGCAAGCGCTGAACCGGCCCGTCGGGCGGCGGTTCCGGCCGGTCCCGGGGGTGCTCGCACAAGATCGACTGTCACAGCCTGGGGAAAACTCCGCCCCACACGGTGGATAACCCGGGGGAAAACCTGCGGACAACCCCGTTGAATCTGAGGACGACTCGTGGACGGATTGGGGACGGGCTGGGGACGGTCACCCGGCATCATGGGGACGACTCCGTGGACGACCTGGGGACGGCCTGTGCAAACACCGCGCCCGGGACCCGTCCGGCCGGCGTCGCGCCGCGTCCGTCCCGTGGGGGCGGGGGAAACCTGCGGACAACTCGTGGACAACCGGGGGATGACATGAGGACGACGTGTGGGGAACGTTTCGCCGTCCCCAGGCCGCGCCGCGCCGTCCACGGCCCCTGCACAGGACCGGTGGACGAGGACACGCGCTCTCACCTGGGAGAACAGGGGTTGTCCACACTATCCACCGCCCCTATGACGAGTACTTCCTCTTCTCTCTACTCAAGAAAAGATCCATCTCAACTCAGGGCCTGGGGAAATCCGTGAGGTCCGCCCCGACCGAGGTCCGTCCAGCCCACCGTTGCCCGAAACCTGCAGGAGGCGGGTCCCCTTGAAGTTCCGCATCGACCGAGACGCCCTGGCCGACGCCGTGGCCTGGACGGCGCGCACCCTCCCGGTGCGTCCCCCGGTGCCCGTCCTCGCCGGGATGCACATCGAGGCGAGCGACCGGCTGAAGCTGTCGGCGTTCGACTACGAGGTCTCCGCCCAGGTGTCCACCGACATCGACACCGAGGAGCCGGGCACGGCGCTCGTCTCCGGCCGCCTGCTCGCCGAGATCTGCCGCAGCCTCCCTCCCCACCCTGTGGAGGTGACCACGGACGGCGCGAAGGTGATGCTCCGCTGCGGTTCGGCGAAGTTCACGCTCCTCACCATGCCTGTGGAGGACTACCCGACGCTCCCGGCGATGCCGCCCGCCGCGGGCTCGGTCGGCTCCGACGAGTTCGCCGCCGCCGTGTCCCAGGTCGCGATCGCGGCCGGACGCGACGACACGATCCCGATGCTGACCGGCGTCCGGGTGGAGATCGAGGGTGAGACCGTCACCCTCGCGTCCACCGACCGGTACCGGCTGGCCGTCCGGGAGCTGCACTGGAAGCCCGAGCGCCCGGACTTCTCCGCCGTGGCCCTGGTGCCCGCCAAGACCCTCGCCGACACCGCCAAGTCGCTGACCGCCGGCGCCGAGGTCTCGATCGCGCTGGGCGGCGCCGAGGGCGGCGCGGGCGAGGGCATGATCGGGTTCGAGGGCGGCGGCCGCCGCACCACGTCCCGGCTGCTGGACGGCGACTTCGTGAAGTACCGCTCGCTGCTGCCGAGCGAGTACGCGGGCCTCGCCGAGATCCAGACCGCGCCGTTCATCGAGGCGGTCAAGCGCGTGTCGCTGGTCGCCGAGCGCAACACGCCCGTCCGGCTGTCGTTCCGGCAGGGCGAGGTCGTCCTGGAGGCGGGCACCGGCGACGAGGCGCAGGCCGTGGAGGCCCTGGAGGCCACGCTGGAGGGCGAGGACATCGACATCGCCTTCAACCACGGCTTCCTGCTGGACGGCCTGTCCGCGATCGGCTCGGACGTCGCGCGGCTGTCGTTCACGACGCCGACCAAGCCGGCCGTCCTCACCGGTAAGCCGCCGCAGGATGGGGAGAACCCCAACTACCGGTACCTGATCATGCCTGTGCGACTCTCTGGGTAAGCATCTCGACCGGGGGCATGTCAGGGGACCCCGGGACGATCCGGGGCCTTCTGGGACGACCAGGGGACCACTACGCCGCCGCGTGCCGCGCGCGGCGGCGCCACGCAGGGGAGTGAAGCAATGGAGCTCGGAATCATCGGCCTCGGCAAGATGGGCGGCAACATGGCCGAACGTCTTCGCCGCGGGGGCCACACCGTGGTGGGCTACGACCGCGATCCGAAGGTCAGCGACGTCGCCTCGGTCGAGGAGCTGGTGGAGCGGCTGTCGGCGCCGCGCGCGGTGTGGGTGATGGTGCCCGCCGGAGGCCCGACCCGGGAGACCATCCACAGGCTGGGGGAACTGCTGTCCCCCGGTGACATCGTGGTCGACGGCGGCAACTCGCACTATGTGGACGACCAGAAGCACGGCGGCGAGCTGGCCGAGAAGGGCATCGGCTTCGTCGACTGCGGCGTGTCCGGCGGGGTCTGGGGGCTCCAGAACGGCTACGCGCTGATGGTCGGCGGGTCCGACGAGGACGTCAAGCGGCTGATGCCGATCTTCGAGACGCTGAAGCCGGAGGGCGACTTCGGGTTCGTCCACTCGGGCAAGATCGGCGCGGGCCACTTCGTGAAGATGGTCCACAACGGCATCGAGTACGCGATGATGCAGGCGTTCGGCGAGGGCTACGAGCTGATCGAGGCGTCCGACCTCGTCACCGACGTCCCCGGCACCTTCCGCTCCTGGCAGGAGGGCACGGTCATCCGGTCCTGGCTGCTGGACCTGATGAACCGCGCGCTCGCCGAGGACCCGGAGCTCGACGAGATCCGCGGCTACGCCAACGACTCCGGCGAGGGCCGCTGGACCGTCCAGGCCGCCGTCGACCACGCCGTCCCGCTCCCGGCGATCACGGCGTCCCTGTTCGCCCGCTTCGCCTCCCGCCAGGACGACTCCCCCGCCATGAAGGTCGTCGCCGCCCTGCGCAACCAGTTCGGCGGCCATGCCGTCGAGACGGCCAAGGGCGCCGACTCCCCCGGCGCGGACGTCACCCCGCCCAAGCTCTGACCCGCCGGCGCCGTGGAGACACCGCGGCGCGGAAGCATCGCGGGTTGAGGCGGTGCGGTTCGCGGGCCGCGTCGCCCGGACGGCCGAGCCCCGGCATCCCCACCTCGGGGATGCCGGGGCTCGGCCGTCCGGGAGTTTTCCACAGGCTGTGAAACGTCCGCGGCCTTGGCGCGGGGACACACGGGCTGAGCTGGTGGCGTGCCGGGCGGCCGGTGCGAGGGCCTACCCTCGTGTCTCGTGCATGTCGCCCACCTCTCGCTCCAGGACTTCCGCTCGTACGCGACGGCCGAAGTGCCGTTGGCGCCGGGCGTCACGGCGTTCGTGGGGCCGAACGGGCAGGGCAAGACGAACCTGGTCGAGGCGATCGGGTACGTCGCGACGCACGGCAGCCACCGGGCCGCCACGGACGCGCCGCTCGTCCGGCAGGGGACGCCGCGCGCCATCGTGCGCGCGGGCGTGGTGAAGGACGACCGCAAGGCCCTCATCGAGCTGGAGATCAATCCGGGCCGGGCCAACCGCGCGCGGCTGAACCGCTCCCCCGTCCCCAGGCCGCGCGAGATCCTGGGGATGCTCCGGACCGTCCTGTTCGCGCCTGAGGACCTGGCGCTCGTCAAGGGCGACCCCGGCGAGCGTCGCCGCTACATGGACGAGCTGCTGACGGCGCGCGCGCCGCGTTTCGCGGGCGTGCGATCCGATTACGAGCGCGTCCTCAAGCAGCGCAACGCCCTGTTGAAGTCGGCGGCGGCGCATCGGCGTTCGCCCGGTCCCGAGGTCCTGGCCACGCTGGACGTCTGGGACACGCACCTCGCGCGCACGGGGGCGGAGCTGCTCGCCGCCCGGCTGGAACTCGTCGCTGCTCTGCGTCCGCTCGTCGCGCGCGCGTACGCGGAACTCGCCCCGCACAGCGGCGCGGCCGATCTGACGTACCGCAGCTCTCTCGGCGAAGGCGTCGAGTTGTCCACAGACCGTGCACAACTTGCGGAACAGCTGCTGGGAGGTGTGGCCGAGGCGCGCAAGCAGGAGCTGGAGCGCGGCGTCAGCCTGGTCGGCCCGCACCGGGACGAGCTCGTCCTGCGGCTGGGGGAGCTGCCTGCGCGCGGATACGCGTCCCACGGCGAGTCCTGGTCGTTCGCGCTCGCCCTGCGCCTCGCCGCCTTCGACCTCCTGCGCGCGGACGGCGACGACCCCGTCCTCATCCTGGACGACGTGTTCGCCGAGCTGGACGCGGGCCGCCGCAGCCGCCTCGCGGAGATGGTCGCCCCGGCCGAACAGGTCCTGATCACCGCCGCCGTCCCCGCGGACGTCCCGGTCGAACTCACCGGGAACACCTTCACCGTCGCGGAAGGCGAAGTGACCCCAGGCACTGGCGAAGTGACCCCCGGCACTCCCCCGGGCCGAACCCCCGCGGACGGCGACCTCCCACCTACGCCTGCCGCTGCGGGGGAGGCGGCGGATGATGGCGGAGTGACGTTCGGGTGATCCCCGGGCGAAGCAGTGGGGTCCGGACAGGGGAGGAAGGGTGAACGAAGATCCACGGGATGTGGATAACTCCTCGGGAACGGTGGATTCCGGGGTTTCCGAGTCTTCCGGAGTTCCGGCCAAGTCCGGCATCGAACTCGCGCGGGAGGCGCTGGCGCAGGCGCGCGCGGACGCGTTGAAGCGCGGCACGCTTCCCGGGCAGGGACGCAAGCGGAAGGGGCCGACCGGTACCGGACGGGTCCGCGAGCCCGGACGCGGCGGCGATCCCAAGCCCTTCGGCAGCGCGATCCGCGATCTGCTAGCCACGCGCGGCTGGGAGCAGCGTGCCGCGGTCGGCGGCGTCTTCGGCAACTGGGCGGGGCTCGTCGGTCCCGAACTGGCCGAGCACACCCGTCCGGAGAAGTTCGACGACGGCGAGCTCACCGTCGTCGCCGACTCCACCACCTGGGCGACGCAGCTGCGCCTGCTGTCGTCCACGCTCGTCCGCCGCCTGAACGAGCAGCTCGGCCACGGCACCGTCAAGCGCGTCAAGGTCGTCGGACCGTCCTCGGGCCCGCGCCGCACCGGCGCCTGGCGCGTCCGCTGATCCGCGAGCGCCTGGCGCGTCCGCTGATCCGCGAGCGCCTGGGGCGTCCGCTGCTCCGCCTCTCTGCGCCCACCGTGAAACGCGTCTAAGCGCGCGCTCATCCCTAGCCAACGACCTCTGCAGGTGTCCTCATGCGCTCGCGCGATGGCGGCGCGTAAGGGCTGCGGAGAGTTATCCACAGTTCGGGATCGGGTTGTGAAAGGCGGGTGGAGAGGCGGAAGGCTGGAGACAGCGCTCCGGGGCCGGAAGAGGCCGCGGAAGCGCAGGTCAGCCGAGCGGAAGGGAGTGTCAGTGGCGCATGGGAACATGCGTTCGGAGCGATCTGGTGCGGCGCGGCGCGAGCGTGCCATAGGGCGGAGAACACCCCCGGATCCATGGGGGGATGCATCTCCAGGGCCGTTCGAGCGGCACACGCGCACACAGCGGCCGTCAGTGCCTCTTTTCGGGTTCTGAGCGGGTAGGATGGGAGCGGTTCAGGATGTTGCGCCGCCGTGGGTCGCCCAGGCTCCGTCCGACACCGACGAGGAGTAGTGGGCGTCCCTTACGTGTGTTACGGGGCACACCGCGTCAATCGCGGGACGGCGAGCGTCCCCGGCAGGAGGATCTCCTTTGGCGTACGACGCTAGTTCGATCACTGTCCTTGAGGGCCTCGAGGCGGTGCGCAAGCGCCCCGGCATGTACATCGGCTCGACCGGGGAGCGCGGGCTGCACCACCTGGTGTACGAGATCGTCGACAACTCGGTCGACGAGGCGCTCGCCGGGTACGCCGACACGATCATGGTCACGCTGCTGGCCGACAACGGGGTCAGGGTCACCGACAACGGGCGCGGCATCCCGGTGGGGCTGCACCCGGTCGAGAAGAAGCCGGCGGTCGAGCTCGTGCTGACCACGCTGCACGCGGGCGGCAAGTTCGACGGCAAGTCCTACGCGGTCTCCGGCGGCCTGCACGGCGTCGGCTCGGCGGTGGTGAACGCGCTGTCCACCCGCCTGGACGCCGAGATCCGCACCGACGGCCACTACTGGCGGCAGTCCTACAACTGGAAGGGCCCCCTCGGCCCGCTGGAGAAGGGCGAGCCGACCGACGAGACCGGCACGACGATCACCTTCTGGGCCGACCCGGACGTCTTCGAGACGACCGAGTGGTCGTTCGAGACGCTGTCGCGCCGCATGCAGGAGATGGCGTTCCTGAACCGGGGCCTGTCGATCACCCTGCGGGACGAGCGGCCCGACCACGCCGAGGCCGAGGGCGGCGCGCGCGAGGTCACCTTCCACTACGAGGGCGGCATCGAGGACTTCGTTCGCTACATCAACGCGAAGAAGGAGCAGGTCCACGACTCGGTCATCTACTTCAGCGACGACACCGAGGGCATGTCGGTGGAGATCGCGATGCAGTGGAACGCGTCGTACGCCGAGTCCGTGCACACCTTCGCGAACACGATCAACACGGCCGAGGGCGGAACCCACGAGGAGGGCTTCCGCGCCGCGCTGACCACGATCGTCAACCGGTACGCGCGCGACAAGGGCCTGCTCCGCGAGAAGGACGACAACCTCACCGGCGAGGACGTCCGCGAGGGCCTCACCGCGATCATCTCGATCAAGCTGGCCGACCCGCAGTTCGAGGGCCAGACCAAGACCAAGCTCGGCAACACCGAGGCCAAGTCGTTCGTCCAGAAGGCCTGTAACGAGCACCTGCGCGACTGGTTCGAGGAGAACCCGGGCGAGGCCAAGGAGATCATCAACAAGGCGACCCAGGCGGCGCGCGCCCGGGTCGCGGCCCGCCAGGCGCGCGACCTGACCCGGCGCAAGAGCCTGCTGGAGTCGACCTCGCTGCCCGGCAAGCTGTCGGACTGCCAGTCCACCGACCCGGCGATGTCGGAGGTCTACATCGTCGAGGGCGACAGCGCCGGCGGCTCGGCCAAGGGCGGCCGCAACCCGATGTACCAGGCCATCCTGCCGATCCGCGGCAAGATCCTGAACGTCGAGAAGGCGCGCATCGACAAGATCCTCAAGAACAACGAGGTGCAGGCGATCATCACCGCCCTCGGCACCGGGGTGCACGACGAGTTCGACATCACCAAGCTGCGCTACCACAAGATCATCCTGATGTCGGACGCCGACGTGGACGGCCACCACATCAACACGCTGCTGCTGACCCTGCTGTTCCGGTTCATGCGGCCGCTGATCGAGGCCGGCCACGTCTACCTGGCCAAGCCACCGCTGTACAAGATCAAGTGGGACGCCCGGGGGAACGAGGCCGACTACGCCTACTCCGACGCCGAGCGCGATCAGGTCATCGAGGCGGGCATCGCGGCCGGCAAGCGCGACCCGCGCCCGCGCGACCAGGTGCAGCGGTTCAAGGGCCTCGGCGAGATGAACGCCGACGAGCTCTGGGACACCACGATGGACCCGGCCCGCCGCGTCCTGATGCAGATCCAGCTCGACGACGCCGCGCAGGCCGACGAGCTGTTCAGCGTCCTGATGGGCGAGGAGGTCGAGCCGCGCCGCGAGTTCATCCAGCGCAACGCCAAGGACGTCCGCTTCCTGGACATCTGAGTCCGCCCGAAACCACCTAGAGCAGAGGTCTGACGCAAGTGACTGAAACGACCACCGATGGCGGGGGCAACGGCGGCGGGCGGATCGAGCCGGTCGACATCCAGCAGCGGATGCAGACCAGCTACCTCGACTACGCGATGTCGGTCATCGTCGCGCGCGCCCTTCCCGAGGTGCGCGACGGCCTGAAGCCCGTGCACCGCCGCGTCCTGTACGCGATGTACGACGGCGGCTACCGTCCGGACCGCGGCTACTTCAAGTGCGCCCGCGTCGTCGGCGACGTGATGGGCAACTACCACCCGCACGGTGACTCGGCGATCTACGACGCGCTCGTCCGGCTGGCCCAGCCGTGGGCGATGCGGTACCCGCTGGTCGACGGCAACGGCAACTTCGGTTCGCGCGGCAACGACCCGGCCGCGGCCATGCGCTACACCGAGTGCCGCATGGCTCCGCTGGCGATGGAGCTGCTGCGCGACATCGACAAGGAGACCGTCGACTTCACGCCGAACTACGACGGTCGTTCGGCGGAGCCGACCGTCCTGCCGTCCCGCTACCCGAACCTGCTGGTCAACGGCTCGGCCGGGATCGCGGTCGGGATGGCGACCAACATCCCTCCGCACAACCTGCGCGAGGTCGCCGACGGCGTCCAGTGGTACCTGGAGAACTACGGCGCCGATGACGACGAGCTGCTCGAGGCCCTGCTCGAGCGGATCAAGGGGCCGGACTTCCCGACCGCCGGGCTGATCGTCGGCCGCAAGGGCATCGAGGAGGCCTACCGCACCGGCCGCGGCTCGATCACGATGCGCGCGGTGGTCGAGGTCGAGGAGATCCAGAACCGCACCTGCCTGGTGGTCACCGAGCTGCCGTACCAGGTCAACCCGGACAACCTCGCCCTCAAGATCGCCGAGCTGGTGAAGGACGGCAAGCTGGAGGGCATCGCCGACGTCCGCGACGAGACCTCCGGCCGCACCGGCCAGCGGCTGGTGATCGTCCTCAAGCGGGACGCGGTCGCCAAGGTCGTCCTGAACAACCTGTACAAGCACACGCAGCTGCAGGAGACCTTCGGCGCGAACATGCTCGCGCTGGTGGACGGCGTGCCGCGCACGCTGCGCATCGACCAGTTCATCCGGCACTGGGTCGAGCACCAGATCGAAGTGATCGTCCGGCGCACCCGGTACCTGCTGCGCAAGGCCGAGGAGCGCGCCCACATCCTGCGCGCGCTGCTCAAGGCGCTGGACCGGATCGAAGAGGTCATCGCGCTGATCCGCCGGTCGCCGTCCGCGCAGGAGGCCCAGCAGGGCCTGATGGCGCTGCTGGAGATCGACGAGATCCAGGCGCAGGCCATCCTCGACATGCAGCTGCGCAAGCTGGCCGCCCTGGAGCGCCAGGCCATCATCGACGAATACGACAAGCTGATGGCCGAGATCGCCGACTACAACGAGATCCTGGCCTCGCCGGAGCGGCAGCGGAAGATCGTCGGCGACGAGCTCGCCCCGATCGTGGACAAGTTCGGCGACGAGCGCCGCACCGAGATCATCCCCTTCGACGGCGACGTCTCCTACGAGGACCTCATCGCCGAGGAGGACGTGGTCGTCACGATCACCCGCGGCGGCTACGCCAAGCGCACCAAGACCGACCTGTACCGCGCGCAGCGGCGCGGCGGCAAGGGCGTGCGCGGCGCGCAGCTCAAGCAGGACGACATCGTCGACCAGTTCTTCGTCACCACGACGCACCACTGGATCCTGTTCTTCACCAACAAGGGCCGGGTCTACCGGGCGAAGGCGTACGAGCTGCCCGACGCCGGCCGCGACTCGCGCGGCCAGCACGTGGCGAACCTGCTCGCCTTCCAGCCGGACGAGCACATCGCCCAGGTCATGGACCTGCGCGACTACGACGTCGCCCCGTACCTGGTGCTCGCCACCAGCAAGGGCAAGGTCAAGAAGACCGCGCTGCGCGACTTCGACTCGCCGCGCTCGGGCGGCATCATCGCGATCAACCTCGGTGACGACGACGAGGTCATCGCGGCGCGCCTGGTGTCCCCGGACGACGACCTGCTCATGGTGTCGACCAACGCGCAGTCGATCCGGTTCTCGGCGGACGACGACT
This sequence comes from Actinomadura gamaensis, assembly GCF_042652125.1. NCBI lineage: Bacteria > Bacillati > Actinomycetota > Actinomycetes > Streptosporangiales > Thermomonosporaceae > Actinomadura > Actinomadura gamaensis. The sequence goes on along the minus strand of NZ_JBHSIT010000004.1, from coordinate 332,772 downwards.
CGCTGCGCCCGATGGGCCGCGCCACGTCCGGCGTGATCGGCATGCGGTTCGAGGAGGACCAGCAGCTGCTGAACATGCTGGTCGCGTCCGATCCGTCCCAGGATGTCCTGGTAGCGACCGAAGGTGGCTACGCCAAGCGCACCCCGATCGACCAATATCCGCGCCAGGGTCGTGGGGGTAAGGGCGTCCTCACCGCTAAGATCGTGGAATCTCGCGGCAGGTTGGTAGGGGCGTTGATGGTCGGCCCGGACGACGAGGTCTTCGCGATGACCGCCTCCGGTGGGGTCATCCGGACGACCGCGGCGGAGATCAAGCAGTCCGGTCGGCAGACCATGGGGGTCCGGCTGATGAACCTCGCGAACGGCGACAGCGTCGTGGCGATCGCGAGGAACGTAGAGTCCATGGAGGACACCGGCGAGGACGACACGGCCGAGGGAGGCGAGGGCGAGTGACCCTGCCGCCCGTCGCCGCGCCCGCGCCGCCAGGCCAGGAGGTCACGTGAGCAGCGAGCCCGGTAAGGACAAGCCCGGGGCGGAGAAGGGCACGTCCGGCAAGCCGCCCGCGCGCGGGAAGGCCGTGCCCGCCACGTCCAGGCCCGGCCGCGACGAGGCGACGGTGGAGATCACCGCCGACGAGACCAAGCACGACCTGCCCAAGGTCGAGGACAAGCCGTCGGTGTCGTCGGCCGCCGCCAAGAAGCCGGCGCCGGCGAAGTCCCAGGCGGCGAGCCAGGGGAAGTCCCCGGGAAAGGGCAAGTCGGCCTGGAACGAGCCCGCCGAACCGGCCGACTCGGTCTCCACCGATCGCACGGAGAAGCGCTTCGCCCGCGCCGAGTCGCCGTCGGCCGCCGCCGCGGCGGCGCCCGCGCCGGGTGGCGGAGGTTTCGCGGGCACCGTCCTGAAGGACCGCCCGGCCACGCCCCCGCCGTCCCGGCCCGCGCCGTCGCCGTCCGCCGCGTCCCGGCCGGGTCCGGCCGCGTCGGGCAAGACGGCCCGCAAGGCCCAGCTCCAGCTCGCCAGGCTGGAGCCGTGGTCGGTGATGAAGTTCAGCTTCGTGATGTCGCTGGTCTGCTTCGTCGTGCTCCTGGTCGCGGTCGTCGTGCTGTGGATGATCCTGTCCGGCCTCGGCGTCTTCGACGCCATCGCCAACACCGTCCACGACCTGACCTCCAAGCAGGGCGACGACAGCGGCGGCGTCGACGCCGGAAGCTGGTTCTCCTTCGTCCGCGTCCTCGGCTACACCGTCCTGGTCGGAGCCCTGAACGTCATGCTGATCACGGCCCTGTCCACCGTCGGCGCGGTCATCTACAACCTGGCCGCCGACCTGGTCGGAGGCGTCGAGGTCACCCTCAAGGAGGCCGAGTGACAACTGATTACCGCCCACCCTCTCCGATGCGGTAATCTCACATGCGTCGCCGCGAGACGGCGACGCAGCTGAGGGCGTATAGCTCAGTCGGTTAGAGCGCATCCCTGATAAGGATGAGGCCCCAGGTTCAAGTCCTGGTACGCCCACCAGCCGAAACCCGCCGGATCACCGGCGGGTTTTCGCATTTGGTGGGGAAATGGTGGCGATCATTCTTCCGCGCCCGGCGAGGGATCTTTAAGCGCGGCCCCGGCCGGGATCTTCTGGCGGTGCGTGCTGCAGATCTGGCCGCAGGAGTCGTCCGGCGGCTGAAAAGCAGGCGTCATCCCGGCGGCCTCCCGGCGCGGTGCCGTATCAGGAAGGGCGCTCGACAGGGGGCGCCATGCCCCATTGGGTGTAGGTGGTGGTGAAGGCGGCGTCCAGGCGCGCGCCGTCGCCCACCGACATGGCGAAGTGGAACTCGACCTGGCGGGGGAGGTGGTCGGCGGTGAGCTCGATGCGAAAGACGACGAACGGCGCGTTGGCGTACGCGGAGAAGAGCGGCGCGGACGGGTTGCCGCTGGTCAGGGCACTCGTCGGGACGGATCCGCGAAGGACGAGGCCGTCGGGCCCGTGCGTCTGGCCGATGTCGCGTCCGAGCCGCAGCAGCGTCGCGATGTTGTAGGGCGTGCTGGCCCAGCGCGACTGCGCGAGCCCCGCGAGGCAGCCGTCGTCGCCCGGATAGGACGTTCCGGGGGAGATGTCGAAGGTGTCCGGGGAGCCGTAGAGCGAGCTGTAGGCGGTGTTGCCGATCAGGGTGGCGCCGACCGGTGCGAGAGCGCAGCCCTTGTCGAGGGTCAGCCGGTAGCCGGTGGAGCCGCTGCCGTCGAAGGACAGGTCGCCGGTCGCGCGCAGCTCGTACTCCCCCTCGCTCTGCTGGTTCGTCAGCTCGAAGGACGCGGTCCGGGCGCTGGACATGGCGTGGAGCGTCGCGGCGAGGACCGTTTGCGGGGACTCCTCGCCGTCCGTGCCGGTCGTCCCGGCTGTCGGGCCGGCTGTCGGGCCGGCCCCGGCGGTTCCGGCCAGGCGTCCTTGCGGGATGGGGACGGCCTGATCGTGTGAGCGGAGGCCGCGGACCCAGAACGCTCCCCCGATCACCGCCGCCACCAGGAGGGCGGCCCCGAGGGCGAGGACGGCTCGCCGGAATCCCGGCGCGACCGGGAGCGGCGGAGGCGGCGGTCCCATGGCGGCGGCCACTGCGGCTCCTTCGGAAAGGATCAGCGTGGCGTCGCGCGGCGCGCGGGCGAGTGCCGTGGGCGGTAGGTCCGCGGCGACGGGCGGAGCCGCGGGAGGAGAGGCCAGACCCGTGCGGTCCAGCAGGGTCCGGAGGAGCGTGGCGGCGGTCGGACGGCGGTCGGGGCTCTTGGCGAGGCAGGCGGTGAGGACGTCCCGGAGGTGGTCGGGGACGCCGTCCAGGCGGGGCGGCTCGTGCAGGACGCGCGTGATCACGGCCGGGATGGAGTCCTCCCCGAAGGGCGGACGGCCGGTCGCGGCGAAGACGATCAGATCGGCCCAGGCGAACACGTCGGCCGCCGCGCCGCCGGGCCGTCCGGCGAGCTGCTCGGGGGCCATGTAGGCGGGAGTGCCGACGACGTCGCTGGTGAGGCCGGTCGCGGCGTCCAGGGCGCGGGAGATGCCGAAGTCGATCACGCGCGGGCCGTCCGCGGCCAGCAGGACGTTGGCCGGCTTGAGGTCCCGGTGCACGATCGCGGCGTCGTGGATGGCCACCAGCGCCGTGGCCGTCCCGACCGCGAGCCGGTCGAGGTCGGTGCCGGTGAGGGGGCCGCTGTCCCGGACGGTCCGCAGCAGGCTCGGGCCTTCGACGTACTCGGTGACCAGGTAGCAGTCGTCGCCCTCGACGCCGCTGGCCAGCACGCGCGCGGTGCAGAACGCGGCGACGCGTTGCGCGGCGGCCAGCTCCTTGGCCATCGCGCGCTGGGCGCTCAGGTCGCCGTGCGAGTGCAGCAGTTTGACCGCGACGGGGGAGCCGTCCTCGCCGTGGCCGAGGTAGACCACGCCCTGGCCGCCGGAACCGAGCCGTCCCGAGAGCGTGTAGCCGCCGATCGTCCGTGGGTCGGAGGTGCGCAGCGGCAGTGCGGCGGAGGCGGCGCCATCGGACGGTGTGGACACGGGGTGAGCGGGCTCCCTTGCTGACCGGACGGAACCGGCTGATCGTACTGACGGGTCCGGGCCGGTGAGGGGCCGCGGCGCGGTAGGGGCCGACTGTGGCCAGGCGGTTCGTCGCTTCGCCGGCGATTCGCGGAAGGGGAATTCACCCTCCGCGCCCTCCGCGGTCGCTGGGCATTTGGTGCATTTCGGACTTAAGGGGCCGGAGTCGCTCGTGATAGCGGGTCGGACTGGGGTGGAGTCCGACCGGAGAGGCTTCTTCGGGTCATTCTGCTAGTGGCGGGGTTTTTGTCAGTCGAAGAACCTACGATGCCGTGGGTGGAAATCGAGGCGGTTGAGGAGAGGCTGCGGGAGAATCCCGACGATCTGGCCTTGTGGGACGAATACGGAGGCCGGCTCAGGGAGCGGGGCGACACCCGCGGCGAGATGATCCGGCTGGAGCGGCACCGCGCCCGGACAAGCCCGGCACGGCGCGATCCGCTGACCCGCGAGATCGCCGCGCTGGTCAAGGAACACAAGGCCACCTGGGACGCGGAGCTCCCCCAAGGCGCGACCGTGGTGGCGCGGCGGTACGGGTTCGCCACCGGCGTCGCGGTCGAGTGGTCGGACGACGCACCCGTGGAGATCGAACGGGTGCTGCGGTCGCCGTTCGTGACGGCGCTGCGGATCAAGCCCCCGGAAGGTTCGCGCGACTACTGGGACGAGGAGGGCGACGACCTCGACAACGGCGGGGAGCCGCTGCCGTCCTCGGACGTCGACACCGGCGCGCTCGCGACCCTGAACCTCGGGCGGCTCACCGAGCTCGACCTGTCGTACCTGCGCATCGGCGCGCTGGGCGCGCGCACGCTCGCCGTCTCGTCCTACCTGCGCGGCGACGCGTCCCCGGGCCGGATCACGACGCTGGACCTGCGCTACTGCGCCGTCGGCGACTCAGGGCTCCAAGCGCTCGCCGAGTCGCCGAGCTTCGGCGGCGTCCGGCGGCTGCGCCTGCAGCGCAACCGGATCAGCGCCAAGGGCGTCCCCGCCCTGCACCGCTTCGAGCACCTGGTCGAACTCGACCTCCGCTACAACGAGATCGGCGCGGAGGGGGTGCGGACGCTGCTCGACGCCCCCTTCGCCGGCTCGCTCGTGCTGCTGCTGCTGCACCGCGCCGACGTCGGCGACGACGGCGCGGCCCTGCTCGCGCGCGCCCCCCAGCTCCCACCCGCGCTACGCGTTCTCTGGAGGTGCCTGTGAGCACTGAACTCCGCGACCGATCCACGGAACTCCGCGACCGATCCACGGAACTCCGCGACCGATGCACGGAACTCCGCGACCGATGCACGGAACTCCGCGATCGATGCATCGAACTTCGCGACCGATTCTTCGCGCTCTCGTCCGGAAACGCCTCGGCGGACGAGATCGGACGGTACCGGGCGGAGGTGGACGCGACCGTCGCCGAACCCGTGGCGACCATCGACGGGCTGGCCGTGACCTGGCATCCGACCGCGCGGTTCAAGGCGGTGCGGTTCGTCGACGCGGAGCTTCTCGACGAGGCGGTGCGCGAGTCGTTCGCCCGTCCGATCGAGGACGCGCAGTACCTCGCGGCCGTGTTCGCCGACCCGCACGAGCTGTCGTTCCGGACGTTCGAGAACATCCTGCCGCTGGACCGCTTCTTCGCGGACGTCCCGCTGGAGTTCGAACTCGGCGACCTCGACGAGTTCGCCGAGAACGCCTTCTCCTTCGCGATGCGCGTACCGGACGCGACCCGTTCCGGCCTGGAGAGACTCGACTCGCTCGACCTGTACGTCCCGCCGCTGAACGCCGGATCGCGCGGCGGCGAGCGCTTCATCTTCCATTCGGCGCTGCTCGCGGAGGCTCTCACCGAGGCGGTCGCCAAGGCGATGCCCGAGCCGCTGCTCGACGGCTTCTCGCACGTCAACCCGGTGTTCCGGTGCAACCGGTTCGAGCCCGGCGACGCCAATTTCCATCGGCATCGCGACACGCCGTACCGCGACGCCGCGCGCAAGCAGGTGTCCCGCTACACCGTCCTGCTCTACCTGACCGGTGGGACGGGCGAGGGCCAGCCGGTTCTCGACCTGTCCGGGGCCGGGGCGCTCACCGAGATCCCTCCGCTCACCTGCGTCGTCTTCGACCAGCGGTACGAGCACGAGGGCGCGCCCTACCGCGACGGACGCAAGGTCTTCCTGCGCACCGAGCTGGTGTTCACCGAGGAGCGGGTCGGGGACGACCCGGAGATCGGCGCGCTGTTCAGCAAGGCTTGCTACCTGACCGGTGAAAGCGTTTTCGCTCCCGAACTCGCGCGGCACGCCGACGACTACTACAACCGGGTCGCTTCCGCGCACTGGAACGGCCTCGCTGCCGCCGGCACGAGCGCCGCCGGCGAGCCGTTCGTCCACAAGAAGTTCCGGGGTGTGGAATTCGTGGCGAACGGCTACGACTTCTGGTTCGCGAAGGGGGACGGGCTCACCGTCGCCGAATGCGCCGCGATCACCCTGCTCGACTACTTCAACTGCAAGATCGGCGACAGGGCGTTCCGCGAACTCTGCGAGTCGGAGGTCGTCGAGGCCGAGGACGCGAGCTGGATTCCCGCGTTCCTGGCGGAGCGGCGCAGCGCCTCGGCCGTCCTGCCGTTCGACAAGTCCGTCCTGTTCCCGGAGGCCGAGGAGCCCGACGGCACCGACACGCCGTGCTGCGCCTTCCACATGGTCGGCCTCATGAACTATGAGATGTCACGCAACGCCGACGTGATCGACCACTTCCGCCGGGTCCAGGCGAAGGCGAAGAAGGAGGTCATGCCCGCGCCGATCCTGCTGCTCGGCGAGGAGGTCGTCCTCGCGCCCGACCGCTTCGTCGTCGAGGGCAACCTCATCCACGTCCTCGGCAAGGACGCGCTCACCCCGGTGAACTTCGCGGCCTGCCAGGGCCCGGACATCGACCCGAAGTTCTTCGTCGGCACCGCTGCCACCGTCGGCGCGGTGAACTTCCTCGTCCCGCCGATCCTGTTCGCCGAGACCGCCGACCACTTCCACCTGCGGTTCGACTTCTTCCGCAACTCCTGGACGGTCGGCCACGAGCAGTCCTCCGTGGAGATCCCCATGATCCGCCAGGCGCGGGAAGAGGACTTCGACTACGACGACTACTGGGACGAGTACGAGGACGACGAAGAAGAAGAGGACGAGGAGGACGAAGAACAGGACGAGGAAGCGGACGGAGACGACGAGGACGAGGACGAGGACTAGGGCCGCGTCGCCGCGCTGAGCTCGGACATCCGGGCCAGCGCGGACACCCAGAAGCGCTGCCGCTCCGGCGTCTGCCCGACGAGGTAGGTGGCCCGCAGCTTCGGCGGAAGGTGCCGGAGCAGGCGGGCCACCACGTCGAGGTGCCGTTCGAGCTGCGAGACCTCGGCGTTGGAGAACACCTGGTGGACGAGGTCGGTGTCGTCGGTGCCCTCCGAGGACGCCTCGGCGGCGGCCGCCAGCCGCGCCTCCCAGGCGGGCAGGTCGGCGGCGATCTCGGCGAGGCCGGTGCCGCGCCGTCCGGCCAGGCGGGCCTCCAGCGCGGTGAGCGGGACCGGGGCGAACTCGCCGTCCCCGAGGTAGATCAGCCCGGACTGGAGCGGCAGGCCGGCCCGGTGCAGCTTGATCAGCCGTTCCAGGGTGCGCTTGGTGACCCAGTCGCGGCCTTCGTCGTCGATGTCGTTCTTCCACCAGTCGAGCACGGTCTCGGCCGTCTCGCCGTAGGTGGAGATCAGCCACTCGTTGGCCGGGATGTCCTCCGGCCGCACCTCGTAGCTGACCGTGAACCGGCTGGCCTGCGCCACGTTGTTGCTGCTGACCAGCATCTTCCGGCCGAGATGGTACGGGGGGTTCTGCAACGCCACCTGCGCGCGCAGGTTCGGGATCGCGCGCCCGGCCAGCGTCCACTCCTGGGTGATCTCCATCAGCTTGGCGAAGGCCGCCTTGTCCTTCGGCCGGTTGTACTCGTCCCAGACCAGGACCTTCGGTTCCGGATCGAGCAGCGTGCGCGCCAGCATCGCGTCGAGGGTGCCGTCCGGGGTGGGGACGGGGACGCACAGGTCCTCGACGTTCGTCACCGGCAGCGAGAAGTACACCGGTTCCCGGCCGGTCTCCTCGCGCGCGATCTGCTTGGTGATCTCGGTCTTGCCGCATCCGGGCGGCCCCTGGAGGAGGACGGCCCAGCGGTGCGTCATCGCGGCGCGCAGGATCCGGCGGACCGGATCGGCCACCGTGGACGGGTTGCTCGCCCCGACCGTCCTCGCGATGTCGTCGAGGACCTCGGCCGTCTGATCGCGGCCCGGCTCGCCGTCCGGACGCTGCTCGACGAGCGCCAGCCGGCTTCCGTTCAGCAGCGGCAGGCCCCAGGCGAGCGGGAATCCGGCGCGCGCGCAGTCGAGGACGTGCTGCAGGGTGCGCGGCGAGAGCAGTTGCCGCAGGTGCGGGCTGAGCGAGGCCCACTGCCGGAACACCTCGCGCAGGTCCCAGTCGGGATAGCGCTCGGCGAGCGCCAGCCGCCAGGCGGTGTCGTTCGCGGTGAGCTTGAGCGTGACCATCCGGTCGAGGATCGCCAGGTCGGAGCGGCGCACGCTGGTCTCGGCCAGCGATTCGTTGTCGGTGAGGAAGACCCCGACGCAGCCCAGCTCGCGCAAATCGTACTCGCCCAGGTGCCAGTCGCACGCGATCTGCATGAGCTGCGACTGGACGGTGCTGCCCGCCTGCAGCGAGTCGTCGATGAGCAGGACGAACGGCCTGCCCGGCACGAGCTGCCGCATGACGAGCTGGCGCAGCGCCAGCTCACCCGTGCGCTCGTCGCGGACCGGCGCGTTGACCAGCAGGTCGTCCGGGGTGAGGTTCGCCGCGGGGACGACCACCAGTTCGGTGCCGGGATACCGCTTCGGGATGTAGGAGACGAACGTGGACGTCTTGCCGATGCCGTGCTCGCCGAAGATCTGCCCGGTCTGACCGGTCGCGATCATCGCGTCGATGAACGTCTCGAGCCTGGTGGTGGGGCCGTCCTCCGGCGGGTCCGGGTAGGTGGCGGTGGCTCTCCACTGGCGCTCGCCCCGATCGCCTGGCGGGCGGTGGCTCTGCGTCGGTGCGGTGGGCACGGGTGTGTTCTCCTCCGTCGTTGCGCGGACGTTCGTCGGCGGCGCGCTCATCGGGACGTTCCTGGCATCGATCACGGCGGCCTCCGTGGCGCCGATCACGGAGACGCCGATGGGACGATCACGGCGATCACGGCGATCCAGGTGATCATTGCGACGTCCGTGGGGGCGTTCCGGGAGCTGTTCCGGGGGACGCGACGCGGTGGCAGGCCATCGGGGGACGATGCCGGTCCGGCCAGTCGTCGCCGTCGTCGGTGATCAGCCAGATCCACCGGTCGGGGACGGCCGGGGTGACGTGCGCGGCGTACCCGTCGGTCACCATGATGATCGCGTCGGGTTCGATGTCCAGCCGCTTGCCGTCGACCGCGAGCCGGCCCTCCGCGTAGTCGACGACGTTCTGGAAGTTCGTCCCGCCTCCGCCGCGCACGCGCTCGCCGGGGACGAACGGCGTGACGACGCCGTCGAAGCTGAGCCAGTGGCTGCTCACACCGTCGGTCTGGCCGACGAGGGTGGTCAGCCACTCGACCACCGCGTCCGGCATCGACGCCGAGGTGTCGAACGCGATGAGCACCACCTTCTTCCGCTCCGGCCCGCGCCGGGTCAGCATCGGGTCGTGGCCGAGGGCGAGCATGATCGCGCCGTGCTTCTTCGGGTAGACGAGCCGCTCGGCGTCCTCCAGCTTCGAGGCGAGGACGTCCACCAGCCAGCGCTGCCACCACTCCACTCGCCGGGTCACGGGCGTCACGCCGCGCAGCTTGTCGAGGCCGAGATCGCCCCACATGCGGTCGATCCGCTCGCCGGCGTCGGCGGAGCGATCGGCCAGGTTCAGGAGTTCGTCACGGGCGGACTGGTTGCCGCGCAGCGCGGCCTGGACGACCTCGCGCAGCACCGCGTCGCCCACCCGCTCGACCGTCTCGGCGTCGAGCGGAACGCTCTGCCCGGATGCGCTGCCGTGGGGAAGGCTCCCATGAACGCAGTAGGACGAAGGGCGCAGTGCCAGCGATTTCATGCGGCGCAGCTCGCCGTAGACCGTGAGGTCGGTGTAGATGAACTCGCCGTAGGGCAGAGGCTTCAGGCCTTGCTGCCGGAGGTCCGCCTTGTACAGCGCGTAGACCTCGCGGGGATCCACACCGACCGGCTCCGGCGGGCCGCCGTTCTCTTGAGGAACCGTGGGCAGGCCGTCGCGGCGGAGCCTCAGCAGCGCGACATGGTTGATCGCCACCTCGGCGGCGAGCGTGAACCTCGGATCGGCGCGCAACTCCTCGTCCACGTACAGATGGCGGTGCATCAGGTGCCTGGCCTCGTGGAACAGGACGAACTTGATGCCTTCCTGGTCGAGCCGCAGGAAGAAGTGCGGGTTGTAGAGCAGGGCGCAACTGCCGTCACCGGTCGCGATGACCGCGGCCGTGGGGACGGCCGTCGTCGGGATGTGGTGATGGCATTTGGCATAGAGCCAGGACGCGACGGCGCTCTGCCCGATCCCGAAGTCGAGCAGCGCGGACTCCTTGCGCCTGCGAGCCTCCTCCACGATGTCCGGATCCGCCGGTTCCTCTGCCATGAGACGGCGCAGATCGGACAGGCGTGGGCCGGGCCGTCCCGTGATCTGGGCGAGCGTCCCGGTCGTCTCGCCGTCCGCCATGTGGTGTCCCGAAGTGAGTCGTCCTGTACCGACCGCAGAAACCCTAGCGAGACGTTCCGACAGTTCTGCGCGGGCTGATGGTGGCGATCACGCGCGAAGTCCGGCGGTGGGGCCATGGACTTGGCTGACCCGGGGCCCGCGATCGTCGTGCCCGATTCGTCGGCCGAACGATTCGTCCTCCGTAGGCGCGGACACGGCGAGAGGATCTCCGTGACCGTTCGTCGCCCGATGGGCGCCGTTCGCCGCACCCGCGATCGGAACTGACAACCACCTCGGAGGGACCCGCTAGCTTGGAACACGTCCGCCGGGGGGCTCTCTGGCACCGGCGTCCCAATCTGGGGGGTGAGGGGCGCCCGAGGTGCCGCCGAGCATTGGCGGACGAGGGGGGAATCCCACGCGGCCGAGCGGCCTCCGCTCCGGTCGCGTGGAACCCCTTCCCCTCCCTCGACCAGTGGCGGCGCACAAAAAAGCCAAGCCGCGCCCCGGTCGAGTTCCCTCCAAGCCTCCGGAACCGTCGCCTAACCGCGACCCCGTCCGAGTAACCGAGACGTTTTCGAGTGCCGTCCGGGCTGCTGGGACGCGTCCCGTGGGACGGCCAGGAGGTTGGTGTCCTGGCCGTCCGCTTCGAGGGCGGGCCTTGCCCTTGGGCGGTTGCGCGTCAGGTGCGCTCGGCGTTGGGGCTGAGCGGTGGCCTGGCGGGCTGCCGACAGGCTGCTCCGTCGTCCTGCTGGCGGAGTGGGGCCCGGCCGTCGTTCTTGGCAGGGAGGTCCTGCCGGGATGTCGAGGTGGTGAGGTGCGGGAGCCGAAGAGGTCGTTCGGGAGCTGCGGCCGGCGGTGCGGTCACCTCGACGATGGCGGGGTGTGGGGTGCTAGTTGAAGCAGTCCTGCTGCTTCAGTTCCAGGAAGACGCCGACGACCTTGCCGTGGCGGAGCTCGAAGGAGTAGATGGCCTTGCGGTTGCCCGGCGCGGTGACGTCGTAGTAGCCGTGGATGGTGCGGTGGACGCCCGGGTAGGCGTGCTTGAGCTGCGCGTAGGTGGAGCCGTAGTGGATTCCGCGGCTGGTCGAGACGCCCTTGGGCGCGCTGATCATCGCGACGCCGTACTTGTGCGAGATGTAGCCGCCGACGTTGTCGCGTCCGGTCGGGTGGCCCTTGAGGTCGTAGCCGATGCAGACGCGGTCGCGGTGCTTGACCACGACGGCGCCCGAGCGGAGCGCGGCCTTGGCGGACTCCCCGATCCGCAGCTTGCCGTAGCCGAAGGACGTGAGGTGGAGCTTGGCCGCGGCCTGCGGCGCGGGCTCGGCGGCGCTCGCGGCCGTCGTCCCCGCGGCGATGGCCAGTCCGGCGCCGAGCGCGATGACGGCCGGGCGGGTGATCGTGCTGAGTCGCATGTGTATCCCCGTTCTCGATGGACTCCTGCGGACAATGAGATGCCCACTCGTGATCACGGGTTCGCGGGTTCGGCGGATTGTTTGCGCGCTTGGCCAACTGTTTACGGTGGCGTTCGCGTCGTTCCCTCCGATACGGGACGAGCCGGGCCGCGGACGGATCGTCCCTTGGGCGCGGCGCCCCGCTGGGGCGGACGGCGGCGCTGCCTGGGCTGATGCGATCGTCGCGGCGAGGGCCTGGTGGCCGTCGCCGCGAAGGTCGGGGTGGCAATTGCGAGGGGTCGAGGGTGTCGGGCTGAGGTGTTCGGGCGGATGCCGGAGGTGGACTGGGCGGGTCAGTGGGTGGGTTCCTGGTCGGGGCGGGTCTGCTTCGGGAGCAGGAAGGTGGCGATGAAGCTGGCCCCCAGAAGGGCGATGACGGTCAGGAGGGTCGCGTTCATCGCGTGGTGGAAGGTGGGGCCGTCGGCGGTGAGGTGGTTGCCGAGGCCGTCGAAGAAGACGGTGCCGAGGACGGCTGCGCCGAGGGCGCTGCCGAGCTGCTGGACGGCGGTGAGCGTGCCGCCCGCGGCGCCGGTCTCGTGCGGCTCGACGCCCGCCAGGACGATGTCGAAGAAGGGGGCCATCAGCAGGCCCATGCCGAGTCCGGTGACGATCAGGGCGGGGGTGAGCTGCCAGGGGCCGACGCCCGTCTCGGCGAGGTGGAGGGTGAGGGCGATCCCGGCGACGCCGCCGGCCATGACGGCCGTCCCGGCGTGGATGACGCGGCGGCCGAAGCGGGACACGGCCTGGGCGACGCCGAATCCGGCGATCATGCCCACCGACCAGGGGATCTGCGCGAGGCCCGCCTTGAGCGGCGAGTAGCCGAGGCCCAGCTGGGTGTAGAGGCCGAAGACCAGGGCGAATCCGGTCATCCCGGAGAAGAACACGAGGCCGACGATCAGTCCGCCGCTGAAGCCGCGCTTGCGGAACAGGCTCGGCGTGATGAGCGGGTCGCCGCCCGCGCGCCGCATGCGCGTCTCGTACCGGACGAACAGGGCGAACACCGCGGCGGAGGCGGCCATCATCGCGAACGTCCAGGCGGGCCAGCCGTGCTCGCGGCCCTGGACGAGCGGGTAGACGATCAGTGCGGCGCCGAGCGCGGCGAGCAGGGCGCCGACGAGGTCGAGCCGGCTGGCGCGCGCGGCCCGCGCCTCGGGCAGGAAGCGCAGCCCGGCGGCGACGGCGGCGACGCCCAGCGGGACGTTGATCATGAAGATCATCCGCCAGCCGGTGCCGAACAGGTCGGCGTCGATCAGCCAGCCCGCGAGCACGGGGCCGCCGACCGAGGACAGGCCCATGACCGGTCCGAACAGGCCGAACGCGGCGCCCACCTCCTTCGGCGGGAACATCTCCTTGATCAGGCCGAGCCCCTGCGGCAGCATCAGCGCGCCGAACAGGCCCTGGAGCACGCGGGAGCCCACCAGCATGCCGGGTGAGACGGCGAGGCCGCTGAGCAGCGAGCCGACCGTGAACCCGGCGGCGCCGAGAAGGAACATCCGCTTGCGTCCGTAGAGGTCGCCGAGCCGTCCGCCGGTGATCAGGCCGACGCCGAGCGCGAGGGTGTAGCCGGCGGCGAGCCACTGCATGGTGCCCGCCGAGCCGCCGAGGTCGGCGCGGATGCTCGGGGCGGCGATCGTCGTGATCAGCGCGTCCAGCATGTCGAGGATCTCGCCCGCGAGGATCACCAGCAGGGCGACCCAGCGCCATCGGTAGAGCGTCTCGGGGACGGTGGCGGTGGCGAGCCCGCCGGATGTGTCGGTGGTGGTGGTCATCGTGGTCCTTCTTCGAGGGAGGACGAACGCCGTTCGTTCATCGCAAACACCGTTCTATGACCGATCGGCGTTCGTGTCAAGTACGGCATTCGTCATGAAGTACGATGTTCGTAGGCGGTTGAGGCGCCGCCCGGGACGACGAACGACGGGAGGACGCGCATGGCGACTCAGGAGGGCTCCGGCCACCGGCCCAGGGCCAGGGCTGCGGCGGCGGGCGGCAACGGCGTCGACGCGTCCCTCCCGGTGCCCGCGTGGCGCAAGGCGCGCAAGGCCGGAGGGGGGCCGCAGAAGCAGCCGCTCAGCCGGGAACTGATCGTCGAGACCGCGATCCGGATCCTGGACGCCGAGGGCCTGGACGGCGTCAGCATGCGCCGCGTCGCGCAGGAGCTCGACACCGGTCCGGCGTCGCTCTACGCGCACGTCTCCAACAAGGAGGAACTGCTCGACGTCATGTTCGACCGGATCTGCGGTGAGATCGAGCTTCCCGAACCCGATCCGGCCCGCTGGCGCGAGCAGATCAAGCAGATCGCGTACTCGATCCACCGGGTGATGTCCGCGCACGCCGACATCGCGCGCGTGCCGCTCGGCAACATCCCCACCGGTGTGAACTCCCTGCTCGTCAACGAGCGGCTGCTGTCGATCATGCTGGCCGGGAAGATCCCGCCGCACGCCGCGGTGTGGGGCGTCGAGCGCCTGTACCTCTACATCAACGCGGACGCGTACGAGGGGTCCCTCCACCTGTCGCGGCAGCGCGCGAGCGGCCTGTCCGAGCAGGAGTACATGGACCGGTTCCTCGCCCAGGTGCGGGAGTTCTTCGAAGCCCTGCCCGAGGACCGGTTTCCCGCCACCGTCCGGCACATCGGTCCGCTGCTGTCGGCCGGGGCCGAGGACGGTGAGGACCGGTTCGAGTTCGGTCTCGAGATGATCCTGCGCGGCCTGGAGTCCTACCAGGAGCGTTAGCCGAGGCGCGCGCCGTCCGATCACCGCCGCGTGAGCCGAGGGGCGCGCGTCTGATCACCGCCGCGTTAGGTCAGGCGCGCGCCGTCCGATCACCGCCGCGTGAGCCGAGGAGCGCGCGCGTCTGATCACCGCCGCGTACGCTGGCGAAAATTTCCGGGAAAAAGTTCGGCCCTCGTGTCGATCCCCGCCGCCGGCCGTTCGACCTACGGGTGAAAGGGCCGGACGGCGGCCCGGACGAGCCAGGGAGACACGGCCGTGAAGTACATGATGATCATGCGCGCCACCGACGAGGGCTACGCGTCGATGGCGGACGTCGACTTCGGCGAGATGCTGGAGACCGTCGGCCGGTACAACGAGGAGCTGATCAGGGCGGGCGTGCTGCTCGCCGCCGAGGGCCTGGCCGACCCCGAGGAGGGCGTCGTCGTCGACCACTCCTCCGAGACGCCCGTCGTCACCGACGGTCCGTACGGCGAGACCAAGGAGCTGTTCGGCGGTTTCTACATCCTGAACGTCGCGTCCAAGGAGGAGGCCGTGGAGTGGGCCAAGCGCAGCCCGCTGACCGGCCCCGGGTTCAAGACCGAGATCCGCCGCGTGACCACGATCGACGAGTTCCCGCAGGACAACGAGTGGATCAAGAAGGAGCGGGCCTGGCGCGAGGCCAACGGACAGCTCTGACATGTCCGATTCGCTTTCGGTGGCCGGGTCCGGTGGCGGGCGCGAGGCGGTCGCGGCGGTCTGGCGGATCGAGTCCGCACGGATCGTCGGGGCCCTCGCCCGCTACACCGGCGACTTCGCGCTCGCCGAGGACCTCGCGCAGGAGGCGCTCGCCGAGGCGCTGGTGAGCTGGCCGCGCGACGGAGTGCCGCACAACCCCGCCGGATGGCTGCTCACGGTCGGACGGCGGCGTGCGATCGACGCGTTCAGGCGGCGGTCCGCGCTGGACGACAGGTACGCCGCCCTGGCCCATGAGCTGGGCGAGGGCGGCGTCGCGTCCGGCGCGGCGCCCGCCGATCCCGCGCGGGAGGCCGAGGAGATGCTCTGGGACCCGGACCGGATCGACGACGACGTCCTGACGCTGATGTTCATCTCGTGCCATCCCGTCCTGTCGCGGGAGGCGCGGGTGGCGCTGACGTTGCGCGTGGTCGGCGGCCTGACCAGCGACGAGATCGCGCGGGCGCTGCTCGTTCCGACCGCGACGGCGCAGGCGCGGATCACCCGCGCGAAGAAGACGCTGGCGGCGGCGCGCGTGCCGTTCGCGCCGCCGGCGGCCGGGGAGCGCGCCGAGCGCCTCGGCTCGGTGCTCAGCGTCATCTACGTGATCTTCACCGAGGGGTCGTCGGCCAGCTCGGGCGGCGAGGTGATCAGGTTCGATCTCGCCGGGGAGGCGCAGCGGCTCGCGCGGGTGCTGAGCCGCCTGGTTCCGGACGAGCCGGAAGTCCACGGACTGCTGGCCCTGCTGGAACTCACGGCCGCCCGCTTCCCCGCGCGCACCGGACCGGACGGCGAACCCGTCCTCCTCGAACACCAGGACCGCCGCCGCTGGGACCGGGCCGCGATCCGCCGCGGACGCGCCGCCCTCGCCCGCGCCGAAAAGGCCGGTCGCGGCCTCGGCGCGTACGGGCTGCAGGCCGCGATCGCCGAATGCCACGCGGTCGCGCCGTCCGTGGAGGCGACGAACTGGGACCGGATCGTCCTGATCTACGAGGCGCTCGGCCGGCTCGCGCCGTCCCCGGTGGTCGATCTCAACCGCGCGGTCGCGGTCTCGATGGCGCGCGGCCCGGCCGCCGCGCTCCCGATCGTGGACGCCCTGGTCTCCGGCGGTTCGCTGGCGAACTCGCACCTGCTGCCGAGCGTCCGCGGCGAACTCCTCGCCCGCTTGGGACGCGGCGACGAAGCGCGCACCGAGTTCGAGAAGGCCATGAGCCTCTGCGGCAACGACCGCGACCGAGCGCTCCTCGCAGGCAAACGCGACGCCCTCGGCCAACGCGATGTGCTTGGCTGACGCGACGCGCTCGGCTGAGGTGGCGTGCTTGGTTGACGTGCGTGCTTGGCTGATGCGACGTATCGGGTGTCGCGGCCTTCGGCGAGTGATTCTTGGTGGGGCGGCTTCGGCGGGTCAGGCGTCGTCCGGGGTGCGTCGGACGATGGCGGTGCCGGAGTCGAGGTCGATGCGGGTGCGTGGGGGCGCGCCGTCGGATTCGTCGTCGCGCATCATGAGCGAGGAGGCGCGCTGGTCCTGCTGGTTGCGGTGCGTGCCGTGGAAGAACACGTCGAGCTCGCCGACCGCGATCGCCGAGACGGGCCGTCCGACCTCGTCGCGCCGCCAGGGCAGGCGGAACCGGCGGTGCGCCCACCAGCCCAGATGGTCGAGGACGGCGAACGCGACCAGTCCGAGGACGAGCCCGGGGATCGACATGAACGCGACAAGTGCCACGCCCGGTCAACGAGCGCGGCACTTGGGAGGTTTCGGTTCTCGAACGGGCGTGGCCGAAAAGGGACCGGCCGTTCGGTCCGGCTTACTCGGCGAAGGCGGGCTTGAGGACGTCCTCGCACCACTGGCGGAAGGACGTGCCGGTGCGCGAGCCGGGCGTCCGGGGCTGGGCGTGGTAGATGCCGTCCCGGTCGATGGCGGTCATCATGTCGATGAGGCCCTGAGCCGCGTCCTCGCTGGCCCCGTAGCTGATCAGGAGGGCCTTCTGCTCCTCGGGAGAGATCTGCTGGAAGCGGATCGGGCGGTCCAGGACCTCCGACATGATCTCGGCCATGTCGTTCGCGGAGAGGTCCTCGGGGCCGAGGACCTGGACGCCTTCCTGCCCTTCCCAGGTGTCGTCGAGCAGCAGGCGGGCGGCGACCGCGGCGATGTCGCGGACGGCCACGGCGGGCTGCGCGCGGTCCGGAGTGACGGGGGAGCTGAACACGCCCGCGGCCTTGAGCGACGGGATGTTGCGGAGCATGTTCTCCATGAATCCGGGCAGTTCGAGCGTCCGGTAGTGGACGCCGGTCGCCTCGATCATCTCGTCCATGGCGAGGGACGCGGAGATCTGGCCCGCGTTCCGGGTCGCGCCCCGTCCGAGCGTCGAGACGGCGACGACCCGCGCGACACCGGTCTCGGTCACGGCCTCGCAGAACGGACGCGTGAACTCGTTGAAGTGGCCCACGACGCTCGGCGCGGTCATGGCCGGCGGGACGAGCCAGAAGACGCTGTCCGCATCGGCGAGCGCCTTGGTCAGGAGCTCCCTGTCGTTGTGCGAGCCCTCGACGACGTCCACGCTCTCGCGCACGCGCGCGGGGAGGCGGGCCGCATCGCGGACGATGACGCGGACGGGCGCGCCGGCGTCCAGCAGCAGGTCGATGATCTGACGGCCGATCTGGCCGGTGGGGGTCGTGACGACGATCATTGTTACCTCCGTGGGGATGCACGGTCAGCCAACCCGTCCCGCCGCCGAACCTGAAGGACCGCTTCGATCGCGATTGATACCCTCCGGATATGAGTGGTCTGGAGGTGCGGCAACTGCGGTACTTCGTGGCGGTCGCGGAGGAACTCCACTTCGGCCGCGCCGCCGCGCGCCTCGGGATGGCGCAGCCTCCGCTGTCACGGGCGATCCGCGAGCTCGAACGGCACCTGGGCGTCCGGCTGCTGGAGCGCACCACGCGGAACGTCTCGCTCACGCCCGCCGGTGAGGTCCTGCTCCGGGACGCCCGGACCGCGCTCGAAGCGGTGGAGGCCGCCGACCGGCGAGCGCGCCACGCCGGACGGCCCGAGGCCCGGCTGCGGCTGGCGCTCAAGGCCGACAACGACGGCGGGATGCTGCCCGAGATCCTGGCCGCCTACCAGCGTGAACCGGCGTCGCTGCCGGTGGAGCTGATCTGGGGCGGACGCGGCGAGCAGCCGCAGGCGCTGCGGGACGGCCGCGCCGACGTCGCGCTCGTCCTCAGCCCCTTCGACGACCGCGGACTGGACGCCGAGCCGCTGCGCACCGAACCGCGCATCGCCGTCCTCGCGGCGGACGACCCGCTGGCGGCGCGCAGCAGCCTGAAGCTCGCCGACCTGGAAGGACGCCTGCTCCCGGACGGCACTCCCGTCGTCCCGGGCTCGCCGGTGCCGCCCCTCGCCGACCGGCAGTTCCAGGCGGCCCGGCGCGGCCTGATCGCGGAGCCGCGCCCGCCCGTGGCCGACCTCTCGCAGGTCTTCCGGCTCGTCGAACTCGGCTGCGTCGTGTGCCTGCTCCCGGCCTGGGTGACCCGCGCCTATCCGCGCGCCGAACTCGCCCACATCCCCGTCGAGGACGCCGAACCCGCCGTCCTGTCGGTGGCCTGGCCCCGCGACGCCCGCTCTCCGGCGACCGCCGCCTTCGTCCGCGCCGCCGTCCGCGCCTTCGAGTCCCCCGAAACCCCCGCCCAGCACGTCAGCTGACCCACGACACCGGACGCGCGACGACATGCGACAACGCGCCCGGCGCCCCGAACCTGTCAACCGGCAGTGGACGCATCGCGCCCACCGGCCTGCGATGAGCGTGTGAGAGTCCGCTGGTCGGCCCGCTGCTCGGCGCGCTGACCAGCGTGCAGCTTCTGCTCAAGCTTCCCGACGCGGTGGTGATTGACCACCGGGTCACCAGGTGGAAAACCTGGGGATCAGCGTGGGGAGAGCCTGGTGACAGCCAAGCTTTTGGCGAGGTCACCGCTTGTGCACCGAAGTTATCCACAGGCTGTGGAGAACGATGCGTTGGCGTACCGCTCCGGCGTAGCGTCGACAGTGCGCCAAGGCAGACCGCCTTGGGTTGTGGACGTCCACCAGGAGCGTGAGGCCAATGCAACGGAAAGCGGAAGCGCGAGAAGAAGCCGGGCGGACCCGGCTCGATCCCGCCGCTCGCCACTCCAGGTCCCCGCCTGGGCACGCACGCCGTCCGGTAGTCCCGGACCGGTAGTCCCGGACCGGTAGTCCCGGACCGGTAGTCCCGGACCGGTAGTCCCGGACCGGTAGTCCCGGACCGGTAGTCCAGGTCCGGTGGTCCGGTGGTCTCGGTCCGGTGGTCCCGGTCCGGTGGTCCCGGTCCGGTGGTCCCGGTCCGGTGGTCCGGGGCCAGCGGTCCCAGGCCAGTGGGTTCCAGGCCGGTGGAACAGGTTTGGGGTAGGCAGGGCGCGAAGGGCTCAGGTTCCTGTGCCCGCGCGTTCCGGTGTCCGGACGCTGCGGATTCGCGTGGTCAGGACGATGAGGGTGAGGAGGGCGGCGACCACCAGGACGGTGCCTGCGGAGGGCAGGGTGGCGACGGTGCCGAAGACGGCGACGCCCAGGGCGGTGCCGGTCTGGCGGGCGGCGTTCAGGGCGCCTTGGCCTGTGGCGGCGAGGTGGAGCGGGACGGCGGCGGACATGTCGGCGATGCAGGACGGGATCGCGAGGGGGCTACCGACGCCGACCAGGATCTGGACCGTGAAGACCGTCCAGAGAGAGGAGTCGCCTGCGGCGAGGACGATGCCGCCCGCGAGGTCGAGGGCCAGCCCGAGCAGCATCACCCGGCGGGCGCCGAACCGGACCACGGCCCGGCCGGTCAGGATCGGGACGAAGAGCACCGGCACGGTCATCGGCAGGAAGGCCGCGCCTGCCTGGAGCGGCGACAGACCCTTGCCGGAGACCATCCACTGCGTCAGCGCGAACAGGAGGCCGTAGTAGACGAACTGCGACATCACCCCGACGACCAGGTCGATGCGGACGCGGCTCAGCGCGAGCAGCGCGGGCGGCAGCACCGGTGACGCGGCACGCCGTTGCGACAGGGGCAGGACGGCGATGATGACCGCGGCGACCAGCAGACCCGCGAGCGGACGCGTCCTGAGCCAGCCGCTCGTTCCGCCGTCCACGAGGCTGAAGGTCAGCGCGACGAGCCCGGCGACCGACAGCAGGATTCCGGTGCGGTCGATCGGCTTGGACGTGCCGCCGCGATGCCCGCTGAGTCCGCGCGAGGTGGCGAGGGTGAGCAGCGCGACCGGGATGTTCACCAGGAACACCAGCCGCCAGCCGCCGAGCGCGACCAGCGCGCCGCCCACCACCGGTCCCCCGACGACGCCGATTCCGGTGATCGCCACGGTCGCGCCGATGCGCCGCGATCGCTGGTCCGGATCGGGGAAGAGTGCGGCGAGCAGCGCCATCGAGGCGGGCACGAGCCCGGCCGCGGGTACTCCGAGCAGCGCGCGCCCGGCGATCAGGACGGCCGCGTTCGGCGCGAGCGCGCAGAGCAGGGAGAACAGCGCGAAGCCCGCGAGCGCCACGCGGTAGACCAGGCGCGGGCCCCAACGGTCCGCGATCGAGCCGGACGCCAGCATCAGTCCGGCGAGGACGACCGTGTACGCGTCCACGGCCCATGGCAGTGCCGCCGCCGAGGCGTTCAGGTCGGACCGCATGTCCGGCAGCGCCACGTTCAGGATCGTCGCGTCGAGGGCGATCATGAAGTTACCCGCCGTGATCCCGGCGAACCGCAGCCCGGTGCGCTGCCGTCCCGCCGCGACGGCGACCGGTTCGGATATCTCGGTACTCAGGGACATGACCGCGAAGCTCCTGGTGAGGGGGAGGGGAACGGTCTCCACCTCACTCCTTCTGGGCGCCGGGAACCAGAAGCACTCCGCGCCCGCAGCGATCACGAATCGAGATCGCTCGCGCCGCCGGCCGCCCCCTCCCGGGCACGTGTCGCCCACCTTGGGAGCGTGCTTGGGCGGATGTGAACCGGCGCGAACGTCGGCGATCGTCTCGTCAGGGAACGGGGCGGCAGGCGGTCAGCAGGGCCGTGGTGCGTGGGGACGGAGTTCGGGGGACCACCAGGACGGCGGGCAGCGAGAGAGGCGGGGTGACCCGGCGGAAGGCGACGCGGGTCGTGCGGACCTGGGCGGCGGCGGTGGTGTAGACGACCGTCCAGCCTTCGGTGCCGGCGCCGAGGGACGCGAGGGTGTCCTGAAGGGTGCTGTGGGGCGGCCCGGGGACGGGGGTGAAGCCGGCGTCCTGGCATTCGCGGGTCACCAGGTCGACCAGGGCGGGGTTGGCGCGGCGGTCGGTGATGATCAGGGGGAGGTCGGCGAGCCGGGGCAGGGGAACGGGATCCTCGGCGGCCAGCGGGTGGCGGGCGGGGAGGGCGACCAGGAGCTCGTCCTGCCAGACGGGGACGAACCGGACGTCGGCGTCGGACGCTTCGCCGGGTTCGCCGGGTTCGCCGGGTCCGCCGGGCTCGCCGCGGATGAAGGCGCCGTCCAGTTCGCGATCCGCGACGCGACGGATGCGTTCTCCCGGCGACGTCGAAGTCAGTTCCACCCGGTATCCGGACGCGGCGAGGGACTCCAGGACGCTGGTCAGCCTGTCCCCCATGCCCCGGCTCGTCCCTATCCGGAGGATGGTTTCACGTGAAGCCACGTGCTCCGCGATCGTGTCCAGCGCCCGTCGTTCGGCGTCCAGGATCGCGCGCGCCGCGGGCAGGAACACCGCGCCCGCCTCGGTCAGCCGCACGTGCCGGGGCGAGCGGTCGAACAGCTCCACGCCCAGCTCGCGCTCCAGCCGTCCGATCTGCTGGCTCACCGCGGACTGGACGATCGTGAGGCGCTCGGCGGCCCGTCCGAAATGCAGTTCCTCGGCGACCGTCACGAAGTACCTGAGCTGGCGAAGTTCCATGGCGGGATCAGGGTATTGCGTACCCCGCCGCCACACTTGCGTTGCGGAGCGCGACGCTCTGCCACCGCGGCCGACCGCGCCGGGCCGGTGTCCGAGACGATGCTTTTGTGACCGGCTCGGAGGAGGAGTCGCCATGTACGACGAGACGGAGAGCCCCGCCCGGGACGAGATTCTCGATGTCGCCCGCGGCGACCGCATCGCGCTCTACGCGGACTCGGTGGTCGCCGCCGCCGCGCACGCGCTGCACGACATGGAGGAGGTGCTGTTCGAGCACGGCGTCTACGACCCGTACACGCGCTGGTCGGGGCCGCTGCCGGAACGCGTACTGCGGGCCTGCGAGGAGCGGTTCACCCGCGAGTGCTTCTACGTGGACGAGGTGGTCGAACCGGTCAAGCTCCTGGACACCGTGGTCTGGCAGGCGTCCGAGCATCTGGGCTCGGAGCTGGTGCCGGTCGAGGGCCCGGTCATGGCCGACTGCCGCGCCGAGGTCGGTTACGTGAAGCTGCCGCGCGCGGGCGCCGCTCCCCTGCTGGTGACGCTCGGAAGGCCGGACGAGGCGGCGGCGCAGATGATCATGGGCTCGGGGAGCGGATACCTGGGTCCGTACCGTCCGGGGCCGTGGATGTGGCACCTGACCACCCGCACGCCGGGCGACTACTTCATCGGCGACGGCACTCGCATCGTCACGCCCGCGCCGTCCCACGAGACGGCGGCCGAGGTCGGTGCGGTCGTCGCGGGAGTCCTCACCGGCGCCATCGTCCCGCCCTGCGGCGTCGACTGATGCCCTGACACCGCCGGACCGCTCTCACGCGAGCCCTCTCCCTCACGAGAGTGCTTCTGCTTGCCGGCGGTGTAGGACGAGCCATCGGCCGGCCAGGCCGAGGGTGAACATGATGACTCCCGCCAGGACGGACTGCCAGGGCAAGGTGACGACGAGGGTCACGCATCCGGCCAGGCCGAGGACGTTGAGCGAGCGGGGCCAACGACGGTCGGACGCGGGCTGCGTCAGCGCGGACGCGTTCGCGATCGCGTAGTAGACGAGGACGCCGAAGGATGAGAAACCGATCACACCCCGCAGATCGACGGTGGCGACCAGGACGCCGACCACCACGGCCAGCGCCACCTCGGCGTGGTGCGGAACCCGATAGCGGGGATGGACGGCGGCCAGCCAGCCGGGCAGGTCGCGGTGGCGGGCCATGGCGAGACCGGTCCGTCCGATTCCGGCGATCAGCGCGAGGAGCGCGCCCAGCGCGGCCATCGCGCCGCCGATGCGCACGACCGGTGCCAGTGCCGAAGAGCCGGCTGCGTCGACCGCGGCGGTCAGGGGCGCGGACGCGTCGCCGAGCCCGTCCGGACCGGCGGCCAGCAGCGCCGCGACGCCGACGACCATATAGACGGCCACGGCGAGGAACAGCGCGATCGGGATCGCGCGCGGAATGACGCGGCGCGGGTCGCGGACCTCCTCGCCCATGGTCGCGATCCGGGCGTATCCGGCGAACGCGAAGAACAGCAGACCGGCCGACTGGAGAATCCCGTACGCGCCGCCGGTCGTCCAGCCGTCGAGGTGCGCGGTGCTCGCGCCCCCGCCCGCCGCGATCCCGATGACGACGACGGCCAGCGCGGTCAGGCTCGTCGCGACGAGGACGCGCGTGAGCAGGACGGTCTTGGTGACGCCCCGGTAGTTGAGCGCCGCCAGCGCCAGGACGCCCGCGACCGCGACGATCCGCTGCGCCCACCACGGCCCGGGCACCGCGTACGACGCGAAGGTGAGCGCCATCGCCGCACACGAGGCGGTCTTACCGACAACGAAGCCCCATCCGGCGATGAAGCCCCACCAGTGGCCCAGGCGCTCGCGCCCGTAGATGTACGTCCCGCCGGAGACCGGGTACGCCGCCGCGAGCTGCGCCGACGCGACCGCGTTGCAGTACGCGATCACGGCCGCGACGACCAGGCCGATCAGCAGGCCCGTTCCCGCGGCGCGCGCGGCCGGTCCGAACGCGGCGAAGACTCCCGCCCCGATCATCGACCCGAGCCCGACCACCACCGCGTCCCCGGTCCCGAGCCGTCGCGCGAGCCCCCCACCCCGCTCGTCCTGCCCCTCCCGCTGATCCGAGTCGCCCGGGGCGCTGCGCTGGTCAAACGCGAGCCGCCGTTCCCACTCGGCCTGCTCGTCGGGGGCGGAAGGGGGTCTTCTGCCGTCGGGCTGCGGCACTGGGGTCCCTTTCCGGTAGCCGGACCGCCTGTGCGGTCCGGTCGCTGCTCTGAACACGTATCACGCGTTCGCGTCGTTGTCGTGACGCGCGGGTGGCTCGTGGCAGGCGCCGAAGGGAAAGGACGGCCGGGGCAAGGGACGGGACGGGCGGGTCAGCGGCGGGTCTGGGAGTTGGTGCGCAGGTAGTTCGCCACCGCGATGAAGACGAAGAAGTTCGGGATGCGGCTGACGGACGTCGTCGACAGCGACAGCCACTTGCCGGTGACGCGCAGCGAGACCAGGCCGTTGCTGACCTTGACCTCGTCCACCTGGTGCCAGGGGACGGACTTGGTGCCGGAGCCGACCTCGTCCGGGGTCAGCCAGAGCGGGCCGAACTCCAGCCGCTGCCCGGCCTGGAGGCGGGCCACGGCCTGCGGGAGCTGGGCGTCCGTCACGGCCTGCTGGATCGCGGGGCCCCACTGCTCGGGATTCGCGAAGCCGCCGCGCAGCGTGACCTGCTCGCCGCCGACGTCGGTCAGCGTGTAGGCGTAGGTGATGCGCGTGGTCTGTCCGTAACGCGTGTACCGGACGATGTCCTGGAGCACGCTCGTGCTGTCGTACCGGACGGCCCGGAACTGTCCGCCGAACGCCGTCGTCAGGCCGCGCTCGAAGAGGTCGAGGCGCGCGTCGCGGTTGCGTCCGGCCATCTGCGAGTAGCGGAAGTAGGCGTACAGGCACATCAGGAACGGGACGCCGAGGATGGCCACGAGCGCCGGGTACCCCGTGGCCAGGGACAGCAGGCACAGCACCAGCAGGACGATCGCGGCGATGCCGACGCGGTTGGCGTGCCGTGCCTGGGCGTCCGCGATCGACGGGTAGGCGGCGCGGTGCGCGCCGAGATCCGTGCGCGCGGCGAGTTCGCCGATCTGCTGCTCGGTCACCTTGCCGCCCCCTTGGCTTCGGCTTTCCCGGAGAACGGCCCACCCGTCCCAGCGGAACGATCCATCGCCATTCCGGCGGTCGCGGACGGGTCCGTGGTCCGTTCTGCTCGGAGTGGGCCGACCGCGAGTCTCTAACAGACGAGAGTGTCTGACAAGAAGCGCGGACAGAAAGCCCGATAGATCACGATTGCGCGACTTCGGGCAACCGGGCCGCCCGCTCGCGCGTCGCCTCATCACCCGCCTCGTACCGCCCCACCGCCCACGCCCCCCATCCACACCCACCTGATCCACACCCACCTGATCCACACCCCCGACCCACAACCACCCCCGACTTCCTTCACACCCGGAGGGAACACTTGCTTCGCATCGCCACGGTCGGTGTCACGAGCACCCTGCTGCTCGGCACGCTCACCGCCGTTCCGGCGTTCGCCGACGGAACGGCCTCGGTCACCATCGCCGCCGCGCCCACCTCGGTGGACCCCGAGCACCCGACCGCGACCATCACCGGCAAGGTCACCGGCGCGGACGGCGCGCCGGTCGCGGGCGCGCCCGTCGAGCTGTCCGCCCCCGCCGACGAGGGTTCCGTCACGTCCGGAACCACCGACGAGGCCGGCAACTACACCGCGACGCTCTCGCCCAACGGCACGTCCGACTCGGTCGTGGTGGCGGCGAACGTGCCGTCGCTCGGCCTGAAGTCCGAGCCGGTGACCGTCCAGATCGTCCGCGGCCAGACCGACACGGTGCTGACCGCCGACCGGTCCACCCTGAACGAGGGCCAGGCGCTGACGCTCAGCGGCGCGGTCACCTACAAGGGGACGGCCGTCCCCGGCGGGAAGGCCGTCATCGGCCAGACGCCGGACGCGAGCTGCATCGCGCCCCCGTTCACGCCGCAGACGCTCACGATCGGCGCGGACGGCAAGTTCAGCACGAGCGTCAAGCCGTCCTGCGCCGGAACGTTCTACGTCGACTCCACCCCCGCCGGCCTCTACAAGGGCGGACGGGTCACCCTCGGCCACACGTCCGTCCGGTACGCCGGACGGCTCGCCTTCTCCACCACGATGGACGCCTACGGCCAGGTGACCGCCTGGACGAACCTGTACTCGCCGTCCGGCGGCGGGCAGGTCTACAACCGGAAGGTCGTCCTGGAGTACTCCAGCAACGGCACGACCGGCTGGAAGACCATGAAGACCTTCTCGCCGTGGAACAGCGGGTACAAGACCTCGCTGCGCGTGTACTACTCGGGCTACTGGCGCTCGCGGTTCCTCGGCGACGCGACCTACGCGCCGTCGGTCTCGCCCGTCCGGAAGCTGTGGCGCTGGTCGACGAAGATGTCGAAGCTGAGCGCGTCCAGGACGTCGGTGCGCAAGAACCAGTACATCACCGTGTCCGGGACGCTGAGCCGCTGGTACGTGTCCAAGGGCGGTTACGGGGCGTTCGGCGGGCAGAGCGTCCGGATCATCTTCCGCTTCAAGGGCAAGAAGACCTGGTACCACGTCAAGTGGGTGAAGACGGACAAGAAGGGCCGCTTCAGCGCGAAGGTCCGCGCGTACGGTGACGGCTACTTCGCGGCGGTCTTCGCGGGCACGAGCGACACGTGGGCGGCCGGGACGCCGAACGACCGGTACGTGAACACCTACGCGATCCCGTCCCCGGGAGAGCGTTCGGGCCCCGCACCGGTCACCACCGTCCTGCCCTGGCGCGGCGAGTGAGCCTCACCCCGACCGGCTGACGTTCAGCTCTCCCCGTACTTCGGAGAGGTGTAGGGACGGCCGAGGATTCCGGGCCGCTGCTGGTACGGCAGCGGCCCGTCCGGCCGGCGGTAGTCCACGCCCATGGCGTCCAGCCGGGCGTAGTGCTCGGCGCGCATGCGGCGCTCGAAGTCGTCGTAGTCGCGTCCCTCGGACGGCGACCAGACCGCCTCGGCGAACGCGGCGAGGCGCGGGAAGACCATGTAGTCGATGCGCTGCTGGTTCTCGGTCTGCTCGGTCCACATGTTGGCCTGCGCGCCGAGCACGCGCGCCGCGTGCCCGGTCCCGGCGAGCTTCGGCGGGACGGGGTCGAACGCGTAGACGTCACGGAGCGTCTCGATCCAGCCGAACGGGACCGGTTCGTCCGGATGATCGCTCTGCCGGTGGTCCAGGTAGACCTCCTGCATCGGGCACATGACGACGTCGTGGCCGGCTTCGGCGGCCGTGACGCCGCCGTCCCGGCCGCGCCAGCTCATGACGGTCGCGCCCTCGGCGAGCCCGCCCTCCAGGATCTCGTCCCAGCCGACGAGCCGCCGGCCGCGCTCGGCGAGCCAGCGGTCGAAGTGCCGGATGATCCACGACTGGAGGCCGTCCTCGTCGCCGACGCCCAGCTCCCGGATCCGGGCCTGCGCGGACGGCGACGCCTTCCACTCGTCCTTGGGGCACTCGTCGCCGCCGACGTGGACGAAACGGCTCGGGAAGATGTCGAGGACCTCTTCGAGGACGCCTTCAAGGAACCGCAACGTCGCTTCTTCGGCGTTGAGGACGTGCGGGTTGACGCCCCAGTCCGTCTTCACCTCCAGAGCGGCGGTGTCGATGACGTCGGTGTTGCCCAGTTCCGGATACGCGGCGATCGCGGCCTGCATGTGCCCGGGCAGGTCGATCTCCGGGACGACCGTGATGTGCCGTTCCGCCGCGTACGCGACGATCTCGCGGAGGTCGTCCTGCGTGAAGAAACCGCCGTGCGGACGCTCGTCCCACCGCTCCGGCCGACCGTGGCCCAGCTTCGTCCTCCGCCGGGACGAGCCGACCTCGGTCAGCCTCGGATACCGCTTGATCTCGACGCGCCAGCCCTGGTCGTCGGTCAGGTGCAGATGCAGGACGTTCAGCTTGTGCGCGGCGATCAGGTCGATGTACCGCAGGACGCCGCTCTTGGGCGTGAAGTGGCGCGCCACGTCCAGCATGAATCCCCGCCACCTGAAGCGCGGCGCGTCCTCCACGACGACCTGCGGGAGTTCGCCCGTTGCGGAACCGGCTCGCCGGAAGGCGTCCGGGCCGAGGAGCTGGCGGAGGGTCTGGCGTCCCCAGAACACGCCCGCCTCGTCGCCGCCGACGATCTCGACACCGTCCGCGCCGACGGTGAGGCGGTAGCCCTCGGACGGCAGCGCTGGGTCGACGCGGGTCCGGACCATCCCGTCGAAGGGCACGCGCGCCGCGTCTTCCGGCGCGGAGATCCGGGCGGGCCGGGGGACCAGGTTCAAGATCGTCACGGAGTCGTTCCTCTCCCCGTCTGTATCGGTCCAAACGGAACTTATCGCGCGCTGGCCGGGGTGCGATCTTTGTGCCTGGATCGCCCGCACACGTCTTCCGTGTCCGTCCCGGCCTCGGGGCCGTTTCGCGCCCGGTGGTCGATCCGGGCCGTCCGAAACCGCGCCACGGGCGACTGCGGGACGCGCGGATTGCCGGACGGAGACGAGTGGGTGGCCGTTGCGCGGCGGCTCGGATTTTGGCCACTGTTGCCATATTTCGGACGTGTCCTTCTTGGTGAACATGGGCGGTGTTCGTCCCCTCGCCAAGGAGGCCCCGTGAAGCAGAGCACGATCGAGAAGCGCCCCCGTCGCGCCCGCCGCACCCGCCCGGCCCGGACGTCGTGGGCCAGGCGCGTCGTCGTCACCGCCGTCGCGGCCGCGTCGGTGACCGGTGTCGCGGTGAACGTCCCGGCCAGCGCGTCGGTGTACCAGTCGTGCACGCTGTCCACCTGCGCGGACGGCAGCAGCGCGGCGAAGATCTGGGCGTCCAAGGGCTGGCCGTCGAGCAGCGGCTGGTACTCGTGGCCGGACGGTCTCTACAACTACACCGGCGGCGTGTTCCAGAACCGCGAGGGCCAGCTGGCGAGCGGCGTGTCCTACCACGAGTACGACGTGTACTCGCGGGCCAAGGGCGCGCACCGGGACGCCTACCGGATCATCCACGCGAGCACCGGCAAGGTGTACTTCTCGCCCGACCACTACTCGAACTTCTACCTTCTCCCCAACTGACGACCGGGGAGCGTCCGCTAGCCGCTCAGCAGGTGGAGCCTGAGCGCCAGTTGGAGTTCCAGCGCGCGGGACGGGCTGTTCCAGTCGTCGCCGAGGAGCCGCCGCACGCGGTCGAGCCGCTGCACGACCGTGTTCACGTGGACGTGGAGGGCCTGCCTGGCCTCGGTCAGGCTGGCGCCGCTCCGGTAGTAGGCGTCCAGCGTCCGGACCAGGTCCGTCCCGCGCCGCCGGTCGTAGTCGATGACCGGCCCGAGGACGTCGCGCACGTAGCCCTGGACGTCCGCGCGGTCGCCCAGCAGGACGCCGAGGAATCCGAGCGCGGACGGGTCCGCGCCGTCCCCCGTCCGGCCGAGCGTGTGCAGAGCGCGGACGCAGCGCAGCGCCTCTTCGTAGGCGGCGGGCAAACGCCCGAGCCCCGTCACCGGATCGGACGCGCCGGTCGTCACGGGGACATTGCCTCCCAACGCGTCCCGCAACTCCGCTGACAACGTCTGCGCGAGCGCGCCGGGCGTTTCCGTCGCAGCGAGCAGGACGACGTTCCCGTTGTGCGTTCCGGCGAGCCCTCCCAGCGCGCGCGCACGACGTGATGCTTCCGCCAACAACCGCTCCCGCTTGGACGCGTCGCACTGAAGAACCAGCACTGCGTGCGCACGAGTGAAGACCACGCCGAGCTTGCGCGCGCGCAACATCAGGCTGTCGGCGTTGCCTCCGGTCAGCAGGTCGCCGAGCAAATCGCCGCGCACGCGGTCCTCGGCCTCGGCGACCGACCGCCGCAGCAGCAACAGCAGCGCAGTGACGATGCCCGCACGTTCGAAGAGACGGCGGTCGCCCTCGGACAGCTCAGGACGGCCGAGCAGCGCCATCGTGCCGAGCGGCTCCGCGCCCGCGAGCACCGCGTAGACCCACGTGCCGTCCACCAGGACGGCCCGGCCGCTCGCGCGCGACGACGCCACACCCTCCAGCGGCGGGACGAACGGTTCGGCGCCCACGCGCGCGACCTCCACGCCGTCCGCGTCGTGCACGACGAGGCCGCCGCCGAGCAGCGCGACGATCTCGCGCGCGACGTCCGTCGCGGCCCCGCCGCGCAGCACGAGCCCGGTCAGCCGGTCGTGGATCGCGGCGGCGCGGCGCATCTCCTCGCTGTGCGCGCGGGCCGTGGCGTTCGCCGCGTTCAGCTCGTCGTTGGCCGCGTTGAGTTCGGTGAGCGTCGCGCGCGTCTCCTCCAGCAGCCGCGCGTTGTCGATCGCGACGGCGGCGTGGTCGGCGAGCGACGACAGCAGCGTCACCGCGTCCGGATCGAAGTCGCGCGGGCGCCGGTCCGCCGCGTACAGCACGCCGATCACCCGCGTCCCGACGCGCATCGGCACGCCGAGGATCCCGCGCAGCCCCTCCTCGCCGACCGCGTCGTCGATCGGATGCGTGTGGTTGAAGCGCGTGTCGGCACGGTAGTCGCGGCTCGCGTAGGGAAGCGCGGTCTGCGCGACGAGCCCGCCGAGCCCCTCGCCCATGCCCAGCCGCAACTGCTGGAACTTCGCCGAGACCGAGCCGTCCGTCACGCGCATGAACGTGTCGCCCGCGACCGGATCGTTCATCGTCAGGTACGCGGTGTCGGTGCCGAGCAGCGTCCGCGCGCGATGCACGATCGCGCGCAACACGGCGTCCAGGTCGCGGAGCGCGGCGAGGTCGCCCGCGCTGTCGAACAGCGCCGCGAGCTCGCGTTCGCGGCGGCGGTGCTTCTCCAGCGTCCGGCGGATGTCGAGCGCCATGCGGGTCGCCTCGTCCACGAGCGCCTGCTCGTCCGGGACGACCCCGGCCGCGCGCGTCCCGGCGGCCGGACGCGCGAAGTCCTCGGCGGGCGCGCCGTCCACGAGCAGTCCGAGCAGCTCACGCAGCGCGGACAGGGCGGGATGGTCCATGCGGGTTATGGTCGCAGCCTTCCCGCCGGGCCACCCGCCTCCGCGGACGGCCCGGCGACGTTCATCCGACGGTGTTCCTCTGATGGTGTTCCTCCGGCGAGTTCATCCGGCGAGGTTCGTCCGGTGAGGTTCCTCCGGTGACGTTCGACCGGCGGGGTCAGGTCGTGCGGACGGTCACGGCGGCGGACGTCGCGGCGTCCGCCTCGACGCGGGCGAGGTCGCGGCCGCGCGTCTCGCGGGCCACCGCGACCGTGAGCGCGGTGACGACGGCCGCGAGCCCCATGTAGATCGCGATCGGGACGGACGAGTCGTAGTCCTTCAGCAGCTCCACCGCGATGATCGGCGCGAGCGCCCCGGCGATGATCGAGGACAGCTGCGACCCCATCGACGCACCCGAGTACCGGACGTGCGTGTCGAACAGCTCGGACACGTACGCGGCCTGCGGCCCGTACATCGCGCCGTGCAGGACGAGCCCGACCGTCACCGTCACCGTGATCGTCCCGAACGACCTGGTGTCGACGAGCGTGAAGAACAGGATCGTCCACAGGGCCATCCCGCCCGCGCCGAGCAGCATCACCGGCCGCCGGCCGATCCGGTCCGACAGCGCGCCCCACGCGGGGATCACCAGGAAGTGCACGGCCGAGCCGATCAGCACGGCGTCCAGCGCGGTGCTCTTCGGCAGCTTCAGGTGCTCGGTCACGTACACCAGCAGGAACGAGGTGAGGATGTAGTAGGAGATGTTCTCGCCGAACCGCGCGCCGATCGCGACGAGCACCTGCTTCCAGCTCGTCCGGAAGACCTCGACGACCGGGACGCGCGCGTCCTCGCCCCTGCGCCGCTTCGCCTCCAGGAACAGCGGCGACTCGCTCACCGACACGCGGATCCACAGGCCGATCACGACCAGCACGCCGGACAGCAGGAACGGCACCCGCCAGCCCCACGCGCGGAACGTCTCGTCCGACTGGACGGACGCCAGCAGCGCCAGCACCCCGGTCGCCAGCAGGTTGCCGCCGGGCGCGCCGGACTGCGGCCACGACGCCCAGAACCCCCGCTTCCGGTCGCCGCCGTGCTCGGACACGATCAGCACCGCGCCGCCCCACTCGCCGCCGAGCGCGAACCCCTGGACGAGCCGGAGCGCGGTCAGCAGCAGCGGCGCTCCGACGCCGAGCGTCGCGTACGTCGGCAGCAGGCCCATCGCGAACGTCGCGCCGCCCATCATCAGCAGGCTGATGACGAGCAGCCTCTTGCGTCCGATGCGGTCGCCGAAGTGGCCGAAGACGACGCCGCCGAGCGGACGCGCCGCGAACCCGATGGCGTAGGTGAGGAACGCGATGAGCGTCCCGGTCAGCGGGTCCGCCTTGGGGAAGAACAGCTTGTTGAACACCAGCGCGGCGGCGCTGCCGTAGAGGAAGAAGTCGTACCACTCGATCGTGGTGCCGATGAGGCTCGCGCCGACGATCCGCGCGATGCCCTTCGAGCGCTCTCTCCCGCTTTCGGGCATGGCTGTATCGGGGTGGGACATGGGGGGCTCCGTCCTGGGCTGCGGATGGGGGTTCGGAAACTCGCGATGCGTGACCGGCCGGGACCTGCCGGGCGGGTGCTGCCGGGGTGGTGCCGCCGGCGGGGACTGCGTGCGGGGGTGGGCGTACGGGGGGCGTGCGGGGGTTGGCGTGCGGGGGTTGGCGTGCGGGGCTTACTGGGCGGTCCAGCCGCCGTCCATGGAGAGGGACGCGCCGGTGACGAAGCTCGCGTGCGGTCCGCAGAGCCAGAGCACTGCGGCGGCGACCTCGTCCGGCTCGATCAGGCGCTTCACGGGGGTGCGGGCGAGCAGCACGTCGTCGACGACCTCGTCCGGCGGGACGCCGTGGACGGCCGCCTGGTCGCGGATCTGCCCCTCCACGAGCGGCGTCCGGACGTAACCCGGATCGACGCAGTTGCTGGTCACGCCGTGCGGCGCGCCCTCCAGCGCGGCGACCTTGCTGAGCCCCTCCAGGCCGTGCTTCGCCGCGACGTAGGCCGACTTGTAGGCGCTGGCGCGCAGGCCGTGGACGCTGGAGATGTTGACGATCCGTCCCCAGCCGCGCGCGTACATGTGGGGGAGAGTCCGCCGCATCAGCAGGAACGGCGCGGTCACCATCACCTGCTGGATGCGGACGAACCGCTCGACCGGGAACTCGGGGATCGGCGCGACGTGCTGGAGCCCGGCGCTGTTGACGAGGATGTCGGCGTCGGCGGGCAGCCCGTCCACGGCGGACGGATCGGCGAGGTCGGCGACGTGCGGCCGTCCGCCGACCCGCTCGGCGACCGCCTTCGCCGCCTCGCCGTCCACGTCCACCACGTGCACCTCGGCCCCGGCGGCGGCGAGGGCGACCGCGCAGGCCCGGCCGATCCCGCTCCCGCCACCGGTCACCAGCGCCGTCCGCCCGCCGAGCTGCGCGGGCTGGCCACCCGCCTGTGCCGGCGGGCCGCTGTCCGGGCCCGTTCCCCCAGGCCAAGAGTTCGTCATGGCCAGGACTGTAAGTTGGGTCACACGCGCTGCCCATGGTGCCGACCCACACACTCTGTCCGTTCCGAGTGGTGATGTGAACCAGCGAGCAGCCCGCAGCGGAGCTGGCTGCGCCATCTTGTCCTGCTATATGGCAGTGTGGAGGCCGGACTCGTGAGCGACGGGGGCGCGAGTGAAGAACAGGCGCGGGAACCTCATCTGGCTGGTGCTGCCGCTGGCCGTCGTCGCCGCGCTGCTCACCGTCAGGGGCGGGCACTCCACCAAGCCGGACGCCTCGGAGAGACCGGCCGCCAAACCGTCCGCCACCAGCGCGGACGATCGGTCGGCGAAGGAACGCTCGCCCGACCACTTCGCGTCGCAGGTCCGGCAGTACGCGCGCGAGGCGCACGTCGATCCGGTGCTGCTGATGGCGATCCTCTACAACGAGTCCGACAAACCGCACGATCCCGAGCTCGAACGGGCCTGGCAGCGCTTCAAGCCGGACGCCGCGTTCGGGATCGCGAACATGCACAAGGCCGCGTTCAACGACACCAAGGACGAGCGCCCCTTCGAGAACCGCCGCTGGGAGGAGCTTCCCGACGACCCGGCGCTCGCCGTCCGCGCGGCGGCCTGGTTCCTGCACGACCTCGCGCGGCAACTGCCGTCCGACCGGACGTCCGACTTCAGCAAGTCCGACCTGCTGGCGCTCGGCTACAACGCGGGCGCGGGCAACATGCGCCTGTTCGCCACGGGCACCAGGCCGGGCGCGATGGCCAGTTCCTATCTGGCGCGCATCCACAAGAACTGGCCCAAAGCCCAGAAGGCCTTGGGCGCCTAGCCCTCACGCTTTTCGGCGTCCATGTTCAGGTCCGTGTTCAGGTCCGTGTTCAGGTTCATGTCCGCGTCCATGTCCGCGTCCATGTCCGCGTCCATGTTCAGGTCCGCCAGCGGAATGGCGCGGAGCGCGAAGATCGCGACGTCGTCGTCCAGCGGACCGTCGCCCCACTGGCGGACGGCGGTGTGGAGGCGGCGCGTGACGGCCCGCGCGGTGAGGCCCGTGCAGGTGGACAGCAGTTCGGCCAGGCCGTCGCCGTCGTCCAGGAGAAGTCCGTCGCGGCGGCGCTCGGTCACGCCGTCCGTCACGCAGAGGAGAAGTTCGCCGGGAGCCAGCCGCGCGGTCTCGGCCTCGTAGCCCGGCGACCGCATCGCGCCGAGCAGGATCTGCGACTCCCCGACCGTCCGGACGGCCCCGTCCGGACGAAGCAGCAGCGGCGGGATGTGCCCCGCCAGGACGACGGAGAGCGCGACGCCCCGTCCGTCCGGCCGGAGTTCGCCGTGCATGGCCGTGAGCAGCCGTTCCACGCCGTCGTCGAGCATCGCCTCGTTCAGGCGCTCCAGGGCCGAAGCGGGATCATGGCCCTCGCGGCACAGCGCCCGGAGGGTGTGCCGGGCGAGGCCGGTGACGGTCGCGGCCTCCGGTCCCGTGCCGCAGACGTCCCCGAGCGTGAACCGCCAGCGGCCCGGAGCCGCGGAGAACACGTCGTAGAAGTCGCCTCCCGCCGCCGCGTCCTGCCCGGCGGGCGCGTACACGATGTCGTAGTCCAGGCCCGGGATCGGCGGCAGCCGCGACGGCAGCAGCCCGCGTTGCAGCGTGAGGCTCGCGGCGGCCTGCTCGGTGTAGCTGCGCGCGGTCAGCAGCGCCGCCGCGATGCGCGCGCACAGGTCCTCGGCGAGCTGGACGAGGTCGGAGTGGAACCCGCCGGCGCCCGGGCCCCCGAGCAGGACCGTTCCGACCCGCTGGTCACGCGTGGCCAGCGGAACCTCCAGCACCTCGGGCCCGCAGGAGAGGCGCGCCGGCACGGGCAGCCGGTCCAGCCCGGGCCACGCGCGCACGCGCCTCGCCGGCCCGCCGGACGGAACGTCGGCCATGCCGAGCGCCGCCCGCAGCGCGCCGATCCGCTGCTCGTCGGCGTGCCAGACGTGCGCCAGTTCGCCGCTCTCGCCCGGCGCGTCCAGGTACACCGCGCACCACCCGCCGATCCTCGGCACGATCAGCTGCGCGCCGAGCGCGACCACCAGGTTCGCGTCCAGCGTCCCCGCGAGCAGCTCGCCCGCCTCGGCGAGGAAGCCGATCCAGGTGCGGTAGTCGCGGTGCGCACGCGCCCGCCGCTCGTCCGCGACGACCGGGGTGAGCGCGTCCGCGGCGAAGCGCAGGCGCGTGACGTCCAGCGTGCCGAACCGGTCCGCCGGGACCGCGACCGCGACGACCATGCCGAGCCGCTCGCCGTCCCGCCGGATCGGCGCGCTGATCACCGACAGGCAGCCGCCGTCCGGCAGCCGCGGCGGCTCGCGCCCGTCGTCCTGGGCCTCGGCGAGGAGCCGCGCGGCCTGCTCGATCCAGGCGTCTGCTTCGTCGGTTTCGTCCGGGGAGCCGGCCGGCTGCGCGAAGCCGGTCGAGGACCGCACCCGCAGATCCTCACCCGCCGCGCCGACCAGCACGTACGCCGCGTCCGCCTGGGTGATCGCCCGCGTCCACTGGACGACCTGGTCGAACATCGCCTCGGTGGACAGCCCGGACGGCCACGGCAGCGGCATCGGCGCGGGCGGGAAACCCGGCGACGGCTCGCGCACGCCGTCCAGCACGAGCGCCCCGTCGAGCACCCTGGCCCCCTCCGGAACGTCACCGGACGACGCGTCCGCCCCGCCGAGCCGTTCGGACGACGCCTGCGATCGGCCGACGTTCGGCAGGACCAGCTCGAACCACGCCGTCGTGCTCTCGCGCGTGTACGTCACGCCCCACTGCTCGGCCAGGGTGTGCGTGAGGCGCAGCCCGAGACGTTCGGACGAGGCCGGCTCCGACGCGGCGGGCCTGGCGCCCGCGGGGCCGCCGACCTCGACGCGGAGCCGCTCGCCCGCACCGTCGAGACGGCAGGTCAGCTCGACGTCGCCCGCCTTCCGCAGGACGGCGTCGGCCACCAGTTCGTCCGCGGCGAGGAGCGCCTCGTGCGCGTCCGCGGGCGGCAGCCCCCATTCGAGGAGCACGGTACGGAGATGCTGGCGTGCGGCGCTCACCGAGGCGCTTCCCGGCGCCAGGGCGATGCTCGACGACCGAGAGAGCATGCGTTGTCCCCCTGGTGGCCTGGGTCTTTCAGCGAACCAGGCACCCAAAACCAAACCCTCGGATTTACGGGTGAGGCTCCTGACATGGTGACAGACTGCAGACGCTCAGACACGCCAAGTTCGCAAGGTCGTCGCCATGACTCCAAGAGCGCCTCTGACCTCACCTTCCGACGACCCCGGGCCGGAGCGCCCCGCCGCGCCCGGCACGCCCGCCGCGCCCGGCACGCCCGCCGCGCCCGGCACGCCCGGCGGGGCCGGCACCTCGGACCCGCCGGGCGTGCCGGAATTCTCCGACTCGCCTGAATCGCGTCCGGTGCCCGGCGCGGCCGACCAGGAGGCCGGGCTGCGGTCGCTGCTGGAGGCGCTGCGCGCGATGCGGGACGGCGACTTCCGGCCCCGCTTCACCGCCCCGGACGGCGGCACGATGGCCGAGATCGCCGAGGTGCTCGGCCAGATCTCCGACCGCAACCGGCACCTCGCCGACGAGGTGCACCGCGTCTGCCAGCAGGTCAACCGGGAGGGACGGCTCGACGAGCGGCTCGCCGCCAGCCCCGGCCAGGGCCGCTGGACGAGCACGGTCGAGCAGGTCAACACGCTGCTCGACCTGATCACCACACCGCTGTCCGGCACCGCGCGGGTGCTGGAGGCGGTCGCGGCGGGCGACCTGTCGCAGCGCGCCGTCCTGGAGGTCGGCAACCGGCCGCTGCACGGCGACCTGCGCCGTCCCGGCCTGGCCGCGAACCGGATGATCGACCAGCTCACCCTGTTCACCAGCGAGGTGACGCGGGTGGCGCGCGAGCTCGGCACCGAGGGACGGCTCGGCGGGCACTCCAAGGTGCGCGGCCTCACCGGCCGCTGGGCGCAGGTCACCGAGGCCGTCAACGACATGGCCGGGCGGCTGACCTACCAGGTCCGCGACATCGCGGCGGTGACCACGGCGGTCGCGCGCGGCGACCTGACCCGCAAGGTCAGCGTGGAGGCGACCGGCGAGATGCTGGAGCTGAAGCTGACCGTCAACACGATGGTCGACCAGCTCTCCGCGTTCGCCGACGAGGTCACGCGCGTCGCCCGCGAGGTCGGCACGGAGGGGCGGCTCGGCGGGCAGGCCCAGGTCCGCGGCGTCAGCGGCACCTGGAAGGACCTCACCGAGTCGGTCAACGTCATGGCGTCCAACCTGACCTACCAGGTGCGCAACATCGCGCAGGTCGCGACGGCCGTGGCGCGCGGCGACCTGGGACAGAAGATCACCGTGGACGTCAAGGGCGAGCTGCTGGAGCTCAAGGACACCATGAACACGATGGTGGACCAGCTCTCCGGCTTCGCCGGTGAGGTGAACCGGGTCGCCCGCGAGGTCGGCACCGAGGGCAACCTGGGCGGACGCGCCGAGGTCCGCGGTGTGAGCGGCACCTGGAAGGACCTGACCGACAACGTCAATTCGATGGCCAACAACCTGACCAGTCAGGTGCGGAACATCGCGCAGATCACCAAGGCGGTCGCGGACGGTGACCTGTCGAAGAAGATCACGGTGGACGCCCAAGGCGAGATCCTGGAGCTCAAAGACACCATCAACACGATGGTCGACCAGCTCTCCGCGTTCGCCGGGGAGGTGACGCGAGTAGCGCGAGAAGTCGGCACCCAAGGACGCCTCGGCGGCCAGGCGCAGGTCCGCGGTGTCTCCGGAGTCTGGAAGGACCTGACCGACAACGTCAATTCGATGGCGAACAACCTCACCAGCCAGGTGCGGAACATCGCGCAGATCACCAAGGCGGTCGCCGACGGCGACCTGTCGAAGAAGATCACGGTGGACGCCCAAGGCGAGATCCTGGAGCTCAAGGACACCTTGAACACCATGGTCGACCAGCTCTCCGGCTTCGCCGACGAGGTGACGCGAGTAGCGCGAGAAGTCGGCACGGAAGGCGAACTCGGCGGTCAGGCGCAGGTCCGCGGTGTCTCCGGAGTCTGGAAGGACCTGACCGACAACGTCAATTCGATGGCGAACAACCTGACCAGTCAGGTGCGGAACATCGCGCAGATCACCAAGGCGGTCGCCGACGGTGACCTGTCGAAGAAGATCACGGTCGATGCGCAGGGCGAGATCCTGGAGCTCAAGGACACCATCAACACGATGGTCGACCAGCTCTCCGGCTTCGCGTCCGAGGTCACCCGGGTCGCGCGTGAGGTCGGCACGGAGGGACGGCTCGGCGGCCAGGCCCAGGTGCGCGGCGCGTCGGGCCTGTGGAAGGACCTGACCGACAATGTGAATTCGATGGCCAACAACCTCACCAACCAGGTGCGGAACATAGCCCAGGTGGCGACGGCCGTCGCGGGCGGCGACCTGACCAAGAAGATCACCGTGGACGCGCGCGGCGAGATCTTCCAGCTCAAGACCACGATCAACACGATGGTCGACACGCTCTCCGCGTTCGCCGACGAGGTGACGCGGGTGGCGCGCGAGGTCGGCACGGAGGGCGAGCTCGGCGGTCAGGCGCGCGTGCGCGGCGCGTCCGGCGTCTGGAAGGACCTCACCGACAACGTCAACGCGATGGCCAACAACCTCACCTACCAGGTGCGGAACATCGCGCAGGTCACCACCGCCGTCGCGAACGGCGACCTGACCAAGAAGATCGACGTGGACGCGCAGGGCGAGATCCTCGAACTGAAGACCACGATCAACACGATGGTGGACACGCTGTCGGCGTTCTCCTCCGAGGTGACCCGCGTGGCGCGCGAGGTCGGCAGCCGCGGCGAGCTCGGCGGTCAGGCGCAGGTGCCCGGCGCGTCCGGCGTCTGGAAGGACCTCACCGACAACGTGAACCTGCTGGCCAGCAACCTGACCACGCAGGTGCGCGCCATCGGCGAGGTGGCCAGCGCGGTCGCCCGCGGCGACCTGACCCGCGCGATCTCGGTCGAGGCGCGCGGCGAGGTCGCCGAGCTGTCCGACAACGTCAACCTGATGGTCGCGAACCTGCGCGAGACGACCCGCGCGAAGGACTGGCTGGAGTCCAACCTCGCCCGCATCGCCGGGCTGATGCAGGGCCACCGCGACCTGGTCGAGGTCGCGAGCCTGATCCTGTCCGAGCTGACCCCGCTGGTCGCCGCGCACTACGGCGCGTTCTTCCTCGCCCAGCGCGAGGACGGCGAGAGCGACCCGGCGCTGAAGCTGATCGCCGGCTACGGCTACCGGGGCGGCAACCGGCTGAACGAGGAGATCGCGTTCGGCGTCGGGCTGGTCGGACAGGCCGCCGTCGAGCGCAAGCGGCTGATCATCCTGGACGCGCCGCCGCAGTACATCAAGATCTCCTCCGGGCTGGGCGAGGCGTCCCCGGCCTGCGTGGTCGTGCTGCCGATCGTGTTCGAGGACGCCGTCCTCGGCGTGATCGAGCTGGCCGCGTTCTCCCCCTTCTCCGACGTCCATCTCGCGTTCTTCGACCAGTTCGTCCATACGATCGGGGTCGCGATCAACACGATCATCGCGAACGCGCGGACCGAGTCGTTGCTCGGCGAGTCGCAGCGGCTCACCCGCGAGCTCCAGGAACGCTCCGCCGAACTCCAGCGGCAGCAGGAGGAACTGCGCCGCTCCAACGCCGAGTTGGAGGAGAAGGCCGCGCTGCTGGCCCAGCAGAACCGCGAGATCGAGGTGCAGAACGCCGAGATCGAGCAGGCCCGGCGCGCGCTGGAGGAACGCGCCGAGCAGCTCGCGCTCTCGTCCCGGTACAAGTCCAACTTCCTGGCGAACATGTCGCACGAGCTGCGCACGCCGCTGAACAGCCTGCTGCTGCTCGCCAAGCTGCTGTGGGCCAACCCGGACGGCAACCTCACGCCCGAGCAGGTCCGGTTCGCCCGCACGATCTACGGCGCCGGGCACGACCTGCTCCAGCTCATCGACGACATCCTCGACCTGTCGAAGATCGAGGCGGGCAAGATGGAGATCCACCCGGAGCACATCCCGCTCGCCAAGCTCGTCGACTACGTCAACGTCACCTTCCGGCACATCGCGATCGAGCAGGGCCTCGGCTTCGAGGTCGAGGTCGCGCCGGACGTGCCGGAGACGCTGTGCACCGACGAGCAGCGGCTCCAGCAGATCGTCCGGAACCTGCTGTCCAACGCGCTGAAGTTCACCGGCCAGGGATCGGTGCTGCTGCGCGTCTCGCTCGCCGAGGACGTCGTGTTCGCGAACAACGCGCTGAACTCGCCCGGGCGGGTGCTCAGCTTCGCCGTCACCGACACCGGCGTCGGCATCCCGTACGAGAAGCTCACCGTCATCTTCGACGCCTTCCAGCAGGCGGACGGCACGACCAGCCGCAAGTACGGCGGCACCGGCCTCGGCCTGTCCATCTGCCGGGAGATCGCCGAACTCCTCGGCGGCGAGATCCGGGCGGTCAGCGACCCCGGCCAGGGCTCGACGTTCTCGCTCTACCTGCCGGAATGCTCGCCGTACCGGACACGCTCGGACGACATCTCGGCCGAC
Organism: Actinomadura gamaensis; assembly: GCF_042652125.1. NCBI lineage: Bacteria > Bacillati > Actinomycetota > Actinomycetes > Streptosporangiales > Thermomonosporaceae > Actinomadura > Actinomadura gamaensis. The sequence goes on along the minus strand of NZ_JBHSIT010000004.1, from coordinate 291,549 downwards.
ATCTCGGGCGACGAGCCGGACGCGGTCACCGTCGGCGCCGTCGGCACCGACGGCACCGTCAAACCGGAACTGGCCGGACCGGCCGCCCTCGCCGCCCTGCCCGCGCCGTCGCCGGCGTCCACACCGGGCCTCGAAGCGCTCACCCCGGCCGCCGAACGGCGCCCGCGCACCGGCCTGCCGGAACCGACCGAACCGGGCCCGGTCGTCGCGCGCGACGCGGCCTTCGCCGGCCGCAAGGTGCTGATCGTGGACGACGACATCCGCAACGTGTTCGCGCTCAGCACCGTGCTGGAACGCTCGGGCCTCAAGGTCTGCTACGCCGCCGACGGCCGCCGCGGCATCGAGGCCCTGGAGCACGAGGACGACATCTGCCTGGTGTTCATGGACGTGATGATGCCGGAGATGGACGGTTACGCCACCACCCGCGCCATCCGCGCCATGCCCCGCTTCGCCGACCTCCCCATCGTCGCCCTCACCGCCAAGGCCATGAAGGGCGACCAGGAGAAGAGCCTGGTCGCCGGCATGTCCGACTACGTCACCAAGCCGGTCGAGATCGAGCACCTCTTCATGGTCATGCGCCGCTGGCTCGAAGCCCCACCCCCTCCCACCGACCTTTCACCCTCTGATCCGGAGCCATCAGCCAAGCCTCCCTCGTCAACCGACCCGTCACCACGCCCGGCGACATCTGCAACGACGCTCCCCTCACCGACTGCTTCGCCAGGCGCATCTGGAGCGCCTCCGCTCCCCTCACCGCGGCCCGCAAAGGCCCCCAGACCGACCGATGCGCAGTCGGCTACGGCGGCACGCCCCCGAAGGACCCCGAAGCCACCCAGACGCCGAACCATGAAGCTCGACACGCCGCCCGGAGCGAAGCCGGCGAGCGGCTCGGGGGCGCCGGAGTCGGCGGAGTCGGCGGAGTCGGGGGAGTCGAAGAAGCTGGGGAAGGCCGAAGACGGTCGCTCGGCGGAGGTGAGGGAGTCGGGCGATGGGCAGTGAGACGCCGAACATCCTCGTGGTGGACGACCAGCAGGAGAACCTGCTCGCGCTGGCGGCCGTCCTGAAGAGCGTGGACGCGAGCGTCGCGACGGCGCGCTCGGGCGAGGACGCGCTGCGGGCGCTGATGGCCGACCATTACGCGGTCATCCTCATGGACGTCCTGATGCCCGGTATGGACGGGTTCGAGACCGCGTATCACATCAAGCGCAAGGACCGGACACGCGACATTCCGATCATCTTCCTGACCGCGGCGCGCGGCGAGCCGGAGCTCGCCTTCCGCGGCTTCGCCGTCGGCGCGGTCGACTACCTCGTCAAGCCGTTCGACCCGTGGGTGCTCCGGTCCAAGGTCGAGGCGCTGCTGGACCTGCACCGCGAGCGCCGCCGGCTGGACGCCCGGTCGTCCGCGTTGGCCCGGCTGCTGCCGGGGCTGGCCGGCCTTCCGGACGACCCGTCCACCGCGTCCGTCCTCGTCAGAACGCTCGCGGCCAGGCTCGAAGCCGTGGAGGCGTCGGTCGCCTCGACGGTGGGCACGGTCACGGACACGGCCGCCAAGCAGGCCGTCGTCCAGCTGGACCGCGAGATCGCCGCCCTTCGCGCCGCTCATGACGCGCTCTTCACCTCCTCCCCATCCACTGACTGATCACCGCCGGGACCTCTCTCGGGACGTCCTGGCAGCTTCGTTCCGTCCACACCTCGGAAAGTACTTGACGATCCGGCAAGTGGAAAGTACTTTCTTTATTGGAAAGTACTTCATGGGTCGGACAGGGAGCTGCCATGGACCGGATGCCGAGCCCCGCCGAGGCGTTGGCCGAGATCGAACGCGCCCAGCGGAAGGCGTACGCCGGGCAGCGGCTGCCGCTCTGGTGGATGCCGGGCGTGGTCGCGCTGATCACGGTCTTGTCGATCGCCTTCGAACTCCACGGCACGACGCGGGCCGTCCTGCTCGTCGCGACCGCGATCGGCCTGGCCGCGATGACAGCCGCGCTCGCCCATCGGGTGCGGGTCAAGCGCAGGCGCCAGCCCTGGACGCCCCGCGCCGCCGCCTGGACGATCGCCTGGATCCTTCCCGTCTTCGTCCTGTTCGGCGTCACCCCGCCGATCGTCTGGCTCTTCACCGACTCGGCGATCTGGCCGAGGATCATCTCCGGCGTCGTCGTCGCGCTCTACGGTGCGATGTCGGTCCGCTGGGCCGAACGCCACATCATGCTCGACACGCAGGGGAAGGTCGCCTCGTGAACCTCGACCCGGTGATCCACGCCCCGGTGCGCCTCCAGATCGTGTCCCTGCTCGCCGCCTCGACCGAGGCCGAGTTCTCGTTCGTCCGCGACAGCGTGGAGATCAGCGACTCGGTCCTGTCGAAGCAGGCCGGCGCGCTGGAGACCGCCGGATACGTCGAAATCCGGAAGGGCCACGTCGGCAAGCGCCCCCGCACCTGGCTGAAACTCACCGACCAGGGCCGCACCGCCTTCGCCGAGTACGTCGCGACGCTCCAACGGATCGTCGGCCAACCCCTGACCGACACCACCCAGGAGGCCAGCTGACCCAGAGCCCCACCCCACAGCCCAAGCGCCGCAGCCGAACGCCCTTACCTCGCCGACCGCCGCGACCAACGTCCGCGTGGCCCCGGTCGCTCGTGCCACCAGCAGGACGCAGGACGTGTGCACGCCCACTGCCGTCTGCACGCCCACGGCCGTCCGCACGCCGCTTTACGGTTTGATGCCGCTATGCCCCTCAGTCCTCCGGCGGCGGCGCAGCCGACCGCCGAGACGAACCCGTACCTGATCGGTTTCAAGGCGTCGCTGGTCAAGCGCTGGTCTCACACGCGGATGCGCGAGCTCTACCAGGAACTCGACCTGGCGACCTACCTCTGGGCCCTGGACCGCGAACCGGAAGCCCTCGACATCCTGGACTCGATCACCACCGCGATTCCCAGATCGAGCGGCGACTACAACGTCTGGTCCCCGGTCGTCGCGATGCACGCTCTCCAGGCCCGCATCCAGCGCGCCCGGCCCTCCCAGCCCGATCGGTTCGCCCCGGACGACCGAACAGCCCCGAACTCTGACGCGCCCTCGGTGACGACCTTCGCGTCTCCGAACACCGCTGCCGTCCTCGACGACCCGGGCCTGGCGGACAACCCGTCGTACATCGCGTCCCAAGTGACGGAAGCCGAGGCCAAATTCAAGGCCGCCCTGGCCGTGCGAAGCATCAGCTCATCCTGCCGAGACCTGTCCCGAGCCCTCTGCCCGCTCTTCGTCCTGTCCGAGTTGGCGGCGGCACGCCACCCGTTCGCCGCCTACTACGACCCCACGGCCCCCGACCGACTGATCCAGCAAGGACGAAAAGCTTTGGCGTCCCGTTTGACGTCATAACCCGCGGCCCAGATGGCCGACAACAAACCGGCCGACGCACCGCGCGCTCCCCGGCGAAGTCCCCGCCCGAAGGACGAGCCACAGCGGAAGCTACTCCCTGGGGGACGCAGCGGTGATGAAGCGGTTGATGACCGTTGACCAGTCCGAATCGTCCACCGGGGCGACGTCCAGCATGTTGGTGAACAGCGTGCCCAGCGCGACCGCGAGCAGAAACCGGGCCAGCGCCCCGGATGGCAGGGACGAATCCACCGATCCCTCCTCCTGAGCCGCCGTGACCAGGCTCTCCACGCTCTCCAGATGAGCCGCCAGCTCAGCCGCGAAGACCTCGGCCACCCGCGGATCGCGCCGCGCCGCGGCCGCCCCCTCGACCAGCATGGCGCTGATCTGCGGAGGACGATGCGGAAGCTCCTCGCCCAGGTGCTGGACGACATCCGGCACCGGCACGCCCCATGCTCCGCCGCTGAGCAGTCGCGCCAGCTCAGCGGGCATGTGCGCCTTGATGGCGTCCGCGAGCAGCTCGGCCTTGGACGCGTACCGCGAGTAGATCGCCCCTGTGGACAACCCGGCCCGCCGAGCGATCTCGCTGGTGGCCGTCCCCGCGTAACCGCGCTCGACGAACACCTCGGCAGCCGCTGCCAGCAACCGCTGGCGCGCCTCCTCGCTCGTCAGCCCAGCCACTCTCCCCATGCCCTCACCCTAAAGCGCCCACGCGCCGTTGACGCGGAGCGTTCGAGCAGCCTGGCCCGGTAGAAGCCGCTCGCGTCGGCCGAGCGGCGCGGATGGGCCGACCGGTGCGAGCACTCCCGGCAGCCTGATCAGCGGCGCGGAAGACCGGCGGGCAAAGGGGATTCCGGAGTGGAGAGCATGCCGGTGCGGTTCCAGACGCGGGCGCTCGGACCTTCGATCATGCCGATCTCGGTGAGGAAGCCGGTGGCGCGGCGGAACGCCCACCGGAGGGTGGCCTGCCGGTGCGGGCTGGCCTTCGTGGTCCGGTAAGCGACCCGCGGATCGAGGCCGACCGACCGGTAGACGGCGGGACGGGTGAGGCGCGGCGCCATCCGGATCGCGACGCCCGCGACGCCGGACGCCTGGACGCGCCGCAGCGGACGCGGCGTCCGTGCGACCTGGTGCTTGAGCTCCTCGCGCGCGTACGAGATGTGCCGGGCCTCCTCGGTGACATGGATCCGGCTGATCGTCCGGACGAGTGGCTGCACCCGGTCGTCCGACATGGCCGCGCGCTGGAAGGCGTCGGTGACCTCCTCGACGAGGAGTACGGCGGCGAACATCGCCATCGGCGGGTCGAGGAGCCCGGCGAGCTTGCCGAGCTGGAACTCGGGCCATGCCATCCGGTACGGACGCAGGCCGATCTTCCCGATGAAGCGCCCGAACATGGCGGAGTGCCGGCACTCGTCGGCGGTCTCGGTGAGCGCGTACGCGATGTGCCGAGAGGTCGGGTCGCCCCGGTAGACGTGGCTGAGCAGGCCCTTCATCAGCATGATCTCCGACCAGATGCCGAACGACAGCATGCTCGCCAGCTCATGCCGCGACAGATCGACACGTTCCGCATGGCTCATCCGGTCCCACAGCGGCGTCTCGTAGAGCGAGAGCGTCTCGGGCGGGAGGTAGAAGAGGTCCGGATCGAGCGGCGCGTCCCAGTCCACGTCCACCTCGGGGTTGTAGGACTTCTTGGCGGACGCCTTGATCAGCCGTTCCGCCACCCGTTCCCGGTCGCGGAGTTCCACCGTGTGGTCGCCGTCCGCGCATCGCACCAGCGTCGTCGCCATCATCGTCACGCCTCCTGGGGGGTGGGCCGTGAAAAATAGTAGGCATTACTTTTATGTGCGCCGCAAGGGCCGCGGAGGTGTGACGTGCGTCGCGTCGCCGGTCCGAAGGTGGGGTGCGTGACGGGACCGGCTCTCGCGTCGTGTTCACTTGTGTTGCAGAGGAAACGACCTGCGGAGGACGGATGGCTGTGGGAGGTCAGCGGCTGACGGCGGCCTGGGCGGGCCCGCGTCCGGACGGACGGCCCGTCGTCGTCACAGGCGTGTTCGATGTCCTGCACATCGGGCACGTCCGCTTCCTTCGGGACGCGGCGGAGCGCGGGTTCCCGCTGGTGGTCGGCGTCGAGGACGACGACCGGGTGCGCGCGTGGAAAGGTCCGGGCCGTCCGGTCAACCCCGCCGCCGAACGGGCCGAAGTGCTGGCCGCGCTGCGCTCGGTGGCGGGCGTCTTCGTCATCTCCGGGCCGCCCGAGGTGTCCGACTGGCAGGACTATTCGGAACTGCTCGCGTCCCTGGAGCCGGTGGCACTGGCCTACACGGCGGGCGACCCGCACACCGAGGCCAAGCGCGTCGGCGCGGAGGCCATGGGCGCGCAGGCATGGGAATTCGGCCTCACCGAAGCCCATTCCACCAGCGCCATGCTGGAGGCCATCACCTCCCTCGGCTGATCACTACGCAGCGACGCCCTTCGCGCTGCCCGTTCTCACCGTCCATCGAGGCGCCGCCCCCCTTGGACGGCTGAGCTCGCCGCGGAATGCGGCAGAGCGCCGTTGATCACCGCTCCCACCTGGGGACGGGACGTCCGCCCCGCTTCCGTCCTTCAGTCTCCTCGCAGTGTGCGCACCGTCAAAGCGCGTCCACAGACTGTGGATAACTTGCGGACAGGAGCCTTCTGCCTACGCACCGCTAGCTCAGCCTAAAGCGACGACATGGTCTGGGTTCGCTCACGTTGTGCGGCCACCGCGTGTCGGATGGAGTGGCCTGTGGATGCCGCGCAGAGTGTGGTGCACAGGAAGATGATCTGGGGACCCGGCTGGGGATTTCCGGTGGGCGGACGGTTTCCACCGGATGCGGCACACTGTGGAGGCCCGGCGCCCACAGCCTGTGCACGAGTCCGTGCCTGCCCGTCCCCATCACGCTTTCAGCGCTGGTCAGGACGTTATCCACCACGTGGATAACCGAATGCCCGCCTGGGGGTGACCTGGGGACGCGAGGTGGACATCCGAGTCCGCCGACTCCCCACAGGTTGTGCACCGAAGTTATCCACAGGTTGTGGAAAGTGTGGATCGCGGCGAGTGTCGCGCACAGCTCGTCCCCACCGTTGTCCAGAGGCGGCGCCTGGCACGCAAAGCCCCGGCCAACTGGGGATTCTCGTGTGGAGAAAGACGCCCGAAAGCACCGCCGGCGCAGCTGAGAGGCTGTGCAAATCGCCGTCTCCAGGCTGTGGATGAACGGCCCTGTTGGACGTTCCGTCCACGGTCACGCCCGGGCAGCCGGCTCGCCGGCCCGACCCCCTGATTGCGGACGTGCCGACCGCCACCTTCCAGCACGCCGCACGGTTCGCTGAAAGCGATCAAGGACCTCGTCCGGCCTCACATTCCGGCCCGCCACAAGAGCAGGATCACCGACGACAGAACCAGGCCCGCCGCGCCCAGCGGCGCGGCCCCCAAAGTGATCAGCACGGTGCATCCCGCGGCCGTCGCGGCCGCGACCAGCAGCAGTCCGCGCAGGCCCGAGGATTCCGGGCGGTCGGACGGCCCGGACCGCAACTCCCGCTCCCAGAGACCGAAGTCGTCCTGTGCGCCCATCGGGACTCCCCTGACGTCGTTGCCCGGATTATCCGACCGATCGTCGCCCGAAACGAGATGGCGCGTCCGCCACAGCACCCGCACCACCTTTGGACACGCGGTCCGATAACGGCACAGGGGGTGCGGATCGCTTCGCCCGGGTTGCTAGGCTGCGGAGAGCCTGGGGGAAGAGTCTCTGGATACCTGTGTCCCTCGGGCTTGGCTTCATAGTCGAGGTGAAGGGGTCCCCACCGTGAAGAAGCTGCTTGTTCTCGCCGTTGTAGCTCTCGGCGGGTTCGTCGTCTGGCGTCGTCTGCAGCAGGACCGCGCCGAGCTGGACCTGTGGACCGAGGCCACGTCCACCGACAGCTGAACCGATATTCGCCGTGCATGGCCCCGGCGTGACCGGGACGGACCACCGTTCCGATCCCGCCGGGACCAGGGCGGCACACGGCCGAGCGCGCCACACCGAAATCCCGGCGCGCTCGACGCCCGACCCCCGGTAAGCTTTGACCCGCCGAGGGGCCTTAGCTCAGTTGGTAGAGCACCGGCTTTGCAAGCCGGGTGTCAGGGGTTCGAATCCCCTAGGCTCCACCCCAGGTCAGAGCCCTAACGGGCTCCGACCACCCTCCTCCCCGCCCCCGACAGTGGGGAAATGGTGGATATCGTTTGCTCGCCTACGCACGTCCGGCTGGGCCACAGACGCGGCCATCGGCCACCCTGGGCGTCCTGTCAGAACCGGCGGTTTCTTGCCACGGTCGCCACAAAGATTCCAGTGAGCGCTGGCATTGTCGGTGCGTGGGCGGCACCTTCTGGGGAGTGCTGACCTTGAGCCTGCTCCGCGCCCGTCTTTGGGCATGGAAGGCGGCGCGGCGGGATGAACTGGCGGCCCAGCTCGGCGTGGGAGAGGCGCGAGGTCAGTCCGAATGGACGGTCGCGTGGGCCTCTTCGAGAGTGGAACCGGCCAGGAGTTCGGTGACTCCGCGGGTGAAGTTGGGGCAGTCGAAGAGGTCTTCGTGCGGGCAGGCCAGGCCGTGGGTGATGGCGGTGCGAGCGGCCTGGGCCTGGGCGATTTGCTGATCCAGTTCCGCTAGTTTGCGCTGGCACAGCTCTCGCCAGCCGTCGCCCGTCAGCGAGCGGGACGCGGTGAACGCCTTGATCTCTCGCAAGGTGAAACCGACATTGCGCAGCAAGATGACCAGGCCGACCATCTCGACCGCCGACGGCGGATAGCGGCGCTGGCCCGAGACGCGGGCCGGGGGCGGTAGCAGGCCGAGGTCTTCCCAGTACCGCAGCGCGGACGTGGCCACGCCGGTTCGGCGCGCCAACTCGCCGATCGTGAGCTGCTCATCCATTTGACTTCAAGCGTACTTGAAGGCACAGGATCCCCGGCATGGATCAGAAAACGACGACGGGTCGCACCAGCGACGAGACCGACGCGCTCATCCGGCTTCTCGACATCGGGGACAACCTCCCCGGGGCGAGCGAACTGCGCGCGCGTTCCTACCAGCTGCTCGGAATCGAGCCGGACGCGGCGGTGGTCGATGTCGGATGCGGATCCGGTCGGGCGGTGGCGGAGATGGCCGAGCGAGGCGCGCGGGCCGTGGGCGTCGATTCCGACCAGCGAATGATCACGGTGGCTGGACAGCGATGGCCCGCTGGTGGGTTTCGGCTGGCCGACGCCTACAAGCTGCCCTTTGCCGACGGCGCGTTGCAGGGATACCGGGCCGAAAAGGTGTTCCACGTCCTGGACGATCCCGGACGAGCGGTCCGGGAGGCGCGACGCGTCCTCGCCCCTGGCGGACGAATCGTGCTCATCGGCCAGGATTGGGACACCTTCATCATCGACTCGGACGATCCCGCCCTAACCCGGACGATTGTGCATGCTCGGGCGGACCTCGTCCGAAGCCCGCGCGTCGTGCGGCGCTCCCGCAACCTTCTTCTCGACGCGGGCTTCGGCGACGTCACCGTCGAGGTGCACACCGCGATTTCCAACGACGCGACGATGATTCCCGTCCTGGCCGACCTCGCCAAAGGAGCGCGCTCGGCCGGGGCCATCAGCGACGCGCAGTACGAGGCGTGGCTATCCGACCAGCGTGAACGGGGTCAACGCGGACGTCTCTTTCTCGCGCTCCCGTTCTTTGTCACTGCAGCGACTCGGCAGTGAACCCTGGGAAACGCGAAGCGGTTGGCGTGGCCTTTACTCGCTCGCCCACTGGACGTGTTGGGTGAGGAAGAGTGCCGCGCGGTCTAGGGCCTGGTCGGCTTCGTCCAGGACGCCGGCGTATGCCTGGAACACGTGCGGAACGTCGGCGGTGACGTCCAGAACGACGTCCACCCCTGCGGCTCTCGCGCGCGCGGCCAGGCGCGTGGAGTCGTCCAACAGGACCTCGTTCGTTCCCACCTGCAGAAGCGTCGGTGGGAAAGCGGTCAGGTCGGCCAGGACCGCTGGGCTGAGCAGGGGATGCCGGGGATCCTGGCCCGCAAGGTAAAGGGCGCTGGTGCGTTCGAGGGATTCGCGAGTGAAGAACGGGTCGATGCCCTCCTTGGCGTCCATGCTCTCGCCGGTTCGGGTGACGTCGAGGCCCGGGGAGAACGCGACGATCGCGGCGGGCATCGGCAGGCCCGCCTCGCGGGCGGCGAGACAGGTCGTGGTGGTGAGGCCGCCACCTGCGGAGTCGCCGGCGAACGCGATGGTCGACGGGGCCACGCCGTCGTTGAGCAGGGCGCGGTAGGCACTCACCGCGTCCTCGATCGCGGCAGGGAAGGGGTGTTCGGGAGCCAGCCGATAGTCGAGCGAGTAGGCCCGAAAACCTGTTCTGACCACCAGGTTCCCCGTGAGGGACAGGGCCGTTTCGGGTGAGCCGACCACGAACGAGCCGCCGTGGAAGTAGAGAATCGTCCCGGTGCGCCGGTCGGACGACGCCGGTTCGACGAGCAGCGCGGGCCGGCTGCCCAGCTCGTCGACCGTCCGGGTGCGAATCCCGGACGGGACGATCATTTCGGCCATCATCGCCCGGAACCCGGCGCGCATCGCCTCGAGCGAGCCCGGAGCTTCGGGCTGCGGCTGCCGCAACCTCGCGTCGAGCGCCGCCCGTTGTTCTCTGCTCATGGTCGTCCCCTCCGTGGGTACATGCCAGTACAGTATCTTCCGTGGAATATAACTCGGCGATCGACCTCCCGGGGTTCTTCGGTGATCTCGTCCGGTGCGAGACGCGGCTCTACAACGCGCTCAACGACCGGCTGCGCGAGCGGCACGGGATCGTGACGTCGCAGTTCGAGTTCCTCCGCTACCTGCGCGAACACCCCGGATCACGGGTCGCCGACCTCGCCGTCGAGTTCGCCATCGGCATCGGCGCCACGAGCAAGGCCGCGGACCGGCTGGAGAAGCAGGGCTGGGTCGCGCGGCAAGCGAATCCTTCGGACCGTCGCTCGTCGTTGCTGGTCCTGACCGAGGACGGGCGGCGACTCGTCGACGCGGCCGAGGCGACCTTCACCGACCGGCTGGGGGAGCTGATCGCGGACTTGCCGTCGCTGACCGACATGGCGCGAGCGTTCGCGGGCCTCCGCGCGGCGCTCGAACGCGACCAGATCGGCATGCCCTCAGGCTGACCGGCGGTGACGGCGCGGCGGCCGACGCTCGCGGACCTCGCGTCGGCCGCCGCGCCGGATCGTGCTGGCCATCGCCGCCTTCGCGGGGCGCTTTGGCTGGTATGCGCGTGCACCCTGGCCGGACGCTATTTCACCTCGGACGGCGGTACCGGTTCCGGAGTGGGCGGCGGTACCACTGCGGGCCGGTTGATCCCGCCGGGGACCAGCAGGAACACCTTGGAGTCCAGACGTTCCATGTCACCGCCGCGGCCGAAGACGAGCCCCGCTGCGAAGTCCACGAACTGCCTGGCCACGTCGTCCGAGAGGGCCGTCAGATCCATCACGACCGGCACCCGCTTGTTCCGGAAGAAGTGACCGACGTACAACGCCTCGTTGTAGTCGCGCGGCCGCAGCGTCTTGACCATCACCCCGTCAGTCTTCCGAAACCCCATGAGACGTCAAGTCACATCCGGAACTGTCGTACCTCTTCGTTACCGTCTGTGATCTGGGGATGAGGGCCTCGGCACGGCGTCGACCGATCACGGAATGGCCGACGCCGCTAACCGCCATGCCCGTCAGTCGGCGTCAGCTGTCCGCGGGCGGGTCTGGCGGGAGTCAGACCGGTTGTGGCAGCGGAGGTTAGAGGGGCGTGGCGGTACGGAGGGGATTGTCGAGAGCGCGCTTCTCGTAGTCCACGGCGAGATCTTCGGGCATCGCCGCGAAGTCGGTGCAGCGCACGAAGTCGCGTAGCGTCGTTCCGGTGCAGGCGGCGTCCACGTTCGGCGCCGATCGGTGATGGCGCACGTCGTCCATGTGGACGGTCCGGAAGTCGATGCTGAAACGCGTCCGCCCGGAAGTGTTCGGCACGGTGGAATGGAACTGCGCGCCCGAGAAGATCAGCGTGCCGCCCGGTTCCGGGACGACCCGGATCTGCGGATCCAGCTCGACCGGTTCCTCGGGCTTGGGCTGCTCGCGGGTATCGGTGCCGATGTGCTGCGCGGCCGTCCGGCGGCTCGTCCGGTTCCATTCGGCGTAGTCGTACCGCGCGCTGCCGTTCTTGACCGGCCGGTCGAAGTACCGGGGATGGAAGGCCATCGCGTTCTCCGGCACAACCTCGAACACCGGAATCCACCAGTTGACCTGGTTGAACGGTGCGGAGTACCAGCAGTCCCGGTGCGGATGGAAGGCGTAGGAGATCCCCGTCGTGAGGTAGTCGTTGGACGTCGAGGTGCGCAGCCGCGGGACGTCGAAGTAGGTCAGGGCCGGGTCGCAGCCCATCTCCTCCAGCAGCGCGGGCAGCAGCACCTGGCAGCGCGGATGGTGGATGAACCGCGGTTTGAGTTCGGCCAGCAGCGCGGCGAACTCGCCGACCTCCATCTCGTGCTGCGCCAACTCCGGGTCGCGGTCCCCGAACGCCTCGGCGATCAGCTTCCGAGCGAACTCGACCAGCGCCAGGGAAGCCGGCGTGGCCGAGTAGACGAACAGCTCGCCCTGGAAGAGCAGCCCCCGCCGCGTGTCGTCGTCCATCGCGGTATCGGAGAAGACTGAAGTCACCAGAACACGCCCCCTTGCCCCCGCTACACCATCGTTCCGGACGAATAGTGGCTCACATTCAGACAAATTTCTGCGGTACGGACGGCGAATGACCAGAACAGGTCACCGGAGCCACTGCTCACACTCCTCGGACGTCCCGAACTCCCGCATCGACCTGCACCGTCGAACGCCCAGAGCTGTGGGGTGCCCTGGGAGCTGGATGGATGAACATTTGATCGTCTGACATCACCAAAGGTCACTAGGCGCATTACGCCTCAGCCGTACCGTCCCTTTCTGGACGACCGGGTTACGTATTCAGTGATCGTTCCTCCGGCTCGTACGACGAATTCTCCGCCCCCCGAGCACCTCCAGCACCCGCCACCGTTCCAGCACGCCGTCACCCCTCGCGTGCACGCACAGCCCGGACGCCCCGGCAGATCAAGTGACCAGAACGCCCCCCGCCGCGACCTTCCCTCGCCGGGTCCCTGGTGTCGAAAGTCTGTCCGTGCGCTTCCCGCGTCCGTCACTCCCTCACGCTGACGTCCGGCGGACTCAGGATTGAGACGGCCGCGTACCCGCCTGAAGGCGCCGCCGGCACCGACCTAGATCCGCACAAGTCCCACCCTCGCGGACGCAGAGGCTTAACACCGTCCCTGAGGAGATCGGTGCGAATCGCCCTCTGACGCGGACAGTGAAATCATCACGCAGCCTCAGACCTGAATACAGGTCCAACGGCTCTCTGGCAATGTGTTGCGAAGGCTCAAATTCGCTTGAACTGTAGACCTAAGGTGCTGTTCTGTCGGCATGGGCGGACGAGCATATGTGGCTCAGCTCAGCGGAGCGTATGGAAGAGATTCAGGAGGTCCGCTGGCCGTCAGCGCCCGTCCTCTTGACCGTTTGCACGGGTGCGGACGGTTAGGACGTGGAGCCACGCCAAGCCGATGGCGGAGATCACGATAAGCCCGGCCCAGTTGAGGAGTGCGATCAGATGCCCCTGCTCAGGGGTGGCTCTGGGGAGGTAACCGCGGTCGATCATGCTGGCTTGCCAGGCAACTCTGGTGAGGCGGAGCGCTACCGCGATGGCGATTCCATGCATCGAATCCCAGAGGGCATGGAGTAGTGAAACTCCAAGCCAGGTCAGGACGACGGACCGGGTGATACGGAGTCGGCGCCGCCCATGTGAGGCCGAGAAAAGGACGCCGCCTACGAGGGCCGTCCACAAGCCGTGCCCGACCGGTGTCAGCACGCCTCGCAGGATCTCCGTCTCCACCATCGCCCGAAGACTGAGCCCGTGAACAGTGAACAGCGCGTTGAGGGCATATCCAGCGCTCTCGAATGCCGCGAAACCGAACCCGACGGTGGCGCCGAGGACCAGACCGGCCCGAGGTGTCCGCGCCCGCAACCGGTGCGCCACGTATATGAGCGCGGCGAGCTTGACCGCTTCCTCGATCAAGCCAACGCCGACGTACATCCACGCCGACGGATGCAGCAGGTAGTTCTCCAGCAGGGAGGCCCCGAGCAGCCCGAGCACGCCACCCACGACGAACGCTCGGAACAGGCATGGGACGGTGACCTCGCCTGACGTCCCGTGCTCGTACGTCCATACGACGAAGGCCACCGGTACGGCGAAGCTGCCCAGCAGCACGATCGTCGGCAACAGATTGGAGTTCGCCGTAATCGCCGTGACCAGGACGCTGGCGATCCACAACGCCAACCAGGAACCCAGAACCCGCAGCCAAGACCGCTTACGGACGGCACCCGCCCGCGAGACGGCTCCGACTCCCCCGGCCCCCATAGCCGCGATCTACCCTCGCCGTTCCTGCTCCAACCAGCGGTGAAACCGGCCCACCAGAGCCACCGTCGGCGCGGGCTCAGAGCCACCGCCCGGCGCGGGCTGCTCCTACGCGGCTCCGGTGCGGAAGGTGTTCCGGTAGGCGGAGGGAGACGTGCACATGATCCGGGAGAAGTGGTGGCGGAAGGTCGCCGGGCTGTCGAACCCCACCGCGGCGGCGATCTTCTCCACCGGGGTGGAGCCGTCCTCCAGGAGCGGCAGGCTGGCCATGATCCGCTGGTGCAGGACCCAGCGGAGCGGGCTCGTCCCGGTCTGCCGATTGAAGTGGCGGATGAAGGTTCTAGGCGCGAGGCAGGCGATCCGCGCCAGGTCGGCGATCGTCAGCGGGCTGGCAAGGTTCGCCAGGGCGTAGTCCATCGCGCGGGCCACGGCGTCGTCCGCCGCCGGCTCCGGAACGGCGGCCGCGACGAACTGGGCCTGCCCTCCCTCCCGATGAGGTGGAACGACGAGCCGCCGCGCGACGGCGTTCGCGATCCGCGCGCCGTGGTCCTTGCGGACGAGATGCAGGCACAGATCGAGGACGGCAGCGCTCCCCGCGCCCGTGATCACGTCGTCGCCGTCCACATAGAGCACGTCCGGCGTAACGTCGATCTTCGGATACCGGCGCCGTAGCAGGTCGGCATACTGCCAGTGCGTCGTGGCGGACCGGCCGTCGAGCAACCCCGCGGCGGCCAAGGCGAACGCACCGGAGCAGTTCGACACCACGCGAGCGCCGCGCTCATGCGCCGCCCGCAACGCGTCCACGAGAGGCCCCGGCACCTCGCCCCGGACATCGGGCACCGCGACGACGATCACAGTGTCGGCGGCGGCGAACTCCTCCAGACCGTGATCGGCCGTCATGGCGAACCCGCCGACCATCCGCAACGGCCCCGGCTCGAGCCCGCATACGCGCAGGTCATACCAAGGCACGTCCAACTCGGGCCGAGGCAGCCCGAGCACCTCGACGACCGCGCCGAGTTCGAACGGCGACATCCCATCGAAGGCCAACACCGCAACCCGATGCCTACGCCCCGACACAAGCTCGATCATGGCCAGATCTTAACGAACAACGGCATTCGTGCCACTGTCGCCTCAGTCGCCGATCGCAGAACATCTACATGTCAGCAGCTCACGAGCCCCCTCTCGCACTCTCGTCTCCAACCCTCGAAGCCCTCGCCACGGTCCCCACCACTCTCACCACGTCCGCCCGTCCCCAGCCAAGCGCCGCCCCACCGCCGCCCTGGCCCCACCCTCTCCGTGGGGCCCACCTACTGATCAAGCCTTGACTCACGCCAGCCCAGGCCCACGCCAGCCCGAGCTGCCGCGGCAGCCCAAGCCCGAGCCAGCCCGGGCCCACGCCAGCCCGGGCCCGCGCCAGCCCAGGCCCGAGCCAGCTCACTCAGCGGTGTAGTCGGCGCATTTCGACCTTTGTAAAACCCACGAAGGAGATGACCTTGAGCACCACCGAGATTCAGACCGAGAACGCTGCTGCGCAGTTCTTCGCTGCACGGCTGGCCTTCGAGACCGACCCTTCGGACCTGTTCGCCCAGATGCAGGACGGGACGGAGCAGATCGTCGTGGTGGACTCGCGGGCTCGTGAGGCATGGGACATGGGGCACGTCGCGGGGGCCGTGCACCTTCCCCGTCCGGAGATCGCCGCCCGTCACGAAGAGGTGCTCGATCGGGACGCGCTCGTGGTCGTTTACTGCTGGGGACCCGGCTGCAACGGCGGTGCGAAGTCCGCGCTGGAGCTCGCCCGGCTCGGGTACCGGGTCAAGGAGATGATCGGCGGGTTCGAGTACTGGGCCCGCGAGGGGTACCCGGTCGAGACCGCCGCCGGTGTCAGCCGTCGTTCTCCTGACCCGTTGACCGCTCCGGTCGTCGGCATCACCTGTGCCTGCTGACCCTGGCCCCGCGCTGACCGTGCTTCGCGCTGACCCTGGCCCGCAATCGCCCCGATCCGTCCTGACCGTGTTACGCGCTGACCCCTAGTCCGCGGGGATCCTGGCCTTGCCCTGAGCCTGGTCCCGCGCTGAGCCTGGCGCCGCCCTGGGCGTGGCGCCGCGCTCAGCTTGGGTCTGCCCGTGAGCCAGGGCGGAGCTGCACGCGAGCTTGGCCCCGGCCTTGAACCCGGGCTTGCGGCCGAGCCTGCGCCTGAGCTTCGGTCTGATCCTCCGTATCGCCTCCTTTCGAGGACGGAGCGAAAAGGTCGCCTCTTCGCCTGAAGTGGTGCATGGAAGCCGCGGGCCGGTCGGAGCGTCGGATGAATCCGGCGGAATCGGCGCTCCGAGGGCCGCGACCTGCGCCCCGTGTCCGTCTACCCCCTAGAGCGGACGCGGGGCACAGGCGCGGCGATCGACGTGGCCGCCGGCACGCTCACCTGCCGGAACGACAGGCTCGGCGCCGGGCCACCCGTCCATCGTCGCCGCCGCCCCGACGCACCGCCAGCCGACGGCCGTTCTGTGGATAACTTCGCGTGATGTATCGTGTGCTTCTTGTATGAGTGTCGGCACGGCTACAGCAGCGGACTGTCCCAACGGTCCGGCGGCCGTCCGGCCCCTCCAAGGCTTCCTAATTCGGTCGAGGCCGACCCTCGGCACCACCGCCCCGCGAGGACGAGGACGGCATCGCGATCTTCCTGCGCACATCCGCACAGACCCGGACGAAGTGGCGCGTGTGGCGAGAGTGTCCGTTCAGGATGGGCATAAGCAGGGGGCCCCTCGACGTTAGGATGAACAAATCACTCTTATGACGCCCGCCCGAACAGTGGCGGCGTCACGACTGGCTCGTCCTTGCAGCGCACGAATCACGGCCGCCTCCCCGGCCTCTGTGGTGCCTCCCGAGACGCGCCCCCTCTCGGAAGGTATTGCGTGACCGACGTTTCTGCTGCCCATGCCCCGTCCACCCCTGCGGAGGACATCGCGGACACCGCGAGGGTCGAGGCACAACCCGGCTTCGCCGAGCTCGGCCTGCCGGAGCCGCTCGTCGCGGCGC
The DNA here is from genome assembly GCF_042652125.1 of Actinomadura gamaensis. NCBI lineage: Bacteria > Bacillati > Actinomycetota > Actinomycetes > Streptosporangiales > Thermomonosporaceae > Actinomadura > Actinomadura gamaensis. The sequence goes on along the minus strand of NZ_JBHSIT010000004.1, from coordinate 274,667 downwards.
TCGCCCGCCAGGGCATCGAGTCGCCGTTCCCCATCCAGGCCGCCGCGATCCCGGACGTCATGGCCGGACGCGACGTCCTCGGCCGCGGCAAGACGGGCTCGGGCAAGACCCTGGCCTTCGGCCTGCCGATGCTCGCGCGCCTGGAGGGCCGCCGCGCCGAGGCGCGCCGTCCGCTCGGGCTCATCCTCGTGCCCACGCGCGAACTCGCCCAGCAGGTCGTGACCAACCTGGAGCCCCTCGGGCGCTCCCTCGGCCTGCACTTCAAGACCGTCATCGGCCAGACGTCGATGTTCAAGCAGATCGACGCGCTGCGCCGCGGCGTGGAGATCATCGTCGCCACCCCGGGCCGCCTCAAGGACCTGATGCGCCAGGGCGCCGCCGACCTGTCCGACCTCGAGATGGTCGTGCTGGACGAGGCGGACCACATGGCCGACATGGGCTTCCTGCCGGACGTCACCGACATCCTGGACGAGGCCCGTCCGGGCGGGCAGCGCCTGCTGTTCTCCGCCACCCTGGACAACGACGTGGACGTCCTCGTCCGGCGCTACCTGAACGACCCGGTGACCCACGCGATCGGGCCGGTGGACGAGTCCGTCGACACGATGGACCACCACCTCCTCCTGGTCGCGCCCAAGGAGAAGGCGGCCATCACCGCCGAGATCGCCAACCGTGAGGGACGGACGATCCTGTTCGCCCGCACCAAGCACGGCGTGGACCGGCTCGCCAAGCAGCTCACCCAGGCCGGTGTGCGCGCGGCGGGCCTGCACGGCGGCAAGTCCCAGGGCCTCCGCACGCGCACGATCGCCGAGTTCCACGAGGGCACGTTCGACGTCCTCGTGGCCACGGACGTCGCCGCGCGCGGCATCCACGTCGACGGCATCACCCTCGTCATGCACGTGGACCCGCCGGCCGACCACAAGGACTACATGCACCGTGCCGGACGCACCGCGCGCGCGGGCGAGAAGGGCACCGTCGTCACGCTCGTCCTGCCGCACCAGGTGCGCTCGACTTCGGCGATGACCCGTCGCGCGGGCATCGAAGCGCCCAAGCACCGCGTCACGTCCGGCGACGACCAGCTGGTCCGTCTCACGGGCGCGCGCGAGCCGTCCGGTGTGCCGATCGAGGGGCCGGTCATCCCCGAGCGTCCGCGTCGTGAGGCGGGCGGCCGGGGCCGACGGGGCCGCTACAACGGCGGCCAGCGCCGCTTCCGCGAGGACGGCGGACGTCGTGGCTACGAGCGCGAGGGTCGTTCCGAGGGCTCCTACCGCCGCGACGGTGATTTCGGTGGCGAGCGCCGTGGCGGAGGCCAGGACAACGGAAATCGCGGTGACCGCGAGTTCAACGGCGATCGCCGTAAGGACCGTGGCTTCGACGGTAACCGCCGTAGCAACGAGTCTCGTGGCGACGGATTCCGCCGCAACGACGACCGTGGCGAGCGCGGGTTCGGCGAGGGCCGACGCGACAATGGCCCCCGCGAGGACCGTGGTTTCCGGGACGACCGCCGTGAAGGCGGCTACCGGGGTGACCGTCCGCACGGCGGCGACCACCGCGACCGGAACTTCGAGGGTGATCGCCGAGGCGGTAGCTTCTCGGGCGACCGCCGTGAGGGCGGCCGGGGCTCGCGCGGCGAGCACGGCTTCTCCGGCGACCGCCGGGGCGGTGGGCCGCGCGGAACGGGCCGTCACAGCGGCTCCTACGGTGGTCCCCGTCGCGAGGGCAGCGCCGACCGCCGCCGCGCGCGCTTCAACTGAGTCTCACCCGCTCACCAGAGCAGCCTGGACGGGCCGCTGACACCGATCGGTGTCAGCGGCCCGTCCGCTTTTGTGAGGCCGATGCACGAGTTATCCACAGAGCGGCGTTCGGTTTTCGATGGCCGAGGCCGGCGCCGAGGATGGATCCCGTCAGTCGTCGTGGAGCGGCACCCGCCGGCTCCGGAACGGACGGGAGGTGATCAAGGCATGGAGCTCGGCCCACTGGTCGGCGGTGAGATCGCGGGGCAGTGCCGTCGCGAGGTGCGGCCGTCCGTCCAGCCACTGGATGATCTCTGACCTCGTCGCGGCGGGCACGGCCCGGGTGAGGATCTGGCGGAGTCCTCGTCCCTTCCCCGTGAAGACCCGGTGCACGAACGCCTGGTAGGACGCGCGCTGCTCGATCCGGACGAGCGGACGGTCCCGCCGGTCGATCGTCATCAGGCCGCCGTCCACGTCCGGACGAGGCGTGAACGCGGCGGCCGGAACGCGCTGGACGAGCGAGAACTCATACCACGGCCACCACTGGGCGGTCATCAGCGTCGCGCCCCCAACCGCCGCCCGCCGCCGCGCGACCTCCCACTGCACCAGAAGGACGGCGCTCGTCCAGCCGTCCGCATGCAGGATCCGGCGCAGCACGGAGGTCGTGAGGTGGAACGGCAGGTTGCCGACCAGCACGCACGGCCCGTCCGGCAGGCGGTACCGCAGGAAGTCGCCGCGCACGACCTCGGTGGCGGAAGCGGCCAGGCGCTTGAGTCTGAAGGCGTGCCGTCGATCGATCTCGACGGCGGTCAACGGGCGGCCGAGCCGCTCCAGGGGAAGGGTGAGCGCCCCATCACCCGCCCCGAACTCGAGAATCGGCCCGTCCGTACGGGACACGAGATCAACGAAGGAGGCGATGACACGACGATCGGTGAGGAAGTTCTGGCCGTGCTCGTGACGGCCGGCGCCATGAGTGCGCAAGAAAGGAGCTCCGGGCTTCGCAGGCGACCCGGGCAGCATGAGACGCCGCCCAGCTTGTCCAGTCGGTGCTGAAGCGGCGGAAAACCCGAAGAGGTCGAACCGCCGCTACCGGCGGCGAGTCCTCATGTACGCGGCAGCGGCCGCGAACGCGCAACACATGGAGCCGAGGCTATTCATCCCCGCCTCCCGTCCACAAAGCATTTATCGCCCACGTCACGCACCAGCGAAGGCGTCCCCAGGCCGCCCCGTCCAATCGCGGTTGCAATAGTGGCAACCGTCGCGGCCGCTCTTCCAACGGTGTGCGGCCCCTCAAGCCTTGCCGCTCAGGGCTCGTGCACGCAGGGAGCGCTTGGCAAGGGGGGATTGGGGGCGGCGGGCGCCGTCCTTGGAGGTCGAGAGCGGGGCCTTGTGGGGGTTGGGCTTTGGTGGGGTCGGCTGGGGGGCTTGCGTGTGGGCTAGCTGGCCTCTTCGTGGGCCGGGTCGGGAGCGGGAGCAGGAGCGGACTTGCGGAGTTTGTCCTGGAGGAGTTGGAGGCCCTCCATGCCGTCGACGGAGAGGGCGGCCAGCTCGTCCAGCGAGATGAGGGGCTGGTTGCGGAGAGGAGGTTGCCAGCCTTTCTCGGGGGTGTGGCTGCGGAGGATCTTGGCGGGGACGCCGCCGATCACGGAGTGGTCGGGGAACTCGCCGCGGACCACGGCGCCGCCCGCGACGGCGACGTTCCGGCCGAGGCGGGTGCCGGGGAGGATGATCGCCCCGGTGCCGATCCAGCAGCCGGAGCCGATGACGACCGGGTTGTTCTCCGGCCATTGGCGGCCGACGGGCATGTCGAGGTCGGCGTAGGTGTGGTTCTGGTCCGTGATGTAGACGTTCGGGCCGGTGAAGACGTCGTCGCCGATCTCGATCGACTGGTGGCCGACGATGTGGGTGCCGCGGCCCAGGGAGCAACTGCCGCCGATCTTCACGATGACGTCCGGGCCCAGGTCGAGGCCGGGGACGAAGCCGGCGGAGATCGTCACGTGGGTGCCGACCAGGGTGTGGTCGCCGATGGAGATCCACGGCTCGCCGTAGATCGCGCCGACCGGGAAGCCGATGCACACGCCCTCGCCGAGGTAGGCGAAGCGGCGGCGGCCCGGAGTCTCGGGCGTGATCTCACCGTGCCGTTGGATCCACTCCCAGCCGCGTTGCACGGCCGTGTGCATGCCCTGGCGGGCTTTGCGCTTGAGGAGCCCGGCGAGCTGCTGCCCAAGTGGACGCGGAGTCGGCGACATGGCGCCACGGTACCGGTTGGTAGCTATGCCCGGTCCGTTAACCCCGCATAGCAGGCGAACGTGATTCGGTCGAAGGCGCGGCGGGCGGACGCGGCGGGCGGACGCGCGTTGGTGAGGGGGCGTCTTGTCGCGTCGGGGGGTGGGGCAAGCCGGCTGGGGCCGAGGGTAGAAGGAGGACCCGCCGGTGGGCGGGTCCTCTTCCTGGTGGTCGGCGTGTGCCGGGTCAGTTGGTCTTGGACGGGACCTGGTCGATCTGGGAGTCGGCCGGTTCGGAGCTCGACTCGTCCGTCATCAACTGGGCCGTCTGGGCGGCGTTGCGGCGGGTGAGGACGACGCCGGCCAGACCGGCGGCCGTCACTCCCGCGAGCATGGCCACCATCGCGCCACGTCCTCGCCGACGCGGACGGGGCGGCTCGAGGCGGTGGGCCGTGTCGGTGAGCATGCCGCTCACCCTGGGGCCCAGGTCAGACTCCACATACCTGGCTGCTTGCGCCAACCGTGGGGCGCTCCAGCCCCGGGCGGCCAGCACACGCTCGGCGGCCATGTCGCGGCTCTGCCGCGCCGCCGGGCCGATCCGCTCCGCCGCCACCGACGCGTTGTCGCGGCAGGCCGAGAGGCCCTGGCGGAACGCGACCTGCGCACGGTCGAGCCGCGTGGTGACCTCCTGGCGCGGCTTCCGGCGGATACTCATCTTTAGGGACACGCTAACCTCCCTGTTTGCGAGGTCCTGTCAGGCAGCCTTCCCCTGCAGCGGGAGGTAAACCCTGGGAGAGTGATCAAGCAATGACCCAGGGTAGGCAGGAACGCGGCCAGGACACGTGCCGTGACCAGCTCAGACGCAAGCATCTCGACGAGGAGGCGGCCCGCGTGGCTGAGGAAACCTTTGCGACGCTGAACACCAACAAGGGCAAGATCGTAATCCAGCTGTACCCGGACAAGGCGCCGAAGACGGTGGCCAACTTCGTCGGCCTGGCCGAGGGGTCCAAGCCGTGGCGGCACCCCGCGACGGGCGAGGACAAGACCGGTACCTCCCTCTACGCCGGGACGATCTTCCACCGGGTGATCGACGGCTTCATGATCCAGGGCGGCGACCCGCTCGGACGCGGCACCGGCGGCCCCGGCTACGAGTTCGAGGACGAGTTCCACCCCGACCTCAAGTTCGACCGGCCGTACCTGCTGGCCATGGCGAACGCCGGACCGGGCACCAACGGCTCGCAGTTCTTCATCACCACCAACGTGGAGCACACCCGGCACCTGACCGGGCGGCACACGATCTTCGGCAAGGTGATCGAGGGCACCGGCGTGGTGGACGAGATCTCCAAGGTCCCGACCGGCCAGATGGACCGGCCGAAGGACGATGTCGTCATCGAGTCGGTGACGATCGAGCGGCGCCAGTCGTAAGACTAGGTAGGGGAGACGGTCCCGGTCCGGGCGGAACGGGACCGTCCCCAGACCGACCGGTCCGCGCGCGGGCCGGCCCGCCGCAGCCCAGGTCCCACGGAGCCGCCACGATGAGCACCGACCCGCAACGCGCCCCCGAGCCGCCGGTCCCCACCTGCTACCGGCACCCGGGCAGGGAGGCCCATCTCCGCTGCAACCGGTGCGACCGGCACATCTGCCCCGACTGCATGCGGGACGCGGCGGTCGGCCACCAGTGCCCGGACTGCGTCGCGGGCGGGAACCGGACGGTCCGCAGGCCCCGCGCGGCCGTGCTGTCCCGGCGGCCGTCCGACCAGCCCGTGATCACCTACGCGCTGATCGCGGTGTGCGTGCTCGCCTACATCGGCGAGATCGCCTCGAAGCGGGTCGTCCCGGACCTGATGATGCTCGGCGCCTGGACCCGCCCGGACGGCACGCTCACCGCCGGCGTCCTGGACGGCGAGTGGTACCGGCTGGTCACCTCCATGTTCCTGCACCAGGAGCCGAGCGGCGGGAGCTTCGGGTTCGCGCACATCCTGCTGAACATGTGGGCGCTGTACGTGCTGGGGCCGCCGCTGGAGATGGCGCTGGGCCGCGCCCGGTTCCTCTCGCTGTACCTCCTGGCCGGTCTGGGCGGGAACGTCCTGCTGCTGCTCGTCGCGCCCTACACCGGCGCGGTCGGCGCGTCCGGTGCGATCTTCGGCCTGTTCGGGGCGTTCTTCGTGGTCGCGCGCCGCAGCGGCGCGCCCACCGGCCCCATCCTGTTCCTGCTGGCCATCAACCTGATCTTCACGTTCTCGGTGAGCGGCATCTCCTGGGAGGGGCACGTCGGCGGTCTCGTGACCGGCCTGGCCGTGGCCTTCGTGTACGCCTACGCCCCGGCCGTCCGCCGGCGCTGGCTGCACATCGCGGCCCCCGCCGCCGTCCTCGCGCTCTTCGTCGCGCTCATCGTGATCAAGGCCGCCACCTTCACCGCCGACGTCACCAACGGCCTCACCTGAGCCCACGCCCCGCACCCCGCACCCCGCACCCCGCACGCCGCGCGACTCGTTCGCGCGGCTCCCGAGCCGTCCATGGCCTGGAACGGCTCATCCTGAGTCGCGCGCGAGAGAGGCCATAAACAGTTTTCGGGCATGCGTACGGGCCGCGTCTCCTGAGGCGGATCGCGGCCGACAGGCGGCTGGGGATGGGGATGGGGGACGAGCGATTGTCCCCAGCCTGTGGAAAACTTTCGTGGATTCAGGCGCGGCGGAACCGGGTAAGGGTCAGCGCCACTTGGTGGAGAGGCCGACTCCCAGGATGATCGCCACGAAGCCGATCAGCAGGTTCCAGCTCTTCAGATCGCTCATCAGGGGCACGTCGACGCCGGTGGCGGCGGTGACGTAGTAGACGGCGATCCAGGCCAGGCCGACCAGCCAGAGCGCCACCATCGTGGGCGCGAGCCAGCGGGGGCTGACCTCGGGCGCCTTGGACTTCTGCGGCGGCGTGTAGACGGCCTTCTTGCGCACTTTGGACTTGGCCACGGTGGGTTCTGTCTCCTCGGGCGGTCGGCCGGAGCACCGGTCCGCGCATGGGTGGATTGTCGGTTAGCGTAGTCGCTGGTGAGCAGCGTACGGCGTCGAGCGTGGGGAAGCATCATCCCAGCTCTCACGGTTCTGGCGGGAGCCCTGTTCGCGGCGAGCGCGAGCACGGCCCGCGGCACCGACCTGCGCGACACCGGACGGACCCGGATCACCGAGCTCATCACCGCCGAGCAGCGCCGCACGCTGGGCGAACGCGCCCGCTACGACCGGCTGCGCCGCGAGGTGGACGGGCTGTCCCGCGCCGCCGGACGCGCCGACGCGCGCGTCCACCAGGCCCAGGCGGACGCCGACAGGCTCGCCGCGCTCGCCGGGATGACGCCCGTGGGAGGGGACGCCGTCCGGGTCATCCTGGACGACGCGCCGCGCGGTTCGTCCCCCGCCGGGGCGGGCCCGGACGACCTGGTCGTCCACCAGGCGGACGTGCAGGCCGTCGTGAACGCCCTGTGGGCGGGCGGCGCGCGGGGCATGCAAATTATGGACCAACGCGTCATCGGGACCAGCGCCGTCCGGTGCGTGGGCAATACGCTGATCCTGCAGGGGGTGGTGTACTCGCCGCCGTTCCGGATCACGGCCGTCGGCGACCCGGACCGGCTCCGCGCCGCGCTGGACGCCTCCCCCGCGATCACGGTGTACCGGCGGTACGTGCGCGCGTACGGCCTCGGCTGGTCCGTGCGGACGGTCCGGCGGGTCACGCTGCCCGCCTACACCGGGAACGTGGCGATGAAGCACGCCACGGTGCCGCCGGACGCCGGCGACGACACGGCCGGAGGCGGGCCTCCGGGCTGACGCTGCCCGGCGGAGCGGGAAGGAGCAGGGCGGTGCGGGTGCTGATCCGCGGCCTGGGGGAGCTGTGCATCACCGCGGGTCTGGTGCTGCTGCTGTTCGTGACCTACGAGCTGTGGGGGACGGGCCGCTACACGCACGAGCAGCAGGACAGGCTCGGCAAGGAGATGATGCGCTCCTGGGCGTCCGGGCCGTCCGCCGGGCAGGTAACGACCGAGCGGGTGAAGCTGGGCAAGGGCCTGGCGATGATCCGGATTCCGAAGTTCGGGAAGTCCTACCACTACGTGGTGATCGAGGGCGTGTCGCTGGCGGACCTGCGCAAGGGCCCCGGCCACTACCCCGGCACGCAGCTGCCCGGCGAGGTCGGCAACTTCGTCGTCTCCGGCCACCGGACGACCTACTCCGCGCCGTTCAACCGCATCGGCGAGCTGAAGCCGGGCGACGAGATCGACGTCGACACCCGGGACGGCAAGTACGTCTACAAGGTCACCACCCGGCGCGTCGTGGACCCGACGGACGTCCAGGTCACCGCGCCGGTGCCGTTCCATCCGGGGCAGCGGCCCAGCAAGCGGATGATCACGCTCACCACCTGCCACCCGATGTACTCGGCGGCCGAGCGCCTGATCGTCTTCGGCGAGCTGGCCGCCCAGTACCCCCGTGTCACCGGAAAGTAGGAGGACCAGGGCATGTACGCGCTGATCTGGCGGCTGCTCCCCGGCGAGCGGCCGGTGAAGATCGCGATCGCCGCCGGGCTCGTCCTCGTGGTCGCCGCCATCCTCTGGTACGCGGTGTTCCCGTGGGTCGAGCCGAAGATCCAGTTCGACCACGGCGTGATGAACGGCGATCCGGCCACCACCCCCGCGGCCACGCCGTCCGGCCGCTGAGCCCGCCCCCGTCCGAGCGGCGGGCGAGGACGCCGGCGCCGGGACGCGCAAGAAGCCGCGCCCCGGCCGGAAGGTGGGCGGAAACCCAGCGAAAGCGGCGCCAGAGGCCCGGCCGGAAGGCGGGCGGAAGCCCAGCGAAAGCGGCGCCAGAGGCCCGGCCGGACGGCGGCGGAAGCCCAACGGAAGCGCCCCGGCCGGACGGCGGTGAGGGGTCAGCGGAGGCGGTGCCAGGGGCCCGGCCGGTAGACACCGTGGCGGTCGATGGTGCCGCCGCGCGCGAACATCCAGTCCGCGCCCAGGCTGACCAGGGTCGAGCAGACCGCCGAGCCGACGCCGTGGTGGTTCACGGCGTTCACGTAGATGGTCGTCGGCGTGCCGGGCTCCTTCAGCGCGACGGTCATCCGGACGGCGCGTCCGTCCGGGCGGATGTCCCGCGCGCACACCTTGAGCTTCAGGTACTCGTGGCCCATGCCGTGCGGCGGCCCCCAGTAGCCGTAGCCGGAGAGCCCGCGGACGTCGTCGTACCGGAACGCGCCGTACCCGGACACGCCGGATACGGCCGACACGCCGGACGCACCGCCGACGCCGGAGAGGACGAGCGGTACGCCTGAGAGGAGCGCGAGAAACTGCATCGAGAGCCTTTCCATCTCGGAGGGGTGCCGAGAGATTACGCTCCGCTTACGAGGTAGCGCCGTCGTTCGTCGTCTTGTGGGGATTGCGGCGAGAATGGAGAGGTGCGTGTTCTCGTCGTGGACAACCACGACAGTTTCGTCTTCACGATCGTCCAGTACCTGCGCGAGCTGGGCGCGGACTGCCGGGTCGCCGAACGCGAGGACGTCTCCCCCGCGGACGCCCGCGACGTCGACGGCGTCCTCATCAGTCCTGGCCCCGGCCATCCGGCGGACGCCGGCGTCAGCCTCGACCTCGTCTGGGACGCCGTGCGGCGCGGCACCCCGCTGCTCGGCGTCTGCCTGGGACATCAGGTGATCGGGCATGTCTTCGGCGCGACGATCGACCGGGCGCCCCGGGTCGTCCACGGGGAGACCAGCCCGATCGAGCATGACGGCGCGGGCGTGTTCGCGGGGCTGCCGAGCCCGTTCACGGCGACGCGCTACCACTCGCTGGCCGTCCGTCCGGAGACCGTGCCGCCGGACGAGCTGGACGTGACCGCCAGGACTCCGGACGGCGTCGTGATGGGCCTACGGCACCGGACGGCCCCGGTGGAGGGCGTTCAGTTCCACCCCGAATCGGTGCTGTCCGCATGCGGCCACCGCCTGCTCCGGAACTGGCTCGCGAGCTGCGAAGAGGCCGGTTGACCGGCACGCGGGCGGTATGAGGAGAAAATTCTGAGTGACGTATGTAACGCCGATACCTCCGGGTACGAAGACCATAGCGAGAGGGCTTCCGCCATTGCCCCCGAGTGGCGGAGGCCCTCTTCCATGCCCGGGCGCTTCCAAGCTCAGCCCGGTCCGTGCTCAGCCCGGTCCGCGCTCAGCCCCGTTCCAAGCCCAGCCTCGGGCAAGCCCGGCCCCCAGGGCTTCAGGCTTTGAACTCCAGAGACGCGACGAAGGCCCGGCTACTCCAAGGGGAGAGGCCGGGCCTTCGTCATCGAGAGGTCACTGCTGGGGCTGGTCGCCCGTCGGGTGGTTCGGGTCCGGCGGGCCGGTGGTCGGCGGGGGCTGCTGCTGCTTGGGCGTCACGATGATCGTCACCGACGATCCGGACGGCAGCTTCGTGCCCGGTGCCGGGCTGACGTTCCACACCGAGCCCGGCGGGATCGTGGCGTCCGGCGACGGCTGCTCCTGGACGACGCAGGTCAGGTGCAGCGCCCGGAGCCGCTTGCACGCCACGTCCTTCGGCAGGCGCTGGAGGTTCGGCACCGCGACGTCCTGCGGGCCGGTGGAGATGTACAGGGTGACCTGCGAGTTCGGGGCGACCTGCTCCCCGGCCTTCGGGTCGGTCTTCACGGCCATGCCCTGCTGGACGTCGGTGGACGGGATCCGCTGGATGTCCACCTTGAAGCCGCGGCCTTCCAGCGTCTGCTTGGCGTCGCCCTCCGGCTGGCTGCTGACGTCCGGGACCTCGACCTTCTTCGGCGGCTCCGGCCCCCGGGACACGAAGAGGGTGACCGTCGCGCCCTTCTTCAGCGTCGTGCCCTCGACCGGGTCGGTCTTGATGACCTTCCCCTTGTCGACGTCGTTGCTGTACTCCTTCTTGGCGTCCGGGGCGACGGTGAAGCCCTGGTCCTGGAGGGCCTTGGTGGCGTCCTGCACGCTCATGTTGGCGACGGTCGCGACCTTGACCTCGTCCTTGCCGCCGCCCGGCGCGAGGAGGTAGCCGACCAGCGCCGCGACGCCGAGCACGGCCACCACGGCGCCGATCCAGGCGGCCGCCTTGCCGCCGCGTCCGCCGCCGCGCCCGTGGTCGCGGTCGTAGTCGCCGTCCTGCCGGTAGTCGCCGTACTGGACGGGCGGGAGGTCGTAGTTGTCCGGCCGCTGCACCTGCGTGGCGCCCATGACCTGGGTGTGCTGCGGCTGCTGGACGGCCGTCGGCGCGGCGCCCATCATCATCGTGGACGCGGCGGTCGACGACACCGGCTGCCCGTGCAGGGCCCGCTGGATCTCCTGCCGGAACTCCCCCGCGTTCTGGTACCGGTTCGCCGGGTCCTTCGCCATCGCCTTCAGGACGATCGCGTCCGCCCACTGCGGGATGTCCGGATCGATCTGCGACGGCGGCGTCGGCTCCTCCCGGACGTGCTGGTAGGCGATCGCGACCGGGGAGTCGCCGGTGAACGGCGGCCGTCCGGTCAGCAGCTCGTACAGCACGCAGCCGGTCGAGTAGATGTCGCTGCGGGCGTCCACCCGCTCGCCCCGCGCCTGCTCGGGCGACAGGTACTGCGCGGTGCCGATGACCTGGGCGGTCTGGGTCATCGTGGACGCCGAGTCGGCCATGGCGCGGGCGATGCCGAAGTCCATGACCTTGACCTCGTGCTGCCGGGTCAGCATCACGTTGGCCGGTTTGATGTCGCGGTGGACGATGCCGCCGCGGTGACTGTAGTCCAGGGCGAGCAGGATGCCGTCGACGATCTCCAGCGCCTTCTGCGGCAGCAGCGCCCGGTTCTCGCGCAGCAGGTCGCGCAGGGTGAACCCGTCCACGTACTCCATGACGATGTACGGGATCTGGGTGTCGCCGATGGTGTCCTCGCCGGTGTCGTACACGGCGATCACCGACGGGTGGTTCAGGGAGGCCGCGGACTGCGCCTCGCGCCGGAAGCGGGCCTGGAAGGTGGGATCGCGGGCCAGGTCCGACCGCAGGGTCTTGACCGCGACGACCCGGTCGAGCCGCAGGTCACGGGCGCGGTAGACCTCGGCCATCCCGCCGCGCCCGATCACGGACTCCAGCTCGTAGCGGCCGCCGAGCAGCCGAGGTTGACTCATCTGTGCACATTCCCTCGTACGTCGTCACCCTGTCCTCCGAACCTAGCCGCCCGCCGCGCGGACGCGGCGGAGCCCGGCTCGGAGTTGACGGAGTCGTGGCGCGTCCGGGCCCGGCCGAGGCGGACCTCGCCCGGGGGGAGCACCGCGCTCCGGCCGGGGCGCGCGGACCCGCTCCGGCCGGGTGGCGTCCCGGCCGGGCGGGGACGTGCCCCGTCCTGGCTCCCCGTGAGGGTACCCGTGCTCACTTCTTCATCACCGCCCGCATGATGGCGGCCGCGATGGGGCCGGCGCCGTGCGCGCCGTCCCCGTCGCCCTCGCTGACCACGGCGAACGCGTAGCGCGGGTGGTCGACCGGGCCGAACCCGACGAACCAGCGGGCGTTCGGGTTGCCGTCGCCCTGCTCGGCGGTGCCGGTCTTGCCGGCGATGTCGTCGCCCTGCAGGTTCTTCGCGGTGCCCTCCGACACCACGGCGCGCATCATGTCCTGCAGCTGGTGGGCCGTGTCCGACTTCATGGCCTGCGAGAAGACCTGCGGGTTCGCCTTGTAGACCTCGGACTGGTCCTTGGCGGTGGCGCGCTGCACCACGTACGGCTTCATGATCTTGCCGCCGTTGGCGACCGCCTCGGCGACCATCGCCATCTGCAGCGGGGTCGCGCGGACGTTCTCCTGGCCGATGCCGGACCGGGCGGTGCCGTCCTTGCCGGTGGGGATGGACTTGCCGGTCTGCAGGTCGGTGATCGCGATCGGGACGTCGCTCTTGGCGGCCTTCATCTGCGGTTCGAGCTGGACGCTCTGCCCGAACCCGAACCTGGAGGCGCCCTGGCTGAGCTTGTCGATCGTGAGGTCGAGCGCCATCTTGCCGAACGTGGTGTTGCAGGACTCGGCGAACGCGCCCTTCAGCGACGCGGTGCCCGCGCAGCTCCCGCCGTCGTGCGAGTTCGGCAGCAGCTGGCCCGACTCGGGGAGCCGGAGCTGGCCGGACTGGACGGTCGAGTCCTCGTTCAGGCCGAGCTCCTCCATGCCGAGCGCGGCGACGACGATCTTGAAGGACGAGCCGGGCGGGAACGTCTGGCTCATCGCGTTGTCGATCAGCGGCTTGATCGTGCCGGGCGCCTTGTCCAGCTCGTTGAGCCGCTTCCCGCCCTTCTCGCCGAGCTGCGGCGCGACCTCGTTCGGGTCGAAGGTCGCGTTGGACGCCAGCACCTTCACCGCGCCGGTCTTGATGTCCACGACCGCCGCGCCGGACCGCCGGGAGGTCCCGTTCTTCAGCTGCTCGTAGGCGGTCCGCTGCGCCTTCGGGTCGATGCTCAGGTCGACGTTGCCGCCCTCGGGCTTCTTGCCGATGAACTGGTCGAACCAGCGCTGGTGGGTGATCCGCTTGTCGGTGCCCGCGAGCAGGCTGTTGTAGGCCAGCTCCACCTTGGACGCGCCGCCGTTGAAGTACCCGGTGACCGGCGAGAAGTCCTTGCCGTCCTTGTAGTTGCGGCCGTACTTGGGGCTGTCCTTGCCGGTCGGCGTGGACCAGACGAGCACCTCGCCGCCGGCGGTGATCTGCCCCCGCGGGTTGTTGAACACGTCGGAGATCTTGCGCGTGTTGTTCGGGTCGTTCCGCAGGTTGTCGGCCTGGCTGCCCTGCACATAGTTCACCTGGGCCATCAGCCCGAAGAACAGCAGCAGGGCGAACACGGCGACCCGCCGGACCGGCTTGTCCATGTTCACGACGCGGCTTCTCCTCGCTGGGGGGCTTGGGGGCTACGGGAAAGGCGGGGCCGGGGGAAGCTCCGGGAACGGGGGCGGACGAGGCGGTCCGGACGCGCAGGACGCCCGGGACGGTGCGAGTGCCGCGGGACGTCGGGGCACCGGGAGACGACGGGGCACCGGGAGACGACGGGGCACCGGGAGACGTCGAGGCGCCGGGGGAGGACGCGGCGCCGGGGGCCGGAGGTCATCGAAGGCTCACGATCTGGGTCATCCCCTCGTCCTGGATGGCCTGCGGAGCGGGCTTGCGGGCGTCGTGGCTCATCCGGACCAGGATCGCGATGAGGATCCAGTTGGCCATCAGCGACGACCCGCCCTGGGACAGGAACGGCGTGGTCAGACCCGTCAGCGGGATCAGCCTGGTGACGCCGCCGACGATCACGAACACCTGGAGCGCCAGGACGAACGAGACACCGCCGGCGAACAGCTTGAGGTACGGGTCCCGCGCGGCGACGGCGGTCTTCATCCCGCGCTGGACGATCAGCGCGTACATCAGCAGCAGCGTCATCAACCCGGTGAGGCCGAGCTCCTCGCCCACCGAGTCGAAGATGAAGTCGCTGAACGACAGCGGCGTCAGCCACGGCTTGCCCTGCCCGAGGCCGGTACCGAGCACGCCGCCCTGGCCGAGCGCGAACATGCCCTTCATCAGCTGGGCGCTGTCGGAGTAGTCGCCGCCCATCTTCGCGCAGGCCCAGTAACCGGGGGCGATCAGTCGGGTCTGCTTGGCCTTGGCCGCCTGCCCCGCCGCCTCCTCCTGCTTGGCCCGGGCCTCCAGGGTGTCCTTGGCCTGCTTGAAGATGTCGGTGTTCGGGTTGACCGGGACGACCTTGCCGTTGTGCATCAGGCAGCCGCCGTCGAAGTACGGCTTGGGGTTCTGCCAGATGTCGATGCGCTGGTTCACGTGCGCCATGAACGGCAGCAGGGTGACGACGAACACCCCGACGGCCAGCAGGCCGACACCGATCATCACCCAGGACACCCGCTGCGTCGCGATGTACACCATCGACACGAACAGTCCGAAGTACAGCAGCGCGGTGCCGAGGTCCTTCTGCATGAACAGGACGCCCAGGCAGAACAGCCAGATCACCACGATCGGGCCGAGGTCGCGGGCGCGCGGCAGCGACAGCGGGCCGATCTTCTTGCCGATCAGCGACATCGCCTGCCGCTTGTTCACCAGGTATCCGGCGAAGAACGCGACCAGCAGCAGCTTGGCGAACTCGCCCGGCTGCACCGAGAACCCGCCGACGCTGATCCACACCCGCGCGCCGTTGATCTCCGCGCCGACGCCCGGCACGATCGGCAGCAGCAGCATGATGATCGCGCCGAGGCCGATCAGGTAGGTGTAGCGCTGCGCGGTCTTCGGCGTGAACGACAGCTTCGCGTCGGGCTTGGTGGTGTCGCGCATGATGATGATCGCGACGACGAACAGCGCGATCCCGACGAACGTCCATATCAGCTGGCCCGGCGCGTCCGCCGCGTCCTTGATCACCTTCTTGCCGGCGATCTCGGCGGCCTTGCGGTCGGCGCTGGTGTCGAGGTCGAGCCGGTAGATCATGGCCAGGCCGATGCCGTTCAGCGCCACCGCCAGCGGCAGCAGCAGCGGGTCGGCGAACGGCGCGAAGCGCAGCTGCGCGGCGTAGGCGATCAGCGCGAGGACGACCAGGCCGCCGCCGTAGGCGAACAGGCCGCCCGGGATCGAACCGTCCCGGGCGAGGCCGACCTCGGCGAACGCGGCCAGCGTCAGCACCATGGCGAACACCAGCAGCGCCAGCGAGGCCGCGTTGCGGCGCTGGTACGGGATCTGCGCCCTGATCTGCTCCCCGAGTGCGTGCATGCGTTACGACCTGCCCCTCGACGGCGCGGGGCAGTCCTTGATCGTCGGGTGCGCGCCGCGGCACTGCGCCACCCGAGCGGTCAGGTCGGCGATCTTCTTGGTCGCCGCGGCCTCGCCGATGAACGAGTACTTCCCGTCCCGGACGGCGACCTGGTCGGAGGCCGGCAGCTCCGCGACGGGGATCTCGCCCGGCTGGACGGTCTTCGGCGTGCAGTCGTTCTGGTCGACGCCGAAGCGGACCGCGACCTTCCCGCCCTCGTCGCGCAGGCTGTACCTGCACACCGCCCTGGCCAGGTCGTCCAGCGCCGCCGGGCCCTTCACCGTGTACGTCGCGCGGACGGCCTGGGCGCGGTCCTGCGGCAGGTCCGACACTTTGATCGGCGGGTTCGGCTGCTGGTCGGCCTTGCGGGACAGGCTGATCAGCGGCATCTTCTGCGTGGTGCCGCGGTACAGCACGACGTTCCCGTCCTGCTCGCCGACGTAGTAGCCGCTGCGCGCGGTCTGGACGAAGAACACCCCGCCGCCGACGACGGCGACGACGAACACGCCCGCCACGACGACCAGCCAGAGCCAGCGGCGCGGGCCGCGTCCGGCGCGCTTGGCGGCGCGGCGCTCGCGGCGTCCCGCGGGCTGGAACTCCTGCTCGGCAGCGGCGTAGGGATGCTGCTCCTGGTAGCGGGGGTCCGGGACGGTGGCCTGCGGGCCGGTCGAACCGGCACCGCCCTGCGGACCGCCCGGATGGTGCATCGGCGGCGGCATCTCGTCCACCGCGACCGGCGGCTGCGGCATCGTGTCGCGGAGCTGCGCCGCGCGGCTGGCCGGAGTGTCACCGGGACCGCCCGGACCGCCGCCCGCACCGGCCGGGCCGCCGGGCACGCCGGGGCCGCCGGAACCGCTCGGGTCGCCCGGAAGCTGCGGCGGGGCCGCGCTCGCCGCCGCGCCGACGGGCCGTCCGGGCGCGGGCGGCGGAGGCTGGTTGCCGAACTCGACGACGTCCGCGCAGACGCAGGTGATGTTGTCCGGGCCACCGCCGCGGTTCGCCAGGTCGATCAGCTGCCGGACGGCCTGGTCCGGCTCGTCCGCCTCGGTCAGCACCTGGAAGATCGTCTCGGCGGTGACCACCGTGGACAGGCCGTCGGAGCACAGCAGGTAGCGGTCGCCCGGCTTGGCCTCGCGCAGCGACAGGTCCGGGTCGATCTCGCCGCGTCCGTCCATCGCGCGCAGCAGCAGCGAGCGCTGCGGGTGCGAGGCCGCCTCGTCCGGGCTGATCCGGCCCTCGTCGACCAGCGACTGCACCAGCGTGTGGTCGTGCGTGATCTGGAACAGGCTGCCGTCGCGCAGCAGGTAGGCG
This sequence comes from Actinomadura gamaensis, assembly GCF_042652125.1. Classification (NCBI taxonomy): domain Bacteria; kingdom Bacillati; phylum Actinomycetota; class Actinomycetes; order Streptosporangiales; family Thermomonosporaceae; genus Actinomadura; species Actinomadura gamaensis. The sequence continues at coordinate 257,638 of NZ_JBHSIT010000004.1, read as the reverse complement.
CGCGAGTCGCCGATGTGCACCAGCGCGATCTGGTTGCCCGCCCACAGCATCGCGGTCAGCGTGGTGCCCATGCCCTGGAGCGCCGGGTCCGACTCGACGATCCGGTGCAGGTTCTCGTTCGCCGTCTTGACCGTGTGCTCCAGCGCCGCCAGCAGCTCGGACGCCGGCATCGCCTTGTCGAGCTTGCGGATCTCGGAGATCGCCGCGGCGCTGGCGATCTCCCCGCCGACGTGGCCGCCCATGCCGTCGGCGACCGCGAGCAGGTGCGCGCCCGCGTAGCCCGAGTCCTCGTTGCCCTCACGCAGCATGCCCACGTCGGACCGGGCGGCGTAGCGGATTCCCAGAGTCATTTGCGCAGCTCGATCACGGTCTTGCCGATACGGATCGGGACGCCCGGCGGCACCGGCATCGGCCGGGTCACCTTCGTGCGGCCCAGATAGGTCCCATTGGTCGAACCGAGATCTTCCACGATCCACTGACCGTCCTGCGCGTAAAGCCGGGCATGTCGGCTCGAAGCGTAGTCGTCGGTCACCACCAGCGTGGAGTCATTCGCCCGGCCGATGGTGATCGGTACGCCGGTGAGGTCGATGACGGTTCCGGTCCGCTCGCCCTGGACGACCACGAGCTTGGTGGGCGCCCCGCCGCCCCGCTGGCCCCCACGTGGCGGCGGCCCCTGCGGAGCGCCCTGCGGCACCCCCTGCGGCGGCCGTGCGGCGGCCTTGGGCGGCCGCTGCTGGACGGCCCGCGCGGCCCGGTTCGCCGCCCGCGAGGCGGCCTTCGCCGCGGCCTTCGACCCGAACAGGTCGGCGCGGATCACTCCGACGGCCGCGATGACGAAAAGCCAGAGCACCGCGAGGAACGCCAGCTTGATCAGCGTGAGGGTGAAGTCGGACATCGGAGTCGGGGTTACTCCCTATCGCGGCGGAACACGAGTGTGGTGCGCCCCATCGTCACACGGCTGCCGTCGACGAGGGTGACCCGCCGGATCGGCTGACCGTTGACGAAGGAACCGTTGGTCGACCCTAGATCGACGAGCACGATCTCGGGACCTTCTACACGGATCTCGGCATGGTGCCGCGAAACCCCCGGATCCACCAAACGAAGGTCGCAGTCCGTGCCGCGCCCGAGGAGCGTGACCGGAGTGTTGACCTCGTAGGTGCTCTGGTGCGCCGGGCCGTTGTCCACGGCCGTCGTGACCAGCAGCCGCGGGTTCCCCCCGAACGCGCCACCGGGCGCCCGCGGATAGTCCGACGGCGGCCGGCGGATCTCCCCGCCCTCCACCGTCGAGCCGCGGATGACCCCGGACCGGATCCGGAACATGCCCGTGGCCAGGTCGTCGGCGTTCTCGAAGCGCACCCGGACCGGCCCCACGAAGGAGTACCCCTGCTCCTTCGCGTACTCGCGGGCGAGGTTCGCGAGCTCCTGGCTCAGACTGTCGGCGTACACCTGGAGCCGCTGGCCGTCCTGCTGCGAGATCTCGACGACGAAGTCGTTCGGCACCAGGGTGCGGCCCGCCGCGACGATCGCGGCCCGGTCGTCCATCTCGCGCTGCACGGCACTGGCCACCTCGACCGGCTGGAGCTCGGACTTGAACGCCCGGGCGAAGGCACCTTCGACCATGCCCTCGAGCCTCCGCTCGAAGCGCTGAATGACGCCCACGGGCACCTCCCTTCCCCACTGGTAGACGATCGTATCGGTGTCAAGGTTCGCTAGAAGTATCCGGTTGCCGAACCACCCCGTGAACCGTGCTAATCTCTTCCTGCACCCGGAAACGGGGGCATCACCCGGGGCGGGTGGCGGAACGGCAGACGCGCACGGTTCAGGTCCGTGTGTCCGAAAGGATGTGAGGGTTCAAATCCCTCCTCGCCCACTTCGGATCTGGGAGCAGTGTGCCCGCGGAAGGCGCGGGCTGCTGCTCCTTCGTCGTTTTTCCCGGGGGGCGACCCCCGGACCCCCGATGTGGGGGGCTGCCGCCCCCCACGCCCCCCTTGTGGCTGGTGTCGGGCGGTCTGCTTGCTCTCCATGGGTCCACTCTCATCCGGGGTGGCGGATACCGCTAGTCCTCGCCCCTTCGGGGCATCGCCCCTGCGGGGGCCCTTCGTGCGCGCGGCCGCGCGCTGCGCGCCCTGCGCTGCGCGCCCTGCGCTGCGCGCCCTGCGCTGCGCGCCCTGCGCTGCGCGCCCTGCGCTGCGCGCGGGTTGCGTTGTGCGCGCCTGCGCTGCGCGCCTGCGCTATGCGGGGGTTGCGTTGTGCGCGCTGTCCCTGCGCGGGTTGCGTTGTGCGGGGGGCGCGTTGTGCGCGTTGCCCCGTCAGGGATCGGTGTGCGGGGCGTCGCTGCGAAAGCTTGTTCTGCCTGGGGCGCTCCCACTCGTGCCATTGCTGCTCGTGCCGCTCGGCGGCGAGGGCGGTCTTGCCGCTGGTGGCGCAATCTGCGCGTGCTTACGGCCTGAGCGCTGGGCGACGTCCTCGGATGCTGGTGTCATCGAGGGGTGGGGCTGGGGCAGGTCAGTTGGCCATGTCGGCGAACTGGTCGGGCTGGTGGGAGTGCTCGCCGTCTCGGGCTAGCACGTTGACGTCATCGGTCAGGTGCCACGGTTCGTCAGTCGTTGGCGAGGGTGCGTTGGACGATGGTCTCGACGGCGGTCACGACGTCGGCCGGGTTGTAGGACGCGGCGCCGGAGATCATGTCGTGCAGGGTCGCGTGGGCGCCGTGGTAGAGGATGCGGGCGAAGACCTGGGCGTTGCCTCGGCGGAGCACTCCGGCGTCCATGCCGCGTCCGATGGCTTCGGCCAGCAGGTCGATGACGCGCTGGTTGGTTTCCGCGCAGAGGGCCAGCGCTTTGGCGTCGGCGGATCCGTAGACGGTCCGGTGCAGGTCGACGTGCTCCATGGCGTGGTCGATCAGCCGTCGCAGGAGCTCGCCGAGGACGTTGACCCAGTCTCGTCCGGGCCGCCGGTCGTTGAGGACGCCCTCGGCCAGGTCCAGGTAGCCGAGCACGTACCTCTCCCATAGGGCGGCCACGACCTGTTCCTTGGCGGAGAAGTACAGGTAGAAGGTGCCTTTCGCGACCTGTGCGCGGCTGGTGATGTCGTTGACGGTCGCGTCGGTGACGCCTCGTTCGGCGAAGACCTCCAGGGCGGCGTCGAGCAGGTCGGCGCGGCGCTCCTCGGCCGGTTTGAGCACGCGCTTCCGTGTGGACGCCGGGTTCTCGCTCATGGACATCCCTTCGCTCACCTTGACTGACCGGCGGTCAGTGACGCAGACTGACCAGCGGTCATTCGACTGACCGCTGGTCATTAATGTACCGGTCCCCTGTGAAGGAGTGGCATCCGATGAGCCTCCGTTCCGGACTCGCGCTCGCCGGCGCGGCGATCGCCCTTCCCGTCCTGCTGAGCCGGCGTGGCGAGACGGTCCCGATGGACGCCCGAGCCCGGCAGGGCGCGCCCGGGTCGTTCGTCCGGCTCCGGCACGGCACGACGCACGTCATGGTGGACGGGCCCGAAACCGGTGATCCGGTCCTGCTCGTGCCGGGCGCGACGCTGTCGCTCTGGGTGTGGGACGAGCTGTTCGAGCGGCTCGTCCGCGCCGGATATCGGACCATCCGTTTCGACCGGTACGGCATCGGCTTCAGCGACCGGCCCGAGATCGTCCACGACCAGGCGCTGTTCGAGGAGCAGATGCTCGACCTGCTGGACGCGCTCGGTGTCGACCGTCCGGTGACCCTCGTCGCGCTCGCGTTCGGCGGCCCGATCGCGGCCGAGTTCGCGATCCGGCATCCCGAGCGGGTCGCCGGCGTGTGCCTCGTCTCGCCCGACGGGTTCGCGACTCCGCTGAGTCGCGGCCTGCGGCTCTCGCTGCTGCCGGGAGTCGGCCTCCCGTTCTTCCGGTTGACCGGCGACCGGGCCTTGAAGTCACGCCTTCCCGGCTACTCCCGCGACCCGCGCGTGGTGGCGCGCGTCCAGGCACGTCTCCTGCCCGAGCTGCGCTACCAGGGTTTCAAGCGCAGCCTGCTGTCCGCGCTGAGCAACGTCCCGATCCACGGCGCCGAGTTCCTGTACCGGTTCCTGGACGCGAGCGGCACGCCCGTCCAGATCGTCTGGGGACGCCAGGATCCCATCACTCCGATGCCACCAGAGAATGTCCTGCGCTCCACCTTCCCCCACGCCGACCTGCGTCTACTCGACGGCGTAGGCCACCTACCGCACTTCGAACGCCCCGACGAGACCGCCGCCATCGTCCTCGACTTCCTCCGCCGCACCCGAGCAGTCTCCGCCTGACCCTCCCAACACGCGTTCGACCAGTTCCCCGGCTTTTCCTCCTTTGCCCTCTCTGCTTTCCTCTCCCCTCTCTGAAGGCCGCGCCCGTTTCGGGCTTCCCGCCCGTAGCGCTCCCTCTGGTCGAAATGAGAGCCCTGCCCGGGGACGCGCCCCTTCCGCGTGCGGCAGTTTTCGTGGCTGGGGCTGGAAGCAGTTGCGTTAGGCGTGAGCCGACGCAGCTTCGAGCGCTGGTGTCTCAGGCTTGTTAGGCCCAGGACGGCGAGGGGTCAGACGCGGGGGTGGGTGGGGGTGCGGGCCTCGGCGGTGGCCTTCAGGTCGAGGAGCCACTGTTCCAGGCCGTCGCCGAGGAGGCGGCGGGCGGTGGGGACGTCGGCCTCGACCTGCCGGCCGGTCCACGTCTCCTCGGTGTGGACGTGGACACCGCCTCTGACCTTGGTGAACTTCCACAGATGGACGCCTTGGTCGATGCGTACGCCAGCGCCGATCGCGGGTCCGCTCCACAGGATGCAGTCGTTCTTCTTGATCTGCTCGACCGTGGACGTGATGGTCAACGTGCTCGCGGGCGTCGTGGGGGTGGGCGGGGCGGGGGTGGTCCATCGGAATCGGGAGCCCGGTCGAAGGTGTCCCGGATCGAGGAGCTTCATGGAGAGGACGGGCTTCTGCCAGCTCGGCCAGCGCTCCACGTCCGTCTGCACCTTGAAGACGGTGCTCAACGGAGCCTTGATGAAGACGTCCGTCTTGTAGCGGATGAGTGCGGCCGGATCGACACTCTCTCCGCGGCACTGAGGTGTCCGGTCGTGATGGTGCTCGGACGCCTGGGCAGCGGGGACGACGCTCGCGAGCACGGCCGCTGTGGCAACCGAGATCGCCAGCGCGGTCCCGCCGATCCGCGTCCGCTGACCGCTCAGAGCGGAACCCGTCGAAGCGTTCTTTCCGAACATGCTGCTCCTCCTTCTTTGCCAGGTGACGACCGTGGCTGGTCGTCACCCGTCGTTCGTCTTCGGTTGTCTGCTTGGGCGGCTTGCGAGAGGGGGTAGTTCTGATGGGAGTTACTAGTTAGTGCTCGCGTTAGAAGGTATAGCTGACGGAAGCGCGAGCGTCAATAGGGAGCGTGATAGGGTCTAACTAAGTCGTCGGGGTGTAGCGGGAGGAGATCGGGTCATGGTGGAGAAGGGGGCGACGTCTCCGCGGGAGCGGTATCGGGCCCAGGTGCGGGCGGAGATCAAGCAGCACGCCTGGGAGCAGATCGCTTCGGCGGGGGCCTCGGCGCTGTCGCTGAACGCGATCGCCAAGCAGATGGGGATGAGCGGGCCGGCGCTGTACCGGTACTTCGCGAACCGCGACGAGCTGATCACCGAGCTCATCCGGGACGCCTACCGGAGCCTGGCCGACACCGTCCGGGCGGCCTCGACGTTGCAGGCCGACCTGGGCGTTCTGGCTCATGCCCTCCGGCGCTGGGCGCTGGAGGACCCCCAGCGGTACTTCCTCATCTACGGCACGCCCGTGCCGGGCTACCACGCGCCCGACGACATCACCCTCATCTCGGGCGAGATCATGTCCGTGCTGCTCAGGGCCTGTGCGGCGGCGACTCCGGACCGTCCAGCCACGTCGTTCGACGAGCATCTGGAGAGCCATCGGCACTGGGCGGACGAGTCCGTCCCCACCGCCGTGATGCACAAAGCCCTCAGCTTCTGGACACGCTGCCACGGCGTCCTGTCCCTGGAGCTCGCCGGCCACTTCACAGGCATGGGCTTCGATCCGGGCAAGCTCTTCGAGGCCGAGTTGCAGGACCTTCTAGCCCGATAGGGCGCAGGGAGTCGATCCGGCCAGGTCGCTGATGAGCTTGGACGGGGCGTGAGGAGTCTGAGGTGGTCAGCGGTGGTCAGCGGCGGTCGGGCGCGGGCGCGGGCGCGGGCTCGGGGGCGGTGATGGGGCCGTTCCAGTCGATGTGATGGTGGAACATCCAGGTCATCTTCGCCATCTCCTTCGGGTCGTCCGCCTTGCGGAGGATGAAGGGGAGGGCCAGGTCGCGCAGGAGGCGTCCCGCGAGGCCCTGCTTCTTGGTGTTGTTCATGCCGGAGCCCCACTTGACGATCCGCTCGACGCGGTCGCGGCGCAGTGATTCGTAGCGGGTCAGGGCTTCCGGGACGGTCGGCAGGTCGCGCAGGCACTTCGCGAGGACGACGGCGTCCTCGGCGGCCAGGGACGCGCCCTGTCCCGAGGACGGCGAGACCGCGTGAGCCGCGTCCCCGATCACGACCATCGCGCCGTCGTGCCACGTCGGGACCGACGGCAGGTCGTACTGGTTGGTGAGGCCGATCGGGCCATCGGTGGCGCGGACGATCCGTGCCGCCGGGCTCCGGTCGACGGACAGCAGCCGCACGAGTCGCGCCTTGATCTCCTCGTCCGACAGGCGGCGCAGGTCCGCCCGGGACGGCTCGTCCTTGGCGGGCGGGTTGGCGAACCACCAGATCTCTCCGTCCGGCGCGATCGTGTAGCCGAAGAAGCAGTCGCGTCCCCAGGTCATCACGTAGTCGCCCGGCGCGGCGTCGAGGTCCGCGGTCCTGGTGAACCCGCCGGTGTTGCCGAGGCCGGTGTAGCGCGGCCTCGGGTTGGCCGGGTCGATGGACGTGCGGGTGACCGAGTGCACCCCGTCCGCTCCGATCAGGACGTCGCCGTCGGCGCTGGTGCCGTCCGCGAAGTGGGCGCGGACGCCGCCGTCCGGCAGGTTCTCGGCCCGGACGAGCCGCTTCCCGTGCTCGATCGGGACGCCGCGTTCGGCGACGAGCCGGTACAGCCCGCCGTAGAGGTCCGCGCGGCGGATGGTGTGGGTGACGGTGCCGTCGTCCAGCGTCGGGCCGAGCGGGACCGAGCCGAGGTGCTTTCCGGTTCCGCTGCGGAACCGGATGCGTCCGCTCGGGAACCCGGCGTCGAGGACGACGTGGTGGGCGTCCACGGCGCGCAGCGCGTCCATGCCGTTGACGGCGACGGTGAGGAAGACGCCGTGGGTCAGGCCCGCGCTCTCGCCGTAGGCCTCGAACAGCCGGGGTTCGAGCCCGGCCTTCCGCGCCGCCAGGGCGGCCACCGTCCCGGCGACCCCGCCTCCGATGATCAGAACGCGCACGATCCCTCCAAGGTATTTCGTTCGGCCGAACGAAATATATGCGGGCCGGGATCGGCTCGGCAAGTGTTTTGTTCGGTCGAACGAAATAGATACCCTGGGCCGCATGACGGACCGGGACGAGCTGGTGGGCCGGATGCTCCTGGCCGGGCGCGAGCTGAGCAACGCGGCGGTGATGTTCCATACCGCCCTGGCCGAGCACCAGGGGCTCACCGCCACCGAGGAGAAGGCCCTCGACCTCCTCGAACGCTTCGGTCCGCTGACCGGCCGTCAGCTACGCGAGCGCTCCGGTCTGGCTCCCGCGTCGGTCACCGGGCTCATCGACCGCCTCGAGCGCAAGGGATTCGCGCGGCGCGTCCCGAATCCGGAGGACAAGCGCAGCGTCCTGGTCGAGATCGTCCCCGACCGCCTGACGGCCCTGGCGCCGCTTTTCGACGACTATGTCGCCTCGCTCAAGGGCCTGGTCACCCGCTACGACGACCGCGAACTCGCCGCCATCGTCGACTTCCTGACCGAGGCCGCCGCGCGCCAGCGCGAGGCCACCCGGCACCTCCAGTCGCCCTGAGCCCCTTAAGGCCGTAGAGAGAGGAGAGGTGGAACCTCTCCGGTCGAGCTCTGCGCTCATGCCGACCGGTGATCGACCTGAGGGATCCGCGTGGCGGACATCAGGCGGCCGGGCGGGGCGACGGCGACCTGATGTCCGAGCACTTCGAGCTGTAGCCGGGCCCGTCCACGCGGGGTGATCAGCGGGTCGAGCGGCGCCGGACGGCGGCGTGCGTCCGCAGGAGGGCCGGGAGCAGGACGTAGACGACGGTCGGGACGACGATGGCGGTCAGCGCCAGCGTCCGGACGGGGAGGGGCAGCGGCAGCAGGACCGGCCCCAGGACCAGCTGGACGGCCATGATCATCGAGTAGACGGCCAGCCAGGTGAAGAACGCCCGCAGGTGGAGCGACGGCGGCGCGGTCGGACGGGCCGGTGCGGCGGCGGCCGGCTGCACGGCGTCGGGCTGCGCGGTCGGACGGGCCGGAGCGGTGGCCGGGCGGGGCGAGATCTGGTGCGGGCGGGACGTGGTGGTGGTCATCGAGGGCTCCCTGGGGGGCGAATTCCAACTCGTTGGTTGGAGTCTGGCACGACCGCGGGCAGAAGTCCAACCCATGAGTTGGAAATTGGCGTATGCTCGGGCCATGGCATGGGACACCGAGAGGACCAGGCGGCTCATCCTGGAGGCGGCGGTCGAGGAGTTCGCCACCCACGGCCCGGAGGCCGCGCGGATGGACCGGATCGCGACCCGCGCCGGGGTGAACAAGGAGCGGATCTACTCCTACTTCGGCAACAAGCAGAAGATGTTCGCCGTCGTGCTGACCAGGGAGCTCGAACGGCTGGCCGAGGCGGTGCCGCTCGACGAGGACGCCGCGTCCGACCTCGGCGGTTACGCGGGCCGGGTCTTCGACTACCACCGGGCGCATCCGCACTTCATCCGGCTGCTGCACTGGGAGGGGCTGCACAGCGCCGAGGGCGAGCCGGTCGCCGCCGCCGAGGCGCGCACCGCGCACTACGCCCGGAAGATCGGCGCGCTGGCCGGTGCGCAGGCCGCGGGACGCCTCAACCCCGACGTGCCGCCCGAGGACCTCATGTACGCCGTCATCGCGCTGGCCGGATGGTGGTTCGCGACGCCGCAGCTCCCGCCGATGCTGATGCCCGGCCTCAACGAGGGCGTGGACGGGCGGCGCGAGTCGCTCGTGCGCCTCGTCCGCGCGCTGGGCGCCGTCGACTGACGACGGCGCGCGGTCCCGGCCAGTCGGCCATGGCGAGTGGTACTTTTCGCGTGAGAACGCGCGAAGACATGGTCCGGTATGGGTTAGTCCGGACGGCGCCGGCGGCGTCGAACACCGCACCTTCTCCGGTGTGACCTGTGCGTCTCTTCCTGCCATCGGTACGAGGAAGGGACGGCTGCCATGCCGCGTCCACATGTCATCGTCATCGGCGCCGGGCTGGGCGGGTTGTGCCTCGCCCAGGGGCTGCGGCGCAACGGTGTCAGCGTCGCCGTGTACGAGAGCGACGACTCGCTGACCGCGCGCCGCCAGGGCTACCGCATCCACATCGACGGGAACGGCGACCGGGCGCTGGCCCGCGTCCTGCCGGGCCACCTGCACGAACTCTTCCGCGCGACGGCCGGAAGGCCGCGCCCCAGCACTCCGGTCTACGACCACCTGCTCAACCGGATCGCGGTCATCCAGCCGCAGGACGACGGCGTTCACCTGGCGGCGGATCGGCTGACGCTGCGGCGGATCCTGCTCGCCGGGATCGAGGACGCCGTGCGGTTCGGCAAGCGGTTCGTCGGCTACAAGGAAGAGCCCGACGGACGGATCACCGCGTCCTTCGCCGATGGCGACGAGGTGACGGGAGACCTGCTCGTCGCGGCCGACGGGATCAACTCGGCCGTCCGGCGGCAGTACCTGCCGCACGCGCGCGTCGTGGACACCGGTCTGCGGCAGTTGTACGGCAGGGTTCCGCTCACCGCGCAGACGCGCGAGCTGTTTTCGGACGACATGTACGCCGTCTTCACGCCGATCACCGGCCCCGGCAAGAGGTTCGTCGGAGTAGCGCCGGTGGAGCATCCGGAGCCGGTCGGGAAGGCCGTCGCCCGCCTCGCTCCGGGGCTGGACCTGGGTCCTGGCGAGGATTACATGACCTGCTCGTTCGGGGCGCGGGCCGAGCTGCTGCCCGTCGATGACGAGGAGCTGCGCGCGATGCCGGGCGCGGAACTCCGGGCGATGACGCTCGGGATGCTGGACGGCTGGCACCCGCGCGTCCGCGCGATCATCGAGCACTGGGACGTGGATTCGGTCTTCCCGATCGTCCTGCGCACGAGCGTCCCGATCGGCCGGTGGCCGTCGCGGCGGGACGTCACGCTGCTCGGGGACGCCGTCCACGCGATGAGCCCGGCGGCCGGCGTCGGCGCGAACACCGCGCTCCGGGACGCGGCGGCCCTGGCGGACGCCGTGGCGGGCGCGCTCGCGGACGGCGGGGGCGAGGCCATGGCCAGGGCGATCGACGCCTACGAGGAGCGGATGGCGGATTACGGCTTCGACGCGGTGCGTGTTTCGGCCATGAACGGGCATCGGATGCTCGGGCAGGACCCGCTGCCCGCGGGCTGACCCCGGTACGCCACCGTGACCGCCACGGGGATCGCGGTCACGGTGGCCAGGCCCGGGAAGGCCGCCGGAGGCCCGGAAAGGCCGCCGCGGGGTCGAAGAGACGCCGCGGGGCCAAAGGGACGCCGCGAGGCCGAAGGGACGCCGCGGGGCCGAAGGGACGCCGGGGCCCGAAGGGACGCCGCGGGGCCGGGAGCCTGCCAGCCTGGGGCTACCAGGCGACCGGGCCGAGGCGGTCGGTGAAGGTGCCGGTCGGGCCGTCCGGGGGGAGGGTGGCCAGCCGGACGATCGCGTCGGTGCCCTCGGTGACGGTGAGCTGCCCGGTGTGGCGGTTCATGTCGGTGGCGGCGAACTTGTGGTTGGCGACCTCGCCGGGCGTGACGGCGTTGAACCTGATCTCCGGCAGCGCCCGCGCGTACCGCACGGTGATCATGTTGAGCGCGGCCTTGGACGAGCTGTAGGCGAGCTCGTGCATCGCCGCGACCGGCTGGCCGGGGTCGGTGACGACCGCGAAGGAGCCGCCGGCGCTCGACACCATGACGACGCGCGGGTTGCCGGAGGCGCGCAGCAGCGGCAGGAACGCGTGCGTGACGCGGACCGGGCCGTACACGTTCGTGTCGTAGACGGCGTGCAGCTCGCCGGCGGTCGCGTCGGCGGGCGGGACGGCGTGGCCGGGCGCGCCCGCGTTGTTGACCAGGACGTCCAGCCGGTCGGTGTGCTTCCGGACGGTCCGGACGGCGCCGGCGACCGACGCGTCCGACGTCACGTCCAGCGGGACCATGGTCACGCGGACGCCGCGCGCGGCGAGCGAGGCGGCGGCCGTCTCGCCGCGCGCCCGGTCGCGGGAGCCGAGGAAGACCGTCCAGCCCAGCTCGCCGAGCCGCCGTGCCGTCTCCAGGCCGAGTCCCTTGTTGCCGCCGGTGACCAGCACCGTGGTCTGCTCGTTGTTCGTCATGCCCCCTGAGACGAGAGGGGCGCGACGCCTGTGACACGGTATGACCGGTCATGCGAAGAAAGTCGGCCCATCGGCGGCCGGCCGAGGGTCGGCGAGGGGGCGGTCGTGGGCGGGATCGAGGAGTTCCAGGAGCTCAGGCCGCTGCTGTTCTCGATCGCGTACCGGATCCTCGGGAGCGTGGCGGAGGCCGAGGACGCCGTCCAGGAGGCGTGGCTCCGGTACGAGGCGTCGCACACGGTGCCCGATTCGCCGAAGGCGTTCCTGTCGGCCACGGTGACGCGGATCTCGATCGACGTGCTGCGCTCGGCGCGCGTCCGGCGCGAGGAGTACGTCGGTCCGTGGCTGCCGGAGCCGCTGCTCGCCGACCCGTACCAGGATCCGGAGCGTTCGGTGGAGCTGGCCGACTCGCTGTCGGTGGCCGCGCTGCTGCTCCTCGAACGGCTCAGCCCGCTCGAACGCGCCGTCTTCGTGCTGCGCGACGTCTTCGATTTCGGTTTCCGGGAGATAGCGGACGCCGTCGGACGGTCCGAGGCGGCCTGCCGCCAGCTGCTCGTCCGGGCGCGGCGGCATATGGACGAGGGCCGTCCGCGGTTCGAGGCGGACCGGAAGGCGCGGGACGAGCTGGCCGCGCGCTTCTTCGACGCCCTCCGCGAAGGCGACGTGTCGGGCCTGCGGGAGATGCTGGCCGCCGAGGTGTCGCTGGTCGGCGACGGGGGCGGCAAGGCGCCGCAGCTCGCGCGCGTCCTGGTCGGCGCGGCGGCCGTCGCGCGCCTGCTCGCGTCGGCGTTCCCGCGGATGGACCGGGCCGGCGTCGCCGCCGAGCCGCGCGAGATCAACGGCCAGCCGGGCGCGATCTTCCGCGACCGCGACGGGCGGGTGCTGCACACGCTCGCGCTGGACGTCCGGGACGGCCGGATCGAGGCCGTCCGCGTCGTCATCAACCCGGACAAGCTCGGGCACCTCGGCGAGGTCGCGGACGCCCGGGCCGTCGATCGCGAGGTCAGGCGGGTGCCGCCGCCGGTGTGACGCACGGCACTGTCACACGAGGCGGGCGTTCGGCGTCGTTTGTGCGGCAGAGTTCAGGTTCGTCCTCTGGGGGGTCAGGCATGAGTGAGAAAGCGACGGGCGCGGCGGAACCGGCCGACGCCGCGACCGAGTCCTTCGTCGCGCATCGGAACCTGCTGTTCACGGTCGCCTACGAGATGCTCGGGTCGGCGGCCGACGCCGAGGACGTCCTGCAGGAGACGTGGCTGCGCTGGACGGGCGTGGACCTGGAGGACGTGCGCGACCAGCGCGCGTACCTGGTCCGGATCACGACGCGGCAGGCGCTGACCCGGTTGCGGACGCTCGGCCGCCGCCGCGAGTCCTACGTCGGCCCGTGGCTTCCGGAACCGCTGCTGACCACGCCGGACGTTGCGGAGGACGTCGAGCTCGCCGACAGCGTCTCGATGGCGATGCTGCTCGTCCTGGAGACGCTCGGGCCGACCGAGCGCGCGGTGTTCGTGCTGCGCGAGGTGTTCGACTTCCCGTATGAGGAGATCGCCGAGGCGGTCGAGAAGAGCCCGGCGACCGTCCGGCAGATCGCGCACCGGGCGCGGGCACATGTCGCCGCGCGGCGGCCTCGGGAGGTCGTCACGCCGGCCCAGACCCGGCACGCGGTGGAGGCGTTCCAGCGCGCGGTCGAGACCGGGGACCCGCGGAAGCTGCTGGACATCCTCGCGCCGGACGTGGTGCTGCTGACCGACGGCGGCGGGAAGGTCCGGGCCGCGCTGGAGCCGTTCGTGGGCGCCGAGCTGGTGGCCGGGCTGTTCGTGCGGGTCCCGGACCTGAACGAGGTCGAGCCGGTGCAGGTCAACGGGCATCCGGCGATGCTCCTGCGGCGCGACGGCAAGATCGACACGATCCTGGCGCTGCGGCTGGACGGCGGGCTCATCAGCGGGTTCTACGTCGTCCGCAACCCGGAGAAACTGACCGGCGTCGAGCGCGAGGTCACGCTCAGCCGCTGACGGTACATGCTCTGAGCTGCGAGAAGGCGGAGGGAGCCGCCCGAAGCGCGTCCCGCTTCGGGCGGCTTCGGTGTTATTCGGGGCGGATGTTGTGGTTGCGGGCAAAGAGGTTCGCGGGGTCGCACTGCCGCTTGACCTCCGCGAGCCGCTTGCGGGTGTCCGCCGGGTAGACGGCGGCGACGTCCTCGTCGGTCGCGGTGGTCAGGAAGTTGGCGTACGCGCCGCCGGCGTGCGGGGTCAGCCGCGCCCAGATCGCCGCCAGCGCCGGACGGCCCGCCTCGAGGACCGGAGCCGGGCCGACGTTGGTCGTCACGACCAGCAGCTCGGCGCGGCGGTGCGCGTAGGCGGTCGCGTCGTCCGGCACCCGGGACACGGCCGCGCCGACGCTCCGGACGGAGAAGTACGGCGCACCCGCCGCCGATCCGATCTCGGTCAGAATTTCCAGGACGTCGGGCACGGATTCGTTCTCGACGAACGCGGAACGGGTCACGAGGCGGATTCCGGGCGGCGGGGCCATGCCGTCCACGAGCGTTTCCCTATACGGCTTCAGTGCAATGTCATCGGACGTCACCGTGCCCAGTTTCCGGATCGGGTCGATGGCGGCGGCTGCGCTTTCGGCGTCGTCTCCGTCGAAGGCGACGAATACTTCGACCGGGGCTTCCGGGCCGCCCGCGAAAGGGTTGGCGAAGTTGATGACGGACGTGATTTCCGCGGGCGCGGTCCGGAGATAGTCAGCCCATCCGTGAAGGACGCTCGGAAGCTCCGCGGCCGGGAAGGTGATCTTGCCGTAGTGGATGTCCGTCGTCGGGTGCGCGGCGAACTCGAACGCGGTCACGACGCCGAAGTTGCCGCCGCCACCGCGCAGCGCCCAGAAGAGGTCCGGGTTCTCGTCCGCGCTCGCGCGCACCAGGTCGCCGGCGGCGGTGACGACCTCGGCGGCGACCAGGGCGTCCAGGGCGAGGCCGTGCTTGCGGACCTTCCAGCCGATGCCGCCGCTGAGCGTCAGCCCGCCGACACCGACGCTGCGCGTGTCGCCCGAGGAGATCGCCAGGCCGTGCGGCGCGAGGGCGTCCGCGACCTGGCCCCACGTCGCACCGCCCCCGATCCGGACGAGGTGCCGGTCGGCGTCGACGACCTCCACGGCCGAGAGGCCGCGGAGATCGATCACGACGCCGCCGTCATTGGTGGCGAATCCGGAAAAGGCGTGGCCGCCGCCGCGGACGGAAAGCGGCAGGTGCGCCTCGCCGGCGAATCTGACCGCGGCCCGCACGTCGGCCACGCTTTCAGGTCGTAGTACATGGGCGGGATTTCCTGGGACCAGGAACGAACCGCTGGCCGATTCGTAGTCGGGCGTGCCGGGCTCGATGATGTCGCCGCCGAACTCGCGCCGAAGGTTTTCCAGTGCCGAAGTCATGGTGTCTTCCCCGTTCTGCCGTGCTGCTTTCCGGTCGCACACAAGACGCCATGGACGACGGCAATGTGACAGCCTTTCTCATGTGACCTGAGCCACAGCCCCTCACGCCGTCTTCAGCTCGGGGCCTGACTCCGCGACGGACGCGGGCGCGTGCTCGGTCGCGTGCTCGGGGTCGGGCGCGTGCTCGGGCTCGGGTGCGTGCTCGGGCTCGGGCGCCGGTGCGGGTGCGGTCGCGGTCGTCCGCGCATCCGCCGGACGCAGGAGCAGCGTCAGCACGGCCAGCCCCGCGAAGATCGCGGCGGCGACGAACCCGGTGACGTGCAGGCTGGTCGTGAACGCCGCCCGCGCGGTGTGCAGCAGCGCCGCGCCCTGGTCGGCGGGCAGGCGGCGGCTCGCCGCGACCGCGCCCGCCAGCGAGTCGGACGTCCCGCCGGCCCGGCTCCGGTAGATCACCGCGGCCAGCACGCCGATGACCGCGAGCCCGAGCGAGCCGCCGAGGTAGTTGCCGGTCTCCGACATCGACGCGGCCGACCCGGCGCGCTCCGGCGGGACGGACCCGAGTACCAGCCCGGTCCCGAGGGCGAACAGCGGCCCGGTGCCGAGGGCGAGGACGGTGATCCCGGCCAGCACCATCGGCAGCGCGGCCGGGCCGTCCGCGACCGCCAGCAGCAGGCCGCCCAGCGCGGACGCCGCGAGCCCGCCCGCGATCGCGGTCGCCGGCCGCATCCGCCGCGCGAGGGCCGGGGCGGTCATGGTCCCGGCCGCGACGCCGAGGCCCATCGGCGCGAACAGCAGCGCGGCGGTCGCGGGCGAGTGGCCGAGGACGTCCTGGAGGTACTGCGTGACGAGCAGGCCCGTCCCGGCCATCGCGATCCCGGCGCAGACGAGGCCGACGATCACGGCCGTGAACGGGCGGTTGCGGAACAGCCGCAGGTCCAGCAGCGGCGTCTCCATCCGCAGCTGCCGCCGGACGAACACGGCCCCGACCAGCGCTCCGGCGACCAGGGCCGCCGCCGGGACGGCCGGCTCGCCGCCGACCGCGAGCTGCTTGAACCCGTAGACCATCAGCAGCACCGCGACGAGCGACAGCGCGACGCTCGCGGGGTCGAGCCGTCCGGCGCGGTCGCCGCGGAACTCGGGCAGGACGAACGGCCCGGCGAGCAGCAGCAGGATCATCGGCGGCACCGCGATCAGGAACACCGAGCCCCACCAGAAGTGCTGGAGCAGCACGCCGGCGAGGACCGGTCCGAGCGCGCCGCCGGCGAACTGGCACGTCGCCCAGAGCGAGATCGCCTTCCCGCGCCGCCGCTCGTCCCGGAACATGTTCGTGATCAGCGCCAGCGTGGACGGCGTGAGCGTCGCGCCCGCGACCCCCAGCAGCGCCCGCACGACGATCAGCGTCAGCGGGTCGGTGGCGAGGGCGGCCGCGACCGACAGGGCCGCGAACGCCGCCGCCCCGGCCAGCAGCAGCCGGCGGCGGCCGATCCGGTCGCCGAGCGTGCCCATCGTGATCACCAGCCCGGCGACCATCAGCCCGTACCCGTCGCTGATCCACAGCTGCTCGACGCTGCTCGCGCCGAGATCTCCGCTCAGCTTCGGCAGCGCCAGGAGCAGCGCCGTCATGTCCATCGCGACGATCAGCGTCGGCAGCACGAGGACGGTCAGTCCCAGCCACGCCCGGTCGATCCGCATCTCCGTCATCCTGTTCTCTCGGGTGTCGGTACGCGGGGTGGTCGGAGCGGCGGGACGCTTCTTGACATCACCGCGCGGCGATCGCCGGAAAAAATTCGATGCGAGATTTCCTCGCCGGGGACGTCAAGACCGCGCCGACGGCTCCGACCAACGGGGTGAAGGGCGCCGCCAGGAGCCCGCCAACATGAGGAGCACGAGATGAAGTTCCTGATCAGCATGCACATCAACCCGGCCGTGCTGGACGCGCTGACCGACGAGGAGAAGGCGGCGATCGGCGACGGGCACGCCCGGTTCATCGCCGACCTGAGGGAGTCCGGCGAGCTGATCAACACCCAGGCGCTGGTCGACCCGTCGCAGGCGGCCGTGGTGTCGGTGCGCGACGGCCAGCCGGTCGTGACGGACGGCCCGTTCCTGGAGGCCAAGGAGTTCCTCGGCGGCTTCTACCTGATCGACTGCGAGGACCGGGACCGGGCGCTGGAGCTCGCCGCGCGGATCCCGGACGCCGCGATCGAGGGACTCGGCGTCGAGGTGCGCCAGGTGATGTTCTTCGACGGACAATTGGAGGCATGACCGACCCGGACCCGGGCTCACCGGGCTTCGAGGGCCTGCTGCGCGAGCTCGCGCCGCAGGTCCTCGGCACGCTGGTACGCAGGCACGGGCAGTTCGAGAGCTGCGAGGACGCGGTGCAGGAGGCGGTCCTCGCCGCGGCCGTGCAGTGGCCCGCCGAGGGCGTGCCGGACAACCCGCGCGGCTGGCTGACCGCGGTCGCGTCCCGGCGGCTGATCGACCAGATGCGCAGCGAGCACGCGCGCCGCGAGCGGGAGTCGGCCGTCGCGACCGAGGCCGAGGCCGGGGCCGGGGACGTTCCGGACAGCGACGACACGCTCGTCCTGCTGTTCCTGTGCTGCCATCCGACGCTGACGCCCGCGTCGCAGACCGCGCTGACGCTGCGCGCGGTCGGCGGCCTGACCACGGCCGAGATCGCCCGCGCGTTCCTCATGCCGGAGGCCACGATGGCGGCCCGGATCAGCCGGGCCAAGCAGCGGATCAGGGCGGCGGGCAGCACGTTCGCGCTGCCGGAGGGCGCCGAGCGCGAGGAGCGGCTGCGGGTCGTCCTGCACGTGCTGTACCTGATCTTCAACGAGGGCTACACGGCGTCGTCGGGGGCCGAGCTGCACCGCGCGGACCTCGCGCGCGAGGCGATCCGGCTCGTCCGGATGGTGCACGCGCAGCTCCCGGACGACGGCGAGGTGGCCGGGCTGCTCGCGCTGATGCTGCTGACCCACGCCCGCCGGGACGCGCGCACGACGCCGTCCGGCGACCTGATCCCGCTGGACGAGCAGGACCGCGGCAGGTGGGACCGCGCCCTCATCGACGAGGGCACGGCGCTGGTCAAGGCCGCGCTGGCCGAACCGGCGCTCGGGCCGTACCGGCTCCAGGCGGCGATCGCCGCGACGCACGCCGACGCCGCGACGGCCGAGGAGACCGACTGGCGGCAGGTGCACGCGCTGTACCTGATCCTGGAGCGGATCGCGCCGAACCCGATGGTCACCCTCAACCGCGCGATCGCCCTGGCCGAGGTCGAGGGCCCGGACGCCGGGCTCGGCCTGCTCGCCACGCTGGACGAGGACGAGCGGATGGCCGGACACCACCGGCTGCTGTCCGTCCGGGCGCACCTGCTGGAGAAGGCCGGCGACGCCGAGGGCGCGTACGAGCACTACCGCCGCGCCGCGAAGGCCACGGCGAGCCTCGCCGAGCAGCGCTACCTGGACTCTCGGGCCGCCCGCCTGAAGCGGTGAAGGCCAGGAGGTCGACCGCGCGACGTCAGCGTGCCGGAACGGGTCCGCAGGTGGAACACCGCCAGGCCGCACAGGGCGAAACCCGCCGCCCAGGCCAGGCCGAGCGCCAGGTGGCCCCACAGCCAGGTGCGGGAGAACGCGCCCGCGACGGCGAACTGCATCGGCCCGAAGGACGGGAACCACTCCAGGACCGGCTTGTTCGCCAGCGGGTTGCCGAGCGGGTTCTGGAGGAAGGTGTCCATCAGCCCGCCCATGATGATCAGGAAGAAGCCCTCCAGGTCGCCCCGGACCAGCACGCCGAGCAGCAGCCCGAACGCGCCGTAGGTGAGGGCGATCGCCGCGAAGCCCGCGAGGACCGCCAGCCAGCCCTCGGGGGACGGACGCCAGAACCCGAGCAGCACCAGGGCCGCGTAGCAGGCGACCGAGCCCGCGACGAGCGCGATGGCCAGGGTCTTCGCCGCGACCAGCGCCGCCTGCCGGTACCCGGCGAAGACCAGGCGGCGGTCGAACGCGAGCGACCGGCGGACGGCGTCGAAGACGGCGAAGCCGACGATCATCGACAGCGCGTTGAGCCCGGCGGAGATGAGGGTGAGGTGGCCGCCGTCCACCGCGAGCGTCCGTCCGGTGGCGTACAGGCGGAAGCCGAGGGTGCGGTGCCCGGTCATCGCGAGCATCAGCAGGTACCAGGCGGGGACGAACGCGACCAGCAGGATCGCGGCGAGCCGGTTGCGGGTCTGGTCGCGCAGCGCGAACCGGAACGCGGTCGGGAACTGCGGGAACGCGGCGGGACGTCCGTCCGGGCGCAGGTCGGCGGGGTCAGCGGTCGTCATGGCGGCGCTCCTCTCCGGCGCCCGCGGGCCGGGACGAGCGCGGGGACAGGCGGCCGCCGGCCAGGTCGGCGAGCAGGTCGAAGCGGTCCTGCTCGAAGACGAGATGGGTGATCACGACGATGGCCTTGCCGCGCTCGCGCAGGCCGGAGACGAGATCCCAGAAGCGCAGGTAGGTGTCCCAGTCGAAGCCCTGGTACGGCTCGTCCAGCAGGAGCAGGTCGGGGTCGTGGAGCAGGGCGAGGGTGAGGTTGAGCTTCTGCCGCGTGCCGCCCGACAGCGTCCCGGCGCTGTGGCCGAGGTACCGCCGGAAGCCGAGCACGTCGAGCAGTTCCTCGCCGCGCCGCAGGTCCGGGAGCCGCCGCGCGGCGGCGAAGTAGCGCAGGTGCTGCCCGACGGTCAGGTTGTCGCTCAGCACCGGCTCCTGCGGGCAGTAGCCGAGCCCGCCCGCCACGGTGATCTCGCCCCGGTCGGTGGGCAGCGTCCCGGCGAGGGCCTTGAGCAGCGTGGACTTGCCCGCGCCGTTCTCGCCGACGACCGCGACCAGCTCGCCCCGCCGGACGGTCAGGTCGGCCCCGCGCAGCACGCGCCGGCGGCCGTAGGACTTGTGCACGTCGCGCGCCCGCAGGACGGGCCGCTCCGTGCCTGTCTCCGTCTTCGTCGTCATCGCCGTTCTCCAGGTCATCGCCGTTCTTCGGGGGGCGGGGCCGTGAGCCCGCCGCCGTAGACGGTGAGCAGCTCGCCCGCCCAGCGGTCCATGCCCTCGGCCGACAGCGGGTCGAGGCCCAGCACGTCGGCGATCCGGTCCCTCAGCAGCAGCACGGCCAGGTCGTTGGCCAGCAGGAACGCCGCCCGGACGGCCGGGTCCCGGCCGGGATCGGCCAGGCCCGCCGCGACCAGCGCCGACAGCGTGGCGCGGGACAGCTCGTAGAGGCGGCGGAACACCGCGCGGCCCGCCTCGGAGTCGGTGAGCAGCAGCCGCCGCAGGTACGCCGGGACGGGCGAGTCCGGCGGCAGGTGAGCGGCCAACAACTCACCCACCGACGCGGGCGCCGACGCGGGCGCTGGCGCGGGGGCCGAGGTGGGTGCCGAGGTGGGTGTCGAGGTGGCTCCGGCTGCGGGCGGGGCGAGCAGCTCGCCGGCGTGCTCGCCGGTCGCGACCTCGGCGAGCAGCGCCTCGAACAGCGCGACGACGTGCTCGTCCACGGCGTCCCGGAGACCCTGTTTGGAGCCGAAGTGGTGCACGACCAGCGCGGGCGAGGCCCCGGCCGCCGCCGCGATCTGCCGCACGGACACCGCGTCGGGGCCGTGCTCGGCGAACAGCCGCAGCGCCTCGTCGCGGAGCCGGGCCCGCATCGTCCGATCCTCGGAAACTGAACGCACGTACAGCACACTAAACAGTTGTTCAGTGGCTGTCCAGGGGCGGATGTGACGGAGCGCGGGAGGCGAATGCCTTCCGCGCTCCGGGACGCCGTGCCGGTCAGACGGCGGCGGGTTCCTTTGGGGAGGGGGCGGCCTGCGGGTTCGTGCGGCGGCCCGGCATCCACCAGTTCGCCTTGCCGCACAGCTCCATCACGGCCGGGACCAGGACGAGCCGGACGATCGTGGCGTCCACGAGGACCGCGACGGACATCCCGAGCCCGATCTGCTTGACCGCGACGTCCGGGCCGAGCAGGGACGTGGTGAAGACGGCGATCATGATGCCGGCGGCGGCCGTGATGACCTTGGCGGTGCGGGCCAGGCCGCGCGCCACGGCCGTCCGGGTCTCGCCGGTCCGGACGTACTCCTCGCGGACCCGCGAGATCAGGAAGACCTCGTAGTCCATGGACAGCCCGAACAGGATCGGGAACATCATCATCGGCACCCAGCTCGTGACCGGCATCGAGGTGGGGAAGCCGAGGGCCGTGCCGAGCCAGCCCCACTGGACGATCGCGACCAGCACCCCGTACGCGGCCCCGATCGAGAGCAGGTTCATCACGGCCGCCTGGAGCGCGATCGTCACCGACCGGACGAGCGCCACCAGCAGCACCAGGGACAGCGCCAGCACGATCGCGATCATGTACGGCAGCCGGGCGCTCACCGCGTCCGAGAAGTCGATCGTGACGGCGTTCGGCCCGCCGAGGTGCACGTCCTCGCCGCCGGGGACGTTCGGCAGGACGTCGTCGCGGAGTTCGTGCACCAGGCGCGGGGTCGCCTCGTCCTGGTAGCCGGTCTTGGGGAAGGCCATGAAGACGGCGGCCCGGCCGTCCGCGCTGATCTGCGGCGGCGTGACGGAGGCGATGCCGTCCGTCCCGGCGACCGCCTGCACGATCGGCCGCAGGTCGGCGTCCTTCGAGGCGACGGGCGCGGCGAACACGAACGGCGCGCCGTAGCCCGGTCCGAAGCCCTCGGAGAGGATCCGGTAGGACGCGTAGCTGCTCCGGTCGTGCGGCTGGACGCTGGCGTCGGGCAGGCTCAGCCGCATCGACAGCGTGGGCGCGGCCAGGACGAGCAGCCCGGTGCCGGCCAGGACGGCGGCGACCCACGGCCGCCGCTGCACCAGTGCGGCCCAGCGCTCGGCGGGCGTCCGGCGCGTCCGGCGCGTCCGGCTCGGTCGGGCGGGATCGTGGCGGTCGGCGCGGCTCGTCCGGCGGGGCAGGCGCAGCGAGTTGATCCGGTGTCCGGCGAAGCCGAGGAAGGCCGGCAGCAGCGTCACGGCCGCGACCATCGTGACCAGCACGGTCACCGACGCGGCGATGGCGACGCCCGTCATCAGCCGCTGGCCCATCGCGACCAGGCCGAGCAGCGCGATCACGACGGTCGTTCCGGCGAACAGCACCGCGTGCCCGGCCGTGGTGACGGCCTTCACCGTCGCGGCCTCGGGCGCGTCGCCGTCGCGCAGCGCCTCCTTGTAGCGGGTCACGATGAACAGCGCGTAGTCGATGCCGACGCCGAGCCCGATGAGCGCGGAGACGACGACGGTGAAGTCCGGCGCGGGGAAGACGTACCCGACGAGCTTCATCAGCGCGATCCCGCCGACGATCGCCATCAGCGCGGTCACGATCGGCAGGCCCATCGCGACCAGCGAGCCGAACGCGATGAACAGGATCACCGCCGCCGCGAGCACGCCGACGGCCTCGCCCGGCCCCTGCCCGGGCGTCTCGGCCTTCTGCGCCATGTCCCCGCCGAGGCCGAAGGCGACGCCGCCGCCCGACGCGTCCTTGACGGCCGTGACGAGCGGCCGGACCTCGCTCGCCTTCACGTTCTGGCTGGTCAGCGGGATCGTCGTGCGCGCGATCCGGCGGTCCTTGGTCACCAGGGCCGGGTTCCGGTAGGGCGAGACGACCGGGCCGGTGACGGGCGAGGCGTCCAGGGTGGCGACGACCTTCTCGATCTTCCGCCGGACGGCCGGATCGTCGATGCCCCGGTCCGCCTTCACCGCCAGCGTGAGGGTGTCCCCCTGCTGTTCCGGGAAATGCCGCTCGATCAGTTTCTGCGCCTTCGCGGATTCCGATCCGCTGCCGGAGAAATCGTTGTCGGAGGCGGCGCCGAAGCCGAAACCGGCGAACGCCACCGCGAGCACGCCCGCGATCCAGAGCAGCAGGACCAGGCGTCTGCGCCGGTGGCAGAAGCGGGCGAGCCCCGCGAGGAGGCCGTCCTCGCGGGCAGTCTCGGTCGTCATCGTCAACTCCTTGGGCCGTTCTTCGTCGCGGCTGGACGGAATTGATGATCCACGCCGAATTCGCGCGGCGCGTCCGCCCGGCGAAGGCAATTCGCGCTACGGCGTGCGCCGCAATTCATTACCGTTCCTGCTGCGGACGCGGTCGATGTACCGCGTTCGCGGTAGATCGCCGCTCGTCCGCGGGCAGGAGGTGCGCGGGTCCGGTTCCGGCTAGGTTGCGGGCATGACCACCGGACTGCCCGCCGTCTGGGCCAGGAGCCGGGACCGGCTCGTCGCGTTCCTGCTGGCGGCGGCCCTGCTGATCACCGCGTTCGCCGAGGGGCGTCCCGCCACCCGCCTGGACGTCCTCGGGTACGTGCTGATCGCGGGCAGCGGGCTGGCGCTGGCGTTCGTCCGCCGGGCGCCGGTGGCCGTGCTCGGCGCGACGTGGACGTGCGTGGCGGGCTACCAGGCGGTCGGTTTCGAGGTGCCGGCCGTCGCGTTCCTGTTCGCGGTGTACGCGGCCGTCCGCGCCGGGTACCGGACCGTCACGATCGCGGCGTCGGTGACGCTGCTGCTCACGCTGCCGCTCGCGGCGCTGGTCTCGCCGCACGGCTGGTCGCTGAGCGAGGCCGCCGCGCAGGCGCGGGGCGTGCTGGAGATCGCGTGGCTGATCGCCGCCGGGGCCGCCGGCGAGGCGCTGCGGCAGGCCGAGCGGCGCGCGGACGAGGCGGAGCGCACCCGCGAGGAGACCGCGCGCCTGCGGGCGAGCGAGGAGCGCCTCCACATCGCGCGCGAGCTGCACGACTCGCTCACCCACCAGATCTCGATCATCAAGGTGCAGGCCGGGGTCGCGGTCCATCTCGCCCGCAAGCGCGGCGAGCGGGTGCCCGAGGCGCTGCTCGCGATCCAGGAGGCCGGGCGCGAGGCGACCCGCGAGCTGCGCGCCACGCTGGAGACGCTGCGGGACGACGCGTCCACCCCGGCGCACGGCCTCGACCACGTGCCCGAGCTGGTCGAACGCGCCCGCGGGACGGGCCTCGCGACGACCCTGACGATCGAGGGCCAGCGGCGGGACGTGCCGACCGAGGTGGACCGGACGGCCTACCGGATCGTCCAGGAGTCGCTGACGAACACCGCGCGGCACGCGGCGGCGACCACGGCGTCCATCGTGATCGGCTACCGGCCGGGGGTGCTCGCGATCCGCGTGGACGACGACGGGAAGGCCGGGCCGGGAACCGCGCCCGTCCCCGGCGTCGGGCTGCTCGGGATGCGCGAGCGGGTCACCGCGCTCGGCGGCCGGCTGCGCGCCGGACCGCGCGGCGAGGGCGGGTTCAGCGTCGAGGCGGAGCTGCCCGTGGGAGGACCGTCGTGATCCGCGTCCTGCTGGTGGACGACCAGCCGCTGCTGCGCGGCGGGTTCCGCGCGCTGCTCGACGCCGAGGACGACATCGAGGTCGTGGCCGAGGCCGCCGACGGCGCGGAGGGCCTCGCGCTCGCCCGCGAGCGGCTGCCCGACGTCGCGCTCGTGGACATCCAGATGCCCGTCCTGGACGGCATCGAGACGACCCGCCGCATCGCCGCCGACCCGGCGCTCGGCGGGGTGCACGTCGTGATCCTCACCAACTACGGCTTCGACGAGTACGTCTTCAACGCGCTGCGCGCCGGGGCCGCCGGGTTCCTGGTCAAGGACATCGAGCCGGAGGACCTGCTGCACTCGGTGCGGGTCGCGGCGCGCGGCGACGCGCTGCTCGCGCCGTCCATCACCCGGCGGCTGATCGGCCAGTACGTCGCCCGGCCGCCGCGCGCCGGCACCGGGACGGGCCTGGCGGAGCTGACCAACCGCGAGCGCGAGGCGGTCGCGCTGGTCGCGCAGGGCCTGTCGAACGACGAGATCGCGGTCCGGATGGCGATCAGCCCGGTGACCGCGAAGACGCACGTCAACCGGGCGATGATGAAGCTGGGCGCGCGGGACCGGGCGCAGCTCGTCGTCCTCGCCTACGAGTCGGGGCTGGTGACGCCCCGGACGGCCTGAGCCGCCTCCTGCTGGGACAGCGTGGCGAGCAGGCGCAGCGCCGCCTCCGAGGCCGAGCCCTCCTCGACCGTGTGCGCGATGAGCGCCTGGTCGGGGTCGTCGGGCAGGCGGAGGGTCTCGTAGGAGAGGTCCAGGCGTCCGACGACCGGGTGCAGGTAGACGTAGCGGCCGTGCGTCTTGTCCTTGACCTGGTGCTCGGCCCACGCGGCGCGGAACTCGGGGCTGGTCGCCGACAGCTCCTCGACCAGCGCGGCGGTGCGCGGGTCGTCCGGGTGCCGGGACGCGTCGAGCCGCAGGTAGGCGGCGATGTCGGCGATCTTGCCGGGCCAGTCCGCGTAGAGCGCGCGCATCCCCTCGTCCTGGCAGACGAGCCGGGCGAGGTTGCGCCGCTCGGGCGGCAGCGCGCCGAAGTCGGTGATCAGCGTCGCGGCGAGCCGGTTCCAGGCGAGCACGTCGGTGTCGCGGCCGACGATGTAGGCGGGCACGTCGGACGCCGCGTCCAGCAGCCGCCGCAGCCCAGGCCGGACGGTCTGGGGCGCGGCCGGAGCGTCCGTCCCCGTCCACGGCCGGGCGAGCCGGAACAGGTGCTCGCGCTCGTCCGGATTGAGGCGCAGCGCGCGGGCGACGGCGTCCAGCACCTCTTCGGAGAAGTGGAGCGTCCGGCCCTGCTCCAGCCGGACGTAGTGGTCCACGCTGACCCCGGCCAGCCGGGCCAGCTCCTCGCGGCGCAGCCCGGGGACGCGCCTGCGGCCCCCGTAGTCGGGCAGTCCGAGCTCTTCGGGCCGCAGCCGTGCCCGGCGTGACCGGAGGAACTCGCCGAGTTCCGCGCGTCTGTCCAGTGCCATGCCCCCAGTATCGCGGGCCGCGGAAGGCGCAGCCTGGTCACGCCGTGCCCAGGCACGCGCGGGCACTGGGTGGACCGACCGCACCGGACGAAAGTGATGGTCATCCGATCTCACCGAGCGAGAAGGCACTGTGAAGATGACTGAAACCGTTCGCTTCGGCCGCACCGACATGGACGTCACCCGGCTCGGCTTCGGCTCCTGGGCGGTGTCCGGGCAGGGCTGGAAGTTCAGCTGGGGCGCGACCGACGACGCCGAGTCGATCGAGGCCATCCGGCACGCGGTCACGTCCGGCGTCAACTGGATCGACACCGCCGCCGTCTACGGCCTCGGCCACTCCGAGGAGCTGGTCGGGAAGGCCGTCGCCGGGCTGCCCGAGGCCGACCGTCCGTACCTGTTCACCAAGGCCGGGCTCGTCTGGGACCCGGCGGACCCGGCCGCCGCGCCGCGCCGGATCATGAAGCCCGCCAGCGTCCGGCGCGAGCTGGAGGACTCGCTGCGCCGCCTCGGCGTCGAGCGGATCGACCTCTACCAGGTGCACTGGCCCGACACCGGCGAGTCGCTGGAGTACGCGGGCGACGGCTCCGGCGCGGTGTCGCCGAACGCGACGCCGCTGGAGGAGTACTGGCAGGTCATGGCCGACCTCAAGGCCGAGGGCAAGGTCCGCGCGATCGGCCTGTCGAACCACTCGGTCGAGCAGCTCGAGGCCGCCGAGCGGGTCGCGCACGTGGACGCGATCCAGCCGCCGTTCTCGGCGATCAACCGCTCGGCCGCCGCGGAGATCGCGTGGGCGCGGGCGCACGACACCGCCGTGATCGCCTACTCGCCGCTCCAGTCCGGGCTGCTCACCGGCACGTTCTCGGCCGAGCGGGTCGCGAACCTGCCCGCCGACGACTGGCGGCTCGGGCACGCCGACTTCACCACCGGGCTCGCCGCCAACCTCCGCGTCGCCGAGGCCCTGCGGCCGGTCGCCGCGCGGCACGGCGTCGGGGTTCCGGAGGTCGCGATCGCCTGGACGCTCGCCTGGCCGGGCATCACCGGCGCGATCGTCGGGGCGCGGAAGGCCGCCCAGGTGGACGGCTGGATCGGCGCGGCCGAGGTCGAGCTGACGCGGGCCGACCTGGACGAGATCGCCGACGCGATCGCCGCGTCCGGCGCGGGCACCGGGCCGGCGCGCCCGTGAGCGCGGCGGGCGCGACCCTGTTCGTGGTCGCGGAGCTCCGCGCGGTGCGGGGCCAGGAGGACCGGCTCCGCACCGCCCTGGAGGCGATGATCGAACCGTCCCTGGACGAGCCGGGATGCCTCGCCTACCGGCCGTACGGGGACCCGAACGACCCGTCCCGGATGGTCGTCGTCGAGGAGTGGACGGGCCCGGACGCCCTCGCCGAGCACTTCGCGACGCCGCACTTCCGGCACGCCGAGCAGGTGTTCGCGGGGATCCTCGCCGAGCCCATGACCGTCCGCCGCCTGGCGGAGGTCACGGACTGACCAGGCTGTCACGGATGGAACAGGCCGTCACGGACCGGGCTGGCCCTCACGGACGGAACAGGCCGTCACGGATTGAGCAGGCCGTCGCCCAGGGGCGTGCGGCGGTAGAGCACCTGCCTGCCGTCGCGCGCCCGGCTCACCAGGCCGGTGGCGTGCAGGACGCGGAGGTGCTGGGAGACGGCGCTCGGCGTGACCCGCAGGCGGCGGGCCAGCTCGACCGTCGGCAGCGGCTCGGCGAGCAGGGCGAGCAGGCGGGCCTTGGTCGCGCCGACGAGGTCGTCCAGCGCGGACGGCCCGGACGGTCCGGACGGCCCGGACGGCCCGGACGGCGGGCGCGACTCCCACAGCGTCCCGACGCCCCGGCACGGATAGGCCAGCATCGGCGGCTCGTCCGGGCTCACCGGCGGGGCCGGCTTGTGGGCGAAGATCGACGGCATGAGCAGCAGGCCCCGGCCCCGCGCGGCGACCTCATAGCGGCTGATCATCTTGCTGACGCGCAGGACGCCGTCCTGCCAGCGGACGTTCGGGTGCATGTCGGCGAACAGCAGGCGCGCGCCGCCCACGGCGAGGCGGCGCGCGCGGTAGGTCATGTCCGCTTCGAGGACGAGCCGCATCTGCGTCCAGTGCGGCGCGATGGCCAGCTCCCAGTACCGGTGCAGGGCATCGCAGATCGCCTCACGCAGCCCCGCTGCATCCGCATTGTGCAGCGGGACGGGCAGGGTGTCGGGGGCGTGGGCGGCCTTCAGATCGTGGCGGACGGTCTCGTCCGGAGTCCGCCGGACGATCTCCAGTTCGGCTTCGAAGGCGGGCGCGAACTCGTCCGGACGCGGCGTCAGGAAGTCGGGCAACGTGCGGCGAGTGCTGACCAGCGACAAGAGAAGTCGCAGGTCAGACTCGTCGATCCGCGGCAGGACGGCCCGCCGCCACGGCAGGTGCAGCGCCGACAGCCCGGGGTCGCGCAGCACGCGCAGGCTGATGACCGTCTCGTGGAGCGGCGAGAGGGCGAACCTGGTGTCGGCGAGGTCCTCGACGTCGAGCTCGTATCCGATCATTAAGCCAGAGGCTACATTCGTTGGCCCCTGCCCCTCGGTGCCGTGGACTCGGGCCATGGCGTTGACTCTTCCGAAAACCGAGACGCGACCCGTCGTCGGGCGCGGCGTCGTCCTGGTGCTCGCGCTGGCGTGCGGCGTCGCCGTGGGGAACGTGTACTTCCCGCAGGCGATCAGCCCCTCGATCGCGTCCGGGCTGGGCGTCTCGCCGGACGCCGCCGCGCTCGTCGTCACGGCGACGCAGTTCGGGTACGCGGCCGGGATCTTCCTGCTCGTCCCGCTCGGCGACCGCGTGCCGCACCGGCGGCTGGTCGTGACGCTGCTCGCGCTGGCCGGGGCGGGGCTGCTCGCCGCCGGTGCCGCGCCGGGCGTGCCGCCGCTGGCCGCCGCGTCCGCGTTCGTCGGCGCGGTGACGGTCGTCGCGCCGATCCTCGGGCCGATGGCGGCGGGCCTGGTCGAACCGGATCGGCGCGGCGTGACCAGCGGCATCCTGCTCGGCGGGTCCATCGGCGGGATGCTGCTGTCCCGCACGCTCGGCGGGTTCGCCGGCGAGTGGCTCGGCTGGCGGGCGCCCTACCTGGCGATGGCGGCGCTCACGCTCGGGTCGGCGCTGGTCCTGGCCCGCGTGCTGCCCCGGACGCGGCCGTCCTCGCGCGAGCGGTACCCGGCGCTGCTGGCCGCGTCGCTCCGGTTGCTGCGCACCGAGCCGGAACTGCGCCGGTCGTGCCTCTACCAGGCCGCGATCTTCGGCGGCTTCTCGGCCGCCTGGACGGGCGTCGCGCTGCTGCTGACCGGTCCCGCATACGGCCTGACGACCCGTTCCGTCGGCCTGCTCGCGCTGGTCAACGCGGCGACGATGTTCTGCACGCCGGTCGCGGGACGCCTCGCCGACCGGCACGGGCCGGGCCCGGTCAACCGGCTCAGCATGGTCGCGGTCGTGGCGTCCGCGCTGGTCCTGGCGATCGGGACGGCCGGCGGCGCGATCGGCCTCGCCGGGCTCGTCGCCGGGTTCCTCGTGCTGGACGTCGCGATGCAGTCCGGGATGGTCGCGAACCAGGTCCGCATCTACGCGCTGCGCGACTCCGAGCGCAGCCGCCTCAACACGGCCTACATGACCTGCGCGTATCTCGGCGGGAGCGCCGGGTCGTGGCTCGGCGCGCAGGCCTTCGGGCGGTTCGGCTGGTACGGCGTGTGCGGGCTCGTCGCCGGTCTGGCGGTGCTGGTGCTGGGAAAGGCGGTCCGGTCGTCCGGCGGCAGCCAGTGGCGGGACGGATCGCGCGGCGTGTAGGCGTCCGAGACGTAGGCGATGAGCGCGGGCAGCGCCGGATGGCAGTCCGGCTCGTGCCACATCAGCGACCAGGGCCACACCGGAACCGGATCGGCGAGCGGGACGCGGACGACGTCCGGATGCGCGGGCAGCCGCGTCCCGTGCCCGGCGAAGGTGTAGCGGGACGGCTCGGCGGCGACGCGTCCGATGAGCGCCTCCAGCCCGAAGTCGGGCCCGGACGTGTCGTAGGCGATCCCGAAGTCGGCTCCGAGGCGGCGGTAGAACGACGCCCACTCGCTGTCCCGCTCGACGCTCGGCATCCAGGCCGTCGTCCCCGCGAGGTCCGACATCGGCAGGCCGCCGCCGGGCGAGCGGAGGGCGCGCGCGGCGAACGGATGGTCACGCCGGACGACCAGCACGAGCGGTTCGAGCAGGGCGGGGACGCGTCGGACCTGCGCGGGCAGGCCGGTCGCGCGTCCGAACAGCGCGTCGGTCTCGCCCGCGAGCAGCGCCGGGAGCCCGGCGGCGAGCCCGCCCGAGGAGACGATGTCGAGCCCGACGTCCGGTGCGGACTCGTGGAAGCCCGTGGCCAGGTCGATCGACGCGAGCCAGGTGTGGTGCACGTCCACCCGCAGCGTCCGCAGGCGCTCCCCGGCGAGCGTCACCATCCGGTCGGCGAGGCCGAGCAGCGCGCGGGCGGAGTCGAGGAGCGCGCGTCCGGCGGAGGTCGGCGCGGCACCGCCGCGCTCGCGGAGGATCAGCGGCGTGCCGAGCCCGGCCTCCAGCTTCGCGACGCGCTTGGACACCGCCTGCTGGCTGACGCCGAGCCGGTCGGCCGCGTGGCTGAACGAGCGCTCCTCGACCACGGCGACGAAGGCGCGGACGGCCGCGAGATCCAGGTCCATGCAGCTCCCCGTACGACGGCCGGTGGTGGACGCGGCTTCCGAACCTACAACCGGCAGGGGCGCGCCGCCCGCCGCGCAGGCGATCCACCCCGCGCGCAGGCGATCGACCCGGCGTGCGGGCGGTCGACCCGGCGTGCGGGCAGTCGACCCGGCGCGCAGGCGATCGACCCGGCCGTGTGACCGGCGGCCGGGTCGATCGGGTTCGGCGGGTGCTCAGCGGGAGCGCCGGAGGGAGGCGGCGGCGAGGACGGCTCCGGCGACGACCAGCGCCGCGTTGACGCCGATCGCGACGCGGATGCCGGGCAGGACGTCCGCGGCGGTGGAGCTCGCGATCACCACGGTGCTCATGATCGGCGTGCCGAGCGTGATGCCGATCTGCTGGGTCATGGTCGCGATGCCGGTCGCCCGGCCCTGGTCGGCGTCGGACAGCCCGGAGGTCGCGGTCACCATGAAGGCGACGATCATCAGCATGTTGCCGACGCCGCCAGCGAAGGTCGCCGCGAGGAGCAGTGCGATCCAGGCGTGCGAGGTGCCGAGCGCGATCAGCGTCGCGGTCGCCGCCGCCTGGACGAGGCCGCCCGCGAGGATGGTGGCGCGGGTGCCGTGCCGGCCGACGACGCGTCCGCCGAGGGTGCCGCCGAGGACGGTGCCGAGCCCGAGGACGCCGAACGCCAGCCCGGTCGCGAGCGGCGAGTAGCCGAGCACCTTCTGCAGGTAGAGCGTGAGCAGGAAGACCAGCGAGGTCTCGGTCACGAACGCGACGAGCCCGGCGGTGTTGCCCCACACGACCGTCCGCCGGCGCAGCAGCGCGGTCGGGACGAGCGGCTCGGCGGCGCGCTTCTCGACGGACCAGAACGCGGCGACCAGGACGGCGCCGGCGGCGAGCGAGGCGAGCGTGGCCGGGGCGGTCCAGCCGTGCTCGCCCGCGCGGGTCAGGCCGAACACGAGCAGCAGCAGGCCGCCGGTGACCGAGACCGCGCCCGGGACGTCCAGCCGGGGCCGGACCGCCGGCCGGGCGTCGGCGATCGTCCGCGGCGCGAGCGCCACCACCAGCGCGGCGACCGGGACGTTGATCAGGAACGCCCAGCGCCAGGACAGCAGGCTCGTCAGCAGCCCGCCCAGGATCGCCCCGGCGGTGAAACCGGCCGACATGAGCGCGCCGTTGAGGCCGAGCGCGCGCTCGCGCAGCGGCCCCTCGCGGAACGCGGTGGTGAGCAGCGCGAGTCCGGTCGGCGTGACGGCGGCGGTCGCGAGCCCCTGCAGGACGCGCGCCGTCAGCAGGATCTCGGGGCTGGTCGCCAGGCCGCCGAGCAGGGACGACGCGCCGAGCACGGCCATCCCGCCGATGAACGTCCGCTTGCGTCCGGCGAGGTCGGCGAGGCGGCCGAACAGCAGGGTGAACCCGGCGGCGGCGAGCGCGAACGCGGTGGCGATCCACTGGAGGTTCGCCAGCGAGAAGCCGAGGCCGGCGCCGACCTCGGGCAGCGCGACGTTGAGGATGGAGAAGTCGACGGCGACCATGAACTGCGCGCCGAGCAGCAGGGTCAGCAGCAGCCGCTGCCGTCCGGTCATGCGCAGCGGCGGCGCGGTGGGGAGCGCGGTAGAGGTGGACGCGGACACTGCCATGGAGAGCCTCCAGCAGTTAACGGTTCTGTGGTTCCGTTAGGATGGGCTCGACCGTACCACCTCTCGCGCATAAATGAAACTGGAGTCCCGTTATGGCTGATGCGGAGACCGCGCCCGGCACCCTGCGGCCCGGCGGGCGGACCGCCCGGGTGCGCGCCGCCGTGCTGCGCGCCGCCGAGGACGCGCTGATCGAGTGCGGCTTCGACGGCATCGACCTCGCCGAGATCGCGCGCCGCGCCGAGGTCGGCAAGACGACCGTGTACCGCCGCTGGGGCAGCCCGCGCGTCCTGGTCGCCGACCTGCTGGAGGACATGGCCGAGCAGTCCGTCGCGCGGACCGAGACCGGCTCCCTGGACGGCGACCTGCGCGCGAACGCCCGGCTCGTCGTCGCCACGCTCACCGACGAGCGGCAGGGCGCGCTGTTCAAGGCCGTGATCGCCGCCGCGACCGGCGACGAGCGGACCGCCGAGGCGCTGCACCGCTTCTACGCCGCGCGCATCGCCGAGTGGGCGCCGTGCGTGACGCAGGCCGTCGAGCGCGGCGAGGTCCCCGAGGGCACGGACGCGTCGGAGGTCGTGCGCGCCGTGTCCGCGCCCCTCTACTACCGCTTCCTGGCCAGCGGCGATCCCCTGGACGAGGCGGTCGCCGACCGTGCCGCGCACGCGGCCTGCTGCGCGGCCCGGGCAGGAGCTTATGTCGAACCTAAATTTGGTCTTGCAAAGTAGATAGGTCTGACCTAATAATCGAGGCATGACCTTGCGACTGATGACCGTGCACGCCCACCCCGACGACGAGTCCAGCAAGGGCGCGGCGACGCTGGCCAAGTACGCGGCGCAGGATGTCGAGGTGCTGGTGGTGACCTGCACGGGCGGCGAGCGCGGCGACGTCCTCAACCCGGCGATGGACCGTCCGGGCGTCCAGGAGAGGCTGGCCGAGATCCGGCGCGCGGAGATGGACGCGGCACGTGCGATTCTCGGCGTGCAGCAGCATTTCCTCGGGTTCGTCGACTCGGGCCTGCCCGCGCCTGGCGAAGCTCTCCCGGACGGCTGTTTCGCGCTCGCACCCCTGGACGAGTCCGTGGAACGCCTCGTCGAGGTGATTCGTGAGTTCCGTCCGCACGTGGTCGTCACCTACGACGAGACCGGCGGCTATCCGCATCCCGACCACGTGCGCACGCACGAGGTGACCGTCGCTGCGTTCGACGCGGCAGGCGACGCCGACCGCTTCCCGGGCGAGCCCTGGCAGCCGCTCAAGCTGTACTACCACGGCGCTCTGTCGAAAGCGTGGTTCCAGGCGCTGCACGACGGCATGACCGCGCGCGGTTTGCCGTCGCCGATGACGGACGTCCTGAAGGAGTTCCCAGCGGACGTGCCCGCGCCGGAGTTCACGACGCGTATCGAGTGCGCCGAGTACTTCTCCGTGCGCGACAAGGCGCTGCTCGCGCACGCGACACAGGTCGATCCGAACAGCGGATTCATGCTGCACGACCGGGACGTCGAGCGCGAGGTGTGGCCGACCGAGGACTACTACCTGGCGAAGGCCGACGTCCCGGTCACGCTCCCCGAGGACGACCTGTTCGCGGGCGTCCCCACGAAAGAGTGACCGGCAGCGGGCCGGGTCGGGCCCGATCGCGCGGTCACGTCACGCGGCTGCGGCGCGCTTCGAGGACGGCCAGGGCGCGTTCGCCCCAGCGGAGGTTCTCGCGCTCGAACTCCAGGCCGCGCATGAGCGTCAGGTAGGGGCCGACGCGATCGGCCTCGGCGAAGTGCTCGGCTTCGGTGCGCCCGTCGAGGAGCCGCGCGCGGAGTCGCTCGAACCGCGCGATCTTGGCCTCGGCCCAGGACATCCGCTCCCGGATCGCGTCCATCACCGCCTCGGCGTCGCCGCCGTCCACGGCCTGGACCTTGACCATCAGCTCGTCGCGGATCGCGCCCGGCCGCTGCGGCGCGGCGGTGAACCCGCGCAGCGCGCGGCGGCCCGCCTCGGTGAGCGAGAACAGCCGCTTGTTGGGCCGCCGCTCCTGCTGGACGATCCGCGCCTCGATCAGCCCCTCGCCCGACATCCGCCGCAGTTCGCGGTAGAGCTGCTGCGGCGTGGCCATCCAGAAGTTGGCGACCCCCGCGTCGAAGTTCTTGGCGAGGTCGTAGCCGGACGCCTCGCCGTCCAGGAGCGCGGCCAGGACCGCGTGGCGCAGCGACATGCCCCGAGGGTATCTCAGTGATTAATCAATTTATTGATGACCGGGCGTCGGGAAGATCCCGTCGTGCCCGCACGCTGCATCATTGTCGGGAGCACCTCTGCGAAGGATGGGGAACTGAGATGACCGAGAGCACGACCGAGCGGCCCGCCGACCTGTCCGGCGCCTTCGCGATCGGCGGCGACCTCACCGTGAACCGCCTCGGCTACGGCGCGATGCGCATCACCGGACGCGGCGTCTGGGGCGACCCGGCCGACCCGGACGAGGCCGTGCGGGTGCTGCGCCGCGCCGTCGAGCTGGGCGTGAACTTCATCGACACGGCCGACTCGTACGGGCCGTTCGTGAGCGAGCAGCTCATCCGCAAGGCCCTGCACCCCTACGCCGACGACCTGGTCATCGCGACCAAGGGCGGCCTCACCCGCTCCGGCCCGGACGACTGGCGCCCCGTCGGGCGTCCCGAGTACCTCCGCCAGCAGACCGAGCTGAGCCTGCGCCACCTGGGCGTGGAGACCATCGACCTGTACCAGCTGCACCGCATCGACCCGAAGGTGCCGGTCGAGGAGTCCCTGGGCGAGCTCGCCAAGCTCCGCGAGGAGGGCAAGATCCGGCACATCGGCCTGTCCGAGGTCTCGGTGGACGAGCTGAAGCAGGCCCGCGCGGTCACCGAGATCGCGTCCGTGCAGAACCTGTACAACGTGGCCAACCGCAAGTCCGAGGACGTCCTGGACTACGCGGAGGCCGAGGGGATCGCCTTCATCCCGTGGTTCCCGATCGCCACCGGCGAGCTGGCCCGTCCGGGCGGTCCGCTCGACAAGGCCGCCAAGGACCACGACGCGTCCCCCGGCCAGCTGGCCCTGGCCTGGCTGCTCCGCCGCTCCCCGGTGATGCTCCCGATTCCCGGCACGTCGCGGGTGGCCCACCTGGAGGAGAACGTGGCAGCCGCCGGCATCACCCTCACCGTCGCCGAGTTCGAGGCCCTGTCCGACGCCGTCTGAGCGTCCGCGGCGGCAAGGAGGCCCCTCCCGGTCACCGGCCGGTCGAGGGGCTTTCGCACGTCTCGGCGCGCGGGTCGCGGGAGGCCGTCACTGGGTCTCGGTGATGCGGGTGGCGGCATCCCCGATGAGGCGGACGGAGACGTTGTGCGGGGCGGCCTGGGCCCACTCGTCGAGGCCGATGGCCGAGCACTTGCTGGTACCGGCGGGCGGGGCGCTCCCGTCGGGGCAGTTACCTCCGGCGACGTACACGACGGTGCCGTTGGCGGTGAAGAAGACGGCGCCGCCGACGCTGAACTTGCCCGGCGCGACGTAGGTGAGCCTGCCCCACACCGTCCTGGTCCGCCGGCCGCTCTCGGGGGCCGTCGGAGGACGGTGTGCGGACGGGGTCTTGGCGCCGTCCGGGCCGTTGGAGCCGTGGCCGGGAGTGCTGCTGGGAGCGCTGCTGGGAGTCGTGTCGCCGGAGGTGGGGGCGGACGTGGGAGCGGACGCGGCGGGCGGCGCCGCCGCGGGCTTCCCTCCGCCGTCGCCTCCGCCGTTGCCGCCGCACGCGGTCAGGCCGAGCGCCAGAGCCGCCGCCGTCATCCCGGTGATCACGATCTTCCGCATGGGTTCCGTCCCGTCCTCGGTGCGCGGTCCTCGGTGACCGCGCCGTGCCGGGTGTGATGCGAGGCGGCCGGGCGGAGTTGGCGTCCCGGAAGGTGATCAATACGACCCGGCCCGGCCCGAACCCGGGGACCGGTGCGGGCGTCTGGATCTACGAACGGGCGAGAAGGGTTCGCGGGTATTCGATCTTTTTGGCGGGGTCAGTGGGCGGGGAAGGTCCAGATCCTGGTGACGCCGCTGCCGCCGCCGCTGGCGAAGGACTGGCCGTCCGGGGCGAAGGTCACGCACTCGACCTTCTTCGGGTCGCCGCTCACGGCGGCGATCTGGCGCGCGTACTGGACGTGCCAGAGGCAGATCGCGCCGTCCTCGCCGCCGCTGACGAGCATCCCGCCGTCCGGGCTGAACGCGAGCGAGGTGATCTGGCCGCGGTGGCCGCCCGACAGCTTGCGGTGGTCCGGGTCGTCCGGCGGGCCGAGGGAGATCGTGTAGTCGCCGGAGGACGCGGCGGACGCGAGGGTCGAGCCGTCCGGGCTGACCGCCGTGACCGACGCGCCGATCTCCCTGGCCGGGCTCGGCACGCCGCGCGTGGCGCCCCTGACCGGCCGGTCGGCGACCCGGACGTGCCTGATTCCGCCCTCGCAGACGAGGACGTCCCGCCCGTCCGGGCTGAACAGGAGGCGGCTCATGGTGCTGCGGACGGCGTTCGGGACGGTCTTGACGACCTTCTTCGCGGCGACGTCCCAGATCGCGAGGGAGGTGTCCTGGCCGAGGTAGGCGAGCAGGCGGCCGTCCGGGCTGAGCGCGGTGGTCAGCGGTTTCGCGTCGGCCGGCAGGGCGCCGAGCGGCTTCCCGGTCACCGCGTCGCGGACCGTGACCGGCGCGTTCCTCGCCGCCGCCGCCGCGACCCGGCCGTCCGAGCTGAGCGCGTAGGGCCGCTGCCAGTCGTCGAGGCCGAAGTCGGTCGACCTGCCCTTGCCGGTGGCGAGGTCCCAGGTCCAGATCTGGTCGAACGCGACGCCGGTCAGCCGCCGGCCGTCCGGACTGAACGCGAGTTGCAGCATGTCGACCGCCGTGTTCGGCAGCGATGTCGCAACGGGCGTGCCGAGCGGCGTCGCGGGGACGCCGTCCTGGCCCGCCGATCCGCTCTCCGGCCACAGCAGGACGGCTGCCGGGACGCCAACTGCCGCGACGGCCGCCGCCGTCGCGCCGCCGATCAGCACCGCCCGCCGGGACACGCCGCCAGGAGCCCGCTTCGCTCCGCCCGGCGGCGCGAGAGGCGGGACAGGCGCGAGAGGCGGGACAGGCGCGACGGACGGCACGCCTTGCGGCAGCGGCGCGGTCAGGCGCTCGATCACCTGCGGGACGGTCGGACGGTGCGCCGGATCCTTGGCGAGGCAGGCGGCCACCAGGTCGCGCAGGTCGCCGGTCAGGCCGTCCAAAGTGGGCGGGCCGCTGGTGATCCGGTGGACGATCGCCGGGATCGTCGGGGCGTCGAACGGGCCGCGGCCGGTCGCGGCGTAGGTGAGGACGCAGCCGAGCGAGAAGACGTCGCCGGGCGGGCCGGTCTCCTCCGCGCAGACCTGCTCGGGCGACATGAACGAGAACGTTCCGACGACGACGCCCGCCGAGGTCAGGGACGTCGCGTCCGCGGCGCGCGCGATGCCGAAGTCGATGATGCGCGGCCCGTCCGGCGACATGATCACGTTGCCGGGCTTGAGGTCGCGGTGCACCAGGCCGCTGTCGTGGATCGCCTTCAGGCCCTCGGCGAGGCCCGCGCCGAGGCGGCGCACCTCGTCCGGCGGCAGCGGCCCCTGGTGCAGGATCACCTGCCGCAGGGACGGCCCCGGCACGAACGCGGTGACCATCCACGGCGACGCGGCCTCGGGATCGGCGTCCACGACCTGCGCGGTGTGGAAGCCGCCGACCTTCCGGGCCGCCTCGATCTCCCGCGCGAACCGCGACCGGAACCGCGCGTCGGCGGCGAACTCGGCGCGGATCAGCTTCACCGCGACGCGCCGTCCGCCCGGTGAGACGCCGAGGAACACCTCGCCCATGCCGCCCGCGCCGAGCCGCCCTTCCAGCGCGTACGCGCCGACCTGGCGCGGGTCGTCGGGGCGCAGCGGCTGCATCAGCGGGCCTTCCACAGGTAGACGGCGGGGTCGGCGGTCGAGCCCTCGCCCGAGCCCGCCGCGATGAGCGAGCCGTCCGGGCTGACCTTCACCGACTCGATCCCGGAGGCGGGGCCGGTCAGCGTCCCTGCCGGGGCGCGGGTGGCGAGGTCGAAGAGCCGGACGGTCCGGTCGCTGTTCCCGGTGGCGAGCGTGCGGCCGTCCGGGGTGACCGCGAGGCTCCGGATCACGCCGCCGCCCACGGTGATCGTCGCGGTCGTCCGTCCGGCCGGGAAGTCCCAGATCCGGACGATCCCCTCGTTCCCGCCGCTCGCGCACGTCCGGTCGTCGGGCAGGAACGCGAGCGCGCGGACGCTGTCCTTGTGCCCGACGAGCGTGCGCGTGCGGCGTCCGGTCGCCGGGTCGTACATCAGGACGCTGCTGCCGGGCGCCCTCTTGTAGAATCCGTCGGTGACGGCGGCGACGGTGCGCCCGTCGGGGCTGAACGCCACGTCGTCCATGCCCGCGTTCCCGCTTCCGGTCAGGGTGCGGAGCTTGCGGCCGCTCGCGGCGTCCCAGATCCAGATGTCGGGATTGCAGCCCGCGAGGAACCTGCCGTCCGGGCTGAACGCGAGCGAGAGCGGGCCGAACTGCTCGGTCGGGAGGGTCCGCCTGAGCGTGCCGGTGCCGGCGTCCCACAGCCGGACCGTCCGGTCGAGCGCCGCGCTGGCGACGGTGCGTCCGTCCGGGCTGAACGCGACGCCGAGCACGCTGGACGTGTGTCCGCGCAGCGTACGGGCGGCGTTCCCGGCGGCGACGTCCCAGATGATGACGGTCGAGTCGTCGCTTCCGCTGGCGAGGTACCGGCCGTCCGGGCTGAACGCGATGTTCCGCACGCCCTGCGTGTGGCCGGAGAGCGTCTTGACGGGCGAGACGAACGAGACGAGCCGCGAACTCTTCTTCGCGGGCGCCTTCTCGCCGTCCGAGCCGGTGAGCAGGAGCGCCGCCGGGACGCCGATCGCCGCCGCCGCGACGGCCGCGCCGCCTCCGATCAGCAGCGCGCGCCTCCGGACGTCCACAGGCGGCGTGAGCGGGACGGGCGGCGGGGCGTACTGGCGTGTGGCGACCATGGTGGCCGCCGGATGCGTGGGCTCGTTCGCGGCGGCGTGGTCGTCGAGCGTCTCGGGTTCGACGGACGGCGCGCTGAGCAGCGCGGCCAGGCTCGGCTTCGGGAGCGCGCCGGCGTCCGGGTCGGTGAGGTGGTCGAGCACCTGCCGGACGGTCGGACGCGCCGCCGGGTCCTTGGCGAGGCAGACCGAGACGAGCGTCCGCAGGACGTCCGGGACGGCCTCCAACTCGGGCGCGTCGTTGAGCACGCGGTGCACGATCGCCGGGATCGTGCCGGCGTCGAACGGCCCCTTGCCGGTCGCCGCGAACGCGAGCAGGCAGCCGAAGGAGAACACGTCGGCGGGCGGCCCGGCGGCCCCGCCGAGCACCTGCTCGGGCGCCATGAACGCGTAGGTGCCGACGACCACGCCCGCCGAGGTCAGGGACGTCGCGTCGGCGGCCCGCGCGACGCCGAAGTCGATGATCCGGGGACCGTCCGCCGCCATGATCACGTTCTCCGGCTTCAGGTCGCGGTGCACCAGGCCGTGGCCGTGGATCGCGGTCAGGCCCTCGGCGAGCCCGGCCGCGAGCGCGCGCAGGTCGTCCCGGCCCAGGGGGCCGCGCGCGGCCACCACCTCGCGCAGCGACGGTCCGGGGATGAAGGCGGTGGCGAGCCACGGTTCGGGCGCGTCGGGGTCGGCGTCCACGACCGGCGCGGTGTGGAAGCCGCCGACCCGGCGGGCGGCGTCGATCTCGCGCGCGAAGCGGCGGCGGTAGCGCGGGTCCTCGGCGTGCGCGGCCTCGATGACCTTCACCGCGACCCGGCGTCCGCCGGGCGAGGCGCCGAGGAAGACCCGGCCCATCCCGCCCGAGCCGAGGCGCGCCTCCAGCCGGTGGGGGCCGATCTGCCGGGGGTCGCCGGGCCGCAGGGGTTCCACGTGGCTGTTCTAGCAGACGTTCATGTCCCTTTGCGGCCGGTGTGACGGAGCCCATCCGGACGAACGGGGGCGTCCGCGCCGGCGGTCACGGGCGGGACAGGCGGTCGAGCAGCTCGTCCAGCAGCAGCCGCTCGCCCGGCGTGAACCGGGCGGACGACTCGTCCAGCACGGCGCGCAGCGCGACGGCCCGCCGCGCCGGTTCGCGGTCGTCGTCGGCCCCCGCCGGGTCCGTGGTGACCGACGCGATGATCGCCTCGCGGGTGCGCTCGGACAGGCCGAGGTCGCGCCGCTCGGGCGCCTGGTCGAGCAGCGTCAGCGTCACGCCGAGCCCGGTCGCGAGGATCATCTCGGACGCCTGCTCCACGCCGACGGAGAGCCGTCCGGCCGCCGCGACCCGCTCCACCAGGCCGCGCAGGATGTCCCGCGTCTCCTTGGCCGCCGGATGGTCCGAGCCCGCGCCGAGGTACTCGCTCATCAGCCGGTACTGCGCCGGGTTCTCCAGGCCGAAGCCGATGTGCAGGTCCCAGCCGGTGCGCAGGTCGTCCACCGGGTCGTCGGCGTGGGGTTGGGAGTTCTTGATCGCCAGGTAGCGGGCGAAACCGTCCGCGGCGACGGCCTCCAGCAGGCCGCGCATGTCCCCGAAGAGGCGGTAGATGGCGGGCGGCTGGACCCCGGCGGCGGCGCTGACGGCGCGCGTGGTGACCGCGTCGCGGCCGCGCTCGGCCAGCAGCTCGGCGGCGGCGGCGAGGATGCGTTCCCGGGCGGGCGATCGTTCCGGCATGTATCGATGTTAACAAATCACTGTTATCGATGTATGGTAACGTCGGAAGCAGCAAACAGGTATCGCTGATACCCGGCAGGAAAACCCCTCGAAGGAGGACTCATGAGCAGCACCATGCGGGCCGTCCGGGCCGTCGCCGCCGGCAAGCCGTTCGAGGCCGCGGTCCTGCCCGTCCCCGAGCCGGGACGCGGGCAGGTCCGGGTGAGGGTGCACGCGTGCGGCGTGTGCGGCGGCGACGCGGTCGCCCGCTTCGACGCGCTCGGCCTCGGCCTCCCCCGCACGCCCGGCCACGAGGTCGCGGGCGTCGTGGACGCGGTCGGCGACGGCGTCACCGCCTGGCGTCCCGGCGACCGGGTCGGCGTCGGCTGGCACGGCGGGCACTGCTTCACCTGCCGCGCCTGCCGCCGGGGCGACTTCGTGAACTGCGCCGAGCGGCAGATCGTCGGCGCGACCTACGACGGCGGGTACGCCGAGTACCTGGTCGCGCCGCAGGCCGCGCTCGCCGCCGTCCCGGACGCGCTGGCGTTCGAGGAGGCCGCGCCGCTGATGTGCGCGGGCCTCACCACCTTCAACGCGCTGCGGCACAGCGGCGCGCGGCCCGGCGACACCGTCGCCG
Source organism: Actinomadura gamaensis (assembly GCF_042652125.1). NCBI lineage: Bacteria > Bacillati > Actinomycetota > Actinomycetes > Streptosporangiales > Thermomonosporaceae > Actinomadura > Actinomadura gamaensis. The sequence continues at coordinate 216,194 of NZ_JBHSIT010000004.1, read as the reverse complement.
TCCAGGGCATCGGCGGGCTCGGTCACCTGGCCGTCCAGTACGCGGACAGGATGGGGTTCCGGGTCGTCGCCGTGAACCGCGGGCGCGCCAAGGAGGAGATCGCGCGGGAGCTCGGCGCGGACGAGTACATCGACAGCTCGGCGTCCAGCGCGGGCGCCGAACTCCAGAAGCTCGGCGGCGCGCGGGTCGTCCTCGCCACGGTCGGCTCCGCTCCGCTGCAGGCCGACATCGCCACCGGGCTCACGCCCAACGGCCGGATGGTCGTGATCGCCAACGACCACGACCCGATCCCCGTCCCCGGCGACCTGCTGATGTTCGGGCGGCGCGAGGTCACCGGCTGGTACAGCGGCCACGCCGCCGACGCCGAGGACGCGATGGAGTTCGCCGTGCTGACCGGCGTCCGGCCGATGGTCGAGACCCGTCCGCTCGCCGACGCCGAGGACGCCTTCCAGACCATGGGCAAGGCCCGGTTCAGGACGGTCCTGACGGTCTGACCGAGGCGGCCACGGCGAGCGCCACGGCCGCCGGGACCGCCAGGTAGAAGCCGCAGGACAGCGCGACGGCGGCCACGAACACGGTCGCCGTCAGCGCCAGCGCGCGGGACCGTCCGCGCGGCAGCAGCCGGACGGCGGCGGCGACGCCGACCAGGGTCACCGCCGCCAGGCACGCCGAGGTCACCCGCATCAGCGGATCCAGCCCGAGGCCGAGCGGCAGGACGGCGGCGGCGACCGCCCCGGAGATCACTTCGAGGACCACGAGGCTCCGGTGCGGGACCTGGCCGGCGTCCGCTCCGCGCGCGAGGACGCGGGGCAGCGCGCCGTCCCGTGCGAGCGCCGCGCCGAGCCGCGCCCCGCCCGCGATGTAGGTGTTCATCGCGACGAAGCTGAGCGCGATGGCCGCGACCGCCGTCAGCGGCCCGGCCGCCGGCCCGATGCCGTCCCGGAGGAGCAGCGTCAGCGGCACCGGTGACGTCTCCGCCCGTGTCCCCAGCGCGCCCGTCACGGTGATCGCGAGCCCGAGGTAGAGGACGCCGACCAGCGCGAGCGTCGCGACAGTGGCTCGCCGCAACAACGTCCCGCTTCCGCTGTCCGTGCTCGCGCCGGAGGCGAAGTCGGCGGAGAGGTGGCTCGCGGCCTCCCAGCCCGCGAAGGCGAAGAACAGCACGCCCGCCGCCTGCGCGACGCCGAGCGCGCCGTGCGGGGCGAACGGCGTGAACGCGTCCGCGCGCAGATGCGGGATCGCGGTGGCGATCGCGACGACCAGCAGCACGGCGAGGCCCGCGACCAGCGCGAGCTGCACGCGGCCGGAGAGCCGCAGCCCGCCGTGGTTGCTCGCGAACGCGGCGGCGAGCAGCGCGAGCGCGACCGCCGCCGCGCCCGGACGGCCCAGCCCGGCGGCCGACGCGACGTAGTCCCCGCCGATCATCGCCCCGGCCAGCGTCCCGACCGGGACCACGCCGAAGAACCACCAGCCGACCGCGACCGCCGTGCGCGGGCCGAACGCGCGCCGCGCGAACGACGCGACGCCGCCCGCGTCGGGATGCCGCACGCCGAGCGACGCGAAGGTCAGCGCGACGGGCGCGCTCAGCGCGAGCAGCGCGGCCCACGCGATGATCGCGCTGGGCCCGGCCGCGGCGGCGGCGAGGTGCGGCAGGGCGAGGACGCCGGGACCGAGCACGGCGCCGGTCAGCAGCGCGGTGCCGGTGCCGACCCCGAGCCGTCCGCGCGCGGGTTCGGGCGCGGGGACGGCCGGCGTCTCCTGGACAGCGGTCAACGAACACTCCTTCAGATGTCCGGGATGTCGCCCCCGAAGGTAGGCAGTCGCACGCCGGAACGGGGAGACCGCCGAACGTTCGTCCGGAAATCGGCCAGAATCGCGGCCATGGATGAACTTGATTCGGAGATCGTGCGGATTCTCCAGGCGAACGCTCGGATCTCGAACCGGGAGCTCGCCCGGATGATCGGCGTCGCGCCGTCCACCTGCCTGGAGCGGGTGCGCGCCCTGACCCGGCGCGGCGTGATCCGCGGCTACCACGCCGACATCGACCTCAAGGCGCTCGACCGCGGCGTGCAGGCCCTGGTGGCGTTGCAGATCCGGCCGCTGAGCCGCGCGGTGATCGACGCGGCGATCGGCTACGTCAGCACGCTGCCCGAGGTGATCGGCGTGTTCACGGTCGCGGGCGGCGACGACATCGTGCTGCACGTCGCCGTCCGGGACCTGGAGGACCTGCACGCGATGCTGCTCGACCGGCTGAGCAAGCGGCCGGAGATCGCCGGGTTCCGGACCTCGGTGATCTTCGAGCACGTGCGCAACCGGGTGCTCACGCCGCTGTCCATAATCGATCCTTCTGGCTCATAGAAAATCTATGTCTTGGACTTCTGGAGCTGCGGCGAGCAGGGTGGAGGTGAGGGAGCGAGAGGGGACTTCGATGACCATTCCGAACTTTCACGGCACCGTGCTGACCAGCGCGGACGAGGGTTACGACGACGCGCGCGGCGGATTCCAGCTCGCGGGGTGGCACCGTCCGGAGCTGGTCGCGGTGGCGTCCTCGGCGTCCGATGTGGCTGCGGCCGTCCGATACGCGGCCACCCGGGACGCGGCCGGGCGCGGGCTTCCGGTCGCGGTGCAGAACACCGGCCACGGAACGCCGGTCCCGGCGGACGGCGGCCTGCTGATCGACGTGAGCGGCCTGACCGGCGTCACCGTGGATCCGGGCTCCCGGACGGCCCGGGCCGAGGCGGGCGCGCGGTGGCGGGACGTCGTCCGGGAGGCCGCGCCGCACGGGCTCGCCGGGGCGAACGGATCCGCGCCGTCCGTCGGCGTGGTGTCCTACCTGCTCGGCGGGGGGATCTCGATCCTCGGCCGGACCGCTGGGCACGCCTCCGACCACGTCCGCGCGATCGAGGTCGTCACCGCGGACGGCGCGGAGCGGCGCGTCACCGCCGGCTCGGATCCCGACCTGTTCTGGGCGCTGCGCGGCGGACGCGCCAACTTCGGCGTCGTGACCGCCGTCGAGTTCGACCTCTTCCCCCTAAAGCGGCTGTACGGCGGCGGCCTGTACTTCGACGCCGAGCACGTCCCGGCCGTCCTCGCGACCTACCGCGAGTGGTCGGCGAGCGTCCCCGACGAGATGAACTCGTCGGTCGCTCTCGTCCCGCTACCCGACCTTCCGACGGTGCCGGCGCCGCTGCGCGGACGCCATGTCGCCCATGTCCGGATCGCCTACCTGGGTGACGCGGACGCGGGCGAGCGGCTCGTCGCGCCGCTGCGCGGGGTTGCGCCGAGGCTGGTCGACAACGTCCGGGAGATGCCCTACTCGGAGATCGGCTCGATCCACAACGAACCGGACGTCCCGATGGGCTACCACACCACGCACGCCCTGGTCGGCGAGCTGCCGCAGCACGCCGTGGACGCCCTGCTCCGCCTGACCGGGCCGGGCGGCTCGGACGCGCCGCGCATCATGGAGATCCGGCACCTCGGCGGCGCGATGGCCAAGGCGCCCGCGGTCCCGAGCGCCGTGGGGCACCGCGACGCCGCCTACTTCGTCGCGTTCCTGTCCCCGCTCGCCGGCGGCGCGACGGCGGACGGCGTGCGGGAGTTCCACGACCGCCTCGACGCCGTCGTCGCCCCCTGGAAGCTGGGGCACGCGCTCACCTTCCTGTACGGGACGAACGCGACGGTCGAGAACGTCCGGGCCGCGTACGAACCGGACGCCTACCAGCGGCTCGTCGCGCTGAAGCGCGAGTACGACCCGTCCAACCTGTTCCGCCTGAACCACAACATCCCGCCCGCCTGACCGGCGCACCGCCGCCCCCTGCCGGACGGGCGGGGGCGGCGCGGCGCGTCCCGTCGAGCGGCGCGCTCCGGTCAGACCATCGCGGCGCGGTCGGCGGCGGCGCGCAGCGCGGTCAGCAGGTCGTCGGTGGACGGCGCGCCCGGCGGTAGCGTCCGCTCACCGATCACGAAGCGCGGCACGCTGGTCACCCCCTCCGCGCGCACCCGGGCGATCGCGGCCCGCACCTCGTCCGCGTCCCCGTCCGGATCCCAGCGGACGCCGAGCTCGGCGGCCGACCGGCTCAGCACGTCGCGGTCGGCGACGTTGAGGCCGTCGGAGAAGTAGGCGCGGAAGAGCCGTCCGGCCGCCTCCTCGCCCTTGCCCTGCCCGGCCGCCGCCGCGATCAGCCGGTGCGCGCCGAGGGTGTTGGCGAACACCGCGCGGTCGAAGCGCATCGTGAACCCGTCGCGGGCGGCGAGCGCGGCCATCCGGGCGGTGTTCCGCTCGGCGTCCGGGCCGAACGCGCGGCGGTGCACCTCGCTGAGCGGCTCGCCCTCGACCGGCGCGTCCGGGACGACCTGGAACGGCCGGTAGGCGACCTCGGCCTCGCCGCCCTCGGCGCGGAAGCGCTCCAGCGCGTTCTCCAGCCGGGCGTGCGCCAGCGCGGACCAGGCGCACGCGACATCGAGGGTCATCTCGACGCGGACCTTCATGACGACTCCTTCGAGTTCTTCGAGGTCTTCGGGCTCTTCGAGTGGATCAGCAGGGCGGGGACCACGGCGGCCGCGACCAGCGACAGCGGCAGCAGGTAGGTGAGCTGGAAGGCGTGCGCGAGGGTCGGCGCGGCGGCCTCGCGCGCGGTCCCGGCCAGCCGGTGGACGGCCTGGATGCCGCCGTCCGGCAAGCGGGCGGACAGCAGCGCGGACGCCGATGCCGTCCCGACCGCTGACATCGTGGTCGTGATGAGGTTGACGGTGGTGCTCGCGGCCGGCGCCTGGTCGTGCGAGACGCCCTTGGTCGCGGCCGTCATCGACGGCATGATCGTCGCGCCGCCGCCCGCGCCGATCAGCATCGTCGCCGCCGCGAGGCCCCAGTACGAGGCGTCCGCGGTGAGCTGGACGGCCAGCAGCACGAACCCGGACGCGGCGACCGCGATCGACACCGGCACGATCCGTCCCGCGCCGATCCGGTCCACGAGCCGCCCGACGATCTGCATCGCCACCCCGGACGCGAACGCCCCCGGCATCGCCAGCAGCCCGGCGACGGTCGCGGACTCGCCGCGCACGAGCTGGAAGTACAGCGGAGCGAGGATCATCGTGCCGAAGTACCCGGCGCTGAACACCGTCAGCGTGGCGGTCGCGGCGGAGAACGAACGGGTCCGGAAAAGCCGCAGGTCGATCAGCGGATGCGCGGCGAACCGGGCCCGGACGGTGAACGCGGCGGCCAGCGCGAGCCCGGCCGCGATCCAGGCGAGCGGCGTCGCGCCGCCCGCGCCGTCCCCGAACCGGGTCACGCCGTAGATCAGCGCGGCGAGGCCGGGGGAGAGCAGCAGCAGTCCGGGCACGTCCAGCGCGCGGCGGGCGGCGGGCGCGTCGGCGGGGAAGAGCCGTCCGGCGAGCAGCAGGATCGCCAGGCCGACCGGCAGGTTGATGAAGAACATCCAGCGCCAGGACACCTGGTCGATCAGCCATCCACCGAGCGCGGGACCGGCGAGCGGCCCCACCAGGATCGCCAGCCCGTTGGTGCCCATGAGCTTGCCGAGCTCCTCCGGCTTCGCGGCGCGGATCAGGATCGTCATCCCGGCGGGCATCACCAGCCCGCCGGCCAGGCCCTGCACCACCCGGAACGCGATCATCGACGGAACGTCCCAGGCCAGCCCGGCGAGCACCGAGCCGAGCGCGAACGCCGCGACGGCCGCCAGGTACAGCCGCTTCGCGCCGAACCGGCCGACCGCCCAGGCCGCCGTCGGCACCATCGCGCCGAGCGCGAGCGAGTACCCGGTGGCGATCCACTGGATCGTGGCGAGCGACGCGTCGAACGTCTCCGACAGGTGGTTGATCGCGACGTTCACGACCGTCGTGTCGAGCGAGACCATGATCCCGCCGAGCACCAGGACCAGCGCGATCGTCATCGGCCTCAGCGTGCGCGCGGGCGCCGCCGCGCCGTCGTGGGCGAGTGTGGCGGCCATCGTCAGACCTCCGCGTAGGGACGGGCGGCGCGGGCGTCGCGCAGCGCGCGCGCCCACCAGCCGAGCTGGTCGAGCATCTGGTGCGCGGCGGCGCGCCGGTCCGGGCATCCGGCGTCGAACGTCGTCCACGGGTTGTGGACGCTGACCACGTTCCGGACGGTCGTCGCGTGCAGTTCGGCGAACACCTGGCGCAGGTGCTCGACCGCGCGCAGCCCGCCCGACATCCCGCCGTAGGAGACGAACGCGACGGGCTTGGCCGCCCACTGCGCGAGGTGCGCGTCGATGAAGTCCTTCAGCCCGCCGGGGAAGCTGTGGTTGTACTCCGGCGTCACGACCACGAAGGCGTCCGCCCGGTCGAGCACCTCGGTGGCGGACGGGCGGGTCTCGGCGAGGTCGATGACCTCGGTCTCCAGGTCGGGACGGGAGCGGGCGACGGCGGTGAACCAGTCCGCGATCGTGGGGCCGAACCGGCCCTTCCGGGTGCTGCCGATGATCACTGCGAGCCGCAGCGGTGGCTGCGGCGACCGCTGCGGGGGGCTCGGGGTCTCGTCCATCTCTGCGTGCTCCAGGGGGTCGCGCGCCCCGCCGGTCGGGGCGACGCGTCCCACTCTGGAACCTCAAGGATTGTTGAGGTCAAGGAGGAGCCCGGCGTGACGGTCGTCTCACCCGGTGGCGGCGGTGCCGGCGGGACCGGCCGGGTCGGCGGGACCGGTCGTGCCGGCGGGACCGGTCGGGCCGGCGGGGCCGGGGGCGGCGGGCGGCGTCCAGGTGAAGACCGAGTCGGCCTGCCGCAGCAGCGCGGTCGGGCCGAGCAGCCCCATCGCGCGGATCGCGGCGTCCCGTCCGGCGACGGCGACCGGGTTGCTCAGCCTCGTCAGCCGCGCGATGCCCGCCGACCGCTTCACGATCGCGGACGTCCTCGGCAGCCGCGCCCGCGTGTAGGCGGGCAGCCCGCCGCCGCCCGTCATCTCGTGCGCAAGCACGATCCCGTCCTCGACGGCCTGGCACGCCCCCTGCCCGAGGTTCGGCGTCATCGGATGCGCGGCGTCGCCGAGCAGCGCGACCTTGCCGCGGTGCATCGCCGGGAGCGGCTCGTCCAGGTAGCGGACGTCGTTGCGCAGGATCGGCCCGGCCTTCCCGACCAGCTCCGGGATCGGCGCGTGCCAGGAGCCGAAGAGCCTGGTGAGCTCGGCCTTCTCGCCGTCCGGCGCGGACGCGCCCGCCGGTGCGACGGCCGTCGCGTAGCAGTAGACGCGGTTCCCGGCGAGCGGCATGACACCGAAGACCAGCCCGCGTCCCCACGTTTCGGACGGCGCGGGAGCGACCTCGGCATCCACGACGAAACGCCAGGCCGTCACGCCTGCGTAGCGGGGTTCCGGATGGTCCGGAAACAGGGTCCTGCGGAGGGGCGAGTGGATGCCGTCCGCCGCGACGATCAGGTCGGCTTCGTGCTCCTCCCCGTCGTCCGTCCGGACGATCCCGTGGTCCGGATCGACACCGGTCACCGTCGTGCCAAGCAGCTTCTCGTCATCGTCCAGCCGTTCCACGAGCAGATCGACCAGCGCGGCGCGCATCAGCAGGACGGTCGGATCGCCGTACCGCGCGGTCGCGGCCTCCGCGCTCGTCCGGCTGAGCCAGGTGCCGCTCGCCCGCCGGATGCCGCCGTCCCCCTGGAACGCCGCCAGCTCGCGCACGGGATCGCCGAGCCCGAGCGTGTCCAGGGCGCGCAGCGCGTTCGGGCCGAGCGCGAGGCCCGCGCCGACCGGGTCCAGCGACCGCGCGCGCTCCAGGAGGGTGACCCGCCATCCCTTGCCCTTGAGCGCCGCCGCCGCGGTCAGCCCGCCGATGCCGCCGCCCACCACGATCGCCGTACGGTCCGTCATGCCCGCGCTCCGTTCACTACGCCTGTAGTTCGCTGCACCAGCACTGTAGCTCGCACTTCACTACAGCGGTAGTGTGATGCGCATGACCTCACGCGCCGAGCTGGTGGGCGACGCCGCCATCGCCCTGCTGGTCGACCGGGGCCTGCGCGGCCTCACCCACCGCGCCGTGGACGAGGCGGCGGGCCTCGCCCCCGGCTCGACCTCCAACATCGCCCGGACCCGCCTCGCGCTGCTCGAACTCGCCCTCACCCGGCTCACCGAACTGGACGACTCGGCACTGCTCGCCGACCTGCCGATCCCGCCGGAGCTGACCCGCGACCAGCTCGCCGGGATCGTCGCGCACGCGCTGCACGTCCAGCTCACCAGCGCCCGCCGCCGCGCGCTCGCCCGCTACGAACTCGCCCTGGAGGCGAACCGCCGCCCGGAACTCCGCGAGATCTACGACCGCGCGGGCCGCCGCTTCCGCGAACCGCTCGTCGCGCTCGTCGCCGCCGCGGGTTCGCCCGAACCCGTCCGGCACGCCCGCCAGCTCGTCGCGTTCCACGAAGGCGTCCTGTTCGACGCCCTCGCCGGCGCGGGCGACATTCCGTCCCTCGACGAGCTGCGCCAGGCCACCGCCGACTTCCTGGCGGGCATCCTCCCCTGACGGGCGACAGCCGTCACCAGCTCCCGCCCCCGCCGTGCCCCCCGGCGCCTCCGCCCCACGTGCCGGCATCGGATCCGCTGCCGTAACTGGGATCGAACGGCACTCCTGACGGGCCGTCATAGTCGGGACGCCCGCGCACGAGGGGATGGCGCCGGAACCACCGCGCGCCGCTCAGATCCGGGTCGGGCGTTTCGAAGATCCTCCGGAGCCGTTCGTCGGCGATGCCGGGAGTGCCGAGGAGCGCGACCCAGCCGGGTGCCGAGTCGGGATCGAGGTCCGCTCGCACGCGCCGTCCGCGCCGGGTGGCGAACCGCCCGCGCCAGAGACGCTGTTCCACCAGTGATTTCCGGACGTCCGAAACCGCGTCCGATCGGGCCAGTCGGCTTCTGACCCGGCCGAGTGCGGCGCCCGTCGAGGGAAGCGCCTCCAGGGCCGCCGTCGCCACGGGATCGTCCGCCGCGTCGGACGGACCGGGATCCGGGCGGACGGCGGCGACCCGATGCCGTGCCGGTGCGATCGTGACCCGGCCGTCCTTCACCAGCCTGACCAGCGCGACGAGCGCGACGCGCTCCCCGCCGCCGCACAGATACGCCGTCTCGTAGACGTCCATCACGCCCCCCGCCGCGACGCGCGCCGATCCGTTTCGATCCGCCTCGATCGGCGTCGATCCGTTTCGATCGGCCGAGTCACGCGTCGATGTCAGAGTCGCGCTCCCCCGGACGCCCGGCAAGACCTTGTGAATAGGGTGGTCAGGTGGACGAGACGGGCGCGCGGGCCGGGGACGAGCGGAGCACGCTCGTGTCCGTCCTGGAGGCTCAGCGGGACGCGCTGGCGATGGTCTGCGCGGGGTTGAGCGACGCGGAGATGGGAGCGCGGCCGGTGCCGCCGTCGGCGCTCACCCTCGGCGGGCTCGTCGGGCACATGGCGGAGGTCGAGCGGGCCTGGTTCCGGCGCGTCTTCGCAGGTGAGGACGTCCCGCTGCGGTGGTCCCGCTTCCCCGGCGACGACTTCGGCTTCGCCGGGACGCCCGAGGACGCCTACGACGCCTGGTACGACGAGTGCGCGCTGGCCCGGGAGATCGTCGCGTCCGCCCCGTCGCTCGACGCGACCGGACGGCATCCCCGGCGCGGCGCGGTCTCGCTGCGCTGGATCCTCTGCCACATGATCGAGGAATACGCGCGCCACAACGGGCACGCCGAAGTGTTGCGCGCGGCGATCGACGGACGGGCCGTTACCGTGGACCGGTGAAAGTCCAGCTCACAGGCGTTCCCGAGACTCTGCTGTGGACGCTGTACCACCGTGCGGCCGAGGCCCGCCGCGAGGACGCGATACTGCACGACCCCAAGGCGGTCGAGCTGGTCGATGTCATCGACTATCCGTTCGCCAAGTTCGGTGACGGGTCGCTGGCGCAGTGGCAGGCGCTGCGCGTGCTCGCGTTCGACTACGCGGTGCGGCGCTTCGTGGACGAGCATCCCGGCGGGACGGTCGTCGCGCTCGGCGAGGGCCTGGAGACGCAGTTCTGGCGGGTGGACGACGGACGCGTCCGCTGGCTGACCGTCGACCTGCCCGAAACCCTCGAAGTGCGGCGCGCGCTGCTACCGGACGACCCGCCGCGCCGCCGCAGCGTCGCCCGTTCAGCGCTCGACCTGTCCTGGATGGACGAGGTGCCGGACGGCGACCCCGTGCTGGTCACCGCGCAGGGCCTGCTGATGTACCTGCGTCCGCCGGAGGTCCGCGACCTGATCGCCGCGTGCGCGGACCGCTTCCCCGGCGGCCGGATGCTCTTCGACACGATGCCGCGCGCCCTCGCCCGCCGCAGCCGGGAGGGACGCGTCCGGAGCGGGGACTACACGGCTCCCGCGTGGCACTGGGCCATGAACGCCGGCGAGTACCCGAAGATCGCCACCGCCTCGCCGCGGATCGCCGCCGTGCGCAGCCTGCCCTACCCGGCCGGGCGCGGCCTGTTCCGGTTCGCGCCGTGGAGCCACCTGGTGCCGCTCGTCCGCGACATGCGCCTGACGATCGTCGAGGTCGACTTCGCCCTGGGAAGAGAGCCCATCTGACCGGACGAGTCGAGGACCGCCGATTCGGTCCTTCGGCCGTCCGGCCGGTTCGGCGGTCCGACCGGTTCGGTCGTTCGGCCGGTTGGTCGTTCGGCCGGTTCGTCGTTCGGTCATTCGCCGGTGACGCCGTCGATGCGCTCGCGGAGCAGGTCGGCGTGGCCGTTGTGGCGCGCGTACTCCTCGATCATGTGCGTGACGATCCAGCGGAGGGAGAAGGTCTCGTCCCGCCAGCGGACGGTCTCCCCCAGGTCATGGGACGCGACGATCGCGCGAGCCTTGCGGCATTCGGCGCGCCACGCCTCGAACGCCTCGGCGGGGTCGGCGTCGTCCACGAGGAAGTCGGCCATCTCGCCGTCCACGCGCGGCCAGATGCTTTCGGCCTCCTCACCTGAGAAGACGACGCGGAACCAGCTGCGTTCGACCTCGGCCAGATGCCGGACGAGGCCGAGCAGCGACAGGTCGGACGGCTCGAGTTCCCTGCGCCGGAGCTGCTCGGCGTCCAGCCCCGCGCACTTCATCTCCAGCGTCGCGCGCTGCCAGTCGAGGAAACCGGCGAGCGTGGCGCGCTCGCCGGCCGTCCGCGCGGGTTCGAGCCGGCCGTTCTCCGCGAGGTTCCGGACGACCCGGAACCGCTCGGCCACCACGAGGGTGTCGTCGCCGACGGTGAAGTCCGGGTCGCCGAGCAGGGCGCGCATCTGCTCGCCGTGCCAGAACTCCTCGTGCGCGGCGCGCCATTCGGCGAGCGATCGGTGACCCTCGCCCTCGTCCCGGGCGTGTTCCCAACTGACGTCCGCTAGCCGGACGGTCTCGACGGACACCGTCTCCAGCACCGCGACGGACCGCTCGGCGGAGTCGACCAGCACGCCTTGCCGTCCCGGCTCGGGGAGCGGCTCGTCCTGCGCCTCGTAGGCGGCGACCAGCCCGGTAGTGCTCGTCTTCGCGCCGTCCATGATCGCCGCTACCAGCTCGTCGCGCAGCGGCCCGGGGAACGCGAACTCCAGCCGCGGCAGTCCGTCCAGTTCACTCACACCGGCGACGCTAGCAGCGGCCCGCCCCGCCCGGACGGAGAGCGGTCACGAGACGTAGAGCGAGAGCGTGTCGGCGACGCAGGCGGCGCGGCGCTCGCCCTCGACCTCCACCTTGACCCGGACGGTGGAGAGCTTCCCAGCGGGGGAGTTCTTGATGTCGACCAGCTCGGCGCCGCCGCGGATGCGCGAACCGACCCTCACCGGCGCGGGGAACCGCACCTTGTTCAGCCCGACGTTCACGACCGACGTCAGCCCGTCGATGTGGAAGATCTCCGGCATGAACGCGCTGACCAGCGACAGCGTGAGGTAACCGTGCGCGATGGTGGTGCCGAACGGGCCGTCCTTGGCGCGCTCGGGATCGACGTGGATCCACTGGTGGTCGTCCGTCGCCTCGGCGAACAGGTCGATCTGCTTCTGCTCGACCGTCCGCCAGGGGCTGTATCCCAGATGCTCGCCCTTGGCCGCGGCGAACTCCTCCACATTCGCGAAACGCCTCATGCGACGATCCTTGAGCGTCCGCGCCACCTGCGGCAATGCGGCACCCGACAAACCCGTGCCCCTCACGCTTGTCCCGAGGCACGTCGCGTCAAAGGAGGCGCAGCAGCGCCGTCGTGGCCGCGGCGGCGAGGACGGTGACCATGAACGGCGCCTTCCGCCAGGCCAGGACGCCTCCGACCAGCACGCCCAGCGGACGCGCCGCGTCCGCCGGCCCGCTGCCCTCGGTCAGCGCGGTGACCGCCACCAGCGCGGTCAGCAGGACGACCGCGGACGTGTCGAGCAGCTTCTCGACACTCGCCGGGAAGGAGATCCGCGTCCGCAGCATCGGCCCGGACAGGCGGAGCAGGTAGGTCCCGACAGCGAGCGCGAGCATCGCACCGAGGATCATGCTCGCTCCCGCTCGACAGGGGCCTCGGGCTCGGCCACGGCGTCGCGACCGGCGGCCGGACGACCGCGGAGCAGCGGTAGCGCGGCCAGCGCGGCGAGGCTCGCCAGCAGCGGGAGCCCGGAGGGCAGCACCGGCACGCACGCGAGCGCGATGACCGCTCCGAGCAGCGCCGGACGGCGGACCTGCGCGTCCTTCAGCGACGGCAGGATCAGGGCGAGGATCACGGCCGGGAACATCGCGTCCAGCCCGAACACGTTCGGATCGCTGACGGCCGACCCGAGTCCCGCGCCGAGCAGCGCCCCCACGGGCCAGCACAGCAGGACGCCGATGCCGCACGTCCAGTAGGAGCGCGTCGGGTCCTTGCGGGTGAGCGCGAACACGACCGATTCGTCGTTCATGAGGTGGACGCCGAACCAACGCCGCCATCCGTGGCCGAGGACGTCCGGCAAGGCGAGCCCGTACGGCAGGTGCCGCGCGTTGACCAGCAGCCCGGCGAGCGCGGCCGCGATCGGCGAGCCGCCCGCCCCGACGATCCCGACGAACAGGAACTCCGAGGACCCGGCCAGGACGAGCGTCCCCATCAGGACGGGGAACCAGAACGGCAGCCCGGACGCCACCGAGATCGCGCCGTAGGACACCGAGGTCACACCCACGGCCACGCACACGAGCATGATGTCCCGATCGACTGTTCTCCATATCGAACGCACGTAGTCCAAAATGAACGATCCGCCCCGCGTTCGTCAAATCGAACTGTGTTCTCTAGAATGAACACCATGAGCGAGCAGGCCGCCCGTCCGCCCATGGAGTTCATCGCCGCAGCGCTGCGCCGCGAGCGCGCCCGCGGCGGCCTGTCGCTGACCGAGGTGGCGCGCCGCGCCGGGGTCGCCAAGTCCACGCTGTCCCAGCTGGAGTCCGGCTCGGGGAACCCCAGCGTGGAGACGCTGTGGGCGCTCGCCGTCGCGCTGGACGTCCCGTTCGCCCAGCTCGTCGCGCAGCCGGTGCCGCGCGTCCAGGTGATCAGGTCGGGCGAGGGCCCGTCGCTGGTCGCCGACCGCGCCGACTACCGCGCGACCGTCCTCGCGGCCTGCCCGCCCGGCGCGCGCCGCGACATCTACCAGATCACGGCCGAACCCGGCCCGCCCCGCACGTCCGACCCGCACATGCCCGGCGTGGTCGAACACGTCGTCATCAGCACCGGCCGCGCCCTCGTCGGCCTCCTGGACGACCCGGTCGAACTGTTCCCCGGCGACTACATCGCCTACCCGGGCGACCTCCCCCACACCTTCCAGGCCCTCGTACCCGCCACCCGAGCCACCCTGATCTCCGAACACACCTGAGCCGCCTCACGGCCATGAGCCGTGCGCCAGGTCGTCGGTGACCTCGAGCTTTCTCAGGCAAATCTCGAAACACTCTAAGTAATCACTCGTGTACCAATAGTGTCGGCGTGTGTCCCTCTCGGAAGAACATGAGATCCCGCTGGAGCTCATCCGCAACCGTCCCGACTTCGCCCGCATGGTCGCCGTCGAGGTGTTCGGCCTCGACTTCCCCGACGACCTGACCTGGCGGCTCGGCCCGGAGACCATCACCAACCTCGCCCCCCGCGAGTCCAGGCTCGACGTCTCCCTGATCGGCGAGGACGCGGAGAACCCCCGGCGCTGCCTCATCCACGAAGTCCAACTCACCGCCTCGCGGAAGGATCTGGCCCGGATCGACAAGTCCTGGCCGTGCTACGTCACCAACCTCCGGGCGCGTTTCGACTGCCCGGCCACCCTGCTGGCCTTCTGCCCCACCGAGACGATCGCCCGGAAGGTGGCCAAGAAGATCGACTGCGGCCATCCCGGCTTCGTCCTGGGGCCGCTGGTCTACACCCCGGCCGACCTGAAGCCGATCACCGACCTGGCCAAGGCCCGCGAGATGCCCGAATGGGTCTTCCTGTCCGCCGCCGCCCACGCCGACGGACCCGACGGCCCGAAGACCCTGGAGGCCGTCGCCGCAGCGCTCCAGGTCACAGACGACAGCAAGGCCGTCGCGTACTATGACTACGTATTGTCGCAGCTCACGAAGTCGGCTCGGCAGATACTGGAGGAGCTCATGGCAAGCCCCACCTTCCGCCCCAAGAGCGACTGGGGCCGCCGCCTCTGGACCGAGGGCGAAGCCCACGGCGAAGTCAAAGGCAAGCGCGAGGGGAAGGCCGAAGGCAGGCGCGAAGGCAGGCTCGAAGGCAAGCTTGAGGGCGAGGCCGAAGCCGTCTTCGCCGTCTTCAAGGCGCGCCGCATCACGGTCGGCTCCCATGTGGAAGCACGGATCAGGAAGTGCACCGACCCCAAGCAGTTGCTGGAGTGGGTGGAGCGCGCCGCGATCGTCGACCGTGCCGAAGACATCTTCGCCTGATCCCGTGGAACCGGAACTGGCGTCACAGGAGCCCACTGGAACGGGAAAGCGCACGTGGTATCCGCGGAGCGAATGGGGACGCCGCCACTGGGACGCGGGTTACGCTCACGGCATTGCCAAAGTGGTCTTGGCCGTCCTGCAGAACCGCGGGCTTTCGGTGGACAGTGATGTGAAGACGCGGATCGCTGCGTGCGCGGACCCCGAGCAGTTGCTGGAGTGGGTGGAGCGCGCGGTCGTCGCTGAGCGTGCGGAGGACATCTTCGCCTGATGGCTTGGGGCTTCCTGGCCCGCCGCCGAAGTTATCCACAGGTTGGTGACTTCGGTGCGGGTCAGGAGCTCACGTGTTGTGCTTGAGGCATGACAACTCTCGAACAACAGGGGAACTCCGCCCAGACGGACGTGTCGTGCGATCCCCAGGCTGTGGACAGCGCTTCGACCAGCCACAGGCCGCGACCGCCTTCGCCGCACGCCTCGGGCTGGACGCGGGGCTCGGTCAGAGCGCCGCCGTCGTCCCGCACGGTGAGGCGTACCGTGCGGCCGTCCGTCTCGACGTAGATGACGACTCGTCCGCCGCGTCCGGAGGCGGTGTGCTCGCACGCGTTCGCGACCAGCTCGTCCACGCAGAGGACGAGGTCGGCGAGCGTGTCGTCGGTGACGTTGATCAGGGCGAGCCGCCGGGCCAGCCGCGTGAGGAATTCGCGGGCCGCCCGCGCTGAGCGCGCGACGCCCGGTACGTCGAGGACGCCGACGAGCATCATGCCGCGCGCCCCCGGACCGCCGCCGCGATGTCCCGGGCGGCGAGGTCGAGCATCTCGGCGGACGCCGTCCCGTTCACGCCCCACATGATCAGCCACTGGGGCCCCGACTGCGCGGCGAGCACGGTGAACCCGGCGCGTCCGGGGATGTGGACGGCGAGCACGGCCTCTCCCGCGACCGGCAGCAGAACGGAGGTCGCCACGCACAGCTTCCGCAACTCCCAGGCAAGTCCGACCAGCAGGACGTAGCGCTTCTCACGCGGCGTCATCGGAACACTCCTTCCCGTAAGGACCGCCGCAAGCATGAAACGCCAGCTCAGCCCGCCACAAGACGTTTGGAAAGGAGGGGAACCACAGGCCACGAGTCACCCGAGACGAGGGACTTTCCAGGAGCGGGATTTCCCGCTTTCGCGCGAAGCGGCTCTACATCGGTGGTGGATCGGTCACCATGCGTATATGGCGCGACAGCCGTCCACCTTGCGTATGCGCCGCCTCGGTGCGCAACTTCGCCGCGTCCGTACGGAGCGCGGGCTGACCTTGGAGGAGGCGTGCGTACTGCTCAAAGTCTCGAAGTCAGCGCTGCAACGCATGGAGAGCGCGCACGTCATCGTGCGTCGTCCCATGGTCGAGTACATGCTCGGCAAGTACGGGGTCACGGACGCGGACTTCATCCGCGCCATGGACGGCCTCGCCTCGGGAGGCCGCTCAAGCGCATGGATCAGGCGCAACCGCAACCTCGTCCCTGAGGGGCGGCCCCGGGAAGCCGCCATGCTCCTGCTCGACTCCTCGCGGGTACGGACGTATCACCCAGATCGGTTCCATGGCCTCTTGCAAACGCCCGATTACGCGCGCGCGATCCTGGCCTCGCCACGGAACAAGGACGCGGCAGCCCTCGAACGCGGGGTGGCCTACCGGATGGCGCGCAAGGAGCCGCTTCATCGAGGCAAACCCGTGGAGCTGGAGATGATCGTCGGTGAGGCCGCGATCCGTCAGCATTTCGGTGGTCCTGCGGTGATGGCCCAGCAGTTGCGTCACTTGGCGGAGGCGATGCAGTGGCCGAACGTGCAGATCCGCATCGTTCCGTTCACCGCACTTCGGAACCCGGCTCTGGACGGTGGCTTCGACCTGTTGGACGTCGAGCTGGGCGACTTCACCGTGGCGGTCCTCGACTCCTTCACGCGCGTCACTTACCTGGAAGAAGATCAGGAGATCGCGAAGTACGAGGCGCTGTTCGACGAATTGCTGCTGGTCACGCTCTCCCTTGACGAGACTCGGAGCATGATCGAGCATGCGGTGACGGAGTTCGAAGCACTGGCCAGAGGTGAGGATGACGGCCTGGCGAAAGAGTAGCCACAGCGGTACCGATCCTGAGAGCGACTGTGTGGAGGTCGCCGCCTCGTCAGTTCACGTGGCCGTCCGGGATTCCAAGGAGCCCGAGGGGCCGCGATTGCGGGTCGGTGCGTCCGAGTGGGGGGCGTTGCTCGCGTCCATCAAGCTTCGTCGCAGTTGAGGATCGCGCTCCGAGCCGTCTCGACCGGGACCTTCTGGCGGACGTTTTTCGGTGGGGTGTCCATATTCGGGCTGGGTCTTCGTGGTAGCTGCGCAACCGATCCGAACCATGAGGGAGCGCGGATGAAGTACCTGCTGCTGATCAACACGGCGTCGCCCGACTCCACCGAGGAGCTTCCGGCGGACGGTCCGACCGTCGAGGAGTTCATGGCGTTCGAGAAGACCATCTCCGAGTCGGGCGTGAAGCTCGACGGCCGCGCGCTGGACAACTCGAACGCGGTCACCGTGAAGGTGCGCGTCAACGGCGAGCGCGTCGTGACGGACGGGCCGACCGAGAAGGACCGCGAGATCGCCGGCGGCTACTACCTGATCGACGTCCCGGACCTGGACACCGCGATCGACTGGGCGGCGCGCTGCCCCGGCTCGCGGTACGGCACCGTCGAGGTGCGCACGGTGTGGGAGCACGACCAGGCATAGGCGCGAACCGCCGTTCCGCGGATGCAGCCGCGATCACCGTCGGGGCCGCATCCGCCCGGCCGCCCGGCACTGGACGGCGCAGATCGGCGGACGACGTCGGGCTGCATGTGAACGCGGCGTGCGAGTTCGACGCGTCCGCCACTGAGAGGCCGGGGCGGTCTGGCAAGCTGCACGTCCGCAGCAAGCATCCGACCAAGTCGGCGGCAGTGAACGGGGCTCCTCGTCACCCTTCGTCGGAAGCGGAAGCGGAAGCGGAAGCGGAAGCGGAAGCGGAAGCGGAAGCGGTGGGGGCGGACTTGCTGTAGAGGACCTCGCGGCCCTGTTCGGCGGCGCGGAGCAGGCTCTCGCTGACGAAGGCGAGGAAGCGGGCGACGTTCTCCAGGCGGATGGCGGCGGGGGTGCCGGGGCCGAGGACGCCGACGCCCTGCCGCGCCGCCTCGATGACCGCGTCGTTCGACCGGGCGCTGCGGATCATCGACTGGTACCACAGGCCGTCGTCCACGAAGTAGCGCTCGCGGCGGCGCTCGTCGCGCTCCCGGCGGATGAGGTCCAGGGACTCCAGGAACGTGATCGCCTTGGAGATGGAGGCGGGACTGACCTCCAGGCGCGTGGCGAGCTCGGCCGCGGAGAGGCTGCCGGAGTCGGTCGTGTAGAGGCAGCTGAGCACCCGCGCCATCATCTTCGGCAGGCCCGAGGTGATGAAGACGGTGGTGAGGTTCTCCTGGAACTCGCGCACGGCCTCGGGGTCGCGGCCGTGCGGCTGCGGGGCCGCCTGCGACCCCCGCGAGGACGAGGGCTTGCGGCGGTGGGTGCGCCGCTGGGTGGCGTGCTGGGCGAGGTCCGCGCGGTAGCCGGTCGGTCCGCCGTTGCGCATCACCTCACGGGTGATCGTGGAGGTGGGCCGGTCGAGCCGCCGCGCGATCTCGGCGTACGCCAGGCCGTCGGCCAGCCCCGCCGCGATCTGCTGACGGTCCTGCTGGGTGAGCCTGCCTCCCGGCATCGCAATCTCCTCGCTGCTCTTCACGCTCGCACGACGCGTCCCAGCATAGCGTTCAGCGCCACCACAACGCAACGGACTGTTGCTTGACATTGCGTTACCGCGCAGAACGTTGCAACGAAATAAGTGCAGTGACCTGCGCTTAAGCAATCTAGACGCAACAACACTCTTGCTAGGTTCGTGAAGGCAACGTAGCGTTTGCGATGTCAGAAAGAACGAGGCGAACGCCGCGACAGCAGGAGCACACGATGAACAAGTTCGACACCACCGCCCCGATCACCGCCGTCCTGAACGTCCCGGCCGGGCGCATCCGGATCGTCGCCTCCGACCGGTCCGACACCGTCGTCGAGGTGGCGCCGGCCGACCCGGGCAAGAGCCGCGACGTCAAGGCCGCCGAGCAGACCACCGTCGAGTACCGGGACGGCGTCCTGCGCGTCGAGGCCGAAGTCAGGAACCAGTACTTCGGGTCGTCCGGCGCGCTCCAGGTCACCGTCCAGCTGCCCGCCGGGTCGCGGGTCGAGGGCAAGTCGGCGAGCGCCGAGTTCCAGACGACCGGACCCCTCGGCGAGGTCGCCTTCGAGGGCGCCTACCGCAAGATCGACGTGGAGCAGGCCGACGGGCTCCGCCTCACCGCGACCGACGGGGACGTCGAGGTCGGACGGCTCAACGGTCCCGCCGACATCAGCACCGACCGCGGCGACATCCGCGTCGCGGAGGCGCACGCCGGTGCGGTCGCGCTCCGCACGCAGTCCGGTGACATCTCGATCGCCGCGGCGGCCGGGGTCTCGGCCTCGCTGGACGCGCACACCGGCCGCGGCCGCATCGGCAACGCCCTGAAGAACGACGGCACGGCCGGCCTCGAGATCCAGGCCAACACCAACAACGGCGACATCACCGCCCGCAGCCTCTGATCACCCCACGAAGCGAGGCGCACGGCCTCGTCAAGGAGGTGCATCCCATTCTCCCGACCCACTCGTCCTTCGCACCGGAAAACGGAAACGGCCCCGGCGGAATCATCCCGCCGGGGCCGTTCCCGATCAGCTTTGCCGACGCCCGGTGGAGGGGCGCTCCCCTGCCGGCGCGTCAGCGACCGTTCAGCCGGCTACTTGACGCGAACCACGACCGAGTTGGTCGCGTACGCCTTGCCCCACTTGTGGTGGTGCTGGAACTGGACCGTGCCACGGAAGGCGTAGGCGCCCTTCGGCTGGGTGCCGAAGTGGTAGGCGACGGTGTAGACCTCCGCCTTGGCCTTGCGGTCCCAGTGGCTTAGCGTCGTGCACTTGACGGTCTTGAACTTGGCCGTCTTCTTGACCTGCTGCTGCAGGCAGAACCGCCCGCCGGTGAGGCGCTCGTGGGCCGAGTCGGTGGCCGCCGCGAGCCGGAAGTCGACCGCGCCGTGCCGGTGCACCGTCTTGTGGTTGGCCGTCAGGTCGAAGCTGGCCTTGGCGGACGCCGTCCCGGCCGACGCCAGCGTGACCGCCCCGGCGGCCGCGACGACACCGGTGGCGAGGATGAGCTTGTGACGCATCAACATCTCCTGTTCCTTGGTGGACGAAGCGTAAGACGCGACACTTAAGCAAAAGGTTAAACAACGGTTCCGTGATCTAGGTCACTCGTCCCAACGTGTCCGGACGACTCCGTCACGGCCCTCCTAGCATCGCCCTCCATGGACGTCGAAGAGGTCTTACTGACGTGGATCTGGAGGACCGTCGGCCCGGTCGAGCATCGGGAGGACGACCCGAAGCCCAGGTTCCCTGAGCTGCCGGAAGCGGGCGGGGTGTATCGGATCCGCACGCTCGGCGGAAACCGCTCCTACATCGGTCAGACCGCGAATCTGCGCCGCAGATTCAGCCAGTATCGAAATCCGCAGGCCAGCCAAACTCACACCAACCGCCGCGTCCACGACGCGGTCATGGAGCTGGTCCGGTCCCGCGAGACGGTGATCGTTGAGGTGGTGGACGAGGCGTATGTCCAACTGTCCACCGGCCCGCGTGAGAGGGAGGCCGTCCGGATGGACCTCAA
The DNA here is from genome assembly GCF_042652125.1 of Actinomadura gamaensis. Taxonomy (NCBI): domain Bacteria; kingdom Bacillati; phylum Actinomycetota; class Actinomycetes; order Streptosporangiales; family Thermomonosporaceae; genus Actinomadura; species Actinomadura gamaensis. The sequence continues at coordinate 195,574 of NZ_JBHSIT010000004.1, read as the reverse complement.
GTGGCAGCGCGTCATGATCGAGCAGGCGGCCGAGTCGAGCGCGCGGGTCAACCATCACGAGGCGCTGATCAACAAGCCTTGACGTGCTGGCCGTCCCCTGACGGTGTGCCCGAAAGGGAGTGAAATGCCGGTCAGGGGGTGGTGCTGGTGAGGAGGGTGGCAACTACTGGGGTCAGGTAGAGGAGGGGGAAGGGGACGGTTTTGTAGGAGCGGGCTCGGAGGACGGTGGCTACCGCGCCGAGGAAGTACAGGATCAGGGCTACCGCGGCGGCTCGGCCGAGGGCGGGGACGGCCAGGCCGGCGAGCAGGCCGAGGGCGCCGAGGGACTTGGCCAGGGCGAGCGACGTCCAGAGTGTGACAGGGCTGGGGGCGATCCGTGAAAGTGACGCGCATCACATTGGGGTCTGTCACGGGCTGGGCGGGTCGCTTGTCCCATGGGCGTCCAACAGGAACGTCCTCAGGGAGATGAGGAAGATGCGCGGGAACATCGTCGTCGTGGGCGCTGGCTACACCGGGATGATGTGCGCCGTCCGGATCGCCCACCGCACTCGCCGCGACCGGGACGTCGCCGTCACGCTGGTCAACCCGTCCGACCGGTTCGTGGAGCGTCTCCGCACGCACCAGACCGCGGCCGGGCAGGAGCTGACCGTCCACCGTATCCCCGACATCCTGGACGGCTCGGGCGTCGCCTTCCGGCAGGGGCGCGTCACCGGGATCGACGCCGCGCGCCGCTGCGTCACCATCGACGGCGCGGACGAGCTGCACTACGACGTGCTCGTCTTCGCGCTGGGCAGCCGCGCCGACACGACGCTCGTCCCCGGCGCGGACGACCACGCGTTCACCCTGGACGAGCCGCAGCGGTTCGCCGCGCGGCTCGCCGAGCCCGGCGTCCGGACCGTGACGGTCTGCGGGGGCGGGCTGACCGGGATCGAGGCCGCGGCCGAGATCGCGGAGAGCCGTCCCGACCTCGCGGTCACGCTGGTCAGCAGGGGTGAGCCGGGCGCGATGATGGGCGAGCGCGGACGCGCGTACCTGGCGAAGGCGTTCGAGCGGCTCGGCGTGACCGTCCGGGCCGGGGAGGGCGTCGCGAAGGTCCTGCCGGACGGCGTGGAACTCGCGGACGGCACCTTCGTCCAGTCGAACGCGACTCTGTGGACGGCGGGAGTGCGCGTCCCCGATCTCGCCACCGCCGCGGGCATCGGCACCGACCGGGCCGGACGCGTCGTGGTGGACGAGAACCTCCGCTCCACGACGCACCCGGACGTGTTCGCGATCGGTGACGCCGCCGCCGTCCGGCAGGCGTGGGGCGAGGTGCACGGCACGTGCCAGAGCGGCATCCCGACCGGCGCGCACGCGGCGGACAACATCGTCCGGCTGCTGCGCGGACGGCCCCTCAAGCCGTTCCGCTTCGGGTACTTCCACCAGCCCGTCAGCCTCGGACGCCGCGACGCGGTCATCCAGTTCGTGCGCAGCGACGACACGCCGCGCCGGTTCGTCCTCACCGGGCGCGCGGCCGTCCGCTACAAGGACGCCGTGAGCAGCAGCCCGATCCCGCTCTTCCGCATGAGCAAGCGCTTCAATGTGTACCCGTACCTTTCCAAGGGTGGCCGCACCACCCGCTGAGCGAAGGTGGCGAACCCGATGACGAGCACGAAGAAGTCGGACGATCCGTTCACGGCGCACCGGCGGCTGCTGTTCGGGACCGCCTACCAGCTGCTCGGCAGCGTCGCCGACGCCGAAGACGTCCTCCAGGACGCCTGGCTCGCCTGGAACAAGGCGGACCGTTCGGACGTCGCCCACCCGCGCGCCTACCTCGTGCGGACGGTCACCAACCTCGCGCTCAACCGGCTGACGTCCGCCCGCGCGACCCGCGAGTCCTACGTGGGGCCGTGGCTTCCCGAACCGCTGCTGACCGAGCCGGACCGCGCCGCCGAGGAGACCGAGATGGCCGACACCGTCTCGACCGCGATGCTGGTCGTCCTGGAGACGCTGGCGCCGATCGAGCGCGCGGTGTTCGTCCTGCGCGAGGTGTTCGGCTTCTCCTACGGGGAGATCGCCGGGTTCGTCGACCGGCCCGAGGCGTCCGTGCGGCAGGTCGCGCATCGCGCCCGGCAGCACGTCCAGGCGCGGCGGCCCCGGTTCGACGACGATCCGGAGCGCCGCCGCGAGCTGACCGAGCGGTTCATGGCGGCGGCGTCCGGCGGCGACATCAACGCCGTCATGGAGCTGCTCGCCCCGGACGTGACCGCCTGGTCGGACGGCGGCGGCAAGGTCACCGCGGCGCGCCGTCCGCTGCACGGGCCGGACCACGTCGCGCGCTGGCTGCTCGGCACGCTCGCCAAGCCCGTCACGGCGGGCGTCGCGCTGGAGGCCGTGACGGTGAACGGCGAGCTCGCGGTGATGGCGGTCCTCGGCGGGCAGCCGATCGGCGTCGTCACCTACGACCTGCTCGACGGCCGCATCCAGAACCTTCGCTTCCAGGTGAACCCGGACAAGCTCGCCGGTCTGCGACCATGAGCCGGGTGGAGAACGTGATCATCATCGGCGGGCCGCCGGGCGCGGGGAAGTCGACCGTCGCCGGGCTGCTCGCCGAGCGTTTCGAGCGCAGCGTCCACCTGCACACCGACGATTTCTGGGCCTACATCAGACGCGGCGCGATCCCGCCGTACCTGCCCGAGTCGCAGGCCCAGAACGAGACCGTCATGGACGTCATCGCCGGCGCGGCCTTCGGCTACGCGGCGGGCGGCTACACGGTGATCTGCGACGGCGTGGTGGGGCCGTGGTTCCTGCATCCGTTCGAGGAGCGCGGACGCCCGTTCCACTACGTGATCCTGCGTCCGGACGCCGGGACGACCCTCGCCCGTGCCACCGCGCGGGACCCGGACCGGCACCTCACCGATCCGGGCCCCGTGGCGGACCTGCACGCCCAGTTCGCCGCGCTGGACGGCGGCTACGACGAGTACGTCCTCGACTCGTCCGGGCTCAGCGCGGTCCGGACCGCCGACGCCGTCCTGACGGCGCTCCGGGACGGCGCGTACCTCTTCAAGCGCCCCCGCTGAGCAGGGACTCCTCGACCTTCGGGTCCAGGCCGACCGCCGGACGGTCCGCCCGCTGCGGCGCGTCCCCGGGGATCGAGCGCAGCCACGCCCACGTGTCGGCGACGGTCTCCTCGACCGGACGGCACCGCAGCCCCTCGCCGAGCGCCTTGTCCACGTTCGTCCGGTGCAGGAACTCGTACAGCTCGCCCGGCGGCACCCAGACCGGCAGATCCTGCCAGGGCTGGACGCCCGCCGCGAGGATCGGGTCCGGCTCGGCCCAGCGGAGCCGCGCCGACGAGCCGGTCACCCGGACGCACGCCTCCAGCAGCCCGCGCATCGTCGTGTGGCCGACCGGGCTGGTCACGTTGAACGCCCCGCCGACCTGCCGGGCCGCCGCGTCCAGCATCCAGATCGCCAGGTCCCGGGCGTCGATGAACTGCAACTTCAGCTCCGCCGGGCCGGGCGCGAGCACGTCGCCGCCGCGCGCGATCCGGTTCAGCCACCAGGGCAGCCGCCCGATGTTCTCGTACGGGCCGAGGATCAGCCCGGCGCGCGCGAGCAGCGCGCGGTCGCCGAACGCCCGGACCGCCGCCAGCTCGCCGCCGGCCTTCACCCGCGCGTAGTCGGCGATGCGGTCGCGGTACTCGGCGTCGTCCGGCGAGCCCTCGACCAGCGGCGCGGACTCGTCCGCCCCGACCGGCACCGGGTACTCGTAGACCGACCGGCTCGACACGTACACGTACGACGCGGCGCGCGGCGCGAGCAGCTCGGCCGCGTCCCGCACGGCCGTCGGGGCCCACGACCAGGTGTCCACGACGACGTCCCACTCGCCGTGCCGCAGCGCCTCCAGACCGTCCGGCGCGCCGCGGTCGCCGCGAAGCGCCGTCACGCCGTCCGGCGCCTCGTGCGTCCCGCGGTTGAAGACCGTGACCTTCCATCCCCGGGCGACGCCTTCCTCGACGACCGCCCGTCCGACGAATTCCGTCCCACCAAGAACCAGAAGCCTCATACCACCGTGCTATCACCCGGACGGCGCGTCCGTTCAAGGGGCACGGCACAGCTCATAGCGAACAAGCGCAATGAACCGCTCATAGCGAACAAGCGCGAACAAGCGCCATGGATGACGCAGAGGCTTATGATCATCCCGTAGCCGTCAGGTGGGAGACGCGATGACCGCAGAGTGGGCGCCGACCGGGATCGACACCTCGGTGCCGAGCCCCGCGCGCATCTACGACTACTTCCTCGGCGGCAAGGACAACTACGCCGCCGACCGCGCCGCGGCGGAGGCCTTCCTGGCGACCGCGCCCGAGACGCTCTCCGCGTGCCGCCACAACCGCGCCTTCCTGATCCGCGCGGTGACCCACCTCGTCCGGGACGCCGGGATCGACCAGTTCATCGACATCGGCACCGGCCTGCCGACCCAGCAGAACGTGCACGAGGTCGCGCAGCGCCACAACCCCGACGCCCGCGTCGTCTACGTGGACAACGACCCGATCGTGGCCGTCCACGGCCGCGCGCTGCTCACCGGCACCGGCAACGTCGCGCTCGTCCAGGGCGACCTGCACGAGCCCGAGGCGATCCTGAACCATCCGGACGTCGCGAAGCTGATCGACTTCGACCGTCCCGTCGCCGTGCTGCTCCTCGCCGTCCTGCACTTCTTCCCGGACGCCGACGACCCGCACGGCATCGTCTCCCGGCTCATGGCCCCGGCCGCTCCGGGCAGCCACCTGGTCATCTCGCACGGCACGTCCGACCCCGACCCGGCCGTCGCGGAGGAGGCCGAGCAGGTCTACGACCGGCACTCCTCGGCGTCCCTGCACACCCGCACCGCGGCCGGCATCGCCCGCTTCTTCGACGGCACCGAGATGCTCGAACCCGGCCTCGTCTACACCGCCGAGTGGCGTCCGGACGCCGACACCGAGTCCGCCACCCCGGCCGAAGCCGGCATGTACGCGGCCGTCGCCCGCAAACCCTGAGTAATCCGTCCTGCCAGGTCAGGCAGGCGGCGTGATGGTGCCCAGCCAGAGCAGGTCGCGGGCGCGCGTCATGGCCACGAAGGACTGGCGGCGGGTCAGCGCGGCGCGCTCGGCGGCGGTGGAGTCGCCGCCGGGGATGGTCGCGCGCGTGGTGAAGGCGGGCAGGTAGACGTTCTTGAACTCCAGCCCCTTAGCGCGCAGGTAGGTGCCGATCTTCAGCGCGCCGGTCGGGCGGCCGTCGTAGTTGTCCAGGCGCAGGACGGGCAGCCCCGCGCGGGTGAGCAGCCGGTGGTAGTGCTCGACGTCGTTGCGCGAGCGGCAGAGGACGGCGGTGCTCGCGAGGGCGGACTCGTCCTCGGCGGCCAGGGCGGTGAGGGCCGCGACCAGTTGGGCGTCGTGGTCGGACTCGGACCTCGCCGCAGCGTGGACGACGTGCCCCTCGTGGTAGGTCGTCTCGACGGTGCGGCGGCCGTTCGGGGTGGGGCCGTCGAGGTCGTCGAACGGGTCGTCCGAGACGAGCCGGAGCGCCTCGTCCAGGATCGGCGCGGCGTTGCGGTAGTTGATGCGCAGCACGGCGCCGCGTCCCTTGATGCCGACACCGGCCTCGCCGAGCCGGAAGCCGCCGGGGTAGACGGCCTGCTGGCCGTCGCCGATCAGCAGCAGCCCGTTGGGACCGTCGCCGGCGAGCGCGTGCAGCAGCCTGACGCCGGTCAGCGTGAGGTCCTGCACCTCGTCCACGATCACGGCGGCGTACGGCGGGTCGGCCGGACGCTCGCGGACCTCGTCCAGCGCCGCCAGCAGGACGTCGTTGAAATCGTGGACGCCGCGCTTCTTCCGGAGCATCTCGTACTCCTCGTAGAGGAGCCAGACCGCCTCGCGGTGCGCGGCCTGGAGCGCGGTGCGGCGGCCGTAGCGGTTGACCGTCCGGTACTCGTCGAGGGAGGCGATGCCGCGGCCCTTGATGACGTGCGCGATCTCCTGCTCCCAGTAGTGCGGCAGCGGGTCGATCTCGGCGAGCGCGCTGCCGCGGCCGACCTGGAGCCAGGCGCGCGAGAACGAGTCCTCGGCGGCGCGTCCGTCCAGGTTGACGGGGATGCCGCGGTCGGCGAGGAAGCGCTGCGCCCAGCCGTGCAGGCTGGTGAACTCGACCCGGTCCGCCAGGTGGGAGGCCATCCGCTGGAACAGGTGCCCCTGCACGCGCGGCAGGTTGTTCACGTACGTGACGTACATGATCGGCCCGGTCGTGCGCGTCGCGATGTGCGCGGCGCGGTGCAGGCCGACGACCGTCTTGCCCGTCCCGGCCGGTCCGCTGATGCGCGCCGGGCCGCTCCAGTCGCGGCGCGCGACCGCTACCTGGTCGGGATGCAGGAACGTCATCCACTGCTCGATCGGCCCGTGCAGGACGGATTCGAGCGCCGCCTTCTCGACCTCCTCGACGTCGAACAGCGACGACGCCTCGCCCTCGTCGCCGCTCGGACGTTCGGGCAGCACGTTGGTCTCGTAGGCGGGAAAGCCCTCCTCCAGGTACGCCGCGACGGCCTTCACCATCGGCGCGTTCAGCCGCTTCGGCGCGGCGAGCAGCACGTTGAGGACGTCCTCCTGCCCCAGTAGCCGGACGCGTCCGAGCGTCACGTCGAGCCGCCGCCCGGCGAACACCATCACCGGCTGGACGGCGACGGGCGACATGCCGAGCGCCGCCGTCCGCTCCTCGACCGCGCGGGCCATCGCCAGCATCTTGGCGACCTCGTCGTCCCGCGAGCGACCGCCCGCGCTGAGCCGCCCGTCCTGCACGGACGGCGCGTCCCGCCAGTTCTTGACGTCCACGACGAACACGCCGCCGCGTCCGACCAGGATCATGTCCACGTTCGCGGACGCCGTCCCCGGCCAGCGCCGGTCAACCAGCAAGCGCCACCCGTCCGCGGTGAGCGTCAGCAGCGTCGCCGCGACCTTCCGCTCGGCCTCCGCCGCGGCCTGCCACCGCCGGGCCCGCTCCCACGCCTCCCGGGACCGCCGGGCCAGCTCCAGTGCCTGCTCGCGAGCCCGCAGCCCCCGCACCCCAGCCGACCCGCCAGCCACCACCGCGCACCCCTAGAGCAGCGTCAGAAAGCAACGACCCCCCACACATAGCAACAATCACTCTCCGGCAACACCCCCGAACTTCAGAAATCCCCGTGACCACGGGGGTTCCGGACGGTTCCCCGCCACCGCGCGTAGCGGTCCCCGGCGCGGTTCTCCGCAGGAGTTGACGAAATTTTTCAACCTTTGTCGTGATCGCTCGCTGCACGGTTTGCGGAACGGTGCGTGAGGGCACTCCCAGGGTCCCCCCTTGAGAGGAGACCTCCGCGATGGTGAGGTTCGGTGTGCTCCTTCCGGCGAGCGGCGCGGCCGCGTCGCCCGAGGAGATCGTCCGGGTCGCGGCCGGGGCCGAGCGGGCCGGGCTCGGCTCGGTGTGGGTGCAGGACCGGCTGCTGCGTCCGCCGGGCCCGGTGTCGTACGGCGGGGTCATGCCGCCCGCCGACCCGCCCGGCGAGTGGGCGACCGTGTACGACCCCCTGGAGGTGCTGTCGTTCGTCGCGGCGCGGACGGAACGGGTGCTGCTCGGCACCAGCGTGATCGCGGCGCTGTTCCAGCCGCCGATCGTGCTCGCGCGGCGGGTCGCGACGATCGACCGGCTGTCCGGCGGGCGGATGCTGGTCGGGCTCGGGCAGGGCTGGATGGCCGAGGAGTTCGAGGCCGCCGGCGTCCCGCTCGGACGGCGCGGAGCGGGCTTCGAGGAGCACGTCAACGCGATGCGCGCGGTGTGGGGCCCCGACCCCGTCCGGTTCGAGGGACGGCACTACCGCATCCCCGAGTCGCAGATCGGGCCCAAGCCCGTCCGGGACGTGCCGGTCGTCATCGGGGCGGTCAGCGCGCGGGCGGTCGCGCGGGCCGCGCGGCTGCGCGCGGGGCTCACGCTGTCCCTGTACGCGTGGGACGACCTCCGCGAGATCGTCGCGCTGTACGGCCGCGCGGCGAAGGAGGCCGGGGTCGACCCGGCGGACACGCCGCTGGTCGTCCAGGCGAACGGGCCGGTGACCGAGGCCGACGGAGGACCGGACCGGATGCCGCTCACCGGATCGGTCGAGCAGGTCGCCTCGGACGTCGAGCGGCTGGCGCAGCTCGGCGCCGACCACGTCTACTGGCCGCTCGGCGAGGGCGGCGTGGACGTGATCGCCAGGCTCGCCGCGCAGCGCGAATGACCTGGTCACGCTCTTGAGACCAAGACCCCGGGACGCTGTCTCGGGGTCTTGGTCTCGACGGGGACAACGCGGGGACAAGGCGTGAACAAGCGACCTTCGTAGCTTCGGGGACAGCTCGTCCACAGAACGCGGTGGAACGGGCCTCACCCCGAACTACCCGGAGGTATCCCTCGTGTCCGCACAACCCGTCGCGGCGAGGCGCGGGCCCGGTTTCGCCGTGCTCGCGGTGACGCAGTTCATCCTCATCCTGGACGCGGCCATCGTGACCATCGCGATGCCGTCGATCCAGCGGGGCCTGCACTTCTCGCCCGAGAACCTGTCCTGGGTGGTCTCGGCCTACACCCTCATCTTCGGTGGGTTCCTGCTGCTGGGCGGGCGGGTCGCCGACCACGTCGGGCACCGCGCGATGTTCGCGTGGGGCCTGCTGATCTTCGTGCTCGGGTCCGCGTCCTGCGGGCTGGCGCAGAACTCGGCCTGGCTGATCGTCTCGCGCGGCGTCCAGGGCTTCGGCGCCGCCGTGGTCGCGCCCGCCGCGCTCGCCCTGGTCATGCGCCTGTACACCGAGCCGCAGGAGCGGTTCAAGGCGCTCGGCATCTGGGGCGCGCTCGCCGGGCTCGGCAGCGTCTCCGGGACCGTCCTCGGCGGCGCGCTCACCGACTGGATCAGCTGGCGCGCGATCTTCTGGATCAACGTGCCGATCGGCGCCGTCTGCCTCGCGCTCACCCCCGGCCTGCTCCCCGGCGGACGCGTCGGCGACCGGAACGCGAACTTCGACGTCGTGGGCGCGATCGCCTCCACGCTCGGCCTCGGCCTGGTCGTGTACGGCCTCGTCACCGCGCCCGACAAGGGCTGGGGCTCGACGTCCACGGTGGCGACCCTGGTGGCCGGCGTGCTGCTGCTGATCGCGTTCGTCGTCGTGGAGAACCGGGTGTCCGCGCCGCTGGTGCCGCCGAGCCTGTTCCGGCTGCGCCCGCTCACCGGCGGGAACGTCGGCATGGGGCTGATGACGATGGCGCTCGTCCCCGGCATGGTGTTCCTGACGCTGTACATGCAGCAGGTCCACCACTGGTCGCCGATCCGCTCCGCGGTCGCGCAGCTCCCGATCTGCATCGCGATCATCATCGGCACCCAGCTCGCGCCGCCGGTCGTGGGCCGCGGCGGCCCCCGCGCGGCGGTCGGCATCGGCTCGGTGATCGCCGCGGCCGGCATGGCCTGGTTCGGCGGCATCTCCGCGGACGGCGGCTTCTGGGCGCAGATCCTCGGCCCGTCGCTGCTGGCCGGGATCGGCATGGGCATGGTGTTCGTGGCCGCCACGATCGCCGCGACGTCCATGGCCCCGCCGCACCTGGCGGGCGTCGCGTCCGGCGTCCTGAACACCTCGCAGCAGGTGGGCGCGACGCTCGGCATCGCGATCCTCACGCCGGTCGTGACCGAGCTGATCAAGAGCTCGGCGAAGGACGGCCACCCCCTGCCGGAGGCGCTGACCAGCGGCTACTCCGGCGCGCTCGTCGCGGGCGCGTGCATCGCCGTCCTGGTGCTGCTGCTGTCGGCGACGGTCATCCCGGGCCGTCCGCCGCAGGGCGCGCCCGGCCCGGACGGTGCCCCCGCCCCGGCCGAGGCCGCCCCCGAGGCTGGCGCCCCGTCCACCTGACCGAGACCACCGACCCCACCGTGGCCCGGAGGGGGAGCCCCGCCCCGCGCTCCCCCTCCCGGCCACCCGACCCGCCCGGCCGGGAGGGGGCCACCGCCCCCGCGTCCCCTCCCGGCCGCGGCATCCTCCCCGCCGCGAACCCGGCCCGCGGCGCCCTTGTCCGCCGCGCCCCTCCCGGCCGCGGCGGCCCCTTCCCCGCTGCGTTCCCTCTGACGGCCCTCGACGGAAAGCGAGAGCTCAACGCATGGTCACGCGACGGCAGTTCGTCCTCGGCGGAGCGGCCACGGCCGCCACCGTCGTCCTCTACAACGCGCACACGGCGCAGGCGACCGGGTCCATGGCCGGGCACGCCGGCCACACCGGGGGCCTCCTGCGGGCGGGCAGCCGGCTCACCACCGCGCCGTTCACCGTGCAGATGCCCGTGCCGGGCGTGCTGCGGCCCACCACGTCCACCTCGACCACCGACTACTACGACATCACCGTCAAGCCCGGCGTCGAGGAGCTCGTCCCCGGCGTGAGCAGCGGGATCTTCGGCTACAACGGCACGTTCACCGGCCCGACCATCCGGGCCTGGCAGGGACGCCAGGTCGTCGTCCGCCAGACGAACCGGCTGGACCGTCCCATCTCCACGCACCTGCACGGCGGGCACGTCGCCGCCGCGGACGACGGCCACCCCATGGACGTCATCGCCCCCGGCGGCAGCAAGACCTACCACTACCCGAACGACCAGTTCGCGGCGACGCTCTGGTACCACGACCACGCGCACCACGTGGAGGCGGAGAACCTGTTCAAGGGCCTCGCCGGGTTCTACCTGATCTCCAGCCCGGACGAGCAGGCGCTCAACCTCCCGCGCGGCGCGTACGACGTCCCGATCATGCTGCGGGACGTGCGGATGGCCGACGACGGCACCCTCAACTGGGTCATGGACGACTTCGCGAACCGGCTCACGATCCTCGCCAACGGACGCAACCAGCCGCGCTTCCCGGTGCAGGCGCGCAAGTACCGGTTCCGGTTCCTCAACGCGTCCAACCTGCGGCCGTTCGGGCTCGGCCTCGCGGACGGCTCGACCCTCACGATGATCGGCGCGGACCAGAGCCTGCTGCCCGCCCCGGACGACGTGACGTCCTTCGAGCTGTGGCCGGGCGAGCGCTACGACGTCGTCATCGACTTCTCGCGCTACCGGGTCGGCGACCAGATCATGCTGACCAACTCGATGCCGTTCCCGAACGAGGGCGACGCGCAGAAGCAGATCCTGCGCTTCGACGTCGTCGGCACCGCGTCGGATAGCAGCGACGTCCCGGACGAGCTCGCGGACGCGCCGTCGCTGCCCGCGGCGACCAACACCCGCCGCATCCAGCTCGGCCCGTTCGATCCGCCGAGCGGCACGATGGTGATCGACGGCAAGACCTACGACGGCGACCGGATCGACCAGACCGTCCCGCTCGGCGCGACCGAGATCTGGGAGATCTACAACGCCGACACCCAGTACGGGCTGCCGCACAACTTCCACATGCACTTGGTGCACTTCAAGGTCCTCGACCGCAATGGGACCCCGCCTCCCGCGGCCGAGCAGGGCTGGCGGGACACCGTGACCGTGCATCCCGGCGAGACCGTCCGGGTGCAGGCCACCTTCGCCGACCACCGCGGCACGTTCGTCTACCACTGCCACCTGATCGACCACGCCTCGATGGGGATGATGGCGCAGTTCCAGGTCGTCTGACCAGGCACTTCCGGGGATTTCAGGCCCCGGCGCCGCCATCCTCCGGATCCCGGTTTCCCTCCTCTTTCCGAGACAACGCGCGCCCCGGTCCCGCGGCCGTCCCTCGGTCGTCCCGCGGCCTCCCGCGGTCGTCCCGCGGCCGTCCGCGGCAATGCGCGCCCTATGCCTGGAGGCAAGTCCCAGTGGAACCGACACCGAACTTCACGACCCTTCCGCAACTGCTCGCGGTGGCCGCGCACGACCGGCGCGGCATCACGTTCGTCGACGGACCGCACCTGCCGTATGCCGAACTCTCCGAATGCGCCAAACGCGTCCTGTGCGGGCTGCGCGGCTACGGCCGGCTGCCCGGCGACCGCGTGCTGATCGTCGCCGACGACCCCGGAACGTTCCTGCCCGCGTTCTGGGGCTGCGTCCTCGGCGGTTTCGTGCCCGCCCCGATCGTGCCGCCCGCCGACGCGTCCCGGTGGCGGGCGCAACTGGAGCACCTGGCCGTCCTGCTCGGCGAGCCGCTGGTGATCGCGCCGAAGGCGGCCCTCGCCGACCTGCCCGACGTGCCCGGGCTGCGGGCCGCCGCGATCGAGGAGCTGGCCGAGTCCGACCTCGGTCGGCGCGGCGAGATCCACCTGCCGCAGCCGGACGACCTGGCCCTGCTGATGCTGACGTCCGGCTCGACCGGGCTGCCGAAGGCGGTGCGGCTCACGCACGCGAACCTGCTGGCCGCACAGGCGGGCAAGGCCGGGGCGCTCGGCGTGGACCGGCACGACGTCTTCCTGAACTGGATCTCCGCCGACCACATCGCGGCGATCGAGGCGCACCTGCTGCCGATGACCGCCGGGGCGGACCAGGTCATCGCGACGCCGCAGACCGTGCTGGCGGACCCGCTGGAGTTCCTGCGCCTGGTCTCCGCCCACGGCGTGACCGTGACGTTCACGCCGAACTTCCTGTTCGGGCAGCTCGCGCGGGCCCTCGCGGACCTGCCGCCCGGCGCCGAGCGGTTCGACCTGGCGCGCGTCCGGCACGTCATCTCGGGCGGCGAGGCGACGGTGACCGCGACCGTCCGGCGGTTCCTGGAGCTGGCCGCGCCGTACGGGCTGCGCGGGGACGTCGTCGTCCCGGCGTTCGGGATGACCGAGACCTGCGCGGGCAGCGTCTTCAACACCGCCTTCGACGCGCGCGCCGACGACGCGGAGTTCCCCGCGCTCGGGCGGCCGGTCCGCGGGCTGGAGATCCGCATCGCCGGGCCGGACGGCCAGGTGCTCGCCGCGACCACCGACCCGGCCCGCCGGTCCGAGGCGGCGGGCGAGGTGCAGCTGCGCGGCCCGATGGTCACCGGCGGCTACTTCGGCAACCCGCAGGCCACCGCGGACGCCTTCACCGCCGACGGCTGGTTCCGGACGGGCGACCTCGGCACGATCGACGCGGACGGCGCGCTCGTGCTGGTCGGACGCAGCAAGGACAGCGTCATCGTCAACGGCGTCAACTACTACAGCCACGACCTGGAGACCGTGCTCGCCGACCTCGACGGCGTCCGCGCGGGGAGCGTCGCGGCGTTCCCGACGCGTCCGGGCGGTGCGGACACCGAGCAGCTCGCGGTCGCGTTCGCCCCGGACGGCGCCGCCGCGTTCGACGACGCCGAGCTGTACCGGACGATCGTCGCGATCCGGAACTCCACCGTCATGCACTGGGGATTCCGTCCCGCGGTGATCCTGCCGGTGGACGAGGAGGCCATCCCGCGCTCCAACCTCAACAAGATCCAGCGGACACGGCTGCGCGAGGACGTCGAGCGCGGCCGGCTCGCCGCGGCCGTCCGGCGGACCGACGAGCTGGCGGCCCGCTACCTGGGCGAGTTCGCCGAGCCAGAGACCGAGGACGAGCGGCGGCTCGCCGGGATCTACGCGCGCGTCCTCGACGTCGATGCGGTGTCGGTGACGACGAGCTTCTTCGACCTCGGCGGCACCTCGCTCGACGTCCTGCGCCTCAAGGTCGAGGTGCAGCGGGCCTTCGGCGTGGACGACCTGCCGATGTCCACGATCCTCCAGGCGCCGACCGTCCGGGCGCTGACCAGGCGGATCGCGGGCGGGACGCGGGCCGAGTACGACCCCCTCGTGCCACTCCAGCTCACCGGCGACGGCACGCCGCTGTTCTGCGTGCACCCGGGGCTCGGCGAGGTGCTCGTGTTCATCAACCTGGCCAAGTACTTCACCAACGAGCGGCCGTTCTACGCGCTGCGGGCGCGCGGGTTCGGCGAGGGCGAGGCGCACTTCGGCACGTTCGCCGAGATGGTCGACACGTACGTGGACGCCATCCGCCGCGTCCAGCCGCTCGGGCCGTACGCGGTCGCCGGGTACTCCTACGGCGGCGCGGTCGCGTTCGAGATCGCCAAGCGGCTGGAGGCGATGGGGCAGAAGGTCGCGTTCGTCGGCGTATTCAACCTGCCGCCGCACATCGCCGGGCGGATGCACGAGATCACCTTCACCGACGGCGCGCTCAACCTCGCGCTGTTCCTGGAGCTGGTCGACGCGGCCGACGTCCCCGCGCTGGCCGACCGGCTGCGCGGCCTGCCCGAGGACGAGCAGCTCGCCTACCTGGTGGACAACGCGCCCAAGCAGCGGCTGCGCGAGCTGGACCTGAACGTCGAGCGGTTCGCCGCGTGGGTCGCGCTCGCGCAGAACATGGTCCACCTCGGCCGCGACTACGAGCCGTCCGGGACGGTCGAGAACGTCCGCGTCTTCTACTGCACGCCGCTGAAGGGCACCAAGGCCGACTGGCTCAACGACCAGCTCCGCGCGTGGGACGACTTCACCCGATCGGAGAACCGCTTCATCGAGGTGGACGGCGAGCACTACACGCTGATGAGCCCCGAGCACGTCCGGACGTTCCAGGCCACCCTGCGCGCCGAGCTGCGCGACGCGCTCGGCGCCTGAACCGCCCGACCCACCCACAGACGGGACGACACGTGATCCACGGCAAGAAGATCCTGATCACCGGCGGGACGGGCCAGGTGGCCCGCCCGGTCGCCGAGGCCCTCGCGGCGGGCAACGAGGTCTGGTGCCTCGGCCGGTTCGCCGACCGGGACGCCCGCAAGGCCCTGGCCGAACTCGGCATCCGCACCCACGTCTGGGACATGGGCGACGACGCCCCGCTGGACGACCTGCCCCGCGACTTCACCCACGTCCTGCACTCGGCCGTGCACCGCGGCGACGGGACCGACTTCGACGACACCGTCCGGATCAACACGACCGGGACCGCGCGGCTCATGCGGCACTGCGCGGGCGCGGAGGCGTTCCTCTACGTCTCCAGCGGCGTCGTCTACAACCGCGCCGACCGGACCCACCGGTACCGGGAGACCGACCCGCTCGGCGGGCAGGCGCCCTGGCTGCCGACCTACCCGATCGCGAAGATCTCGACCGAGGGCCTGGTGCGCGGGCTCGCCGCCGCGCTCGGCCTGCCCACCACGATCGCGCGGCTGAACGTCGCCTACGGCCCGCACGGGCACGGCGGGCTGCCGATGATCCTGTTCCGCCGGATGGCCGGCGGGCTGCCCTGCGCGGTGCCGCGCGAGGGCCAGAATCTCTGCAACCTGCTGCACACCGACGACGTCGTCCGGCAGACGCCGCTGCTGTGGGACGTCGCGTCCGTGCCCGCGACCGTCGTGAACTGGGGCGGCGACGAGGAGGTCGGCATCACCGACCTGCTGCGCCACATGGGCGCCCTGACCGGGATCGAGCCGAAGCTCGACCCGGGCGACCTGTCCCGCGAGACGGCCGTGTTCGACCACACCAGGCGGCTGGAGCTGATCGGCCGCTGCGAGGTCGGCTGGCGCGCCGGCGTCGCCCGCACCCTCGCCCACCACGCCCCCGACCTCGTCCGTCAGGCCCCCGACCCCGCCGCTCAGGACCCTGGCCCCGACCTCCACGCCTCCGACCTCGTCCAGGAGCACCGATGACCGGCCACGACAACATCGCCCTGATCTCCGCCTCCTACGACGCGTTCCGGCGCGGTGACCTCGACGCCGCGCTCGCGTTCTTCCACCCCGACATCGAGTGGGTCCACCCGGACGGGATGAGCGACCACGACCTCGGCGGCGTCGAGCGCGGCCTCCCGGCCGTGAAGGCGTTCATGGCCCGCGCGCGGAGCCTGTTCGCAGAGGTCGGGATGCGTCCCGACACCTTCTTCGCCGAGGGCGACCAGGTCGTCGTCACCGGTGTGAACCACATGCGGGCCGCCGCGACCGGCCGCGAGGCCGACATCACGGTCGTCCACCACTGGCGGATCCGCGACGGCAAGGCCGTCCGGTTCGAGGATCTGCACGACACCGCCGCGATCCGCGCCCTCCTCGAACCCGTCGACGAGACGCCGCCCGAAACCGCGTCCGGCGACGAGGAGGCCGCGCCTGCCGGCGAGAAGGCCGTGTCCGGCGGCGCCGAGGCCGAGGCCGTGTCCCGTGGCGAGGAGCGCGTGGAGCCGTGGCCGGTGATCCGCACCGGGTTCCGGTTCTGGGAGTCGCGCGTGCTGATGTCGGCGATCGAGCTCGGCCTGTTCGAGGCGCTCGCCGACGGCCCGCGGTCGGTCGACCGGATCGTCGCGGAGCTGGGCCTGCACGAGCGCGGCGTCCGGCCGTTCCTGGACGCGCTGACCGGCCTCGGCATGCTCGCCCGCGAGGACGGCGGCGCCTACGGGCTGACGCCGGTCTCGGCGCGGTTCCTCACCGACGCGCAGGGCACGAACGTCGCCGGGCTCCCGCGCGCGGCGTCCAAGCTGTGGTGGGAGTCCTGGAAGGGACTGACCGAGATGCTGCGGACGGGCCGTCCGCAGAACGAGGCCAACGCCGGCGACGACCCGTTCGAGGCGCTGTACGCCGACCCCGAGCGCGTCCGCGCGTTCCACGCCGCGATGGCGGGCGGCGCGACCGGCGCGGCACTGGCGCTCGCCCGCGACCTCGACTGGGACGGCGTCCGGACCGTCGCGGACATCGGCGCGGCGGGCGGCGCGGTGCTGCGCGCGCTGCTCACCGCGCACCCGCACCTCACCGGCGTCGGGTTCGACCTGCCGCAGGTCCGGCCGCACTTCGAGCAGGCCGCGCGGGAGGCGGGCCTCGCCGGGCGGATGCGGTTCGAGGGCGGCAGCTTCTTCACCGACGACCTGCCGGGCGCCGACCGGATCGTCCTCGGGCACGTGCTGTGCGACTGGGACGCCGAGACCAAGCGCGACCTGCTCGCCAAGGCGTTCAAGGCGCTGCCCGACGGCGGCGAGGTCGTCGTCTACGACCTGATGACCGACCCCGGGCGGACCGGCGGGGGCGACGACCTCTTCGGCCACCTGATCAACCTCCACATGATGCTGGAGAGCCCCGGCGGGCACGGCTACCGGCCCGCCGACGCGGCGGTCTGGCTGCGCGAGGCCGGGTTCGGGCGGGTGTCCGTCCGGCCGCTGTCCGGCCCCGAGTGGCTCGCCGTCGGCGTCAAGGAGTGACCGGCGGGACCGGGCCCTGCACCGCGCCCGGTCCCGCACCGACCGAGCCCCGCGCGGTCCGCCCGGACCGCGCGAGCACCGCGTGCGTGCAAGCACCGCGTGCGTGCGTGCGAGCGGGCGGCGCCGCGACTGCCCCGCGCCGCCGCCCCCGACGAGGAGGAGAACCCGCCATGCCCCAGCTGGACTTTCCCGGAGCCAACCCCCAGGGCGTCGAACTCGCCCAGCGGCTGTTCGTCATCCACGACCAGATGCGCCGCGACATGGACGAGTTCCGCCGCCTGGTGACCGCCGTCGTGGACGGCATCGGCGGCGACGCCGCCGCCCGCGGCAGGCTCCAGGGCGCGATGGACGCCTTCCGCCAGCGCGACTGGCAGCGCATCCTGCCCCGCTACTGCGCCCAGTTCTGCTCCTTCGTGCACGGCCACCACACCGTCGAGGACGCCTCGATGTTCCCCGTGCTCCAGAAGCGCAACCCGGACCTGGCGCCGCGCATCAAGCAGCTCGTCGAGGAGCACGGACGGCTCGTCGAGCACCTCGACCAGCTCCAGCAGATGATCCGGCTGCTGCCGGGCGACCCGTCGCTCGGCCCGAAGATGCTCGCGAAGGTCGGGGAGGTCGCCGAGCTGCTCTCGGCCCACCTGGAGTACGAGGAGACGCACCTGACGCCGACGCTCGTGCGGCTCACCTACGCCGACATCGCCTGACCCCTCCTCGCCGACCCCGCAGCCGACGTCACCTGATCCCTCCCCGCCGACGTCACCTGATCCCTCCCCGCCGACATCGGCTGTTCCCTCCCCGCCGACCCCACATCTGGAGACCCTCGATGCCCGACTACCGGCACGACCTGCTGTTCGGCGTGTTCCTGTCCCCGGCCGTCGCCGACATGCAGCGCACCCTGGAGAACGTCCGCCTCGCCGAGAGCGCCGGGCTCGACCTCGTCGGCATGCAGGACCATCCGTACCATCCCGGCTTCGCCGACACCCCGACCCTGCTCACCCAGATCGCCCTCGCCACCCGCACGCTCACCGTGTTCCCGGACGTGGCGTCGCTGCCGCTGCGCGGCCCGGTCACGCTCGCGTCCTGGGCCGCGACGCTCGCCGAGATCAGCGGCGGACGGGTCGCGCTCGGCCTCGGTTCCGGCGCGCACCAGGGCGGGATCGCCGCGCTCGGCGGACCGTCCTGGACGCCCGGCCAGCAGGTCCAGGCGCTGGACGAGGCCGTCCGGGTCGTCCGGGGCCTGCTGGACGGACGCCCCGGACACACCGTCGAGGGCGAGTTCTACCGGCTCCGCGACGCCCCGCCGATCCTCGGCCGGCGCGTCGAGGTCCCGCTCTGGCTGGGCGGGTACCGGCCGCGGACGCTGAACCTGATCGGCTGCCTCGCCGACGGCTGGATCCCGTCGTCGGCGTACATGGGACCGGGCGAGATGGCCGCCGCGACGCCGCTGGTGGACGAGGCCGCGACCGCCGCCGGACGCGACCCGGCCGCCGTCCGCCGCCTCTACAACATCGACGGGGTGTTCACGTCCGGCGCGTCCGGCGGCTTCCTGCACGGGCCGCCGAAGGTCTGGGCCGAGCAGCTCGCGGAGCTGGCGCTCGACCTCGGCGTGTCCGGGTTCGTGCTGGCGTCCGGGCGTCCGGGCGACATCGAGCTGTTCGCGCGGGAGGTCGTCCCGGCCGTCCGGGAGGAGGTGGACCGTGGCCGCAGTACCTGAACGGCCCCCGTACCCGCAGTTCACGCCGCGCGTCGAGGGCCTGACGCCCGCCGCGAAGCCGGGCCGGGTCACGACCGGCGCGCTCGCGGCGGTCGCGGCCGGGAACGCGCTGGAGTGGTACGACTGGTCGGTCTACGCGTTCGCCGCGCCGATGTTCGCGCACGCGTTCTTCCCGAAGGGGCAGCCCGCGACGGCGCTGATGGCGGCGCTCGCGACATTCGCCGTCGCGTTCCTGGCGCGTCCGGTCGGCGCGGCGGTGCTCGGGCGGCTCACCGACCGCTGCGGACGCCGCGCCGGCATGACCGTGTCCGTCTCGATCATGGGCGTGGCGTCCGTGCTGATCGCGGTGATCCCGACGTACGGGACGATCGGGATCGCCGCGCCGCTCGCGCTGCTCGTCCTGCGCTGCGCGCAGGGCGCGTCGTCCGGCGGGGAGGTCGGCGCGGCGGCGGCCTACCTCGCCGAGACCGCCCCGGCGGCGCGGCGCGGCCGGTACTCGGCGGTGTTCCAGCAGTCCACCGTGCTCGGGACACTCGCCGCCGCGCTCGCCGCGACCGGCCTGTCCGCCACGCTGACGCGCGCGGAGATGCACGCGTTCGGCTGGCGGATCCTGTTCGCCGCCGGCGGGCTCGCCGGGATCGCCGCGATCGTGCTGCGCCGCAAGCTCGCCGAGAGCTTCCTGTTCACCGCGCAGGACGGCGTGGACCGTCCGCTGCGCACGCTCCTGCGCGAGCACCGGCGGCCCGCGCTCCGGATCGCCGCGATGACGCTCGCGCCGACCATCGTCTTCTCCACCTGGGTCCTGCAACTGCCCGGCCTCGCCATGACCGAGGGCGGCCTGAGCGCCGGACGGGCCCTCGCCGCGAACTCGATCGCGCAGGCCACCATGTTCGTCGCCGTCCCGATCGCGGGACGGCTGTCCGACCGGTTCGGGCGCAGGCCGCTGCTGCTGGCGTTCGCCGCCGCGACGGTCGTCATCGCCGTCCCGGCGCTGGCCGTCCCGCCGCGCGGCTTCGGCGCGCTGCTGGTCATCGAGATGCTCGGACTGTGGGCGTTCGCCGGGTACGGCGCGATCGCCGCGACGGTCATGGCCGAGCAGTACCCGACCGCGCTCGTCCGGTCGGCCGGGATCGCGGTCCCGTACGCGCTGGTCGTCGCGGTGTTCGGCGGCACCGCGCCGCTGCTGGACGCCGTCCTCGCCCACCACGGGCAGGGCGCCTGGTTCGGCGCGTACGTCGCGCTCGCCGCCGCGATCAGCTTCGCCGCGTACGCGCGGATGCCCGAGACCAACGCCGTACGGCTGCGCTGAGAACGCTGGAGGTGATCGTGATGCCGGTGCGAGCGATACGCGGGGCCGTCCAGGCGGCGGCCGACCTGCCCGAGGAGATCACGGCGGCCGCCGCCGAGCTGGTGACCGAGCTGATGGTGCGCAACGGCCTGACCGGCGAGGAGATGATCAGCGTGATCCTCTCCGCGACCGGCGACCTGGACGCCGAGTTCCCGGCGCTGGGCGCGCGCAAGGCCGGTCTGACGGACGTGCCGCTCATGTGCGTCCGCGAGATGGAGGTGCCCGGCGCGATGCCGCGCGTGATCCGGGTCCTCGTCCACGTCGAGACCTCGTGCGCGCGCGACGAGATCCAGCACGTGTACCTGGGCGCGACCAAAGCCCTACGCCCCGACCTGCACCACGGGCCGCGGACGTGAATCCCGTGACTGCGGACCGCGCCGACGCGAGTCGCGCCGCTGCGGAGTGTGCGAGTGGGCGGCGGCGGGACGTGGGGGAGGCGCGGGGGCGGCGCGTGCTCGTCGTCGGGACGGGCCTGTTGGGGGCGTCGGTCGGCCTCGCGCTGAGCGGGTGCGGGAACGACGTCCAGCTCCTCGACACCGACCTGGACGCGGTCGCGGTCGCCGAGCGGCGGGGCGCCGGGCGCGCCTGGGACGGGACGCCGGTGGACCTCGCCGTCCTCGCCACCCCGCCGCACGTCGTCGCCGAATGCCTGGCGAAGCTCCAGCAGACCGGCGCCGCCGACGCCTACACCGACGTCGCGAGCGTGAAGCAGGCCGTCCTGGACGAGGCGGAGGAACTGGGCTGCGACCTGCGCCGATTCGTCGGCGGGCACCCGATGGCGGGCGGCGAGACGTCCGGTCCGGGCGCGGCCCGCGCCGACCTGTTCGCCGGACGCCCCTGGGCGCTGTGCCCCACGTCCGAGGTCGAGGACGACGCCATGGACGCCGTGCTGTGCGCGGTCTCCGCGACCGGCGCGCGGCCCGTCCTCTGCGCCCCGGCCGAGCACGACGCCGCCGTCGGCCTCGTCTCGCACGCCCCGCACATGGTCGCGTCCGCGCTGGCCGCGACCCTCCTCGACGCCCCGCCGCTCGCGCTGGACCTGGCCGGGCGGGGCCTCGCCGACACCACCCGCATCGCCGCCGGGGACGTCACCCTCTGGCGGCACATCGTCCACCGCAACCGCGCCCCGGTCGCCGACGCCGTCCGGCAGGTCGCCGACCGGCTCACCCGCCTGGCCGACGACCTGCGCGTGGGGGACGCCGACGCCGTCGAAGCCCTCCTCGCCGGCGGCGCCGCCGGCCGAGCCCGCCTCGGCTGACCCTCCGCTCGGGCCGGCCCGGGCCGGATCTCTAGGTGGTCTCGCCTGCTTGCTGCGCCTCGCGCAGGACTCGTTCCAGGCGCTCGCGGGCGACCTGGCCCGCGTCCTCGGCCGTCTGGAGGCGCAGGATGCGGGCCAGGTCGTGCCGGACGACCTCGGCCGCGATCTCCTCGGCCTTCAGCAGCTCCGACGCGCTGGAGTAGGCGGCCGAGACGTCCGGGAGGCTGCGGGTGAAGGTGCCCTCGTCGCCGCGCAGCCACGCGACCAGCCCCTCGCCCTCGGTGTCGCCGAGCCGGTGGAACAGGTCCGCGGCGTCGCGCAGGAGCCGCTCCTCGTCGCCGCCGTCGCCGGCGAGCTGGGCGCGGATGGCCAGCGACAGCGTCAGCGCCGCCTCGCCGCGGACGTTGCCGTCCCGCCGGACGCACTCCATCGCCGTGTCCAGCAGCGCCGCCCACTCGGGGAAGTAGTCGCCGGTCTCGAACAGCGGCAGCGGCGCGACCGCCAGCTCCCAGCACGCCTCGCTCAGCCGGTACTCGGCGGCGCGCCGGGCGAGCGCGGTGAGCAGCGGCAGCCGGGACGCGAGCCAGCCCTGCGCCGGACGGGTCACGTGCAGCGCCGGGGTCGAGTCCGGCGGCTGCCAGCGCGGGGCCTCGCCGCGCAGGCTGGCGTGGCGGCGGCCGTGCAGCATGGCGTGCGCGGCGTCGGTCGCGGCGAGCACCGCGCCGACCGCGCGCTCCAGCGCCTTGGCCCGTTCCACCTCCGACTCCTCCTGCTCCAGCCGCTCCCAGGAGAACGCCCGGACCAGCTCGTGCACGGTGTAGGTGTAGTGGCCCGAGCCGTCCATGCCCTCGACGGTCGCGAGGTGCGCCTCGACCAGGTCCTCCAGCGCCTCGGCCGCGCGCCGGACCGTTCCGCCGACCAGCGCCGCGCCCTCCCACGCCGAGAAGCACGCCGAGCCGAGCAGGCTCACCCGGCGCAGCAGCCGCTTGGCGTCCTCGGACAGCGGGTCGTAGCCGAGCTCCAGGCTGGACCGGATCTCGCAGCCCTGGATGGACAGCTCCGACAGCCGCTGCTGGATGTCGGCGAGCCGCGCCGCGAGCCGGCTGATCGGCCAGTGCGGGCGGGCCGCGAGGCGCGCGCCCGCGATGTCCAGCGCGAGCGGCACCCCGCCGCACAGCGTCGCGAGCTCGCGCACCGCGTCCGGCTCGGCGTCCACCCGCTCCGGACCGGCGTGCCGGGCGAGCAGCGCCCGCGCGTCGGCGGGGGTGAGCAGCGGCAGGTCGAGCCGCATCACCGCGGGCAGGACGGTCAGCTTCGACTGGCTGGTGATCAGTACCCGGCAGCCCGGCCCGCCCGGCAGCAGCGGGCGCACCTGCTCGGTGCCCGCCGCGTCGTCCAGCAGGACGAGCAGGCGGCGGTCGGCGGTCAGCGTCCGGTACGCCGACGCGCGCTCGGCGAGGCCCTCGGGGATCTCGTCCGGCGGCATCCCGAGACTGGTCAGGAACGTTCCCAGGACCCGTTCCGGATCGACCGGGCAGCGCCGCGCGCCGCCGAGGTCGGCGAACAGCTGGCCGTCCTCGAAGGACTCGGCCACCCGGTGCGCGACCTCCACCGCGAGCGCCGTCTTGCCGTGCCCGCCGCCCGCGCTGATCGCGACGATCCGCTCGCCGAGATCGTCGGTGAGCGCGCGCACCAGCGCCTCCACCTCCGTCCCGCGCCCGACCAGCGCCGCCGGACGCACCGGAAGCTGCCGGGGGACGCGGGTCCGGCTCGCGGGCGCGGGCAGCAGCGTCGAGTCGTGCCGCAGGATCTGCGTCTGGAGGTGCCGGACCTCGTTGCCCGGCTCCGCGCCCAGCTCGTCCAGGTTCCGGTGCAGGCGGGCGTACACGTCGAGCGCGTCGGACGAGCGCCCGGTCCGGTACAGGGCCAGCATCAGCTGCGCGTGGAACCGCTCGTTGTGCGGGTTCTCCGCGGCCAGGCCCTCCAGCTCGGCGGCGACCTCGCCGTGCCGCCCGCACTCCAGGTCGGCGGTGATGCGGCGTTCCAGCGCCGCGACCCGCATGCCGTCCCACAGCACCGCCTGCGACCGGACGACCTGGCTCGGCACGTCCTCCAGCGCGTCGCCCCGCCACAGCCCGAGCGCCCGGGACAGCAGGTCGGCCGCCGCGTCGGGACGGCCGTCGTAGAACGTCTGCCGCGCCTGCTCGACCTTCGCGCTGAACGCGAACGCGTCGATCCGCTCGTCGGCGACGTCCAGGAGGTAGCCGTGCGGATGCGTCACGATCAGCGGGCCGGCGCCGGACCGGTCGCTGTCGCCGAGCAGCGCGCGCAGCCGCGCGACGCCGGTCTGCGCCTGGTTGCGCGCCGTCTTCGGGGGATCGACGTCCGGGTAGAGGGCGTCGACGAGCTGGTCGAGCGTGACGACGGTGCGGGGCCGCAGCAGCAGCATCGCCAGCACCGTCCGGGCGCGGACGCCCGGGATCCGCACCGCCTCGTCCCCCCGCCAGGCCACGACCGGCCCGAGTATCCCAAACCGCACCGCTGGTTCCACTGCTCGCTCCCGTCGCACCGCGGGTCGCCACCGCGGCCGGTGTCCGCCGCGTCGCCGTCCGCGCGGGCTGTTCCGGCGGGACGGCGCACGCACAACACGCGGACAAGGGGGCGACAACCGCATCGGTCATCGTTGAAACAGTCGGAGAAAACGCACAGATCGCCTTCACGCAGGCACGCAGTGTGAAATTGTCACCCCTCGATGAAAACGTGCGCGTTACGGGAAGGTAAATCGGTATTCGGAATGTCTGCTATTGCAAATACTATACGGACAATAGCCGCCGAGCAGCAGCCGGATTGGCCCGATCCGGACGAGGCGCGCCGCGTCTCGGCCAAGCTCTCCGCCCTTCCGGGCCTGGTCACGGCCCGGCAGGTCCACGCCCTGTCGTCCCGTCTCGCGCAGGTCGCCGCTGGTAGGGCGCTGGTCCTCCAGGCCGGCGACTGCGCCGAGGACTTCGCCGAATGCCACGCCGGCCCGGTCGCCCGCAAGGCCGAACTCGTCCGCCGGCTCGCCGAGGTCATGGCGGACCGGAGTGGCCTCCCGATTGTTCGCGTCGGACGCATCGCCGGACAGTTCGCCAAACCCAGGTCGGAATCGTTCGAAACCGTGGCCGGCACAAAAATCCCCAGCTACCGGGGGCATCTCGTGAACGCCCCGGCGCCGGTCGCGGCCGCCCGCGTGCCCGATCCGGAGCGCATGCTGATCGGCTACCAGGCGGCGCGGCGCGTGCTGCGCTGCCTCGGCTGGATCGACGAACCCGGCTGCCGCGACAACGGCCTCTCCGGCGCCGTCCTGTGGAGCAGCCACGAGGCGCTCCTGCTCGACTACGAGCTGCCGATGCTCCGGGACTCGCGGCACGGGACCGTCCTCACCTCCACGCACTGGCCGTGGATCGGCGAGCGCACCCGCCGGCCGGACGGCGCGCACGTCGCCCTGCTCGCCCGCGCCGCCAACCCCGTCGCGTGCAAGATCGGCCCCCGCTGCACCCCGTCCGACCTGCTCGAACTGTGCTCGCTGCTGGACCCCGGCCGGGTCCCCGGACGGCTCACCCTCATCTCCCGCATGGGCGCCGACACCGTCGCCGGCGTCCTGCCCGAGCTCGTCGCCCGCGTCCGCGAGGCCGGGCACCCGGCGATCTGGCTCTGCGACCCGATGCACGGCAACACCTTCAAGCTGCCGAGCGGACACAAGACCCGCCGGGTCGAGGCCGTCGTCGCGGAGACCACCGCGTTCCGCGACGCCGTCCGCAGCGCGGGCGGGGTGGCGGGCGGCCTCCACCTGGAGGTCACGCCGGACGACGTCACCGAATGCATCGACGACGCGACCGACGCGTCCGCCCTCGAAACCCGCTACGGCTCGCTCTGCGACCCGCGCCTCAACCCCGCCCAGGCCGAAACGGTCGTCCGCGCGTGGAGGCCGTACTACCGCCTGGCCGCCTAGACGGTTCCCGGAAGCGGAAGCCGCTCGACGAGCATCGGGACGAACACCAGATTCGCGGCGACATGGATGGTGACGACGGCCCACATGGCGCGGAAGCGCGACCAGACGTAACCGAGCATCAACCCGAACATCCCCTGCACGGCCACGATGGTCGCGACGCCCAGCAACGGCGCGGACGCGTCGATGCGCGCCGAATGCATCGCGGCGAAGAGCAGCGCGGCCATCGTGATCCCGGCCCAGCGTCCGGCCAGGGCCTCCAGGCGCGTCTGGAGCCACCTGCGGTAGAAGAACTCCTCCAGCACGCTCGCGGTCAGCAGCGTGACGAGCGACCCGACGACGAGCGCGACCGGGTCGGGCAGGTCGTCCGGGAGCGGCATCCGCAGCGGGCTGAGCTGCGCGAGGACGAACCACACGAGAACGGCGGGCGCGGCGGCGAGGCGGCTCGCCTCGGGCAGCGCCACCCGGTCAGCGCGCGACAGGCGGAGGACGAGCAGGGGCACGGCCAGCAGGAAGACCAGCTTGAGCCCGATGTGCGCCAGCCCGTGCCCGGTGAAGAGAGCGGCGACCGCCATCGCGACCGCGCACCCGACGAGCGCAACCGTTTCGCCTACGCCACCGCGCGGTGGGGAGGGCAACGGCTGGGACCTCGACGGGACGAGGCGGGCGACCGCCATCGCCGCGAGCGCGGGAAGAGCCGCCGCCCACAGCGAGATCCGATCCGCGTCGGCATCGGCGGACGAGGCGATCCGCGTGTGCCCGGTCGCGATCAGCCAGGCGTACGCGGCGACGAACACGGCCGCCCCCGCGACCGTGACGAGACGGCCCGCCGACCTCGGACGCGTCGCGGGTTTCGAACGGACATCGAGCATGGTCACATGCTGCTGCGCGCTTTCCCCGCATGGCCTCCTCCGCTCGTCCGGACCTGGCGTGCATCGTTCGGAGGACGCCGCCGTCCGCGCAGAGGAGGCGCCGTCCGCGCAGAGGAGGCGGCGCGCACGCCGAGGAGGCGCCGTCCGCGCAGAGGAGGCGGCGCGCGCGCCGAGATCGGACGGGGATGCGAACGACCGGAAATCGATACGGGTATCACGTTCGGGTTACGCTTCACCGCCTGTGTCGAAGTTCCCCGGTGTGCGGCGGAATTGCTCGGGTTAGGGTGTAGGCCGCTTCTCGATCGGTCCGTCGAGGAATTCCGGGGGTGCGGTGACGCGTCCGAACGATCCGCCAGAACCACGTCACGCACCGGTCGACCGGCCGACTTCCTTTCCGTTTCGAGAACGCGAGGCGGGTGAGCGCGAGCGCTCGTCCCGATGGCTCGCCCGGCGGTGGCTGCTTCGCGACTCGCCGGAACCCAAGGCCGGGAACTGGCGTCTCATGACGGACGACTCTGCGAGACGGACGGGGCCCATGAAGAACGTCCTGGTGTGGTTGTCCGGAGCCGATCCCGAGATCCTGCGGCGCGCGACGACCGACCGCGCCAAATACGTCGGAATCGGCGGCGCGGTGCTCACCACGGCGACGCTCGCGTCGGTGTCGATGTTCTTCGCGCTGCGCATGGCGGTCGGCGCGGCGGTGTGGGCGGCCGTGCTGCTCGCGATGATGTGGTTCCTGGTCATCCTGAACCTCGACCGCTGGCTCGTCGTGTCCCTCACCCGCAGCCAGGGCAAGGTCCTGACGATCCTGCTGGCGCTGCCGCGCGTCGCGATGGCCCTGCTCTTCGGCGTGATCATCTCGACGCCGCTGGTGCTGCAGATCTTCAACGACGAGGTCGCGGTCGCGGTCGACAAGATCCACGACGAGGACTCCCGGAGGTTCCAGCAGAACCTCGACAACGGCCCGGACGCCCAGCGCATCCGCGTGCTGGAGCAGCAGGAGGCGCTGCTGCTGAAGCAGCGCACCGGCGACGGCCTCGCCAATCCCGAGGACGACCCGGAGATCAAGCAGCTCAGGGCCCAGCTCCCGCCGCTGCAGAAGGAATTCAACGACTACGACGACAAGGCCGCGTGCGAACTCACCGGCGACCGCTGCAACGGCACCAGCGGACGGAGCGGAGACGGCCCGCGCTACCAGAAGTTCGTCCGGCGGCGGGACGCGGCGAAAGCGCAGATCGACCAGATCAACAAGCGGATCGCGGCGAAGTCGTCCGCGCTGAACCAGGCCGCCGCGAAGAACAAGGACGTGCTGGTCGCGCAGGCGCAGCAGAAACTCCCCGGCGTGCAGAGCGAGCTGAAGACGCTCCGCGACCGGCAGCAGTCCGACCGCGCCGCGTTCGAGAAGAACAACAAGAACAACACCGGCCTGCTCATCCGGCTGAAGGGCCTGGACCGGGCGTCGGAGGGCGAGAGCCAGCTCCAGTGGGCGCGGTTCCTGCTGTTCCTGTTCATCACCGTCCTGGAGTGCCTGCCGATCATCGTGAAGGTGCTGTCGCTGTTCGGGCCGCCCGGCGCGTACGACGAGGCCGTGGAGAAGATCCGCGCGCGGGACCGGCTGCTGCTGGACGACCACGTCCGCAAGCAGGAGGGCGTCGGGCTGCGGGAGAACTCCGGCCACACCGACTTCGCGCGCCGCCTCCAGGAGCGCCGCGCCGAGCTGGTCGAGACGTCCGTCGGCGAGATCATCGAGGTGGAGCGGCGGCTCCAGCGGCTCGAACTGGAACGCTGGGAGAGCGAGCAGCTCCGCCGGTACGCCGCCGAGACCAACGGCCACTTCCCCGCGGCGTCTTCGGGCGGCCTCGCCCGTTCCGCCCCTCCCACCGCCTTCGGCCACGGTCCGGCCCCGTTCGAGTCCGCGCCGGGCGGCCCGGCCGGACCTGCGGGCCACATGCCCGGCGGCCCCACGCCTGCGGGCCGCGCGCCCGGCGCTCCCGGGCCGGTGGGGCACGTGCCGAGCGGCCCTGCGCATGTGGGGCACGGGCCCGGCGGCCTCGGGTTGAACGGGAACGCGCACTTCGGCCACATGCCGCCTGCCGCGGAAGCGGGAAACCGCGCCGGCGGTTCGGGCCTGACGTGGGAGCCGACCGTGCCGGACGGACCGAGCGGTGGTCCGGGCGGCGGTCCGAGCAGTGGTCTGAGCGGTGGGCCGAGCGGTGGTCCGACCGGCAACCGGATCCGTCCCGCAGGGGAGCGGGCCTACCCGGCGCCTGCCGCCCGGCCTCGGCGGGGACGCCTGCTGGGGAACCTGACCCGATGGTTCGGTGGACGGGACGGGCGGTGACCCGGATCCGTCAGGCGGGGGACTCCGATGGAACCTGACGCGCCGCCTCCCTGCCCGGTGTGCGGGACCGTCCCAGCCGCCGCCACCTGCGCGGAATGCTCCTGGACTCCCCCGCAGACCTCGGACGCCGCGCGCCTCGAAGCCGAGCTGAGCGAGGCGCGGCTCCGGTACGACCTGCGGGCCGCGGCGCGCGCGGGCGATGCGGCGCGGCCGTTCGTGCGCGGCGTCCCGGACGACGGGCAGTGGGCGCGGGCGCGCGAGGAGGCCGAGCGGGAACGCGCGCGGCTGCTCGACCAGTCGACGGCGGCGGTCTCGCCGCAGGTCGGCCGCTGGACGCTCCAGTTCGGCCGTCCCGATCTCAGCCGCGACCCGTCCACGTGGGCGACGCAGTGGGCGTTCGACGAGGTCGTCCGGTATGACGGCTCGTCTCCGGTGCTGATCGACGTCGGATCGGACGGCGTGTCGGTGCTGGTCGTCCGGCCCGACGCCGTGGACGGTCCGGGAGATCCGTGGTCGCGCGAGGACCATCCGTGGGAGCGCCTCACCTCCACGCCGCCCGGCGGCGGCCCGCTCGCGTCCGATCCCGGGGAGCGGGCGTTCCAGCTCGCGGGCGGTCTGCACGGCGTGGACCGGGCGCGGCTCGCCGGGGCGCTCGACCTCGGGCTCGCCCGGCTCGTCGAGCGGCTGCCCGCCGACGTCACCACGATGCTGGTCGACTCGGCGCCGGGCTGGGCCGTGCCGGGGACGGCGCTCGCCCGGCTGCGCGCGCTGCGTCCGGACGCGCGGGTCGTCCGCGCCGGACGGCCCGCCGCCGGCGAGCTGGCGGACGCGGTCGCCCGGATGCCGCTGCGCACCCCGTACTGGCTGGTCGTCGGGCAGTTCGAGGGTCCCGCCGCGCAGCCGGTGCTCGTCCCGCTGTTCCCGGCCGGGACGATGGCCGGGCAGGAGGCCGTGGTGCGGGTGGCGCGCGGCCCCGGCGGCGCGGACAACGACGTCGTCCTCGCGGTGGTCGCGGCGCCCGAGCATCCGGCGCTGATGTACGAGCCGCGGCCCGTCTCCGTCCTCGCGACGAGGCTGCCGCGCGGGACGCTGTCGCTGCGCGCCGCGTTCGACGGCCCCGGACGCGTCCGCTGGCCGGACCTCACCGACCTGCGGCCCGACGCGCGACCGCTCGACCAGCTGTACGCGCGGACGCGCACGTGTCCCGCCCCGCCCGCCGCGGTCGAGGTGCTCTTCGCGGTCGAGCTGGGCGGCCCGACCGGACCGGCCGCCACGCGCCGCGCGCTGCTCGCCGGCACGCTGGAGCTGATCGCGGCCGACCTGGGGGAGCGCGCGACGGTGTCGGTGCGCGGCTACCGCGAGCACTCGTTCGAGCTGGGCGAGGAGCTCGACGGCGTCGTCGAGGGCGTGTGGCGGGCCGACCCCGACCAGGCCCTCGACGCCTTCGCCGCGCTGCCGCACCGGCCGCAGCCGTACCAGTCCGACGCGGCGCCGCTGGAGGACGCGCTGGCCGAGATCGCCGACTTCCTGGAGCGGGAGCGGAACGCGCGCGGCTGGCTGCACGAGCTGCGCCATCCGCCGTTCCGCGTGCTGGCCGTCCTCGCGGGGCGTCCGCCGCATCCGCGCGGCCAGGGGCAGGACCGCCTGCGCGAGCTCGCGCAACCCTGCCCCCGCAAGGACGACTGGCGCGCGGCGGCCGACGCGCTGCGCCGCTCCGGCGTGCGGCTCGTCACCGTCCTCGACGGCGCGACCGACCCCGACCGCGACTACTGGACGGCGCTCGGCGCGCTGCGCGGGACCACCCTGGAGAGCCTGACGCCGCGCGCGCTGGCCGAGGCGATGGGGCTCGTCCCGCCCGGCGGCGCGAGCCTGCCGTTCCCGCTGATGGCACCCGTCCCCGTGAAAGGCGATCCCGCATGACCGACCCGACCGCACCGCCGCCGCCCGGGCCGGAGACCGCCGAGGCCGCGACCCCTCCGCCTCCGCGACCTCCCGTCCCCGCGCCCGCGCCGCCGGAGCAGGGCGAGCGGGCGGAGGACGAGCGTCCCGGACAGACCAGCATCGGCATCTGGGGCGCGCCGCAGAGCGGCAAGACGACGTTCCTCGCCGCGCTGCGCATCGCGATGAGCCTGGGGGAGCCGGGCTGGCGGCTGGACGGCGCGAACGACGGCTCGACCGCGTTCCTCGCGTCCAGCACCGACCAGCTCAGCGAGCAGCGCGTGTTCCCGTCCGCGACGACGTCCTCGGAGAAGCTGTCCTGGCGGCTGCACGGCACGCGCGAGGTGAGGGAGCGGACGAAGTGGTACCGCCCCGGCCGCAGGCGCAGCGTGCCCGTCCGGGTGAACCTCGACTTCGTGGACCCGCCCGGCCGCCTGTTCGACAGCCGCGCGGCGGCCGAGCCCGCGTCGTCGGCGTCCGGCGGCGGGGCGGCGCCGGGGTCCGGCGGCGGCCCGCGGTTCGCGACGGGCTCGCCCGAGCCGTCCCGGCGCGGGGAGGGCGGCGGCCGGGACCGGCGCGAGCTGGTCGAGCACCTCGCCGCGTGCGGCGGCCTGATCCTGCTGCTCGACCCGACCCGCGAGCGCGAGGCGCGCGACTCCTACCAGTTCTTCAACCGGACGATCCTGGAGATCAGCCAGCGCGCGCCGCAGAGCCGGAACGACCACTTCCTGCCGCACCACCTGGCCGTCTGCATCACCAAGTACGACCACCTGTGGGTGCGCGACATCGCCCGCGACGGCGGCTTCGAGTCGGTGACCGACCCGGAGTTCCTGTACCCGTCGGTGCACGCCGAACTCGCCGAACGGTTCTTCGAGGAGCTGTGCCGCGCGGACGGCATCGGTAACATCGACGCGATCCGCCGCGAGATCAGGCAGCACTTCTCCCCCGACCGCACCCGCTACTTCGTGACGTCCGCCGTGGGCTTCTACATCGATCCGCGAACCGGCAAGTTCGACGACGAGAACTACAGCAACCTCGTGCGCCGCACCCATCCGGACGGCTCGACCTCGATGCACCTGCGCGGCAAGGTCCGCCCGATCAACGTGATGGAGCCGATCATGTGGCTGGTGGACCGCCTCACCCGCGAGCCGTCGTCCGGCGCGTCCGGGCTCGGCGCGTCCGGCGCGCCCGGGCTCGGCGGACCGGGCTTCGGACGCGGCAGCGGGAGCGGGGGATGATCGGTCTCTCCGCCGGATGGGCCGTGCGCGGCAAGACCCCCGGCAGCTACGACGACTACGGGATCCTCGGCAGCGGTGGCGGTTTCGGCCCGGACGACTACACCGCGATCCTCGACCGCTACACGCTCGGCAACCCGCCGCCGGAGCGGAGCGGCCCCGAGGCGCTCCCCTGGATCAGCCTCACCGAGGTTGTGGACGACCGCGGCAGTTACCTTGGCGTCGCCATACACGACTGGACGGACGACACCGACGCGGCGGGCCGTCCTATCGTCCGGACCCGGTACGGCTGTTTTCCGTACGACCAGTTCGTCCGGACCCCGGTTTCTTATGCGAGCCTCGTGCGCGCGGTATCCGGCCTCGGCTCGGACGGTTTCGCGCCCAACGCTCTCGACGTCCCGGCCTACGCGCCCGAGGACATCGTGCGCGACATCGAGGACGGCAACTGGCTCGGACGGGCCGCGACCGTCGCGGCGCTGCTCCTGGAAGGCCCCGTCACGATCACCGGCGCGGACGACCTGGACCACACCGTCCGGCTCCGTTTCCTGGACGCCGTCGCCGCGCTGCTCCCCTTCGGCTGGCGTCCCGGCTTCACCGCCGCGACCTGGCTGCGCGGAGGGAATTCCACGATCCGCCTCACGTTCGCCTACCAGCCGCGTCCGGGGGATTTCGAACTCGACTGGCGCGTCGCGGAGCCGCAGCCGCCCGCCGACGCGCGTCTGGCCGTCGCGTACGCGCACGAGCTGCGCCGCTCGGTCGCCCATCGCAGCCTGCTGGAGGTGGTCGCGTACCTGTCCACCCGTGGCGACTCCATGGTGAACGTGGATCCGAGCCGCGCCTACGAAATGCTGGTGGATCTGGACCGTCCGGCTCTCGTCCTGGACCGCGTACGGCGCAACGAGGCCGACGCCTCCGAAGTCGCGGCGCTGCTGGAAAGCGGACGCTACAAGGAGCTTCCGCGTAAGAGCGACCACGAATTGCTTCTCGCGGCACTGATTCGCCTAGGCGGGGGACTGCACTCCGTCGAAAACGTCTGGCGCGAGCTCGGCGTGGGCGTTCCCAGCGAACCGTGGCGCGCGATCGTTGACCAGGTTCTGCGACGCGTCCGGAACGCTCCTCCGGAAGACGCCACTCCCTACCTGCGCCTAGCGGAAGCCCTTGGCCACACCGACCAACTCCTAGCGGAACTGGTCGGAACCTCCCGCGACCCGAGGCTCGGCTTGGCACCGATTCAAGCCACGGCAAACCTCATCGAACGCTGGACGGACCCCTTCTCGGCCGATCGTCCGGCGACCCTCCGCGCCCTCCGCGGCCAGTCCGCCCTCATATGCGCGCTCGTAGGCGACCTCGACAGGGGCGGCGTCCAGCGCGAGGACGCCTGGCTCGACCTGCTGGCGGGCGTCGCCCCCGACAGCCTCCTGCACCCCTTCCACGCGCTGCGCGTTCCCGACATGACCGTCACGCTCGGCGAGATCGCCGCGTTCGCGCGGCACGGCGCGGACTGCGTGGCGCTGCTGGTCGCCTCGGCGGCCCGGCGCGGACGCCTCGACCGTCTCGCCGCTGTCCTGATCCGCTGGGTGACCGGGCTCCCCGCGTCCGAGCGCGCCGACTGGCTCGACCGGCTGCACGACGTCCGGCCCGTCCAGGGCGCGGACGCCGCCGTCCTCGACGTCCTGCGGATGAGCGCGGGCCGGGCGCCCGTCCACCTGGAGACCCCCGACCGCCACGCCTACACGGCCACCTTCCGGCAGCTCGTCACCGACGAGTCGCTGCACCGCTTCGGCGGCCACGTCCAGTACGCGCTGGTCGAACACCTGAAAGACCAGAAATGGGCCCGCGACCCCGACCAGGTCGGCATGGTCATCGCGCTCACCGAGGCGCTCTGCGAGGTCGAGGGCCAGAACCGCGCGGCCATGGTCGAGGCCGTCCTGCGCGGCCGGGCGGCCAATCCCGACATGGTCGACTGGCCCGTCTACCGCCGCTGGTGGCCGGACGCCGCCGCCCGCTTCCCGGGCGTCGCGGCCGACGAGTACCGGACGGTCCTGTGCGCCGTCCCGTACGACTCGTCCCTGCACGGCGTGGGCCGCCTCATCGCCGAGGCCACCGCGCGCGGCATCGCCCCGATGACCCTGCTGCGCCACCTGGACGGCTCGGCCTGGCCGCTCACCGGCCCCGCCCTCCTGGCCGCCGTCCTCGAAGCGCGCATGTTCGCCGTCCACCGCTTCGACGACACCCTCGGCCAGGCGGACGAGGCGGCGCGCCGCCTCATCAAGACCGCGCACGACGCGTCCCCGAGCCTCGGCTACGAGCTCCGCGACGCCGTGGACGCCCGCCTGCTCAGCGAGCTCGGCCTCCACCTGAACCTCGCCGAGGCGACGTCCCTGACGGCGGACCAGGAGGACCTCGACCTCACCGACCGCGCCCGCAGGACCCTGGAGGCGATCGAAGCCAAGATCCGCTCCCT
The DNA here is from genome assembly GCF_042652125.1 of Actinomadura gamaensis. Classification (NCBI taxonomy): domain Bacteria; kingdom Bacillati; phylum Actinomycetota; class Actinomycetes; order Streptosporangiales; family Thermomonosporaceae; genus Actinomadura; species Actinomadura gamaensis. The sequence continues at coordinate 161,320 of NZ_JBHSIT010000004.1, read as the reverse complement.
CCAGGGCCGCCGGGGCCTGCTCGGCCGCCGCAAGAACTGACCGTCAGCGCCCTTCGAGCTTCCGCAGGTGCTCCGGCGGCTCGATCCCGGCTGGCAGCGCCGGATCGGCCTCCAGCTCGCCCCACGACGTCCGCAGCGGCAGCACCCCGGCCCACAGCCCGAGCGCCGCGTCCGGCCCGTCCCCGTCGTCCGGCGGCCCGACCCGGATCTTGACCGACGCCTCCTCCAGCGACAGCGCCAGCAGCGCCGTCGCCGCCATCTCCTTCTTGTTCGGCCGCCGCGCGTAGTCCCACTGCCCCGGCGCCGAGTGCTCGCTGAGGACCCGCAGCCCCTCCAGCTTCTCCGCCGGATCGAGCAGCACCCGCGGCGTCCCGTAGATCATCGCGCTCCGGTAGTTGACCCCGTGCTCGAACAGCGACCGCGCGAGCACCAGCCCGTCCACGTGCGTCACCGTCACGCACACCTCCCCGAGCGGCCCCGCGAGCAGGCTCCGGCTGGCCACCGACCCGTGGAAGTACAGCGTCTCCCCGTCACACCCGTACACGGTCGGCACCACCATCGGCGCCCCGTCCACCACGACCCCCACATGGCAGACGAACCCCGCCGCCAGGATCGCGTCGAGCTCCCCCCGCTCCCGCCTCCCCTGCGCCCGCAACCTCCGATGCCGCGTCCGCTCGTTCTCCGGCAACAACGAATCCATGCCCGCCTCCGGGGAGAATCTCGACCAACCCAAAGATCATCCCCCACTCCCCGCCCCGCCGGGTCCCGCCGCGAAACTCCCCGACAGACCGCCGCCCTGGCCCCGCAGGACGACCCGCCCCCCGAACCCGCCGCGCTCCCCGGCCTTCGCTGCGCGGGCGGCCTCGAGCTCGGCGGGCGCCATGCCGTGCCAGGCGGCCAGCGCGTGCAGGACCTCCAGGACGTCGGCGAGCTCGGCCGGATCACCGTCCGCGAGGTACTCGTCCACCTCCTCGCGCAGCTTCGCCCGGAGCAGGCCCGCGTACTCCTCGGCGGACGCGGTGCGGACGTCCGGGACCCGGCCGCCGCTCCGGATGATCTCGGGAATGCGGTCGCGCACGAGCTTCTCGCCCGCCTGGTCGGTGGCCATGCCGCGATCCTACGAAGGCGCCGCGCCGTCAGCTCACGATGTCCGCGTAGACCCGCTTGATGAACGTCGTCCAGACGCCCGGAACGCCCGGATCGTGGTTGTTCCTGGCGAGGGTCAGCGCCAGGGTCCGCTTCAGCGGATGCGGGGATTTCATGATCTCCTCGTTCCGCATCGCCAGCCGCGCCATCTGGTCCCCGGTCGGCAGCCGGGTTCCTTTGCCGAGGTTGCAGGCGCGGTGCGACGGGGCGAGGTTCCAGACCGAGTCCAGGTCGGGGCCCGTCCACCGTCCGGCCTTCCCGTAGCGGTTCATCAGGAAGAACGGGAACAGGTGCTCGACGTCGTCCTCGTCCCCCGGCGTGAGGACCTGGTCGCAGAGCAGGCACCGGCCGTGGCGGAAGCCGCTCAGGGCAGCCCTGACGCCGGCGACCGGACGGCGGCGGCGCTTGTCGTAGAGCCGCTGCTCGGCATGGTCGACCACCAGTCCGTCGGCCATGAGCGAGGCCCCGATCCCCGTGGAGAACGAGGTCTCGACGATGCTCCACCGGGCGGACAGCTCGTCGCCCAGCAGGGCGGCCTGCTCCGACCGCGCGACGGCCCGCAGCTCCGGCGTCAGCAGGACGACGCGGTCCCGCCGCGATCCCCTCAGCTCGTAGAAGCGGTGCGGGATCTCGCCGCCCGCGACGTTGTGGAACTTCTGCATGACCATGCGGGGCATGTTGACCATCGCCGCGTCCACGAGCTTCTCGGTGGGACGGCCGATCCCGCGGCTCTCCTCGGCCTCGGCCGCGGCCAGTGCGAGGAAGTCGTTCTCGCCCTGCGGCGCCTTCGGGGATGCCTGTGGGGCCTGGGCGATGTGGTCGAGCAGGCCGGACGAGTAAGCGAGGGCGAGCTCCGCCAGCGGGATCTCGGTGCGGTCTTCTCCCGCCGCGCGGAGCAGGGCATCCCCGAGCGCGAACTTGTAGGTGCGCGAGTTCGCGCCCATCAGGACGGCCATCCGCCAGGAGGCGAGGGGAGTCGGATCCACTCGGAAGAAGTCGGTGCTGATCATGACCAACCCCCGCGATGTTGGATGAGGGGTTGTAAGTCTATGAAGTCCGACATCTGATCGGCGGGGGCGCGGGCGCGGGCGGGCGGGGCTGGTGGGGGCGGAGGCGCGGTCCTACGCTGGCCGGGTGGATGCGCGGGGTTGGGATGAGCGGTACGCGGGGCGGGAGCTGCTGTGGTCGGCCGGGCCCAATCGGTTCGTGGCCGAGGAGTGCGCGGACCTGGTGCCCGGACGGGCGCTCGATCTGGCCTGCGGGGAGGGACGGAACGCGCTCTGGCTGGCCGGGCTCGGGTGGACGGTCACGGCGGTGGACTTCTCGGAGGTGGCGGTCGGGCGGGCCCGGGAGCTGGCGGAGCGGCGGGGGGTGACGGCGGAGCTGCTGGTCGAGGACGTGACCGCGTGGACGCCGCCGAAGGGCGCTTTCGATCTCGTCGTGATCGCGTACCTGCATCTGCCGGAGATGGGGGACGTGCTGCGGCGGGCGGCGGAGGCGCTGGCGCCCGGCGGGGTGCTGGTGTTCGTCGGGCATGATCGGACGAACCTGAGCGAGGGCGTGGGCGGGCCGCAGGACCCGGCGGTGCTGCACACGCCGAGCGGGGTCGCGGCGGCGCTGCCGGGGCTGACCGTCCAGCGGGCCGAGCGGGTGCGGCGGGCCGTGGAGGTGGACGGCGAGGAGCGGGACGCCGTGGACACGCTGGTCCGGGCCGTCCGGCCGCCCTGCCGGTGATCCGGCCGCCGGCCGGAGAAATTTCGGCGGTGGGGAATGTCCGGTGGGGGGTGGCCGTTACATCTGACGTGGCCGATGTGCCTGGTGTCCCCGGGCCTCATCTATCGCCTTCACGGAATACCGTTCGGCTGGAGCCGTGTTGAGCATCTCGCCGAGAGGCGACCCGCGCATCGGTCAGAATTGGCGGAACCCCGCCGGGATCACGGTCCCGGCGGGGTTTCGTTCGTCCGGGCCTGGGAGACTCGGCGCCATGGGTCTCGCTTCGCAGCTGGAAGAGCTCGGTCTGCCGTGGGTCGAGCGGCAGCTCCGGCATCCGACCGTGGCGGGGATCGCCCGCGGTGATCTCGACGATGCGGTGTTCCGGTCATGGCTGGAGCAGGACTACCTCTTCCTGCTCGACTACGTGCGCGTCTTCTCGCGGCTCGCGTGGCAGGCGCCGTCCGCGCACCTCGGTGATCTCGTCGACCTCGCGCACGCGACGTTCCACGAGGAGCTGAGCCTGCACCGGGGTCTCTCCTCGGAGTTCGGCGCCGACCTGGACGGGGCGCGGAAGGGCGCGCCGTGCGCCGCCTACACCGAATTCCTGTTGGACTCCGCGGCTGGTTATGGCGAGGGGCTCGCCGCCCTCTATCCGTGTATGTGGGGGTATTCGACCCTCGGTGCGCGGCTTGCCGTGGACCCGCCGTCCGAGCCCCGGTACCGGCGCTGGGTGGACACCTACGCCGATCCCGGATTCGCCGAGCTGACGCGCCGCATCGCCCAGATGATCGACGAGGCCGCCCCCGACCCCGGACGCGCCGAGACCCTCTTCCTCGAAGGCATGCGGCACGAACTGGCCTTCTGGGACGTCCCTCTGTAGGGGGTGGTCGCGGATCCGCGTCGATCGAGCACGTAGCGTGATCGCCATGGAGATCGCGCTGGGGCTGCCGGAGGAGGCGCGCCGGGCCGCCGCCGAGCTGTACTGGGAGGCGTTCGAGCGCGAGCTCACGCCGGTCGTCGGTGGTCCGCACGCCGTCGACACGATCGCGGACGGCCTGCACCTCGACCGCGTCATCGGGGCGTGGGACGGCGGGGAGCTGCTGGGCATCGCGGCCGTTCGAGACCGGTCCGGGCCCGTCCTGGAATGGGACGCGCGGAGGCTGCGCCGCGATTTCGGTCCGCTGCGCGGGCTGTGGCGGACGGTCCTGAGCACGATGCTCGACGCGAAGGCGCGGCCGGGCGAGCTGCTCCTGGACTCGCTCGCCGTGTCGTCCGCCGCGCGCGGCAAGGGAGTCGGCACGAAGCTGCTCCAGGCCACGGTGGACGAGGCGCGGCGGCGCGGGCTGCGGCGCGTCCGGCTGGAGGTCGTCGACACCAACCCGAGGGCGCGCGCCCTTTACGAACGTTTCGGATTCCGTTGGGACCGCACGGAACGCACGCCCTACCTGCGGAAACTGATGGGGTTCAGTTCGGTGGACGACCTGGTCCTCGACGTTCGCGCCGACCGGGCGAACGCGCCGCGCCCATCGTGACCGTCATCGGACAGCGCCCCTGGTGGAGGCCGGAATCGGACGAGCCGCGCCGTCAACGATCGGGCAGGCCGAGGCGACGGGTGGGGCGAGATGGTAAGGCTGGGCGGGGTGCGGTGCTGGCGCGGGTGGGTCAGTAGGCGCCGTTGCCGCTGACGACGGCTCGGGCCGTCCGCCACAAAATCTGCAGGTCGAGCAGCAGCGACCAGTTCTCGACGTACTGGAGGTCGAGCCGGACGGCCTCGTCCCAGGTCAGATCGGAACGGCCGCTGACCTGCCACAGACCGGTCAGGCCGGGCTTGACGGCCAGCCGCCGGTACACGTCCTGGCCGTACTGCTCGACCTCCTCGGGCAGCGGCGGACGCGGCCCGACCAGGGACATCTCGCCGCGCAGCACGTTGAACAGCTGCGGCAGCTCGTCGATCGAGTAGCGGCGCAGGACGCGGCCGATGCGCGTCACCCGGGGATCGCGTTTGAGCTTGAACAGCACCGAGCCGTTCTCCACCCGCGTGGTCAGCTCGATGCGGCGGTGCTCGGCGTCGGTGACCATCGTCCGGAACTTGACCATCCGGAAGCGGCGTCCGGCGCGTCCGATCCTGGTCTGGAGGAAGAACGCCGGGCCGGGGTCGGTGGTCCGGACGGTCAGCGCGACCACGATCAGCAGCGGCGACAGCGCGATCAGCAGCAGCGCGGCCGTCACCCGGTCGAAGACGGCCTTCGCGGCGCGGGCCGGACCGGTCAGCTCGGGGTGGTCGATGTGCAGCAGGGAGAACCCGGCCACCGGACGGATCGTCAGCCGCGGGCCGGCCACGTCCAGGAGGGCCGGAGAGACGAAAAGGTCGGTCCGAAACTTCTCCAGCCGCCAGGCGAGCCGGCGGAGCCGGACCCCGCCCAGCTCGACGCAGGGCAGCACCGCGACCGCGTCCGCGTGGCAGCGCTCGACCACCTCGGGCACGTCCTCGAACCCGCCGAGGACCATGATCCCCTCGACCGACTCGCCGGGCGGCTCGGGCGCGCAGACGCCGACCACCTGCATGCCGTGATGGGGTCTCAGGGACAGCTCGCGGACCAGGTCGGCGACGCCGTCGCTGTGCCCGACCGCGACCACGCGGCGCATGCAGTCGCCGCGGTCGCGGGCCCGGTGCAGGCGGCCTCGCGCGGTGTAGCGCGCCAGCACGTCGAGGGCCACGAGCAGCGGCAATGCGAGGATCACATAACCGCGCGCGACTTCCGCCTTGGTCGCGTAGGAGAGGATCGCCACCGCTGCCGTCAGCGAGATACCCGCATTCAGTACCTTCCGATATTCGGCCGCTCCGCTGCCCAGAAATCGATGATCGTATCCGCCCGCGAACGACAGCCAGGGCACCCAGAGCAGCGGCAGGCCGATCGCGAGCAGGATGTCGGGCCAGCGTCCGCTCTCGTCCCAGCCGGTGAACCGGAGCGCGAAACCGGCGACGCCGGCGGTGGCCGCACAGGCCAGGTCCAGCACGACGAGGACCTGTACGTACCGGGCGAACCAGGACGCACGAGTCGCCAGCCGGTTGCCAGTACCCGAGTTAACGCCGTCAATAACGGTCACTTGTGGTGCCCCCGAAAACAACGTCTTTTGCCCTGAAAAGCCATTCCGTCGGATGTGTGCGCGTTGCACGGTTTCCGAGTGTCGTGGCAGAGCTGACTGGGCCATTGATAACCCGCCGTCGGCGCGCGGCAAAGCGGGATCCAGTGGCCGTATGTGGTCAGTGCGAAATTGCAGGAAATTGTGAACGACGTCGCTATTGTCTGTCGCGTCGGGGTGGCAGGAGGGGTATCGGGGTGCGCGCGGTCATCAATCTCACGGTGCACGGCATCGGCTCGCGAACCGGCCGGACGCTGGAGCCGGACGAGGGCGCGACCTGGGTCGACGTCGAGCGGTTCGAGCAGGTCCTGGACGCGGTCGCGGGCCGCCCGGACGTCCGGCTCACCTTCGACGACGGCAACGCCTCCGACCTCGACACCGCCCTGCCGCGGCTGCTCGAACGCGGCCTGACCGCCGAGTTCCACGTGCTCGCCGGACGCCTCGGCGAACCCGGCCGGCTCACCGCCGACGGCGTCCGGGAACTGGCGAAAAGCGGTATGACCATCGGTTCCCACGGCTGGGCGCACCGCGACTGGCGCCGGCTCACCGCCGCGCAGGTCACCGAGGAACACGTGCACGCGCACCGCGTCCTGGAGGACATCACCGGCGAACCGGTCACGCGCGTCGCCGTCCCTTTCGGCTCCTATGACCGGCACGTCCTGCGCCGCCTCCGGCGCGCCGCGGTCGCCCGCGTCTACACGAGCGACGGCGGCCCGGCCCGTCCGGACGCCTGGCTCCAACCGCGCACCAGCCTGCGCCACGACCTCGACGACGCGTGGATCGCCCGCGTCCTCGCCCCGTCCGCTCCCGCCCTACGCCTGCGCCGCACCGCAGCACGCCTCGTCAAGCGCACTCGCGGAAGGTGACCGATGCCCATCTCCGACCCCGCGGCCGGGTCCACGGCAAAGCCTGCGGCCGAGCCCACGGCCGAGCCCACAGCAGAGCCCCTGGCCGAGCACGCGGCCAGGCCCGCGGCCGGTCCTGTGGCCGGGCCCGTGGCCGAGCCCGTGGCCGGGCCCGTGGCCAGGCCTGTGGCTGAATCCACGGCCGGGCCACCGGTAGAGCCGACGGCCGGCCTCGTCGCCGCCTCGTCCTTGTCCTCGTCCCCGTCCTCCCAGCGGGCGGGCGCGCGGGTCGCGGTCGTGGTGGTGACGTACAACAGCGCGGCCGTGCTGCGCGGATGCCTGGACTCGATCGCGACCGGCGCGGCCGGGACGCGGTTGACGTCCGTGGTCGTCGTCGACAACGCCTCGCGGGACGATTCGGTGCGCATCGCCGAGGAGGCCGCGGCGCGGCTGCCGCTCCGGGTGATCGAGACGGGCCGGAACGGCGGCTACTCGGCGGCGATCAACGCCGGGACGGCGGCGCTCGACCTCGACGAACTGGACGCGGTGTTCGTCATGAACCCGGACTGCCGGTTCCTCGACGGCGCGCTCGCCGCGCTGGCCGGGGCGCTTGCCGCGGACCCTCGCCGGGGCATCGCGGTTCCGCGCCTCTCGCACCCGGACGGGACGCTCCAGGCGTCGCTGTTCCGCAGGCCGAGCGTGGCGCACGTGTGGGTGGACGCGCTGCTGGGCGGACGCCTGTCCGGCAGCCTGACCCGGCTGAGCGAGAAGATCACCGATCCGGACGCGTACGCGCGCGCGCACGAGGTGGCCTGGGCGACGGGTGCCGCACAGCTTCTCTCGGTGGAGACGATCCGCCGCGTAGGGCCGTGGGACGAATCGTTCCTGCTCTATAGCGAAGAGACCGAATACGCGCTGCGCGCCGCTGACGCTGGGCTGAGCACCTGGTACGAGCCCTCCGCTGGGGTGGTGCATCTGGGCGGCGAGTCCGACACCAGCCCGATGCTGTACTCGCTGCTCACCGTCAACCGGGTCCGCCTGTTCCGCAGGCGGCGCGGGACGGTCGCCACGGTTCCGTTCTTCCTGGGCATCACGCTCGGCGAGGTCCTGCGCACCCTGGCCGGACGCCGCACCTCGCGCGCCGCGCTGGCCGCGCTGCTGCTGCCGTCCCACCGGATCCGGGAGCTGAAGGCATGACCTCCCCGGACGTCCCGGGCTCCTCGGAGAAGTCGCTGCGCTCGGTCGGTGCGAGGTTGCGGCTCGTCGGTTTCGACGCCCTCCGCGCGGACGAACTGGACGCGTGGCACCGGTTGCGAGCGGCGGACGCGCGCTACGACAGTCCGTACTTCCATCCCGGTTTCGCGGCGGCCGTGCAGGCGTCCGGGCGGCCCGTCACGGTCGCCGTGGCGAGTGAGGGCAAGCAGGTCACGGGCATTTTCGCCCTGCATCGTGACGGTGCGGTCGCGCGTCCGGTCGGCTGGCCCGGCGCCGACTTCCAGGGGCCGATCACGGCCGCCGGAATCCCCTTTCCGGTCCGGGCGCTGGTCGCCGGGGCGAGCGTCCGCGCGCTGGAGTTCGACCACCTGCTGGACGGCACGCCCGGCTTCGAGGCGTGGACCGAGTCGCGGCGGCCGTCGCCGTTCCTCGACGTCACCGGCGGTCTGGACGGCTACCTCGGCCGCGCCTCGCGCAGCGGCCGGGAGAACATGTCGCAGGCCCGCCGCCGTGTCCGCAAGGCCGAACGGACGCTCGGCCCCGTCACCTTCGAGGCGGACGCCCTCGACTCCGCCGCGCTGGACGAGCTGATCGCGTTGAAGCGGGGCCAGTACGCGGCCACGAACGCGCGCGACTACTTCGCCGAGCCGACCCGCCGCGACCTGCTGCATCTTCTCTTGAACACGCGCTCGGCCGATTTCGGCGGCGTGCTGTCGGTGGTGCGGGCCGGACCGCATCTGCTCGCCGCGCATTTCGGCCTGCGCGCCGGGGGCGTTCTGCACTGGTGGTTTCCGGTGTACGACCCGGCGCACTCGGCCCTCGCGCCCGGCTGGATCCTGCTGCGCGAGCTCGTCGCCGCCGCGCCGGAGCTCGGCGTCACGCGCATCGACCTGGGACGCGGCGAGGACGAGTACAAGCGCCGCGCCAAGACCGGCGAGACGTTCGTGGCCCAGGGGGCGGTGCTGCGCGGCCCGGTCGCGCGGGCCGTCCGGCGCGTCCGGAACAGCGCCGTGGGAACGGCCCGGAACACGTTGCGCGACACCCGGTTCGCTCCTGCGCTCCGCCGGGCCCGCCGCGCGCTGGAGACCGCCCGTCAGTCCGAGGACGGCCTCCGATGACCCCGCCTGCTGATCACCCCGCACTCTCCGTCCCTTCCCCGCCCGGCGCCAGGGGGCGCCGGCTCACCCCTGGATGCGTGAGCTTTGGCTGTTCACGGCGACAAGAGCGGCGGGCGCGCGGCCCGGCGGACCCCCGTCCGGCGACGCGCCCTCATCCTCGTTGAGAACCTGTCCGTCCCGTTCGACCGGCGGGTCTGGCAGGAGAGCACCGTCCTGCGCGACGCGGGCTGGGAGGTGCACGTCATCTGCCCGCAGGGCGAGAAGAACGACACCGAAGCGGAGGCGTTCATCGACGGTGTCGCTATCCACCGCTATCCGCTGAACGCGGCGAGCGGCGGGCCGCGCGGCTACCTCGCCGAGTACGGGTCGGCGCTGTGGCACACCGCCCGGATCGCGCGGCGGCTCGTCCGGGAGCACGGGCCGTTCCACGTCGTGCACGCCTGCAACCCGCCCGACCTGCTGTTCCTCGTGGCGCGGATGCTGCGGAGGCACGGCACGCGGTTCGTCTTCGACCAGCACGACCTGGTCCCGGAGCTGTACCTGTCCCGGTTCGGGCGCGGCGAGGACCTCCTCTACCGCTGCGTCCGCCGGGTAGAGCGCGCGACCTACGACACCGCGGACGTCGTCATCGTCACTAACGAGAGCTACCGGGACATCGCCCTCAGCCGCGGTGCGAAGAACCCGGAGGACGTGTTCGTGGTGCGCAGCGCTCCGGCGACCGACCGGTTCCGGCCCGTCCCGGAGCAGCCCGAGCTGAAGCGCGGCAAGCAGCACCTGCTCGTGTACCTCGGCGTCATGGGTCCGCAGGACGGCGTGGACTACGCGCTGCGCTCCCTGGCCAAGCTGCGCGACGAGATGGGCAGGCACGACTGGCACGCCGCGTTCCTGGGCGACGGCGACATGTTCGACTCGCTCGTCAGGATGGTCGCGGAGCTTGGCCTGGAGGACCGGGTCGAGTTCCCGGGACGCGTGCTGGACGACAGGCTGCTGCCCTACCTCTCCACGGCCGACGTGTGTCTCGCGCCCGATCCCTATAGCCCCCTCAACGACCGCTCCACGATGAACAAGGTCATGGAGTACATGGCCATGTCGCGTCCTACGGTCTCCTTCGATCTGCATGAATCCCGCGTGTCCGCTGGGGACGCCGCACTGTTCGCCCCCTGCGACGACGAATCCGCGTTCGCCAAGCTCATCGCCCAGCTTCTGGACGATCCCGAAGAACGCGCGCGCATGGGAGAGATAGGGCGCGAACGCGTCGCCGGACAACTCTCGTGGGATCACTCCCGCACGGCGCTGCTAGCGGCCTACGATGCGGCGTGCGCCCCGGAAAGGATGCGCCGCGCCTCCCTGATCCGGCGCCTAGGACGCCGCACGGACAAGGAGGGGTCGTGAAGCAGACCCTACGGAGCCGCTTTGTCGAAGGGCCCGACTCGCTAGGCGCGAAGGCGCGGCGGCGCCGGTGGGACATGTTCCGCCAGGCGTTCCCGGATCTGGACGCTCTGTCGGTCATCGACCTGGGCGGCACCTACGAGTTCTGGCAACGCGCACCGGTCCGTCCGGCGCGGCTCCACATCGTGAACCTGCTGGAGAAGCAGCCGGACGATCTGCCCGACAACGTGACCGCGGAGACCGGCGACGCCTGCGACCCGCGTCCGGACCTGGTCGGCTGCGACTTCGATTTGGTCGTGTCGAACTCGGTCATCGAACACGTCGGCGGAATCGCTCGGCGCGAACGTTTCGCGCGCGCGGTACGGGACCTCGCGCCCAGGCACTGGGTGCAGACGCCGTACAGGTACTTCCCGATCGAGCCGCATTGGGTGTGTCCTGGCTTCCAGTTCCTTCCGCTGAACGCGCGGGCGCGCCTCGCCGAACGCTGGCCGCTCGTGAAGGTGAAGCCGGAGGGACGCGAGGCCGCGATCGCGGACGCGCTCGGCGTCGAGCTGCTCGGACGGACGGAGATGAGCTACCTGTTCCCCGAGTCGGCCATCCTCGGCGAGCGGTTCGCGGGCCTCGTCAAGTCCCTGATCGCGGTGAAACGAGGCTAGGCATGGCGACTGCTGGCGTCGGTACCCCAGCTGACGGGACGGCCTCGCCGCACCCTGGCCAGGGCTTTGTCCAGCGCCAGCACCGCAAGGTAGCAGGCGGCCTCGACGGCCCCGACCCTCCGCGCGCGCACGAGGACCCGCAGGTCCGAGAGCCGCAGCGGGGTCGCGGTCACCGGACGTCCCAGCTCGGCGAGCTGCCGGTTGCCGAGCCGGACCCGGACCCGCCGCCGCAGGTGCGCCCGGACCGTCCGGGCCGGGCGCACCACCGAGGTCGCCTCGGCGACGACCACGCGCTCGTCCGGGGCGAAGCAGGCGTGCACCCAGCCGTCGTCGGCGACCAGCCCGTCCGGCATCGGGAACACGCGCGCGTGCCCGTCCTCGGTCAGCACGTAGACGCCCGTCCCGGCCAGTCCCCGCGAGGGGGCGACGAGGGCCTCGTGGACGCGGTGGACGCGCCGCGCGACCGGCCCCGTGCCGGACAGGTCCAGCACCGGCCGGGGCGCGCAGGCGAGCACTCCGGGCCGCCGCGCGGCCTCGGCGAGCGCGCGGACGCCGGCGGCCGAGAGCAGGACGTCGGCGTCGGCATAGACCCGGGGGAAGACCCGCGCGGCCGCGTCGCCGAGCCGCAGCGCGTTGGCCTTGCCCGGCGTCGCCGTCTCCACGACCCGGACGCCCGCGTCCCGCGCCACCCCGGCGGTGCGGTCGGTGCACGCGTTCGCGACCACCACGACGTCGAACTCCCCGGGAGCGGCCCCGTCCAGGAGCCGGACGAGCAGGGCGGCGAGTCCCGCCTCCTCGTCGTGCGCGGGGATGACGACGCTGACGACCGGCCCTTCGGTGAGGTCCACGACAGATGAGAGTAGAGCGAACCAGGCTCGACGGGATGCTGCTGTTCGTCCCCGAGCCGCACCACGACGACCGCGGCCTGTTCACCCGGACGTTCGACGCCGCCGTCGCGGCCGCGCACGGGCTGGACCCCGCCGCCTTCATCCAGGACAGTCAGTCCAGGTCACGCTACGGGACCGTCCGGGGAATGCACGGACGGTCGGGCCGCGGAGAGGCCAAGCTCGTGCGCTGCGCGCGGGGAGCGGTGCTCGACGTCGTCGTGGACGCGCGTCCCGGCTCGTCCACCTTCGGCCAGCACGTGACCGTCCGCCTGGACGACGAGACCTTCACGACCCTGTACGTCCCGCCCGGGATGCTGCACGGCTTCCAGTCGCTCACGGCCCTGTCGGACGTCTGCTACCGCATCGACCGCGAGCACGACCCGTCCGAGGACCTGTCCGTCCGCTACGACGATCCGGACTTGAAAATCGCCTGGCCCCTCCCGGTCGCCGCCATCAGCGACCGCGACCTCGCCGCAGGCTCCTGGGCCGCCCTACGAGCCCGCCTCTCCAACTGACCGGGAACGGGCACGCGTCAGCTGCGTGCTGCGTGTGTCAGGTCAGGGTCGGCTGTTGTGGCGTGCTCTCGTGCGCGCGCGTCTCTCGCGGGGGCGAGGCCGCGTAGGAGCAGGAACGTCGTGAGCGTGGCCGCGCCCGCGGCCGCAATGGCGAGGGCACGGCCGGCGACGACGGCGCCGTGCGGCGCAAGATCGGGATCATCGGTCAGACCGAGGGCCGTCGTAGCCCTGTGACCTGCGACGATGGCCACGCCGATCGAAGTCGTCACAACAATTGCGAGAATGCCCCCAACGATCCGCCCCCCGTCGTTCGTTTGGGTTAGTGGGACGAGGAAGCCACGACGACGGAGGACGGCGATGGTGAGACAGACGCCGATCATGACGATGAGAGCACTGCCGACGGTGTCGCTCGGCCGGTGCCAGCTCGCCGTCACGGTCGCCGCGCCGATGCCCGCCGACCCGGCCAGCACGGGCAGCGCCGTCCACGACCGCCGGCGCACCGGCACGGCCAGCAGCAGCCCGCACAGCACGGCCGTCGCCACCGCCGTGTGCCCGCTCGGGAACGACCGGTCCTCGCGGCGGAAGCCGTGGGCGAGCAGGATCGGCCGGGGCAGCACGGCCTGGAGCAGTTCGGTCGCCGTCACCGTCGTGAGGATCATCAGGACGGTCGCGACGGCGATCGCACGCCCGCCCGCGCGGTGGCCGATCCAGCCGACCAGGCCCGCCGCCAGCGCCAGCGTCCAGACCGAGATCGTGTCCAGTGCCGTCACCACCGGGGACGCGCGGTCCGGCCAGGCCGCCCGCAGCACCGCGTCCTCGAACCGCTGCCCCGGCACCGTCCAGACCGCGAGCGTGTACACCGCGACGAGCAGCGCGCCGCACGCGACCGCGACGGCCACGGGCACCACACCGGCCCGGCCGTCCAACCCCCGAGACGCCATGCCCACCAACGTAACCAGGCGCGCCGGAGACCCGGAACCACGCCCTGGCCACAATCAGCCGTCCCCCGGCGAAGCTCCCCGCCCGGCGTCCGGCTGTGCTCACAATGCGACCTATGACCGAGTCGTTCGGCAGGAGCCGGGCCCTGACGGTCGCGACGGCGGGGCTCCTCGCCCTCGGCCTCGCCGCCTGCCAGGGCAAGGACCGCGCAGCGCCCCAGCACACCGGCGCGCCGTCCAGCCCCGGGCCCGGCTCGCCCACCGCAACCACGCCTCCCGGCGCGACACCGCTGCCCTCGAACGTCCCGACCGCGGACTCGACCGCCACGGCCGCGCCCGCCGGGAACCACCGCTGCCCCGCCTACCCGACCCCGGCCTGCACCGGAGCGCCGCACACCCTCACCGCGATGCGCGCGGTCAGGCTGAACGTGGACAACGACGCCCTGCTGGTCGACAAGCCCGGCACGGTCCTGGACGGCGTGCACGTCCCGGGCAACCTCGTGATCGCCGCCGACCGCGTGACGATCCGCAACAGCGTGATCGACGGCCGCGTGACCAACGACTACAAGGACCAGAACCACCCGTTCACCATCACCGACTCGACCGTCGGCAGGCCCGACCGCTGCGTCAGCGAGGACGGCATCGGCACCGCCCGGTACCGCGCGTCCGGCGTCCTGGTCCGCGGCTTCAGCCATGGCTTCAAGGTCTCCGGCGACGCGGCGAGGGGCGGCGACGTCGAGATCACCGACAGCTACGTCAAGAACTGCTCCAACGGCGCCGACCACGCCGACGGCATCCAGGTCTGGGGTGTCCGCGACGCGCGCCACCTGCTCGTCCGGCACAGCACCTTCGACCAGCGCGGCGTCTCCGACTTCACCGCCCCGCTCTTCCTCGCCGACAGCGCCGGCGGCACGATCAGCGACGTCACGGTCGACAGCAACCTCGTCGCGGGCGGCACCTACAGCATCCAGCTGAAACACGTCGCCGGCCACGTCGTCGTCCGCGACAACCGCATGGTCGACCGGACCTGGTCGTACGCCCCCGTCGAGTCCTGGTGCCACGCCATCCAGTCGTGGACCGGCAACACCGTCGTCACCATCGACCCCAACTACAAGATCACCTCCACCGTCCGACCTCTGCCCTGCACCGAATGACGGCGCACGAGCCGAAGAAGCCGTGCCCGAAGCCCGAAGCCCGAAGCCCGGAACCCGCAGCCCGAGCCGAAGCCCCACTTCAGACCTACGAGATCCCGCCTCCAAAGACCCATCCGAGACCGCTTCAGACTCACGGGAAAACCGCCTCCGCGCGCGTTGTGTGTGTGCGTCGCGTCCAGACAGAGGTGCCTCCGCGGATGTTGAGCGCGTGGGGTGCGTCCCCCGAGACCCGACCTCGCGCCTGTTGGACGCGTGGGGCTCAGCGGGATCAGCGAGCGCGGGGCGGGGTGGATCCGGGGCGGGAAGCGGGTCTCGGGCGGAGGGGGACCGCGGAGCGGGGATCGGTGGCCCCGACGGAGCGTGGGGCGGTGGCCCCGACGGAGCGGGGGCGGGTGGCTCGGTCGGAACGTGGACCGGTGGCCCGGACCCGCCCGGGGCCCGTGGCCTGAAGTGCTTGCTCGCGGGTGATGCGGAGCAGCGCGCCCGAGGCGCCGACCATGAGGAAGGTGAGGCCGGTGATGGTGGCGAACGCCAGCAGGTCGAAGGTGACCGCGCCGACCAGGGGAGCCGCCAGGGAGGCGGTCACCGAGAGGGCCAGGTCGCGGGTGTCCGGGTCGGTGAACGCCTTGCCGCGGGCGCGCAGCGAGGAGTAGATGCCGCCCAGGAACAGCAGCACGAGCGCGGTCGTGCCGAGCACGCCGGTCTCGACCATCGACATGATGTACTGGTTGTCGAACGCGTTGTAGACGGGGAAGTGCCAGGTCCCGTCGCCGCGGCCGAAGATCGGGTGCTTGGAGATCTCCATCGCGGCCTGGCCGTACCGGTGCTGCCGCGCGGTGATGCTCGTGTCGGCCTGCGCGTTCGCGAAGAGGTTGTAGATCGCGCGGACCAGCCCGCCCGCGATCATCAGGACGCCGAGCGAGCAGGCCGCGACCACGACGAGCGCGCGCGTCCGCATCCTCGGCGGCCATCCCGCGAGCAGGACGAAGCCGATCGCGAGCAGCGTCAGCACGCCCGACCGCGACACCGAGAACAGCATCCCGGAGAGGAGCAGCACGGCCGACGCCCACCAGGGCCAGGCGCGTCCGCCCGCGCGTCGCGCGCGCAACGCGTAGTGGATCGCGAGCGGCAGCACCATCGTGCAGACGATCCCGAACTCGATCGGGTGCCCCGTGGTCGCCGCCACCCGCAACTGCCCGCCGCGCGGGACGATCGTCGGGTTGTCGCCGCTGGTGTACCGGAGCAGCGGGATGACCATGTACTTGGTCAGGTCGAACATGAACAGATACTGCAACGCGCCGACGAACGCGGCCCCCGTCCCGGCGGCCACGACCCACTTGAGCAGGACGTCCAGGCGGTCGAGCGTCCGCACGCCGTCGCAGACCGCGAGCGCGGCCCCGGCGTAGGCGATCGACAGCACCAGCGAGTGGTCGAGCAGGTTCCGCTCGTCCGCGGGCAGGTACCCGCTGTTCGCCGCGCCGTAGCAGGCGAACATCGCCGCGACGTAGAACGAGACCACCGTCCGGGCGGCCGTCCGCCCCTTCGCCGCGCCCGAGTCCCGGACGAACTGCGCCGCCAGCCACGTCAGCCCCATGGCCAGCGCCACCAGGTCGGCGGGCGTGAGCGAGATCCCCGTCCCCTTGACCACGAGCCGCGCGGGAACGATCAGCGTCGCCAGGGCGAATATCACCCCGAGCGTCGCCCCGTCCGCCCCCGCCACGTGCCCTGAGCGCCCGGCGCCGTCCGGGCCGGCCACGGGCGCTGAGCGCCCTCCGGAGCCACCGGAAACGGCGTCCTGCGGCCCGCGCTGCCACGTCCCCGCCCGAACCGCCGCCCCGCCCTTCCCGACGCGTCCACGGAACCCTCCGCGTTTCCGCGCGAGTCCCGCGAACTCCCCCCGCCCTCTCACGCTCCCCAGCCGCCCCCCAGCCCCCTCAAGCCGCCTCACAACGTCCGCGCGCCGCCCTGCCGCGTCCTCCTTCGCCGTGCCGGCGCTCCCGCGCTGCCCTGCCCCGTCCTCCTTCGCCGTGCCGGCGCCCCGACGCGGTGCCGCCGCGTCCTTCCCCGTCACGCCCGCGCTCGCGCGCGGCGCTGCCGCGTCCTCCTTCGCCGCGCCCGCGCTCGCGCGCGGCGCTGCCGCGTCCTCCTTCGCCGTGCCCGCGTTCCCGTGCTGCGCTGCCGCGTCCTCCCTCGTCGCGCCCGCGCTCGCGCGCGGCGCTGCCGCGTCCTCTTTTGCCGTTCCCGTGCTCGCGCGCTGCGCTGCCGCGTGCTCCTTCGCCGTTCCCGCGCTCCCGTGCTGCGCTGCCGCGTCCTTCCTCGCCGTGCCCGCGCTCGCGTGCTGCGCTGCCGCGTGCTCCTTCGCCGCGCCTGTGCTCCTGCGCTGCCCTCTTCCGTTGTCCTTGCGGCGCTTTGTGGCGTTGTGGCGCTGGTCTTCAGCGTTGTTGCTCGGCTCTTCGGCGTCCTTGGGCCGGCCTTCTGCGTCTTTTCTCGGGCCGTCTGCGTCCTTGCGTTGGGCTTGAGTGTCGTCGTGTCGCTTCTCGGCGGCCTCGCGTCGGCGCTGGACGTCGTCGTGGTGCTGGTTTTGCGCGTTGGGGTCCGGGGCGGGGGACGGGTTGGTGGGCACGGTCAGTGCCCTCCAGCGGGCTCGGGTTCGGGAGCGCGTGGGCGGGGCGGCGGGTTGTCCGCCTCGGCGGATTCGCGGCGGCGGCGCCGGTGCTGGGCGTAGCTCTCGCCGCCGTAGGCCAGGGTGAGGCTGACGATGACGGAGAAGGCCATGAAGGCCACGGCCGCGCGTTTCTTGCCCTTGCGCTGGACGACCGGGGTGGTCGGCGGGACGGCGCTGCTGAGCGTGATGAACGTCGCCGGGGGAGCGCCGAGGCGGTGCTGGCGCTCGTCCAGGACGCGCTTGGCCTCCTCGACGAGCTTGGTGTTGGTGTTGAAGGCGATGTCGGGGGACGTGCTGTCCACCTGGATGTAGATGAACGGACGGCCGTTGTCGAGCAGTTCGGGGTTGGTGCTCCCGTTGCCGACCTGCACCTGCGTGGCCCCGCCCGGGGGTGCGCCGATGCGCTGCGCGATCTCGGGTGAGCCCATGATCTGGATCAGGATCGCGGCGGTCTCGCTCAGCCCCCGGTCGTAGATGAGCAGCGGGTTCCGGTCGGGCTGCTTGCGCTGGTCGACGGTGACGTCGCCGCCGTTCTTGGGGCTGGACAGCACGAGCACCGACGTCGAGACCCAGTGCGACGGCGTCATCGCGAACACCGCGCCCGCCATCACCAGCGACAGCAGGAACGCGGGGACGGTGAGGTACCAGCGCCGGAACAGCACCAGCAGCGTGCTCCAGAAGTCCATCGTGCCGCGCTCACCTCACCCTGGGAGCCGGGGCGTCCCGGGGCTCGTCGCCCGCCTCCCGCTCGCGCGCCGCCGCCTCGTCATCGAGGATCCCGAACGCCGAGGTCCCCTGCCGTGCGCCGCTTTCCCTCTCCCGCTCGTGCTCCTGGTCGTCCCCACCATTTCGGTCATGTCCGCCTGCGTGTCCGGATTCGCGGTCGCGGGTGACGTCGTGGCCGGAGGTGTTCGGGTGCGGACGCTTGCGGGGGTGGTCGTGGACGGTTTCGGCGGGGTCGGCGTCCAGGGGAAGGCCGTAGTCGGTGATGTCGGACGGCGGGTGCCCGTTCTGTTCGGCCGGACGCGTGCCGTTCCGGGAAAGCGGCAGCGGAGGGATGTGCTTGGACGGGGAGTCGTCATCCTCGTCCTCCCACGCGGACGGGTCGTACCGACGGACGCGCCGAGAGGAATCGGAGGATCCCGCCGAGAGGAGCGCGGCGGGACGGAGCGGAGCAGCGTCCTTCACCGAGCCGTAGTAGAAGTCGTACGGGGTTTCGGCGGCGGCCGCGCGCAGGGAGCGGCGGCGGATGACGAGGTAGGCGATGCCGAAGCCCATGCAGACGATCGCGCCGAAGGCCGCGCCGGCGAACTCCCACTTCTGCGTCATCTTCGCCTGCGGCGGGGACGCCGGGACGACGTCGGTGAGCATCAGGTAGGTCTGCTTCGGCGCGCCGAGGGTGCGTTGCCGGTTGATGAGGTCGGTCCGCAGGTACTGCTCGGCGTTGCGGACGATCCCGGTGACCGAGTCCTCGCGCGTGCTCGTGACCTGCACGAAGATGAACGGCCCGGTCTGGCTCGCGGTCATGACCTTGCCGTTGCTGGTCCCGTCGTTGATCACGACCTTGGCCGGGCTGCCGGGGCCCGCGCCCATCTTGGTCAGCGCGTCCCGGGTGCCGGCGGCCTGGATGAGGATCGCGGCGGTCGTCTTCAGGCCGTCGTTGAACTGGAGCAGCGGGTTGGTCGTCCAGCCGGGGCGGTTCGGGTCCTCCAGGCCGCCGGCGGACGGCGTGGTGAGCACGAGCAGGCTGGACGAGACGTACGTCACCGGCGTCAGCACGAACACGAGCGCCGCGACGCCGAGCGCGAGCACGACGACGGGCGGCCCGATGAGCCGGTTCCGGGCGATGCCCAGGATCGTCTTCCAGAAACCCATGTGTGCCCCCGGTGGGCCCTCGCGCGGACGAGGGCGGTTCGACTCCGCGGACCGGCGTCGTCGCGCCGCCGCGTCCGGTCAATTCATGCCGCTGTCATCGTGCATCCCGGTAGTGCCTTTTTCATCGGTCCAGGTGCCGCCATGGCCACTATCGGCCGGTGGAAAACTGCAGATCATCGGGTGTCGCGGCCGGTCGCGAGGCGGGCGAGTTTCCGGGCCCGGTGCTCGGCCACCCGCCGTTCCCGGCGGGCCCAGGTGGCGCGGACGGCGGCGCAGGCGCGGCGGCGCTGCTCGTCGGAGAGTTCCGGAGTGTTCCGGGGGTCGGATACCCATCGGTATATCTCCAGGCATTCGAGCGTCGTGGCGAAGTGCGCCGTCCATGAGGGGACGCCCAGGCGGCGCGCGAGAACGCCCGGTTTCTCGGTTTTCCAGTGCCGGTGCGCGAGCACTTCGCCGACGTGTCCCCAGGGGCCGGCGAGAGCGAGTTTCGTGGCCATCACCTCGTCCTCGCGCAGCATGTTCCGGCGCGGCAGGGAGACCAGTACGTCCCGCCGGATAAGGCCATAAAGCGGGTCGATGAGGAGATGGCTGGAGTTCAGCAGCCGCAGCATCGCCTTGAAGCGCGTGAGCGGGTCGTCCGAGCCGAGACCCTCGTCGGTGTAGGGGGACGTGCTCACGACGCCCTCATCGCTCGTGTAGGACGTCTGGGACGTGACGAGGACGAGCCGCTCGTCCTTCCCGAAGACCTCCAGCGACCGGGACACCAGCGTCGGTTCGAGCACGTCGTCGTCGCTGACCCACCGGAAGTACTCTCCCGACGCCAGGCGGCTCGCGCTCATGAAGTTCGGCAGGATGCCGATGTTCTCCGGGTGCCGGTGGTAGGTGACGCGGTAGTCGCGGTCGGCGAGGGCGCGGCACCGGTCGGCGGTGTCGTCGTCGGACGCGTTGTCGCAGATCAGGAACTCCAGGTCCGGATGGTCCTGGCCGAGCACCGACCGGGCGACCCGGTCGACGCGCTCCCCGGCGTTGCGCACGGGCAGCGCGATGGTCACCAGCGGCATGGCGGATCAGCCCTCCTTGGACGTGGCGGGGATCGGGAGGCGGTGCGCGACGCGCGCGAACGCGTCCCTCGGGACGACGAGCAGCAGGTAGACCAGGACGCCGAGGCCGCCCGCGACGACCAGCCGCGCCGCCGCGACCGGCCCGGCCGCCGCGGTGACGGCGCGGTCGGCGCCGAGCACGACGGCGGCCGTGAGCGCCGCGGCGACCGCGGGACGGACGAGCGCGGGCAGCGCCGGGGCCAGCCGGACGCCCGCGCGGTGCAGCGCGAGCAGCGCGAGCGGCAGCGCGACGGCCACGCCGACCAGCGCGTGCGCCATGCCGACGCCGCGGATGCCGTCCAGCCGCACGCCCGCGAGCAGCGCCGGGACGAGCACGACGACCCACGCGAGGTTCAGCCACATCGTCGCGCGGGTGCGTCCGGCGGCGGTGAGCACGTCGAACGTCAGCGAGGTGATCATCCGGACGGCCATCAGGACCGCGAGGAACCCGAGCACGACCGCGCCGGGCGTCCACCGCGCGCCGTAGAGCAGGGTCAGCAGCGGCTCGGCGAGCGTCGCGAGCAGCACCGCCGCCGGGAACACGAACGCGAGCAGCAGCGGCAGGCTGCGGCGGACGCCGTCGGAGAGCGAGTCCGGGTCGTCCCGTTCGGCCAGGCGCGAGAACGCGGCCGTGGACACGTACCGGATCGCCTGCCCGACCAGCGTCGGCACCCAGCTCGACACGTTGAACGCGATCATGTAGTAGCCGATCGCGACCGTCCCGAGGACGTGCCCGACGATCACGTAGTCCGCGTTGAGCAGCACCGACTCGATGCCAAGGGACGCGGCGAGCGGCAGCCCGAAGCGCAGCAGCCGGCGCGCGACGGTCCGGTCGAACCCGAATCGGGCCGGGACGTCCGCCCACTTCATGATGAGCGCGCCCGCCACGACGGACGCGACGACCTGTCCCCACACGAAGCTGTACGGGCCGAAACGCGCGAGCGCCAAGGCCACGGCGACCGGCGCCTGGCACACGAGGCCGACGAGGTTCGCCTTGACGATGGTGTCCTGCCTGAACGTGCGCATGAGGGAACCGCTGCGGACGGCCGTGATGCCGTCCACGACGACGACGAGGCACAGCAACCGGATCGGTCCTGTAGCAGCGTCGCTGTTGGCCAGATGCGCGTAGTACGGAGCCGCGAACCAGCACGCGGCGTAGACGAGCGCACTGGAGACGAACGCGAGGACGGCCGCCGTAGGGGCCATCTCCTCGAGCTTCCCGCGCCACTGCACGACGGCCGCGATGATGCCCGCGTCGTTGATGTGGATGAGGAACGCCCACGCCGCTAGCGCGATGGCGAAAACACCGAAGTCCCTCGGCGCGAGCAAGCGCGCGAGCACGAGGTTGAGCGCGAACGACCCGGCCTTGGTACCGACCGTTCCCAGCAGGCTCCAGCTGAGCCCTCGCTTGGCCTTCGCCCCTAGTGACCGTTCCGCTTCGCCCCCGCCTGCCTCTGCGCTTACGGCGGCCTGGCCGTTGCTGTCGGCCCCACGGCCAGTGTCGCCGGCCGCATGGCCCGTGCTGTCGGCCACGTGGCCGGTGTCGTCGGTCAAGGGGCGTCCTGTACGCGCTCTAGCCAGATCTCCCGCCAGAACGGGACGAACTCGCGCGGGCAGTTGAAGTTGTAGGCGCCCTCACAGACGAGGCCCTCCAAGATGATGCAGGGCGTCTTCATGGTGAGGAGGCGTCCGGTGCGCTCGTCGAGGACCTTCTCCACCCGCGCGCGCACGCGAGCCGTCTTCCCGCAGTGGCGGGCCATCTCGTTCTCGAAGCCCATGCCACGGTTGAGCAGGTCCTTGTTCAGCGTCTTGATGATTTCGGCACGAGACTTGATCCGGACGAGCTCGCCTGGCTTGAGGTCCAGGTTCTCTACGGGCGTGCGACCGTCGAGGGCTCCCTCGAACAGAGCCCACCGCAGCCCCTTGTTGATGAGGAACTGCTTGGGCAGGCGCTCGCGAGTGAGGTCCTGATAGCGGTTGTAGCCGCCGATCAGGAACGCCTTCACGGACTCGCCGATCGTGTTGTTCCCCGTGCGGACGTCTTCCACGAACTGGCTGATGTTCTTCACACCGACACGCTCCGGCGCGGCGCGCAGCAGCTCGGTCGCCTGGCACGAGTAGCGGATCTCGCCGTCCGCGTCGGGTTCCTTGCGCGTATTGACCTCGAGCAAGGGGAGCAGCTTGCGGACGCCCGCGTCGTCCTCCGCCGCCAACTGCGCGCTCCCCGCCGCAGGCTGCGCGCCCTCCGCCGCAGACTGCCTGCC
This sequence comes from Actinomadura gamaensis, assembly GCF_042652125.1. NCBI lineage: Bacteria > Bacillati > Actinomycetota > Actinomycetes > Streptosporangiales > Thermomonosporaceae > Actinomadura > Actinomadura gamaensis. The sequence continues at coordinate 138,696 of NZ_JBHSIT010000004.1, read as the reverse complement.
TGCCGGAGGCTGCGCGTTAGCGGGTCCTGAGCCGACGCGCTTGAGCCAGGCGTCCTTCCAGTACAGCGAGCACGCCGTCTGGCAGCCGCCGTGGGACGACCCGTCGCAGCGCGCCTCGGTCAGGTGGACGGCGTTCTCCATCCGCCGCATACCGGAGCGGCTGATGGTGTCGCAGAGCTTGTGCGCGACCTTGTGGACGGTCATCCGCCGGCCGCAGTAGGCGAGCATCTCCGGCATGAACGGGAGGCCCTCCAGCTCGCCCCGCTCGTCCAGGGTCGCGAGGATCTCCTCGGCGCCCCTCACCTCGACGACGTCGCCCGCTTTCAGCTCGGTCATGGTTGCAGCTCCTTGAGGAGTCCGGCGTCGCGCAGGGCGTCGGCCGCGGCGGCGACGGTGGCGAACGGCAGGTCGGATCGGCGGGCGATGTCGAGGAGGCCGTGCTCGCCGTCGGACAGGTTCAGCACCCACAGCATCGCCATCTGGGCCTGTTCGGTGTCGCTGCGTCCGCCCAGGGACGCGTACAGGCCACGGCGTCCCAGTTGGGGTTCGCCGTAGGGACTCAGGTTCAGGTACGTCCGGTCGCGCTCCAGTACCTGGACGGTCTCCCACAGCGTTTCGAGCGTGTCGCTCATGCCCGCAGGGGAGACGAACGACGGATTGTCACCGGACGTGTGGTACTCGGGATATCCGGCGTAGGGCGTCCGCGTCAGCGATCCCACAGGAAGGTTGAATCCGGGGGAGCAGTACTGGCGTTCGTCGTAGCCGTAGGGGGAGAAGTCGAGAATCGTGTGCGGACGTCCCTGGAGCACGTACTCGAAGGCCCGGTCTATAGGAGCGTCGCCTCGGCGGCTCCGCTTGTAATGAATCTGGCCTTCGTCTCCTGCGCACGCGATGGTCAGCCCGTGGGCGATGGAGTCCACGCGTTCCCGGTTGCGGGCCAGCCAGGTAATGGCCCCGATGGTTCCGGGAGCGAAGATGAAGCGGAACGTGTGGTGAGGCTCGCGGAGGCGCTGCGCCAATGCGACGGCTACGGCGATGCCCGCCAGATTGTCATTCGCCAAGGACGGATGGCAGACGTGGCAGGAAACGAGCACTTCCCTATCGCTGGCCCCCGGAATGACGGCCTCGCCGTAGGTGAGATGCCCGTCTTCCAAGGTGGAGTCGATGACAACCTCGAACGGGCCGTCCCCCATGGACGCGCGAGTCTCCTCGCTCAGGCAGAAGCCCCACGTCTCGGCGTAGTAGCTCGTCCTGTAGGGAACCAGGGACGGCTGGTCGGGCAGCGTATGGAGATGCGGAGCGAGGTCCTCCATCATCATCGTCGCGTGCACGGGGGTGCTGTAACCGACGACGTGCAGGTTCAGCTCCCGGAAATCGACGATGCGCTCCCCCGTCGCGATGTCCGTGATGTGCGCGTCGCGAATGTTCCACTCGCGGGGGACTTCCCAGTCGAGCACGTGCGTTCCGGTCGGGACCTCGTGCGCGCGCAGGGACGGAAGGTACTCCCCCACGATGGCGAGCGTCTTGCGGACGCCGTCCCCCGTGATGCTCCGGCAGAGCGGATACAGCCGCTCCACCAGAGCCTGCATCTCGTCCGGTGTCATGGCCGGAAGTTCTCGTCGAGCGTGCCCGCCTCGCGGCGGTCGGCGAGGCGGGCCAGGCGCGTGAAGCGGCGGTCGAACGCCTCCTGCGTCAGGCCGTAGTTGCGGTAGGCGTCGGCGAGTTCCGTCGCGCCGTCCGCAACGGACCATTCGCAGTCGAAGCCCGGAAGCGCCTTCCGGATGCGGGAGAAGTCGACGCGGTAGGAACGGGGGTCTCCGCCCGTCTCCCCCGTGATGAGCAACTCCGCTTCGGGCACGGCCTCATGCACGTGCTCCGCGATCTGCTTGACCTGAAGGTTGTTGCGTTCGGTGCCCACGTTGAACGCCTTGGCGTGGACGGCTTCGCGCGGGGCGTCCAGCACGGCCGCGAACGCGGACGCGATGTCGCGCGCGTGCACGAGCGGACGCCACGGAGTGCCGTCCGACAGCACCTTCACCACCCCGGACAGCAGCGCGTGCCCGACGAGGTTGTTCAGCACGATGTCCGCGCGGAGCCGGGGCGAGAACCCGAAGGCCGTCGCGTTGCGGAGCGAGACGGGGGAGAAGCCGGCGTCCGCCAGCCCGAAAATGTCGTCCTCGACCCGTACCTTGGACTCGGCGTACGGGGTGACGGGACGGAGCGGGGCGTCCTCGTCCACCAGCGAGTCGCCGCTCGCGCCGTACACCGAGCAGGTCGAGGCGTAGAGGAAGCGCCGCACGCCGGCGTCCCGGGCGAGCCGGGCCAGCCGGGACGCGGCGTGGTGGTTGATGTCGTAGGTGATCTCGGGGCGCAGCGACCCCAGCGGGTCGTTCGACAGCGCCGCGAGGTGCACCACCGCGTCGAAGCCGGCGAGCGCGCCGGCCTCGACGTCCCGGATGTCGGCCCCCAGCGCGGGCGGGTCGTCCGGGGACGGCCCGAGCACGCAGTCGGCGAACAGCCCGGAGTCGAGGCCGGTGACCTCGTGACCGGCCGCCGTCAGCACGGGCGCCATGACCGTGCCGAGATATCCCTGATGGCCGGTGAGCAGGACGCGCACGGCAGCTCCTCAGAATCGGATGGTGAGCTTGCTGGTGTGGAAACCCTCGGCGTAGCGGTCGCCCGCCTGCACCCCGCGCACGCGCGCGAGGCCGCGGAACGTCTCGTCGTCGAACCAGGAACGGTCGAGCTGGGAGGGGTAGCAGCGGTGCAGCAGGTCGATCTTCTCGGCGACCACGGCCTCGTCCAGGGGCACGAAGACCTCCGGCTGCCGGAGGTCCGACTCCCACTTGAGGATCTCGTAGCCGAGCGTCATGTGGTCGCGGAAGACGGTGGGGACGAGCTTGGCCAGGCCCCGGTGGTCCTGGTGCGCGTCCGTCGCGGTCGGCGCGAGGATGAGGTCCGGCTCGCAGCCGCGCCGCACCTCCTCCAGCGCCTCCTTCGTGCGCTCCCAGTAGGCGGGCAGCCGGCCGTCCGGCATGTCGAGGACGGCCACCTCCAGCCGCGCCTTCGGGCAGAACGCGTCCAGCGCCTCCCGCTCCTCCGCCTCCCGGACCGTCCCGGCGCCCGACAGGATCAGCGCCCGCACGCGCAGCCCCGGGTTGGCCCGGCACAGCTGGAGCAGCGTCCCGCCCGCCCCGATGGGCACGTCGTCGCAGTGCGCCCCGAGCAGCAGGACCTCCTCGCAGTGCCCCGGCGTCAGACTGATCATCTTCTCCTCGTCCCGGTCACCGCCGCGCCCCGGCCGCGGCCGCCTCTCTCCGGCCGCGCCCCGCCCCGGGCCCGGCCGCCTCCCTCCGGCAGCGCCCCGCCCCGGGGCCGGCCGGCACCGCCTCGGCCCGCGCGTCGCCCGAGGCGCGGAGCCGTCCCGCCCTTCCACGGCCCGGCGAGATCGCGGAGCCGCCCGTCGCTCGTCGTCTCTCCGGAGTCACGGGGCCGTCTCCCCGCCGCTCCGGAAAAGGCGGGATCGGTCACCGTTCCCAGACCGCCCACGGGCGGTCGCCGCGCAGGTACGCCTCGTCCAGGGCGAGGCGCTCCTTCACGGTGTCGGTGGGGCGCCAGTAGCCCCGGTACGGGTAGGTGAGCAGGCCGCCGGTCTTCGCGAGCGCCACGCAGGCGTCGGCGACCAGGTCGCCGCCCTCGGGCAGGTGGTCGAAGATCTCCTGGCGCAGGACGAAGTAGCCGCCGTTGATCCACACCGGCATGTCGGTGACCGGGGTGATCCCGGACGCGCGGCCGTCCGGGCCGAGCTCGATGCAGTGGAACGAGTCGGTCGGCGGCACCACCATCATCGAGGCGGACGCGTCCGACGCGGCGAACCGGTCGATCATGTCCGGCAGCGGCGCGTCGGTGAGCACGTCGGCGTAGTTCGCGAGGAACGTCTCGTCGCCGTCCAGGTACGGCCGGACGCGCCGCAGCCGCTCCCCGATCGGCGAGTCGGCGCCGGTGTCCACGAACGTGATCTCCCAGTCGGAGATGTCGTTGGACAGCAGCTCGACCCGCCCGCCGCGCAGCCGGAAGTCGTTGGAGTGCGTCTCGGTGTAGTGGAGGAAGAAGTCCGTGATGTGGTGCGGCGCGTGGCCGAGGCACAGGATGAACTCGGTGTGGCCGAAATGCGCGTAGTAGCGCATCACGTGCCACAGCAGCGGCCGCGGCCCGACCAGCTGCATCGGTTTCGGCACGTCGCCGGGCGTGCCGGTGCGCATCCGCATCCCGAGCCCGCCGCAGAAAAGCACCACCTTCATGACCGGCCCTCCAGGCGCGCGGCGTCCACGATGTCCAGTTCGGGGATCGGGAAGACGAGCCGTCCGCCCCAGTCGTGCACGTAGGCGAGCTGCTCGGACAGCTCGTCCCGCAGGTTCCAGGGCAGGACGAGCACGTAGTCGGGACGGTCCTCGGCGATCCGCTCGGGCGGGAGGATCGGGATGCGCGTCCCCGGAGTGAAACGGCCGTGCTTGTAGGGGTTCCGGTCGACCGTGTAGGCGAGCAGGTCCGAACGGATGCCGCAGTGGTTCAGCAAGGTGTTGCCCTTGCCGGGCGCTCCGTATCCGACGACCGTCTTGCCTTCTTCGGCCGCGCCTATCAGGAACTTCAGCAGGTCGCGCCGGACCTTGGCGACGCGCTGCGCGAACGCCGTGTAGCCCTCGTCGCTGTGCAGCCCCTGTTCGCGCTCCTTACGCAGCAGCTCGTGCACGCGCGCGTTGGGTTCTCCCTGCGGACGGGCCCACAGCCGGATCGAGCCGCCGTGCGTGGGCAGGAGCTCGACGTCCACGAGGATGAGGCCGCCGCTCGCCAGCGCGCGCTGCGCGGACGCGACCGTGTAGTACTGGAAGTGCTCGTGGTAGATCGTGTCGTACTGGCCGAGCTCCATGAGCGTCGCGAGGTACTGGACCTCGATCGAGACCCAGCCGTCGTCGGCGACGAGCGCGCGCAGTCCCCGGGTGAAGCCGACTATGTCCGGGATGTGGGCGTAAACGTTGTTCGCCGCGACGAGATCGGCGGGTCCGTGCTCGGCCCTGACCCGTTTCCCGGTCTCCTCGGTCAGGAACTCCGTCAGCGTCGGGACGCCCTTCTCGCGCGCCGCTTCCCCGACATTCGCGGACGGTTCGATTCCCAGGCAACGGATGCCCTTTTCCCGCACATGCTGGAGCAGGTAGCCGTCGTTGCTGGCGACCTCCACGACGAATCCGGGCGCGACCCGTCCGACCGCCGCGTCCACGTACGCCTTCGCGTGCCGCACCCACGAGTCTGAGTAGGACGAGAAGTAGGCGTACTCGGTGAACGTCTCCTCCGGCGTGATCAGCGGCGGGAGCTGCGCCAGCCGGCACTCCCGGCAGACCCGCAGGTGCAGCGGATAGGTCAGCTCCGGCGCGTCCAGCCGGTCGGCCGTCAGGAAGAGCTCGCACGGCGGCGTGGCGCCGAGGTCGACGACGCTCAGGAGATCCTTCGCGCCGCACAACCGGCACTCGGCCACACCGCTGCTCGGATCGTTCAAAGCCACCCCCGGCGCGTCCGGTTCCCCACTCGGAACCGGCGTCTCGTCCCCGCTGAACGACCCCAGCATGACCAGCGATCTTTCGTTCTCCACGGGTATGACCACAAGCGGCCACAGATAGTGACCACTGCCTAAAAAGGGCGACCTGGCGGCCGATCGAGTGACTATCCGGAATTGCTCTAAACGACAGAAAGAAGGTCCGGCCCCGAAGGGCCGGACCTCCTCCCGCGTACTCCTCGCCCGCGCGCTCGGCGCTCGCCGTCTGCGCGCTCGGCGGTCCGCGTCAGGCGGCGTTCGCGGTGAGCGGGCGGAACCGGCGGAGCCGGAGGCTGTTGCTCACCACGAAGACCGACGAGAAGGCCATCGCGCCGCCCGCGATCATCGGGTTGAGCAGGCCGGTCGCCGCGAGCGGCAGCGCCGCCACGTTGTAGGCGAAGGCCCAGAACAGGTTCCCCTTGATCGTCGCGAGCGTCCGGCGGGAGAGCCGGATCGCGTCGGCCGCCGACCGCAGGTCGCCGCGGACGAGCGTCAGGTCGGACGCCTCGATCGCCGCGTCCGTGCCGGTGCCCATCGCGAGGCCCAGGTCGGCCTGCGCGAGCGCCGCCGCGTCGTTCACGCCGTCCCCGACCATCGCGACCGTTCGGCCCTCGGCCTGGAGCCGCTTCACCACGTCCACCTTGTCGGCGGGCAGCACTTCGGCGATCACCTCGTCGATGCCGACCTGGTCCGCGACCGTCCGGGCCACCGCCTCGTTGTCTCCGGTCAGCAGCACCGGACGCAGGCCCAGGGCGCGCAGCTGCCCGATCGCCTCCGCCGAGGTCGGCTTGATCTGGTCCGCGACGGTCAGCACGGCGCGCGCCCTGCCGTCCCAGCCGACCGCGACCGCGGTCTCGCCGCGCGCGGCCGCCTCGGCCATCGCCTCCTCCAGCCTCGGCGTGAGGTGCTGCTCCCACTCGGCGAGCAGCTTCGGCCGGCCGACGAGGACGCCGTGCCCGTCCACCACGCCCTGGACGCCCAGCCCCTCGATGTTGCCGAAGTCGTTCACCTGCGGCAGCTCGCCGACCCGGTCGGCCGCGCCCTTCGCGATGGCCTGGGCGATCGGGTGCTCGGAGGCGTGCTCCAGCGCCCCGGCCAGCCGCAGCACCTCGTCCTCGTCCGCGCCGTCCGCGACGACCTTCACCAGCGCCATCCGGCCGCTGGTCACGGTGCCGGTCTTGTCCAGCACGACCGTGTCGACGCGGCGGGTGGACTCCAGCACCTCCGGACCCTTGATCAGGATGCCCAGCTGGGCGCCCCGGCCCGTCCCGACAAGCAGCGCGGTCGGGGTCGCGAGGCCGAGCGCGCACGGGCAGGCGATGATCAGCACGGCGACCGCGGCGGTGAACGCGGCGGCCACGCCGTCCCCGGTGCCGAGCCAGAAGCCGAGCGTCGCCACGGCGAGCGCGATCACGATCGGCACGAACACCCCGGAGATCCGGTCCGCGAGGCGCTGCACCTGGGCCTTGCCGGTCTGCGCGTCCTCGACCAGCTTCGCCATCTGCGCGAGCTGCGTGTCGGAGCCGACCCTGGTGGCGCGGACGAGCAGCCGTCCGCCCGCGTTGACCGTCGCGCCGACCACGGCGTCCCCGGGCGCGACCTCCACCGGCACGGACTCGCCGGTGAGCAGGGACGCGTCCACGGCGGACGTGCCCTCCTCGACGACCCCGTCGGTGGCGATCTTCTCGCCGGGCCGGACGACGAACACGTCACCGACGTTCAGCTGGTCGATCGGGACGCGCTGCTCGGCGCCGTTCCGGATGACCGCGACGTCCTTCGCGCCCAGTTCGAGCAGGGTGCGCAGGGCGGCACCGGCGCGCCGCTTGGAACGCGCCTCGAAGTACCGTCCGGCGAGGATGAAGGCGATGACGCCGGCCGCCGCCTCCAGGTAGATGTTGGACGACCCGTCCGACCTGGTCATGGAGAACTCGAAGCCGTGCTTCATGCCCGGCTCGCCCGCGTCGCCCAGGAACAGCGCCCACAGCGACCAGCCGAACGCGGCGAGCGTGCCCAGGCTGACCAGCGTGTCCATGGTCGCCGCGCCGTGCCGCAGGTTCGTCCAGGCGGCCCGGTGGAACGGCCAGCCCGCGTAGACGACCACGGGCGCGGCCAGCACCAGCGACATCCACTGCCAGTTGCGGAACTGGAACGCGGGGACCATCGCCAGCGCGATCACCGGGACGGCCAGCACCAGCGCCGTGACCAGCCGCTGCCGCAGCGGCTTCAGCTCGTCCTGCGGCTCCGGCTCCGCGCCGTCCCCGGCGCTCTTCGGCGGGGCGGGCAGCTCGGCGGTGTAACCGGTCTTGACGACGGTGGCGATCAGGTCATCGGGGGTCACCCCCTCGGGGAACTCGACCGTCGCCTTCTCGGTCGCGTAGTTGACCGTGGCGGTGACGCCCTCCATGCGGTTGAGCTTCTTCTCGATGCGGGCGGCGCAGGAAGCGCAGGTCATCCCGCCGATCGCCAGCTCGATGTGGCCTGTGGGAGGTGCTTGCGCGGCCATCGCTGCTCCTTTCGCGGTTCCGGCGCGTCCGCGTTCTCGCTGTCACGCGTCTTCGAGGTCTGCTCGGTCGGTCTGTGGCTCGCTCGGGTGTCGCTACTTCGCGACGGCGGTGAACTCGGCCGTGTGGACGGTCCCCGCGTGCTGGAAGTCGAGGTAGAGGCGGTAGGTGCCCGCGCTCGGGACGTCCGCGTCGAAGGTGATGTCGGGGCCTGGCCTGGTCTTGCCGTCGCCGGGCTCGCCCTCCGGGTGGACGTGCAGGTAGGTGAGGTCTCCGCTGCGGAGCGCGACCAGGTGGCCGTAGGCCTCGAGGTACGGGTCCAGGTCGGTGACCGGCAGGCCGCCCTTGCTGACGGTCAGCGTCAGCGGGCTCGGCTTGCCGGGCGTCAGCTCGCCCTTCAGCGTCACCTCGTAGCCGTCGACCTCGGCGGTCTGCTCGGGCTGCGGGACGGCCTTGGGCTGGAAGTTCCCGGGGGCGAACACGTCCGTGCCGAGCGTGAGCCCGCTCGCCGCGCCCTCGGGCTTGATGTCGGTGAAGAAACGGTAGGTCCCCGCCTCCGTCACCGTGATCGGGACGGACCAGACGCCGCCGCCGACCGCGGTCGGGTGCAGGTGCTGGAAGCCCGACAGGTCGCGGCGCGCCAGGATCAGGTGCACCTCCTTGCCGTGCTGCGGCGTGTACCGGGTGACGGGCTTGCCGTCCGGGCCGGTCACGGTGAACCTGAAGTCCGTCTTGACGCCGGGGGTGATCGTCGTGGTCTGCGGGGCGAGGGTGTAGCCGTCCGCGGAGACCTGGAGCCCTCCGGGAGTACCGGTGCCGCCGCCGTGTCCCGCGTGCGCGCCGCCGTGCGCGCCGCCGCCGTGTCCGCCGTTCATGTCGTGCCCTCCGTCCGAGCCGTTCTCACCGGCCATGTGGTGCCCGCTGTCGGCCTTCGCGCCCACCGATCCGGTCACCGTCCCGATTCCCAGCGCGCCGCCGAACACGGCCGCCAGTCCCAGTACGTACGCGCCGACTCTCGTCGTGGTCCTCATCGCCATCCGTCCTTCCGGTCCGGCCCGGCGGCTCGGGCGCCGCGGCGTCCCCGCGCTGGGGCGGGTCCCGCCGCGGCACCGCGGCACCGGGTCAGGCGACCTCGTATCCGGCCTCGTCGATCGCGGCGCGGAAGGCGGCGTCGTCCAGCGGGGAGTCGCTGGTGACGGTCACCTTGCCGCTGGCCAGCTCGACGTCGACGCCGGTGACGCCGTCGATCGAGCCGACCTCCTGCTTGACCGAGCTGACGCAGTGGCCGCAGGTCATTCCGGTGACGGTGTAGGTGGCGGTGCTCATGTCCCTGGCTCCTCGGTGTCTCGTTCGGTCCCTCGGTACCCCTGGGGGGTATCTCGTGGACCTCATGTTGCCACAGCGTCTCGTACGCTGCAACCCCTACCCCCTAGGGGTTATTGCGAGATTCAGGTCACATCGCCCGGAATGCGGTGGAGGGACGCGGCGCCCGGCTAGCACGGATGACCGAAGCTTGGGCGGTCCGTGGCGGGACGGTTATCCACATGTGCCGAACCGGCGTCCGGACGGACGGGCCGGTCGGATGGGGGTATTTGCCAAGGTATATCCGGCTCGACGATGCGATGCGCGGCCTCCGGTCGTGCTGTGCACAGGGTTTTCCACAGGCTTCCACAGCGCTGTGGAAAGTGGTGGGGCCTCGGATAATGTGAAGCATGCCCGAGCTTCCCGAGGTGGAGTCGCTCGCCGCGTTCCTGCGCGAGCGAGCGGTCGGCCACGCCGTCGCCCGCGTCGATGTTCTCGCCATCTCCGCGCTGAAGACCTACGACCCGCCGATCACGTCGCTCGGCGGGCTGACGGTCACCGGCGTCGCGCGGCACGGCAAGTTCCTCGACATCGACGTGGACGGCCTGCACCTGGTCGTCCACCTGGCCCGCGCGGGCTGGCTGCGCTGGCGCGACGAGCTGCCGGTCAAGCCCGTCCGGCCCGGCGGCAAGAACCCGCTGGCCATGCGCGTCCACCTCGACGACGGCTCCGGCTTCGACCTCACCGAGGCCGGCACCAAGAAGGGCCTGGCCGTCTACGTCGTCCACGACCCGGCGGACGTCGAGGGCGTCGCCACGCTCGGCCCCGACCCGCTCGACCCGTCCTTCACGGTGGAGACGCTCGCGGGCATCGTGCGCGGCAAGCGCACCCAGATCAAGGGGCTGCTGCGCGACCAGAAGATCGTCGCGGGCATCGGCAACGCCTACTCCGACGAGGTGCTGCACGCGGCGAAGATGTCCCCGTTCAAGATCGCGAACACCCTGACCGACGAGGAGGTCCAGACCCTCTACGACGCGATGATCACCACCCTGCGCGACGCCGTGGCCCGCTCCGAGGGCCTCGCCGCGCAGGACCTCAAGGCCGAGAAGAAGACCGGCCTGCGCGTCCACGGCCGCACCGGGCAGAAATGCCCGGTCTGCGGCGACACCGTCCGCGAAGTCTCCTTCGCCGACTCCTCCCTCCAGTACTGCCCCACCTGCCAGACCAACGGCAAACCGCTAGCCGACCGCCGCCTCTCCCGCCTGCTCAAATAACCCGCCGGGGGTATGTGCCGCCGGCGTGCGTTGCGCTTGAACGCCGGGCTTGGCGGACGCGTCGCAGGGGCGGACGTGTCGCAGGGCTGGGCGGGGCGCAGGGCTGGGCGGGGCGCGGCGGCGGGGTGAGGCGCGCCCGGGCCGGTGGGTGTGCGGAGCTTTCCGGTCGTCGCGTCAGCGGACGGGCGGGACGTCGCCGAAGAGCGGCGCGACCTTGTGCCAGCGGGCCAGCTGGCAGCCGTCCACCCGGGTGAACTCGGTGTCGACGGGCCGGCCGTGCCAGGTGCCCTTGACCGTGGCGATCTCCGGGCCGCCGTAGATCTTGGTGCACATCATGTCGGGCGGGACGGGCTTGAACGCGTCCGGGGTCTTGGCCAGGGACGCGCAGGCCTGGGCCGCCTTGGGATGGTCGCCGCCGGTCGGATCGCAGGTCAGCGTCCAGGTCTTCGCGGGGGCCTGAGCCGAGGCGCGGTAGCTGACGGTCAGGTGGTTCGCGGAGGACGCGCTGGGCGCGACCGTGTCCTTCGGCGGGGGCGCCGACGACCCCGACCCGGCGTGCTCGGAGCCGCAGGCGGCGGCCGAGAACACCAGGGCCAGGGCGGCCGGGGTGAAAAGGAGCATCCGATACCGCATAGAGGATTCGACGTGGGAGGAGTCCGGACGGTTCCACTCATCCCAGATGAGCTGTGGCGTTCGGTCTTCTCGCGGAGGGAGCCGCCGCCCGGGCGGTGACGGGGAGTTCGCGTGTGTGAGACTGCTGTCGTGGGCTGATCGGCGTGCCGAGGACGGCCCGGAGCGCGCGTGATTCGCGCTCCGATCTGTGGTTTCGAAGGTTCCCGTCCGGGCGGCGGGGGCTTCCAAGGAGGTTCGGATGTACTTCGGGGACGACGTCCCTGCCGTGGACGCCGCGGAGGTGCCGGACGGCGCGTACCTGCTGGACGTCCGCGAGCAGTACGAATGGGACGCCGGGCACGCGCCGGAAGCGGTGCACATCCCGATGGGCGAGCTGAGCGACCGCGCCGCCGAGATCCCCCGGGACAGGGAGATCCTGGTCGTGTGCCGGTCCGGGATGCGGTCGGCGCAGGTCACGGTGGCGCTCAACCAGGCGGGGTGGTCCGCCAGGAACGTGGACGGCGGGATGAAGCGCTGGGCGGAGGCGGGACGTCCGCTGGACGGGCACACCGACGCGCCGCCGCACGTCGCCTGAGAGCGCGGGCCCGTGGGCGTTCCGCACCCTGGAACGTTCGATGTACGATTTGCCCGTCTTAACGGAACACCGCGGGAGCTCGGGCCGACCGGGCTGAGAGGGCGGCATACCAGCGGCGCCGCCGACCGCATGAACCTGTCCGGATAATGCCGGCGTAGGGAGCGTGCAGTGTCCGCTGTGCAGCAGGAGTCCGTCGGCGCGCCGCGCGACGAGGCCCCGTACACCCTCGACCAGCCCGCGCCCAGGGTGCTGGGCTTCTGGGACCAGTCGGCCTTCTGGGCCAACCTCGGCGTCAGCCTCCTCGCGTTCTCCGGCGCGTACACCGTCCTCGCCCCCACCGAGGACGGCACGCCGACGATCTCGATCATGGCGGGCATCACCGCGATGATCGTCGGAACGGTGATCGGCGGCCTGATGCTGGGCCTGGCCGCCGTCCCCGGCGCGCGCACCGGCCAGCCCGCGATGGTGCTGCTCCGCGGCCTGTTCGGGGCCCGCCCGTCCTACCTGCCGACCGTGCTGAACATCGCGCAGCTGATCGGCTGGGGCACCTTCGAACTGATCACCATCGCCGGCGCGGCCCGCGCCCTCTGGGACGGCGTCCCGCGGTGGGCCTACGTGATCGCCGCCGGAGTGATCACGACCGTCCTGACGATCTGGCCGCTCGGCTCCGTCCGGCTGCTCCGCCGCTACGTGACGATCGCGGTCTGCGTCGCGCTGGTCTACTTCTACGTCCAGCTCCTGCGCGAGCCGCTGCCCGACCTGAACAAGGGCTCCTGGAACGGCTTCTGGCTCGGCGCGGACGCGGCGCTGGCGGTGTCCATCTCGTGGGTCCCGGTCGCCGCCGACTACACCCGCCACTCCCGGACCCGGCGGGCCGCCTTCGGCGCCGCCGCGGTCGGCTACTCGATCACGCAGATCGTCGCCTACGTGCTGGGCCTGTTCGCGCTGGCCCTCGTGGCGGGCGACGCGTCCCGGATCTACGACCCGTTCCTGCACGTCACCCTGGGCGCCCTCATCTTCGCGATCTTCGTCGTCCGGGAGGCCGACCAGTCGTTCGCGAACGTCTACTCCACGGCCGTGTCGATCCAGAACCTCGTCCCGCGCGCCGACCGCCGCGTGCTGTCGGTCGCCCTGGGCGTCCTGATCACCGTCCTGGCCCTCGCCCTGGACATCAACGACTATGCCGACTTCCTCTCACTGATCGGGTCGGTCTTCGTGCCCATGCTCGGCGTCCTCGCCGCCGACTTCTTCCTGGGCAGCGGCCGCCGCGGCTGGAACACCTCCCGCACCGCCCCGGCCCGCTGGAACATGATCGTCGCCTGGCTCCTCGGCATCGCCGTCTACCAGCTGATCAACCCCGGCACCGTCGCCCACTGGACCGACCTCTGGCAGCACGTCCAGAAGACCCTCCACTTCACCCCGGCGTCCTGGATGAGCGCGTCCCTCTTCTCCTTCCTTGCCGCCGCGGCGGCCACCCTTCTCCTCACTCCTCTCTCCCGCTCCCGCGCCACCGACTGACCCCGCCCCACCGACTGACCCCGCCCCACCGACTGACCCCGCCCCACCGACTGACCCCGCCCCACCGACTGACCCCGCCCCACCGACTGACCCGCCCCACCGACTGACCCCGCGCCGCCGCCGATGCTCGCGCCGGGGGCAGGGCGTTGTCACTTGCTGCGGGCGATGCGAGGCGGCGAGCGCGTTGACGGTCGATGTTCGCGGCGGGACGCGCCGGACTCTCGGTGAGTGGATGTTGGCCCGGAGCGGGCGCGGTCGCAAATGAGGGTCTGAAAGATCAGTGCGTTGAGCTGCGGGTTCTTGGAGTTATCCACAGATCGGCTCGCGAGTTGGCTGGTGAAGACGCGCGGCGCAGACTGGGTGGTGCGCGGGTGGCGCGGGTGGTGTCCGGGATCGGAGAGGCGAAGAGTTTCCGGTGGGACGGGGTGGTGCGGTGAGACCTTTCAGGGACGGTTGCCCGGCAGGAGGAGGTGATGCGATGGCAGCATGAGGGCGTGCGACTCCACGTTCACGACCCGATCGCGCGCGCCGTCATCGAGAGCGCCGCCGATGCGATCGTGGCCGTGGACCACGAGCACCGGGTGACGGTGTGGAACCCGGCGGCCGAGCGGATGTTCGGTTGGACGGCGGCCGAGATGATGGGTCGGGTGCCGCCGATCGTCCCGGACGAGCTCAAGGCCGAGCACAACGCGGTGCAGGAGCGGCTGCTCACGCGCCGGGCCGGCGAGGGCGACAGCGGCCGGATCTCGATCGCCACCCGGCGGTTCTGCCGGAGCGGCAAGCTGATCGACGTCCGGATCGACACCAGCCTGCTCAGGGACGCGGAGGGCGTGCCGCTCGGCTGGGTCGGCGTCTACCACCCCGTCGAGGAGGACGAGGTCGTCCAGCACCACATGGCCGAGCGGGCCCGGCTCGTCCGGCGGCTGAACGACATCGTCGCCGACCTGAACGCCGAGCTCGACCTCGCCGTGGTGCTCGACCGGATCACCGCGGCGCTGATCGAGCTGACCGGGGCGGACGCCGCCGGGTTCGTCCGGATCGAGGGCGAGCGGCTGCGGCTGGTGAGCATGGCCGGGCTGCCCGAACGGGTGCGCGGCGCGACCGCCGACCTGCGGTCCAGCCTGGTCGGCGACCTGCTCCGGACGGGCAAGACGGTCAAGCTGGCCGGAGGCGAGCGGCGGCTCGGCGATCTGATCTGGTCGGAACTGCCCGGCCTGCACACGATCACGCTCGGCCTGTCGTTCCTGCAGAACCGGCCGTACGGTGCCCTGTACGCGCTGTTCTCCAAGCGCCGGCCCGGGCACACCGAGCTGGAGCTGCTCGAACTGCTCGCCGGGCACGCGGGGGTCGCGGTCGGCAACGCGGTCGCGTTCGCCGAGGCCGTCCGGCAGCGCGCGCACGAGCGGGCGGTGATCGACGCGAGCGCCGACGGGATCGCCGTGCTCGACCGGGACGGCCTGGTCTGCCAGTGGAACCCGGCCGCGACCCGGCTCACCGGCGTCCCGACCGAGCAGGTGCTCGGCGGCCCGCTGCCGTTCGACGCGCCCGCGCCCGGGAGCATCCGCACGCTGCGCCTGCCGTCCGGGGTGTGGCTGGAGGTGCTGGCCGCCGAGGTCGCCGAGACCGACGAGCTGGTCGTCGACTTCCGCGACGTGTCCGAGGCGAAGGCGCTGGAGGAGGCGAAGGACCTGTTCCTCGCCACCACCAGCCACGAGCTGCGCACGCCGATCACGGTCGTCCGCGGCTTCGCCAGCACGCTCGTCAACCGCTGGGACGAGCTGCCGGACGCCGACCGCCGCAGCGCCGTCGCGACCATCGCCGACCGGGCGGAGTCGCTGTCCCGGCTGGTCGAGCACCTGCTGCTCGGTTCCCGCGCGGGCGCGGACGAACTCGCCGTCACCATCGACGCGTTCGACCTCGCCCACGTGATCACCGGTGTCGTCGCCGGGTTCCGCTCCCTGTCCCCGCTGCACCGCGTGGAACTGGAGATCGAGCCCGACCTGCCGTCCTGCCAGGGCGACGCGCTCGCCACCGACATCGTCCTCGGCCAGCTCCTGGAGAACGCCTTCAAGTACTCCCCGGACGGCGGCGTCGTCCGCGTCCGCGCCTACTGCGAGGGCCCCGACCTGATCGTGACCGTCACCGACGAGGGCATCGGCATCGCCCCGGGCGATCACGAGCGCATCTTCGAACGCTTCGTCCAGGGCGAGGCGGGCGACCGCCGCCGCTTCGGCGGCATCGGCCTGGGCCTCTACATCGTCAAACGCCTGACCGAGGCCCAGTCCGGCACCATCACGGCCCTCCCCGCCGCCCAAGGCCCCGGCACCTGCATGCGCCTCACCCTGCGCCGAACTCCCTGACCGCCCCCTGCCCCTGCCCTCGCTGTCCGCCTTGTCCCGCCCCGCTGTCCGCCTCGTCCCGCCCCTTTGGTGGGGCGGCTTTCGGGGTCGGGTTCTTGGCTCGCTTCTCGGGTTGGCTTCTGCCGCGAGGTGCCGAGCCGGCGACTGCGTTCGCGTCTGCTCGGTGGGGAACTGGCTCTGACGGCTTCAAGGTGAAGCCCGGGTCCGGAACTCACGGAGGGTAACGGTGTGCCGTCCACGTTCGTCGTCCCGCTTGGGTGGGGATGTCGGGTTGGTGGTGATGTTGGGGGTTGTGGCCGGATCGGGCCATGGTCTTGACTGGTGGGAGCCGGGGGTGGGGCGGAAAAGTGTGGTGTCCGCGTGGTGTGACGGACGAAACGTGCGCGTGAGGAGTAAAGCCTTCGGGGGCTGGATAGATCCATGATGGCCGTCCATGAGCGGGGGTGAGGGTGCGTGAAGCCGGTCAGGGGACGCGCACAGGCGGTTCGCCCCGGTTTCGGGGGACGTCGTAATGGGCATTTCGGTCGTAACGGAATGACGGGGGTCATCCGAGCACGGGGATTCAGGGGGAGGTGAGGGCGTCGAGCGTGGTACTGCTACCTCACGCACCGTCCAGCGTCGCGGTCGCGCGCAGGCGCCTCGGCTCGGAGCTGACCGCCTCGGGAGTCGGCGAGTCGGTCGTCGACGACGCCAGTGTCATCGTGAGCGAGCTGATCAGCAACGCCCTGCGGCACGCGCGCCCGCTGCCCTCCGGACAGGTCCGGGTCACCTGGACCCGGCGCGGCGACCTCATCGAGATCTCGGTGAGCGACGGCGGCGCCACGACCGAGCCCCGGCGCGGACCGGGCACGCTGTCCTCGCTCGGCGGGCGCGGGCTCGGGATCGTCGAGACGCTCGCCGAAGGCTGGGGCGTCCGGCGCGAGGACGGGGCCACCACGGTGTGGGCCCGGCTCTACGCGCCGCGGTTCAGTCCCGAGTCGCGCATGGCCGCGAGCGCCGTGCCCGATTTCAGGGAGTTCGCGGACCTGCCCGAGCCCTTCGGCGGACCCGATCCGGACGCCCCCGGAGCCGTCCACCACGAAACATCGGCAAGTCGGGCATACCCCGGCTAGTCGGACAGCAGCTTCACCTTGTATGGTCCTCTTCAAGCTCGGGCGCTGTCGTGCCCCCGTCGACACCGCCCGAGCTATCCACGTCCGGCCCCTGGTCCTCCCAGGGGCCGTTTTTCTTTGCTTCTACGGCCCGTCAGGTGGCGAGTTTTGCCAGCTCAGCGAGCGGTACGTTGACGACGGAGCGTGTCTGTGGAGCGGCGAGCGAAAGGGCGTGCTGTTCCGCCCAGCTCACGCTGCGGCCTTAGCGCGGGCGTTGGCGGATTGGCTCGGGTGGCCTCCTCCCGAGTCCGCGGCACCAGCGCCTCGCGGAAGGTCAGGCGGCTGGGGCGTCGCGGAGGATGGGACAGGACATGCAGCGGGGGCCGCCTCGGCCGGTGCCCAGCTCGCTGCCCGTGATGCGGATCACTTCGATCCCGGCGGCCTCGAGCTGGGAGTTCGTCTCCACGTTCCGCTCGTAGGCGACACAGACGCGTGGCGCCACGGCGAGCGTGTTGTTGCCGTCGTCCCACTGCTCGCGTTCGGCCGTCACCGGGTCGAGGCCGGTGTCGATGACCTTGAGGCGGTCCAGGCCCATGGCCTCGGCGGCGGCGTCCAGGAAGAGGCGCGGGCCGGAGACGCGCAGGTCGCCGTTCGACGCCGTGACGGTGAACGCCTCCAGCGAGTAGGCGACCGGCGGGTACATGACGACGGTGTCGACGTCCACCATCGTGCAGACGGTGTCGAGGTGCATGGTCGCGCGTTCCTGCGCGATCGGGACGGCCAGGACGGTGTGGGCCAGCCCCGCGGCGAAAAGCTGCCGGGCCAGCCGCTCGACGCCCGCCGGGGTCGTCCGCTCGCCGGTGCCGACGGCGACGACGCCGGGGCTGAGCAGCATGATGTCGCCGCCCTCGACGTGTTCCATGGACGGGTCGTACACCGGCTCGACGCCCGCGAAGCGCGGATGGTGCCGGTAGATCAGGCCGGTGAGCGCGGACTCGTTGCGGCGGGCGGGCATCGCGAAGCTCGTCAGCGCGACGCGGTCGCCGACCCACGCGCTGGAGTCGCGCGTGAACAGCAGCCCGGGCAGCGGGTCGATGATGAAGTCCAGCTCGTCCATGAGCCGGTAGACCAGCCCGTGCGCGGACTTCAGCTCCTCGTGCGCGAGGCCCGCCACGAGCGTGTGGGCGAGGTCCTCGGGGTGCAGGTCGCGCAGATGGCCCTCGACGACGCGGCGGAGCTGGTCGCCCCAGCGATGGTCGTCGATCACCTGCGCGATCGCCTCGTCCCGCGCGGCCTCGAACTCCAGGGCGTCCTGGAGGAGCTCGGAGACGTACAGGACCTCCACGTCGCGGTCGCGGAGCGCCTGGGCGAACGCGTCGTGCTCCTCCTGCGCCCGGCCCACCCAGGGGATCGCGTCGAACAGCAGCTTGGCGCTGTTGCGCGGCGTCAGCCGCTTGAGCTCGGCCCCCGGGCGATGCAGCAGGACGGTCCGCAGCCGTCCGACCTCGCTGGTGACCCGGTGTCCGTTCGTCGTCTGCGTCACCTTTCGCAGTCTATGCGCGCATGATCCGTTCTCACCGCCCCGGTCCGGCGGGGCCGTGCTCGGCCCGGTCGGCGGCGGTTCGCGGCGGTTGGCGGCGGCCGGTGTGGCTGGTCCGGCTGGTCCCGCCGGTCCGGCCGGTGCGGCTGGTCGCGCCGGTCCGGCCGGTGCGGCTGGTCGCGCCGGTCCGGCCGGTGCGGCTGGTCCGGTGGCCGCGGAAAACCAGTCGAGATTCGGCGGACGGCTCCGTACGCTCGTGCACATGATCCTGGCGGCCGGCACCTCGAAGCTCGCGAACTGCGGTTCGCTGAGCTCGGTGTCGGCCGTCCTCCCCCTCGACGGCGGCGTCCGAAGCTGACCCCTCTCCGTGCCACCCCGGAGAACCAGCGGAGAGGGGTGGCCCCCCACGGCGTGCGTGCGCGATGACGCGCACGCGCGCGGTTCTCACCGGTACGGACGAGTGAGAACGGAAGAAGACCATGGCCAAGGAGCTGTACGAGCGGGCCAAGCCGCACCTCAACATCGGCACGATGGGGCACGTCGACCACGGGAAGACCACCCTCACCGCGGCGATCACCCGGGTGCTCGCCCAGCGCGGGCTCGCCTCCGCCGTCCCGTTCGAGGGCATCGACCGGGCCCCGGAGGAGCGCGACCGCGGGATCACCATCAACATCGCGCACGTCCAGTACGAGACCGCGACCCGGCACTACGCGCACGTGGACATGCCGGGCCACGCCGACTACGTGAAGAACATGATCACCGGCGCGGCGCAGATCGACGGGGCCGTGCTGGTGGTGTCGGCGCTGGACGGCGCGATGCCGCAGACGCGCGAGCACATCGTGCTGGCCCGGCAGGTCGGCGTCCGGTATGTCGTGGTCGCCCTGAACAAGGCGGACGCGGTCGAGGACACCGAGCTGCTCGACCTGGTCGAGCTGGAGATCCGCGACCTGCTGACGGAGTACGGGTTCCCCGGCGAGGAGGTCCCGGTCGTCCGGGTGTCGGGGCTGCGCGCGCTGGAGGGCGACCCCTACTGGACGGCCCGGATCGGCGACCTGCTCGACGCGATCGACGACTACGTGCCCGTGCCGGAGAGAGTGCTCGACCGGCCGTTCCTGCTGCCGGTGGAGAACGTACTGACGATCACCGGGCGCGGGACCGTCGTCACCGGCGTCGTCGCGCAGGGCGCGCTGAGGGTCGGCGACGCGGTGGAGGTCGTCGGTTTCGGCGACACCTTCGGGACGGTCGCGACCGGCCTGGAGACCTTCGGCCGCACCATGGACCGCGCCGAGGCCGGGGACAACGCGGCGGTGCTGCTGCGCGGCGTCCGCCGGGACCAGATCCGGCGCGGCCAGGTGATCGCGGCGCCCGGCTCGATCCGTCCGCACGGCCGGTTCCGGGCGCGGGTCCGGGTGCTGGCGGCGGCCGAGGGCGGACGGAGCGGACCGTTCTTCCACGGCTACCGGCCGCAGTTCCACTTCCGCACCACCGACGTGGTCGGCGGCGTGGACCTCGGCGGCGAGGGCGCGATGGCCCTGCCCGGCGACTCGGTCGAGATGACCGTGGACCTGGGCCGTCCGGTCGCGATGGCCGAGGGGCTCGGCTTCGCGATCCGCGAGGGCGGCCGCACGGTCGGGGCGGGGACCGTCACCGGCCTGCTCGACTGACCGCTGGGAGCAGGCCCGGCTGCGGGCCCGGGCGCTGGTCCGGCTGCGGGTCCGGCTGAACGTCGTTGAGGCGTTTCGGCTGGGCCGCCGGTTTCGCGGCGCGAGCGCTGGGTCAGGGGGCCTGCCGTCTTTCGGGACGGCGGGCCCTCTGGCTTTGTCAGCGGTTAGTGCTTGTTGTCGGGCGCGTTATCGCCGCCGGTTCCGGAGCCCGGGCCCTTTCCGGAGCCGTCTCCGCCTCCGCCTCCGCTTCTGCCTTTCCCGTTCCCCTTGCCGTTGCCGCCGCCGCCGTTGCCCTTGCCGTTTCCGTTGCCGTTTCCATTCCCGCTTCCGGGAGGCGTGGACTTCTGGCCCTTGGGCGGCTGGCCATGCGGGTTGCCCTCATGTCCGTTGCCGTTTCCTTGGGGCACCTTGTCCTTGCCGGAAGGCTTTCCGGTGGTCGGCGAAAGGGAACCGGGGGTGTTCGGGCCGTGACTGCCGGACGG
Organism: Actinomadura gamaensis; assembly: GCF_042652125.1. NCBI lineage: Bacteria > Bacillati > Actinomycetota > Actinomycetes > Streptosporangiales > Thermomonosporaceae > Actinomadura > Actinomadura gamaensis. The sequence goes on along the minus strand of NZ_JBHSIT010000004.1, from coordinate 118,170 downwards.
GTTGACGGGGGTGGTTCCGGACGACTCTTCCGTCCCGCCGTGGCTCCGGCTCAGCGACGGGCTCGGCGAAGGGTGCGGACGGTCGGGGCCTTGGCCCGGCAGGTGTCCGGTGCTCGCCGCCAGGGCCACACCGCCCAGCGAGGCGGCGGCCAGTGCGACGACCGCCGCCTTGACCGTGAGCAGCCGCTTCAGCCCACGTCCGCGTCCCGGGCCGGGGTTGCGACCGGGGCTGGGGCCGCCGACGCGATGCCGTCCGTGCGCCGCAGGCAGGTCCTGAGTCGGAGGCAGGCCTTGCGCCGGGGGCAGGATCTGCGTCGCAGCGATCGGCGGTTCGGGTTCGGTCACCGGAACGGGCGCGGTCGCCGCGGCGGAGTCCGCTGCGGCGGCTGCGGAAGCCGAGCGGAAGGCGGCGACTGCGGCGTCTTCGCCGGACAGCTCGTTCGGGCGCCCGGATGCGGCGGCGGCAAACAGCAGCGCGGTCAGCGGATCCGCCGCGTTCTGCGTGAGCTCGGGCGTTGAGCCGCTCCCAGCTGCACCGAAGGCCGTGCCCGTGCCCGCGCTGGTATCCGTTCCGGTCGGGCCGAAAGTGCCGCCCGCGTCGGACGGACTCGACGCCGGTTCGGCGGACGCGGCTGCGGCGGAGAGGGCGTCGAGGAGGCGTTCGGCGGCCTCCGGTGTGAGTTCCTCGTCGGGGTGCCGGTCGTTCATCGGCTCTCCTCGGGCATGGCGGAATCGGCGTCCGGTCCGGGACGGAACGCGACCTCCATGCTCATGCTTCTGTTGTACCCGACGATCACCGTCGTGCGACGCCCGCGGACGTGCGGTACAGCTGGATTCCTTGGTGGCGCCGCAAATCCTCCCCGAGATCCGGAAATGCCGTAGGGGCGAGGGCGCAGAACACTTCCGGGGAGATCGGATGCCGAAATCGTGTTTCCGTTCACGCCTGGCGGAAGTGTTGTATCAACGTCCGGAAGTGTCGGCTGATAAACGCGTTTCGCGTCGAACCGAAGCGCGCTCGGATACGCGCTCGGAGGCGCGGGAGATTCGGTTGGGCGAGTGCCGGGCGCTGACGGACGGGCGGAAAGCGCGTCCTGATGGGCGCAGCGCATCAGTTTGCGGCCCGGCCGAGCGTTCAGCGGGGCGCAGTAGGCGGAGGGGCGCGGTTCGGCGGGCCTGCGTGTCGGGTTCTTCAGCCTGAACACCTCCTTCCGGTGAGCGGGTCGCGGATCCTCGTCCGTGCTGGTCGGGACGGGGTCAACTATCTTCTTCAGCGCCGCGCGGGGCGGTGGCGTCACCCGGAGCGGCAGGGGTCCGGCCGTCCGCGCGCACGGACGCGGCGGTCTCGCGCGGGCGCGCGAGCTGGTCGGCCAGCCGGCGCAGGCCCCGGTAGGCGGCCGTACGGACGGCGCCGGGTTTCTTGCCCAGCACCCGCGCGGCCGCGGGCGCGGACAACCCGAGGACGACCCGGAGCATCACCGCCTCGCCCTGGTCGGCCGGAAGGCCGGCGATCATGGCGAGCGCCCGGTCGGTGGCGAGGCCGTCCATCGCCTGGGCGGCGGTGTCGGCGTCGGCCGGCATCGTGACCAGGTCGTCCACCGGGAGATCGGCCACCGGACGCCGGGACCGGGCGCGCAGATGGTCGAGGGCCCGGTGCCGGGCGACGGTGGCGGCCCACCCGCGGAACCCGTCGATACCGCCCTCGAAACCGTGCAGATCACGAGCGATCTGGAGCCACGCCTCGGAGGTGACGTCGTCGGCGTCCTCGCCCGCGAGGACCCGGACGTAGCGCAGCAGCCGGGGCTGCACATCCCGGTAGAGCAGGCGAAACGCGGCCTCGTCACCCGATCTGGCCGCCGCCACGGCGCGATCGAGCGGGCCGTCGTCGGTCTCCGCCGCTTCGTTCACGCCCGCCATTCTGCAATCAGTTGGGCGGTGGTGTGACACATGCGAACCGATCGGCGCTGAACCCCTTGAGACCGCGAACGCCCCCGGCGGCGCCCCCGTCACGCCGGACGCGGTCCCGCGCGGGGTCACCGGTTCCCCGGCCGGTGACCCCGCCACATCCCTCGTGACGGAGCCCATGGACAGCAACACGATCTACCGCGAAGACCCGGCGGGCCTGCCGACCGCGCCGGTCGGCTCGTCCGCCGCGCCCGCGACGCTGCCCGCGTCGGCGGCGATGCCCGCGTCCGCGACGCTGCCCGCGCGCGCAGCGGTATCCGCGCCCGGCGACCGGGGGACGTTCGCAGGTGACGGCCCGATTCCCGGCGACACGCTGTTGCACGTCCCCGCGGAGAGCGCGGCGGCGCCCGCGTTCACTGACCCTGGCACCGCGACCATGCACGCGCCCTCCGGAACGGCAACGCACGTGCTCCCCGCGCCTCTCACGCCGACCGCCCCGGGCGTCCCAGCCACGTCGGGCAGCGGCGCGCCTGACGCTCCGGTCGAGTCCGCGCCCGTCTTCGTTGATCTTTCCGGACGGCGGCGGCGCCTCGGCCGGCGCATCGGGATCGCTTGCGGGGCTCTTCTCGCGGCCTTCCTGGTCGCGATGGGCATCGGTGTGGCGACCGGCGCGAGCGTCCCGGGGACGCCGTGGAAGGCGGTTCCGGGCACGCAGCACCATCACAAGAAGGCGAAGCCCCCGGCTCCGCGTCCCAAGCAGGTTCCGCGTGGCCAGATCCGGCCGGGCGAGCGCACGCCTGTGACCGGACCGTCCGGAACGTCCGGCCGGACGGGCGGGGGCCAGAGCCCGAGGCCCAGCGGCAGCAACACCTCGTCGCCCTCCTCGTCGAAGCCCTCCTCGTCCAGCACGCCGAGCACGACGGCGACGCCCACCACGTCGCCCACGCGCACGCATCCCGGTCGAGGCAAGGTGACACCTCCGGGCCAGACCCGCCGTCCGAAGACGGCGGCGTGACCCATGGAGCCCCCCGAACCCCCGCCGTCGCCCGCCGACGCGCACGGTCCCACCGACGACAGGGCAGGTCGTCGGCGGGACTCCGCCAGCGCGCGCGGGCGGCGGCGGGCCAATCCCGCCGGACACCCGAACGCCCACCCGCCCCTCGGCCGCCCCGACGACCGCGCGCCGTACGGCCACGCCGACGACCGCACGCCATACGGCCACGCCGACGAACGTGCGCCGTACGTCCACGTCGACGAGCGTGCGCCGTACGTCCACGCCGACGAGCGCGCGCCTTACGGCCGTCCCGACGAGCGCGCGCCTTACGGCCGTCCCGACGAGCGCGCGCCTTACGGCCGCTCCGAGGAAGGCGCGCCCTACGGACGTCCCGAGGAAGGTGCGCCCTACGGCCGACCCGACGAGCATGGGCCGTCCGGACGGCTCGATGGCCGCGCGGTGGACGGACAGGGCGCTTATCCGCCGTCCCTAGAACTGGGCTCGCGCGAGCAAGGTGACGAATACGGCGCGCCGAGGCACGCGTTTCAAGCGGCGGAGGGCTGGCCGGACGGGCGGGAGACGCGTCAACCGGAGCCTCCCCGGCAGGACGCGCGCACGCCGAAGAGCGGCGGGCAGGCTCCGAACTCGCCGCGTGGACGGGCTCGGAAGCAGCGGCGTGGCCGTGGCGGGTCGGCGGCGGAGCGGGCGCGGGAGCCGCGCGGGCACTGGGTGTTGATGGCGCTCGGCAGCCTGGCCCTGATCACGTTGCTGCTGCTGGACGGGTTCGCGAACGGCGCGGTCGGGGAGTCGCCGAAGCACGAGCCGAAGCACGAACCCGCCCCCGCACCGGCGGACGTGATGTCCGGCGGACCGGTGGTGAACCTCGCGGGCGGCACCCCGCACAGCCTGCGGACGCCGCCGAAGACGATCGCGCTGACCTTCGACGACGGCCCGGATCCCAAGTGGACGCCGAAGCTCCTCGACGTCCTGAAGCGGCACGGCGCGCACGCGACGTTCTTCTCGATCGGCGCGCACATCGCGCAGCAGCCCGCGATCGTGAAGCGGATGCTCGCCGAGGGCAACGAGATCGGCTCGCACACCTACACGCACGTGGACATGGCCAGCGCGCCCGCCTGGCGGAACCGCCTGGAACTGGACCTGACGCAGCGCGCGCTCGCGGGGGCCGCCGGGGTGCACACCCGGCTGATCCGCATGCCGTACTCGTCCGTCCCGAACGGGTTGACGGCGCCCGAGTGGCGGGCCGCGCAGCAGGCCGGGAAGGACGGCTACCTCGTCGTCCTCACCGACCGCGACACCGAGGACTGGCAGAAGCCGGGCGTCGACAAGATCGTCCAGGCGGCGCTGGCGGCGGAGAAGGGCGGCCGGGGCGCGATCGTGATGCTGCACGACGCGGGCGGCGACCGCACCGAGACGGTCGCCGCCGTCGAGCAGATGATCGTGCGGCTCCAGGCGCGCGGCTACCGGTTCACGACCGTCTCGCAGGCGATGGGCCTGCCGCCGGCGGACGTGCCCGCCACCGGGTCCGAGAAGGCGATCGGGTGGACGCTGGTCGCCGCGCAGCGCACGGCGTCCGCGCTCACCGGCTGGATGCAGCTGCTGTTCATGATCGCCGGGGTGCTGTGCGCGGTGCGGCTGGCCGTCCTGCTGGTGTTCGCGCACGTCCACCGGCAGCGGGCGCGGCGGAGCCGGCTGCCCGAGAACCTGCGGGCTCCGTCGGGACCCGGATCCGCGCTGAACGCTCTGGGCGAGCCCACCGGCCCGGACGCGCCGCCCTCCGTGACGGTGATCGTCCCCGCCTACAACGAGGAGGCCGGGATCGCGGCGACCGTCCGGTCGCTGCTGGACACCGACTATCCCGGCCCACTCGAAGTGATCGTCGTGGACGACGGCTCCACCGACCGGACGGCCGAGATCGTCGAGCGGCTCGCGCTGCCGAGCGTCCGGCTGATGCGCAAGCCCAACGGCGGCAAGCCGGGCGCGCTGAACGTCGGCATCGCCGCCTCGTACGGCGAGATCCTGGTGCTGGTGGACGGCGACACCGTGTTCCAGCGCGACACGATCCGCAACCTCGTCGCGCCGCTCGCCGCCGATCCGTCCGTCGGCGCGGTCAGCGGGAACACCAAGGTCGCCAACCGGCGCGGGCTGCTCGGCCAGTGGCAGCACCTGGAGTACGTGATCGGGTTCAACCTCGACCGCCGGATGTTCGACGTGGCGCGCTGCATGCCGACGATCCCCGGCGCGATCGGCGCGTTCCGCCGCCGGACGCTGGTGTCGGTCGGCGGCGTCCCCACCGACACGCTCGCGGAGGACACCGACCTCACGATGGCGATCTGCCGCGGCGGCTGGCGCGTCGTGTACGCCGAGCACGCGCTCGCCTGGACGGAGGTGCCGTCCTCGCTGCGGCAGCTCTGGCGGCAGCGGTACCGCTGGTGCTACGGGACGCTTCAGGCGATGTGGAAGCACCGCGGGGCGCTGGTCGAGCGCGGTCCGTTCGGCCGCCGCTGCCTGATCTACCTGACGGCCTTCCAGGTGATCCTGCCGCTGTTCGCGCCCGCCGTGGACCTGTTCGCCCTGTTCGGCCTGTTCTTCATGGACCCGGTCGCGCCGATCGCGATGTGGGCGCTGTTCGCGGGCGCACAGGTCGCCGCGGGCGGATACGCGCTCTGGCTGGACGGCGAGAAGCTGCGCCCCCTGTGGACGATGCCGCTCCAGCAGGTCGTCTACCGGCAGCTGCTGTACCTGGTCGTCGTGCAGTCCGTGGTGACGGCGCTGCTCGGGACGCGGCTGCGCTGGCACACCATCCGGCGGACGGGGACGTTCGGCGACGCCGGACTCGGCCTCGGCCGCGACACCGACCTCGGTCCCGGCCCCCCGGCCGGGATCGCGGCCCCCTGATGCCGGCCCGGAGGAGAGCGGGGCCTCCGACCGGCACCGCCCGCGAGCGTCCACCGGTCGCCGCGGGCAGGGGGGAACGCGGGAGGGACGCCGTCCGGAGCTGCGGCGTCCCTCCCGCCCACTCGCCTCTGCCTCCGGAACCCCGCCGGCCCCGCCCTGCCTCTGGGGCCCCGCCGGCCCCGCCCTGCCTCTGGGGCCTCCGCCGGCCCCCCTCAAGCGGGCGTCCCGCCGCTGCTCAGACGAGCGCCCTCGGTCGTCCAACGGAACTTCCCTGTGCTCAGGCGGGCGTCCTCGGCTGCTCAAAGGGGCGACGTCCGCCGATCAAAGGGGCGGTCTTCGCTGCCCGCGCAGGCTTCCCCGCTGCTCAGGCGGCCGTTCTTCCGGCCCCTGGGCTGGCTCCTTTGCCACTGGAGTCGCGTTATGCAACGCGGCACTTGAGATGTCGTGTCCCGTCACCTGAGCTGCGGCGTCCCCTTGCGCCACTCGCCCGGATGACGGGAGATGTGCGGTAGAGCGTCCAAGAGGACGTAGGTTGTCCGAGATGGTCGTCCCGTTCTGCTGGCGAGGTCGATCTTGATGTGGTGGGATTCCCCCAGACCCCCGCTGATCCCCTGATGGAGTACGTGTGCGAGCCCCCCGCGCTCTGATTCCCCTGGTCGCCGTCTGCGGCGCCGGCGTCGTGGTCGCTCTGGCAGGTGCCGGAGCGGCGATCGAGAAGAGTCCGGCCCTCGGGTCGACCGACGCCGCCCGGCCGCAACGCGCGAGCGCCGAAGGACCCGTCTCGGTCACCGCCGTGACCTGGGACGTCTGCGGCGACGCCGAGCCCGGCTGCCCGCTCGGCGGCGACCCCGCCGGGCTCGTCCGCCGGATCGACCGGCAGCTCGCCGGGACGGCCGTGGCGGGGAGGGCCGTCCAGCCGGACGTCCTGCTGCTGCAGCGGGTGTGCTCCGAGCAGGTCCGGTCGCTGAAGGCGCTCGGCAGGCTGAAGTCCTGGAGCTGGACGTTCACCCCGCAGCCCGCCGCCGACGACCGGACGGAGCGGACCTGCGTCAACGGCCAGGGCCGCCTCGGTCTCGCCATCGCCACCCGCGAGCAGCTCACCGAGGTGCACCACGCGGGCCTGCCGTCCCAGCCGGGGCACGGCCGGACCGCGGTCTGCGGAACGGTCCAGGCGTGGAACGCGCGCGTCTGCACCGCGCAGCTCAGCTCGTCCGAGCCCGATGACGACCCGGACGGCTCCTGGCGGCCCAAGCAGATCCAGACCCTGCTCGGCCTCGCCGACGCCGACCGCGTCATCATCGGCGGCGACTTCACCGACAAGCCGCGCGCCCGCTCCCTGGACTCCCTCTACAGCATCTACTCCGAGTGCGGCGGCGATCGCGCGGGCGCGGCGACCCGGCAGGACGCGTCCGGCAAGGCGACCGAGAAGACCGACTACCTCTTCGCGACCCGCTCGGCGACGCTCGCCTGCGGCGTCCCGGCGACGCCGGTCCGCTCGTCCGACCACCGTCCCCTGGCCGCCACCATCCACTTCGCCTGACCCACCCGCCCGCGCGCACGAGCCCCGCGCCCGCCGCCCCGTGCGCGCGCACGAGCCCCGAGCCCGCCGTCCCATGCGCGAGCCCACTTGTTTGGAGGCGTGTGCGGAGGTCAGTGGACGGAGCGGTCCTCGTTCTTCCAGTAGGGAGCGCGTAGGTCGCGCTTGAGGACCTTTCCGGTGGGGTTGCGCGGGATGGCGTCGCGGAATTCGACCGAGGTGGGGCATTTGAAGTGGGCCAGCCGGGCCCGGCAGTAGTCGATCAGCGCGTCCGGGGAGACCTCGCCGGACGCGACGACCAGGGCCTTCGGGGTCTCGCCCCACTTGGCGTCCGGGACGCCGATGACCGCGCAGTCGGTCACCTGGGGATGGCCCATCAGGACGTTCTCGACCTCGGCCGGGTAGATGTTCTCCCCGCCCGAAATGATCATGTCCTTGACCCGGTCGTGGATGTAGAGGTAGCCGTCCTCGTCCAGGTAGCCCGCGTCGCCGGTGCGGAAGAAGCCGTCGGGGAGCAGGGCCGCGCCGGTGGCGTCCGGCAGGTCCCAGTAGCCGAGCATGTTCTGCGGCGTCCGGCAGAGGATCTCGCCGACCTGGCCCGGCGGCAGCTCCTCCAGCGTCGCGGGGTCGGCGATGCGCAGCTCGCAGGCCGGGTACGGGATGCCCGCGCTGCGCAGGCGCGCGGCGTGCGGGCCGTCCGGGTCGTGGTCGGCGGACGGCAGGTAGGTGATCGCCCCGGTCGTCTCCGTCAGGCCGTAGACCTGCATGAACCGCGTGCCGGGCAGCATCTCCATCGCGCCGCGCAACACGTCCTCGCTGATGGGGGACGCCCCGTACAGCAGCAACCGCAGGCTGCTCATGTCGTGTGCGGCGACCTCCGGGATGAGTCGCATGAACCGCAGCAGCGCCGGGACGAGGAAGATGTGCGTCACCTTGTGCCGCTCTATCGCGCGCGCGATGAGGAGCGGGTCGGGTTCGCGTCCGATCACGCCCGTCAGGCCGTCGAACACCGTGCAGACCGTGAGCACGGTTCCCGCCACGTGGTACTGCGGCATCGCTACCATCAGGACGGTCGAGTCGTCCAGGCCCCAGAGTTCTTGGGTGAGCGGAAGCGCCGTGACGAAATTGTCGTGCGTGAGCAGGACGCCCTTCGGCCGACCCGTCGTGCCGGACGAATAGAGCTGCACGAACACGTCCGCTGGTTTCGCCTCGTGCGCGGGCGGTGCGGACGCCTCGGACGCCAGCCACTCCTCGTAGGCGGGTCCGATCACCAACGTCTTCTTCGTGTGTTCGAGACGGCCGCGCAGTTCGTCCAGCATGGGGACGAAGTCGGGGCCGACGACGAACACTCGTGCGCGCGCGTTGGAGACGATGAACGCGACCTCGTCGGCCGCGAGCCGGTAGTTCACCGGAACCAGGGCGGCCCCGATCCGCGCCGCACCGAACATCAGCTCGGCGAACTCGACGGAGTTCTTGTCCAGGATCGCGATCCGGTCGCCGGGCCCGACGCCGGAGGCGGCGAGCGCCGCCGCCACCCGGTCGACGCGCTCGTCGAACTCCCGGTAGGTGACCGCCCGCGCTCGCCCGGAAGGCGCGTCGCCGTCGCGCGCGACCGCCGGACCGTCCGCGTGGAAGGCGACCTTGCCCGGGTGTTCGCGCGCGCGTGCGCGGAGAATCTCGGTCAGCACCGGCATGGATCCGCTCCTCTCGCCGACGGCCCGCCCGCGCCCACCACCGCGCGGCGGTGAGGGCATCATCGGGCCATCGGCGCTCCGGGACAAGCGATCCGGCAGTGCGTCCGGTATGAGGGGAAAGGGGCTAGCGGCGTCGCGAGCTCTTGGAGACCAGCGTCACCACCAGCGCGATGACGACCGCGAAGAAGCCGATGATGAAGAAGAACTTCAGCATCGACAGGACCCAGCCGACCACGGAGAAGGCCAGCCACAGCGCGAGGATGACACCAACGATTGTCAGGATTGTCCGACCCATGCCCATCAATCTAGGGCCGGGCCCGTCCGGCGTCATCACTCTGGAGGACGACCCGTCCCCCTACCGAACCCCGAGGCCGACCCTGAGACTTCAGAGCCATCTCCCCCGAGCGCGCGCGAGGCGGGCCACTTCGCACTGTGGCCCGCCTCGCGCGCTGCTGCCGTCGCTCTAGCCCTTGTCGGTGTCGGACGCGTCGGGAAGCGGCCGGTCAAGCTGCGTCTTCGGCGAGGCGGCCGGGTCGGCCTTCGCGCTTCCGTCGAGCATCGTCCGGCTGGTGTCGAGCATGGTGTGCTGCACGGGCGCGTCCTGCTTCCCGTCCTCGGACCAGCCGGGCCGCGGAATCGCACCCGGCACGGCCTGCGGCCCACTCTGGCCAGCACTTCCCGCCCCCTGCTGCGGACCGCTGGACGCGCCCTGCGGTCCATCAGCCGCTCCCGGCGAGGAACCGGCCTGCGGCGTTCCCGGCGTGCCCGGCGCGGCCTGCGGCATACCGGACGCTTCCTGCGGCGTCCCCGGCTGACCGGGTGCGGCCTGCGGCGCGCCTGGAGGCGGCGACGGGGCAGTGCCGGGCATGGGCTGCGCGTACGGTCCGGACGGCGCCTGCTGCTGGGCCGGGTAGCCGGGAGCCGCGCCGTACGGCTGACCGCCAGGCTGGCCCGGGGCCGGGGCACCGGGCTGAGCGCCGTACGGCTGCTGGCCATAGCCGGGCTGTCCGCCGGGAGGCGCCGACTGCGGCGCGCCCCACTGCGCCCCGCCCGGAGCCCCCATCGGCTGCGCCCCCATCGGCTGCGCCCCCATCGGCTGGGCACCCATCGCAGGCGCGCCCATCGCCGGAGCGGCCGGGCCGGCGTTCTTGGCTCGCGACATTCCGAGCAGGGTGCCGACTCCCGCGACCAGCAGCGCGACCACCGGAGTGATCAGCTCGCGCGCGCTCATGTGCTTGAACGCGCCCTCGACGATGTTCGTGAGGTTGTCCCCCGCGTAGTAGAGGACGCTGCCCAGCACGAACCCCACGCGCAGCGCGATCCAGGCGGCGACGGCCGCGACCACCGGCACCGCCGGGTTGGCGGACCGGACGGCGAGCACCGGCAGCGCCACGATCAGCGCGGCCAGGACCAGTTGCAGGTACAGGTAGGTGTCGGACAGCAGGAAGCCCGCGTGGCCGCCGTTGCTGACCAGCCGTGCGATGGACCGCACCGCCAGATAGCTCATGATCGTGATGACGACGGTCGCCGCCGCGCCGCCGACCATGATCAGCAGGATCGCGGGCAGCACCCGGGATCCGCCGGGACGGCCCGGACGCGACGGCTGCGGCGGAAACGGGGACGCTGGCGGTACGGCGGGGGTCGGCTGGTGCATTTGACCATTAAATCCACCATCGCTCCCTGGTGCAGCCGTCCGGGCTGATTCGATGCGCTTTCGCCGCGAAGGGGACGGCGCCGCGCCCGTCCGGTTCGCCCTAACCTGCGGCGATCCTGACTCGAAGTTCTTACGGAGTGATGACGTGGCGGTGTGAATTCCCCTGCGCCGAATACCGTTGTCGTGTGAGTACACCGACGCGCCCCTCGCCCGGCGGACGTCCAGCCGCCGCTGCGCCGGAGGTCACCGGACGCGTTCTCGTCGTGGACGACGACCCCACCGTCGCGGAGGTCGTCGCGCGCTACCTGGTCCGCGACGGCCACGACGTCGAATGCGTGGCCGACGGCCGCCAGGCGCTGCGCCGCGCCCACGAGAACCCGCCCGACCTGGTCGTCCTCGACCTGATGCTGCCCGGCATGGACGGCCTGGAGGTATGCCGCCGGCTTCGCGAGACCTCGGCCGTCCCGGTCGTGATGCTCACCGCGCTCGGCGCGGAGGCCGACCGCCTCGTCGGCCTGGCCATGGGCGCCGACGACTACGTCACCAAGCCGTTCAGTCCGCGCGAGCTGGCCCTCCGGGTCCGGTCCGTCCTGCGCCGGGCGCACGGCGCGGTCGTCCCCACCGCCCTGAGCGGCCCGCTCCGCGACGGCGACCTCGAACTCGACCCGCACGCCCACTCCGCCACCCTCGCGGGCATCCCGCTCACGCTCACCGCGCGCGAGTTCGACCTGCTCGCCTTCCTGCTCCGCAACCCCGGCCGCGCCTTCACCCGCGAGCAACTCCTCGACCGCGTCTGGGGCTGGTCGTTCGGCGACTCCGCCACCGTCACCGTCCACGTCCGCCGCCTGCGCGAGAAGCTCGAACCCGATCCGGCCGCGCCCCGCCGCCTCGTCACCGTCTGGGGCGTCGGCTACCGCTACGACCCCGAAACCGCCACGCCCGCCCTCACCGAGAACACCTCCGAACACCCCCAGCCCCACCACACCGCCCCTCAGCGAACCCGCTCAAATCCCGCCGAGTCCGCCCAGCCCAAGCCCGCCGAGCCCGGTCGCGCAGATCTTGAGCACGTCGGTGCCGAACACGGTGAGCCCGAGCCCGTCAGGTCCGAGCCCGTCAGGTCCGAGGCCGTCGCGTCCGCGGCCGGCCGGTCCGGGGGCGGGGAGTTCGAGGGGCGTCCGTCCGGGCCGGGGGAGTCGGGACGGGCTCGGGGTGCGAGTGGCGCGTCCGGTGGTGAGAGCGGGAGGGTGCTCGGGTGATTCCTCTCGCTGATCTCGTATGGGTCGCCTGGTACTCGGCGCTCGCGGCTGTCGTCGTGGCCGGGGCCGGGTTGCTGACCCTGCATCTGCTGCGCGGACGGTCGGTGGCGACGCAGCTCGTCGTGGTCGGGGTGGCGACCGTGCTGGCGACGGTGTCCGGGATCGTGGTGATCTCGCTGATGATGCTGCTCAACGAGCACGACCTGCTGGTCGTCATGTGGGTGGTGACGGCGGCCGGGCTGGTGGCGCTGGCGGTCTCGGTGCTGCTCGGCAGGCGGCTCGTCGCGGCGAACCGGGTGCTCGTGGACGCCGTCCGGGCGGACTCGTTCGAGCCGCCCGCCGTGCGGCTGCCCGCCGAGCTGGCCGAGCTGTCGCGTGAGCTGGAGGCGGCGCGGGCGCGGCTCGCGGCGGCGCACGAGCGCGAGCAGGCGCTGGAGGCGAGCCGCCGGGAGCTGGTCGCGTGGGTGAGCCACGACCTGCGCACCCCGCTCGCCGGGCTGCGCGCGATGGCCGAGGCGCTGGAGGACGGCGTCGTCGATGACCCGGAGACCGTCCACCGGTACCACGGCCGGATGCGCGTCGAGGTCGAGCGGCTGGCCGAGATGGTGGACGACCTGTTCGAGCTCTCCCGCATCCACGCGGGCGCGTTGCGGCTGTCGCGGGAGCGGGTCGGGCTCGCCGACCTGGTGGCCGAGGCCGTCGCGGGCGCGGAGCCGCTGGCCAGCGCGAAGGGCGTCCGGCTGCGCGGCGAGGTGTACACCGGCGGCCCCGTCCAGGTGGACGCCTCGGAGCTGGGTCGCGCCCTCCGCAACCTGGTGGTGAACGCGATCCGGCACACGCCGGGGGACGGCGCGATCGAGATCTCCGCCGAGCTCGTCGCGGGCGAGGCCCGGGTCACGGTCGCCGACGCGTGCGGTGGTATCCCCGCCGAGGATCTCCCGCGCGTGTTCGACGTGGCCTTCCGCGGCGAGACCGCCCGCACGCCCGGCGGCGGCGCGGGCCTGGGGCTGGCGATCGCCCGCGGCATCGTCGAGGCCCATTCCGGACGGATCGGTGTGACCAACATGGGCCCCGGCTGCCGGTTCGAGGTCAGCCTGCCCGCCGCGGTGACGTGAGGGGGAGGGTGAGCAGCGACTCAGCATGATCCGAATCATCGGTGCCGTGCGCCTGGAACCTGGAAAAGCCTGCTGACCAGCGCACACGCGCCGCCGGATGCGACGCGTCACGCTCGATAAGGCGTCGCTTGCTCGGGGTGGCGTGACGTCCCGTCGTTATTGGACGCTGCGCTGCATAGTCGCCGCGCGGGCTTGGCGCGGACGTCGGTGACGGTCAGTTCCGGGCCGCGGACGCCGTCATCGGCCGGGGCGTCCCAAGGGTGAACCAGTATTCGGCCATTTTATGGTTCGAGGGTCTCCTCGATCGCCCGGAATGTCGGGCATGGCCAGCGCCACATGCAGGCGCGGCAGCGCTGGATCGGGCTGGCCGGGTCGCTGGTGATGCCGCCCGCGTCCTGCGGCCGGTGCAGCTCGACCAGGCGCAGCGCCAGCTCGGTGAACATCATGACCTCGTCGCGCGCCGTCGCCAGGAACGTCAGGTCCTCGCGGGCGAGGCGGGTGCGGATCGGGACGAAACCGGACCGGTTCACCAGCCGCCCGAGGTACTGGGTGGACGACCGCCAGGAGTGCGACTTCTCCGACCGCGTCCGGATCGACTCGATGCGCTCGCGCAGCCGTAGTTCGCGGGGATCCGCGCCCTGCTCGGACCTCATCGGTGGCTCACCCCCTCCGCACGGCCACGCATCTACGGTCCCCCATGCGAGCCGGTCGCGGAGGGCGAACGGTGCAGATCCAGGGTCCGGACACGGCCAAGAAGAGCAAGATCCACCACGTGGAAACCGACCTGCCGGACATAACGCCCCGTCGCCCTACCGCGACGCGCCGTCGCGACGCGCCTGACACGCCCACGTGACACGGGGAGATGGCCGACTCCCTGGCTAGCGGGCCGTCCGCCCGATAGTGTGCCCGTCGTGGAGCTCAATGTCTCGACCGCATCTCAGGGAGGTCACGCCGTCGTCACGGCGACCGGCGAACTGGACCTGTACACCGCGCCCCGGTTGCAGGCCGCGCTCGCGGCCCTGCTGCGCGACCGGGCCGACCGCATCACGGTCGACCTGAGCGGCGTGGAATTCTGCGACTCGACCGGCATGAACGTCCTGCTCTCCGCGATGAAGCGGATCAAGGAGCAGGGCGGCGCGCTGGAACTGGCCGCACCACGCCCCGCCGTGAGGCGCATCCTGCAGGTCACCGGGCTCGACACGGTGTTCACCGTGGTGGACGCCGTGCCCGCCCTCGACTCCTCTCTCTGACGGTCCCCGCGACCTGACCGACCCGGCCGGACGGCGCCACCAGCGCGCCGTCCGGCCCCGCGCGCGCCATCCTTCCGCGCGCTCCGGCGCCCTTCGACCCGCCCCGCGCGGGCGCTGTGCAGAGCACGGGCCGTTCGGCGCCGCGCGCACTGACCCATCCCCGCGCGCTCCGGCGCCCTTCGACCCGCCCCGCGCGGGCGCTGTGCAGAGCACGGCCGTTCGGCGCCGCGCGCACTGACCCGCTCACGCGCGCCGTCGCGTCCGGAATCGCGCGTTATCGCGCGGTGGCCCGGCTTGCGGGTTGGAGCGCAACCTTGCGCAGCGTTGGTGGTTGGAACGGGGTGCTGTTGCAGCCGTTAGTGCGCGCTCGGGCGCCTGACGGGTTGGAGCGGGATCGGGCGCGCGGGCGGGTCTGTCTGCGGGGAGTGGGCGGGTGCGGGCTACTACGATCGGGCGCATGCAGGACGTAGCGGTGATCATTCCCGCGAAGGACGAGGGTGATCGGATCGGGGCGACGGTCAAGGCGGCGCTCGGGCTGCCCGGCGCGGATCTGGTCGTGGTCGTGGACGACGGGTCGTCCGACGGGACCGGGCGGGTCGCCGAGGAGGCGGGCGCGCGGGTCGTCCGGCACAGCCGCAACCGGGGCAAGGGCGCGGCGATGGAGACGGGCGCGGAGGCCGTCCGGCTGCTGGACGAGGGCCGCGACCAGCCCCGCCACCTGCTGTTCCTGGACGCCGACCTCGCCGACACGGCCGCCGAGGCGGCGCCGCTGGTCGCGCCCGTCCGGGCCGGTGAGGCGGACATGACGATCGCGGTGTTCTCGACCACCGTGAAGCTCGGCGGGCACGGTTTCGTCGTGCGGCTGTCGCGGGACGGCATCCGCCGCGCGACCGGCTGGACGGCCACCCAGCCGCTGAACGGCCAGCGCTGCCTGACCCGCGCCGCGTTCGAGGCGGCGCGTCCGCTCGCCGCCGGGTTCGGCGTGGAGACCGCGCTCACCATCGACCTGCTGCGCAAGGGTTTCCGGGTGACCGAGGTCGAGGTGCCGCTCGCGCACCGCGCCACCGGCACCGACTGGCGCGCGCAGGCGCACCGCGCGCGGCAGTTCCGCGACGTCGCGCGGGCCCTCGCCGTCCGCGAGCCCGCCGTCGTGTCCCGCCTGGACCGGCTGCGCTCCTTCCGCCGCCCGTGACCCCGGCCGACCAGCACTCCCCGGCCCGCCGCCCCAGCCCGAACGACCCGCCCACGCAGCGCGAGGTCGTCGACGATCCGGCCCCTGAGGCAGTGGACGGGGCAGGCGATGCTGCGGGCCGGCCCGGCGAGGCTGCGGGGCAGTCCGCTGAGGTGGTGGACGGGAACGGCGAGGTGGCGGGTCGGGACGCTGAGGTGGTGGGCCGGAGCGTCACGGCGGTCGGGTGGGGCGGGCTGGTTGGGGGCGGGGTTTCGCTGGTCTGTTTTCTGGCGACCGCTCTGCTCGGGCCTTCGGTGTTTCAGCCCGCGTTGGCCGGGGGCGAGGGGCAGCCGCCGTTCTCGCTGACCGCGCATCCGTCGCCGTATCTGGTGATCGGGCTGGTCGTCGCCGGGATCTTCACGGGCGCCGGAGGGCTTCTCGCGTGCCTGCTCGCCGCCCGCAGGGGGTGGCGGGTCCGGGCGTTTCCGCTGGTGGCGGTGGGGATGCTCGTCGCGGCGGCGTTCGCGTTCATGCCGCCGGTCGGCTCGGCCGATCACCTGAACTACGCGTCCTACGGACGGATGGCGGCGACCGGCCACGACCCGTACGCGACGACGGCGTCGGACATTCCGCACGATCCGGTCATCGGCGCGGCCGAGGAGTGGCGGACGACGCCGTCCGTCTACGGGCCGGTCGCGACGGCCGGGCAGGCGCTCGCGTCGTGGGTCGGCGGGGATTCGGTGCGGCTGACCGTCTTCGTCCTGTCGCTGGAGAACCTGCTCGCGTTCGGGCTGACCGGCCTCATCCTCTACCGGACGGCCCGCACCGACGCCGGACGCCTGCGGTCCGCGCTCATGTGGACGTGCAACCCGTTGACGATCTTCCATCTGGTCGGCGGCGGGCACAACGACGTCCTTGCGGTGGCGCCCATGGTCGCCGGGCTCGTCCTGGCCACGCGGACGGCGAGCGGCGCGCTCCGCACGTTCCTGGGCGGCGTGCTGATCGGCGTCGGGGCGGCGATCAAGCTGCCCGCCGCGCTGGTCGGCGGCGGACCCGCCTGGACGATGGTCCGCCGCCTCCGTGCGGACGCGGCGGCCCGGCGAAGCCTTCTGGCGCTGGTCGGCGGCGCGGCGGTGACGGTCGTGCTCGCGTATGTGCTCGGCGGCGTCCACTCGCTCGACCAGGTCAACCGCGCCAGCCGGATGATCTCGCTGGCCACGCCCTGGCATCTGGTGGCCCTCCTGCACGTCCCCGCCCTCCGGACGGTCGTGAAGGTCGGCTGGGTGCTGCTCGGGGCCGTCCTCGTCTGGGGTCTGGCGCGCGTCCTGCCCCGGCCGGATAACCCGGACGCCCCGGAAATCCGCAAGAGCGAGACGGCCGCCGCCGCCGTCCGGCCGCAGGCCACGACGATCGCGGCGGCGCTCGTCCTCGGCTGGCTGCTCGCCGCGCCCTACGAACTGCCCTGGTACGACGCGTTCGGCTGGGCCGTGCTCGCGCTGCTGCCCTGGTCGCGGTTCGACGTCCTGCTGCTCGCGCACACCACGGCGCTCTCGCTCGCCTACCTGCCCGCGCGCGGCCCCGAGGTCGCCGGGCTGCCGGACGACCTGCACTGGCTGATCAGCGTCGTCCGCTCCGGGATCATCCCTGCGTTCTTGACGGCCTTGCCGGCGTGGACTCTGTGGACGGCGTTCCGGCCGGACCGGAATCGGGAGCGGCGCCGGCCTCGTCGTCGCCGAGCTCCAGCGTCCGCAGCACCGCCGCGATGAACAGCGGCACGGTCAGCACCAGCGCCACCATCAGGATGATCATGCCCGAGTCGTTCGCGAGCGTGCCGATGACGCCGACGGTGAGCGCGCAGACCAGCGCCGGACGCATGGTCTCGGCTCGCGCGTAAGTCGAAGTCAGCAGCGACGTCCGGCGGTACCGGGCCGGCCGGACGAGGACGAGGTAGAGGACCACGATCCCGGCGGCGACGAGCAGCGTGACCGGCCAGAACGCGAGGCTGCCGAGCATCGAGTCGAACTTGCGGGTGACCACCGACCAGGCGCCGCCGCCCACCAGGTCGTTCCAGAACTTGCCCATGTGCGTCGGATGCGAGCTGCGCGAGTTCACGAACGACAGCAGCAGCACCGCCGCGGCCCCCGCCACGCAGAACAGCGCGAGCTTCACCAGCGACACGCGCCGTCCGGACACCATCAGCGCGAGCAGCGCGAACGTCGGGACGAACGCCAGGACGCCGCCGAAGTCGGCGCCCCACATCGGCCCGCCGTCCAGCGCGATCGCGGCGAGCCCGACGAGGACCACGACCGCGACCGCCCACCAGCGCCGCCCGCGCCGCAGCGGGAACTCCGCGAGCCACGCCGCCGACAGCACCGCGGCGGCCGCGAACAGCGCGAACGCCTGGTTGCCGAACCCGTAGAAGCGTCCGGCGACGACGGCGGTGTAGCCGAGGAACGAGTTCATCTGGAGGTGCGAGCCGGTCATGACGTCCAGCCCGAGCGTCGCGGCCGTGATGCCCGCGACGATCAGGCCGGGGACGGTCACCGTCCGCCGCCACGGCCCGCCGAGCGCCACCGCCGCCATCGCCACGCTGATCGCGAGCACCGTCGCGACCAGGACCGGCGTCGTGTGCGGGGCCTTCCACCACGGGACGACCCCGGCGAGGAACGACGCGCCCGGCACGGACGCCCCGGTCAGCGCGACCGCGCGCGTCGCGGCGAGGATCCGGCGGCGCGCGGCCGAGCCGCTCCGGCTCCGCCGCAGCGCGAGCGCCGCGACCAGGTAGAACACGATCTGGACGATCATCAGCGTGGACAGGAACCCGCCCTGGACGCGCCGGATCGCCTGCCCGGCGATCTCCGCGTCCGTCAGGACCTCGACCTTCCGGGCGGTCGAATCCCCGGTCGGACGCGTCCGGAACGGCGAGCCGACCGCGTCGGACGGCTCCGGCAGCCCCGCCGCCTTCATGATCGTGGACGTGACGTCGGTCAGCGTGACCAGCGCCTTCTGCCGCGTCGCGTCCGAGTACAGGTAGGACGAGCCGGTGAAGCCCGGCCCGGTCGCCGCCGCGACCCGCAGGTGCGGCTTCGGCCCGTTGTCCGACATTCCGGCCAGCAGGACGGTCGTGCCCGCCGGGACGCCCGCGAGCACCTGCGCGACCCGGCGGTCGGCGGCGGCCGCGGCGCGCGCCCGGTCGGCGGAGTTCACCGGCACCTGCGCGCCCTTCGCGTCCACCCCGGCGGTGAGGTAGACGCGGAACACGTCATCGATCTCGACGGCGGTCAGCGCGCAGCGCGCCCAGTCGTCCCGCGTCGCCCGGTCGGTGCCGTCGATGTAGTGGTCGACCCGGCCGGACCGGTCGGCCAGGCCGAAGACCGCGCCCGGCCCGACCGCCGTCGTGCAGAGCCCGTGCCGGTGCGCGGTCTCGCCGAGCAGCCCGGGCTCGGCGGCGTAGGACGAGTCGGCGTTGTCCTTGACGATCTTCGTCCAGCCGGGCGCGAGCGCGCCGCCCTGCGCCGGGACGGGAGATCCGGGCGGCACCGGCGCCCCCGGCACCACCGGGTTGGACGGCAGCACGCAGTCGGCGTCCTTCAGCAGCGACCGCTGACCGGCCGAGACCGTCAGCCACCCGTCGGTCGGGCAGGTGTTCGGCTTGGTCGTCCGGACCGTCATCGCCCCGGCCGCGCCCTGGCCGGTCAACCGCCACAGCGTGGGGGTGTTCGAGGCGGTCACGTCCGTCCACATGAGGCCGTCCACGCCCACGAGGACCACGCGTCCGGCCGGAGCTCCGCGCCCCGCCGCGCTCGCCGGAGCCGCACCGCCTCGGACGCCCGAACCGGCGCCCGAACCGGCGCCCGAACCGGCGCCCGAACCGGCGTTCGAGCCCGCGTTCGACACCACGCTCGGATCCGCGCCCGGACCCGAGCCCGGCTCGGTGGCCTGCGCCGATCGCGCCGGAAGGCCGAGCAGGAACCCCGACGCGGCGAGAACCAGCAGGACAGCGGCCATGGCCGGTCGCGGTATGCGGAGTCTCGCCCCCGGTAGCCCCATGTCGTCCAGGGTAGTGGCACCGTTAGGACAGGATGTGAACATGCGAGGAGCCATGGGGACGGGCGACGTCGCGCCGGAGCGGCGCGCGTCCGGCTCGAACGGGGGTGCGGCGGTGGGGGCGACTGCCGTCAACGAATCCGCCGCGGCCGACGACGGACGCGAGGGCCGCAACGGACGCGATGGCCGCAGAAGCCGCGACGCGCGCACCGGCCGCAAGAGCCGCAACAGCCGCGACCGGCGCGACGCGCGCACCGCGAACGATGGGGACGCCGCGCCGGAGACCGGCTGGCGTCCGCGCGGCGGCGCGGACTGGCTGATCCTGGCCGCCGGGATCCTGGTCGCGGTCGCCGCGGTCACCCCGATCGTGGTCCGCTGGCTCGGCAACCCGCCCGACCAGCGCCTCGTCGACCTGGAGGTCTACCGCGAGGGCGGCCGCGCGGTGCTCCGGGACGCCAAGCTGTACGACGTCCTCACCCAGCCGCCGCAGCTGCTTCCGTTCACCTACCCGCCGTTCCCGGCGCTGCTCGCCGTCCCGTTCACGCTGATGTCCTGGACGGCCGCGCAGTGGACCTGGACGGCCCTGGAGTACCTCGCGCTCGTCGTGATCGTCCGGTACGCGTTCCGCGACCTGATCGCGCGGACCGGCCGCTGGGCGCCGCTGACCTTCGGTGTCCTGTTCGGCGCGTGCGCGTGGCTGACCCCGGCGTTCGACCAGATCCGGTTCGGGCAGGTCGGGTTCTTCCTCATGGCCCTCTGCCTGGCCGACACGATGGCCCGGACGGCGTACTGGCCGCGCGGCGTGCTGGTCGGCGTCGCGATCGCGGTCAAGCTCGTCCCCGGCGTCTTCCTGATCTACTTCTGGCTCACCGGACGCCGCCAGGCCGCCGCGAACTCCCTGCTCACGGCCGCCGCGACGTCCCTGTTCGCGTTCGCCTGGCTGCCGTCGGACTCGGTGGACTACTGGTTCGGCGCGCTGCTCCAGGGCGGCGACCGGACCGGCGCGGTGAACGGCACGACGAACCAGGCGCTGAACGGCTGGGTCTCCCGGATCGTCCCCGAGGGCCCGGTCCGGACGGCCCTGTGGGGCCTCCTCGTGGTCGCCGTCGCGTACGCGGGCTTCCGCCTAGCCCGCCGCACCACGCTCGCCGCCGACCGCCTCGCCGGCCGCACCACGCTCGCCGCCGACCGCCTCGCCGGCCGCACCGCGCTCGCGTCCGACCGCCTCGCCGGCCGCACCGCGCTCGCGTCCGACCGCCTCGCCGGCCGCACCGCGCTCGCGTCCGACCGGCTCGCGTCCGACCGGCCTTCGCTGCCGGCGCTGCCGCCCGACCCGTCCCGGCGCTGGGGCACCGACCGGATGCTCGCCGCCGACCCGGCCGCCGGGGACTCCGCGCGCAGCCTGCTGCTCGCCGGGGTCGCGATCACGGGCCTGCTGTCGGTGCTGCTGTCGCCGGTCGGCTGGATCCACCACCTCGTGTGGATCATCGCCGTCGTGGGCGCGCTGGTGGGGGACGGCCGGAACGCGCGGCGGTGTCTCGCCGCCGCCGCGGTCTGGCTGTTCTACCTGTTCCCGGTGCCCTGGTGGGGGACGCACCTGACCGGACGCGGCCACCCCCTGTATCTGCAGGCCATCGGCCAGACGGTCAGGGATCTGTTCGGATTCGGCGCGGTCGCGCTCATGTTCGTGCTCGGAATCTGGCTGCTCAACAGGCTGGCCGGCGAGCGCGATCGTGAGGATCCCTCTCGTCCCCTGGACGGTGTCGGTACGCTCACTCCGTGATGCTTGTCGCCGTCGCCGTCGCCGGACTGCTCGCCGGGGTGGCCGGACTGTCGGTCGCCGTGGTCGCCCACAACCGCGTCAACCAGGTCGTCGAGGAGTGCGCCGAGGTGCTGCGCCGCCGCCTCCAGGTCGCCGCGCCGGGCGCGGTCGACCGGCAGGCGCTGCGCGACCTGGCGATCGTGCACTACGACGCGCTCAGGGAGATGTCCGGCCACCGCTCGTTCTCGCTCGCGCTGATCAACGCCTCCGGTGACGGGGTCGTGATCAGCTCGATCATCGGCCGCACCGAGACCCGCACGTACGCCAAGGTCGTCCGGGACGGCCATCCGACCGAGCCCCTGTCCCCGGAGGAGAACCAGGCCCTGCGCGCCGCCCGCCTGGGCAAGGGCCCGGTCGTCACCATGGACGACCCGCTCCCCGACTTCGGCAACCACACCCGCCCCGCCCGCGCCTGACCCGCCGTCCGCTCCCCGCGGGACGTGACGGACACCACGCGTCCGGTGCGCACCTGAGACCGAAGCGCCCCACCACGTAAACTCCTGAGTCCGGACACTCGCACTCGGGGGGACGCACCGTGCCAGAACCGCGCCGCTGGGCCTACCTGGGACCGCAGGGCACCTTCACCGAGGCCGCGCTGCGCGCTTTCCCCGCGGCCGCCGGCGCCGAGCACGTCCCCTACTCGACGGTCCCGGCGGCCCTCGACGCCCTGCGCGGCGGCGAGGTGGGCGGCGCGATCGTCGCGCTGGAGAACTCGGTCGAGGGCTCCGTCCCGACGACGCTGGACGAGCTGGCCACCGGCGAACCCCTCCAGATCGTCGGCGAGGTGCACCTGCCGGTGTCGTTCGCGCTGCTCGTCCGGCCCGGCACGTCCCTGGCGGACGTGAAGACCGTCGCGTCGCACCCGCACGCCCAGCCGCAGTGCCGCCGCTGGCTCGCCGCCAACGTCCCGGACGCCGAGTGGCGCGCCGCGACGTCCAACGCCGAGGCCGCCCAGCACGTCGCCGACGGCCACTACGACGCCGCCCTCGCGGGCTCGTTCGCCGCCGCCCGCTACGGCCTCGACGTCCTGGCCGAGGACATCCACGACGTCGCCGACGCCGTCACCCGCTTCGTCGCGCTGCGCCGCCCCTGCTCCCCGCCGCCCCCGACCGGCATGGACCGGACGAGCGTCGTCGCCTTCCTCGGCGAGGACCACCCCGGCGCGCTCCTGGAGATCCTCACCGAGTTCTCGGTGCGCGGCATCAACCTGTCGCTCATCCAGTCCCGTCCCACCGGCGAGGGCCTCGGCTCCTACCTCTTCTGGATGGACTTCGAGGGCCACGTCTTCGAGTCCCGCGTCGGCGAGGCCCTCATGGGCCTGCGCCGCATCTGCGCCGACGTCCGCTTCCTCGGCTCCTACACCCGCGCCGACGGTGTCCGCCCCGACATCCGCCGCGGCACCCACGACCACGACTTCACCGAAGCCGCCGCCTGGCTCGCGACCATCCGCTGCGGCGCCACCGAACGGTGAACCGCCGCACGATCGGCGCGGACGGCCCCTCCGCCGCCTGGACGAGCCGGAGAACTTCGCGGCGAAGGTAAACCGGCGTTAACCCTGGAGCGTCCTCTTCGTGCTCGCCCTGCACGATCATGAAGTGGAACCCCTTTGCGCAGACTCCTCACCGCGGCCGTGGCCTCGTCCTCGCTGCTCGCGGCCATGGCCTTCACCCCGGAGGCCTCGGCGGCCTCGGCCGCCGAACCCCGCCCGCGGGCCGTCCCGGCCACGGCGGCCGAGTCGGACACCGGCGTCCAGGCGGCCTACTTCGGCGCGGTCGACGCCTCGAACACCGCGACCGCGACGATCAGAGCCGTGGCCTTCACGGGCGTGGCGCGCGTCGACTTCCGGCTGCGCCTCAAGGGGTCCGCCGAGCCGTACCTGACGGTCCCGAACGTCCCGCTCAAGTCCGGTGACGGGAACGCGGGCTACTACACGCCCAGGGAGCGCCTGCAACTGCGCCCCGGACGCTCCTACCTGGACGTCGATCTCACGGACACCTCCGGCGCGCACACCCTCGTGCCCGCCGCCGCGTTCGCCGACACCTCGACCGGCGTGTACGCCGTCGCGGTGACCGGCGCCACCGCCGCGTCCCGCCCGTTCCAGGTGAAGGGCCAGGTCTTCCATCGGGGCGCGGTCGGCCGGGTGACCGGCCGGCTCTACGACGCCCGGACCGCCAGGCCGGTGGGCGCGGAGTTCGAGCTGCGGCCCGGCGCGTCCACCGAGGCGGACCAGTGGACGGTCACCGACGTCGTCAGCGACCCGATCGAGCAGCCCGACGGGGCCTACTCCGTGGTCCTCACCGCCCGCGACGAGCAGGGCGACACCGTCCGGAACCAAGGCGGCGTGGACGTGAGCCGGCCGGTGCAGCAGTTCGCCGGCCTGACCGTCGCGCCGGAGACCGTCGACGCCGACCACCGGACGGTGACGATCACCGGCCGGCTGCTCGGTGGCGACGGAGCTCCCCAGGCCGGTGTCCGCGTCCGCGCCGAAGGTCCGGTCGCCGAGACGGTCACCGATGGCGGCGGTGCTTTCTCGCTCACCGTGAACCTGAGCCGCTCGAAGTTCACGCTCGTCGCCGCGGCGCATGGCGAGTACGCCCAGGCGGTGCGCGAGGTCGCGGTGCAGACGCGGGCCATTCCGACCACGACCGTCCTGTCCGCGCCGTCCGGACGGGTGCGGGTCGGGTCGCTCGCGACGTTCACCGGCCAGGTGACCCGCGCCGGTGCGGACGGCAAGCTCGTCCCCTTGGCGAATCAGCAGGTATCCCTCAGGTTCACCACGGACACCGCTCCGAACCGATGGGTGGCGTCGGCGACCACGGACGCGAACGGCCGCTACTCCGCCCAGGTCAACGTCCCGGAATCGGGCACCTGGACGGTGACGTCCCACGACCCTGGCGGCTTCTTCGCCGACTCCCGTTCCGCTCCCGCCCCGGTGGCGGCCGCCTATCCGACCGAGATCGTCGGCGCGACGGCCCCGAGGACGGCGGCCTTCCGCACGGACGGCTTCACGTTCAAGGGCAAGCTGCTGCGCAAGGGGCCGTCCGGCGCGGGCACCCCCGTCCGGAGCGGTCTCGTGCGGCTCCTGTTCTCGCCGGACGGACGGCACTGGGCTTCCAAGAACACCGGTTCCACCAGGCCGGACGGCTCGTTCGAGATTCCCGGCCTGGTCACGGCCGACGGCTACTGGCGCGCCGACTACGCGGGCCAGACCGCCGGGACCGGTGACCTGCCGTCCAGCAGCGCCAAGATCTACGTGGACTCCAGGTACCCCACCTTCATCGCCCCGTTCGACGCCGGACCGGAGCCGGTGAAGAAGGGGCGCACGCTCACGGTGAAGGGCCGCATCACCAAGTACACCGGGCGGACCCTGCCGGGGGCGGGCGCGGTGCTGAAGATCTACTTCAAGCCCAGGGGGTCGGCGAAGTGGAAGGCGATGGCGAGTGTGAAGGCCGACCGCAACGGCTGGTTCACGAAGGCCTTCAAGGCGTCCGCCGACGGCACCTGGGCCGCGGCGTATGCGGGGAGTGGCGCCTACATGGGCGACTGGAGCGAGGGCGACTACGTGGACGTGCGCTGAAGGAAGATCGCATTCGGGGGTAAACCGGGACCGATCTCGGCGCGTCATCTCCTTGCTCCACTCTCGTGATCACGGAGAACGTCCCTTGCGCAGATCTCTGGCGGCCCTGGTGTCGCTGCTCACCCTCGCGGCCCTGCTGCCCTTCGCCCCCTCCGCCTCCGCGGCGTCCGGACCGGTCGTCGCGGAGGCGGTGTTCCGGATCCGGGAGGACGGCAAGGCCGAACCGTACGTCCGGCTGCTGTCCGCTCAGGCCGGCACCACCGTGGACTTCCGGCTCCGGCTCAAGGGCGCGGCCGAGCCCTACGCCACCTTTCCGAAGATCAGGGCGACCGCCGGGGTCATGGGCGGCGGGCTGTCCTGGGCGTCCGGGACCTGGACGGCGCTCCAGCAGGGCCGGACGTACCTGGACCTCGACATCGCCTCGCCGTCCGGCGAGCACCTCGTCGTCCCGCAGGCCGCCTTCGCCGACTCGCCGTCCGGGCGGTTCGCCGTGAACGTCAGCGTGCCGGGGACCGGCGGGGGCGGATCGACGCGGGTCACCGCGCCGTTCAGGGCGAACATCTCCGTCGTGCACAGCCAGGACGTCAGCAAGGTCGTCGCCCGCCTCTACCGGTCGGGGACGAACGACCAGGTGGGCGAGGACGTCGTCCCGGCGGAGGTCGGCACGACGGTCTCCGGCGGCTACTCGCTCACCTCCTACACGACCGGTGCGGTCTTCTCCCCGCCGGTCGGCGAGTACGAGGTCGCCGTCACCGCCACCGACGCCGCGGGCGACAGCGTCACCAACCGGACGGCCGTCCTCGACGCGCGCCTGCCGCAGCGCCTGGTGGACCTCAAGGCCACGCCGTCCACGCTCGACTACGAGCACCAGGAGGCCACGATCACCGGACGCGTCGTCGACTCCGGCGGCGCGCCGCTCGCCGGCGTCACGGTCTCGGCCGGGACCCTGAACGTGAAGACCACGACCGCGGGTGACGGCACCTTCACGCTCAAGGCGGCGCCCGGCTCCACGGCGCTCTGGCTCACCGCGGAGGCGCACGGCGACTACACCTACTCCCTTGAGCGCGTCGAGTTCGGCGTCCGGAACGCGCCGACGCGCGTCTCGCTCGCGCTCGCCCCCGGCAACCCGAAGGTCGGGGACAAGATCACCCTGTCCGGCGTGCTGGAGCGGCAGACCGGCGCCGGGACCTGGGCCGCGCTGCCCGGCCGGCAGGTCATGCTGTCCTTCACCGACGCCGAGACCGGCGAGGCGCGGCCGCTCGCCACCCCGGTCACCGGCGCGGACGGCCGCTACTCGCTGCCCGTCACCGTGCCCGGTCCGGGCACGTGGAAGGCCGTCTACGGCGGCACCACCTACCTCGTCGGCGCGGAGGCGTCCGCGCAGCGCGGATCCGGGTACAGGACGCAGGTCACCAACATCACCGCCCGTCCGAATCCCGTCGCCGTCGGCGAGCGGGTCACGGTGAAGGGCCTGGTCACCCGCGCGAACTCGCCCGTCGACCGGATGTTCGCCGGCAACGCGCACGTGACGCTGTTCGCCAGTCCCGACGGCAAGCGGACGGTCAAGCTGGCCGAGGGACGGGCCGATGCGTCCGGCCACTTCACCCTGTCCGCCGCGGCCAAGGCCGACGGCCGCTGGTGGGTCGCCTACGACGGCCGCAGGCCCGGCACCGGCAAGCCGAGCTACGACCTGCCGTCCACGAGCGAGCGGTTCTTCGTCGACACGCGTTACAAGACGGCGATCCCGTCGCTCAACGCCTCTCCCGAGCCGGTCCGCAAGGGGCGGACGCTCACGGTGAAGGGCCGCGTCACCAAGCTGGTCGGCACCTGGCGGCCCGGCGCGGGCGCGGTGGTGATGATCTACTTCAGGCCGGCCGGCGAGTCCGCCTGGCGGCCCATGGGCACGGCGAAGGCCGACCGGAACGGATGGTTCGGCAGGGGCTTCGAGGCGTTCGCGGACGGCACCTGGGCCGCGGCGTACCCGGGCAGCCCCGCCTACCTCGGGGCCTGGAGCGGCGGGGACTACGTGGACGTGCGCTGATCGTCGTCCCGGCGGTCGGGGAAGCCGGTGGCGTTCTGACGCGCCGCGTCCCCGGCCGCCCGGCGCACGCCGCGGCTGGTGCGGCGCAGGATCGCGGCCGGACGGTCCGGCAGGTGGCGGGCGGCCAGGTCGCGGCTGCGCCAGCGCTGCCGGGCCCGCTCGCGGTGCTCCGGATGCAGGTAGTTGATCAGACGGTCGATGTGCATGACCATCTCGCCGTACAGGGTGCGCTGGCGGATGCCCTTGGCGCGGTCGGTCAGCAGCTCGGCCAGGGCGTGCCGGTCCTCGCTGGCGGACTCGACGAGGTCGTCCAGGCGGCGTTCGAGGTCGCGCGGGTCGGCGTCCCGGTCCAGGTCGGCGACGGCCAGCTCGCAGTAGGCGCGGATGCCGTCGGCCAGCTCGTCCATGACCTCCGCCAGCCGGTCCCGGACGGCCGGCTCGGTCAGGATGTGGTCGTCCTCGCCCTCGGCGCGGACGCTGTCCACGAACGCGCGGGTCAGCGTCCGCAGGGACAGGTCGAAGTGCTCCATCATCTCCAGGCCGTCCCGGAGCGCCACGCCGGCGTCGATGAGGCTGAGCGCGCGCGGGTTGAGCCGGACGCTCTCCTCGGCCTGGCCGATGGCCTCGTCCGTCCGGGTGATCTCCTTGAGCATCCGCCCGGTCTCGGCCAGCCAGTGCTCGGCGTCGTCCACTCCGGGCTCGCCGCGCATGTCCGAGGCGATGCCGTCGACCACGTCGGCGAGCCGCCGGCCCACGTCCGTCAGCGCCTCGCGGCCCGCGCCGATCCTGACGGGCGGCCAGGCGAGCCCCGCGATGAGCCCGACCGCCGTGCCGAGCAGCGTCTCCACGACGCGGTCCCAGGCGGCGAACTCGTTGCTCGCACCCACCCCGAAGATCAGCATCGCGCTGATCGGGACCTCCAGGGCCTGGTCGCCGAGCCGCAACCCGAACCCGAGCGCGAGCCCCGCGAAGATCGCGAGCCCGAGGCTCCACCAGGAGAAGCCGAGCCAGTCCGCGAGTGCCACGGCCGTCAGGACGCCGAACGCGACGGCCAGGACGCGCTGCCACGCCGTCCACAGCGTCCGCAGCGCCGAGACCTGGACGACGAGCAGCGCGGTGAGCGGCGCGAGCAGCGGCAACTGCGCGTTCGGAGGCAGGACCCACCGCGCCAGGACGTAGGCGATCACCGCGATCAGCGTCAGCCGCGCGGCCTCGAGCGACTCCGCGCGGATCCGGCAGCGGACCTCGTTCCTCACCTTTCCACTGAAAAGGACGAACAGTTCGCCTTTAGCCGCCTCCAAGCAAAGTCTTGGTCCCGCCGCCTGATGCACGCGGACACGCGACGTCGGTGGTGGGTTGATCTAGCGTGGGTGCGTGGACTTCGACACTTATGAGCGGGACCTCTGGGACGGGCGGGCCGACGCCTATCAGCGCGGGTTCGCGAAGATGAGCGGGTGGGCGGCCGGGCCCCTCCTGGACGCGGCGGGCGTCGGGCCCGGCAGCCGTGTGCTGGACGTCGGCACCGGGCCGGGCGTCGTGTCCGCCGAGGCGGTGCGGCGCGGCGCGTCCGTCACCGCGGTGGACGCCGAGCCGAGCATGGCCGCGATCGCCCGCGCGAACGTCCCCGGCCTGGACGTCCGCCTGGCGGTCCTGCCCGACCTCCCCCTGCCGGACGCCGAGTTCGACGCGGTCGTCGGCAACTTCGTGATCAACCACATCGGCGCGCCGGACGCGGCCGTCCGGGAGTTCGCCCGCGTCCTGCGTCCGGGCGGGAAACTGGCGCTGACCTGCTGGGAGATGCCGCCGTCCGGGGCCCTGGCGCTCGTCACCGAGGCCTTGGAGGAGGCCGGCGTCGCCTTTCCGGACGACATCCCGGCCGCCCCGTTCATGGACCTCGGCAAGCGCGGCCCGTTCGCGGCCCTGCTCCGCGACGCCGGTCTCACCGACGCCCGCGACGCCGAGCTCCGCTGGACCCACCACGTCGATCCCGACGAGTGGTGGACGACCGGCGCCCTGGCCCGCGTCGGCACCAACGGCGTCATCGTCTCCCGCCAGGACGAGCCCACCGTCGCGAAGATCAAGGCCGCCTACGACCGCCTGGCCGCCCGGTACGCCACGTCCGACGGCCGCGTGGCCCTCCCCGCCAACGCTCTCATCGCCACCGGAACCCGCTGAAACTTCCGCATCTCAGGTAAACCGGAATTAACCATCGCGCGTCATCTCCTAAGCTCTGCAAGATCTTTGGAGTTGACCTCTTGCGCAAACCCCTCGCGGCACTGCTGTCGCTGCTCATCGCCGTATCCCTCCTCCCCGCCACCCCGGCCTCGGCCGATGACGCCGGCGACGGCCCCGCCCTGACCGGCGTGACCGTCAGGCGCGGCACCGACAGTCCGCGCGCCGCGCTGACCGTCATGGCCTCCTCCAACGTCGGCGTCGCGAAGGTCACCGCGCGGCTGCGGACGAAGGGCGAGAGCGCGCCCTACGCGTCGTTCGACGACCTGACCCAAGACACGGGCACCGAGAACTCCGGCTCGTGGCGGAGCACGCCCGTGGAGCTGCGTCCGGGACGCACCCTCGTGGACGTCGAGCTCACCGACAGCGCCGGCGGTCGCGCCGTCCTCCCCGCGGCGGCGTTCGTGGACCTTCCCTACAAGCGGTTCGACGTCTGGGCGTCCGGGCCCCGCGGCGCCGGTTACAGCGTCGATGTCGCGGGCGCCTTCGGCGTGCGGGGGAAGGTGCAGCACACGGACGCCGTCAGCCGTGTCACCGCGCAGCTCTACAAGTGGCGCACCAACGAGAAGGTCGGCGGCGAGGTCGGCCTCACCCTGCACGACACCGCCACGATCGGCGACTACGACTCCACCGAGTACCGGACCGCGGACGACGCGTTCGCCCCGCCGCTCGGCGAGTACGACGCCGTCGTCACCGCGTGGGACGCCCAGGGCGACACGGTCTCGTCCCGGACCCAGCGCATCCATGTCGGGCTCGCCAACAGCCTGACCGACCTCAAGGTGACCCCCGACCGGTACGACGCGGACCACCTCCAGCAGCCGGCCGTGATCACCGGCCGGCTCGTGGACGCGGACGGCCGGCCCCTCGCCGGGCGGACGATCAGCGCGGACGGCACGGACGCGAAGGTCACGACCGCGCAGGACGGCACGTTCTCCATCGACACGATCGCGGACGCCGCCGCGCACGGCGGCCGGATCGGCGTGACCGCCGCCGCGTCCGGCGACTACCTGAAGGCGTCCGGCACGGTCACGCTGACGCGGCAGGTCATCGCGACGCGGATCTCCGCCGCCGCGAGCACCACGGACGCCCGCATCGGCGACAAGGTCACGGTCTCCGGCACGCTGGAGCGGCAGACCGCCACCGGCTGGAGCCCGCTCGCGGGCGAGAAGGTCAGCCTCATCTTCCACGGCATGGAGAACGCCTGCGAGGAGCCGTGGGCCTACCCCGTCACGGACGCGCAGGGCCGTTACAGCCTCTCCACGACGGTCGGATGCCACGGCGACTGGCAGATCGACTTCAACAATCCTGTCACCGATGCCGCGTTCGCACCGTCCGAGAACCGCGTCAGGGTGAAGGCCAACTACGCGACCGCCGTCACCGACGTCAAGGCCACGCCGTCGCCGGCCGCGTTCGGCTCGAAGTTCGCCATCACCGGACGGGTCGTCCGGCTGCACGCCTCGGCCGCCCACCCGCAGGTCAACGGCGGTGAAGTGCAGCTCTGGTCCTCGCGCGACGGCAAGAACTGGAACGCCGTGTCCAAGGGGAAGACGGCCGGCGACGGACGCTTCACCTTCAACGTCACCGCGTCCGCCGACGCGTACTGGCGGGTCGCGTACGACGGGACCTCGCTCGACAGGCCCGCCTACAACCTCGACCTGGCCTCCACCGGCAAGCCGGTCTACGTGGACGTCCGCTACCGGACGGCGATCACCTCCCTCAACGCCTCGCCCGAGCCCGTGCGGAAGGGCCGGACGATCACCGTCAAGGGGAGGATCACCAAGTACACCGGCACCTGGCAGCCGGGGTCCGGCGCGGCCGTGGTGATCTCCTTCCTGCCCCGCGGCGCGAAGACCTGGAAGGCCGTGGCCACCGTGAAGGCGGGCCGCGACGGCTGGTTCAGCAAGGGCTTCAAGGCGTCCGCCGACGGGACCTGGTCGGCCTCCTACGCCGGCAGCGCCGCCTACCTCGGCAGCAAGAGCGCCGGCGACTACGTCGACGTCCGCTGACCGTCCCCCTCACCCCCGGCCGCCGCGCTCGCTGGGCGCGGCGGCCGGGGATCGCGGGGAGGCTTCGCGAAACGGGGATATCGGCGCGCGCCGGGAGGCGCCGGGCCGGTAGCCTCGGGTCTGTGATTGACCTGCGAGCTCTTCGAGAGGATCCCGAGCGGCTGCGCGCGTCCCAGCGCGCCCGCGGCGAGGATGACACCGTCGTCGACACCGTGCTGGACCTGGACGAGCGGCGGCGTTCCGCGCAGTCCTCGTTCGAGCGGCTGCGGGCGGAGCAGAAGAGTTTCGGCAAGTCGGTCTCCAAGGCGCAGGGCGACGAGCGGCAGGCGCTGCTGGCCCGCGCCAAGGAGCTGGCCCAGCAGGTCAAGGAGGCCGAGGCGGAGGCCGACCGGCTGACCGGCGAGCTGAACGCCGCGCTGCGGACCATCCCGAACCTGGTCGAGGACGGCGCTCCGGCGGGCGGCGAGGAGGACTACGTCGTCCTGGAGCACGTCGGCGAGGCGCCGGCGTTCGACTTCGAGCCCAAGGACCACCTGGAGCTCGGCGAGTCGCTCGGCGCGATCGACATGGAGCGCGGCGCGAAGGTCTCCGGCGCGCGCTTCTACTACCTGACCGGCGTCGGCGCGCGGCTCCAGTACGCGCTGCTCAACCTCGCCATGGAGCAGGCCGTCGAGAACGGCTTCACGCCCATGTACCCGCCCGTCCTGGTGAAGCCGGAGGCGATGGAGGGCACCGGCTTCCTCGGCGAGCACGCCGCCGAGGTGTACCGGCTCCCCGAGGAGGAGCTGTACCTGGTCGGGACGTCCGAGGTGCCGCTGGCCGCCTACCACATGAACGAGATCATCGACGCGCTGCCGCGCCGCTACGTGGCCTGGTCGTCCTGCTTCCGCAAGGAGGCGGGCTCCTACGGCAAGGACACCCGCGGCATCATCCGGGTGCACCAGTTCGACAAGGTCGAGATGTTCTCCTACTGCGACCCGGCGGACGCGCACGAGGAGCACCTGCGCCTGCTCGACTGGGAGAAGCAGATGCTCGCCAAGGTCGAGATCCCGTACCGGGTGATCGACGTGGCCGCGGGCGACCTCGGCACGAGCGCGGCCCGCAAGTACGACTGCGAGGCGTGGGTCCCGACGCAGGGCCGGTACCGCGAGGTCACCTCGACGTCGAACTGCACCGAGTTCCAGGCCCGCCGCCTGTCCGTCCGGTCCCGTGACGACGAGGGGAAGAGCCGTCCGGTCGCGACGCTGAACGGCACCCTCGCCACCACCCGCTGGATGGTCGCGATCCTGGAGAACCACCAGCAGGCGGACGGCTCCGTCCGCGTCCCGAAGGCACTCCAGAAGTTCCTGGGCCTGGAGGTCCTCGAACCCGTCAAGCGCTGACGCGCCGAAAGGCCCGTCCCCCTTGGGTTCAAGGGGACGGGCCTTTCGCGCGTTCCGGTCTCAGTGCAGGAGGCGGGTCCGTAGCCGCGCCCGGGTGGCGGCGTCGATGCCCAGGCCCTTGGCCAGGAAGTTGGAGAAGGTCCCGTAGTCGCGGGTGATCTGGTCGAAGGCGGCGTCCAGGTAGGCGGGCTCGACGCCGAGGAACGGCTGGACGAGGGCCGGGTCGATGCCCAGCCGCTTGAGCTGGGCGAGGGTGGCGGCGTTCTGGGCGGCGAGCTCGCGGTTGGAGCGCAGGTAGTCGGCGTAGACCTGGCGCTTGCTCACGCCGAGGGCGGTGAGCAGGATCGCGGTCATCGTGCCGGTGCGGTCCTTGCCCGCGGTGCAGTGGTAGAGGACGGGGCCGTCCCCCGCGGCGATCCGCTTCAGCGTGGCCGCGAACTGGACGCGGGACGCCGGGTCGTGGACGAAGCCGCGGTAGGAGAGCGTCATGAAGCCCTCGGCCTTGTTGTGCGCGAGGATCGCCTTGATCACGTCCGGGCCGAGTTCCAGCAGGGACGTCGAAAACGGGCTGATGTGCGCGGCGACCGGGGTGACTCCGGCGGGCAGCTTGTCCGGGCCGTCCGCCTTGACCTCGCCGTCGGAGCGGAAGTCGACGGCCGCCGAGAGGCGCAGGCCGGCGAGCGTCCGGACACCGGCCGGGGTGACCTTGCTCAGCGACGCCGAGCGGTAGACCAGGCCGTAGCGGACGTGGCGTCCGCCCGCGCCGGTGTATCCGCCCACGTCACGGACGTTGGCGGCGCCGTCCACCGCGATGACGCGGACGGACTGGGAGGCGACGCGCGCGGCGGCGACGGACGATGGGGTGACGTGCGGGGCGGTGAAGGCGGGCGCGGCGAACGCGGGGACGGGGGCGAGGGCCACGACGCCCGCGAGGGCGGCCGTGACCGGCCGGTGGAGTCGGGGGGACATCCGTAACGACCTTCCAGGCGGTGCGATGAACATGAAGAACTTTTCAGATCAATTCGCACACCTGGTGTCCGCCGGGTGATCACACCGTAGTCGCGGGAGGAGACGGAGAAAAGGGCCCAGGTCCGGATGGTCCGGGCGGTTTGGGGGTCGCCTAAGCTCGGGGGAACCCGCGGGTTCCGGATCACGCCGCGGACCGGGCACGGTGGAAGGTGACATGGCCGCGCGCACGCCCCGACTGATCGCGACCGACCTGGACGGCACGATCGTGCGGTCCGACGGGACGGTCTCGGACCGGACGGTCGAGGCCCTCGGACGGGTGGAACGTG
The DNA here is from genome assembly GCF_042652125.1 of Actinomadura gamaensis. NCBI lineage: Bacteria > Bacillati > Actinomycetota > Actinomycetes > Streptosporangiales > Thermomonosporaceae > Actinomadura > Actinomadura gamaensis. The sequence goes on along the minus strand of NZ_JBHSIT010000004.1, from coordinate 84,279 downwards.
CCGGGGCCACCCTCGTCATGGTGACCGGACGGCCGCCGCGCTGGATGCACGAGATCGCCGAGGCGGTCGGGCACCGCGGCGTCGCGATCTGCGCGAACGGGGCCGTCCGCTACGACCTGCACACCGAGTCGGTGCTGGCGGCGAAGCTGATCGAGCCCGAGGTCATCGCCAAGGTCGTCGAGCGGCTCCGGGCGGTCGAGCCGGAGTTCCGGTTCGCCGTCGAGTACCCCGACGGGTTCGGGTTCGAGGCCCGCTACAACCTCGGCCGCTGGGACGCCGACGCGCTCGGCGGACGCCCCGTGGACGGCGAGGGCCTGATCTCCCGCCCCGGCACCAAGCTGCTCGCCTTCCACCCCGAGCGCGAGCCGGACGGCCTCGCCCGGCGGGCCATGGAGGCGGTCGGCGACCTGGTCACCGTCACGCACTCGTCCGGGCGCGGGCTGCTGGAGATGAGCGCGCACGGCGTCACCAAGGCGACCGCGCTGGCCGAGTTCGTCGCCGACCTCGGGCTGGCCGCCGACCACGTCGTCGCCTTCGGCGACATGCCGAACGACCTGCCCATGCTCACCTGGGCAGGCCGTTCGTTCGGAGTCGCGAACGCGCACCCCGACGTCCTCGCCGCGGTCACCGACACCACCGACAGCAACGACGAGGACGGCGTCGCGAGCGTCCTGGAACGCCTCTTCCCCGAAGGCTGACCCGGACGCCGTCCGGGCGCCTGGCGAGGTCGTCGTTACACGCAAGGACGCGATCGGCGACGCCTGGCGGGGCCGTCGCTACGGGCAGGGACGCGATCGGCGACGCCTGGCGGGGACGTCGCTACAGGTAGGGGCCCGACTGGCGGCGCGTGTCCTGGTCGTCGCCGCCGCCCTGCGGCTGGATCATCCCCGCCGGCAGCGCGCGCCGCATCTGCTCCAGCTGGGCGCGGGCGGCCATCTGCTGGGCGAACAGCGTGGTCTGGATGCCGTGGAACAGGCCCTCCAGCCAGCCGACGAGCTGGGCCTGCGCGATCCGCAACTCGCCCTCGCTGGGGATCTTGTCCTCGGTGAACGGCAGCGACAGCCGCTCCAGCTCGGCGACCAGCTCCGGCGCGAGGCCGTCCTCCAGCTCCTTGATGGACGACTGGTGGATCTCGCGCAGCCGGGCCCGGCTCGCCTCGTCCAGCGGGGCGGCCTTGACCTCGTCCAGGAGCTGCCGGATCATCCCGCCGATCCGCATCACCTTGGCGGGCTGCTCCACCATCTCCGCGACCGACTTCTCGTCCTTGTCGTCGGACGGACCGCCCTCGATCGCGATCCCGTTCGGCCCCACCACCAGGACCTGCGGCTCCTGCTCCGACGGGCCGTGCGAAGGTTCGCTCATCTCAAAACACCTCATTTTTCCAAGGTCAGGAGGATCTTGCCGACGTGCGCGCCGTCCTCCAGCAGGCGGTGGGCGTGCGCGGCCTCGGCCATCGGGACGGTCCGGTCCACGATCGGACGGACCCTTCCCGATTCCAGCAGGGGCCACACGCGCTCGCGGACGCCGCGCACGATCTCGGCCTTCTCGTCCAACGGACGGGCGCGCAGCGAGGTTGCGTGCACCGCGCCCCGCTTGCGCAGCAGTTCACCGAGGTCGAGCTCGGCGCGGGCGCCGCCCTGCAGCCCGATGATCGCGAGCCGCCCGCCCGTCGCGAGCGCGCGGACGTTGCGCGCCAGGTACTTGGCGCCCATGTTGTCGAGGACGACGTCGAACGGGCCGTGCTCGACGAAGTCGTCCTCGCGGTAGTTGATCGCGACGTCCGCGCCCAGCTCGCGGCAGCGCGCGGCCTTGGCGTCGCTGCCGACCGTGCAGGCGACGCGCGAGCCGAGCGCGTGCGCGAGCTGGATCGCCATCGTCCCGATCCCGCTGCCGCCGCCGTGCACGAGGAACCGCTCGCTCGGACGCAGGTTCGCGAGCATGAAGACGTTGGACCACACCGTGCAGGCGACCTCGGGCAGCCCGGCCGCCTCGACCAGGTCCACGCCGTCCGGGACGGGCAGCAGCTGCCCGGCGGGCACCGCGACCTTCTCGGCGTAGCCGCCGCCCGCGAGCAGCGCGCACACCTCGTCGCCGACGTCCCACCCGGACACGCCCTCGCCCAGCGCCGCGATCCGTCCCGACACCTCCAGGCCCGGATACGCGGACGCGCCCGGCGGCGGCGCGTAGTTGCCCTGGCGCTGCAACACGTCCGCGCGGTTCACCGCGCTCGCCGCGACCTCGACCAGGACCTCGCCCGGCCCGGGCGTGGGATCGGGCACGTCCTCCCACTGGAGGACGTCGGCGTCTCCCGGCTCACGAATCACGATGGCGTGCATGACCTTCACGCTACCGGGCGGCGAACCGGCAGGAACTGCGTCCCGCCCGGGAGGAAAAGGCGAGCTACGTCCGTGATATGCGGTAAGAACCGTCGGTATCCTGCTCATGGTCGTTGCCGTCGTCCATGTCGGTAAAAGATCGTTTAATGGCAGCGCCGAGGGGAGTGACGGTGGCACGGAACGATCATGACGGTCCCTCGCTGGAGGAGCGCCTCGCCTCCCTGGACGCGATGAGCGGCGACACCGCCGACGCGGAACGTCCGCCGTCGTCCGAACCGGCCACCGCGGCTGACTCCGGCTCCGCCGAGCCGAAGGGACCGGACGCGTCCGGCGACAGGACCGCCGAACCGCAGCCCGGCACCGACGCCTACCCGGCCCCCGGCCCCATCGGCCCCGCGCCCGGCCCCATCGGCCCGGCCCCCGGTCCGATCGGCCCGGCTCCCGGTCCGATCGGCGGCCCGCAGCCGTCCGGGCCGGACGAGGCGAACCCGTGGCTGACCCCGCCGCCCCCGATGGACGGCCAGCCGCCGCAGCCCGCGCCCTACGGCGACCTCCCCGCGCCCCCGCCCTACGCGGCCGCGCCGCCGCCGTACGCCGGAGGCCCCCAGCCGTTCGAGTCGGGTCCCGTCCCACCCGCGCCGTACCCCGGCGCACCCGGCCACGACCCCAACACCCCAGGTCCGGGCTTCCACGGTGCGCCGGGCCCGGACCCCAACGGCCTCGGCCCGGCGTATCCGGGCGGTCCGGGCTTCGAGCCCGGCAACGGCGGCTTCACGGACGCGCCCGGCGGCCCCGGCATGCCCGGCCCGGACGGTCAGAACCCGCCGCCGTTCGGCGTCCCGGCCGTCCCGCCGCCGCCCTACGCGCCGAACGACCCCGGCGCGGGCAACTGGGGACCGCCTCCCATGGACGCCCCGTACCCGCCCGGCCACGCGGCCCCCGTCCCGCCGCGCCCGGGCCCCGACCAGTTCGGCGACCCCGGAAACTTCGCGCCGCCCCCCGGCGCGCTGGGCGAGCAGCCTCCGCCCGCCCCCAACGACCTCACGACCAGCGCGGACGCCCCACCCCAGCCCGGCCACACCCCCGGCGCCCCCGCCCCCGACGCCGGCTTCGCGCCCGCCGCCCCTGAGCCCGGTTTCGCACCTGGCGCCCCCGCCCCCGACGGTGGTTTCACGCCTGCCGGTCCCGAGGGCGGTTTCACGCCCGGCGGACCCGGCCCCGAGGCTGCTCACGCGCCTGGCGGCCCCAGCCCGGACGGTGGCTTCGCGCCTGCTGGCCCCAGCCCGGACGGTGGCTTCGCGCCTGCTGGCCCCGAGAACGGTTTCGCGCCGAGTGGCCCTGGCCCCGAAGCCGGTCACGCCCCTGGTGCCCCTGGCCCTGATGGCGGTTTCGCGCCCGGTGGCTCCGGTCCCGAAGGTGGTTTCGCGCCGAGCGGGCCTGGCCCCGAGGCTGGTCACGCGCCTGGTGGGCCTGCTCCCGAGGGTGGTTTCGCTCCTGCTGGGCCTGGGCCTGGTGCCGAGGCCGGCTATGCGCCGGGCGGGCCTGGCCCGGACGGCGGGTTCGCGCCTGGTGGGCCTGGGCCGAACGGCGGATTCGGGCCCAATCCCGGGTTCCCGCCCGGTCCGGACGGCGGGTTCGGGCCCAACGCGTACGGTCCCGGAATGCCGCCCCAGGGGATTCCGATCCCGCCCGCCGGCGAGCAGGGCGGACATCCCGGAATGGCCGTCCCGCCGCCGGGTACGCCGGGCGCGCCCGCCGCGCCGGGGTACGCGCCGCAGCCCGGTCAGCCCGGTCAGCCGGTCCAGCCGGGGTATCCGCCGCAGCCGCAGAGCGCGGAGAGCCTCAGCTCGGAGAACCTGCTCGGCGAGCGCAAGATCGCGCCGTCCGGCGGGTGGCGGCGCGCGGTGTACAAGGCGACCGCGGGCAGCATCCATCCGGGCGAGTCGTCCTCCGAGCTGCGCCGCAAGGACCTGGTCGCGCGGGCCCGGACGATGGTCGCGGGCGGCCACCACCGCGTCGCGGTGATGTCGCTGAAGGGCGGCGTCGGCAAGACGACGACCACGACCGGGCTCGGCTCGATGCTGGCCTCGCTGCGCGGCGACCGCGTGATCGCGGTGGACGCGAACCCGGACCGCGGGACGCTCAGCGACAAGGTCCGCCTGGAGACCGCCGCGACGGTCCGGGACCTGCTGAACAACCGCGAGCGGGTGCACCGGTACGCCGACGTCCGCGCGTTCACCTCGCAGAACGAGGCGCGGCTGGAGATCCTCGCGTCCGACCGCGACCCGGCGGTCAGCGAGGCGTTCAGCGCCGAGGACTACTCGGCCGTCGCGGTCGTCCTGGAGCAGTACTACTCGGTCTGCATCACCGACTGCGGCACCGGCCTGCTGCACAGCGCGATGGCGGGCGTGCTCGCGCTCGCCGACCAGCTCGTCCTGGTCAGCTCCCCGTCGGTGGACGGCGCGCGCTCGGCGAGCGCCACGCTCGACTGGCTGGAGGCGCACAACCACGGGCACCTGGTGCGCAACGGCGTGGTCGTGCTGTCGATGGTCCGCAACCGCACCCGCAGCCAGGTCGATCTGGACAAGCTCCAGGCGCACTTCGAGTCCCGCTGCCGAGCCGTCGTCCGCGTCCCGTACGACGATCACCTGGAGGAGGGCGCCGAGCTGGAGCTGGAGGCGCTCGCCCCCGCGACCCGCGAGGCCTACCTTCAGCTCGCGGCCGTGGTCGGCGACGGTTTCGCCTGGCAGCGCCCATCCGCGACCTGACCGGCCGGCCTGCCGCCGGGCGTCTGCGTGCTGGGCGCGTCCGGCGGCGGTGCGGGGGCGCGCGGCCGCTAGAGTCGCACGTCGTGGGCAACGGGGACGACGGGATCTACGTGGGCCGCGCGCCGGTGGACGCGGCGGGCGACCGGGGCTGGCTGCTCGGCTACTTCAAGCCCGAGGGCGACATCCGGCACAGCGAGGCCGTGGAGATCAAGTGGGGCGTGCACCCGGCCGGTGAGCGCCGCGCGCAGTGGGCCACCGGGGACGAGCGGACGGCCCTCCTCGTCCTGATCAGCGGACGCTTCCGGATGGAGTTCCCCGGACGGGACGTCGTGCTCGCCGAGCAGGGCGACTACGTGGTCTGGGACAAGGTCGACCATTCCTGGGAGGCCGAGGAGCCCTCGACGGTGCTGACCGTCCGGTGGCCGTCGATCCCCGGTTTCGCCGTCCCGCAACCCTGATTCCCCGCGGCCCCGCAGCCACGCAGCCCCGCAGCTCTGGCGCCCGCAAGCCTGGTCGGCGCGGGCACAAGCCGTCCGCGGACGCGCGGCAAAGCGTCGCCGGAGGAATGGCGAAAAACAAAGAACCCCCGAAACGTGTTTCGGGGGTCCGGATGAGCGGAGGCTGTGGGATTCGAACCCACGGAACCGGGAGTGCCGGCTCGACGGTTTTCAAGACCGTTGCCCTCGTCCACTAGGCGAAGCCTCCTGGGCATCCCCACCTTAGCGTGCGGGACGAGGGCGACGTCCGGGACGGACCGCGGCGGTTGGTAGCTTCGCGGCATGGGGGACATCAAGGAGTCGACGGCGGTGACCTTCCCGTCCGGGGCGGTCGCGGGCCGGTCGCGGGTGGTCGCCGCGCTCCCGGTGGACGGCGGCTACGGGGTGATCGTGGCGGAGACGCCGTTCCATCCGCTCGACAATTCCTGGCCCGACCAGCCGGGCGACACCGGCGTGATCCGCTGGGACGAGCTGGAGCTGCGGGTCGCCGACTGCGTGACCGGCGCGGTACCGCTCGCCGACGGCGCCCTGCCACCCGAAGACGCCCTGCCGTCCGAAGGCGCGCGACCCACCGACCGCCAGCGGCACGCCGACCGTGAGCGGCACACCGACCGTGCGCGACACACCGACCGTGAGCGGCACGCCGACCGTGCGCCGCTCACCGACCGCGCGCGGCACGTCGGCAGCGGGCGGCGCACCGGCAGCGCGCGGATCAGCGGCCGTTCGCGGCTCGCCGGCGGCACGCTGCTGACGGGGGACGACATCCCGGTCCGGCGCGGCGACCCGGACTGGGCCTGGCTGGTCGTCCACGTGCTGGAGCGCCGCGTCCCGGAGGACGAGGTCGTCGAGCTGGACGTCGAGCCGGTGCGGCGGGAGGCGCTGTCGGCCGGGCACACCGCCTGCCACCTGATGGCGCTCGCGCTGAACCGGGCCCTCGCGGACCGCTGGCGCAAGGAGCCGCCCCGGACGGACTCGCTCGGCCGTCCGGACTTCGACCAGCTCGCGATCGCGGCGTCCCGGATCGTCCCGCACGGAAGCGTGGACACCTACCGGATCGGCAGGTCGCTGCGGAAGCGCGGCTTCGTCGCCGAAGGGCTCGCCGGCGCGCTGGGCGATGTCGAGGCGGCCGTGAACGAGCAGCTCGCGGCATGGATCGCGGCGGACGCGACGGTCCGCCTGGACGTGCCGTCCCCGGAGCTGGCCGCGCGCCGCCTCTGGCGCTGCGACCTGCCCGAAGGAACGGCGTCGCTGCCCTGCGGCGGCACCCACCTGCGCGCGACGGGGGAGCTGTCGCGCGCCCGCGTCCGGCTGGAACTCTCGGACACCGGGGACGAACTGGTCGTGGAGACAAGAGCCGAAACGGCATGAAACCCGCCGAAGGCATCCACTACCCTTCAGCGCATGTCACAGCAGATACCGAATGATCCGGCCGGTACGACGCACCAGTTCCAGAACTTCGTCGCGCAGGGCCAGCAGCAGCCGGAGAAGGCGGCGTCCGGCGGCAACGTCGGGCTCATCGTCGGGATCGCCGCCGTGGTGGTCGTGGTCGCCGTGCTGGTGGTCGCGCTCGCCACGATGATGTAGGCGGGTCCGTCCGCCGAAGGCCCAGCGTCCGTCCGCCCGGCTCCCCGTTCGCCCGGCGGTCGGCACGCAAGCCTCTCCGGCCCGGCGCGGCCCGTACGGCGTCGGAGCGTTCCAGCTGGACGGCGCGCTAGCGGCCGCTGCTGGAGAAGTGCTGGTAGTCGCGGGTTCCGTCCCAGGAACCGCCCCAGCCCCAGCCGATCGAACCGAACGCCTTGACCGTGGCGTCGCCCGCGTGGATCAGCCCCGGGTCGCGGCGCGAACGCTCCCCGAACTTCACGCAGTGGTCGTGGTCGATGTGCCCGGACGCCGTCACGTACGGGTTCTCGCAGGGGTTGACGTCCACGGCGAGCCCGTAGGCGTGCTGCGACCAGTGGTCGGACCCGGTCGCGTTCCGGCAGTTGAAGGCCGAGGTGTTGTCGTCGTCGATGGAGTCGTAGTCGCTGCCCTTGTAGGCGTCCACCGGGACCATCTTGCGGATGGGGTACTTGTTCTCGAACAGCTTCCGGAACACCTTCACCAGGTCGCTCGCGGCGGACGCGTTCACGACGAGCTTCCCGTCCGGATGCGGGCGGCCGTCCATCCCCCAGTAGTTCATGACGATCATCCGCAGCCCGGACGGCGGCACCGGGCAGCCCGAGTGCCACGAGCTGGGCAGGTCCTTGGCGGTGAGCCTGTCGACCCGGGCCTGGAAGCGGTTGAGGTCCTGCGTCGGCGAGGACGTGGCGGTCGGCTCGCCCACCGTCCCGGTCGCGACGGGCGGCGTCGCGGACGACACGCCGGAACCGGGCTTGGAGTCCCCGTGGCCGCATCCGGTCGCGGCGGTCGTCGCGAGCGCGAAGGCGGCGGCGAGCACGGTGGCGCGGCGGCCCCGCTCCGGCCGCGTTCGGCGGCGGGCGAGCGGGGTAGGGGACGGTCGGGCGGCGCGGTCGCGGACGGTTCGGATCCGGGAGCCAGGAGTCCGGTGGAACGGCATTCCAGCAGGATGGCACGGTCGGCGGCCTTCGCGTGGGACCTTGGATTCGCTACCGTTCGGGGAAGGCGTGCCCGCGCCCGAACGGCCGCCGGGGGGCCGCCGGACGACCGGTACCCGGCGGACACGCCGGGAACGCGGGCCCTCGCCCGGTCCGAGGGGGAACGATGACGCAACCGCGGGACGAGCCCGTCCCCAGCCTGGAAGACGAGATCTTCTCGGTGGCGTCCTCGGTGGAGGCGCCGCCGTCCGAACAGCCGCGCCTGCACTGGGACAGGCCGCCGCGACTGCCCGTCCGGCGCGACCTGTGGGTCGGCCTGGTGGGCGCCCTGACCTTCACGTTCGTCGATCTGATGATGATGTACGCGCCGCTGATGGCGTCCCGGCGGCCGAGCACGCTGCCGCAGTTCGTCGCGCTGATCGTGGTCGCGTTCGGGCTCGGCTCGCTGCTGGCCTGGAAGGTCGGCGGCCGGTGGCGGCCGTTCGGCTTCGGGATGATGTTCGGCTGGGGGTTCCTCACCCTGGTCTCGGTCGGCGTCCTCACCGGCCTCGGCATCTGACCCGAGCCGTTCTCGACGCGGAAGCGCGCGGGTCGGTCGTCTCGACGCGGAAGCGCGCGGGTCGGTCGTCTCGACGCAGGAGCGCGCGGTCGGTTCGTCTCGACGCGGACGCGCGCCGGTCAGTCCTTCTCGATGCGCTTGAGGACGGCGGTGAAGGCGCGTCCGATCGCTTCGAGGTCGGCGGGGTCGACGACGTCCACGAAGTAGTCGCGGACGATCTCGACGTGGTCGCGGGCGGCGCGGTCGAGCGCCTCGAAGCCCTCCTGGGTGAGCAGGGCGTAGACGCCGCGCTTGTCGTTCGGGCAGTTGTCCCTGCGCACCAGGCCCTTGGCCTCCAGCCGAGAGCAGGTGTGGGAGAGCCTGCTGCGGGACTGGCTGGCGTTCTCGGCGAGCTCGGCCATGCGCAGCCTGCGGTCGGGGGCCTCGGAGAGGCGGACCAGGATCTCGTACTCCGAGACCGACAGGCCGTGCCTGGTCTTGAGGTCCCGGTCCATGATCTCGGTGAGGCGCACGCTCCCGTCCACGAACGCGCGCCAGTCGCGTTGCTGGGATGCGCCGAGCCAGCGCGGTTCCGTCATGGGACGAGTATACCCACAGGTTGAACTTTCAACTAAGTTCCTCTACGGTGGGCCGTGCCGGAATAGTTGAAGCTTCAACAGGGTTCCGGACGACACGCCCCGGCGCCGGTCCGGGACCCGACCGAGAGGAGACGCCATGCCCGCCGTGCTGGCCGACCCGATGACCCTGCCCCGCCTGCCGCGCCCGGGCCGGGAGGGCACCGACTGGCGGCGCGTGGCCAAGGTCGTCACCGCCGAGAGGCACCTGGAGGGCGAGGGCTTCCAGGTCCGCCGTCCGTTCCCGTCCGTGAACCTGGCCATGGCCGACCCGTTCCTGCTCCTGGACCACATGGGCGCCGTCGAGTACGCCCCCGGCGAGGCCATGGGCACCCCCTGGCACCCGCACCGCGGCTTCGAGACCGTCACCTACATCATCGACGGCGCGTTCCAGCACCGGGACACCACCGGCGGCGGCGGACTGATCGCGGACGGCGCCACCCAGTGGATGACCGCCGGAGCCGGAATCCAGCACATCGAGCAGCCGCCGCCGGAACTGGTCGCCAAGGGCGGTCTGTTCCACGGCGTCCAGCTCTGGGTGAACCTGCCGCGCGCCGAGAAGTGGGCCAAGCCGCGCTACCAGGACATCCGCGCCGGGGACGTGAAGCTGCTGTCGTCCGACGACGGGTCGTCGCTCGTGCGGGTGATCGCCGGTCGGGTCGGCGGGTTCGACGGTCCGGGCGTCACCCACACGCCGATCACCTACCTGCACGCGACGATCGCGCCGGGCGCGCGGCTCACGCTGCCGTGGCCGCGCGACTTCAACGCCGTCGCCTACGTCCTGTCCGGGCGCGGCACGGCCGGCGTCGAGGAGATCGGCCTGGACGAGGGCCAGCTCGCCGCGTTCGCCGGATCGCACCACCGCGGCGAGACGGACGGCCTGATGCTGCGCGCCGCCGACACGCAGCCCACCGCGAGCAAGAACGGCTGGGAAGTCCTGGTCCTCGGCGGGATGCCGCTCCGCGAGCCGGTCGCCCGCTACGGGCCGTTCGTGATGAACACCCGCGACGAGATCGTCCAGGCCTTCGAGGACTTCCAGGCCGGACGCATGGGAACGATCCCCGCGGAGAAGCTCCCGCACCTGTCCGAGCGCGACGAAAACCTTTCGTAAAGCGACTCGCGAGGCGAATGGGGCGGCTTCCGCCGGGAACCGCCCGGACGGATCGGCTTCTCTCTCCACAACAAAGACCCCTCTCCGGACGCGATGCGGCGTGCCCCGCGTCCGGAGAGGACACGAATTCACCGGTAAAGGGGAAACGCGATGAGCCTGGAGCGTCCCGTCAACGTGGCGGTCATCTACTACTCGTCCACCGGAACGGTCTTCAGCCTGGCCAAGGCCGCCGCCACGGCGGCGGAGAAGGCGGGCGCCCAGGTGCGGCTCCGCAAGGTCCGCGAGCTGGCCCCGGCCGAGGCGATCGCCTCGAACCGGGGCTGGGCCGAGCACGCCGCCGCCACCCAGCACGTCGTCGAGGCGTCCCTGGACGACCTGGAGTGGGCGGACGCCATCATGTTCGGCTCGCCCACCCGGTTCGGCCTGCCCGCGGCCCAGGTGAAGCAGTTCATCGACACCGCCGGACCGCTCTGGGCCCAAGGCCGCCTGGTCGGCAAGGTCGGCAGCTCGTTCGCCGCGACCGCGACCGCGCACGGCGGCCAGGAGTCCACCGTCCTGGCGCTGAACAACACCTTCTACCACTGGGGCGCGATCATCGTCCCGCCCGGGTACGCCGACCCGGTCATGTTCGCGCAGGGCAACCCGTACGGCGCCAGCCACACCTCCAACAACGGCGAGGTCCTGCCGGGGGACGTCGAACTGGCGGCCGTCGACTTCCAGGCCCGCCGCGTCGTCGAGGTCACCAAGGCGCTGAAGCTCGGCCGGCAGGAACTCCGCTCCGCCTGACACCCGCGAAGCCGCCCGCGCCCCGCGCCCCGCGCCGTCGAGCGCGCCCCGCGCCCCGCGTCGTCGAGCGCGCGCCGTCGAGCGCGCGGCGTTGAACGCGCGCCGTCGAACGCCTGGCGTTGAGCGCCTGGGTGCCGGTGGGCTGCGCCTGGGCGCCGGCGGGCTGGGGCGGCTGATGCGCGGTCTGCGCGCTGCGGCGTGTCCTGAAGGCGCGGGCGTGTCGGGCCGAAAACCGGGGTTGGACGGGCGGAAACGCGCTCGATGTCGGGGCAATGCACGCGAAACGACCGTGGGTTCGCGGGGCGCGGCCGTTTCTTCGCGGGGGTGGGTGACGGACGCGGCGGGGATGCGTTACTGTGTTCGAACGGTTCGAACACAGGTTCGAGCAAGTCTCGACCCGCTCCGTCCGGAGGTCCGCATGGTGGCTACGGTGGCCGCGCCCTCGCTCCCGCACTCGCGGGGGCGGGCCGGTGCGACACGCCGTAGACCTTTCTACGGAAATCTACGACCGCAGCTATATGGCCTCATAGAGTCCGAGACCGTGGATCCCGTGCGCAATCCCTACGCCCCGGGCGCGGGCCAGCGCCCGCCCGAACTGGCCGGGCGCGACCGCGAGCTCAAGCAGTTCGAGGTCGTGCTGGAGCGGGTGGCGCGAGGCCGCCCCGAGCGCAGCATGATCATCACGGGCCTGCGCGGCGTCGGCAAGACGGTGCTGCTCAACACCTTCCGCTCGATGGCCATGCAGCGGCTGTGGGGCACCGGCAAGATCGAGGCGCGGCCCGAGCAGTCCATCCGGAGGCCGGTCGCGTCCGCGCTGCACATGGCCGTCCGGGAGCTCGCCCCCCGGCACCGCGCGCCCGACCGCATCGAGTCCTTCCTCGGTGTGCTGAAGGCGTTCGCGCAGGCGGGGCCCGAGGAGGACGCCAAGGGGAAGGCGCGCGTGCACCGCTGGCAGCCGGGCATCGACGTGCCCGCCTCACGCGGCCGCGCCGACTCCGGCGACCTCGAGATCGACCTCACCGAGCTGCTGACCGACGCGGCGTCCGTCGCCACCGACGTCAGCGCCGGCATCGCCCTGTTCGTCGACGAGATGCAGGACATCCCGCCCGACGACGTGTCCGCCCTTTGCGCCGCCTGCCACGAGCTGTCGCAGAGCGGCGGGCCGCTGATCGTCGTCGGCGCGGGCCTGCCGCACTTGCCCGCCGTCCTGTCGGCGAGCAAGTCCTACTCCGAGCGGCTGTTCCGGTACACCCGCATCGACCGGCTCGACCGCGCGTCCGCCGACGTCGCCCTGCTCGCCCCCGCCGAGCGCGAGGACGTCACCTTCACCCAGGACGCGCTCGACGCCCTCTACTTCGCGGCGGACGGCTACCCCTACTTCGTCCAGGCGTACGCCAAGGTCGCCTGGGACGTCGCCCCCGACACCCCCATCACCGTCGACGACGTCAAGGTCGCCGCCCCCGAGGCCGAGAGCGAGCTCGCCGTCGGCTTCTTCGGTAGCCGCTACGAGCGCGCGACCCCCGCCGAGCGCGACTACATGCGCGCCATGGCCGCCCTCGGCGACGACCCCGTACCCACCGCCGCCGTCGCCGAGGAGCTGGGCCGCAAGCCCTCCAGCCTCTCGCCCGCCCGCGACGGCCTGATCAAGAAAGGACTGATCTACAGCGCCGAGCGCGGCCTGGTGGCCTTCACCGTCCCGCACTTCGGCGGCTTCCTGCGCTCCCAACCCGCCTGACCGGCTCGTCAGCCTCTTCTACGGCTTTCTCGCGCCAGCGCTAGAAACCGCTAGACGGCCACATCGACCTGCGCCGATATCGCTCTCTACGGACGTCTAGCTCTCTCGCTAGAGAAGTGTATAGAGCCGTGACGAGCGAAATATCGCGGTGCCTAGCGCCTGCGCTAGAGAGCCGTAGATTCTCCGATGGTGTCGTCCCATCGCGTTGTCTACGGCTGTCTTGCAATGCCGCTAGAAAGGCGTAGAGAGTCCTCGCGGCCGTCCACCGGCAGCACGGCGTGCCGCACCTCCCGGCCGCGCGCGGCGGTCGAGACGGCGAAAACGATCTCCACGTCGACGCCGTCCAGGCGAGCCGCATACACGAGGAAGCGGTGACAGCCCTCCCGCCAGACGTCCAGCGGAACGGCGCTGACCAGCGCGTTCTCGAACTCCAGCCACGCGCTGCTCGCGTACAGCGTCCCAAGGGTCTCCGCGATCGGGCTCCGCCGCCGCTCACACGGCACGTCCCGCCGGGCGAGCAACCCGAAAGCACCTCCCACCCGTCCGAGCCCGAGCCCACGTTCGTGCTGACGCCACTGCTCCTGGGCAGGATCGTCTGCGTGATCTAGCCCAAGCCGATGCTCGGGCCGGTGCTTCTGCTCATGCCCCAAGCTGTGCTCGCGTTCGCTCGCGGGCTCAGGTTCGCGTTCGCGTGCCTGTGCTTGGCCAACCTCAGGGCTCAGCCCATGGGCCTGGTTCTGTGGCGGCTCATGTTCGTGTCCCTGTGCGCGTGCGTGCTCGTTCTCGCGGCGAAGGCCGTGAGCGTAAGCGTCCTCGGGCCCGTGCGTGAGGTCGTGTGCGTGTCCGTGCTGGTGTCCGTCCGCGAGTTCGTGGTTGTGGTGGTAGCGCTCATGGCCTGGGACGCGGTGGAGGGCGCGGGCGTGTTGTCGGGCGCGTTGGCAGAGGAGGGCGAGTTCGGGGGAGAGGGACGCGAACAGCGCCAGTTCGAGCGACAGGACGCCGGCGACCCGTCCCCAGCCGAGGCGCGGCACCTCGACACCGGCTCGCGACGCGCCGAGCGACACGACGGCCGCTGCTGTGAACAGCGTCGCCCGGACCACGCTGCGCCGTCCGACCCGCTTGGTGCTGAGGCCGCCGAAGCAGCCGCACCCGGCCTCCGGCCTGTGCGCTTGCAGTTCCAGCACCGCCCACGTCGCGCCCGCGAAACCCACGGCCGCGACGACGCGGAGCCAGAGGTGCGACGACAGCAGGAGCGCGAGTCCGAGCGTCCCCTCGACCAGGCCCAGGACGATCCCCGCCCGCCGATCCCGCAGCAGGATCAGCGCGCGCGTCGGGCGTTCCGCGACCGGGACACCGTGCACGCGAAACCTGTCACGCGCGCGCGAGTCCGCCGAGACCGGATCCCGCACCGCGAGCTTCGCCAGGCACGCCGCCAGCAGGACACCCGCCAGCAGCAGCACCTGGACGTTCTGCACCAGCGTCACCATGGCCGGCCCTCCCCGGGCTCCGCTCGCCACCGCACCGTCACGTTGAAGCACCCGGCTTCCAGGTCCCCGCCCAGCGCCGCGAAAGCCACCGGCCCGAGCTCGACGAGCCGGCCGCGCGGCGACGTCCCGCACTCCACGCACCGGTCGCAGAACCGGGCCGCGACGCATCCGCACTCGGCCACGATCATCTCCGCGCCGCGTCCGGAGCAGTCGTTCACCACGTCCAGCCCGCTGCCCGCCGACAGCAGCGGAAGGGGGACGCAGCCGGGGGGTGCCTCCGTACACCCCCCGGCCGCCCCCTCCCCATCCACCGCCGGATACGCGACCGCGTACTCCGGCGGGCCTCCCCCCGGTCCAGGACCGTCCCCCCACCCCGGCCACGCCTCAGCCCCCGCCCTCAGGCCACTCCCCAGCCAGGCGTCTCCTCCCGGACGCGCGCCGCCTCCGCCCGGCCACGTGTCTGCGCTCGGACCCGCGTCGTTTCCCGACGACGCGCCGCTTCCCGGCCACGTGTCTGCGCTAGGGTCCGGGACGCTTCCCGGCCACGTGCCCCTTCCCAAGCGCGCAGTGCCTTGGCCCGGCCCTATGTCTGCGCCCGCCTCCGGCTCGTTTCGCGGCCACGCGGCCCGTCCCGGCCATGCATCTCTTCCCGACCGTCCGTCTGGAGCCGGCCGTGGGGCTGGTCTTGGCCTCATGTTCGGTGCGGGCGCCGCTGGTGGACGGCGGGTTGCCGGGGTTTCGGGATGGCTGGTCCGGGCGGGTGGTACGCCCGGGCGCGGGGAGAAGGTCGCGCCGGTGGCCAGGCCGGTGTTCTGCGGGGAGCCGGGCCAGCCGTACCAGGTGGCGGTGCCTTGCGTGGTCGCGGGGACGGGGGTGTCGGGGGCGGGCGAGGCCAGGTCGTCGGCTCGGTGGCCCGGCTGGGACGTGGCGGGCGCGACGGCGCGCGGGCCGTCGGGGGAGCGGACGCACAGCACGTCCACCAGGTAGCCGGGTTCCAGCCGGGGATGCCGCACCAGGACAAGCCGCAGCGAGCGCGGTTCGAGGACGACCCGGGCCCGGCCCCGGTGCGGGCCCAGATCCACCTCCAGCGCGTCCGGACGGGCGGTCAGGATGGTGCCGGCCACCCGTCCGATGTCGACCCAGATCCGGTCGGCGGCGAGGCCGGCCGCGTCCATCCGGACGAGCGCCTCCCGGCCGGGGCGCAGCGCGGCGGGGCCCCTGCGCCCGCCGTGCCACACCGCGGTGGTCGGGGTCATCGGCAGCCTCGCCTCGCCGGTGGCCGTGGCCAGCACCAGCAGGTGCGGGCTCGCGTCCAGCACGGTCCCGGTCAGGACGCGCAGTGGAGGGCCGGGCCGGACGGACGGCGGCGGTCCTTCGCCCAGCACGGCGCGGCGGTACCGGCGCCGGACGGAAGGATCGCGCTGTGCGGGCATCGCTGTCCTCTCCGGCTGTCAGTCGGTGCAGTCAAGGTTCACGCCGCGTGGTCACCCTGTCGACGGATTTGTCGTCATAAGTCATTGGGCGCATTGGTTTTCCAATACTCAGGCGAATCATCCTCCACCGGGTTGACCCGAAAATACCGTATCTGTTGGACCGGAATTACGCTCACCGTGCCATGGTCGAAGCGGGTCGGGATCTTGGACGGCGGCGGCGTGCGTCCGCGCCGGGGTTCGGCCCGACGGCGACGGTGACGGCGACGGCGACCGCGGCGACGCGTCCGTCCGGGGTGCGGCTCGCGGGGTCGGACACCGGCGGCGGGCACCGCGCGAGCCCTGACACGGTGGTGAAGTGACCAGCACGCGGCACGAGGAGTTCCGCGCGTACGTGGCGGCGCGCGGACCCGTCATGCTCCGCGCCGCGATGCGCCTCACCGGCGACCGCGCCGAGGCGGAGGACCTGCTCCAGGCCGCGCTCGCCAAGACCTACCTCGCCTGGGACCGCATCAGCGACCGCGCGGCCGTGGACGGCTACGTCCGCCGCGCCATGGTCAACACGCAGATCTCCTGGTGGCGGCGCAGGAAGCTGGAGGTCTACCCCACCGACGAGCTGCCGGACCGTCCGGTGGACGACCACACCGGACGCAGCGACATGCAGGACGCCCTCGGCCGCGCGCTCGGCCGCCTCCCCGCCCGCCAGCGCGCCGCCGTCGTGCTGCGCTACTACGAGGACATGCCCGAAGCGGAGATCGCCGAGGTGCTCGGCATCAGCGTCGGCACGGTGAAGAGCACCGTCTCGCGGGCCATGGCCAAGCTCCGCGACGACGCGGGCCTGGAGGCCGACTTCCCGCGGCCGAACGTCCACGATTCCGACGAGCCGCACCCGGACGACGAGGGACGACAGGGCCGGTAAGGAGCGTCCTCGACTTGACCCCGGAGTGCTGACAACCGGGCCGCCCAGCGGACAGAATCCGGTTCACCATCTGGTGCCGGACGAGGAGGCGCGCCCGTGTGGAGCACGATGCAGGACGTCCCGCTGACCATCACCTCGATCATGCGGTTCGGGACCGGGATCTTCGGGACGCGCGAGGTGGTGACCTGGACGGCGGACGGCCCGCGCCGCCGCTCCTACGCCGAGGTCGGCGAGCGCGCCGCCCGGCTCGCGAACGCGCTGCGCGCCCTCGGGGTGGACTCCGACCAGCGCGTCGGCACGTTCATGTGGAACAACGCCGAGCACCTGGAGGCGTACCTGGCGGTCCCGTCGATGGGCGCGGTCCTGCACACGCTCAACATCCGGCTCTCGGGCGACCAGCTCGCCTACATCGCCGACCACGCCGAGGACCGGATCGTGATCGTGGACGGCTCGCTCGTCCCGCTGCTGGCTCCCGTCCTGCCGCACATGAAGACCGTCCGACATGTGATCGTCGCGGGGGACGCCGACACGGCGCCGCTGGAGGGCGTGGGCAAGGACCTGCACTTTTACGAGGACCTCCTCGCCGCCGCGTCCCCGGAGTTCGACTGGCCCGAGCTGGACGAGCGCCAGGCCGCGGCCATGTGCTACACGAGCGGCACGACCGGAAACCCCAAAGGGGTCGCGTACTCGCACCGGTCGTCCTACCTGCACTCGATGTCCGCCGCGACGGGCAACGGGCTCGGGCTCAGCGCCTCGGACCGCGTTCTGCCGGTCGTCCCGATGTTCCACGCGAACGCCTGGGGACTGCCGTACGCGGCGCTGCTCGCCGGCGCGTCACTGCTCATGCCGGACCGGTTCCTGCAGGCCGCGCCGCTGGTCGAGCTGATCGAGACGGAGCGTCCGACGGTCGCCGGAGCCGTCCCGACGATCTGGGCGGACGTGCTGCGCCACGTCCGCGAGCACGGCGGCGACCTGTCCTCCCTGCGGCTGGTGCCGTGCGGCGGATCGGCCGTCCCGGAGTCGCTGCTGCGCGGCTTCGACGAGATCGGCGTCCGGATCGTCCAGGCCTGGGGGATGACCGAAACCTCGCCCGTCGCCACGATGGCGCACCCGCCGATCGAGGCGACCGGGGACGACGCCGTCCGCTACCGGGTCACCCAGGGCCGCGTCCTCGCCGGACTGGAGATCCGCGTCGTCGGTGACGGCGACCGCGTCATGCCGAACGACGGCGTCGCGGTCGGCGAGGTCGAGATCCGCGGCCCGTGGATCACCGGCGCCTACGTCAAGGACGAGGACGCGGGCCGCTTCCACGACGGCTGGCTCCGCACCGGCGACGTCGGCACCCTCAGCCCGGACGGATACCTCGTCCTCACCGACCGGGCCAAGGACGTCATCAAGTCCGGCGGCGAGTGGATCTCGTCGGTCGAGCTGGAGAACCGCCTCATGGCCCACCCGGACGTCATCGAGGCGGCGGTGGTCGGCGTCCCGGACGACCGCTGGCAGGAACGTCCGCTGGCCTCGGTCGTCCTGCGCGACGGCGCGACCACCACGGCCGACCAGCTACGGGACTTCCTCGCCGAGCACGTCCCGCACTGGCAGCTCCCGGAACGATGGGCCTTCATCAAGGAAGTCCCGAAGACCAGCGTTGGAAAGTTCGACAAGAAGGTGCTGCGCCGCAACTACGCCGAAGGCGCCCTCCCCGTCGAACGCCTCACCTGACCGCGTTCGGCTGAGCATGTTCGACCGGACGTGCTCGGTTGAGCTTCAGCGAGCTTGTTCGTTCGCGCATTCGAGCGCGGAAACGAGCGGACGGGCCGTGCGGGGCGCCGGGGGATGGCTCTGACCGCTACGGCCCGTCCGCGCTGGGGGATCAGCGCTGCGTGGCGATCTTGTTCAGCTCGTTCTGGTAGTACAGCGGGCCGAAGCCGAAGATCAGCAGCAGGATGCCGACGCCCTGGCTGAAGCTGGGCTGGCGGCCCGCCCGGCGCTGCGCCTCGGCGATCGCGCCGCCGAACTTGATCAGGACGACCAGCGGCCAGATGCCGAGCGTGATCCAGCCGAACAGCACCGAGCACAGCGCGTTGCCCGCGCCCACGGCACCCGACTCGGGGTAGGACGTGCGGATCTCGTCGTGGATCTTGTAGATCCAGACGAGCCCGTAGATGCCGAGCGTGATGATCGGCAGGCCGAGCCAGACGGCCAGGATGTTGCGGTGCTTCACGGTGCGGTTTCCTCCGGTGACATGCGTTGACCTGCGTTTTCGCGTCTTCGACGCGTGGCTGGCAGGCATAACGGACGGGCTGGCCGCGAACCATGGATGATTCGCGCAGTCTGACACCCTTCCGTAGATCGAGGCGTCATGCTGCGGAATTTCCAGATTTGTCAGAAACTGGCCGGGCATGTGCTGTCTCGCGCTCACTCGGACGCACCACCAGCACCCCCCGTTCCGTCCGAACCATCCCGCTTCGGCGGGACCCCGCCGTGTTGGTGAGGTCCTGACGTTGCGTCGGCAGTCGGCAAAGGCGCGCGCCCCGTCCCGTGCCCGGGGCGTCCCCGCCGCTAGGCTGGGCCGACGTGACAGCATCGACCGATCTTGAAAGCGCTCCGCGCACCGACCTGTCCAGCTGCCCGATGTGCGGGACGCTCGTCCGCGAGGCCGTCCCCGCGGGTGAGGATCTCCTCGCCCTCAAGCCCTGCGGCTGCGTGGTGGAACCCCGCTAGCCCTCGGCGGCGCCAAGCCGGCTGGTGAACGCGAAACGCCCCGCGCGCCCATCGAGGTGCGCGGGGCGTCGAACAGCAGGTGAGGGGCTAGGGCAAGGCTAGGACGCGTCCCAGGCGACGTTGACCTGGCCGTCGTCCGAGCGCTGGACGGACAGGCCGTCAGTGCTGGTCGGGTCCTTGAAGTACACGATGGTCTTCGGCTTGGTGCTGTCCACGGTCACCTGCGTGATGGACCATCCGTGGGCGTCGTGGACGGCGACGCGGAGCTGGGCGGGCGGGAGGTCCTGGAGTCCGTTGTCGCAGACGAAGCCGATCGCCTTCAGGGTGCCGCGGGGGAACGAGACCGGGGTCACCGCGTTGGCGCCGTTGTTGAGCTGGCCGTAGGGCATGTCGTCCTCTTCCATCGGAGGGGGCGGCGGGGGTGGCGGGGCGGGGCTCACGCCGACGCGCCACTGGCCGTAGTCGTCGTGGACGGCGCGGTCGTAGTCGACGCCGACGCCGTTGACGACATGGTCGTTGGAGTACTGCTGGAGCTGCGCGCGCTTGTCCCAGCGTCCGCCGGACCAGGCGTACGTCTGCCAGCCCCAGCGGATCTTCCCGGCGTCGAACGCGCGCTTGATCGGGCCGTATCCGGCGTACAGGCCCACGCGTGCCCGGCCCAGGACGGCCGCGGCGCCGTCGAGGTAGGCGTTGATCGCGGCCTGCTGGCCGGACGTCGCGTCGAAGTCCACCGCGAAGAAGATCGGGCGGTCGGCGGGCATGCCGCACGCGCGGGCCTGCTTGGCCGCGTCCGTGGCGTCGGCGATCCCGGCGGCGCGTCCGGCGAGCGCGCGGGAGGCGGTGCTCTCCCACACCACGACGAGCCACAGCCCGGCGCGGGACAGCTCGTCCGCCTCGGATCGGGTCAGGTTCTTGCCGGAGGCGTCGTGCGAGAGATATCGGCAGACGAACTTGGCGCCGGCGCGTTTGAGCGCGCTGGGCCCCGGACGTCCCCATGCGTAGTCGACGCCGAAGATGCTCACCTCGGGTCCTTCCGTCCTGCGTCCCCTGCTGGGGGGCGATCAGAGGGCACTGTGCCATGTTCACCGCCAGGGTTCAGGTGAAACGCCTGAGAAGCCCGGCTTGAACCATAGGGAAATCCCTGTGCGGTGATTTTTCCGGGGTTCGAATGGTGCCGAAGGGGTACGTGGGTGTATCCAGAGTGGGCCCTATTGTCCGGACGTCCCGTGGCGTGCGGGGCCCCGTTCGCTGCGGGAGCGCACATGCCGAGGTGGTCACCGCCCGACGTCGCGACGCGTCGCCTGCTCCGCAGGCTGAACGACGGCGACGCCGACGCCTTGGCCATGCTCTACGACGCCTACGCAGAGCGACTGTTCGACTATGCGACGGCAATGACCGGGGACACCCGGACCGCCGACGACATCCTGCACGACGCGTTCGTGGACGCCTGGCGCCGCGCGCCGCGCATGCGCGACCATTCCCATCTCCGCGTCTGGCTGTACGGCGCGGTCCGCCGCCGCTGCCTCCAGCGAGGACGCGCGCAGGAACTGCGCTGGGAACCCGACCGTCCTTTCCGGTATCCGGGTCCGTTCAGGGATCGGCAGATGGCTTCTCGGCCCAGCGCCGTGCTTCCGCCGACGTCCGAGCTTAGGCCTTTGCTGGAGTCCGCTGTCAATCGCCTCGATTCCAGCGAGCGCGAACTGCTCCTGCTGACCGTCCGGCACGGATTGAGTCCGTCCGAACTAGCCGTCCTATGGGGCGTTTCCCGCCGAAGGGTCATGGCGCTCACCGGGGACGCTCGGAGGGAATTCGAAAGCGCCCTCAAGGGCTCCTTCGCTCAAGCCGCTCAGTCGTGCGCCACCTGGCCATCTACCTGGGGAAACGGCGAGGGCGGCGAGGACGGCAAGCGAACGCCCACGCCGTCCGCGGGGCCGAACGGCCGAGCGTCTGCTGGCGCGCAAAGCGGCTCGCACCTGCCCTCTTCCGCATATCCTGAGCCCAATGCGCAAGCAGATGCCAGCACGCCACGCTTGCAATCCGCACCTTCTTCCGGCGAGCCGGGTGCACCGTCCCCGTCCCCGTCCAGTGGATTGCGGACGCAATTCCCACCCTCACGCGCCACTCCTGGCACAGCGCTAACGCAAAGCTCATCACGCCTCGAAACCGACGTCGCGTCCTGCCCGCAAATAGCAACCAACGGCTTGCGAACTCCCGCCGGTGCCGGATTCCGGACGCATAACCCAAGGCAAACGCCACCGGTCCCGCACAAGGACGCCTTCGGTCGAACTGACCAGGACGCGTCCGACCGAAGCGAACAGGAGTCGCGCGACCTGAACGGGCAGGACGTCGCCGGCCAACTCGGCTTGGGGGCGCTCCGCCGCGATGAGCAGGACGTACACGGAGGAAGCGGGCCCGACGCGTCCAGCCGAAACGGGAGCGCGTTCAGGCGAACCGCATGGAACGCCGCAGAACGCAACGGAACCGCCGGGATGCCGCCAGGCGCTGGTGCTCGGCCAGCGGACGAACCGAGCACCGCGCCGAGTGCCGGGGCCAGTGTCGGGGCCAGTGGCACGGCGAGTGGCACGGCAAGTGCCAGGCTGAGTGGCACGGCAAGTGCCGGGGCGAGTGGCGCGGCGAGTGGCGGTCATGGGGCGGATCGTCCGGTCGACATCATCGACAGCGGGCTGGACGAGCACGTTCGCGGATGCGCGGCGTGCCAGGCGCGGGAGCAGGTGCGCGCGTCCGGGCTGCTGGTGCTCGCGCCCGCGCCGGAGCCGGCCGAGGCGCTGCGGCGGCGCGTCCTGCACACGGCGACCGATCCGGAGCTGGCCGGGTACCGCGCGGACATCGCGGCGCGCGGCGGGGCGCTGACTCCGGGCGGGCTGCCGACGCAGCCGGACGTCCCGTCGCCGTTCGTGCGGCGCTGGATGTTCGTGAGCGGCGGGATGGGCGGAGCGCTGCTCACCGCGCTCGCGGCGATCGTGTTCATGGGGTCCCAGCTGGGCGTCCCGACGTTCGACTGGCCGTATACGCACCCGCGCCCGACCGAAAAGCAGGCGGCGTCGCCGCGCCACTCCGCGCACGAGGACGACGACCCCGGAAGCCACGGACCGTCCGGGAACGGCGGCGGTCCGGTTCCGCCGACGCCGCAGCTCGAAAAGCCGACGAGGCCCCCGACGTCCGATCCCGGGAATCCGGGTCGTCCGCCGGCGACGCCGCCGCCCACGGTGCCCAGCTCGCCGCCCGCCACGCCGCCCCGGCCGGGCACGCTGCGCGTCCTGACGACACGGCTGGAGCTTTACGGACGCAGTTCCGGCACGATTCGGATCAAGGCCGAGGACGGCCCGGTCACCTGGACCGGCGCGTCGTCCAGCGATCAGGTCACGTTGCAGGACCGGACGGGCGGTCTGTCCCCGAACGACTCGCAGGACGTCCTGGTCACGCTGCACACCGGACTGATCAACCTGCCGGGACGCGCGACCCTGACGTTCACGACCCCGCACGGTCCCGCGCAGCAGGTCACGGTCGTCTGGGGGATCTCACTCCTCTGACGAGCCCGCGGGCGCGCGCACGAGATGATCGCGCAGCGTCTCGAGCTGCTCGCCCAGCGCGGCCTGCACGCGGATCTCCATGGCGCGGGCGATGAACGGGTCGACGACCATCTTCACCAGCGGCCGCATCCGCCGCACGACCTCCGCGACCTCGGCGACCTCCTCGCCGCTCGGCACCGGCCCGTCCTCCAGGCGGCGGAAGACGTGCTCGTGGACGAGGTCGACGAAGCGACCGGCGATGACGTCGCAGTCGTCCCGGATCTGCTGCGCGATGTCGAACACGGCGTCCAGCGGGATGCCTGCCGCGACCAGCTCCGCGCCGACGTGCAGCAACCGCGGCGACGGGACGCGGAAGTGGTCGCCGTCGGGCTCCACGAACCCGAGCCGGACGGCCCGTTCGAGATCGCGCGCGACCTGCGCCTGGTCCCGGCCGGGGCCGAACGTCGCGACCAGCTCGTCCAGCGTGACGGTGCCGGGGATCTCGTCCGACCACGGATCGGTGAGGACCTTCTCCAGGCCCAGCACGTCACCGACGTCGCGGCCGGTCTCCCACGCCGCGAGCAGGTCCTTGATGATCACCGACGAGTAGCCGCGCGCGAGCAGCTTGCCGATCAGCCGCAGCCGGGCGAGGTGGCTGTCGTCGTAGAAGCCGACGCGCCCCTCCAGCCGCGGCGGCGGCAGCAGCCCCCGGTCCTGGTAGGCGCGGACGTTGCGGACGGTCGTCCCCGCCGCCCGCGCGAGCTCGTCGATCCGGTACCCGGACATGCTCCCCCGCCTCCGCTGCTTGACCCCGCTCGATCTTACGCGCCACCCTTGGCACATCGCCGGATGAGACATCGCGAGGTGCCGCAGTGGTCGATCCGCAGGTCGCGCAGGAGATCGAGGAGACCCTGCTCGCCGACCGACTGAAGTACACCCGCGCGCAGGTCGAGGAGCTGGCCGGGATGCCCCCGGAGAAGGCCCGGCGCGTCTGGCAGACGCTGGGCTTCCCCGCCCCGGCCGAGGACGAGGTCGCCTTCACCGAGAGCGACGTCCGCGCGCTGGTCGAGATCGAGCGCCTCGTCGCGGACGGCCTGGTCGACGAGGACGGCATGTTCCAGCTCATCCGCGCCGTCGGCCAGACCATGGGCCGCCTGGCGAGCTGGGTCGTCGACGTCTGGCTGCCGAGCGCCGCCGCCCGCATGCCCGAGGACGTCGAGCTGAGCCCGGAGACCGTCTCGGAGGTCCTCGGCATCACCGAGGAACTCCGGCCCCGCTTCGAATGGCTCCTGCTGCACGGCTGGCGGCGCCAGCTCGCCGCCGCCGGACTCCGCGTCACGGCCGCCAGCGGCGACGCGTCCGGCGACCCGGCCATGGGCGTCGCCCGCCTCGCCGTCGGCTTCGCCGACATCGTCTCCTTCACGTCCCTCAGCCGCCGCATGGAGGGCCCGGCCCTCGCCGAGTTCGTCGAACGCTTCGAGTCCGTCACCGCCGAAACCGTCGCGGACCTGGGCGGACGCATCGTCAAGACCCTCGGCGACGAAGCCTTCTTCGTAGCCCCCGACCCCCGAGCCGTAGCCGAGATCGGCCTGAGCCTCGCCGACCGCCACACCATCGACCCGGACTTCCCGTTGGTCCGCGTGGGCCTCGCCTACGGCGAAGTGGTCCTCCGCCTGGGCGATGTCTTCGGCACCCCCGTCAACCTGGCCGCCCGCCTGACCGCCGCCGCCCACCGAGGCACCATCCTGATCGACTCGGCCCTGGCGACCGAACTCTCCACGATCTACGACATCACCCCCCTACGCTCCCGCCACCTCCAAGGCCTGGGCCGAACCCGCCCCTTCCGCCTCCGCCGCCCCTGACCGTCCCGCAGCCGCGACTGGCTGCGATGCATGTCCGCCGCTACCGCAGCCGCTGTCGCCATTACCGCTGCCACTGTCGCCGCTACCGCAGCCGCTGTCGCCGCTACCGCAGCCGCTGTCGCCATTACCGCTGCCACTGTCGCCATTACCGCTGTCACTGTCACCGGCACCGCTACCTGCATCTTGGTGATGGCGCCGGTGATCGCACCTTCGATCGTGCGCGGGGGGCAGATCGTCGGCGAGGAAACGGCGTGCTGGGGTGGCTTTGTTTCGCGTTGCGGGTCAGGGATCGGGTTGCCTCCTGGTCAGGGACGGGGGCGTTGGGCGGGTTGGGGCCTCGTCGTGGCCGAGGGACGGGTGGGAGGGGACGGGTCCACGTCGGAACGGGTCCAGACGTCCATGACCATCAGGGTCTTGGTGCCCGTGACGTTGCCCGCGCGGCGCAGGGTGTCGATGACCTGCTGGAGGTGGCGCATGTCGCGGGCGCGGATGCTGACCAGCGCGTCGGGGTCGCCCGCGGTGGTGTAGATCGCCTGGACTTCGGGGGCGACCGTGGCGGTGCGGATGATCTCGCTGACCGGCGCGGAGCCCGCGTAGCGGAGCTCGGTGAAGGCCTCGATGCCCCAGCCCAGCTTGGCGTAGTCGATCTGGGCGGTGAAGCCGGTGATCACGCCGATGTCGCGGAGCCGGTCGACCCGGCGCTTGACGGCGGCGACGGACAGGCCGACCTTCTCGGCCATCTCGGAGAAGGTGCGGCGGGCGTCCTGGCGGAGCAGGCGCAGCAGCGCGTGGTCGATGTCGTCGACCTCGGTCATCGGGGCTCCTCATGCAAACCACATGGCGAAATACCGGAAGCAAGTATAAAACTTTGCGTCTTGAAGGATGTATGTCGGCAGTTACTTGCGTTCGTCCGTTTACGGGTGGTGTGCTCCACGCCACAGGGCCGTGAACGAGGAGGTTCGATGGGCGTCCGGCTTGACGACAGGTACACCGCGCGCGAGGGGCGAGTACTGATCTCGGGCGTCCAGGCCCTGGTGCGGCTGACCCTGGAACAGCGCTGGCTCGACGAGGCGCGCGGCATCGACACGCGCGCGTTCGTCTCCGGCTACCAGGGGTCGCCCCTCGGCGGCGTCGACCTGGAGATGGGCCGCGCCGCGAAGTTCCTGGACGAGGCCGGGGTGGTCTTCCAGGCGGGACTCAACGAGGAGCTCGCCGCCACCGCCGTCGCCGGAACCCAGCTGCTCGGCCAGGTGCCGGGCCGCCGCCATGAGGGCGTCACGGGGTACTGGTACGGCAAGAACCCCGGCCTCGACCGGGCCGCGGACGCCATCCGGCACGCGCAGCTCGCCGGGACCGCCGCCGTCGGGGGCGCGGTCGCGTGGATCGGGGACGACCCCGCCAGCAAGTCGTCCACCGTGCCGAGCTCGTGCGAGCCGATGGCGCAGAGCCTCGCCCTGCCGCTGCTGGCCCCCGGCACGGTCGCGGAGATCATCGAGTTCGGCCTGCACGCCGTCGCGCTGTCCCGCGCGAGCGGCCTCTGGGCCGGACTGAAGATCGTCGCGGACATCGCCGACGCGTCCGCCGTGGTGGACCTGGAGGAGATCCGCCGCAACGTCCCGATGCCCGTCCGCGAGGACCGCAAGGTGCCGACCCTCGTCGGCCCCGCCTCGCTGGACGCCGAGCACGACATGCTCACCCGGCGCCTCGACATCGCCCGCGCCTACGCCCGCGAGGCCGGCCTCAACCGCATCACCTTCGGCGCCGACAACACCGCCCTCGGCATCGTGGCCTCCGGCACGCAGTACGCCGTCGTCCAGCGCGCCCTGACCGACCTCGGTCTGGACGAGCAGGCTCTGAACGACCTCGGCATCCGCCTCATCCGCCTCGGCATGCCCTTCCCCCTCGACGACGCCGAGCTGGCCCGCATGACCGCCGGCCTGGACGAGATCCTCGTCGTCGAGGACAAGGTGCCCTTCCTGGAGCAGCACCTCAAGGCCGTCCTGTACGACCACGCCAACACCCACTCGAACCGGCACGCGAACGCGAACGCCCTCGTCAACGCCAAGGCGAACGGCATGGTGAACGGTGACGCCGATGCCGCGGCGAAGACGGACACCGACGCGGGCGATGGCCCGGGCTCTGGCCTGGGCGAGGGCTTGGGGTTCTCGGCGGGCACGGGTGTTGCGACGGTCGGGGTGAAGGTGCCTCGGGTCGTCGGGCGACGCGGAGCGGACGGCAAGGAGCTGCTGCCCTCGCGCGGGACCGTTGGCGCGGAGGACGTCGTCCGGGCGCTGGTCGCGCGGTTCGGCGAGGAGCGGCTGCCGAAGGCGGCGGTCATGCTGCGGACGGCCCGGAAGAAGGGGCGCGTGACGCTGCCGGTCGTGGCGGCGCGTACGCCTTACTTCTGCTCGGGATGCCCGCACAACACGTCCACGCGCGCGTCGTCCGACACGCTCGTCGGGGCCGGCATCGGCTGCCACGTGATGATCGCGCTGGACGGCGCGGGACGCGGCAACCAGCTCGGCCTCACCCAGATGGGCGGCGAGGGCACCCAGTGGATCGGGCTCGCGCCGTTCACCTCAGACAAGCACTTCGTGCAGAACCTCGGGGACGGCACCTTCCACCACTCGGGTTCGCTGGCGATCCGCGCCGCCGTCGCGGCCGGGGTCACGATGACCTACAAGCTGCTCTACAACGACGCGGTCGCGATGACCGGCGGGCAGAAGGCCGAAGGCCGTCTGGACATCCCGACGCTCACCCGCTGGCTCGCGCTCGAAGGCGTCCGCCGCGTGGTGATCACCACGGACTCCCCGGCCGACTACCGGGGCGTTGCGCTCGACCCGATCGCGCACGTCCGGCACCGGGACGACCTGCCCGAGGTGGAGACCGAGCTGGCCGCGCTGGACGGCGTGACCGTGCTGATCCACGACGATCGCTGCGCCGCCGAGGAGCGCCGCCTGCGCAAGCGCGGCAAGCTCCCGACGCCCGCCGAGAAGGTCCTGATCAACGAGCGCGTCTGCGAGGGCTGCGGCGACTGCGGCGAGCAGTCCACCTGCCTCTCGGTGCAGCCGGTGGAGACCGAGTTCGGTCGCAAGACCCGCATTCACCAGGCGTCATGTAACACCGACCTTTCCTGTCTCAAGGGCGACTGCCCGTCCTTCCTGCTGGTCGAGCCCGGCACGCGCCGGCAGCGCGCGCTGCCCGAGCTCCCGGTAGCGCTGACCGAGCCGGTCCGCCGGTTCGGCGAGGCCGACGTCCTGCTGCGCATGCCCGGCATCGGCGGCACCGGCGTGGTGACCGTCTCGCAGATCCTGCAGATGGCGGCCCGGCTGGACGGCTCCTACGCCGCCGGCCTGGAGCAGACCGGACTGGCGCAGAAGGGCGGACCGGTGGTCAGCGACCTGCGCTTCTCCACCCGTCCGGTGCCCGGCGCGCTGCGCGCCACGCGAGGCACGGCCGACGTCCTGCTGGGCTTCGACCTGCTCGGCGCCGCCGCGGACGGCAACCTCGCCACCGCCGAGCCCGGCCGGACGGTCGCGGTCGTCAACACCGCGCTCGTCCCGACGGCGGCGATGGTCACCGGCCGCGTCGCGCTGCCCGGCTCACCGGACGAGGCGCTGACCCGCGTCGAGTCGGTCACCCGGCGCGCCGACAACCTGTACCTGGACGCGCAGGGCCTCGCCGAAACCCTGTTCGGCGACCACATGCCCGCCAACATGGTCCTGGTCGGGGCCGCCTACCAGCACGGCTGCCTGCCGGTCTCCGCCGACGCGATCGAGGACGCGATCCGCCTCAACGGCGCGGCCGTCGACAAGAACCTGGCCGCGTTCCGCTGGGGACGGGCCGCCGCGCTGGACCCCAAGGCCGTCCAGGCGGCGGTCGAGCCCCCGGCCCGTCCGCTGATCGAGCTCACCCCGGTCGCCAGGACCATCGCCGGACAGGCCGCCTCCGCGCAGGGTAAGGCCGCGCAGGGTGGGGCCGAGCTCGAAGAGGCGCTCGGCATCCGGGTCGCCGATCTGATCGAGTTCCAGAACGAGAACTACGCACGCAGCTACGCCGAGGACGTCCGGCGCGTCACGGCGCTGGCCGCCGAGCGCGTCGGCGAGGACGCCGCCCTGCGTGTCGGGCTCGCCTACGCCACCTCCCTTCACAAGCTGATGGCCTACAAGGACGAATACGAGGTCGCCCGCCTTCACCTCGACCCCGTGGAGCGGGCCAAGCGCGAGGACGAGTTCGGCGCGGACGCCAAGGTCTCCGTCATGCTGCACCCGCCGATCCTTCGGGCACTGGGCATGAAGCGGAAGATCCGGCTGACCCGGACCGCCCCGGTCGCGTTCCGGGCCCTGCGCGCCGCGCGTGGCCTGCGCGGCACCGCCCTCGACGTGTTCGGCTACGCCGAGGTCCGCCGGATCGAGCGCGAGCTCGTCCAGGAGTACCGGGGACTGGTGCGGGACGCCCTCACCCACCTCACCCCCGGCACCGTCGCCGCCGTGGTCGATCTCGTCCGCCTGCCCGAGACCATCCGCGGCTACGAGGACATCAAGCTCGCCCGCGTCGCCGAGTACCGCGAACGCGCCCACGCCGCGCTCGCCGACCTCGCCGCCGCAACCCGTCCCGACCGCCCGCGCCAACTCGCCTGACCGCCCCCACCCGACCGTCCGACCCGACCGTCCGGGCCGTCCATCCGACCCGACCGTCCGGGCTGTCCCTCCGACCCGACCGTCCGGGTCGTCCGTCCGGGTCGTCCGTCCGGGTCGTCCGTCCGGGTCGTCCGTCCGGGCTGTCCGTCCGGGCCGTTCGGCCACCCGCCTGGCCCGAGCCGGTCACGCCCCGATCGACCAGCGCCAACCCCGCAAGCCGAACCGCCGCCACGAGCCACTCCGGACCGCGTGAGCCCGCGCCGCCCGGCCGACATCGTCCGGCCTGGATCATCCGGCCGGGACGGGGTTGGACCCTTGGGCGATCCGGTGCACTCGGATCGCCCATCCGGACGGACGGCTCAACCACGGACCGGGGGTGGCCATGATCGGGACGGACAATGCATCACTCCGGCCAGATCCGGACCAGTGCGGGCCGGATCGACCAGTCCGGACGAGCCGGCCACGCGCGGGACGTTCCCCCGACTGGGGCCTGGCCCGGCACCAGTCGGGACGGGCTGGTCCCCCCAGGCAGGATGGTCCAGCGCGAGCCGGATCGATCAGCCCGGACGATCCGGCCGCGCGCTGGCCGCTCCCCACGGACCAAACCGGGTCCGCGAACCCGAGCCGTGCACCGGCCAGCAGTGGACCGGCGGGGGCTGTGGGGACCGACCCAGGCCATCCGGCAGGCGCACCGGGCGGGCCTGCGAGGACCGAGCGGCCTGTTGCAAGGAGACTGGCCTGGGCCGCGACCGCCCGTCCCTGTGGAGCGGCTGACGGACACCGACCACAGGGGAGGCGGACCGACTGGCACAGGTTGGCTACCTGCGTCGGCCGGGCCGTCCACGTCGAAGGTGGCTGGCCTGCGGCGGCCGGGCCAGGCCACGCCAAGTGCCGGATCGGGCAGGGGCGGACGGCGGGGTTGCCCTCACCAGGCCGCCTGGCGTGGGCTGGACGGACCGGAGGAAGGGCGCTGGACTGACCTGGCTGGTCAGGCAGCAGGCGTTGGTCGGCGCGGTCCGGCGGACCGGGCTGACCCGGGCCAGTTGGCTCGGCCCGCGCGGATGGGACGGACTGCTCAGGCCGGCCCAGCCTGGTTTGGCTGGACTGGTCACCTCGGCCGGGCCGATCTGGCTGATCGGGCCGACCGTGACTTGGCCGGACGGACCGTACTGGTAGGGCTGACCTGCACGGTTGGCCGGGCCTTGGCGGACCGATCGGTGGCCCGCGACATCCATCGTCGCGGGTCGGTGAGCTGCAAGGGAAGTTGGGCCCCGAACTGTGGATAACTTCGGGGCAGGTGGGTTTCGCCAGTGGGTGCTCTTGGAGGAAGACCTATGACCGTCGATCGTCTACTGCCGAGCGAAGAAGCGCGCGACCTCATCGCCTTGACGCGAGAGCTCGCCGACAAGGAGCTCCTTACGCGCGTCAACGAGCACGAGCGAGCCGAGACCTATCCCGAGGGACTCTTCGCGATGCTCGGGGAGGCCGGTCTGCTCGGCCTGCCCTACCCGGAGGAGTTCGGCGGAGGCGGACAGCCCTACGAGGTCTATCTCCAGGTCATCGAGGAACTGTCGGCGCGATGGGCCGCCGTTGCGGTCGCCACCAGCGTCCACACACTGGCGTGCTTCCCGCTGTTCACGTTCGGGACGCCCGAGCAGAAGGAACGCTGGCTTCCGGAAATGCTCGGCGGACGCACGGTCGGCGGATACAGCCTGTCCGAGCCGCACGCCGGTTCGGACGCGGCCGCCCTGACCTGCAAGGCCGAGCGGACGGACGGCGGTTACCGCATCACCGGCACCAAGGCATGGATCACGCACGGCGGCCGCGCCGACTTCTACTCGCTGTTCGCCCGCAGCGGCGACTCGATCTCCTGCTTCCTCGCCCCCGGCCAGGTCGAGGGGCTCACTTTCGGACGTCCCGAAGAGAAGATGGGGCTGCACGCCGTCCCCACGACGACCGCGCACTGGGACGGTGCGTTCCTTGAGGAGGACCGCCTCATCGGCGGCGAGGGCCAGGGGCTCCGGATCGCCTTCAGCGCCCTCGATTCCGGACGCCTCGGCATCGCCGCCTGCGCCGTCGGCCTCGCCCAGGCCGCGCTCGACCACGCGGTCGCCTACGCCAAGGAGCGCACCACTTTCGGCCGCCGCATCATTGACCACCAGGGCCTCGGCTTCCTGCTGGCCGACATGGCCGCCGCCGTGACGTCCGCCCGCGCGACCTACCTGGACGCCGCTCGCCGCCGCGACCTGGGCCTGCCCTACTCGCGCGAGGCGTCCGTGGCCAAGCTGACCGCCACCGACGCCGCGATGAAGGTCACCACGGACGCGGTGCAGGTGCTCGGCGGCAACGGCTACACCCGCGACTTCCCCGTCGAGCGCTACATGCGCGAGGCCAAGATCATGCAGATCTTCGAGGGGACCAACCAGATCCAGCGCCTGGTCATCGCCCGATCCCTAGCCCGCTGACCAGCACCGAAGCGTCTGAGGGCCAGTCCAGCTCATGGCAGAGCGAGCCAAATCTCGTGCCCTGCCATGAGCCTGGCTTCACCACGCACGAAGTCCCGGCTACCCAAAAACCTAAAAAAAGTCGGGGAACGGCTAGCGCAGGTCGTCGCCGCCCAGCAGACACGAGCGGCGGCGGGCCGATTCGCGTGCATGTGAGCAGGCGTGGACGGATAGGCGCTCCAGAGTTCGCGGGCGCTGTCTCTAAACAGTGGCGAGAGGGGTGCTGGGGCCTGATGCGGGAGGCGGGTAGGCGGCGGCACGGACGTGCGAGCAGGTGTTAGCTCGAGCGAGCGAGCCCGCGAGCGAGAGGGTGCGGGTGCCGTGCCGTCCCCTGGTGGACGGCACGGGCGGTCTGGTGGGTGAGGGTCACCAGCTGTTGTCGTCGGAATCGTCCGAGATGTACTCGTTGTCGCTGTAATCGTTGTAGTCGTTGTTGGTCACGTACTCGTTGTTGGTGACCTCGTAGACGACCTGCTGTCGCGGTTCGTCGTCGTCCAGCATCTCGTTGATGAGGGCGCCGCCGACGAGGCCCGCCGCGCCCGCCGCGGCGACGCCCGCCCAGCCGGGGCCGCGGCGGTGGTGGTGGTCGTAGTCGGCGTCGTAGCCCGCGTGCGGGTAGCCGGCGGCCGGATAGCCGGGCTGGGCGGGGTATCCGGCCTGGGGGTAGCCGGGCTGCGGGGCCGGGTAGCCGGGCTGCCCGGCGGCCATCTGCTGCTGGTAGGTGAGCCAGCGCTGGGCGCAGGCCGGGCACGCGGTGACGTTGCGCGCCGCGCCCCACTGCGGCGTCCAGAGGATGGTCTGCATCCCCGGGCCGTGCGCCGCGTCAAAGAAACATGTCATCGAAACTCCCAAGACTTGGAGGGACAAGCCCGTGTGGCCAACGCCTGGCGCGGTTCGCCGGTTCCCCGCCACGCCGACGCTGACCGAGGTTCTCATCCCGCCGCGAGAGCCCGAACGCCCGGCAGTCCAGCAGCCCGACAACCGGAGAGCCCAAGATGCCGAGGCTCTCCGCGTCGCCGGCGGGACGGTGGCATGGGTCGTCCCAGGCGAGGCCGAGCCCCAGGCCGAGTCCCAGGCCGAGTCCCAGGCCGAACCCCAGCCCGGCCCCGAGCCACTAGCCGTGAAGACAGAGTTCTATGGCCCGGACGCCGCTGAAGTGTTCCGGACGGCGGGAGGGACCGGCCCCATCGCCGAGCGGATCTGGCCGGACCTGACCGTCCACCCAGCGGATCTCCAGGTCGAGAAGACCGCAGCCACCGCCTTCTTCCCGGGACGCTGTTCCCTCCCCGACGACCTGTCCGCCCGCGCGATCGACACGGTGCTCATCGCCGGCACCGTCACCAACGTGTGCTGCGAGACGTCCGCGCGGGACGCCACCACCCATGGGTTTCGCACGATCATGGTCGCGGACGCCAACGCCGCCCGCCGTGACGACGAGCACAACGCGACCCTGCACACCTTCTACCGGAGCTTCGGCGACGTCCGGTCCACCGAGGACGTGCTCGACATGATCAAGGCGTCATCGTGAACCGGACGCGGCGCATCGGCGTTTCGTTCGGCCCGAACGCGTAGCGCCTCGGCCGTTTCCTGGTCGGCCGGAAGAAAGGCCTCCAGATGCAGTTCGGCGAGCGTGATGTCGGTTGCCGTCGCGAACGAAGTCAACGTGGTGATGAGGCGCAACTCACCGTCCGCAGAAGCGAGTCGCATCGGGACGGAGAAGCCCAGATGGTCGGGGCCGACCGGGGGTTCGGGAACGTAACCGGCCAGTTCCGCGACGAATTCGTCAAGACGCGGATCCGGGCTTCGGCGGGCTCGCGCGCGCAGGTTCTCGATGACGTGCCGTCCCCACTCGTCGAGATTCCGGACCCGTGCTCCCATCCCTTTCGGGTGCAGCATCACGCGCAGGATGTTGACGGGCGGTTCGAGGAGCTCCGGCGACGCGTCCTCCAGGAAGAGTTCGACTGCGGGATTGGCGGCGACGACTCGTCCGTAAGGCGCGACGACGACGGCCGGATAGGGCATGTGACCGTGCAGGACCTGCTCCAGCGCGGTCCTGACGGGACGGATCGCCTCCTCGTCCAGGCCCGACTCGGTGAACACCGGTGCGTAGCCGGCCGTCGCGAGCAGGTCGTTCCGTTCCCGCAGCGAGAGCCTGAGCGATTCCGCCAGACGGATCACGATCGCGCGTCCGGGCCGGGAACGGCCGCTTTCGATAAAGCTCAGATGCCGCTGGGTCGTGCCCGCCAGCAACGCCAGTTCGAGCTGGCTGATCCGCCGGACCGACCGCCAGTGCTTCAACTGCGCTCCGACGCCGTGACTCACGCTCACACTGCTCACAGCTCCGTTCTACTCGCCGCCCGCGCGCGCCCGCGATTCCCTCCAGGGAATTGTCGGGCGTCACGTCGCCGAGAACGATCGTCCTCCGATGGCCGGGCGGAAGCGCGCGGTCACGCAACGCGATTTCGAGAGGACTAATGATGAAGAGTTACCACCTGGATGCCAGTCGTGGATTCGAAGGTCTGACCATCCGGGAGCACGACGAGCCGGAACCCGGCCGCAGGCAGGTCGTGGTGAGGGTCCGCGCGAACTCGCTCGGATTCCGCGACCTGATGATCATGAAGAACCGGTACGTCCTGCCGTTGCGGCCCGGCGTGGTGCCGGGGTGCGAGGGAGTGGGCGAGGTCGTGGCCGTCGGCGCGGACGTCACGCAGGTCAAGCCGGGTGACCGCGTCGCCGCGACCGTCTTTCCGCAGTGGCTGGACGGCCCGTTCCGGCGCGACAGGGCGGCCCAGCTCGGCACCGCGATCGACGGGATGCTGACCGAGTACGCCCTGCTCGACGAGGACGGCGTCGTCCCGATCCCGGCGCACCTGTCGTTCGAGGAGGCGGCGGCGTTCCCGCTCGCCGCCGTGACCGCCTGGAACGCTCTGACCTGCGGCAGCCCGCTCCGTCCCGGGGCGACCGTGCTGACGCTCGGCTCGGGGGCGGTGTCGCTGTTCGCGCTGCGGTTCGCGAAGCTGGCGGGCGCGCGCGTGATCGTCACGACGTCCAGTGAGGCCAAGGCGGAGCGGCTCCGCGCGCTCGGCGCGGACGAGGTGATCGACTACCGCGAGAACCCGGCCTGGGACGAAGCGGTGCGCGCCCTGACGGACGGCGCCGGCGTCGATCGGGTCGTCGATGCGGCGGGGCCGCTGGAGACGTCGCTGAAGTCGGTCGCCGTCACCGGCGACGTCGCCTTCGTCGGATACTGGCTGTCCGGCGAGGTGGGCGCCCGGCCCGTGGACCCGGCGTTGCTGTTCATGGCGGGCGCGTCGCTGCACCGCATCGCCACGGGCAGCCGAGCCCACTTCCTCGAAATGAACCGCGCGGTGGCGGCGCACCGGGTGCGTCCGGTGATCGACCGCGTCTTCCCGTTCGAGGACGTCCCGGACGCGCTCAGGTACGGCGAGGCGGGCGGCGGCTTCGGAAAGATCATCATCACCCACTCCTGAAACCCGCCGCCACGCCACGCGGTCAGGCGGCCTGAAGGACGCCGACGAGCACGACGCCCGCCGCGCCCGCCGCCGTCAAAGCGCCACTGACCAGCAGCAACGCGTACTCGTGGCAGACGAACCAGGCCGCCTGCGGGCGGGTCGTCCCGATCCGGCGGAGGAGTCCCAGTTCGCGGCGTCTGCCGGAGATCGCCGTCGCGGCCGTGGCGACCGTCCCGATCGCGCCGTAGGCGGCCGCGATGCCGATCATCACCAGCAGTCCGATGCGGGTCTGCTCGGCTTGGCGGTCGCTCACGGCGGCCGTCCATTCGGACGTGGTGACGACCGTGATCCCGCGCTGCTCGTTCCCCAGCGCGGATCTGACAGCAGACACGGATACTCCGCGCAAGTAGATGCGAGTGGGCTGCGCGGTTCCCGCTCGATGCGCGCTAAGCACGATGCGCGGACCACCGATCTCAGCGTCGAAGACCGCAGCGACCCGCAGCGAAAACCGGTGTTCCGTCGGCGAGCCACATCCGCACGGTCTCGCCTACACGCTTGTGCCAGGAACGGTCGATCGCCACGGACGCGTCGTTCAGACCGTCCAGCGACCCCTGCCGGACGCGTAGCCCTAGCACCGCCGGAGAATCGACGGCTATCGCCGAGAACGGCACCGGCGTGGGCGCTTCCAAGTGAAACGGGGTCAACGCGGGTTCCCGCATAAGGACACTCGTCTCAGTAACAGCAGTCGCCGCCACCCCCGGTGCACCGGTCACGCGCCGCACACCGGTCACGCGCCGCACTCCGGTCGTCCCGGTCACGCGACGGACGCGCGCGACCGTCTCCGCGCTGAGCCCGCCTCCGCTTCCGCCCCCGCCCGCCGGTAGAACCACCACGTCAGCGGACGCGGCCTGAGCTCGCAACCCCCGATTCCTGACCGACTGCCCGATATCGGTCGAGCCGAGGACGGCCAGCGCGAGCCCCAAGGTGATGACGAGCGGGACGATCGTGCTCGCCGCCTGCCGCGGCCCGGCGGCGACCCGCTCCCGCGCCAGCAGCGCGCCCGGCCCCGCCCCCCGCGTGAGCGGCCAGCTGAGCACCCTGACCAGCGACGGAAGCAAGGTCGGAGCCAGCAGCGCAGCCCCGCCGACGATCAGCAACGCGAGCTCGACGTCCGTCTTGGCGTCCAGCGCGGTCGCGGGCGCCAGCACGGCCACCGCCACCAGCAGGACCGTTCCGCAGCCGAGCGCGCCCAGCCCGGCGAGCCGCCGCGGCAGAGCCCATCCGGCGCGCTCCACGTCGGCTTCGCGCATCGCCTCGGCCGGGCGGACGGTCGCGGCCCGCACCGAAGCGGCCACCACCGCCAGCACCGCGACCAGCACGCCCCCGACGAAAGCGAGCGTCAGCGGCACGACGCACGCGGCGTCGCGCGGAACGCCGAACCACGCGGGCGCCAGCTCGTGCCGCGCCAGCCATCGGGCCAGCAACGGCCCGCCGACGAGGCCGGAGACGCATCCCACCGACGATCCGACGACGCCGACCAGCACCGCCTCCAGGGCGACCGACCGCACGACCTGCGCCGGTGTCGCGCCGAGCGTCCGCAGCAACGCCAGCTCACGGCGGCGGCGCGCGACCGACAGGCCGAACGCGCTGGCCGTGACGTACAGCGAGATCGACGCTGACAGCAATGCGGCGACGCCCAGGAACGAGGTCAGCGACGTGAGATCCGCCCGATCCCTCAGCGCCCCCGGATCGGCCAGCGCCCGCGAGCGTCCAGTCAGGATCTGCACGCCGGGGAGCTGTCGCTCACTGACCGGCCCCGCCGGCACGAGCGCGTCAACGGAGGGAGACAGGCGCGCCGCTTCGGCGTCGGAGAAGAAGACCGGATGTTCGACTTGCGGCGCGTCCGAAACGGGCCGCGCGACGCCCACCACGGTGTACGGCGCGTCGCGTTCGGTGGTTCGTACCGTCACGCGCTGTCCCGGCCGCGCCCCACCCGTGGTGACGATCTCGTCCGGACGCACCGGAGCGCGCCCCGCCGCAAGGACGTAAGGCGTGAAAGCGGCCGACGCCCAACCGTGCCCGACCTGGTCGGACGGCCCGCCGGGCAACCGCGCCGGGAACGAGCGATCCAGCGCGGCACCCGGGAAACGCGCCACCACGGAAGCGGGCAAAGCGGGCTGGGACGCGAACGGCACGGCGGTCGGCGTCCCGTAGCGATCCCGCAACCGCAGATTCGGATCGGCCTGAACCACGACCGGAACCGCAGCGAACCGCCGGGGCAGCCGATGCGGATCCGCCGACGCCGCCCCCAGCACCAGCGCCATCGTTGCGATCACCGCCACCCCGAGCGCGAGCGCCGCGACCGGCCCGGCCAGCGAACCCCACCGAGCCCGCACCCCGGCCCCCGCCACCCTCAACACGCCGATGCCTTCCCAGCAAGCCCAAACCCACCCCAACCAGCCCCGCCCACACGTCCGTCTGCGGCACCCTCTCGTCTCCCGCCCACCCGAGCGGCTTCACCCCTGCGCGCACTTCCAGCTTCACCAGCCGC
Source organism: Actinomadura gamaensis (assembly GCF_042652125.1). Lineage (NCBI taxonomy): Bacteria > Bacillati > Actinomycetota > Actinomycetes > Streptosporangiales > Thermomonosporaceae > Actinomadura > Actinomadura gamaensis. The sequence goes on along the minus strand of NZ_JBHSIT010000004.1, from coordinate 46,201 downwards.
CCGCGTCCCGCCGTCAACCGCCCGCGTCGCGTCATCAGCCGTTCGTGCCGCGGCACCAACCGCCCGCGTCGCGTCATCAGCCGTTCGTGCCGCGGCACCAACCGCCCGCGTCGCGTCATCAGCCGTTCGTGCCGCGGCACCAACCGCCCGCGTCGCGTCATCAGCCGTTCGTGTCGTGTCACCAACCGTTCGCGTCATCCCGTCAGCCGCCCGCGTCGTGCCGTCAGCCGCCCGCGTCATCCCGTCAGCCGCCCGCGTCGTGCCGTCAGCCGTTAGCGTTGCGCTGCTGGTCGTCCTGGCTTCCATGGCTCCACCTGCGCGTGAGGTTCCGTGGTCGCCCACGGTTTCGGTGTCGCCGGCTTCGAGGGCGGTCAGGTGGGCGGCGACGGTTGCGGCGTCCGGGTGGTCCAGGGTTCCGGCGAGGCGGCCGTCGGCGAGGAAGACGACGCGGTCGGCGTGCGCGGCGGCGATCGGGTCGTGCGTGACCATGACGATCGTCTGGCCCCGGTCGTCGACCAGCGAGCGCAGGATGCCGAGGACCGCGCGGGACGCGGTGCTGTCGAGAGCGCCGGTCGGTTCGTCCGCGAAGAGCACGCGCGGCGCGGTGACCAGCGCGCGGGCGATCGCCACGCGCTGCTGCTGCCCGCCCGACAGCTCGGCGGGCCGATGCCGTGCGCGATCACCCAGCCCCACGGCGTCGAGGGCGGCGGCGACGGCCCGGGCGTGCGGACGGTGTCCCGCCAGTCGCAGCGGCAGTCCGACGTTCTGCTCCGCGGTCAGCGCGGGCAGCAGGTTGTAGGACTGGAAGACGAACCCGATCGTCTCGCGGCGGAGCCTGGTCAGCGCGGATTCGCGCAGCCGCGACAGGTCGGCGCCCGCGAGCGAGACGGCCCCCGCCGTCGGACGTTCCAGCCCCGCGGCGCATTGCAGCAGCGTCGATTTGCCCGATCCGGACGCGCCCATCACGGCGGTGAAGGAACCCTCTGCGAATCCCAGGGTGACCTTGTCCAGGGCGGTGACCGCACCGGCCCCTGTCCCGAAGGTCTTGCTCACTGCGGTCAGCCGCACGATCTCCATGCGTCCAAGCCAAGCGCCGCCGCCGGGCCCGGTCGATCAGCCAGGACACCGTCTCGCGGGTATGCCTGGCCTTACCTCATGCCCTCATCCGCGCCATATGGGACGTCCGGGAACCCGCTTCTATCCTGGCCGGATGGACGCGATGACGGCTTTGCGGCGGCGCGGGTTCCTGGCGTCGGCCCGGCCGTGGCGGAGCCTGGCCTACCTCGTGACCAGTTCGGTGCCGGGCGCGCTGGTCCTCACCGTCGTCGTGGCGGTGCTGCTCGTCGGCGGGACGCTGTCCTCGGTGCTCGTCGGGCTGCCGATGCTGGCGGCGCTGGCCTTCGCGGGGATTCCGGTCGCGGCGTTCGAGCGGTGGCGGCTGCGCCTGGTGGACGCCGCGCCGGTCGCCGACCCGCATCGCGCCCCGGACCGTCCGGGCGTCGGCGGCTGGCTCGCCACCCGGATCCGCGAGGCCGCGACCTGGCGCGAACTGGGCTTCACGCTGCTGCTCGCGATCGTCCTCTGGCCGCTCGACCTGGCCGTCGCCGCCGCGGGGGCGGCGGTGCCGTTCGCGCTGCTCACCGCCTGGATGCCCGTCCTGTCGGGCGGACGCCGCGGACTCCTGCCCGGCCTGGCGATCCACACGCCCGCCCAGGCGCTCGCGGCCGTGCCCGCCGGAATCGTCCTGTTGGCGGGCGGTGCGTACCTGGTCACGGCGACGGCGGCCGCGCGCGCCGCGCTCACCCGGCGGCTGCTCGCGCCGCGTCCCGACGAGGCCGCGCGCCTGCTCGCCGAGGTCACCGGATCACGCGCGCGCCTGGTCAGCGCCTTCGAGGCCGAGCGCCGGCGCATCGAACGCGATCTGCACGACGGCGCGCAGCAGCGGCTCGTCGCGGTCGCCACCAGCCTCGGCCTGGCCCTGCTCGACCTGGCGCCCGGCCCCGCCGCCGACCACGTCGCGCACGCGCACGAGCAGGCCCGGCACGCGCTCACCGAACTGCGCGAACTGATCCACGGCATCCACCCGCAGGTCCTGACGCAGCACGGCTTGCCCGCCGCCATCCAGGACGCCGCCGACCGTTCTCCCATACCGGTTGACCTGAGTTTGACCATCCAGGGACGCCTACCCGCCGACGCCGAAGCGACCGGCTATTTCGTCGTCTGCGAAGCGCTCGCCAACATCGCCCGGCATAGCGGCGCGCGACGCGCCTGGATCGTCGCCGAACACCGCGGCGACACCCTCCACCTGGAGATCGGCGATGATGGCGCGGGCGGCGCCGACCCGTCGCGCGGAAGCGGACTCACCGGACTTTCCGACCGGCTCGCGGTCGTCGGCGGCACCCTCGCCCTGTCCAGCCCGCCGGGCGGCCCGACCTCGCTGAACGTGGAGTTGCCGTGTCCGAAACCCGCTCCCTCCGGGTCGTCCTCGCCGAGGACGGCGCCCTGATGCGCGACGGACTGACCGCCGTGCTCACCCGGTTCGGGCACCGCGTCGTCCAGGCCGTGGCGGACGCGCCCGCGCTCGCCGGCGCCGTCGAAGCACACAAGCCGGACATCGTCGTCACCGACGTCCGGATGCCGCCGACCCAGACCGACGACGGCCTGCGCGCGGCGATCGCCCTGCGCGAGCGCGATCCGGGCCTTCCGGTGCTCGTCCTCAGCCAGTACATCGAGGCCGCGTCGGCCGGCGAGCTGCTCGACTCCACCGACGCCCGCGCGGTCGGCTACCTGCTGAAGGACCGCGTCATCGACGTCGCCGAGTTCGCGGACGCGGTGCGGCGGGTCGCCGAGGGCGGCACCGTCATCGATCCGGAGGTGGTCCGCCACCTGCTCGGCCGCCGCCGCGACCCCCTCGACCGGCTCACCCCTCGCGAGCGCGAGGTGCTGTCCCTCATGGCGCAGGGTCATTCGAACTCCGCGATCGCCCAGGAGCTCACGGTCTCGTCCGCCGCCGTAGGCAAGCACATCAACAGCATTCTGGCCAAGCTCGACCTGCCTCCGGACGCCGACGCCCACCGCCGTGTGCTGGCCGTCCTCGCGTTCCTCCGCGCGTGACGGCGACCCTCTTTTCCGGGCGGAAACCGGACGCATGTCACCCTTGGTGAGCGTTGCGGATCCTTCGGGTGACGATACTGTCGCCCCAAGGGCCGGAAGGTCATGCGGCGGACGGTGAGTTCGGCCACGAAATCCTGCCCTTTTACCGGTTAAAGATATGGAAAAGTGCAGCTCATCCTGGTTTGTACGCTGATACGCGTTTGGGCTTGAGGGAAGCGTGGGAGCGCTGTTAGCTTCAGCCGGTGGACGACACGCGTGCACGGGCGGAGGCGATCGCGGACTTCGCGTCGACTCTGCGGGAACTGCGTAAGTCGGTCGGCAACCCCTCCTTCCGGGAGATGTCCGGCCGCTCTGGAGCGATCTCCCACACGACGCTGTACGAGGCCACGAAGGGCAACCGCCTCCCGAGCTGGGGGACCACCGCCGAGTTCGTCAAGGCGTGCGGCGCGGACCCGGCCGACTACCGCGAACGCTGGGAACGCGCCAATCTGGTGGTCAGGTCGGCCGCCGCCGCGAGCCAACCCCTCGCCACGCCGGCGGCGAGCCAGCCCCTCGCCGCTCCGGTGAGCCAACCCCTCGCCACCCCGGCGAGCCAGCCTCTCGCCGCTCCGACACCTGCGTCGGACGGCCCGCCGGGCACCCCCGCTCCGTCCGCGCCCCAAGCCCCCGCTTCTGCTTCACCTTCAACGGCGGACGCTCCGGACGTCGCAGAACGCCAGTCGGTTCCGGTCGGTATCGGCTCGCAGGCGCAGCAGCCGGTGGGCGAGACCTCGGCGTCCGTGCCGCTGCCGCCGTCACCGCCGCCATCGGACGCGGCGTCCGCGCCCACGCGCATGCCCGGCGTACCTGGCGTGCCCGGTGTGCCAACGCCGCCGCCGTACCCGTCGTCCGACCCGCTTCTGCCCCAGCCGCAGGACGAGAGCATGGTCACGATGCCCCCGTCCGCCCGGCACCCCGGCGGATCCGCGACGAACGGGACCATGAGCAACGGCCACGCGGGCGTCGGCCTCGCAGGAACCGGAACCACGGGCGCCGGTCTCGCCGGCGCCGGCACCGGGGGCGTTGGCACCGGGAGTGTCGGGTTGGGAGGCGTCGGGATCGAGGGCGTCGGCGTCCAGGCGGCTCTTCCCGCGACCGAGCGCCGAGGACGGTTCCGGAGGCATCGGACGGCGATCGCCATCGGGCTCGCGACGGCGGCGGTGGGCGCGGCGGTCCTCTGCGTGGTGCTCGTGAACGGCGACTCTGGCCCCGACCGGGACGCACACGATCTGAACCCGTCCGGCAGCGCGTCGGAGGCCGCAGGTACACCGGTCTCGTGTCCGGTCGTCCCGGCACATCCGTCGCTCGCCCCGCCCCTGCACAAGGGTGACGCGGCCGCGTTCATCGCGGACATGACGTTACCGGACTGCACCCATGTCGGCCCCGGCCAGACGGTTCCCAAGGTGTGGCGCATCAAGAACGCCGGGACGGTGCCGTGGAGCGGTTACACGCTGCGGCGTCTGGACGTCCCGCAACGACCCGACGAGTGCCAGACCCGGACGCGCGTGCCGATCAAGGACACCGGGCCGGGCCAGATGGTCGACATCCGGGTCGACGTCACCACGCCGAAGACTCCCGGCCTGTGCTACGTCCGCTTCAAGATGATGGACGCCGAGGGCAAGGTCGCCTTCCCCGGGAACCGTCCGGTCAACTTCCAGATCATCGTGGACGCGCCCTGACGCACCGGCGACGCCCCGGGCACCAGAACGCTTCGGCAAGGCGCCGAACGCCCTGACGCACTGGCGACGCCGCCCAAGCGCCAGGACGCTCCGCTGCGTCCGCCGAGCGTCCTGGCGTTCCGCTGCGTCCGCCGAGCGTCCCGGCGTTCCGGTGCGTCCGCCGAGCGTCCTGGCGTTCCGGTGAGGCGCCAAGGTTCCCCGCCGTGGGAGCACGGCGGGGAACCATGGTCGTCCCGTCCCGGAGGACTAGGAGCTGAGGGTGATCCGGCTGTAGTACGCCTTCAGGATCCTCGAGTAGCTCCAGCCCGCGTTGGCCTTGTCACGCGAGCCGTACTGCGACATCCAGTCGCCGTTGCGCCAGGCGCCGCACGCGGTCGAGGTGGAGCAGTACTGCGCCATGAAGATCGAGCCGCCCCGGTTCATCCGGACGCCCCAGGTGGCGTCCACCGCGGCGTTCGTCGACGCCTTGGCCGAGCCCGGCTTGTACACCTGGCTGGAGGTGTTGTCGTAGACGTCGAAGCACTGGCCGCCCGAGGTCTTGCGGGTCGAGTGCATCGCCCACCACCAGGCGTAGCTCTTGACCGCCATCGCCCCGGCGCGCAGGGACTCCCGCGGCCAGCTCGACACCCACTCGTTGGGCAGGACGTTCTTGACGTAGTACTTGAAGTTCACCCGGTCCACGCGGTGCAGGCCCACGCGGTACACCAGGATCGTCGACGGCGCCTTGGTGTTCGTGCCGTCGGTCTTGCAGCCGCCGCCCGGGCCGCCGCCACCGGTCGGGCCGATCTTGTGCGAGGCGTTCTGGTTCTTCAGCCCCGAGTTCAGGTTGCCCTTGGTCCCGGCCTTGAAGTCCTGGTACCGGCCGCCGTAGTTGGAGTTGAAGTACACCCGCACGGTCTTGCCGGTCCGGTTCCAGACCGAGGCCGCGGAGTTCTTGACGCACTTGCCCTTGCCAGCGCCCGGGCCCTTGAAGTCGAAGCAGGACGGCTGCTTGGCGCCGTAGTCGGCGACGGATCCGGTGAAGTCCGACACCGAGCCCTTCTCGCCGCTGTTGTAGTAGAGGCAGAACTCGCCGTTGTCGCAGACGCCGTTGCGTCCGGCGGCCATGGCGGGCGCGGCGGTGGCGACCACCGCTCCGCCGAGCGTCATCGCGGCGGCGGCGACGCTGAGAGCCCGTGTGGTTCGTTTGGACACGGTCATTCCTTCCCTGAAGCTCGTGCCGTCGCGGTGATCAGCGGTAGTTGTAGCCCTGGGACAGCCAGAACGAGACCGGGTTCGGGTTGTCCAGGTGCGGGTCGCCGACGCTCTTGGCGGCGAGCTTCTGGTAGCCGGGGCGCATCTCGACGTGGGTGTGCGCGGCGCCGGCGGACGAGACGCCGTGCCAGGCCTCGTCGGCGATGATCTGGCCCTTGGAGATCGACTGGCCCACCCGCAGCGACGAGCGCGGCGCGGAGTGCAGGTAGATGACCGTCTTCTTCAGCGAGGCGTTGTAGATCGAGATCGTGGACAGGCCGGACCGGCCGTTGTAGCCGCGCGCGATGTAGATGATCTTGCCGCTCACCAGCGCGTGCACGTCCGAGCCGATGCCGCGGGCGATGTCGGTGCCCTCGTGGCGTCCGGGCGTGGTGGTGTAGCCGTCGAACGGGCAGCTGATGTGGCCGCCGCTGGCCCGGTACAGCGCCCAGGACATGTTCACCCGGTTGGTCGGGCCGATCGCGTGCGAGGCGTTCTGGTTCTTCAGCCCGGAGTTCAGGTTGCCCTTGGTCCCGGCCTTGAAGTCCTGGTACTTGCCTCCGTAGTTGGAGTTGAAGTACACGCGGACGGTCTTGCCGGTCCGGTTCCAGACCGAGGCCGCGGAGTTCTTGACGCACTTGCCCTTGCCGGCGCCCGGGCCCTTGAAGTCGAAGCAGGACGGCTGCTTCGCGCCATAGTCGGCGACCGAACTCGTGAAGTCCGACACCGAGCCCTTCTGGCCGCTGTTGTAATAGAGGCAGAATTCGCCGTTGTCGCAGACGCCGTTGCGTCCGGCCGCCATGGCGGGGGCCGCGGTGGCGAGAACACTTCCGCCGACAGCCGCGACTGCCGTCGCCGTCGTGAGAACCTTGTTGAGGGTTCGCATGGGGGGTGTTACTCCTTTTTTCCTGGCGGGGCTTCGGGGATGTGGACGGGTCAGCGGGCCCGGAGGTATTCCTCCCAGGTGCGAATGGGGCTCACCTTGGGGCCGTCATCCGGGCGGCGGTTGGCCAGGCCGTTCTGGCCGAGGTAGTAGTCGCCGATCTGGTGCTGGGCCTGCACCGACAGATCGGTGTCGTTGATCGCGGTCGCGTGGATGTGCCACGGCCAGTTGCCCTGCTGCGGGCTGCGCACCCAGGCGGCGAACCCGACGCGGCGCAGCGCGCGGGCGACGGAGGTCCGGGTGGCGGCGTTCATGCCCTTGACGTTGATGTCGACGACCCCGCCGCCGTCGTGCGTGCCGGCCGAGGTCGGGTCGCCGCCGGGGTTGTAGGACCCCTGGTCGAGCGTCAGCTTGCGGTGCAGCAGGCGCTGGGCCTCGTTGAGCATCTTCTGCGTCCGCGTGTTCACGACGAACTTGCCGATCTTGACGCGCGGGCCCGGCGCGATGACGTGGGTGACCTTGAACCGGCCCGCCCCGAGCTTCGCCAGCGACGCCTGCCCCGGCAGCCCGTTCGCGCTCAGGCCCTTGTAGCCGAGCGACTGCTGGAACTTGGTGTAGGCGGCGGTCGTGGTGGTGCCGAAGTAGCCGTCCACCCACTTCTTGTCCAGCAGGTGGCGGTCGCGCAGCGCCTGCTCGACCAGCAGGACGCTGGCCTTGGCGCCCGGCGTCAGCTTGTTGTCCGGCCGCCGCGGGTCGATCTGGGCCGCCTTGACGACGGCCTCCATGTCCACGCTCGGCAGCGGCTTCGCCTGCGCCACCGACTCGATCTTGTGGTCCTGCGCCTGCGCCACCGACGTCACGGCGACACCGGCCAGCGTGACGCTGAGAGCGGTCGCCCCGAGGGCGGCGTATGCGGACAGCTTCATCGTTTCTCCTGGTTGCAGGCGGGGGGTAAGGCTCGAAGCGGTGATCACCTTGGCGGACCGGCGTCCGATTCCGCAAGAAGTCGGGTGTTGTCAGGCTGTTCGACGAACTGTGCGTACACGCACGCACGCGGTCTGACACCGAACGGCCTCGTGAACGCGCAGGCCAGAGCCTCCGAACACCTGCCGGGCCGCGCTGGCGGACACGCCTCGTCCTCGAACACGGGGAATGGACGCGTCCGCTCGGAACAAGAAACGATCGAAGGGACTCGTGCCCGCCGCGTTACCGACCGCGACTCCTTTCAATGCTTGCGCAAACGTCGTACGGCCCCGGTTCTCCGAGTCGTTACCGACCCGAGCTGCTACACGTGTGGACGGAAACGCCGATCAAGTGCAGGCCCGCCGCCCGACAGTGAATGGCTGATTCCTGGACGGCAATACGGTGGACGGCTGCGATCAAGATCGGCATCCGCGGATCCAGAACACGAGGAGTTCAGCGTTCTGCTCATCGAGTACAAAATGGTCGGCGAAGCCGAGCGAACCACCAGTCAGCGCGTCGGAGGACAATCCACCGGGAGCTTCCGAGCCAGAACCCGGTAAGTATTGCTGCGGCGCCGGAATGGTGTGATCAGGAAGTCCAGCACGATCGCCGCGGTGAGCAGGGGAAGGCCGATCAACTGTCCCGCCGTTGCGCGGGCGTATTGCCGGACGCCGGGCCGGTGCGGGCTGCGCCACGGATACTCCACGTCCACCCCGATCAGATTGATCAGGCAGGCGGCGCCGCCGGCGAGGTCGCCGCCGCGGCGGGCCTCACGGCGGTGCACGGCGACCACCTCCATGCCCCGCTCGCGCAGAGCCCGCTCAAGGTTGCCGACGGGGACCAGGTGCAGGTGCTGCGGCGGCAGGTAGGGCAGGTAGAACGTGCGCAGCAGCGTCGCGAACGGGGACTCCGGATCCGGCATCTCCAGCAGGAAGTGGCCGCCGGGACCGAGGAGCCCGGCGGCCAGGTCCAGCTCGGCGAGCGGGTCGGAGGTGTGCTCCAGGTAGTGGTTCATGCTGATCATGTCGTAGCGGCCGGCTTCCATGTCGGGCCCGAGGTCGAGGAACTGGCCGCGGTAGGCCCGGTCGACCCAGCCGCGGCGGGCGGCCTCCTCGACGCCGCTGCCCATGTCCAGGCCGTCGAACGCGGTCCCGGTGAGCACGGTGCGGGCGACGCGGCAGAAGTGGCCCTTGCCGGTGCCGACGTCCAGCCAACGGCCGGGCGTGCCGAACTGCCGCACCATCTGGGCACGTGCGAGGTAGTCGCGGTTGGTCGAGCTGAGGATGAGCTCGGTCGTCTGCTCGCTGAGCCCGTCGTAGGCGTCGCGGTAGTAGAAGTCCAGGCCGTCCGGCGTCAGCCGCGGGTTCTGGAAGACGTGCCCGCACCGCTGACAGCGGTCGAGCGGGAACCGGCCCGGCTTGACCAGGATGACGTCCCGGGTGACCACGTGGCGGACGAGCTCGGCGGACCCGCACCACGGGCACTCGGTGCGCCGCTCGCCCTGGAAACGCTCGACGCCCGCCGCGATCTCCTTCCAGTACCACTCCCGGGCGTTCTCCCTGCGATCCAGCAACCGTCGTTCCCACCTGGTCCGGGGCGCGCGCAGCGTCCGCCAGATCGTCAGCGGCGTGGCAACGAGGCGCCCCCAAGCGGCCAGATGCAGATCTGCGGGCGCCAGGGGTGTCCGGACGAACACGACATAAGGGCTCAGGCAGTAGAGCAGGACGAGCCCGAGCCCCCACCCAACGTCGATCAGCAAGCTGGACAGCACGAGCAGATAGCCGACTCCGGCGAAATAGGAAGTCTGCGGCAGCGCCACCGAGGGCGGCAGTGACAGCGCCAACGAGCGCAGCCAGGCCCGCCGCTGCCCGGTCCGGTCGACGGCGCGGAACGGGGCGACCACCATGTCCGCGGACTCGACGTAGAACCGGAGCCGTCCCGTGGCCTCGCCCATCTCACCAACGTCGAGCCCACTGGAGGCGTCCAGGGGAATCTCGGAACGCTCCAAGGAGACCTGTGCCCGCCGGAAGCCGTCCGCCTCTACGAGCACCGCATAACCGGCGCCCCGTCCAAGCCCGAACCACTGTCCGCGATAGGCCCGCGGATCGACATGACGAACGAGGTCGAGAGCCTGCTGCACCGGCAGGTCGTCCGGAACCAGGTCGACCATCCCGAGCCCGCGTTGCCGAGCGTGTTCGCCGGCAGCCCGCAACACGCTCGCAGGCACATCGGCGTCCTCGGCCATGACAGCCGCATAGCCCTCCAGAGACCCTTCCGTCCCGGACAGTACGGACAGGCCGCAGACCTTACGACGCAAGCGCAGGCCGTTGACCAGTACCCCGCCCATCACCACCCAGATCAGCCAGACCACGGGCGTCTCCGAAACGACAAGTCCTGCAAAGCGGCACCCGCCGCACCGAGCCGTCCGGTGGACGGCGTAGAAGCTGAGATCACGACCCAGGAACGTACGGGCCGATCGTCCGCATCTGACCAGGTGAGAGCCGCCCGTAAGACTTCCGCAAGATCCCGTCACGCCTTCGACCCCACCCGATGACGACCGGTCACTCCCGTCCCGCCTGACGCACCCAGCACGCGTCCCGAAGCAAGCGAAGCCATCCACTGATCGATCCGATACCTCACCTCATTCCTGCTGGTGACTGACATTTTTCGTGCCCCTTCGAGGAATGCATCGGGAACCATGTGAAGCGCGAGAACGTCGTAGTAACGCACGCCATCAATTCCTTTGACCGACGTGACAGGGACACCCTTGGTGAGCGTCCAGCAACGTCTCTCCAACGACCTGCCCGCCCTGCACACGGTCGCCAAGAACTGGCGCTGGACCTCCTGGTGCCTGGGCCAGGTCGGCGGCGATGTGGACGGCTCGGTGACGCAACTCAGCTGCGCGGGATTCAAATGGTCGACCGATGACGCCAGGTCCGCCGTCGGCAGGCTCGACGGCGTTCACCACGACGTCAGAGCGGTTGCGTCCGAGGCTTGGGCGATGAGCTCTCACAGACTAGACGCGGTCCGGACGGGGCATTCAGCAGTGACTGGTCGTCTACGTCATAAAGCGGAACGACAAGGGCGACAATTTCAACTGGAACTACGCTCCCAAGTACTTTCAATACTGTATCATCGGCACCAATTAGAACAGGCACGTCGAGGTGCAGAAACGCTACGATTGGGACGTCCTAAGCGAGGATCGCCGACCGCTAAGTCGCGCGGGACCTCCTTTCCCAGGACAAGGCCCCGCCCCAACATGATCGGCGACGCCCACGACTTCGACGTTCGAGGCCGAACCCACCAGATGACGGCGAACTGATTTGATGAACCGCCTGAACAAAGCCGGCTGCGGCTGCGCCATCGCGGTACTGGCCGCCCTCGCGCTCGCCGCCGGACTGCTCGTCTGGTTGTGGGCCTCCCTGGACTTGGACGGCGAACCCGTCCCAGGCTGGCAGGAAGGCCCGCACACCCCGGAGCCGTCCCCCACGATCCATTGGACTCCGTTCTCCACCGCGCCGAAAGCATCTCCACCCGGCACTGCCACCCCGTGACCACAAACCAGAGTTGTTCCTCCAGCCGTCCCAAGCCTGCAGGGAGAGCCTGCCGCCGCGCTTTCAGCGCGAGCTCCCAGCGCTGGGTGCATCGAGTGCTCTTCCCGACGGGGCGAGCCCCCACGTGCGCCGCGCGGGGCGTCAGGTGTGGGCGCGGAGAGATGGCGGTGGGGCAGGCTGGGTGGAGCCGGCCCGGTGTCACGCGGGCCGGCTCCACCCCGATGCGGTACAGGAGCGCAGGTCGTGATCGGTCGCACCCCTTTGTAGCCTGGCGCGTTCATCAGGCGGTGGTGCGGGATGGTTACGGGAGGACCTGCAGGGTGCCGGGTCCGGCGACGCTCTTGATCCCGCTCTCGAGGCATTGGGTGGGGTCGAAGTTCAGCCGGGCGCTGGTGACGTTGATGGGGTGGCCGGCGAAGTCGTTGTCGTGGCCGGAGTCGATGGTGGCCACCACGATTCCGACGGTCTCGCCGACGGGCCGCTGGCTGAGGGTGATGCCGCCGGAGAAGTGCGAGCTGCCGGTGTGGTGGTGGGAGGCGTCCTGCCAGTCCACGGTGCCGGTGGCGTTGGTGATGGGGGCGTTGATCGTGCAGCTGATCACTCCGCTGGCGGTGGCGGTGTACACGCCGTAGGTGTGGTCGGGATCGAGGACCTGGTTCACACACGGGCCGAACGTGCCGGTCACCGTGACGGTGTTGAAGGTGGGCAGCGCCGTCAACCCGGGGCTGATGGTCTGCTGGATGTATCCGGTGTCGCAGGACACCAGGGGCGTGTCGTCGGCGTGGGCGGGCGTGCCCGGAGCGATCGCCAGAGCGGCGCTGAGGGTCAGTGCCGCCACGGTGGCCCGGGCGGCATGGACGCGGATGGTGGACATGCGGGCTCCTTGAAGCAGTGCGGATCGCGTGTAGGGGGTCGGCTTGTTCAGCCGGTGAACAGCAGGCTGTCGGTCGGGCTGCTGAGCTGCGCGAAGCTCGGGGCGTCGCAGATGGGCCAGGCCAGGCCATTGGTGGTCCGAGTGACCTTGGCGCCCGCGAAGAGCCCGGCAGTGACCTTGCCCTTGCTGATGAGGTTGAGGATCTGCCCGTTGACGTTCTGGGTTTCGAAGCTGGTGTAGGTCACGGTGCTTCCGCCGGTGCCGGGCAGGAAGGTGTAGCTGACGGTCTCGGTGTCGTTGGGCCGAAAGAGGTTCGGCGGAACGCACGCGGCGTCGCGGGTGACAGGTCCGGTTTCGGCGTCGGCGGTGGCGATGCCGGGGCTCCCGGAGCAGTTGGTGAAGTTCTCCACGTGGTCGACCCGAACGGGCGTGAAGGTGGTGCCGGGGGACGGGGTGTAGGTGTACTGCTCAGCGCCTGCTTTGCAGAACAGCAGAGCGGCGGCGTCGGCGTGGATGGAGATCGGGAGGGTGAGGGCTGCGGTCGCCGCGACCGTCAGCGCCACCGCCATGCTCGAGCGCATACAGGCTCGCCTTCTCTTGGTCCGGCCGGCCGTCCACTGGTGCCTGGTTCGGTGGGGTTCCCTGGACGGCCGGTGAGTGCTCCCGAGTGAATCCGCACCCAGCTTGCTCCCCCAGGCACCCGCCACACAGAGCTGTACGGTTATGTATCCACATCGACACAGAGTGTGGCTAATAGCCGTAGATGAGCCCCTAACCAGTGGAAACATGGGTCGACGATCGGAGGGGGACGAGTCTCAGAGAGTCCAGGCCGGGGTCCAGCAGGCGTAGGTGACCTACGGCCCGGTCGTGAACCCGCAACTCATTCGCTCGCTTCCGCGGCGGAAAGATCGAGCCCACCGCCGCCGGTGGCGCTGAGAATCTCGCGGACGGCGTGCCGATAGGCGGCGGTCAGCTTCAGCTCGGCGGACGGCGATCCGGCGGCCTGGGGGCGGCGAACTGTTCGCCGACGCCAGCGAGGCCCTCGTCCAGCGGCTTGCCGTCCAGAACGCGGGCGAGCACGGACAGCGTCTCTTTGCCTGGGAAGCCGTCGGCATGTGCAGCCAATGTGCCCCCAACGGGGGTTCCCGGGTCTGAAACGACGCTGAGGGGTTACGTCGTGTGACGCAACCCCTCAGGTCAGAGGCGGAGGATCGGGGATTTGAACCCCGGATGGGCGGTAAGCCCAAACCGCATTAGCAGCTCTCTGTGACCGGTACTACGTCATGTTTTGCGGTCCCTGAAATTCCCGTTTTCCCAGCTCAACAGTCCACCAGGTGCACTGCTGTCGGCCATCTCCATTGACAGTCCGTGCCCACGATGTGCCCACCAGAGGGCAGAAGCCGCCACGCAACGATGACAGCAAGTCAGTTACTTAACGTAACCGGAGCGCTCTGAGGCTGGGCGGCGATAGTTGTTCTCCAAGGGCAAATGTCAGTCCAGAGAGGCCGCACGCCCAGAAAACCCAGCAAGGCTGGCCTAGCGGCCGATCCGGGCAACAGATTCGGCCATCCCCTGTGCACGAATGGCCCTGTCCAGTGTTCTGCGCGAGGCCGAGGGCGGAACACCCCCGCGTGCGCGGGGACGACGTCGGCCGCCGGGTCGCGAACCCTTGCCGGGGCGATGAGGACCGGCGATCTCTTTTCAACACCGCGCTCGCCGTGGCAGGTTGCGAACCCTCTCAGGGGCGATGAGGACCCGACAGGGCACGGGAGGGTACGGGGTTGGACTCGTTGCGAACCCTCATAGGGGCGATGAGGACCGTCCCCTCCAGACAGCGGCCCGGCCTGCTGATCGTCATGTCGCGAACCCTCGTAGGGGCGATGAGGACCTCGTGCCCGCGTCGGCGGACCGCGCCGTGTGGCTGTTGCGAACCCTCGTAGGGGCGATGAGGACCGCGGGACAGCTGTACGACGGGCCGCTGGTGCTGCCGTTGCGAACCCTCGTAGGGGCGATGAGGACCTGAGAACACTGCTGGCCCGGACCCTGGACGGCGAGTTGCGAACCCTCGTAGGGGCGATGAGGACGGTGCGCTGGTGGGGTGGCTGGCGATGCTCGGCATGTTGCGAACCCTCGTAGGGGCGATGAGGACCCGCCGTCGTCGTCCCCGACAACGTGCTGTTCGGCGGGTTGCGAACCCTCGTAGGGGCGATGAGGACCGGGATGACCTGGCCGTGCACCGGAACCACCGACCGGTTGCGAACCCTCGTAGGGGCCCCCTCCAGGACCCCAACGACCTGCTGCGGCGTTGCGAACCCTCGTAGGGGCGATGAGGACGCAACCCTCAGTCCGTGATGGTCTCGTAGTCCTGCGGCTGTTGCGAACCCTCGTAGGGGCGATGAGGACGCTGGCGGAAGCGGCGCCGATCGTCTCCGAATGGGCGTTGCGAACCCTCGTAGGGGCGATGAGGACCAGCCGGACGGGATGTACACGCTCGTCTACGCCGTCCAGTTGCGAACCCTCGTAGGGGCGATGAGGACCTGGGCGAAGGTCGAGGCGGGACGCGGCAGCCCGGCACGTTGCGAACCCTCGTAGGGGCGATGAGGACTGGCGCAGTGTCCGGCAGTTGGACTGCGGCACCCAGTTGCGAACCCTCGTAGGGGCGATGAGGACCCCACGGTAAAGCCGCAGGTGCGCTGAGGGAAGGCCGGCCCGCCGAAAGCGGATTTTGCAGCGATCCGCCGGTTGTGCTGTCGAGCCCGGCGTGTCGCTGAAAAATGCTTGATCAACTCGGTCCGTAGACTGGATGGTTGAAGAGGCTACAAGGCTGGTGGGAGCACGGTCGCGGCCCCGGACCGTCACCGCTCGAGCAACGATGGGCATCCGGCCCACCGCCATTGAGAACCATGGTCGATTCCACCGAAGCGCGCCAAGACCGTGCGCCTTCGCATCCTGGAGACTGAGCGCCTGCGCATCGCCGACAACGACACCTTCACCCACCATGCCCGTCACGCCAAGGTGGAAGGAAGTCGGGCGCCTGTGTCGAGGTCGTGGTGTCCGGTGCGCCGGAGACGCTTTCGACCCTGCACTACTGGGGCCTCGGGCAGCCAACAGTGCTGACAGTTGGGTCGGTACCTGCCGCCGCCTCGGACGTCCAGACATCCGGCCAGGTAGAGGTGCCCGTCGACCCTTCGAGGGTTCGCAACGCGTAAGGGAAGAAATGCTCGGTGGCCACCACCATCAGGTCCTCATCGCCTCTACGAGGGGTGCAATAACCCGAAATCGCCCCGCTACTGTAATTCCAGCAGGGTGCTCATTATCCCTGCGAGGGGGTCGTTAGGTCACTTCGGCGGGGAAGGGTTCGTAGGTGTTGGAGGTGTTGTCGAATACGAAGGCCGTCCAGCGGTCGGGCTGGATGTTCGCAAGGCGCGCTCCGAGGGCGACGGAGATGGCTACCGGGCCGGTGAGGAAGGCGGCGTGGCGGCCGGTGCGGGCGGCGGACGGTAGTGGGGCGTCCCGCCAGGCGCGGCAGATCTGTTCGACGACTGCGGTGTAGGTCTCGGCGGTCTCGTCCAAGGGGCCGGCGGTCTTGCGGCGGAAGAGCAGCAGGGTGCCGATGCCGTGTCGACGGCATGCGGTGCGGACGGGCTGGACGAAGTCGGGGCCGAGGTTCTGCAGGTCCACGGCGAGGGCGGCCCGGGACGGAGCGCCGCCTTCGATGCTCTCCACCGGTTCCGCGATGAGCGGTTCGGCGGTGAGCGGGTTCTCGCGCAGGCTGGTGGCCGGGAAGTAGGAGGGGTTGCCGTCTTGCTGGCGCATGGCGTGGACGACGATCTCGCGGGGGTGGGTGTGCCCGATCCTGGCGCCGAATCGGAAGGCGGCCGGCAGGGGCATGGTCGGGATCACGTTGATGCGGGCCGCGCCGGTGACGAGGCGTTCGGCGATGCCTGCGGCGGCGAGGGTCTCGTCGGCGAGGGCGTCGATGCCTTCTTTCGGCCAGGGATGTGTGGCGGGAAGGGTGAGGTGCGTCTTGACCGTGACGGTGTTCTCCCGGCTGTACTCGACCGCCTTGCTGTCCAGCAGTTCGGCTCGCCGAGCGCCCCGGACGGGATCGGCTGCGGTGACGACCAGCCCGATCTGCGTCTTGGCCGATTTGCGGAGGCGCAGCCAGGCGCCGACCCCCATCAGGGCGAGCCCGACCAGGCAACCGAGGACGAGCCACCAGCGTCCGGCCGGTTGATCGGTCACGAACGACTTGGCGGCTTCGATGCCGAACCCGCCCGCGAGGACCCCGCCGAGCCCGCTCCAGACCGCGCCGTCCTCGGCCAGGCGTCGGGCCGCCGAGGGGGTGGCGGATGGGCCGCCGACGACGGTCATCGTCGGTGCGTTCACGGTCTCGGACACTGCGAGCCTCTCTTCCGTCGTGGGGCACAACGTACTGATGGACGGCCGTTGCATCCCGTCCGTTTCCGGTCACGCGGGGCCGCGATGAGCAGGTCATTCCGCCGTCGCAGGCCCGCGGCCTGCCCCGCCTCAGTCACCTCCTGGGAAGAGCGGAAGGGCGAGCAGGAAGCGTGGCGGTCGGCCGGAGTCGGTCATCGGGGGATACGGCGGTTTGGTCGCGGTGCTGTCGGTCGGCGCCCCTAGCATGCCGCTCTGGACGTCCGTGGAGGTTCGTCCATCAGTACCCGGTGTCAATGCGGTGGACGTGAAGGGGGGCCGGGGTGAAGGTGCACGCGGTGGTGCTGAGCACGGCGGGCAACCAGAACTACATCTTCGGCTCGAACAAGCGGCGGGAGAATGTCGGCGCGTCGCAACTGATCACCCGTGTCGAGGGCGAATGGCTGGACAGGGCCCTGGCGGCGGTCGGGGTGTCGGGGCCGGACGCCCGGCGGCGGCGCGTCGAGGAGCACGGCGTCGAGGTGGTGACCGCGAACGCGGGCGGCGTGACGATGCTCGTCAGAGACCAGGAGACGGGCAGGCGGGTGGTCGGCGTCATCACCGAGGCAGCGCTGCGGGAGGCGCCGGGGCTGGACGTGTGCGGTGCGGTCGGCGAGGCGATCGAGTGGGGGGACGCGCAGGAACTCGCGCACGGTATCGCGGACGCCCGCGAGCTCCTCGCGGTGGCGCGTGCGAAGAGGCGTGGTCCGAGGCTGCGGTTCCCGGGAGTGCCGATCGCGGCGCGGTGCGGGTCCAGCGGTCTTCCCGCCCGCCGGGTCGTCGAGTTCGGTGGCGACCGGCGACCGGAGGCCCGTTCGGCGCCGAGCCTGGCGAAGCTGGACGCCTTCGGTCCGGCGCTGCTGCGGCTCGCCGTCGAGATGGGCCTGTGCGACGAGGATGACGAGGAAGGCAAGGGGGCGGCCCGCCAGAAACTCCTCGAGGTCGTTGACCACCTGAACGACAAGGCGGAGTGGGTCGCGGTCGTCCACGCGGACGGCAACGGGATGGGGAGGATCTTCCAGGGGTTCGCGTCCGGCAGTGGAACCAAGCGCGCGGACGAGTACACCAGGCGGCTGCGCGGGCTGTCCGAAGGCGTGGACGAAAGCGCCCGGCAGGCTTTCCGGTCGGCGTTCGGCATGCTGCGCGACAGCGCATGGTCGGCGCGGACGCCGGAGCCGCCGGTTCTTCCGCTCATTCTCGGTGGCGACGATCTCACCGTGGTCTGCGATGGGGAACTGGCCCTGCCGTTCGCCCGCCGCTACCTGGAGGAGTTCACTCGTCTGGCCAACACCGACGAAGCGGTCTGCAGAGCGCTCGAACACATCGAAGACCTGAACGGGCTGGGCGCGTGCGCGGGTGTGGCGATCGTGAAGCGCGCCTACCCGTTCCACAGCGCCGTCCAGCTCGCCGAGGAACTGACCATTGAGGCGAAGGCGGTGAAGGAGGAGCTGGGCCAGGACAGGAGCGCCCTTTCGTTCCATGTCCTTTTCGAGAGCGCGTTCGCCGACCTGGAGCGGCTGCGCAAGCAGCAGACCCTCGACGACGAGGGCACCTGCCTGACCGGCCAGCCCTACATCGTAGGAGAAGCGGAAGACGCGGAGTGGGCGCGGCACCGGCACTGGGACGACCTGGAAAGACGTGTCGCCGCCCTGACGGACACGCGGGACGGGACCCGCGTGATATCGGCCGGGCAGGTACACGAACTGCGGTCCGCCCTGTTCCGGGGGCACCGGGCCGCGGACGCGCGGTTGAGAATGGTGTCCACATGGCTCGGCGAGGATGCGGTCGAGGGACTCGCCGATGACGGTTCGCTGTTCTGGCATGACGGCCGGTACCGCCGCACCGGCCTTCTGGACGCCTTGAACGCCGCTCCCTTCCTCTCCTCGAAGGAGCGGGTATGAGATACACCATTTCCCTGACGTTGCGGATGCTGAGCGATTGGCACATCGGTGCCGGGACCGGACAGCACGGTCGCCTCAGCCGGCAGGTACTTCGTGACGAGAACCGGCTTCCGTTCGTCCCGGCCAAGTCGCTCAACGGAGTCTGGCGGGACGGCTGCGAGATCGCCGCCCGCGCCCTCGATGGGAAGGGCGGCGACCGCCGCGTCTGGCATGACTGGGTGGACTACTTGTTCGGGTACCAGCCGGCATTCCCCGGCGCCGAGGCGGCCGCGGCACCAGTGCGCTCCGCAGGGCATCCGCGTCCCGCCGCACTCCGCTATCTCGGTCCGTTGCGCGTGCCGGGCGGTCTCGGTCCCGCCGTCGCCCGGAACCGGCGCCTCGTGGACGCGGCGACGTTCGTGAAGCCGGGCGTCGCGCATGATCCGGTGACCGGCGCGGCGCGGGAGGACATGCTGCGTTTCGACGAGATGGCGCGCGGCGGTATGACGCTGGAGGGAACGGCGGAACTGTCGGACGAGCTGTCCGAGGAGCAGCTCGGCTGCGCCCGGGCTCTGCTGTGGGCGGGTGCGCGCCTGGTGGAGGGCATCGGCGCCAAGCGACGCCGCGGGTCGGGGCGGTGCCGGCTCGATCTGGGCGGCGCGGGCCTGCCGCCGAGCGTCGGCGACCTGGAGCGCTGGACCGCGGACCCGGTGCCGCCGCCGGAACCCGAGCAACCGCCGGGACCCGACTCCGCCGAGCGGTACGTGGCGGACGGCGGATGGGAAGGCGCCGTCCTGCACATGACCCTGGAGACGCCGCTGCTCGCCCACGACCGCACCGTCGGGAACCTCGTGCAGGGCCGCGACCACGCCCCCGGCTGGATGCTGCTGGGGCCGGTGCTGCGCCGGCTGGACTCGCCTGCCGCCGCCGCGGCGGCACGCTGCGGGGACCTGGTGGTGACCCCGGCCACTCCGCAGGTGGACGGGCTGCCCGGACGTCCCGTCCCACACGTCTTCGAACGCGACAAGGACAAGAAGGACGTCTACCTCAACCGGGCGGTGGAGGGCGTCCCCAAGGGCCGGGCCTTCAAGCGGGTGCGTAACGGGTATGTCGGCGGCGCTGCCCACGTGACGGTCGAGACACCTGGCTTCGTCCTCAGGATGCACAACACCATCGAGGACACGTCACAGCGCCCCACCCAGGCCCTCGGCGGCGTCTACGCGTACGAGGCGCTGGCATCCGGGACCGTGCTGGCGGCCGAGGTCCGGGTCCGGCGCGGCATCCTGGACGCGGGATGGTGGGAGAAGCTGAGCGGCCAGTGGCGGCTCGGAAGGTCCCGCAAGGACGACTACGGCCTGATCTCCGTCACCGCCGAGCCCCTCGACAGAACGGACGAGACGGTGCCGGACGAGGCTGCGCCGGTCGTGAGCGGCGACCGGCTGCGCGTCTGGCTGCTGTCGGATGTCCTGGTCCGCGACGCGTGGCTCGCCCCAAGCGACGACCCTGCCGACTTCGCGCGCCTCCTGGAGAGGGCGTTCGCCGCCGCCGGTGCGGACGGAGTGGAGCTCGAACCAGTCCTCCGGGAGCCCGGCCGGATACCGACCAGATACGAGATCGCCCGGACCGACTCCTGGCACCGCGGCTGGCGCCTGCCGAGACCCGCGCTCCTCGGCTTCGCGGCCGGCGGCTGCCTCACGTTCGAGGTCGGGAAAGGTCGTGTCGGAGCGGACGTCCTGGCGGCGGTCGAACAGTCCGGCATCGGTGAACGGCGCGGCGAGGGGTTCGGCCGCATCCGCATCAACGACCCGCTCGTCACGGGCGGGGTCCCGCCGGGGACCGGCGGCGACCAGGCGCCGAGTGACCCGTCCGAGACACCGCGTCCCGCCAGACTCCTGCTGTCCTCTGCAGACCCTGGCCACGCCGGCGCCCGGCTGATCGAGACGGCTGCGTGGCGCACGGAGATCTGGCGGCTCGCGGAGGAACGGGCGGCCCACCCGGGCAAGGTCCTCGGCCCCCTTGTCGAGCTTTCCGCGACCCGGCTGAACGCGCTCCGCCGCCTCTTCGACCACCTGGACGAGGAGCCCGCTCGGCTCGGCGCCCGTATCACCGCGCTCACCAGACGCTGGAACGCGCCGCAGGCGACAGCCGCGATCCGCGCGCTGCTCATCGAAAGGGACGTGTGGGAAACGCTCGGGTTCACCGACCAGGCCGAACTGGTCCTCACCGCCGAAGGTCTGGACGTCCTGCGCCGTGACCTGCGGGCCGACGCGCTGCGGTCGCTGCTGACCGCGTGCCTGGCCGCCCACACCCGCAGCGAAGCCCACCCCGAAGCCCACCCCGAAGCCCACCCCGAGGAGGCCCGCACATGACGCCCGCGAGGGGCCGCCCGATGGACCGGCGGCTCCGGGTGCGCGGCTGGCTGCGCACCCAGACCCCGCTGCACGTCGGCGGCATCGCGCTCGACCCGGCCGAGGCGCTGCCGGTCGCCGTGGACGGGCAGGACCGCGTCTACGTGCCCGGCACCAGCCTCGCCGGAGCCCTGCGCACCTGGATGCGCGGCGCCCACCCCGAGACCGACACGCTGGACGATCTATGGGGCTTCATCCGGGACGGGGAACCCGACTCCGGGCAGGCCAGCCGGATCATCGTCCGCGACGCCATCATCACCGCCTCCACCAGTACCGACGGCGACGGGATCCCCAACGACCGGCTCGGGTCCCGCATGCTGCCCGTCGTCCACGGCGTCGGCATCGACCGCGTCACCGGCGCCGCCGCGTCCGGCTTCCTGTACGCGCGCACCGTCGTCCCGCCCGGCCGCTACTTGTCCTTCGAGGTCGACATCGAGACGACCGAGGCCGACCTCGACCGGGACCGCGCCCGGCTGCACGCGCTGCTGAGCGCCCTGAAGTCCGAGGAGATCGGTCTCGGCGCCGCCAACGGGAAGGGCCTCGGCATCGTGACGCTGCTGCCGTCGCCGCTGGACGTCCACGAGCACGACTTCACCGGCCGCGCGGGCCTGCTCGCCTTTCTCGGCGGCGAACCGGAGGTGTTCGACGAGACGAAGGTGAACGCGGGCGCCGCCGATCTGCCTGCTCGCCGCGAGCTGCTCACCGTGCGGTTGCGGTGGCGACCCGACGCGCCCGTCATGGTCAGGGCCGCCGGCGAAGGCGCGACGATCAAGACGCTGCCGCTGACCACGGAGATCGGGCCGGACGCGCTGACGCTCACGCTGAGCGGCAGCTCCATCAAGGGCGCCCTGCGCACCCACGCCGAATTCATCGAGCGCACCGCCCGCGGCCTGGACGCCCCGCACCCTCCGATGCAGGACGGCGCACGGGACGTCGTGGCCGCGCGGCACCACGCCGAAGCCTTCCTCGACCAGCTCGACGGCCTGGACGCCGTCCGCATGCTGTTCGGCGCGGCCCGCCGCGAACCGGACGGTGACGCGTCCGCTCACCCGCGGGGACGGGGCGCCGTGACCGTCCACGAATGCGTGAGCGAGACGACCGTCCCCGCCGACGTGTGGGACCTGGTCGTGAACGGTGCGCCGAATGGCAACGGCGACGCGGACGGCGGGGGAAACAGCGGTGGTGACGGCGCTCGCCCAGCGCTGCCGCCCGCGGTGCGCGACGCGCTCGCCGCGCGCGGTCTCGACCAGGCCGACCACGTCGCCATCGACCGCTGGACGGGAGGCGCCGCCGAGCACCTGCTGTTCAGCGTGCTCGAACCGCACGGCGTCCGCTGGGAACCGATCCGGCTCACCGTCGACCTGACCAGGCTCGGCGACGACCGGGACGTCGCGCTCGCGCTGCTCCTGCTCGTCCTGCGCGACCTGGAGCAGCGCCGCGTCCCGCTGGGCGGCATGGTCAACCGGGGATTCGGCGACGTCACGATCACCGGGATCGAGTTCTCCGGCAACGGCTGGACACCCGGCACGGCACTCGCGGACGCCCTCCGGAACGACAGGCTGGCGGCCGCATGGCGCGAATACGTGGGGAGCCCGCGATGACCGGCACCATCCTTCACGTCGCGGCGCGCGACGGCCTCACCTTCGCCGAGGCCATGCGGCACGCCCCGGACGGGATCGCGCTACTCACCACGCCGTGGCGGTACGAGGTCGTCACCGCCGCCGAAGCGCGCCGCGCCGCGCCCGAAGGTGTCTTCGAGGCGCGTGTGTTCGACGAGCGCACCGAACTGCGCTGGCTCGGCGGTCCCGACGACCCGGGGCGCACCGTCGTCCTGACCGAGGACCCGGCGGCCCTGCCCGCGGCCTTCCCCGACGCCGGGCGGCTGGAGGCCGTCGGCACCGAGACCGGCGGCTACCTGCTGTGGGGCAGGGTCGTCGAGGCGTCGGACGGCTGGACGACGCTCACCACCGAACGCATCGGCACCCTGCGGATCCCGGGGGAGTTCGGTCGCGGCGACCGCGTGGCCCTCACGACCCGCGAGTACATCGCGCGCGAGCCCGTCCACGGCAACGCCTACATCGCGGAAGAACGCCTGCTGTCCTTCGAGGTCTCCGCACCGCACAGGGAGAAGGCATGACTGCAGACAAGCCGCCCAATCCCACCTCGGCCGAGATCTGCAACAAGTTCGACTCCGCAACGAGAGGGGCGAGGACAGGAAGTCGGACCCGACCGGGGCCGCTCCCTCCCCTCCGCCGCCGGAGACCCCCAAGGACGTGATCTCGACGTCTACGAACGCGAGGACTGACCCGACCGGCGCACCGCCGCCGCTGCTGATCCACCCGGTCGGCGGCGGCGATCTCGGTTGGCCGCCGCTGGCGGCGTCCCCGGCACCGATCGACTTCCACGGCGGCCCGGACGACCGCAGGCCACTGCACAAGGTCTTCGACGGCCTCACCGAGACCGGCACCGAGATCAGCGGCCTCCTCCTCATCGGAACAACGAACCTCCACGGCCCCTCGCAGCAGCCCTTCGTGGAACACGCGCGGCGGATGGGGGAACTGCTGTGCTCCGCCAAGGGCCTGTGCGGCCGGACGTTCCCGAAGGACCGGCTCCACATCGTCGAGGTCGCCGAACCCACCGTCCGCCACAGCGTCGACCCCCTGAAGACCGCGCTCACCGCACTGGCCGACGGCGAATGCCTCCTGACGTCCGGCAGCGGCTCCTACGCCCTTGGCGCGGGCGTCCTGCTCGCCGGCATCGAGACCGGCGTACCGATGACCCTCCTGCCGGTCGACGAACCGTCCGCCGCCTACCGTCTGCGCGACCTGATCGACCCGCGCGACACGCTTCGCAACTGGCTCCTGCGACACCGCTTCTGGGACGAACTCGCCGCCGTCGACCCGTCCAACGCCGACATCTGGCGGTTGCTGGCCGCACGCCAGCGCGCCGACATCGGTCCCGCCGAGGACACCACGCCCATTCCGGGCCTCGACCAGGGGAAACTAGGCAAGCTCACTGAACTGTGGCCGACCGTGCAGGCCGCGTTCTACGAACGCCTCGCGCGCGGCGAGGCCCTCGACCACGCGCTGCTGCGCACCTGGTTCACCCATCGGATCAGCAGCCCGTCCGCCAAGGAGGCCGCCGCGGTCCCCGCGTCGGCGCGCAGGGTGATCGAGGACCTCGCGAGGAGCCTCGGCGACCCGGAAAGGCGCGGCGGCGCGAGCCAGATCAAGGAGGCCCGCCGCCGACTCGTGCCGGTGCCCCGGGCGCGGCACGCGGCGCTGATAGGCGACGCCGAGTTCCTCGACTTCTTCGAGCGGAGCGCCTCGCACGAGGCGCACCTCGCCCCGCCGGGAGCCCGCCGCCTGCCCGGCTCGCTGCTCGCCAACGCGGACCAGTGGGAGGCGAGCGACCTGGTTCCCGGCCTGCTGGGAAAGCGCGGCCTGACGGCATGGCCCGTCCTGGGAACCGGCGACGTCCTGGTCTTGATGTGCGTCGGCAAGGTCACCAAGGACGACCCGGCCGACAGGGCGGGCCAAGCGGCTGTACGGGAAGTCATCGGCTGGGCATCCCAGCGCCGCGGGTCTCTCGCACGCCCCGGCCGCATCAGGCTGCGCCTGCTCGCCAGCGACGAGACGATGGAGCGCGCCCGCGCCTGGGTGACGCTCGCCCGGTCGACCGCCCCCGCCGGCAGCCTCGACGCCGCCGTCCTCGGCCCGTTCTCCACCGCTCCGGGCGACGCCGCCGACATCAACACCGAGCTCCTCGCCGAACTCGGCAAGGCCGAACCCACAGGACGGTACGGCTCGACCAGTCTGCGGGACGTGGACGAGGTCCTCCTCGTCATCAACTCCGGGAAGCCCGTGACGGTGAACGGCATGGTCGCCGCGGGCGTCCAATGGTCCCTGGACGCGGCGTGCCCGCTGCGCGTCGCCGAACTCGGCCGCGACCGGGCGCTGCGGACCGTGATCAACGAAGCCGGCCTCGCCCTGTGCCGCCTCGGCATGGACGGGTCCCTCGCCCGGCTCGCGTCCGCTGCCGTACGTCGCCTCGACACCCGCACGGCCTGGCAGATGCTCGCCAACGGCTCCCCCGCCCTGGCCGATGCCCGCGACGCCGCCGCCCGGTTCCACCACGACCTGTACGGCCACGCTGATCCCACGATGAACACGGGCGCCCGCTGCGCCCTCGCCTGCCGCCGCTTGGAACTGATCGCGCCCGTCCTTGCGGGCGAGCCGTGGCCCGCCTGCTACACGGCCGTCGAAGTGCTCCGGCCGGGGCTCTTCGACTGGGATGCGTGGAAGATCCTTCGGGAACGTTTCCCGGCGCTCAAGAAACTGAACAATCAGCGCAACGAGAGCCCTTACTCCCATCTCCTCGACAGGCTCCGCGACGAGAAACGCCGACAGGCGTCCGGAATGAAAGGACGGAAACTGTCACACACGCCGCCGGCACCCGCAACAGTCATCGACATGCTGCACGGCTCCATCGAGGTGTTCCAGCGACTCGGCCGGATGCGCAATCGACAGACCGAGCCCGGCCCGGACCTCGTCGCCCGCTACACCCACCTCCGCGAGCAACTCGAAGTACTCGGCGGGGACCTGTGTTGACCAGGCAGCCTCGATCAGACGATGCGCGGTCGCTTGCGGAACGAGGCCGACGCCCGGTCTTCCCCATACCCGCAGGAGGGACCAACCGGGCGGTCCACAGCGTGTGGCTGCTCGCGCTTCGCCCAACCCATTTCCACACCATCGCCCCGTCCCGCCCAAAGGACTCCTGATGCCCGAAAAGCCAGGCTTGGACGACTTCCTCAACCCCTATACGTTCGTCCCCGCTTACCCGCGCGAGAACCTGCCGGACGAGTTGGCCGACCGTGCACCGGTCGGGCACGACCGCCTCCACCGGGACGAAGAGCGCTGGTCCGGAACGATCGACGTGACGCTCACCGTCCAGACCCCGCTGCTGCTCCTCGACACCGCCCGCGCGGAGACGACCGGCGACGACCACCTCCTCTACCCCGTCCTCACCCGCGATGGAAGACCGCACCTGCCCTCGACGTCCGTCAAGGGCATGCTGCGCTCGGCGTACGAGGCCGTCACCAACTCCCGGTTCGGCGTCTTCGACGTCCGGCAGGGGCCGAACACCCGCGCCCTCGGCTGGCGCCGCGCAGCCGATGACGCCCGGCAAATGTGTCCGGTCCGGGTCCACGAGGTCGATGCCGAGAACGATGTGGTCACAGTTGACATCTTCCAGCCGGCTCGGCTACCGAGATACGGCGCCCACCCGGTCACCTATCCCGACGGAAGCGAACCGGAGCACGGCCAGGTCGTCCGGGCCCGGATCGGCCGGCAGTTCATTGTGCCCAAGAGGGGCAACAAGTTCCCCGGACCATGGACCGTGAGATCCATGATTCCCATGACGCGGAGCGGTGGGGAACCACCCGCTGCCCGGGGAGCCGACGACGCCGAAACCGACGTCGTGACTGGGATCGTCTGTATCACCGGGCGCAACGCCGTCGGCAAGGAACACGAAAGGCTCTTCTTCAGCACCGGAAAACCCGTCACGAAGGCGTGCAAAGGCGGCGTCAGCCGCTGGAAAGAGCTGATGAACAGCTATCGGGACCCTGCCGTGCACAGCAAGAAGGAGATCGAGGAACGCAAGGAGAACGGCCGCCGGTACGGACCGGGAGAATGGATCTCCGACGAGATCGGAAAGCTCGCCTGGAGCCCGCAGATCTGGGACGGCGAACGCGCCGAACTCAAGCCCGGCTCCCTCTGCTACGCCGAGATCGTGGACGGCGAGGTTCTGGGCCTCTTCCCCGTACTCATCCCGCGTGACACCTCCACGCGCACACCGCGCGACATGCTCCCCGGATCCCTGCATCCCGCGCCTCGCCTGGACGAATCCTCGCCGGCGGACCGGGTCTTCGGATGGGTCGCCCCCAAAGGTTCGGCCACCCGCTCCTCTTCCTACAAGGGCCGGTTGCGCATCGGACCGGTCACCTGCGCCCGCTCCGAAGCCGACGCGGTCACGCGCTTCGGCGACGAGGGACTGCCGTTGGCCGTCCTGGGACAGCCGAAGCCGAGCCAAGGACGCTTCTACCTGGCGGACAGCCCGGACAGCCCGCACGAACCGATTCCCGACGGCGTGCCGAAGGAGGACATCTTCAAGGGGCCCGAGCGCGGCCTGCGCGGACGCAAGGTCTACTGGCACCACGCGGAAGTCGCCAACAGCAAGAACTACTGGAAGGAAACGGCGGGAGGGCAGGACCCGTCCCAGCAGCCCATCGGCGGTCCTCGCCACTTCCGTGAGTACCGCCGCCCCCGAAAAGCCGAGAACGAGAAGAACCCCCGCATGGTCAACGGTGGACGGGCCTTCTTCACCCGAGGCGAGCAGCGTGACAACCAGAACCGATCCATCGGCGGCTGGGTGAACAAGGGGGAGAAGTTCTCCTTCACCATCCACATCAAGGACCTGAATGAAACGGAACTGGGTGCACTTCTGTGGTTGCTGACCCTTCCTCCGGGGCACTTCCACCGCCTCGGCCTCGGCAAGCCCCTCGGATTCGGCAGCGTCCGCCTGGATATCGGCGAGGACGGCACGGATCTGCACAACAGCGAGAGATGGGCGGACTACTACCGCAGCCTTTCCGCGCAACTGCCCTCCGACAGCGCAGAGCAACACCAGCTCCAGGACCGCTGCCGAAATGCGTTCGACAGGCTTCTTGAGCACGACGACCTGCGGCACGTCAGGGATGCGTTCCTCGCGGCGGCCGCCGGAGTGCCCGGCCTGCCCGTCCACTATCCCCGGGCCCGTTACAAGGGCCTCAAAGGGGGCGCACCGATGCCGCCGGACCCGCGCGGCCGCTCCTACTCCTGGTTCGTCGCCAACGAGAAGACCAACAGGGGTACCCCCGTCAGAGGCCGTGGCCGGTCCCTTCCCTCAGCCGAGAGCCGTGCGCCGCTCCCGACTTACGACGAGGAGAAATGACCGCCCGCAGCCCTCTGGCGCCCCGGGAAACGTATGCGGCGGCCGCCGCCAAGCCCATTCCCGCCCGATTGTAGGTTGGCGCACACCCTTCAAACACGCTCTGAATTGCGGTGACGTCGCCGCAAAGATCGACTTGACGACCTCGCCGGGGGGCTCGGCAAGAGGTTGGCGCATGATCTTGCAAACCCGCAGATCAGACACCCATAGTCTAAGGTACTGTCGCAGAACTCAACAAAACCGCATCGGGTTGAAACTCCATGTGATTGACGATCATGGGGATCCGCTGTCGCAGCATTCAACAAAACCGCATCGAGATTGGGTTTGAAGGCTGTCGGCTTGCTCTCGCGTTTGTCGTGCCGGACCGCAAAAAGGGGCGTAGATGGGTGATGTTGGGTTTTGCCCACTCGGAGGCGATGATCTCGGGTCTGCGTCGCGCAGCCGGGTTGCCGGGCCGGCGGATCTCGAAGCCCGGCCGGCTGGGAGCGTCGTCCGCTGCGGCGGGTGTTCGGGGGACTCGTGGCGGCCGGTATCGGCGTGGGCGGGGTGGTCCTGCGAGCCGTCCCGGAGCCGACGATCTCACGCTCTTCACCCGGCACGAAGGCATCCGCGCCGTTCTCGACCGGGCGGCGGATCTCCCTTGACCGGCCAGTGCGGGCTTGCGGATACTGGTCGTCGTTCGACGGCTTCGGGCCGAAGAGCATTCTGAGGTTTCCACGCCTCCTGAGGAGGCCGCTGCCACCAGGTGCAGACCTGGCGGGGCGGCCCGGTTTTCCGCTGCCTCAGGAGGTTCCGTGCGGCCCCTCTCCCACGTGGCCGACCGCGATGACGCGATCGCGTTCGCCGCCTTCCATGCTCTCGTGGCCCCGGCGCTGCGCGCCGCCGCCCGACGGCCGCTGTGCCGCGCCCGTCACGCCGGTGTCGCCTGCCGCGCCCCGGCGGGGCCAGGTGGCTGCGCCGACTGCGAGGCGACCATCGACGACCTGCTGCTCGACGGATTCGCCCGGCTCCGGTCGGCGGTGGCCGGGCCGATCCCGGCGACGCGCTCGGGTGAGCCGGTCAGGGAGATGGCTCTACTGTGCGGGCATCTGACGTCCCCGCAGGCACGGGATGAGGACGCCGCCGCGTTCGGCAGGCGGCTCGCGCGCGCAGGGGGCGACGACGAACCGGCGTGGCTGCGCGCGGCCCGGGCGCAGCTCGTCCACTACCCGCTGCGTCACCTGGAGGAGCGGGTGCGGCGCGCGGACGCGGTCCGGCGGGGTGCGTCCGCACGGCCCGACCGGGACCTGCGGCAGGCGGCGTGGGCCGCCCCGCTCCGCGCGGACTCCGCCGTGCTGGACATGCTCGTGCTCGCGGTGTTCCGCGTCCGGCGCGGCGTCACCGAACCGTTCGAGGTACCGGACGACCTGCGGGACCGGCACGGTCTGACGCGCCCGGACGCGGCCCGCCGGATGGGGGAGGCATTGAGGGCGCTGCGCGGGACCAATCCCGCGTTCTTCGCCGCCAACATCGGCGGGCCCCCGTTCGAGGTCCCCGCTGCGCCCGTGGCCGACCCGCAGGAGCGGCTCGACACAGCCGTGGACCGGGAGATCGCGCGGGCATCGATGTGCCGTCTGGTGTCGGCCAGACTCGGTGATCAGCGGCGGCGAGCGGACCGCCGGACCGGATACCGCGCCGTCATCGCGGCGGTGTGCGCGGTCGGCGCGGGCCGTAGCGGCGACCCGGTCGCGGTGGCGACGAGGAACCTGGGGCTCGCTCCCAGGTCGGCGAGGCATCTGGTGCGGCGGCTGGCGATCCTGGTGGCTGCCGCCGGAGTGGACTGGTCCGAGCAGCTCATCCGCGATGCGACCACCGGTAGATCTCCCATCTGATGCGCGCGGCGTCGGACGTGCTGAGCGGTACTTCGATCCTCCTGCCGCCGGTGTCCACGGTGAGCCGCGCCCCCTCCGGGCCGGGCCGCACGGCGACGCTCCGCACCACGGTCGGACTGCGGTCGGCGAGCGCCTGTTCACCGGCGAGCGCCTGTTCACCCGCGAGCAGCTCGGGGCGCGGCAGGCACGCCCCGCGCTCGGCCTCGGCCGCGGCGAACAACTCGATGAGATCGGCGCCGATCCCGTCGTCGAGGTCGGCCCGAACGGTCAGGGCCGACTCCCCGGTGAAGGTCAGCACGGCGAAAGGGCCGTGGAACCAGGCGGTGACGCCGCCGGCCAGGACCTCCCGCGGCCCGTACGGGCGGGCGCGGACCCGCCGCAGATAGCCGTCGGGTGTCGTCATCGGGCTTGCGGCAGGACGTGGCCCATGCCGATGGTGGTGCGGTCGCCGATGCCGGAGTAGGCGCTGAAGCGGACGAGGGCGTCCAACCCGGCCCGGGCTTCGGGCGTCGACCTGCGGGTGTCGGCGACACGGTAGGTGATGGTGCCGATGCTGCCGCGCGCCGGTGGGACGCCGGCTTTGAGCAGATGCTCGGCCATCGTCAAACGGTAGTCGGCGACTTCGAGGTTCTGCCTGATCGCCTGGCCGGTCGACTCGTCCAGCGCCGCCTCAGGGGCGAAGGCGTTCCACTTGCGGTAAAGGTCGGCGAAGACCCATTCGGATTCGGGGAAGGGACGGACGCGGCGCACCCCTTCCTCGCGGGCGGTGAAGAACGCGACGGGCGTGGCGATCCGCAGCGTCCACCTCTCGACGGGACGGGCAGCCGCAGCCAGGTCCGAAAACGGCTCGGCCCTTCCCACCCCGACGGCCGCCACCCGATACACGCACCGTGCCACCCGCACATTCCCGGTGGCCGCCAGCGCCTGCAGGATGGGCGCGGTCAGCGAGTCGACGAGCACCCCCACTTCGAACCGCACGCCGCCGGACGCGCCGGCCGGCCGGTCCCGCTCGTCCAGCAGCGGAGTGAGAGAGAACGGTTTCGGCGGCCGCGTCTCGTGGAGCGCGGACGACAGGTCGTCCTCGCCGAAGTCGCGAAGCGCGGCGAGGAAGGCCGCGTTGACCGCCGGGCCGGTGTGCGGCGGCGGGACGGGCGGGCGCGCACCGGTCGGCTCCAGGTGGACGATGATGCGAGCGGGCATGCGTGCCTCGGCCTTCGTCTCGTCGGTGAGTCTGACGGAACCCTATTGAGGACGGCCTCGAAGGTCAGTCCGCGACCCAGACCGGTCGGACGAGCGGCGGCCCGTCCGGGATCGTCCATTCGCTCTGCTGGAACCGGTCGGCGACCTCGTCCAGCGCGGCCCGCAGCCGGTCCCGGCGGCCGTCATTGAACACGTCGTAGCAGATCAGCACCGACCCGTTCACGGCACGACCCAGCCCAGCGGCGCGGGCGTCTCGGCCGTTGTCCCGCGGTGCGTGGTCCGGCACCGCGGGCAGGTCGGCAGCGCCAGCAGGTGGTCGCCCGGCTCGAGGTGCTCGCCCGCCCGGCGCACGATGTCGTCCAGCTCGGCCGGATCGGCGCCGATCTCGTAGACGGTATAGAGGACGCGGGGTCCGTACCCGGCCAGCAGCCGGTTCACCGCCCGTCGTCCGCGGTCCGATGCGACGTCGAACGTCACCGCCCCGGCAATGCGGTCTGCCATCGGGTCACCTCCAGGCGAACGGCTCGTAGGCGTTGGACTCGCCGAGAATCCAGGCGCGCAGCGCGATGCACTGGGCCCGGATCTGGTCGGCGCAGGTGCGGCGCGCGGGCGGCGCCGGCCAGCCGCGCGCCGGAGCGGACAGGCGGGCGTGGAACCGGGTGACGGCCTGGCCGCGGGCGCCCGGCGACAGCCACGGCCCGTCCGGGCCGTCGTCCAGGTCGTCGACGGTGACCGCGCGCAGGCCCGTCAGCGCCAGGACCGTGGAATCCAGCAGTACCGGCCGCCATTCCTCCATGAGGTCGAACACCAGCGTGGGACGTCCGCGAGCGGGTGTGTGCAGGAAGGACACGTACCGGGTCCACCCCCGCGCCCAGGAGCCCCGACAGGACGGTTTCGCGGAGCAGAGCCGAGCAGTAGTTGGTGAGCGCGTTCACCACGTCGCCGCTGCGCCGGTCGCGTCCGGTGAACCCCAGAGCGGAGTCGAGCACGGAGGAGAACGCCCGGTAGTAGACGCCGGAAGCGCCACCCTCCACGCCCATGAGCCTCCATCCGGCCCAGCGGACGCCCCGCCGCCGACAGCAGCACCAGCGGAATATCGCGGGACAGCAGCGCATGCATGGCCTGCGTGGAGATCCTGACCTGTCCAG
Source organism: Actinomadura gamaensis (assembly GCF_042652125.1). Classification (NCBI taxonomy): domain Bacteria; kingdom Bacillati; phylum Actinomycetota; class Actinomycetes; order Streptosporangiales; family Thermomonosporaceae; genus Actinomadura; species Actinomadura gamaensis. The sequence goes on along the minus strand of NZ_JBHSIT010000004.1, from coordinate 13,931 downwards.
ACAGCACGACCTCGGAGATCCGCGTCAGCGTCGCCGACGCGCGCAGCTCCCCGTCCCTGAGCGCGACGAGCCGTCCGCCCTGGCGCCGGACGATGCAACCGGTGCCCACGACATGGAACGGGCGGCCGTGGATTAACGCCATCTCAGCGGCCTCCCTGCACGTCGCCCACCGGCTGCGCGCTGTTCCCGGTGAACCGCCAGCCCAGCAGGGTGAAACCGAACTCGAAATCGGCGATGTAGGTCTTGTCCGGGTTGATGCGAAGACCGCGCGAGGTCAGGGCCCTGTCCACGTCCCGCAGAGCGGCCATCGCCTCGTCCGGGCCCCTGCACAGGACGGTCAGATCGTCGGCGTAACGGACCAGCCGCCCCGACCGCCCGTCGATCTCGCGGGCGAAGTCGGCGAGAAAGAACTCCGCGAGCGCCGGACTGATCGGCGCACCCTCGGGCAGCCCTCGTCTCCGCTCCAGGACCCCTTCGGGCATCAGCCACGGCGCGCACGCCCAGTCCCGGACGAGTTCGGCGGCGTCCGGATCATTGATGCGCGCAGCGAGCCTTTCGAGCGGTTGTCCGTGGTCGATGTCGGCGAAGAAGTCGGCGATGTCGGTGCGCAGGACCCATCGGAGCCCTTCATCGCGGTGCCGCTGTACCTGTTCTAGGGCGTTCAGCCATGACCGTCCGGGCCGGTATGAGGAGCTGACCGGGCTGGTCGGGTTCAATCGCGTTCCGTAGGTGCTGAGGAAGGCGCGCTGCACGATGCGGTCGCAGACGGTGGGCAGGCCCCGTGTTCTCGGCTTGCCACCGCGCACCATGCGGACGGGCCGCAGCGGTTGCGCCCGGTACCGCCCCTGCCTCAACAAGGTCGCCAGGGCCGTCAGCCTGGGGCCGACCTCGCGCCCGAACACCGACGCGGTGACGCCGTCGGCTCCGGCCATGCCGCTGCCGGCCGCCACTCGCGCCCACGCGGCCCACAGCACCCGGTCACTGGCCATCTGCTCGACCAGCCGCGAAGCGCGCCCGGCCGCATCGTGTGTTCTCATGCCCCCAACCGATGGACGAACAGCCGCGCGACCATTCCAAGAATTGCAGGGAGGCTGGCGCACACCCCCAAAACGGCCCCTGACCTGGGTGAACGCTGCATCGGAGATCGTCTTCGCGGTGCTCGCCGAGATCGCTACGAGGAGGTTGGCGCATGATCTTGCGAACCTGCAAGTCAGGACCTCATAATCTGAGGTACTGTCGCAGCGCTCAACAAAACCGCATCGGATTGAAACTGTGGAGTATCGGCGGCCAGGATCGCCAGGTCTGTAGTCGCAGCGTTCAACAAAACCGCATCGGATTGAAACGCGGCAAAGTGAACGGTGGTTCATCTCATGAGGGTCGCAGCGTTCAACAAAACCGCATCGGATTTAAACTTCGTGTTAGCGGAGACCTGTGTTTTTGGTAGACGGAGTGGCTCTACTCGGCGGAAACTGTGTCGGTTTGATGAAAAGGCAAAGCGCGCGCCCCTCGGGGGCGCGCGCTTTGCCGGTGCTGAGGGTCAGATGTGCGGCGGTGGCGGGGCGGGGATGGTGAGGTGGGGTGGGGGTGCGGCGTCGCCTTCGGCTCGGGCGGAGTCGGGGCCGCAGGCGGGGCAGTCGGGTTGGCGTTCGGCGTCGATGGGGGTGAGGGCGGGACGGCTCAGGTCGATGAGGGTGTAAGGGCGCGGCTGGTGCCAGCCGGTGAGGAGGTTGAGGGCTTCGCCGAGAGCGACACCGGCGATGGCCTGGTTGAGGAAGATGACGCTGGGAGTTGGTTCGCCGGGGTCGTCGCGGAGGTAGCCGGCGTTGCGCTTGGCGGTGGTGAGGGCCGGGTCGAGCTCCGTGGACGCGGCGGAGGGGTCATAGCCTGACAGGCAGAGCAGGCACGGGCCGCCCGGTGTCACAGTGGTGACGTGGCCGGAGACGTCGAGGGGACCGGCGGCATCGCGGGTGATCTCGGCGCCGGTGTCGACGTAGGGGCGGGCGTACTGCACGGCGAGCGTGTTGAGCGCCCAGCGCGGGGCGTGGCCGTCGACCGCGCCGAAGATGAGGTCGGCGCAGCGCAGTGACAGCCAGGCGTCGGTGTCCAGGATGCCCTCCGTCATGGCCTGGACTGGGATGCGCGGGTCGATGCGCCGGACGGTGCGGGCGGCCGCCTCGGCCTTGGGCGTGCCGTCCCTGGCGTCGTCGGGGGTGGCGCCGGCGAGGCGGTTGAGGTTGGTCGCCTCGACGACGTCCGGGTCCACGACGATCAGGCGTCCGATGCCCAGATGCGCCAGTCCTTGGGCGATCAGCGAGCCGATCCCTCCGGCGCCGACCACGGCCGCGGTGGTGGCGCGCAGCCGATGCTGCCCGTGGCGGCCGAACGCGCGGATCTGACGGTCGTGCCGGTCGGCGTGCCGGACGAGGCTTACGGCGTGCATAGCGGGACCTCTCTGAGGTGTCGCCGAGCAGGACGCATGCGGTGAGCGGTGCGAGCCGGTCGGGGTGCGGGGACCAGGCGCCGGCGAGCCCGCCGGGTCCCAGGACGAGCGATGCGGCGATCGCGGGCGGGTCCTCGGGCATGGTGGCGGCGAACTCGGCGTGGGTGAGGCGCATGTTGTGCTCGTCGTGGCCGGAGAACCGGACCGGTCCGCCGCCGGCGATATGCGATCTGCCCAGCATGAGGCGCGCGGAAACCATCAGCGAGGCCGGAAGGGGCCTGTTCATCGTGGACCAGTTCTGCCGCTGCGGCGTCCGCCCGCTCGCCGGCAACGTCGGCAAGGTCGTCTTCGCGGTCCTCGACGCGGCATGAAGACCAGCGGAGGGAGGCCCCTCCCGTCCGGCCCTCCGCTCTTGAGAACCCTCGCAGGGGCGATGAGGGCGAGGTCAGCGCCGCACGTCCCGGCGACATCGTGTTCTTGTTGCGAACCCTCGCAGGAGCGATGAGGGCCGTTCCCGAGGACTATCTACCTATCCACGAGTTTATGTTGCGAACCCTCGCAGGGGCGATGACCCAGAGTAAAGCCGCAGGTGAAGCAGGTGTTAACACCGGCGATGTCGGTCGATTTTTCAGCAACCCTCCGGTTGTGCAGTAGACCCCGGGGTCCTGCTGAAAACGGGGCCTGTAAAACGGGTTGTCGCAGCGTTGGCTGAGCCATGCGTAGAGCACTGCGGTGACCCCTCTTAGGGGCGATGAGGGCGAGTCTGCGGACGTATCCAGCAAGAAACTCGATCAGTTGCGACCCCGGCGGATGCTGTCCGGGCGGGACGATCTCCCTAGTCAGCATAGCTGCCCCTGCGCTTAAGGCCACATCCGGACAGGCGATGTCGTGATCAAGTTTATTGGAAGCCCATCTTGTCGATCGGGAGGTCCGTATCGTCCCGAGACGTGAGCGGAGAGTCAAATGGGACTCACGCTTGCAGGCGGGTCTGACAAAGGCCGTCCATCTGTACTCGCTGAAGGTTCATGTCACTGTCCGCTACCGATGGACGAGGAAGGACGGGGTGCGATGCGTTTGCGAGTGACCTTCCATACGGGGGCCCAAGAGCTGCCGTGGGATGACGTGCTGTCTCCTGGCCGGGCGCTGTTGTACGCGCTGCTGGAGCGGGGCGCGCCCGAGTTGGGGAAGGCTCTTCACAAGGACGGTTGGGGGCCGCACGGGCTGGTGCCGTTCGGGTATGGCGCGCCAGTGTTTCCTGCGGCGCGGCGGCGGCGCGGTGTGTACGCCACCGATGGTCCCGGGATCGTGGAGTTCGGGAGTCCGCTGATCGCGGTGGTCGAGGGGTGGGCGAAGGCGCTGGCGTCGATCCCTGTGCTGGCGTGGGGAGCGACCGCGTTCATCGTCGACAAGGTCGAGCCGGTGGAGGCGCCGAAGTTCGAGACCGGGAAGGCGGTCTTCCGCACCGAGACGCCCGTGGTGATGAAGAGCTCGGGGCGTGATGAGTCCGGTGCTCGCGTGCGTCGGCAGGCGTGGTGTCTTCCGGGCGAGCCCGAGTGGGACGTCTACGTGCAGAACAACCTGCGACGCAAGGCGGAGTCCCTGAGTCTGGATCCGGACGTCACCTTGGAGAACATCGGGTGGGTCGGGCCGAAGCGCTCGTTCACGGTGGGGAGCGGCGGGGGCGGGAAGAAGCCGGGTGCCTGCGTCGAGGTCATGGTTTCCGGCGCGCCGGAGACGCTTTCGGCGCTGCACTCCTGGGGGCTGGGGCAGGCCAACAGTACGGGGATGGGCTGGATCGGTGCCTGACACCGCATCGGACGTCTCGGGGACGATTGCGTCCAAGGGCTCGGCCGATTCAGGGGTCCTGGTGTTGACCGCGAGTCCGTTGCAGCGTGTGGGGGCGTTCGCCTTGGCGGCGCTCGCCAAGGCGGACCATCCCCGCAAGGTGACGGGTGAGGTTCTCCTCAAGACGGTCGACCAGATAACGGGCCATCTCGTGGAGACAGTTCGAGCGGCGAAGGCCACCGATGTGGGCGGATTCTGGCTCGGAGCCAGTTACTTGCTGTGGCCGAACTCGAAGCTGAATCCGACCGCGCGTGGCAAGCAGTCTTCCTCGGAGCGAGAGCGGCTGATCCGGGAGTGGCGGGCGTATCCGGATCCGGCGGGCTGGCCGGGGGTGCCGTGTGCGTACTGCGGGCGGCCGGCCTGCGACTGGTACGGGAAGGTCGACATTCCGCTGGGGGCGAGCGTCGCGCACCGCAACACCACTGCGCCCGGCCACGAGGGCACGCCGTTGTGCTACCCGTGTGTCGCCAGCCTGTGGGCCTTTCCGTATGGCGCGTCGCTGTCGGGCGGTCGGGCCGCGCTGATGCATTCCTGGGACGATGCGTTCCTTGCGAGGATGACCGCGACGACGGTTGGCCGGACCTTGCGTCAGGCTTCTGCCGGGCCGTCCAAGAAGCAGAAGCCCGGCCCGTACGCGCGTGAGCTGTGGGTGCTGCAAGCGGTGCGCGCCTACAGCCAGCGGATCACCGCCGGTGTGGAGTTGATCGTGTTGTCCAACTCCAACAAGGAGCAGCTCTACGCGGCTCAGGAGTTGAGTCAGCCGGTCGCCGAATGGCTCCGGTCCACGAACAAGGACTCCAAGCGTCGCGCCGGATATCCGGCGCTGGTCGCGACTCAGGGGACCAAGCAGGTTCCAGGAGAGGCGTTTTTGGCCAAGCGGGCGTTCACTCAGCCGACGCAAGTTCTGGACTTCGCGATCGGTCACGTCCTGAGCCGGATCTCAGCGGCCGTTCTCATTCCCGCCGAGACGACAGTGCTGGCCCCGCTCCTGTGCTCCTACTGCCGTGAGGTGCTGACCATGGACGACAAGGACGTCGAACGGATCAAGGAACTGGCGCGCCGGCTGGCCGCGCTGCTCGGGCAGGACAGCCGTCCGGGCCCGTTCCGCGACTTCATCCGCGCCAACGGCAAGGGCGGGAACCTGTACGGCTGGTTCCGCTCCAAGGGCGTGGACTGGCTGCTGTTCCCGCGGCCCAAGGACACCCCGCCGGTCCTGCTGCCGGTGCAGGAGTACCGGCTGCTGTTCGAGGACGAACGGTCCTGGTCCTGGCGGCGGCTGCTGGTCTTCGCCGTCCTGGAGGCGCTGGCGGAGACGGGTTGGGAGCCGAAGGGCTCGCAGGACGAACTCCAAGAGATCAAGGACCTGGCCGACGCTGCCGGCGGCGACCAGGAGGAAGGGGCGGAACAGTGACGTTCCTGGTGGGACAGCAGATCCTGCAGATCAAAGCCGGGGCGCCAAACAACGGGCGGGGCGAGGACAACCGCGGGATGGTCAAGCAGTTCACGGTCGGCCGGGGGGCCAGGTACCCGTATGTGTCGGCGCAGGCGGGCCGCCGGTGGCTGCGGGAGAGCCTGCCGGCCGGCGAGCCGACCTCGCCGGTGATCCGCAGCGGGGAGGGCAAGAAGCAGCAGGCCTACACCCGCGGCCGTCCTGACCTTTATCTGGACGACGACCTGTTCGGCTACATGATCGCGGTCAAGGCGGACGAGACGGGCGCGAAGAGGGGCGAGTCGAAGACGTTCATGCGCGACACGGTGCTGGCGACCGGCACGTTGGTCTCGGTCGTGCCGAGCAAGCCGGTCATGGACTTCGGCACCATGAGCCGCGACTTCGAGCCCGGAACGCATCCCGTCATCCACGAGCACGAGATGTACACCGCGGACCTGGCCGGTGACCTGCTCCTCGACCTGCCGCGCGTCGGGACGTTCGAGATCGGCGGCAGGACCAGCAAGGCCGCGCTGCCCGGCGGCCTGGCCGATGAGGTGGTCGAGAAGGGCGGCAGCGAGATCGTCCTGCGCGACCTGCAGTGCGTGCGGTTGCCGATCGACGAGCGGCGCCGTCGGGTCGCGGTGCTCCTGCGGACGATGGCCATGGTCAAGGGCGGTGCCAAGCAGTCGGCCCACTACGGTGACCGCACGCCCGGCCTGGTGATCCTCGCGCCGATCAAGGGCGGAACCAACCCGTTCACCAGGGTCGTGCGGGAGCGCGAGAAGGCGACGTACTTCGACGCCGACGTCCTGCGCGAGGAGATCGAGGCGTGGGCCGACGAACTGGATGGCCCCGTCCGCATCGGCTGGGCCCCAGGATTCCTGGGCAGCCAGCGCGACCGTGCCGGCAGCGACCTCGCCGACCTGATCAAGGAGGAGCGGCTCGTCCTCGGCCACCCCCGGACCGTGCTGAACGCTCTGGCCGACGAAATCGAAGCCGGTGTCCACGACTCCTGGTTCGACGACCCGCAGTAGCGCGACCGCGTCGCTCATCGCCCCTTCGAGGGGAGTCTTCGCCATCTGCGCCGCTCGCCTGCAAGGAGCACCACCATGCCCGAGGCCCTGGAAGTGACCGTCACCGCTCCGGTCGTCAGCTTCCGCAACCCGCTCTACGACGGGCTGCAGGTCGGGCTGCCCTGCCCACCACCGTCCACGGTCGGCGGAATGCTCGCCGCCGCCGCCGGAGGATGGGACCGAGTGCCCCTGCACACCCGGTTCGCCATGACGTTCCACGCCGCCGGCTCGGGCCAAGACCTGGAGACCTACCACCCGCTCGGCAGCCCCGGCACCCCGACCAACGTCACCATCAAGGACCGCGACTTCCTGGCCCTCGTCACGCTGACGGTATGGCTCACCGAGGACACCGACCTGTGGGCCCGTGCGATCCGCCGTCCGGTCTGGCCACTTCGACTCGGCCGCAGCCAGGACCTGGTCGCCGCCGCCACTCGCCACATCGAGCTGACCACATCCAGCGGACGCCAGGGCCATTCCCTAGTCCCGTTCGAAGTGCCGAACGCAGCCGGTACTGCGATGCGGCTGACGACTGTCATCTCCGACGACCGCGCCCGCTTCACCTGGGACGACTACCGGTACGCCCCGGCCGGCGCCCACACCGAAATCCACACCGGGCTCGCCACCAGGCACGGCTACGCCGTCGCGATGCTCCCGCCCGTCCATCCGCACCAGTTGGCACCGATCGTCTGAACCCGCGGAGCACCGACGTGAAGGACCTGCGCGCCAAAAGCTCCACCACGCCGGGAGTGCCCGGTGAGCTGCTGATCAGCCACCTGCTCAACACCCTGCAAGCCGTTCAGCAGATCCGCGCCCGGGTCGGTGACATCCCGGGCATGCCGACCGAGTTCTGGACGTGGGCGGCGCTCGCCGCGCTGCTCCACGACACCGGGAAGCTGCCGGACGGCTTCCAGCGCATGATCGGTAACCCTCCCCAACAGAAGCAGGCCGTCTGGGGCGAACGACACGAGGTGCTGTCTCTGGGATTCGTGCACCAGCTCCTCGCGGACCTGCCGGCTGAACACCGTGATTGGGTCGCCGCAGCGGTCGCCGGCCACCATCGCTCGTTCACCTCCGGCCTCGAAGGTTCGTCCAAACTCCCGCTGCTCACCCAGTACGGCGACGACAAGGCCGAAGACTTCGCCGGCAAATTCACCCCCGCCGATTCTGAACAACTCGTCGACCTCATGGCGTGGCTACATGCCACGGGACGGCGGCACGGGCTGCCGTTCCCTGAGACCGCACCGCGAACCGATGTCCGGCAACTGACCGACGCCGCTCACCAACTATTCCAGAACGTCATGAAGCGATGGGAATGGCCACTCCCGCGCGGCGATGCCAGCGGCGTAACGGCCGTCCTGCTGCTGGGCGCCGTCACCATGGCCGACCACCTCTCCTCGGCGCACGCCTCGCTGCACACCCACCACCCTCTGGACAGAAGCTACGCCGCCCACCTGGCAGAACGGCTAGCCACCCAAGGTCACACGCTCCGGCCACAACAACACCAAGCCGCTTGCACCAACGGCGACCTCCTCCTGCGCTCTTGGACCGGGAGCGGCAAAACCGAGGCGGTCCTCCTATGGGCGGCGACCCAAATCGACGACCTGGCGGCCCGCACCAATGGCAATCCCCGCGTCTTCTACCTGTTGCCCTACCTGGCCAGCATCAACGCCATGACCGGCCGTCTCGGCGAAGATCTGAACTCGCCCGATGGAATCGGCGTCGCCCACTCCAGAGCAGCCTCGTACCATCTCGCGCGGTCTCTCGCCGAGGGATGCCCCGACGACGACACCGACCCGGTCGACGCCGCGGGCAAAGCTCATTCCCGCGCTGAAGCCACCAAGAACTTCCGCGAACTCCTGCGCGTCGGCACCCCGTACCAACTGCTTCGAGGCGCGCTCGCGGGACCAGCGCACTCCAGCATCCTGACCGACAGCGCCAACTCGATCTTCATTCTGGACGAGCTGCACGCCTACGACGCCCGCCGCCTCGGCATGATCCTCGCCATCATGAGCTTCTGGCACCGCCTCGGCGGACGCATCGCCGTGCTCTCGGCGACCATGCCCACCGTCCTCGCAGACCTGGTCACGCGTGCCCTCGACGGCCGTACAGCACTGGTCGAACCACCACCAGAGAACCACGCGCCGATTCGCCACCGGCTCCACATCCGCCAAGCTCACCTCACCGACGAACCATCCCTCGACGAGATACGCCAACGGCTCGCCGACGGCCAGTCCGTCCTGGTCGTGGCCAACAACGTCCGCGATGCGATCACGCTCCACCAAACACTTGGGCCCTACTGCGTCGAGCTCCACGGCGATGACTCCGCGCACCTCCTGCACTCGCGGTACCGCCGCATGGACCGGACCGCCATCGAAAGCGCCGTCCAGGAACGCTTCGCGAGCGGAAGACCCCGCCGGCCAGGCCTGCTGATCGGAACACAAGCCCTCGAAGTCTCCCTCGACCTTGATCTCGACGCCTGTCACACCTCGGCCGCCGACCTCGAAGCCCTCGTCCAGCGCTTCGGCAGAACCAACCGGCTCGGCACGCTGGCCCCCGCCCCGGTCGTCGTCCATCAACCCGCCTACTCCACCCGGCGCGGCGGCGGAGACGACCTATGGGCCGACGGCGTCTACGAAGCCGAGCCCACCCTGCACGGCTGGGACATCCTCACCCGCCACGACGGACGGACCATCAACGAACAAGTCATCACCGGGTGGCTCGACGAGATCTACAGCAGTCCCTGGGGCCGAGAATGGGCCGAGAAAGTGAACCACCACCGGCACTGGTTCGAACAAGCCTTCTTGGAATTTTTGCACCCCTTCGACGACCGCTCCGACCTCGCAAAAACGTTCGACGAGCAGTTCGACGGAACCGAAGCAATCCTCTCGGCGGACCGCGACCAGTACAAGGCCTCCCTGGATCAGGGAGCCGACAAGACTACGGGCCGCCTGTATGCCGACCAGTACCTCATTCCTCTCCCGGGATGGTGCATGGGCCTCGGAGCCTACGACAAGAATCTCAAAGTCCGCATCATCGACGCCGAGTACGATCCGCGTCTCGGCCTGCAAACCGTACATCGCGATGTACGGCACTCTTATGAACCGGGGGAAATCCTTTGATCGATGCGGACGATGTCGGCGGCGTACACATCAAGTACCTCTACCACTGCCGCCGCCAGCTCTGGCTCTACCTGCGCGGAATCCGCCCCGAACACCTGAGCGGCACCGTTAAACTCGGCGAAGCCGTCCACGAGACCTCCTATACCCGCAGCAGCCCCATCGACCTCGGCGCCGCCAAACTCGACTTCATCGACGGCCAGCATTGGGTCCACGAAGTCAAGTCATCCACACGGCCGACACCAGCCGACCAAGCACAAGGACGGCACTACTGCTACCGCCTCGAACAGATCGGCATCATCGCCCGAGGCGCTATCCTGCACTACCCCAAAACCCGCCGCACCCATCGCCACCCCTACACAGCCGAAGCCGCCCGACAAGCGCAGAACGACATCGCCGAAATTCTCAGCGTCGCTGCGGCCCTCACCTCGCCGCCCCGCCTGGCCCGCTCCGCCTGCCGCGGATGCAGCTTCACCGACTACTGCTGGACGGAGTGACATGCCTGCCGCCGCACGCACCTACTGGCTCACCAGCCCCTGCCGGATCCGTCGCAAAGACGAATCACTAGTCATCGAACGCGAATCCGCCGGCAAAGTCCACATCCCTATCACCGACGTCCGCGACATCGTCGCCTGCGCCGAAACCGACATCAACACCTCCGTCGTCGCGCTTCTCAACCGCCACCGCATCAACGTCCACCTTCTCAGCTACTACGGCGACTATGCGGGGTCACTTCTCACCTCCGAAACCAGCACGTCCGGCGAAACCGCCCTCGCCCAAGCCCGACTCGCCGAAAACCCCGAAGCCGCACTCCAGATCGCCCGCAGCATCGTCGGCTCCACCGCTTTCAACGCCCGCCGCATCATCGACCGAAAACTCCTCGCCCGCCCATACGACGTTCTGCAGAAGAGCCTCGAATCAGCCGAGAACTCCGCCCATCTCATGGGCATCGAGGGTACGTTCCGCCGTTCCGCATGGGAGGTCCTCGACACCAAACTCCCCGACTGGCTCCAACTCGGAGGTCGCAGCCGCCGCCCACCCAAGAACGCCGGCAACGCGTTCATCAGTTACGTGAACGGAATCATCTACGCCCGAACCCTCACGGCACTGCGGCTGACGCCTCTGCACACCGGCATCGCCTTCTTGCACAGCAGCATGGAACGCCAGCGCCACTCCCTGGTCCTCGACATCTCCGAGATGTTCAAACCGCTGTTCGCCGAGCGGCTAATCCTTCGGATGGCCGCACGAAACCAACTCAAGGAGCACCACTTCGACAGTGAGACCAACCAGGCCATGCTCAGCGAAAGCGGCCGCAAACTCACCGTCCAGGCCGTCCGCGATGAACTCGCCGTCACCGTCGCTCACCGCACCCTTGGCCGCGCCGTCGCCTACGACGAACTCCTCTACCTCGACGCACTCGCGCTGACCCGACGATGCCTCGAAGGCACTCCCTACAAACCCTTCCGGATCTGGTGGTGAAGTCACGCCGTGCACGTCATCGTCGTCTACGACACCGCAGCCGAACGCAACCCCCGCATCCTGCGGACCTGCCGCAAATACCTGCACCACGTCCAGCGGAGCGTTTTCGAAGGCCAGGTCAGCCCAGCTCAACTACGCCGCTTCCAATCAGAGGTCGAAACCCTCCTGGACCTCAGCTACGACAACGTCATCGTCTACACCTTTCCACCAGGAACAACACCGATCCGCCACGCCTGGGGCGCCGCTGAACCTGCCCCCACCGATATCCTGTAAGTCCCACCAGCTACCGGTCGCCGGAACAAAGTTGATCAAGCATTTTTCAGCGACACGCCGGGCTCGATGGCACAACCGGCGGATCGCTGCAAAAGTCGCCACCCAACCTCCGCCCACACCGGCCGCCACCTGCGGCTTTACTGTGGGGTACTCATCGCCCCTGCGAGGGTTCGCAACACGCGGACGGCGGCCAGGAACTGCCGGGCGTCCAGTACTCATCGCCCCTGCGAGGGTTCGCAACAGCCGGTCTAGGTCGGCCTGCCGCTGTTCAGGTGGTACTCATCGCCCCTGCGAGGGTTCGCAACGCCATGAGCAGCTCGGCCTGCGCGATGACGTCGACCGGTACTCATCGCCCCTGCGAGGGTTCGCAACGTGATGCGCTGGCGGGCGCCGGGGATGGCGCGGGTACTCATCGCCCCTGCGAGGGTTCGCAACCCGACGACATGGCCCCAGCAGCGCTCCAGCGCATCCGTGCTCATCGCCCCTGCGAGGGTTCACAACACGTACATCTGCCAGAGCCGGTCGGCGGGCATCGAGTGTGCTCATCGCCCCTGCGAGGGTTCGCAACCCGATCGGCTCCCCCGGATCCGGGGATCCGCCGACCAGCTCTCTGTGACCGGTACTACGTCATGATTTGCGGTCCCCCAAATTCCCGTTTCCCCAGCTCAACAGTCCACTAGGTATACCGCTGTCGGCCATCTCCATTGACAGTCCGTGCCCACGATGTGCCCACCAGAGGGCAGAAGTCGCCACGCAACGATGACCGCAAGTCAGTTACTTAACGTAACCGGAGCGCTCAGGCTGATTGGCGATGGTTGTTCTCGAAGGACAAACGTGGGCGTTATCCGTCCACCCGAGAGGTCGCGCGTATAGAGAGGCCAGCAAGACGGGCCCGTGGTCGATCCGGCCAACGCGCCCATCCAAGGCCGATCTCGGTGTGCAGGTCGGCCAAGCGGCCGCGCGACGAGTCGGTCGGCTCCTTCTGAACTACCGCACGCGCGGGGACGACCCCTGCGCGGTGTAGTGGGTCGTCAGCGTCCTCGGATTACCCCCGCGTGCGCGGGGCCGACCGGGTGCGGTGCCCCTCCAGCGCCACCCAGCGCGGACCATCCCCGCGTGCGCGGGGCCGACTCCCACATGGACGGATCAAAGCGTGCGAGGGGACTGTACGGATTTCGGCTCTGTCGTTCTTTCGGTGGTAACGGACGGTGGTGTCCTGTCACGCTGGGGCATGCTTGAGGTCGGTCAGCTTGTCGATGTGGTGTTTTCGGTCCTGTCTGGCCTGGTCATCGATGATGTGATCGACGAGGGTGAGCTGATTCGGGTGCGGGCCCGTAGCCGGGAGGTTCCAGTGCCGTGCCCGCGATGCGCTGTTCAGACTGCGCATGTCCACGCGTGGTGCGAGCGGACCGTGACCGATGTCCCGATCGACGGGCGGCCGGTGGTGGTGAATGTGCGGGTGCGGCGGCTGGCCTGCCGGGACTGGCGGTGTCCTCAGCGGACGTTCCGTGAACAGGTGACCGGTGTGCTGGAACGTCACCAAAGACGAACCACCCGCCTGACCTGCCAGCTCAGCGCGGTGGTCCGGGAGTTAGCGAGCCGGGCCAGTGCCCGTGTGTTACCCGCACTGGGAGTGCGGATCTCCCGCCACACCGCGCTGCGGGCCCTCCTGGGGATTCGGCTGCCGGCAGTGGAGACGCCGCGAGTGCTGGGCGTGGACGATTTCTCGCTGCGGCGAGGCCGGACCTACGCCACCGTCTTGATCGACGCCGAGACCCGCCGACGGGTCGATGTCCTGCCCGACCGCAGATCCAACACCTCGCGGTGTGGCTAGGTGAACACCCGGGCGTCGAGATCGTCTGCCGTGACGGAGCCGCCGGCTATGCCGACGCCGTCCACCAGGCCTTGCCCGATGCCCTGCAGGTCGGTGACCGGTGGCACATCTGGCACAACCTCGCCCAGGCCGTCGGGAAGGAAGTGGCCGTTCACAGCGGCTGCTGGGCTACCGCCTCCCGGGTGCGCAAACTCGACGGCGGAACGACCACCGCCCTGCAGCGATGGCAGCAGGTCCATGACCTGCTCGAGGCGGGAGTCGGCCTGCTGGAATGCGCCCGTCGGCTGAGCCTCGCCCTGAACACTGTCAAACGCTATGCCCGGATCGACAAGCCCGAACGGATGCGGCGAGCACCGCAGTACCGGCCCACGCTCGTCGATCCCCACCGCGAGTACCTGCGTCAACGCCGGGCCGAGGACCCCGCGGTCCCGGTTCTCCAGCT